>JAXHMX010000003.1:0-504506 GCA_034521145.1 Fidelibacterota bacterium | reverse complement strand
AAAGCCGCCTGGGAAAGATGGGACAAATTACTATTAAAATATTTTCAATCAGAAGAGAACAAGTTAAAAAACTTCTTTACACATACGGGCTAAGGGGCCGAAAGTATATGGGATCATTCCTCCTCTTCGAAATGCATTTACGCTAACGAGGCTGTCATTTTTAATACCAATAACAGAAAGTGCCCGGATCTCATCCACAAGATCATATTGCGCAATAAGAAAATCCTTTCCGTTGCAGGAATCAAACCAATATTCTGAATATAGTGGTTTTTTATTCATTCCAGCGTGATCTTCGGGATAATAATGGATGAATATGGTATCTTTGTAATTATTAAATATTTTTCTGCAAAAAACTTCTAAATAAGAACTGTCCCGTAAGCATGTTTCACTTATATGATCTGCCTGTTCCTTTATGACAATCGTGTTGATTTTCATTTGGGCTGAATGTTTTAAAAAAAGTCCCATGCTTCCCAGAAATACTATAACGATAAAAATAATCAAAGACTGCGATCTCTTATCTTTTTCTTCATTGTACATGTAGATTCCTTCTCCTTAAACCATATCTTTATAATTCAAAACTATTCTGCAAAGAACGGGCTGTAAATCATGAAATAATATTTTTTGCTATTCTTTCTAAGGAATCTGACAACACAGAATACCTAAAACAATTAGAATGACCGCTACAGAACATGATATATACCAAAGAAAATATAATGGTCCAGTGGATCCGTAATTTGTTTTTGAGTATCGACGGTACTTGTTTAAATAAGCAAATATCTTCAATTGGTATGAAAAAAATCCGGGATTTTATCCGTTCTTCTTCTGAGGTAGTTATAAATTGATATAGTGGGCAACAGATAAAGCAAGACAGCTATAGCAAAAAAACCGATCGCGTAAAGATTCATAATTTTCTCCATCATGTTCTTGAGATCTTAAGACTTGAAGTCAATAATAACAACAAGCCATCAACAGCGACTTTTTTTGATTGGATTGCAATGTATTATATAAATTCGAAAAATACAAATAGAAAAAGCCATAAAATTACATTCCAAAAATAATATAGCATTATATCTACAGTATATAAATCTAATGACTGTTAAATATATTTGATTGAAAGCAAAAAACATACATTAACTTCTTAGAATGTACGTGCCGGGACAAATAAACTGTATACACCCGCATAAATAAAATCTAAAACACTCGCAACAATACCTTGGGGAGTTTTTGGTCAGTTGCTTTAAACCCTGGTGGCAGGATTGATCTGAAAGGTTATTTATTTTCGCTATACAAGAGCGTCTTTACGGCGAGTTTCGAGAGGTACCCACACATCATCGATAGGTATCATTGTCAATAATTTAAGTAATCATGTCACAAACGGTCCACTTATTATCATAGATTTTGTGAAATGAGCTAAAATCTCCCTTTGGTCCCATATTTTACAGCTATTTTCAACCCCCAAACGCCAGCTTTCAATATTCTTATTCCATATTATGAATTTTATGGCATAAGATAGATAGAGGCATGTGTTCCTCCTCTTTTTTATGGTATAAGAATATTATAAAGAGGAGATTAATATGTATGATGTACTTATGAGCCATGCTCAAAGAATTGCGCGCGGTGATAAAGATATCGCACAAAGCATTGTATCACTTGCGCACCAAGCATATAAGAATGCAAATGAAAAGGGGAAAGTCTTAACCGTTGGAGAACTTGTTAACGTTATGAAATACAGAGCTGGAGATCTCAAGTCAGGTGTAAGACATCATTATGGCAGCCCGAAATGCAAATTTAAAAATGATGTTTATAATGTTGGTAATTATCTCCGGGAGATACCGAAATCCTGTCAATGAATTTTGACAGCGAGGATGATGCCGAGGATTGTGGAAGAATGGCCGCAAAGATTGCCCACAGAGATTTTTCAGATTCTCAGATATTCAAAATCGGACTCAATCGTTTTCTTCAACGGTTTGATGAAAAGATCAGAGAGATGTTTAATTTGAAACGGATAGGTTATAGCTACAAAGAAATTGCCGCCAAGCTAAAAACAAGTGCTCGCTATGTGCGAGAAAAAATGAAAGAACTTGGAAGGCAGTTTATTGAATACTTTGACCTCCCTGATACGTACCTCCTCCGTTTTGGGTTGACATAGATGAAAGCCCCCGACCTCCCGGGGGCCTTTCAAAAAAAAATTATAGGGATGCGATCTTTCATTGGGGTTAGGAGGTTGAAAAAAAATTATAAAAAAAATATATATAAAACCGTTTTCCACACAGAAATCAAAAAAACCTATCTGGGGGATGTTGGAACCAGGTATTTTTTCCACTATGCCGGTCTTTTTTTGTACCGGTTAAAAGGTTCGGACCGATTAATTATGGACGGGTTAAAACTAAATCTTTGTGAGTAGTATTTGGATAATAAGAGATATTTCCACTTTCATCTATCCCAAAAACAAGAATTCTCTCTCCCTTCAACATATCTTCATTGGGATACTCTCCAAAACGATTTGGAGCATAAATATAAACATCTCCTGGAATGGACATATTAAGCCCCCAATTTCTGGTTGAACATTAGTATAATCAGTTTGAGGTTCAATAAAATTCCAACTATCAAATTCAAGGGTGTAATCCCCAGTCAATATTGCACTCATTCCGTGTCCACCTTTATGAGAACCATCAGGGTTATCTAGACTACTGTGAACATAATAAATTGGCAAGTTGAACCGTCTATTTTCACTTAAATCATACTTGTCCCATTGAATTTCATCATCGTAATACCCGAAGAAGTTTATACTCGTTTGAGATGCGTAATTTCCGGAAACCCAACAATTTTCTGCGTCCCCTTGAACATAGCGATTATCCCAATTTGTGCTGTCAATATCCATCATCTTTTGAACCCAATCGTCTCTTTCAACTTTTGTTTCAAGTTTTTCGTAATGTCCGGGTAAATAAGATATATTCCCTTTCAAATAATCCTCAAGAAGCATTTTATCATCAGAATTAATTTGTTTGTTTCCATCTATATCCGCTTCGTCGGTTTCAATTCCGTTTTCAATTGCTTGCACATCCAAGGAATCAATAAATCCGTCTTGGTTTGCGTCCCCACTTCCGTAATAATATGTTCCCTTCACGGGCCGGATAAAGGGGTTAAACCAGTTGACGGTGGGGTCAAGGATCTCACCGCTTGCTGTTTGCCTGCCGATACCACACTCCTCGCTTCCGAAAACAAGCGTGATCATAAAAGGCCCTCTCTGACGCTTGGCGTTGGTAATATACAGGGAATCATTAATAATTCTCGCCTGGGTCATGCTGTCTGAGCATTCCACGCCGCTGTAGCGCAGCTGCCTGTCTTCAATATTGATGTCTAAGGGCGCAGGAAGAGCCAGAACCGGCATTTTCCCCTCTTCAAAAATCAATTGCATTTCCAAAGACGACAAGTCCGCTGTGGGTGCATAATCGGGCACCACAATGGTGTCTCTTGCGGTATCCGCGTCAACTGCGCTAAGAACAAACTCCCACATGCCTTTGCGGTTCTCTTCCAAGATCTCCGTATAATGGGCCTGCGTGATCTCCAAGCTCAGGCTGTCTATTTTTACGCCCTCATAATAGACCTCCCGGGTTGCGCTTGTCAGATCCTTTAAGCGAGCGCTGTATGCAATATCAATATCGCCTGCCAACGCCAGGCTTTGGGATACGGTCAGGATCGGGGACCTGCCTGATGATCAAATTGTAACTTTGCTCGCCACAATCCTTCCCGTCAGAAACTCTGGCTGTAATAGAGACGCTGCTGTCTTGAGATACTTCCGGAGCCGTTCCTCTAATTCTATTTCGATAAATTGATAACCAAGAAGGACCTTCGGCTAAAGAATAAGTTAAATTGTCATCGTCGGCGTCTTCTGCAGTCATAGAATATTCGTAATAAGAGTTCTCATCAACATCTGTTACGGGCTCGGATGTTATTTCCGGAGGGGTGTTTTCCGGATCCGGAACATTTTTAACCGTGATCACATAGCTCTGCTCGTCAATATCTTTGCCGTCGGACGCCTGGATTGTAACCGCGTAGGTTTTGTCGAAATTTACCACCGGCGCAGTTCCGTGGATCCTGTTTCCGGAAAGGTGAAGCCAGTCGGGAAATATTGTCAGAGAATATGAAATATCATCTCCGTCTACGTCTTCTGTCTGAACGAGATATTCGTACTCGGCGTTTTCATTGACTTCAGTTACCGGGCTAGAAGTGATTTGCGGCGGCGTGTTGGGATTAAAAAGATCACAGCTTATAAAAATGATGACAGGCAATAGCCATAGAAGAAACTTGCCCGTAGTAACACAGGATGTAATGCCTTTTATATTCATTTTACAAAATATAATATAAAACGGCCTGATTGCCAAATACTTACAGTAGCCAGGCAATCATTAAACCGCAGTTAACAGAAAACATCAATATTTTTTGGCAAGGCGTGCTAAAATACCTGTATTCATGCAGCAATCCGAAGGTTGTGCTCATTAGAGTTAAATTAAGGTAAATGAGATGAAGGCCCCTGCGTTATACAGGGGCTCTGTGGTTTACTTTTTATATTTCTTCATAAACTCGGTAGCTTCATTCTCAGTTAAGCCAAATAGCTTTTTATAATGTCTTTTTTGAGTTCTTTTCTCATAAAAATCCTCAATCCAGAAATATCCATCCTTACCGCCGGTAATAGTTCCTCTATCAGGCAGCTGAAAGCTCCCAACCATCATGACTAAGCGGTAATCATAATTAAAATCAAATATGATGAAGTTTTTTTTATTTACTTCAAATGTTTGAAGGATGCTGACTGTTGAGAAAGTGTCTTCTCTTAATTTCCTGTTAAAAGTCCTGATGTCGCAATCAACAAAATGCTCATCGCCTTCTGCTAAAGTTTTCCAAAACAAATCATATGAATGTTCTTTGATAGGTTTTGGCTCAAATACAGCCCACATGCTGGGGCCGCTTAAATATTTAAAATTTATCAATCCACCCTCCGGTGGGTTCTGTGTAACTCCCATTATTTTGTTGTCTAATTCAGGTAATCCTGAGTTTATAATTTTATAAAAATAAATCATAATGTCTCCTTTTATTGTTTTTTGTTTAAATTTGGACAGTGCGTCCTTTTTCTAATTAAGCTTTTATAAGGCACTTTTTCTTCAATCCACCTTACAAAATCCTTAAACCGCATTCCATCAAATTGATGGATATCGCGGCCATATTCCTTTAATACCTTTGTAGCACGGCAATTCAAACATAGCGTCGCGCAATTATCGACCGTCATAGGGCCCGGATGTGATATCTTGTGATAGCGAATCTTATCATCATCAATCTGATGATGACACCGTATACAAATACGGTGATCTCGCTGATCAACCTTTCTACGAAGGTCAGCGGAGAAGTAACATATCCTCTCAAGGGCATCTCCTGGAATGCGCTCATAATAGCCGAAATGGTACTTCAACGCGATGATATCATTGCGTGTGCATCCCAGCACCTTGGCGGTGAGGATCGTGCCCATTTTTTTAATCATTTTATTTAATTTACGGGGCTTAACGCGGTATAGGAGCTCGTACATGGGACGATCTCTGTCCGTGGCTTGCCGCTTATCATATATGTGTGTTTTGTACCGTAGGGACTTTGCTTTAATCTCCGTTGAGGTTTTCGGATACTTATATAAAGCGCTTTTAACCAAATAGAGTGGAATATCCAGCTCTTCTGATATCTGCCCGGCTGTAAAGCCGTAGCTATTGTATTGTTTTACTAAATCTTGTCTGTTTATCGTCATTTTACATCTTATCCTATTTTGTTTTTTTTGAGATGCTGTCTTTTCGCATCTGAAAAAAGGTAAAAATGGAGGATTCCTGTATATATTATAGGAAACCCCCAAAAATACTTTTTTTATTTTAAATATCTGCTCGCATGCTTGCTGTCAATGTCCAATACATCCATCAGATCCTCTGCTGTCAGGGTATAACCTTCATCCATGAAGGCTCTCACCAGCTTTGTCCTGGCACTGTATTCACTACCATGCTCATTCACGAACTCGCGAAACACTTCACGGTCATTCACCAAAGCATTCGGCATCCAGTTTCTGTTCGCGTGACACCCCGGAAATGAATCCACAAGCGTATTGATCAGGTTTTTGTCACGGCTCACAATATAAACGTTTATCTCTTGATTCGAGTAATGGTTACGAAGCTTGGTCCTGAAAATCTCCTGGATCAGGTCAGTTACCATATCAAATATTTTTATGGTTTCAACTTCCGGATCATCATATCTGCGGACTTTGCCGCTTGTCGTTGAGTGAAACGAGCCTATCTGACCGGAAATAGCCAAATGCTTACTAATATAATGGGGCTCACCCTTGTTCAAGACGCCTGTACAAACTATATTGACATTATCCATCAAGTGATTGGCACCTTTGGTATTGCCGTAATGCTCAATGGAGATTTCGGGCTTGTTTCCGAGATATTTCCGATATTCATCCTCGTTATCTTTATAGCATACCACGTAAGTTTTGTCCGTGTTGGCAATGCCTGAGATATCACTGCTAAACCTTTTGATAAAATCCGTGTTGTTTTGATAAAAGGTCTTAGACAGGTTGTCCTCCATGCAGATATTGAAATTCAGTTGATCATATTTTCGGATATGCCCGGGGTTAAAATAATAAAAAAGATCTGAGCGGTACTCCGGATCCAGATTTCCCGTCCCGTCAAATATATAGGTACTGTAGTCCTGCCAGTAGATATTGCTGTAGTGGGTTGTCGTGATGGTATGATCCACTTTTGAGTACAGCCCGCCTTCAGCTAATATGGTTCCGAAAAGCTCCGGATACTCAGGATAGTCACCCAGATAATCAGCTCTCCAAGCTTCGGCAAAATCTCCGGACCAGCGAAAGCCCGAACATATAATATCAACTTGCTCATACTCTGAGGGTAGCGAATAATACGGCCTGAGCGTATTCATACCGCTAAGCACCTCCGCATAATGCTTCGGAGTATATTGCTGTACGTCCGTCAGAAGCGTATCGACCATGGTTGAATCGGTAGGTGTCGTATTGACCAAGGTTGGACGCTCATCAATGAAGAGCTTTGAGCGCTTATGCATTGGCCCAAAGGATATGAAGCTGTCATTGGGCGCATCCGGCTCCTGCCAGTATCTGAGCGCGCGTAGGGCGTCATTGGTGTCGGACATATCAAAAAGCCGTTTATGGGAAATCACC
Organism: Fidelibacterota bacterium; assembly: GCA_034521145.1. Classification (GTDB taxonomy): domain Bacteria; phylum Fidelibacterota; class Fidelibacteria; order Fidelibacterales; family Fidelibacteraceae; genus M50B103. The sequence goes on along the minus strand of JAXHMX010000003.1, from coordinate 497,281 downwards.
ACAATGGGATGCTGCTGCTGCTTGATAAAGTTGTATTTCACTCTGCAGTTCAGGTAGCTGACATCACAGGTCTTGCATTGGCTGGGCTTATAGGTCGGGTATTTTTTCTTGCAGTCATCAGCACTATATCCGAGCATCGGATATGTTACGTCTTCAATGAAACCCTTGTTGAGTCTGTCAACGATGTCTTGGATTGTTTCTTGCCGTTCAACGACAATGATCGCGCCAAAATCCGGAGAGATTTGGAGCATATACTTAACAAATTCAATTATGAGTGTCGTTTTACCCAATCCCGGTTCTAGTGAAATTACAATTGGCTTATCATTGTAGAGCGCCGCCCCTATAACACGGGCCGTATAAAGGATCTCTGTCACGTGGGTATAAGATAGGCTCTGGCCACGTTGAGAAAACGCGAGATCAACCCTATCTCTTACATTTACATCTAAATCCTTTGGTATAGGCGCATTAAAATATGAGAAGGTACTCAGGAACGTTTTATTTTTATTTATATTTGTCAGCTCCGGTGTCTTGTCATAGTACAGCCCAACGGGGCTATTGTAGCTGCCAATGTTGACACATTTTCCACTACACGGCCGTTTTCCTGCATCCATTTGCATGTCGGGGGCTTGTAGCCTCTTTTGATGGAGTGGTTGATAAAGGACGTTGACACTTCCTCATCATAATCATTCTGCTTCTCAAGCACCTCCATCAGATGCTCGATGCCGGTTTGCCCAAGGTTCGAATACACCCATACCAGCGCAAGCCGTTCGTGGTGGCCCAGATCTCTTCTGCTTTCAATGTTACGGAAAGCCCGGCATTGTGAGGCAATGTTATCAATATGGCCTCTGCCGCTAAAAGCAGCGGGCGTGATCGGCTTATTGGAATAGGCTCCAGCCTGGTGCTTTTTCTTCAGCTCTTTGAGTTTCTTTTTACCCCCAAACTTGTGGGCCAGCTCATCGAGCGTATAACGCTTATCATAACGCTTACTGATGAGCTTCACATCAAAGGGATCTTTTGGATCCTTCCAATGCTTGAATCCGGGAAGCCTCATCAAGTGAGAGCAGTCAATAGCCTGATGGTCACTCCCAAGCTTCTCTTGCATGGCCCGTTGAAGCGCTTCATAAGTTTCCGAGTCGCTAATTGTGCCGGCTTGCAGAAACCAGTAGGCATGAATGCCGTTCTTGGTCTCTACTATTGCCGAGGGAGGTAGCTGAAGGCCTTCAAGCGTAGATATGGTATCAGCTTTCCCTTTATCGAGATGATCCTTGAAGTCAAAGTCCAGAAACATGGTATTGAATTTATCCACCGTTGCTTTGCTTCTCTTACCGCCCTTCATAGAATTCGGGGTAAAGTAGATGGCATAGCCGTTTATTCGGCTGAGCTTGTCATAATCGATCGTGCTTAGATTTGCGGGTGTTTCTTTCGGGTATCGGGCTGATACGTGTTTATCATCGATAATCGTGAAGATCTCGAATTGGTCTTGATCTGTAAATAGTTGCGTAAGAAATTCTCTTACTTCATCTTGTCCTTTCATATTTTATTATGGTTATTGGGGTGGCATGGCCCTTAATATTTATGCTGCCAATAGAGGAATTTACCCTCTTTTTCTCTTGTCTCAATCTACTGTTTAACATGTGTTTTACTGGTTAAATGGTGCCTGTAATTTTACACCTATAAATATAATATACTGGCAAAGTGCGCCGCTGTCAAGGATTATTTTATATTATTTTATATATTTTATTACTGTTATTCTTAAAAACGGCAATATAAGATATCTTTGGATTTGCCCCATGTTTTTCTTAATATATGATAATCAGGGAGTAAGATATGAAAAAAATAATTCTAATGAGCATTTTGCTGATTTTTCTATCTAGCACCTGCAGTATGTTTGAACCAGAATCAGAAGAAATTGTTGAGGTTGAGATGATCCTGGTAGAAGGTGGCACTTTCAGTATGGGTGATGTGTGGGAAGATGGTTACAGCGATGAGTTGCCTTTACATGAAGTGACACTCAGCAGTTTTTACATCGGGAAATATGAAGTAACCCAAAAATTGTACCGAGAGATCATGGGAAATAATCCAAGTTATTTTAGTGGCGACAGCTTACCGGTCGAAAAAGTGTCATGGTATGATGCTGTGGCATTCTGCAATGCTCTTAGCGACACCACCGGTTTAGAAGCCGTTTATACCATAGACAGTCTATCCGTAACGGCTGACTTTACAAAGAACGGCTACCGCCTGCCGACGGAAGCGGAGTGGGAATACGCGGCACGCAGCGGAGGCCGTGACGACAGAGAATACAGTGGAACAAACACAGCGAGCGAATTGGGCGATTATGCATGGTTCGGAGATAATTCATATAGTTTAGGTAGCGATCATCCCAATTACGGTACTAACGACGTTGGGACAAAACTAGCCAATGATCTGGGTATCTATGATATGAGCGGAAATGTCTGGGAATGGTGCTGGGACTGGTATGGAGCATATTCTTCATCATCACAAACGAATCCTACAGGTCTCTCTACAGGCTCCTCCCACGTGGGACGGGGCGGCAGCTGGTACGGCCTCAGCAGCAGCTGCCGATCGGCCTATCGCGGCCTCGATACCCCGTCCAGCAGTCGCCACGGCGATCTGGGATTCCGCCTTGCAAGGAACGCTGAATAATGTGACCCCATCACACTTTAAAATCAGTATCTGACAAACACAAATACTTGACTTATATTACTGTATAATTTTTGTTCCCTCTGGCTCCCTGACTTTAATGTTGGGGAGCCTAATATTAAGGAATAAATTTGTTGATAATGAGGAATATATGTGGCAAATTATTGTGTTTAACATAATAAAGTATTTTTCGAGAACTATAAAAGTTGCACTACTACTTGAATCTAGCTCATATTTAGCATATAATAAATAGCCTTGATTTATATTGGAGACTACTATGAACAATATTCAAAATGTTATTACTAAACGAAAACGAATAATAATAGTACAAATCATCTCATTAATATTAATTATAGGCTATGCAACTTCATGTGGAAATCGAATACCAGAACCAGGAGAATGGCAGAGTATAGGACTTAGAGAATAAATTAGTAGGCAAATTGCGTATAATTGATGATGAGCTTTATGCTTGTGCTGGACAAGATGGTTTATATAAAATAAATTTAAAAAAGTATAATTCTGAGTGGAAATATCTGGGTATGGAGGGTATTGATACTTCTATTATTGATAAAGTATTAAACCACGGAGTAACAGATGTCGTAAAAGTTGGAAACGATTTGATTGTTAGTTGTCAATATAACTATTGGATGAAGAAAAAAGGCATATATCGCTCAAGTGATGAAGGAAAGACTTGGATACCTTCAGACAGTGGCATGATAATTTGCGAGACCTTCCCCACTACAAGTCAGGTTTTCAGGCTTTTTCAATTTTCAAACAATCCATCAACAATTATAGCGGGCGCTACTTCTAGCTTACTATATAAAAGTATTGATTGTGGTAAAACTTGGAGAATTATACATGGTTCTTCTGGAGGAAGTTTAATTTACCATTCCATGATTTTTAACCCCAATAATTTAAACGAAATATGGATGGGAATTGAAACGGGGAGATTCCTTCCTTATATCATGCAATCTAAAGATTCAGGTGAAAATTGGGAAGAAATGATAGGAATTCCACTCTCAATTTGTCCACCAACTATGATGAATTCGGTATATGATATAGCTATTGATAGTGAGAATGATAGCACGATGTATTTGGGTATGTGGGGATTAATTGCTAAAACAAAAGATAAAGGGCAAACATTTAGAAGAATACTAGGTTGGGAAGATGGTGCACATATGATATGGCGCATAGAATTAAACCCCGAAGATCCATCTGAAATATTCGCTACTGGTGGTTATTTAATCCATAGTACTGATAGTGGAGAAACATGGGATAAAATTACACCACCTGATGATAGAAATGAGTTGTATGCACTTGAAATTAATTGGGACAAACGATTATTATATGTAAGCGCTTCAAGTCCTGATAATGGTATTTATAGGTATGCTTTCTAATGAATGAGACTAACAACAATATTAAAAAACCACCATAAATCATAGTTACATTGAGAAACCCCGTTAATATTCCTAAATTTATTTACTGTACGCTAGTAATTATTGTACGTCTTCAAAGTTAATTGGACAAATTTCATCGTGCAGTTAGAGAGATACATTTCAGTTTACCAAGTTTATAATCTGAGCATTGTTATGAGGGCTCAGATTTTGTTTTCTACGTGATTTTATTGTTTCGATTTTGATTCTTTCACGTCTGCTCAGCACTTCATGATGACGGCCATAAAAGACATCGGCCGGTGTAACGTTATTAATGGATTCATGGTACGGGAGCGTAAAATATTTTGGGTAAACAGCCTTTTATAAATTCCTACTGCCACATTCCAACACGCATGAATCAACTAGGTCATTACTCACACCATATCCCACCCAACTCACAAGCAAATCATATTGGCTGCAGGCGGATAAACAAGGGATGGTTTAAACCGCGAAGCTCTCAAGTTTATTAACGGCTTTTCTTAGAGTGTTGGGCGATAAATGTGCGTATATCATTGTGGTTTTTATGTCTTGATGTCCTAAAAGTTCTTTTACTTCGTAGATACTGACGCCCTTAATTACGCAATGGCTGGCAAACGTATGGCGGAGTTTATGCACATCACCTTCCAGGCCGACTTTTTCTAATGCTTTTTTTATTGCATGATAGGGCTTTTCAGGATGAATCTTTTTACCTTCTCGGCTTATAAAAACGTACTTTTTATCTTCCCCCTTTTGCTTGTTTAGAATAGCAATAGCTTCACTTTTAAGAGGTATTGTTCGTTTTTTCCCTGTCTTAGTTCTATACTCATTAGAGGAGATAACCGTTATGGCTTCTTCACCTTTTTTTAGGTTTACATTTTTCCATGTCAGGTTAATTAGCTCTCCCTTGCGCATACCGGTATAGTACAAAAATTGTAAAAAACTTAACCAATAAGGATTAACATTATCCCAAATTTTCACAAGTTCTTTTCTTGTAAAATAGGGTGCTTCTTTTTCATCATTAAGGGCAAATTTTTCAATATCGCGGGTTGGTGATTTTAAAATATAATCTTCTTTTTTCGCATAAATAAATAGTGCATTTATAAATCCCAAAGCACCGTTAATGGTTTTCGGCGCCCGATTTTTTACATTTAACATATAATCTAGAAATTCTTCAATATGTTGACGTTTAATTTTCCTGATATCGCCACTACCTGAGGGAAAGTTGGGTTTCATGAAGTCAATAAAAGCATCAAAATTGTTTTTATATCGCTTTCTAGAACCATCGGCTAAATTTCGTTTTCGTTTCATGTATTCATCGTAAAGGTCTTCCATGCCAATTTTAATGTCTTTTTGAACCAAAGAGGCTTTGTCGCCATACAATTCAATTGCTTTCTTTTGTGCTGCAATTTGCGCTTCCCTTTTTGATGTTCCAATGACTTCTTTTTTGTCTTTCCCATTAAAGTCATATCTAATGCACCAATGGGTTTTATCACTATATTTTCTACGGTAGATTCTTACTGTCTTTGCCATACAAGCTCCTGGTGTTTTATTAGTAAATAATACAACAACTGGAACATTTCTGGAACATTTATTTTAACAAAATGAAAAAAGCCTTTATTTAAAAGGCTTAAATCATTTAGAGCGGAAAGACCGGGATTCGAACCCGGGTGCCGCGATTAACAGCACACACGATTTCCAATCGTGCACCTTCAGCCAGCTCGGTCATCTTTCCAATTAAGCTGAATAAAATAGCTGAAGCATAGTTCAAAGTCAATGAAAACAAAGCAATTAAAAAAGAATTATGTTTTTATGGGCTTTCCTTATAAAATTAAATATATTAGACAGTTGTATCGGCGCACATATGAAAGGCAAAGATAAAGAAGAAGAATTTATATATCACGCTATTATTCTAAAGGTATACCACCCATCGACCGTCATATAAAACTGATGAAGAATATTACGGTATGCTTCATTGGTGATCTTTGATGCACTTCCAGAGGGAAGGTCTTGTATAATGGAAAAAATCGCACACAAACTCCTCCGCCTGCTTCCGCAGGTTGAAAAACCGGGAAGATATATAGGCAATGAGATCAACATAAAAAATACTTCCTGGGAAGACGCGGAATGCAGGACATGCCTTTTTTACCCGGACACCTATGAAGTAGGCATGCCCTTCATCGGATTCCAGATACTTTATCACATTCTGAACGAACGCCCCCACCTGTTGGCGGACCGTTGTTTTTCGCCCTGGCCGGATATGGAGGCATTGCTGCGGGAGAACGGCATTCCCCTATACGGACTCGAAAGCAAACGCCCGCTGAAGGATTTTGATATCATCGGGTTTACGCTGCAGTACGAGATGACCTATACAAACATCCTGAATGCTCTCGATATTTCCGGGATACCGCTGCATGCCGGTGAACGCGGTGATGGTGACCCGCTAATCTTTGCCGGCGGAAGCTGTGCCTTCAATCCGGAGCCGCTTGCGGATTTTATCGATGTCTTTATTATCGGGGATGCAGAGGAGATCCTTCCGGGTCTTTGCGATATCGTGCGCGAACACAAAGAACATGGGAGTTCGCGCGATGAACTGCTGAAGGCACTTGATCTTCCCGATAGCGGCGTTTATGTTCCTTCCCGCTACAACAGGGAAAAGGAGGGCCCCGTTAACGCGGCAAAAATAACGGAACTCAAAAAAGAATATTATCCGGTACGGCCCGTTATTCCCCTGATCGAGATCACCCAGAACCGTTTTGCCCTGGAGATCCAGAGAGGCTGCGGGGCCGGATGCCGTTTCTGCCATGCGGGTATGATCTATCGGCCGGTAAGAGAGCGCGACCCCGAAGATCTTATTCGTCAGGCTCAAAAAACCCTAGAGCACTCCGGTTATGAAGAAATGTCTTTGCTGAGTCTTTCAACGTCGGACTACAGTGCGCTGGGGGAATTAACGGCCGGCATTCTTCCCTACTGCCGTGAGCACAGCGTTGCCATATCCTTCCCCTCCCTGCGCATTGATTCCCTCAACGCCGGTATCCTCGATGCGGCCTCGGGTCCCCGGAGGTCGGGACTGACGTTCGCACCGGAGGCGGGAACACAGCGGCTTCGCAATATTATTAACAAGAACATCACGGAAGAAGAGATCCTTTCTTCCGTAGCGCTTGCTCTGGGGAAAGGGTGGCGCACATTGAAGTTCTACTTTATGCTGGGACTTCCTTTTGAAACCGACGCGGACTTACAGGGGATCGTTGATCTGATACGGCACATTCACAAGATGATCCGTGAATATAAGCATACGCAGATCAATGTAACCCTTTCCAGCTTTATTCCTAAACCGCACACCCCTTTTCAGTGGACGGAGCATGTCCCTCCTGAAGAAATATCGCGGCGTATATACTTCATCCGCGACCGGCTGCATCTGCCGGGTGTCAAGATCATGCACCGGGATCCGCAATTCTCCGTTTATGAAAGTCTGTTTTCCCGCGGAGGAAGGGAATTCGGCAATGTGCTGTATGATGCTTGGAGTAATGGTGCACGTTTTGATGCGTGGTCGGAAATGTTTCGCCGGGATGCCTGGGACCGGGCAATAAAAAAGAACGGCATCAACACAGAAACAGCGATCGCAGGACGCTCCTTCGATGAACCGTTGCCCTGGGACTTTATCGACACCGGAATTGACAAGGAGTTCCTGAAAGAAGAGATGCGGAAAGCGGAAAGTGCAGTACCAACACCGGATTGCAGAAAACGCTGTACTCGCTGCGGTTTATGCGGACCTGAGATCAATATGCGTTTTGCAAAAAAATCGAATTGCCTTAATGAACGTGCAGAAAAGGAAGAAAAAATTGATAACAGCGAACAACTGCAATCGTACTATACGCTGCGTATCTTCTTTGAAAAAAAAGGGATGCTGCGTTATATTACCCACCATGATCTTCAGCGCATCATGCAGCGGGTCTGCAATATATTGAATTGGCCGGTGCGTTATTCCCGGGGATTTCACCGCCGCCCGAGGATCGCAGCGGGATATCCCATTCCCCTTGGCTATGAAGCACGGAATGAAGCAATGGATATTTTATTGAATGAAGAAGTTGAAAACCCTGGAGAGTCGTTGAACAAGATCCTGCCGGAGGGCATGCATGTCCATAAAGCAGACATCCGTCACGGTAAACGCCCTTCGATCATGGCGGCAACATGTGAACTGCATTATGTTTTTCATTTTGAGGAAAATCTTCATGTCCTAAGGATCCGCGATCGTTTGGAGCAGGCATTTGCTCAGGATCATTGCATGGTAGAGCGGAAGGGAAAAAACAGCACGAAAAAGATCGATCTGAAAGCATTGATCAAATACTGGGATGTTGAAGAAAACATGATGGAAGTCTGCTATAAGGTGAAAAACGGGAAGACCGGAAGGCCGGATGAATTTCTAGGACTGGCTTTTGATGAAATTATACCCTATTTTACCGGGGAAAGAAAACATATTACCATAAAGGAATAAGATGAAGAGAAATATATACATCAGCGAAACACCCCTTGAGTCGCGTATTGCGATAATGGAAAATAAGAAGCTGGTTGAATTTTACATTGAAACGCCGGAAGATATTTCTTCGGCGGGAAATATTTATTATGCAACGATCGAGAACGTGAAAACCGGCATTCAGGCTGCCTTTCTGGATATTGGCGGCAAACAGAACGGATTTCTGGGGTTTTCGGAGATCAAAGAATTGATCAGTTATGAGAACGGAAAATGGAAGGTCAAGTCATTTTCCGGCGCAAAGGATCTTCGTAAGGATCAACGTATAGTAGTTCAGATCGTAAAAGATGCCTATGCAAACAAAGGTCCCCGCTTAACAACGGATATAGCTATTCCCGGACGCTTTGCCGTTCTGACGCCGTTCCATGATATTATCGGCGTATCAAAAAAGATCAAGAACCCTCAGCGACGCAAAAAACTTAAAGATATTGCAAAATCATTAAAACCCGAGGGTTTTGGACTTATTATCCGCACCGTAGCGGACGGGAAAAAAGAAAAAGACATTAAAAGCGACATCAGCAACTTGCTTACCGCTTGGGAGCAGATAGAGAACACGATCAAAGGAAATAATCAAAAAGCGATCGAGCTTTACAAATCTGAGAATATGACTTCCTCTGTGATCCGTGACATGTTCACAAAGGAAGTGGAGTCCGTGATCGTGGATAATAAACGGAAGTTCCGAACGATCCAGAATTATGTCAAAGACGTTGCGCCCGAACTGGCGGAACGTGTGTTTTATCACAAGGAAGGTTCTCTTTTCGGTGCATACGGGATCACGGAAGAAACGGATAAACTGTTGCGCCGCAAGGTCTGGCTGAAAAGCGGTGGACATCTGGTAATAGATCATACCGAGGCAATGTTTGTAATTGATGTTAACAGCGGCCGTTATATCGGGCGCAAGGATCAGGAAAAACATTCTCAAGGTAAATCTGGAAGCGGCGGTTGAGATAGCACGCCAGCTGCGTTTGCGCGACATCAGCGGACTTATCGTTATTGATTTTATTGACATGCAGATCGCTGAAAACCGCAAACAGCTTGTGCGAACATTTAAACAGGAATTAGCCAGGGACCGCGCTTCTGTGAGTGTGAGCGAACTTTCCCGCTACGGACTTCTGGAGATGACCCGCGAACGCATTCGCATTTCGGTAATGTTCTCGCTCAGCGACGAATGCCCGATGTGTCACGGCTACGGCCGTATACCCAGCAAGGAGAGCATGATAACCAAGATCGACAGCTGGGTGCGGAATTTCCGGCAACACACCCGCGAACGCCGCGTCGAATTGCATATGCACCCGCTGCTCTATGATTTTATCCGCGACAATAAAAAAGTGCTTCGTAAAACCCAGTTCAGATACGGCATTAAATTTGATTTTATCAAGGATGACAGCCTCAGTGTCGGCAGTCTGCGTTTTATCAGTAAACGCAACAAGCAGGATGTAACCCACATGTATTAAAAAGATCAGTTATCGCCTTTTGAAGGATGCGGGCGGTAATAAAAAATGACAATAAAAAAACGGGAATGAATTCCCGTTTTTTTCTATAGTAATAAAAAGTTTATATTAATTCAGACCGAATTTTTCACGATAATCGCGGATATCGGCATTCTCCTTTAAGTGCTCAAGCCAGCTTTCATAAGCCCGGTCGCGTTTTTCCTGCAGCAGCGATTGCCGTATAGCGCTGCGTTCCTGCGCAAAAAGTTCTTCATCAACATTGCCGCGGTGTGTAAGCCGGAGAAAGAGGGAACCGTATTGCCCCGCATTGAAAGGAGGAGATAAGGTGTTTTGCGTCATGTTGCGAACAACATCACTAAACGCCTCTGAAGAGCTGAAGGGATACGGTAATTTGTTCAGCGTAAACGTCAGATCATTATATTCAAGATAAGGACTTTGTTCCGCGGCACCTTCCGGGGAGACATCGCCACGCGTTACGGCATCGTAGGCTTCACGAACAAGCCGGGAACTTCTTTCCGACTTGAGTTGCCGGATAACATCGCGCTTTACAGAAGCCCGGACATCTTCAAAAGGCGTATGGGAAGCTTCAACGATCTTATAAATCTGTGCAACGGCATAAGCATTTTCATTTTCATAGACCGGACTCAATTCGCTTTTTTCACTGCGGTATACCCATTTTACGAGATCCGGGAAGTAACCCAGATTACCCACATAGGGAAATTCTTTCGTAAATCCGCCTTTAAATGTATCGAGCTTTGCATCAACGTTTTCGAACGCTTTTTCAAACCCGTAACTTTCAACATCCAGCAGAAAAGCATCAGCCTCACTGGCAAAATAATCATAGGTGTTTACCGGATTCAGACGGCGCACGATCAATGAAATGCGCACTTCCGTATCACCGTTTTGCTGACGTTTTTCGGTCACCTTGATAAGGTGATACTCATCATCAATAATAATGGGATCAAGTACAGCACCGGATTCAGCCGCCATTACCGCTTCACGGTATTCCGGACGCAGCTCTTCTGCCGTGAACCATCCGAGATCGCCGATCATGTTCTCGTCCTGCATCTCCGAAAAGACCTGGGCGAGATCATCGAAAGATTCTCCCTCTTCGTGACGGATCCGGATATCTTCCAGCGTACGGCGGACATCTGCGCTGTCTTGTGAAGAAGGAACTTTCGGCCAGGAAACAACGCGGATATAACGTTTTTCCGGCTGTTTGTAGAGTTCTTCCTTATGTTCGTCATAGTATTCTTGCAGATCTTCTTCGTAAACGCTGAATATAGAATCAGGCAAACTGCGCAGCGGAGCACCGACATAATTCACGGCAAAGTCAACATGCTGAGCAATATACGCTTCTGAGATCTCATTTTCATCGATTACCACAGAACTCATAACGATATCATTCAGTTTTTGATAGGGAAGTACCTCGTGCCGCAGATAATTTTCTATTTGAAGCCATTCGCCGCCCTGCGGGTTATAAAGAACATCCAGATATTTTTGTTTATCAAATTGTCCGTCCGTAAGAAAAACTTCCTGTTGTTTAAGAAATTCCGGGGGATTGTTTTCCAGATGATAAAAAAGTTCTTCGTCGGAAACGGCGATATTCAGACGATCGATCTCCTGTTCCCACAAAACCTGACTGACAACGGTTTCCCAGGTTTGCTGAAGTACGGTTTCCCGGGTCTGCGCATTCAGTTCAATACCGGCATCGCGATATTGATCAAGTGCCATATTATAGGTTTCATAAAATTCTTTGATCGTGATTTTTTCGCCGTTCACCAATCCGACAACATCACGGCCGCCGGTAAAGGTTTCTATTCCTCCGGCCCCCCAGTTAAAAACAATGGTTATAACAAACGCAGCAATGAGAATGATCAGGACAATTCCCATTTTCTGGCGCATTTTATTCATAATTCCCATGTGGATCTTCTCCTTTTTCTAAATAAGCCTAGGAATATACAACAACAAGGATGGTTTGGCAAGATAATATCTCGTGTTCAATGCTCGGGAATCGGAATAATAGCCCGCCGGAAAACAGCAACGGAAAAACTTGCGGAACAGGGTCTTCATGCGGAAAATGAAAAGATAAAAGGGTTTTCACTGCAACCGGAGGAATGCAGGCAGGGGGAAGTCTTTTCACGTAATTATTTTATTGCTGAATAGTATAAAAGCCCGGTATCGTTCCGGGCTTTTATTGGATTATGGACTGTTATTAATAATTTTCAGCCCAAAGTTCGAAGTGTTTCTGCGGGTGTGCACAAACAGGACAAATATCCGGTGCTTCAATATTCTCAACAATGTGTCCGCAATTGCGGCATTTCCAGAACACCTTATTGTCCTTTTTGAAAACCTTATGCTCTTTAACATTCTTGAGCAATTTGCGATAGCGGTCTTCATGGCGCACTTCAACTTCTGCAACGTCGCGAAAGACATTTGCGATCTCCGGGAAACCTTCTTCTTCGGCGGTTTCGGCAAAAGACGGGTAAAGTTCACCCCATTCTTCTTTCTCGCCGTCGGCCGCATATTCCAGGTTTTTCACGGTGTCTGCAAGTCCCACGGGATAATCGGCATTAACAGTTACAGCAGATTCATTCATGCCGTTTGCCAGTAATTGTTTATAGAACAATTTGGCATGCTCTTTTTCGTTATCGGCTGTTTCAAGAAAGATCTCTTCGATTTGCAGGAACCCTTCTTTTTTTGCTTTTGAAGCATAATATGTGTAGCGCATACGGGCCTGACTTTCACCCGCAAAAGCATTCATCAGATTTTGTGCTGTTTTTGTGTCTTTAAATTCCATGCAGTTTCCTTTATTCTATGATTCCCACAAACCGTGGACATTGCACCATTCACGTGCCTTAACAATATCTTCTTTCTTGACCGGAAATTCAGCCTGAGGGTCGTCGCCGGGATTGAGTTCCGCTTTCAGCACCATGTCCTTTGTATGCACCTCAATAAATTTGATATGGTGCTCTTCGGTCATGGGATGATCTTCATTCTGGCCAATCTTGACCAGTACGCCGTCTTGTGTTTCCTCTACATAAGGTACATGTTTTTCAACACTGGTATCCTTTGTCTTTGCCTCAAGTTTCTGCATTTTCTGATTGCAGCAAACCAGAGCGGAAGCCCCTTCATTGAAGACCTCAATAACATTACCGCAAATAGGGCAATAATAGATCTCACGTAGATTTGTCATAATAACCTCGTTTTTTTGTTGTTTTATTCTTCTTCGCCGGGCGGAGTAAAGGTCCGCTGACCAAGTTCTTTGTCGAGCATAAGCATACCGTGTCCCTTTCCGCCGATAAGTTCGAATTGATCAAGAATGGTATTGAAAGAATCCTCTTCTTCAACCTGTTCGTCGACATACCAGTTCAGAAAACTTCTTGCAGCATGGTCATTGACATCGATTGCCGTATCCATAAGCTTGTTGATCAGATCCGTTACCGTTTTTTCATGTTCCAGACTTTCTTTGAAAACTGCTACCGGGGAGTCGAAATCCGTTTTCGGTTTTTCGATGGCATCAAGCACGACCCGGCCGCCGCGTTCATTCAGATAATTAAAAAATTTCATAGCATGAAAATGTTCTTCTTCTGCCTGGACGCGCATAAAATTTGCCATTCCGGACAGCCCCTTGTCTTCCAGATAGGCGGACATGGACAAATATAAGTATTCGGAATACAATTCGCGGTTGATCTGGTAGTTGATCTTTTCCTGTAGTTTCTTGTCGATCATATTATTTTTCCTTTCGTTTTTTTTAATATAAACAATTACTTCTCTTAATTCAATATTTGCTTTTTATGAATGTTCCTTAAATTTATATTTAAGCTGTTGAGGACCGTGGTAATTATTTTTCACCTTTATCATGATACGGAATCTTTTCGCACAAAAGCGGAAGCTGCAAAGCGTGAATATTATCTGAAACAAGCCCCGGGAAATATTTGGCTGAGGCGTCATCTCACGGATCTCGGAGTATGGTGACGAAACGGAAGAACCGAAAATAGACGGCATGTCCAATTGATAGCTGTTTGAGGCGCTATCGGAATAAAATGATGATTGCTCTTTAAAAATAATTCTTTATATTAGCCCCGGAGAGGTGGCGGAGTCCGGTTGATCGCGCCGCACTCGAAATGCGGTGTCTGCCTTTCGGCGGACCAAGGGTTCGAATCCCTTCCTCTCCGCTTGTATTTGCAAAAGCCCTTATCTAAGGGCTTTTCTCATTTTTAAAATAAAAATGTTCCCAAATTGTTCCAACTATATTATATTACACGCAGATGATGATATAAGAAAGGAATTTTTCATGATAGCTAAAGTTAGCCTTTATCAAAGAACAACCGGTGGAAAAAAGAAGTGGGGTATTAGGTATCGCGCAAATGGGAAAGATATTAAAGAAATTATAGGGACCTCTAAAAGGCAAGCTGAGATTGCCGCAGCAGCTAAAACAAGCGAGTTATTTGGAGAGAAATTCGACATTCCCCAGAAGCAAATAATTACGATTGAAAACCTTCATAAAGAATATCTAAGTGGCAAAAGAAATCTTAGAGAGTCTTCAGTAAATAGATATAAAAATCTCTTTAAATCCTTTAGCGATTTTATGTCAAAGAATTTTCGTACAGGCTGGAATGATGTATCAAAAATTCAAAAACATCATATTGAGGCATACGCAAATCAACTTCACCAAATTGAAGGGAAAGCCCCTAAAACCGTTAATGGGGCCCTGGATCTTATAAAATCGCTTTTTTCATATGCTGTTAAAAATGATTATATACGCAAGTCTCCCGCAATGAATGTTATTAAATTTGCTCTCAAAGATGAAAAAGAAGCTCTCTATTTTACAAGAGATGATCTAGTAAAAATCTGGGAGAAAGTGGATCCATATTGGTTAAATTTCCTTAAAATTCTTTATTATACCGGCATGCGCAAAGGAGAATTAATAAATCTCACGTGGAATAATGTTACTCTCAAAAAGGATGAGGAAAAAGTAACGGTTATTTCTTCAGATGATTATAGAACCAAGACAGGGAAAAAGAGAAATATACCTCTTAAAAAAGAAGCTATTGAAATTTTAAAAAATCAAAAAGGTAAAGATAATAAATATGTATTTGTTAGTCGTACAGGTAAGAAAATCCACCCGGATAAGCCCTATCATGCAATAAAAAAAGCATTAGAAAAAGTCGGCCTGGAAGGGGATGTACATAAATTACGCCATACGTTTGCCAGTCATTGCGTGATGAAGGGAAGAAGTATTTTTGAAACTAAAGAGCTTCTCGGGCACCGGGATATTAAGTCAACTATGATATACGCCCACTTGTCTCCCAATACGCTAAAAGAAGCCGTTGAGGTTCTGGAGAGTTTTTCTTAATACTGCCTCGAAGACCCGGATATTTGGGACGATGTTGGTGTGGACCGCCTGCAGCCAATATGGTATGCTTGCGAGTTGGTTTGGGGATTTTAATTGTCGTTCAAATCCATTTTATAATATCGTTAATCACCATGCATCCACATAACGATAATATTTTGATTACATTCTACACATCATCACCTGAAATCACTAGGTTTCCTTGCGAGTAAATAGTGAATAACTACCACTATAGGTTGGAACACGTTTTTTTAGCTATAGGTTATATAATAACCGCGAGAGCTTTTACAGGATGTCCCAGTATATGTACTTCATTTTTGTTTATTGCTTCTGCTATTTTCCACGCTTCAATTACCATGGCATATTTGGGAAGTGTTTTATCAGAAGTCAATTCTTCACTATATTTTCGATTGAGGGGAACCGGAAGAACAATTCTCTCCAGCTTGTTCATAAATACTTTATACGTTCCATAATTCCATTGTTCATCACCCCCTCTGACAATAAGAACTCCTGTCGGATCGATCTTGATCAATCCGGCGCGCTTATTGTCATCCTTGTTTTGCAGAAAAACTCCATACTCGTCCATTTGGCTTCCTTTCGGTTATGCGTTCACGTTACATACGCATTAAGAAGCACATGACAGGTTTTTTCGACGGGAAACAAAAAAGCGAAACGTTTTTGGCCCGTCAGGACCCACATTACTTTGCCACCGTGGTGTTTCAACTCGGTTGGCACCCATTGAAGGGTTCTTAATGCATCGGAATTTATCTAGAATATATTAAAAATGCAACTTGAAAAATAATTATACCTTATCAAGTATTTGCACTTTCAATTCTTTCATAACATGCCACATTAATACCGGAGGAATTGCATTTCCTAAAGCCCTATATTGAGATAACTCAGATCCCGTTAAAATAAAACTATCAGGGAAGGATTGAATACGAGCTATTTCTCGCGGTGTAAATCTTCTATAACGGTTATTTATTAAAAGAACAGGGTCTGTACTATTTAAGGAAACTTTTGCTAAATGCGCACCGACAGTATTACAGGGTTTTTCTAGATCCTGAGCTCTTCCTTTATTCATAAATTTGTTTGCTTTTTTTAAACCATCTACTGCTTTTTTACTAAAATAATATTTTTTATCGATTTCATTTTCATTAAAAATAACTTCCTTAAGAGGTACAGTGGAATTGTTTTTATTATCTTTAAACTTAAATTTAATTTTTAAATCTTCTCTTACTCCAATTATAAATACTCTTTCTCGGTTTTGTGGTATTCCATAATTGGATGCATTTAGAACCTCCCATGAAATATTATAACCACATTTCTCAAAGTTCTTTATTATAAGAGGGAACGTTTCTTTATTATTTGCTGACAATATGCCTTTTACATTTTCTGCCACAAAAACTTTTGGGGATTTATCCTTTAGAATTCTTACCATTTCGAAAAATAATTTACCTTTTTCGTCTTTATAGCCAAGCCGTAAAGGATTCTGAGCAACTATTGAAAATGATTGACATGGAAAACCGCCAGTTAATATATCATGATTTGGAATTTCACTTTGATTGAATCGTTTTTATATCGGCATGTTTACATCTAATTTTAAAATTTTGATTAAAAATATTACATGCCGGTAATTCATTATCATTTGCGAATACAATTTTAACATTATGTTTTACGTACTTTTTCCAAGATACGTAAAACCTCCTTCAATCCCTAAATCAGTTCCACCACAGCCGGTAAATAATGAAGCTACTTTTATTAATCCCATGTCAATAATTCCTCATACATACCACTTTTTTCTGGATTGAAAGCAATTTCAACACCTAGAAGTTTATTTAGAGTCATATCAATTTTGTCTTTTTTATATAAACTTTCAGGATTTTTCAGAATAAACAATTTTTTTGCTTTTTTGCTTAAATATATTCTATAAACATAATACCTGTCTGATAGTGATTTTGCAGTATTCCATTCATTTGCGGTAAGATGGAATCTAAAGAATGATAGATTTTTAGAACTAACAGTAGTCTTTACTTCAATATATCTTTTTGTGCCGTCTACTTCAATTGACTGCAAATCATATCCAACAGCAAGTGCTGTTGGAATTAATTTAATTAAACGTATTAAATCTTCTTTCCCTGAAAGTTTAATTCGCTTACACTCATGACCATAAGCCAACCCCTCTCCAAGGTCACCAATCTCTTTAGTTCTTATAAAGCCACTATCTAATAAATCATATATCTGTTTATAACTGCTTCTAAGTTTATCATATTCTTCGATATCGTCAGACAATAAAGCAAAAACATCTGTCATAAAGAAATCATCAGAAGTTTTGGTATTCACGTATTCAAACCACTGTAATCGGCATGATTTTATTGTTTCTAAATCACCCGATCTTTTATTTATCATTTCATCATAATCTGAAAACCAAGTATTACTATTAATAAACAGTTCTATTGATGTGTTCTCCAGGGAATTTAGATAAAAAAGACTGTTGTATGATTTAATTAAATTTGCTAATTCCATATAATCAAGAATATCACCGGCATATCTTATTACATCACCGGTCCAATCATATTTATAATTTTGTGCTTTAGATTCTAATAATCTTTTCGCGGTCTTTTCACTTGTTTCAAGTTCACTTGTTACACGCAGATCGTTGAATATAATATGTGTTGCTTCTGCTTTATTAATTCCAACTTTTTTTCCACTTATTTTTGAGGCAATTTTTAATACTTCAAGAATCTTCGCTGCAGGTTTAAAGCGTATACCGACCTCTATTTGTTTTAATACTTCATGAGGCTTAATATGTCCGCCGGGATATTGAAAATAATAAAGAAACAATTTAAAGAATTGTACTAAATCTTGATTATTAGAAAGATCCTTTGCTCTTTGACCAGGTTTTGTAATATTATTGGTTTTATCTTCAATATAGAACCCAAATAATATGGATATTTCTGTTCTCCAATTATCAATTGTCTTTATTTTCTTAGTTATATTACCAGGGTAATTCTTTATTGACTGGCGCATTTTATTCTTAAAATCATCGCAGCTTAATTTTCCAATTCTCTTTATCTCTTCAGCCATAAATATTAAAACACTTTCAATATTGTTTTTAAATCTAGGGCGAACATGATGAATCCTGAAAAAATATTCTGCAGGTATTTTATACATAATTATCCTATTAACTTTTTTATTTCATTTGCAATTATCATAGCTAACTTTGGCGGAACTGCATTGCCGACCTGTTTTTCCTGATCGGATTTATTACCATAAAAAATGAATCTATCCGGGAAAGATTGAATTCTGGCAGCTTCTCTTACAGTTGGAACTCTATTATAGTTATAATGAAAATGATGCCTATGTCCAGTATCAATTGTAAAACTAGCCTTGTTACTATTTAACCTTGTCCATGCAATATTAACATTTCGCGTTTTTTGAAGATATATCGGTAGATTTTTGTAATTACCCCATCTGGAACCATTTTTATAATGCTTATGGTTTTTTCAGTATGTTTTGTTGTAATATGATTATATATACCTAGCGATTCTTTACGCATTTCAACTTGATATTCTGATAAAGGGTGTATGGGATATCCATCTTCAGGTTTAATATCCCCTTCTGGTAGATCAGAAATGGCCTCTTTAGAAGTGATTTCTTTAGTCTTGTATATGCTTAAGGCATTAAAATCGAAAATTTTGTTTTGTGTTCCAATAAGGAAAAACCTTCTTCTATTTTGTGGAACTCCATAATCAGATGCTTTTAATATTTTCCAGTTCAATTTATAACCAATCTTATTAAAATCAGATAAAATTGATTCTAAAATTACTCCGTTACCCATAGAAGCCAAATTTGGCACATTTTCCATTAAAAATATTTTGGGTCTAATCACTGCAACATATTTAACAAATTCTTTGTATAATTTATTTCTTTCATCATTAATTATTCTTTTACCTGCTATTGAAAATCCCTGACAGGGCGGACCTCCTATAATGACATCGATATTGTATTCATTTTTGATATTTAAAGGGTTAACATTTGAAATACTGTCGCATATTATATCAACACCAGAATGATTATATTTTAATGTTTTTAATGCAAAATCCCAGTTATCTAATGCAACTGAAATTCTATATTCTGCTTGCTGAAACCCATATGAAAGGCCACCACAACCAGAAAACAAATCTATAACATTAAACTGTTTGTCCATTAATAATATCCTTGTAAACCTTATTCAGCATTTCCTGATCATTAACTTCACATTCCCAAATAGTTAATACATTATAACCTAAATTATTTAATTTATCATTATTTTTTATATCCCTCTCAACATTATTTCGAATTTTTTCTTTCCAATATTTGACTTTGCTTTTAGGGAGATGCCCTTTTGAACAATCATGATGATGCCAAAAACACCCATTAACAAAAATCACAGTTTTGTACTTTGGTAAGACAATATCCGGTTTACCTGGTAATATTCCATTAGCTACAACACACTTTGAAGTTTTACCATTCAATTTAAACCTCAATCCTTTTTTAAATAAGAATTTTCTTACTGTTATCTCTGGTTTTGTATCCTTTGATCGGATCCTGCTCATATTCCAGCTTCTTTTTCCTTTGTAAGGTGATCCATGCTAAAAGATAACATTTTTTAGTATTTATTAAAAGTTTTTGACCGACAAAAAGCGATATTGCTTTTCGCTATAAAAATACACATTATCTAACGACTTCCATTCAATTTCCATGGCTATTCTCGCTTCATACCTTGGATATACTGCTGCAAAACAAACACTTGTAATAATTCTGAATGAAAACAGATTTTATTAGTCAGATAAACATTACTTGTCCAAACAATAATTATTTCATAGATTTTAATACAATCAGAAACAATTCTCATGACAAAAACAACTTATATTAGTCCAACAATTAATTTCAAAAAATCTAATACTGTAGTAATACTTTTCAATGGACATTACTCAATAATTAATGATAAAAAGATAGAATATAAATTTGAAGGTAAAATTTCACTTGAATGGTTCCCTCAAATCCATATTAAAATTGTTGGTAAAAATAGTGTGCAAAATCAAGAATGTAGTTTTATTGATCTTAAAAATAAATTTAAAATAATGGTAAATGGATCAGTTATTGGTATAGCTAATCTTAAATCTTGCTCAGACCCAATAGGAGATTTTGAGGGCGTACTACATGAATTTCATCTTGGAGAAAATACTGCTGTAGATAGAATACGTTTTACACTAATCAATTTTACAAAACTTATCGGAAATGAGAGATATTCACATCGTGGCTTTTATGGGCTTCGAACAGTATTAAAATTTGATAATTATCAAATAATATTAAATCCAATTTTAAATAAATATCCAAATAGAAGAGATTCATTAGAAGATGAGGGTGGATATTTTAGTAATATTTCTGGATCAATTTCTAAAATCGATAATTCAAAAGTTTCTCTTAAAGAAAGTCAAAATATTTTTGAATGTTTTTCTTATTATCTGAGCTTTATCAATGGGTCCTGGTGTGCACCAATTTATTACAGAGGCATGCAGGGTAACCGGATTGCTTTTAATAATATTTCAGAAGTTCAGAAAATAGCACCCTATAAAAATCATATTGGTACTTGGGCAAAAATGAGTAAATTTGATCCGAATATTGTACATTTATCTAATGAACTTTGGAATTCATTTAACTCTATTTGGGTAAAAGATGATTATTTTGTCAAATTAGCTATTCACTGGTATATTGAAAGTATTTCACATTACAGTAGCTCACTAGATCATATTATTACAAATAGTATTATTACTGCACAAACAGGTATGGAATTATTCTATAATTGGCTGTATGAAAATCAAATAATTAATAAATCGGAAAACGCAGAATCCCGTATTAGATCAATTATACAGAAAATTGGGATTAATGAAAATTCAATATTTAAATCAGAGGGTTTAATAAATTTTATATCTACAACAAAAGAGCTGGAAAGTAAAAATCTGATTGGTGCGATGGTATATATCAGGAATGGGCTAATACACCCAAAAAACAGCAAAAGAAAAAATATTAAAACCCTTGATAAAAATATTATTGTTGAAACATCACGCATTTGGTCTTGGATTATTGAATTAACGCTTCTATTCATTTTTGAATATAATGGAAAATACTGTAACAGACTTGAAGGTGGAAAAGTTTGTGACGTTCCATGGAAATAATTAGAAAAATCAGCAAATCTCAGTTTATAGTTCTATTTATACCTTGCCTTACCAAGCAACTGCTCCTCATACCGAATATTTACCCTCTTCAAGTACCGGTAAAAAGATCTCATTTCAATATCCGACATATCAACATGCCTTCATTCAAAAAGAAGGAATATTAACCAGTTGGCAAGAATAATTTGCCGCTCGCTCAACAGCATCCAAAATAAAAGCAACTAAACAGCCGCCCGGCTGAAAGAAATAGACCAGGCGGCTTTAGAGGGGGACGAAAATTATACAGTAATATAAGTCAAGTATTTGTGTTTGTCAGGTGCTGATTTTAAAGTGTGATGGGGGTCACGGATTGAACAGAGACATTTGCTTTTGAACATGCTTGGGTGCTGTTGATAATCGCGCTGTTAATTTTTGTGCTTCAGCGCTTAATAATGCTATGACCGTAGGGCGCAAGCGAGCCCATTCGTTTTTAGCTTGAGCCACCGTATATCCTCTAGTAGATAACCGCCATTCTCTCTCACGTTCCCACCAGGGGAATCTTTTATGTTATTACAAACGGCACTTTCAAAATAAAACGAGAGCCATCTTGCATTATATACCGGAACGCCAAGTTGTTTTGCTGCTTTATTAAGATATTCTTTTCCGAGCCTTGTGTGCTTATCAATTCCAACCCATATTGGGAAATTTTTATTTGATGTTTTTGCCAAATAATCAGTACTGGGTATCGAGCTCGTTATTGCCAAATATGCCCCTGCCAGAACAAATGCTTTGTCCCAGGGCCATGATGCTTTTTTTATAGCCAGGCTTGCATTTTTAATCATTGTTTTTTGATCTTTAGTTTTAGCATTCGTATTTGCCCACACCCAAAAGGTCTTTGGATCTTTAATTGCGTCGGCAATCTTTATAATGTGATTATCATTTTTATTGTTTTTAAGAACACCCATCTTGCCCTCAGAGTATTCGAAAGCCAGTGAACCTAAACCGGCTGCATTTTTGTTTTTTACTGCAGATGCAATATTTAGGAAATGGTCCGTTATGATTTGAATATCATTATCAAAGCTTACATTGAGCCCATATGTCCAACATTCTTCAAAAGTAATAACAGCTAATCGACCTCTCAGCCATAAAAAATCACCATTTTGAATAACAAGATTAATTGCCTTTTGCGTCATGTCCTGATCACCGCGCCTTACTGCTTTCTGCAAAAATGACCGGGCTATTTGATCTGTGTTTGGGCTAACTTTTGGTATCATATTGTCTTTGCATTTTTATTATTAATAAGTTACTCCACAATTTGCTTGTAGTCAAGTATATATAATTGCTTTAGATTATTTATTAAAAATAATTAAAAAAATCATTTGACAACGGCCCCTTTACCGCCTATATTTAAAGTAGAGGTTCTAAGTTTAGACCTCATCCGAAACAACGAAAATCCACACAACAGAGAAAAGACGAAACGACGAAACAGGTTCGGCCGAACCTTTATTTGATAGATAAAAACTGATGGAGAACATGAAAAAATGAAAACGACGACACAAGACATATGGCTGGCGGCTTTCCTTGGCCAGCGCGGAATTGAAATAACGGGTCTGCGTCTGACAGACGGAGACCGTAAACTTTTCGAGTTTGAGGATACGGACGAGTTCCAGATCCTCAAAGCGGACTACTACTGGCACAAAGGCCGAGTGGACCCCTTGCGGCTTAAGAAAGCGCTCCGCAAGTTGAAAGATCTCAGCATCGGAGGGAAAATATGATGCAGAACCAATATAGGAACAAATATGAAAAATGGAGAAAAACAACTATAAGATCGGCACTTGCCGAAATTACGACGCTACTCAGGGGAAGGAGGAAAACAATTCTCGGGTAGCAAATGGCTGGTCCCAAACCGGCTATACCTGGACGGAAGATCATCTTCGTAAATTAACAACAATCACCTGCGTCAGTCCGAACGTGTATTCGACAGATCACCGATCTAACGAGACATGGAAAGCAGCGAATCACATCATGCTGGACTTTGACGACGGGAGCATGACCTTGAAACGCTTGCTGGCTGAGCAGAAGTCATGGAATTTTGACTCTTACGTCTACTCCAGCCAGAACCACCAACAAGAGAAAAAAGGTAAGATCTGTGACCGCCTGAGAGTGCTGATTCCGCTCTCTGAGCCGATAACGGAGTACGAGACACTGAAAGCGGTAGAGCAATTTTGGATTCATAAGTATCCGGAGCTAGACCATTCTTTTATGGGACGTGCACGTTACTATGCGCATGGCACCACTGAGGTCTCATCCTTTATCGACAGAAAAGGGGCCTTTAATTGGAGATCGATTCCGAACTTCTCACAATACCGTGAGAGAGCGAAACGAACCACATCTAAGTGGGAGCCGAAAACCGAGGAACAGTTGATGGTCTTGTATGACAAAGTCCTGGATATGAACCAGAATGAATGGGAAATCCGGGATATTCCGCCGGACTATTCGATCTACTGTCCGTTCTGCGGGCTTGACGATGAGCGAAATGGTGATGAGCATAATGCTGTGATTAAAATTAACGACGAAGGCATGCCGTTTCTCTTTTGCCAAAGTTGCAAGTCTCGCGGCAGAGGTAATAACGGCGTCTATAATTTCGACCCGGTTGATGGGTACATTTATCGAACCGCACTCAATGACGTTCTGGTTTTTATTGATACGTTGAAGTCCAATTACATGGGCGGATGTGTTGAGAGGGGCTTGGATGACTTTGTTATTCGGGACCTTGGGAGCAAAGATATGGCGAGTCAGTTCTGCCTATATCAAGGGGTCCCGTATCCGAAAATATTTCCGCGAGCACGCTACGAGCTGATGTTTGACAGCGATAAACGATATGATTTCGATCAGGGGTATGTGAACAAGTACACAGCGACAGAGTATCTTAAGACAGTTGCTCCGTCGAAGCATGTGGCGAAGCTTCCGGATTATATCGGTAAACTAATAGATCATGTGCTGGCGCATGACAAAGCCATCAAGGACAGGTTCTACAATGACCTGGCCTGGTTCGTTCAGAACCGCAAAAAGCTAATCACCTCGTATATTTTTCAGGGCGTGGAGGGTACGGGTAAAGGTGTATTATTCACCCGTGTCCTTCAACGGATCTTTGGAACGCGCTTCTGTACGCAGTCGGACCAGGACGCATTCGGGACGCAGTTCAACTCGTTCCTGACGGACAACGTACTGGTACTTGTCAATGAGATCTCCGGGAACTTTTCATCATCGGCGGGAAAAACCTCAGTACCATCGAGAAGATGAAGATCGCGATCACCGACGAGTACATTCAGATAGAAGGGAAGAACAAGGATCGCATTAACGGTAAAAACGGCTGTTCTTTCCTGTTTGCCACGAATCGGCGCCATGCAATAACGCTCTCAGAAAACGACAGGCGCTTCAACGTAGCACCACGGCAGGAAAAAAAGGTTGAAGCAATGGCATGGTGGCCGGGCTTCAATAAACTGGAAGAATACATTGAAGGAGAGCTTCAGGAATTCGTCTGGTACCTGAAACAGTATAAGGTTGACGAAGCCTTGATAGGAAAGACCATCGAGAATGATCCGAAACGCGTTCTTCAGCTGATGTCGCAGTCCAATGCCGATATTTTCTTCGAAAAAGTGAAAGCCGGCGATCTGACATGGCTCTGGGAGAACATTAATAAGCCGAGCGGATATGGCGCAGAAGACGAGTATAGCCGTATTGAAGGCATTCTGCGTTCTCTCAGCGGATCTGAAAAAGTTTCGACGCAGGATCTGTGTGACCTTTATAATAATGTCAATAAGGGCAGCGGTAAGAAGCTGGAAAAGGTTGGATTTGGACGTTTAGCGGCCGGACATTTGGGCAAATCTAACCAGGTTCGTATCGACGGACTCAATGTCCAGGGGTTTGAGATTGATTGGGAAACGTACAGTGACCCCAATGCCGAGGATCTTGATGATATTTTTAAAATTGCGAAAAAAGACAGGATGCAGGAGATGCAGGAGATAGATAATCCATCTCCTGCAGTGTTTAGCCCTTATTTAAGAGGTATTGGGGGAAATGCAGGAGATAGGGGATATTATAAGAGGTAGAACAAGTAAAAGCACTGTTCTAAAATGAGCCATATTCTCACAGCTCAATATTCTATCTCTTTCCCCTACAACCCCTACAACCCACATAAATACTGGGTATTGTATGCAGGGGATGCAGGGGATATCTCCTGCATTTTGAGGTCGTAATGAATGCGGCCAGAAATAACCAATAAAGAAAAATGGAATTTAGAAAAATAGAAAACTCGGTAGTTCCCGAGTTAGACGGCAAGATAATAGCATGGACGGACGAGTTTCCGGACAAATTAAATATTCAAGGCGGATCAAATCCCAGCTTGTGGGCGCTACTTGTTCCGGCTCCAATTAAACCGGGATCATATAAAATGTTTTATGACCTGTTTGCCGAAAAAAGAAAGAATTGGGTTGATGGAGACATTGACATCTTCAACGATAAACTCAAGAAAATACTTTCCTTCCGGCAAAGATAAAAGGGACATTTCTTGTTGGGCGTATCCGATATATTGTATTGGACATATGTGATGAGATATGCTTTATTCTCAAGATGGGACAAGGCTTCTTGTGGGATAGACCAAATATTTCGGTCGGTAAAGATGGGTATTTTTGGACCAAGGATTTTTATGAGCAACACGTTCGTAAAGATGTCCTCAGAAAGCATCTTGGTCAAACCATGTCTGAGTCCAATATTTTCACGTATAAATATCGGAAGTTGAAGTAATACCGTGCTTGGGCCCCTTGTAAAAGCAGGGGGCCTTTTCTCATTTACGCAATTTTAACAGCAACCTATTAGGGTTTCAAAACGCCCAAAGCTAACAATTTTTTATTTTGCCTAAATGAGCTAAAAGCATAAATCCCGCCTTAAATGCTTAAGCGAGGGGCTTTGTCACGCAATTTATTTGGGTTGTTTCTGTTAATTTTGCTTTAGTGAGGCTCGGCTTTGTCATCACAGCTTTAAAAAATATTTACTTGGGAAAGGAAGTGAAACTTCGTTAAACTTAAATACTTATTGGATAACCTAAACATAAGGGAGAAATAAACCCCATATGGCGCCTATCACCCTAAATTGGAAGAATAAACGAAATATGGCGTATACACATACGTTATAGCCAATTAAAAAACGTGTTATGACGGTGAGAATAAAATAATTGGTTTCAATAGGAATAAAACATCATGAAAAAGTCAACAGCTAAAAACAATCAGAGTGAAATCTCCAAAAAAGAGAAATCAATTTTACAAGAAGAATTAGTTGCTTCTGAGCTTCGCTACCGCCTGTTGTTTGAAGCGGCTAAAGACGGGATCCTTATTCTCAATGCCAAAACCGGAAGAATTGTTGACGTGAATC
The DNA here is from genome assembly GCA_034521145.1 of Fidelibacterota bacterium. GTDB lineage: Bacteria > Fidelibacterota > Fidelibacteria > Fidelibacterales > Fidelibacteraceae > M50B103. Next base: position 470,246 of record JAXHMX010000003.1, on the reverse strand, counting down.
CGTTTTTAATTGATTTGCTGGGCTATTCAAAAAATGAATTTATTGAGAAATCAATCTGGGAAATTGGCGCATTTCAGGATATTATTGAAAATAAAGATAAATTCCTGGAATTGCAGCAAAGTGAATATGTACGATATGAAGATTTACCATTGGAAAGATCGGATGGGAGTAAAATCTATGTTGAATTTGTGAGCAATGTTTATTTAGTAAACGACAATAAGGTTATTCAATGCCAAATACGTGACATCACTGCAAGAAAAGAGACGGAAGCAGTTCTTGAAAAAACTGCAAACGAACTTGCCGAGATTAAAAAAACTGCAGATGAATTAAATAAATTCACTGAGAATATTATCGACACGATACGTGAACCATTACTTGCAATTGATAAAGATTTAAGGGTAATCAAAGCCAGCCGTTCATTCTATAATTTCTTCAAAGTAACCGCCGGTGAAACAATTGGTAAGACTATTTATGAATTGGGAAATCACCAATGGGATATTCCAAAACTGAGAGAATTACTGGAGAAAATCATTCCCGAAAAAAGGACTTTTGATAATTACGAGGTTGAACACGACTTTTCTACCATTGGTAGAAGGGTTATGCTTTTAAATGCCCGGCAGGTGAAAAGGGCATTTGGAAAAGAGCAAATAATTCTTCTGGCCATTGAGGACATTACTGAACGAAAAGGTAAAGAAGATATCTTAAAAGAAACACATCGTGCAACAAGCGATTTTTTAAACATCCTCTTAAACCACATGCATGCGCCCATTATTATCTGGGACGCTTCCTTTGTAATAAAACGTTTCAACAGCAAATTCGAAAAACTGAGCGGTTATGGTTCGGCTGAAGTTATCGGTAAAAAAATTGATTTTCTTTTACCAAAAGAAAAAATTGCGGCAACACGTGAATTGCTAAAAAATCATCTTGACGATAAACATTTAGAAGAAGTTGAAATAGAAATTTTAACGAAAGATAATAATATCAAGACAGTTTTGTGGAATTCAGCACGTATTTTTGATGAGGAAGGAAAAAACATTATTGCAACAATTTCGCAGGATATAACCAGCCACAAGCGCATTCAAAATGAAATGAAATTTCAGGCAGACCTGATTAATAATGTAGGGCAGGCGGTAATTGCAACAGACTTGCAAGGCAAAGTAACTTACTGGAACAAAGCTGCAGAAAAAATATACGGATGGTCATCTTCTGAAGCAATAGGGCAAAATATTATGGATTTAATGCTTGCCCAGCAAACAATGGAACAGGGCATTGACATCATGCAAAAATTAAGCGAGGGAAAAACATGGGCCGGGGAATTTCTTGTAAAAAGAAAAGACGGAAGTAGTTTTCCGGCATTAGTAACCGATGCACCAATGTTCGACTCTGATGGAAAACTAACTGGTATTATAGGAATTTCAAGCGATATTACCGAACGTAAGCAGGTCGAAAACGAACTTAGCCAAAGTGAAGAAAAATTCCGCTTGCTGTTTAATGAGGTAGAAGATGCGATTTTCAGATACGACCACGAAACTTATGAAATCATTGAAGCCAACGAAGCGACATCAAAAATTTATGGTTACAATCAGGAAGAATTAATCGGTATGTCGGCTTTGAAATTCAGTGCCGAAGTAGAGAAATCAAAATCAGCATCAAAAACGGCTTTACGAAAAGGGAAAACAATTGTTAATTTTAGACATCATAAAAAGAAAGACGGAACGGACTTGTTTTTAAAGATGCAATTGCATAAAATCGTTTTAAACAATCAACCCATAACTTATGCTGTTTGTCACGATATTACCGAAAATATAAAATATGAGCAAGATTTAAAGGCAGCCAAAGAAAAAGCCGAAGAAAGCGACCGCCTTAAATCGGCCTTCCTGGCAAACATGAGCCACGAGATCCGTACGCCCATGAACGGGATCCTTGGGTTTACCAACCTTCTTCTAAATCCTGATTTAAACAGCGAGAAAAAAGAAAGCTATATAAACATCGTTCATCAAAGCGGGAAGCGTTTATTACATACGGTAAATGATATTATTGAAATCTCTAAAATTGAAGCTGGAATGATTCACATGATTGAAAAGTTAACAGATATCAATCAAAGACTTGAAGAATTAACCCGGTTTTTCCGGTTTGAAGCTCAGAAGAAAGGCTTGAAACTAAGTTTGGAGAAGTTGTTGCCGCCAGAGAAAAAATATATTTTAACGGACCAAAACAAATTTGATTCCATTCTTACCAACCTCATTGAAAATGCCATAAAATATACCGAAACAGGAACGATTACAATTGGTTGCAGGCACAAAAACAGCGAGGTTGAGTTTTATATAAAAGATACCGGAATAGGAATTCCGGCACATCGCCACGAGGCTGTTTTTAACCGGTTTGAACAAGCCGATATTGCCGACACAGGTGCTATTCAAGGTTCCGGCTTAGGTTTGGCTATTTGTAAATCGTACGTTGAAATGCTGGGTGGAAATATTTGGTTAAAAAGCCAAGAAGGGAAAGGCTCAACTTTTTATTTTACCCTACCTGTCAAAAATAATTTGGAAGAAAGATCCAATACTGAAAAAGAAATATCCTTTGAAAGCAAAAACCCAAAATCCAAAGTTAAAGCATTGAAAATACTTATTGTTGAAGACGATAAGGCGTCAGCTACAATTTCTTTCCATTTTGATTAATGATTTTGGCTTTGAATTTTTAGTAGCAGAAAACGGTATTGAAGCCATTGAACTTTGCCACAACAATAAAGACATCGATTTAATTTTAATGGATATAAAAATGCCGGGAATAGATGGCCACGAAGCAACCACCGCATAAGGAAATTTAACAAAAAGGTTGTCATCATTGCACAAACAGCATATGTTCTCGCAAAGACAGGGAAAAAGCTATTGAATCGGGATGTAACGATTATATTGCTAAGCCCGTTAACATAGATGATCTGTTTGCATTAATTCACAAATATTTTCGTAAATAATTCAACGTAAAAAGACAATTAAACGACAGAAAACAAAGCACGTGGCTATGACATTCTAAATAAGTGATGACGGTTTGAGAGGAAATCACCGCGCAATATCAAATCGGCCCCAACCTTTTAACCGGTACAAAAAAAGACCGGCATAGTGGAAAAAATACCAGGTTGCAACATCCACAGAGATAGATTTTTTTATTTTTGATATGAAAAACGGTTTCTGAAAATTTTTTTTATTTTTTTAAAAAGAGCTAAAAAAAGGACCTGCGTAAGGCCCTTTTTTATTACCGCTTTAATCAGCGGCTTTATCGCCAGCCTCAGAATAGTCACTAGAACCAATCCCTTCCGTGAAGCGTCTTAACTGATCTCTGGCCTGCTTGGCAACCGTCAGCATTTCCTTGTCGGCCACGCCGTTGATCGAAAAGAGGATCTCACCCCAGTTGTAGCCGTTCTTCTTAACCGGTGTCAGTGACATCACCGTATTAACAGCTATTAGTGGCAACTTAGAGCGCATTAGGCGACGCTTATGGGCCTCAAAATGCTTAATACTGGTAGGAGGCAATGCCAACAGAAGCGGTATGATCTGCCCTTCTATCTTTGCGATCAGAAGCAGCCTTTCCTTCGGCTTACAGTTGCCTTCTCCCACAACAGCTTCCGGGCATTTCAGGCAGTTGCTTGAGACCGGGTTCTCGCTGCGAATAATCCCGTCTATGCTGCTGCATGAAGGTATTGTGTCACCATCTTTCCAGAAGGCCCGGATACGCTGATTGGAGATGATCACGCCTTCAAGTTTGTTATCCGGCAGATAGTATTCCCGCTGATTAGCGTTATCGTATGATTCACCCCAGTCGATATAAAGCCGGTGGGCTCCGGAGTCTTTAATCTCGATTCTTACGCGGGGCAGATCCAAACCGGTGGCATGCGGTAGCGTATTGTCCATCTCTTTGTCCGGATCAAAGCCATTCTGCCGAAGCATGGCATTTACATCATTGGCTTTTGCTATTGCCTGTTCCATAATTTTCCTTTCTTATTATTTGTTGTTCTTCTTCACTCAGATCATAGCTTCCCTGAGCCCTGCTGTTGCAGTAGCTCTGGTAGTGACACATCACACAAAAGTTGGGGTTCGGATAATGCCAGTCACGAAGCATGCTGTTGAGCAGCGCCTTAAGCTCGAGCTTGAACAGCTTCAGATCTTCCGATGTCCGCTTGGTACGGATTAAGGGATCGCCTTTCTGCTCTCCTGCCTTTCCGTTTGCTGTTGTGCGTTTTCTCACTTCGTGGGCTCGTAAAAAGTACCAGCTTGCATGGTTGACATGCAGCTGCGGCTTGACCCATAGTTCGTTTGCCTGCTGTATTTCTCCATACGCCAGGGCGTAAGTGTAGAGCCGCAATTGCCAGTCATTTAGCAGGTAGCTTAGTGGCGGTCGTTGCTTCGAACTTTTTAAATCCACAAGCTCAATAGTCCCGTCAGGATTTCTTCGAACCTGATCGATGGTGCCTGTGAACATATGGCCGTGAATTTTGACCCTGAATTGTGTTTCCAAGAACAGGATTTCCACTTCTGCAGTTCTGCGGATTCTCCCGATAACCATTCAAGGATCTCTATCGCATTTTCACAATACTTCTCGGGCGTGTCTTTCCAGCGTACTTCTACATCGCTTTCTGCAACCGCTTCGTCCAGGGCTTCCATATAAGCCTTTCGTAAAGGCAAATTCCAGTCTTCGGTATGAAGCCTATGGATCACTTTATGGAGAGCCGTGCCATGAAGCGCTGCGGAACACCTGAATGTCTCGGGTATCTGCTCGATGTGTTTGAAGCGGAACATCAAAGGACAATTCAGGTGGTCCTTAATGCTGCTCTGCCGCAGCTCAATCGTTTGAAGGATCTCGTTCTTTGTCATCTTCTTTCCTTTCTTCTTTTTCATCCGGCAGCAAGCTGTCGATGATAGTCTTAATGAAGTATATGCCTTGCTCGATCAGCGTTTTTATTTGGTCGTTTTTCATCGTTTCATCCTTTATTCTTTGAGACTTCTTTTGCTATTATTATGATCACGGCTTCAGCAACTGCTAAAACAACTTTTATCCAGGTCATAACAAATAGTCTCCTTTCGTGGTTAAAATTCCATCTCTCCGGCATCTGCGAAGCTGTGGTATTCTCCGTCTCCAATGATAATGTGGTCCAGCACATTGATATCGAGCATATTCGCTGAAGTGAAAAGTTTTTGCGTAATACTGCGATCCTGCCGGCTTACGTTAAGGTTTCCGCTTGGATGATTATGAAAAAGGATCATCGCGGTACATGGCACTTTAAGAGCTATCCCCAAAATGATACGTGGATCTACTATGCAGGCCTCAATACCGCCTAAAGCGGCCTTGTAATAGCCGATCGTTTTATGTTGCGCATTAAGATACACAACGATAAACTCTTCCTGATACTGCAGCGTATCGGCGTTAAAAAGCCTGTTGGCGACCGCATAAGCGTCCTTACTGCAGGATATCTTATGGGCTTCTTCTTTACCGCCTTTAAAAGATACTTTTATTTCGGGTATGTGCATTTCACTCATGCCGCACCTCCGTTTCCGAAGAACACGCCGTGCAGTTGAACGTGCTTCTGCATGATCTGGGCCGGCGGTGTTGTTTTAAGCGCTTCCGTACAGGCGTTATAAAGACTCCATGCATTGCGCGCTTCAAAGTCCGGATACTGGGGCTTCAGCCAGTTCTGCTTAATGATCGGCAACTGGCGCGGCGTTGACAATGTTCTTCCCGAACAGCAGTCCCATGAGCCTGAACGCCGTGTCGTCAGTAATATCCAAAGACTTCAGATGCTCTGCATCAACTTGAATGCGCTCGTATTTTTCCATTTGCGCATAGATGGCAGACAGGATTAACTGCCCGATATCCTCATGCACGTTAAGCGTATGTTTCCGGAAGACGGCAATGTCGCCCTTAAAGACAAGATTATCGCATATGAAGACGCTGGCCCCTAAGGTGCATCCTACGCGACAAGCTCTTGTCGTAACTGTTTCGGATGCCAATAGACAGTCCCAATTCGTCGCTGTGGTTCTTGAAGGTTAACACTCCGAACATATGACGCCCGTCTCTGGCCAGCACATACTCCTCTTTGCTAGAGACTGAAATCATGCAGAATATTGCTGGCAATAGAGCGGCTCATGTTGGCCAACTCGTGATGAAGCACCGGAACATAGCTCTTTGTTCTCTCCGGATGAGGGACCATCTGCAGGTCTTTAAAGCCTACCCGGTTTTTTCCCATTAATGTCGTCATAATAAACTCCTTTCTTGGTTTGTTCTACTGTTCTTATTCCATAAAAAAAGCTGGAATAAGAACTATAGACAGAGGCCACCGGCTTCATTTTTAATCACATTGAAAGGAGATAATTATGGTTGATTCAATTGCAAACGTATTAAAACGCCGAGACGGTTTAAGCGAAAAGCAGGCCGAAGAACGCGTTCAGGAGCTGCGGAATGAATTCTATCAGCGCCTGGAGGAAGGAGATGATGTTTGGGATCTCATGGATGATGTGGGATTGGAACCTGACTATCTGGAGGAATTCTTATGAAAAAAACCATCATTATATGGAAAGAGATCCGTTACTACGAATTTCCCGAAGATGCCCCTACGCATGATATCAATGCTCTCAAGACGTTCCTCGGTGATCATCAGGAATTCCCGGAAGATTGGGAGCACTTCTGTGTTGGAATTGAAAACCTTGAAGGAGAGATAATAGAATGAGTAAGACTTGGATCATCACAACAGAAAAATATCTGAACGCTACGGAAATTGCCAAGCTTCGGAAAGTAATAGAAAAGGCAAAGCTCTACGCTAAAAGCCGGGGAAGGCAGCGAGGTGTACGTGATCACGCTATTATTGAACTTGCACTCGGTACCGGGCTTCGAGTATCTGAAATATCAGAACTGAAAGTTGAAGATTTGACGTTAAAGCGTGAGGCTTCGCTTATTGTCCGTAATGGAAAAGGCGGAAAGATGCGTGAAGTGCGTTTTTCAAGCCGTCTGAAGGATATTATTAAAGAACATCTCGATTATCGGGACAGCAATTCGGAATATGTTTTCTATACCGGCCACTCAGACAAGATGAGCGTGAGTGCTTTGCAGCAAGTATTCAAGAAATATGCCCGAGAAGCAGGTTTATCTGAGAAATATTCGATTCATGCATGTAGACATTCATACGCCGTATCGCTTTTTGCCGCTTCAGGGTATAATTTGAAACTCTTGCAGCGCCAAATGGGTCAGCGCGTCGATAACTACGAGTTCTGTGTACCTCTCGGTCCAGAATGAAGAGCTTAATAAGGCAGTTGAGAAGCTATAAAAGGGGCTTTTGCTCCTTTTATTACGTATTTATTAATCATTCCTCAATAAAATTACTTGAAGAAATATAGTTATTAAAAGAAGAGTCCACGTCTTTTCTTTTTATATTGTGATATTCATTTTCATCTTTAATATTAGGATACTTTTTTCTGATATCGATAATAAATTCTAATAAATTATTTGTTATACTATCAATAATTTGAGTAATAGTTGCTAAAGGTATAATTTTCCATGCCGATATAAGATTCATACTTTCTATAACTCGTGATTGAACTTCTGCAACAAATTCTGTCGGCCATGGAATTATTAGTTTATCTCCAGATTTTACCCATGTTTCTAAAGCACCAATGCCTTCTCGCATCTCTGTTTTATTTGCCCAATCTTGAATTTTTGGAGGAAAATTTGAAATTGGCAATGTTATGTTTGTCGCCGATGATCCAAACCTCTCCGCTTAGATTTACCCTGGCTGATTAGACGAACCGATCTATAATTTGGAAGTTTATCGTCTGTTTTATAACCATTTAGCTCCAGTAGGGACCATGCTTCTAATTTCTTATTATTTAATAATGAAGCTAAGACCCTTGCTTTTCTTAAAATACTACTTGTTCTATTCTCATTATCCAATATTTCCATTCCTAATACTTTCAATCAAATCCATATTTCACCTATATATTATCTTTTATTATTTTTCTTAAATCTTTAAACACTTGGATATCTTTATTTATCAGAGCACTAAAACCGCATATGTTTTGAAGAACCTGCTCTTTATTTTTTTCTTTTAATTTTTTAATATCATTCTTATGTAAAATAAGTCTTGATTGCATGTGAGATAATTCAAAATGGCATTCACTGAACTTTTTCAATTATCTCTGCGTTTTTCTGGTGATCAATTAATTTTATTTTTTATTTCGCTAAAGAAATCAGGATATAAGTTAAAAGTTGGATATGTTGGTTTTTTATCAGCTTTTATCGCAATAACAATTTTACTAATATTTTCTGATAATTGATCAGAATTTTGGTAGATATAATTCAATCTCAGCTAATATTGTTTTTAATAGCACTTTGTAGGCTTTATTTTTATTTCTGATATCTTTTCCCCAAGGTAAAACCAAGTGTAATTATACTGGCAAGCAACGCAGCGGCTAAGGGATAAATCATATCAGTTAATAAAATTATCATTTGGGATATTTCGGCTTCGCTAGAAAATAAAACACCAAATATCATTAGAAAAATAAATCGGGTTTTTTTCATTGGGTTACCTTGCTTTAAATTCTTTTTCACATTTATTGCATTTTAAAATGATCTCATTATCGTCACATATGATTTCAAGAAATTCACCTTTTATTTCGTCAATGCTTCTGTTTTCATTTTTCATGAAAGAGTAATCATTTGAAGATACAATGATAGCTCCATTATTATCGCAATATGGACATGAAACTGAATATTCTAATCGCTCCCTGGACATATCAATCTCCTTTTTATAAAAAGTTGTCAGCATATGTTAATAAATATTAAGTATATCAGAAATCATTGTCAAGCTGTAATCAGAGAGGATTCACATACAAATTGCCTATAATTGCCAATACAATTAATTTAATGTTTACCACCGTTTATCCCACCCCAAACACCACATATCCCTCCAAACCGGTACGCTAAACGCGAGATTTTTGTATTTTTATGGTGTTTTTGTATATAAAATTGAGAAAATTTCACTCACAAACAATCCACTTACGCCACAAAATCCTTATCATTTGTTTGAGAGGTTCTTGATATAAATAAATAATTTATTTATATTGATTAGAAAACAAATAAAACGCATTGCTAAAAAGAGGTTTTTATTATGATAAAAATTACCACTTCAAATTATGATCATGTTATTGATGGACATTTTTTAACTGGTTACACAGATTATAAAGTGGCCGTTGAAAGTTTTTATCCACTTATCAATCAATTAGACATCCAAAGAAAAATTCAATCTGAAAAATTTTATAAACGACTTGAAATAGACCTAACTAAAAACTGTATTATGCCGCCCTTAACCTTGGCCCTAATTGATGATAAAAAATTAAGGGGAAGTAGCATCACTGAATGTGAAAAATATATCAATAATAATATTAAAAATGCGTTTGTGCTTGATGGGATACAAAGGCTTAATACATTGAAAAGAGTTTTTGATAAAAACGACCTTAAGCTTACTAACCCTATTTTCCTGAATATTATCATATGTAGCTCAAGAGATAATTTATTATACAGGATGGTTACATTAAATAATGGCCAAAAGCCGATGACTGCACGACACCAGATTGAAGTATTAGCAACGCATATTTATGATTTTGAGGGAATGGGGATTAATATAATTACTGAAAAAGAAACTGCTAAAAGAAGACCCCGGTATGTATTCAAAAAAGCTGATATTATTTCAAGTTACATTGCATTCCTTAGTGGTACAACTAATTTAGAAAGTTCTAAGATCATTGAACAAAAAATGGACGAATTAATTGCTCGAAAGATTATTGAATCTAATATCACAAATGACGAAATGGAGTTTGGCGATGTTGTCAAAGAAATATCCAGGCTTTCAAAAGATGATTTTATTTACGGGTGAGTTTAAAAATCTAAACAACTTGATGGGTTTTACTGTTGGCATAAAAGAATCTTTAAAATCGATTAGAAACACATCTATTGAAGAATTCAAAGATTCTTTATTAAATTTTGAAGAAGCATTCAAAAATTTTGATGTGTCTAAAATTAAACTAAGCAGAGAGCGAAGAAAATTAACATATCACCTTTTTGCTAATTATAATAAATTCGAAACGGCAGATTCAGATGAACTCCTTTTATCTTTTAATGAGCTGGATTAAATATGAATTTTGATTATATTGAAGTTATTCCAGCTCAGTTTTTAAGACATATTCCAAAGTCTCTTAATTTAGTCGAAACAAATCACATTGAGTCTAAACTTCTTCGCCTAATATTGGGAACATGTGATATAAGGGATTCCTATACTTTGGGCGTCATTAAACAAAGAAATAATTATTCTAATGCCTTAAATTCCAAAAATACAAATGTAACATCCAGCACAATAAAATCTTTATTGTCACCAATCACATTATCACAGGTTGATAATTATCTTGCTAAAAATTACAATGTAAATTATTCATTGATCAATGATTTGCTATACGAATATTCTTATTTTTTTCTAAATGAAAAGAAGGGGAATCACACCACGGCATTTATTCATTTATATAGAATTCTTGAATATATTTCCTACTCATTTCCCTTAGTGCATGCATCTACATCAAAAAACTTTATTGGAACATTTAGTAGCCTAAAAGCATATTTTGCCGGTGACGGCAATGAATTAAAATTTTTAGAAATATTTATTGAGAGGCTTTTTGATAGCGATCCAATCTTAGCCTCAACCTTTGATATCAATGTTCAACATTCCAACCGATCTGTTCGCGATAAGCTTTATGCTGGATTTCATAGAGTTTTACCAAGCGAAAATGCCGAGTTCAATGATTCTATTTACAGGGTTACAATTACATATTCCGATTTATTGAAAATTATTATACAAATAAGGAATCGGTTTTTTCATTTTGCCGTTGGTGGTCAAAAAAATATTCGGAGTTCAGAAATTGAAAATCCCGATTTGTTTTTTAAGCATATAAACAACCATGCAATTAATTGGATTTCAATTATTTATTTTGAAGTTTTTAAAACACTTGTTGACCGTTGGTCATAAGGGTAATTGGAATATTTGCTCATTACGTATTGAAACAGCAACAAATAACGGAAAAAATATGCCTAAGTGCGAGTGTGGTTTGAGCTACATGTCTGGTATTGACGAAAATGAAAAGCAACATAAGATCTTGCACGACGAATATCTTTATGGCCCCATATTACAGGAAATAAATTCCCTATCTGCTATCTGCTCGGTTGCTGGGTATCCGTTCGTTGTTGTTGACTCTTCAATCTTCAGAAAATCATCGTTTCCAGCTTTCCAAGGCTGCCCTTGCTGCCCAGCGAACAACTCCCGACTATCCAACGGGATATGATGGTACCATATCTGAAGCAGACGAAAGGCTCTTTCTAGCAAGAGACAACAGTCGAGCCATTGGTTTGGTTTTAACTGCCAAGGAGGAGTATTTACTGGAAACTTTCCTGGACCCAAGAAAACACTGTTCAACTCATAGACAAAAAGCCATATGGTAAATCACGGCAAAAAATTGCCCGAGTGTGGGTCGCAAAGGCGTATCGTCGTCGTGGAATCGGATCATTAATGATTAAAGCCGTAGTCGAATTCTTGGGATATGAGATTTCGGATATCGGCTGGGAATTTGCCACTTACAGAAGATGGGGCAGCTCTGCTCCAGAAATTAACTCCATCGGAATGGTGGGGCCGTGGTGACTCCTTTGCTCTCCAGGATACTCTTGATTTAAACAACGATCAGGCTGACACGAAGTAATCTGGGATAGTACAGATATGAATGGTAATGTCGTTTCGACTGGTGTTTATATTTACTCGCTGAGAGCCGGTGATTTTTTTGATACTAAAAAGATGGTTTTAATAAAATAAATGAAGGACATTATGATGAGAAATAATTTCGCTAAAATATTAAATATTGGTTTTGAATTAAACGAACTTTTAGACGAATTATTCAAAAATATTAAAACTGTTAAAGGCAATTCTCCAGAAGAAATAACATATAATAAGCTTCTTTTTCAGTATTGTATAATAATTAAAAAAGATTTGCTTAGCATTTTGATATTATATCAAAATAATCAAAACTATACTCCGCATATGATTTTAAGAAATATGATTGAACACTTTATTACACTTAAGTATATAGAAGGCGATAAAAAGAATAGAATCCCTCAATATATTTATTGCGGTGTAAAAAAGAAAAGAGGTGGTGCTAATTGGATGCTAGATCAGAAGTATACTGAGCTTGACAAAGAACACAAAAATAATCTTGAAGATTTAAATAAAGAATACGAATCGAATAAAAAAATAATTGAAAAATGGGTTAAAAATATTGAGGTCAGGTCAAATAAAGCAAAAGTAAAAAAAATGTATGTCCCTTATAGGTACTTTTCTTTATTCGTTCAGTGCTGACCCAAACAATATGGATTACTTTTTTGAAATGGATAGTGGAATAATGAAATATAAGGATTTCCCATATGATAGTAATCTTACAAATTTTAACATTAGCTGTTTCTTTGGCGAATGATTTTACTGAATTTTTGATCAAAGATTTTCAAATTGCATTAAATAAAGGACAAAAAGCATTTCTGAAATATGTTGATGATACTATAAAATATTATTACAAAGAATTACTTTAATTAATAAGAACGCAGATAACACATAACTGCAGGAGTGTTAAATATGCCACAGCTAGTGTCAAAAATAATTCAGTACAGGGTTTTGCTTGACAACACGGCTTTTTCAAAAGGTGTATTTGATTTAGACGAACCCGTGTATTATCAATATGCTGTTGGAGAGTTAATACCAGGACTGAGACATAAGGATGCTAAGTTTAATTTCGATGAAACAGATGGGGTGAGGTTTCCGCTCTTTAATAAAGCAAATCACGCAAAAATATCAGAGCAAATTGGTCAATTTGGCTTATTGCACATTCTGCTCGAGCCTAAAAAATATTTAAAAGATATTTATGTAGAACCTGACGGAGTTTCTGTTGACATTCTTTTGGTGGCGATGATCTTTTGATCTACGAATTTTATAATCCTACTAATGCAGATACAATTACAATTCGAGCAACTTTAGATGATGATTATGAAGGAATAATTACAAAAATTAGAGCACACGCCGATGATCTGGAGTATCGACAATTCTTTCTTAAAAAGGCCTTAAAGAAATCCGGCGTATCACCTGTTAAAGAACCCCGAGTTGAGTATCCGGATCTTATGACAGCGGAACAAGTTGCTGAATATTTACAGATCAGCCCCAAGACAGTTCGAAATAAAACCAGCTCCGGTGAAATTAAGTCACACTTAGTGGCGGGTGTTAGAACGGTATAAAAAGAGGATCTTCGATGATAAAATGTTCCCAAAATGTTCCAACTATTTCGAGATATCCCGAGATAATACGGGAACTTTCGGGAACATTACAGGATCTATATACTGCATTATAGCTAGCTAATATGGGTGTTTATCAGTGTTTAAGCACACCCTGAAAATACCGGGGGTTCAAATCCCTTCCTCTCCGCTCCACTGCGCCCGACAAGTCGGGGCTTCTTACAGCCGTCGAGTTTTTGTGATAAAGCAGATCTACCGAATGAACATATTAGACTTTGAAGCTGCCTGCAGAAAGCGAAGCAGTGTCCTTGCTCTCTGCAAATAACTCCCTTAGTAACGGCGCAAAAGGAAAAAACCCAGTGTGTTTTGTCCATAATTTTATTAAACTTTTACCGGCAGAAGTGTTAAAGTATCATAAAAGCGATTGAACGAATTTTTTAAAAAGCGCAAAGAAGGTAAACCGTGATGGAAATACTGCATTCAACGCCCGGGAAAGATGGCTTCAGAATGCCCGGCGAATTCGAAGAACATGCAAAGACCTGGATGATGTGGCCGGAACGACAGGATAACTGGCGGAAGGGAGCCGGACCTGCACAACAGGCATTTATTGACGTGGCCGTTGCGATCCGCCGGTTTGAAAAGCTTGTCATGGGGGTTTCACGGTCGCAATATTCCAATGCAAAAAGATCATTACCTGCCGATATCAACGTGGTCGAGATCGAAAATAATGATGCCTGGATACGTGATACCGGTCCCACCTTTGTCGTAAACGATAAAAAAGAAGTTAGGGCGGTCGATTGGAAATTCAACGCCTGGGGTGGGCATGTTAACGGATTATACACGTCCTGGGAACGGGACGACCGGGTTGCGCAAAGAGTCTGCGAACTTGAGAATATATCCAGATACCGTACCGAAGATCTTGTTCTTGAAGGCGGAAGTATCCACGCAGACGGAGAAGGAACCTGTATTGTAACGGAAGCATGTCTTCTGAATAAAGGCAGAAATCCACATTTATCAAAGAAAGATATTGAGATCAAACTCAAAGAGTATCTGAATGTAAAGAAGATCATCTGGCTGAAGAACGGCATATATCTTGATGAGACAAACGGCCATGTGGACAATATCATTCATTACTGTGCCCCCGGTGTTATTGCTCTTGCGTGGACAGATGACAGGGACGACCCCCAATATGCATTCAGCAAAGATGCATATGAGGTACTGTCGAACACAAAAGATGCACAAGGCCGGAAATTTGATATACACAAATTTCATATTCCCCGGCCTGTGCCGATAACAAAAGAAGAAAGTCGTGGTGTTGTTCCTGCCGACGGCACCTTGTCCCGCAATGAAGGAGATCGTCTGGCGGCATCGTACACGAATTTCTATATTGTCAACGGAGGGGTTATTTATCCGACGTTCAACGATCCCGATCACGACAATCAGGCACGGGAAACACTGGAAAGGATTTTTCCGGACAGAAAAATCATCGGAATATATGCAAGAGAGATACTTCTGGGCGGAGGTAATATCCATTGCATAACGCAGCAGCAACCAAAAGTATGATCATAAAGAATGCTGACATTAAAAAACAAGCCTGTGAAAATAATTCTTTCCCGAAAATGCCGTTCATTTTCCCCGTTATATTTGTCGATCGGGAAACTGCAGATACAAGAAGATCCTTCCCGCCGGGAACATACCGTAAAGAATTAAAAAAGATTAAGATTAAGATTAAGAATAAGTTTAAGTATAAGAATAAGATCAAGAAAAAAATCAAGAGTCCGCATTTCATTAAACTGCGCCCGGCGGCTGGGAATACTGAAACGGCAAGAACACAACCTTCCGGTTATTAATAATATTTCTTACATTAGTTTTTGAAAACCCTTATTATTAATTACAAAAATATTTTTGAGAGCACATGACAGAAAGATCCTGTACTTGCACGAAAGAAAACAAACAAAAACATGGCACGCAACATGTTCCGGTTGCCGCAAAAAAAGGCAGGTGGAATTCCACAGATGTAAACAGAGGTTTACAAGCATCAATATATTCTTTATACTATACAATACACCTTATGATGATCTGACATAAAATTGTTGAAATAAAAAACCCGGAGGATATTCAATGAGAATTACGATTGCATACAATCTTCGTACCGATGAAAGCGAAGATACCGCAGAGCTTCTTTCGCCGGAAGATATTGACCGGATATATAAAACTATCAGCAGCCTTCATCATACCGTTACGACCGTTGAGGTTTCGGGAAAACCGAACGAAGTGGTTGAACGGCTGCTTCATAGCGAGCCCGAACTTATTTTCAATTTGGCCGAGGGAACTATCGGCAGTGCACGGGAAGCGTTTTATCCCGGACTGTATGAGCAAATGGGTGTGCCTTTTACCGGAGGGAATGCCTCTCTTCTTCATCTTAATCTGGATAAACACCTTACCAAGACTGTCCTGGCGTCACGCGGGATCCGTGTTCCACGCGGTGTGCTCATAACAGACAAGGACCGGAATTTACCGGAAGAATTATCTTATCCGCTGATTATCAAACCGAACTCAGAAGGTTCAAGCAAAGGCATCATGCAGGATTCTGTAGTGGAAACTCGGGCAATGGCCATGAAAAAGATAGATCAACTCCTCAAACGGTATCCCGGTGGACTTCTTGTTGAAGAATTCATTGTCGGACGCGAACTCTCTGTTCCGTTCATCGAAAGTTTTCCGGGCAAGATCCTTGATGTTGTAGAACACACATTCGATCTTGGCAAGACAGGCGGAAAATATAATATTTATGACTATAACATGAAACAGGGAGGAGAGGCGGCAAACGCGGTAAGAATTCAATGCCCGGCAAAAATGCGCCCGGAAGAAGAAGAAAAGGTCTTTACCATGGCACGCACGGTCTTTGATATTATGACCTGTCCCGATATCGGACGTGTGGATATTCGTTTGGGCGCGGAAGGGGAACCGTATTTCATTGAGCTGAATCCTCTCCCGAGTATTCACCCCGAAGCTTCACTGATGACCGCTGCTTTTTCACGCGGTCTTGAGTTCAGGGACGTCATTCGTCTTATTATCCGTTCGGCAGCCCGTCGATACGGTCTGGCTGTACGGCCGGCCAGAAAATCCGCAAAGCCCCCCTTCCCGTCGGAAAGTCCGCGTCCGACAGTCCGGGAACTGGGTATAGAAATCAGGAAGAATGCGGCCCGGTGTTCATAATGCCATTACGGATGTTAAGGGTGTACGCGTTGGTCAGTATACACGGATCGAAGACAATGTACAGATCCCCGGACAGAAAGAAACAA
Organism: Fidelibacterota bacterium; assembly: GCA_034521145.1. Lineage (GTDB taxonomy): Bacteria > Fidelibacterota > Fidelibacteria > Fidelibacterales > Fidelibacteraceae > M50B103. The sequence continues at coordinate 453,594 of JAXHMX010000003.1, read as the reverse complement.
GCTCTGTTCGCGCAGGAATCACAGCTATCGTGCCTGCAGGCCGGGCATACTCAAATCGTTTGGCTGCCGGCGGCTTTGTGCTTAACGGCATCGGAGAAATGGCCGGACTCACACAGGTTATGGAAATGGGGTGGCTGGAAACCCCTATAATGCTGACAAATTCCCACTCGGTTGGCCGGGTGCATTCCGGTGTTATTAATCATATGACAAAAAAACATCCCCTGCTCGGGACGGAAACGGAGGTGGTTCTTCCGGTAGTCGGGGAAACTGACGATTCCTTTCTTAATGATGTAAGGGTGGGTGTTTGTAGCGCACAGGATGCGGTGCGCACCATCGAATCGGCATCATCCGGACCTGTTGCACAGGGTTCTGTCGGCGCCGGTACCGGAATGACAACTTTCGATTTTGCCGGCGGTGTAGGCAGTTCTTCCCGTATGCTGGATATTCCCGAGGGAGGAGGATTTACCGTTGGTGTGCTGGCCCTCTCAAATTTCGGAAGGATGCAGAATCTTACTATTGACGGTGGTGTTGTCGGTAGAGATCTGGACAAGGAATTTGAAATAATCGGGCGCCGTGAAGAATCCCAGGGATCGGTCATTGTTGTCGTTGCCACCGATATTCCGCTTATCAGCAGCCAGCTAAGTCTTCTTGCAAAACGGGCGGCACTGGGTCTGGGCCGTACGGGTTCATATGCCGCCTCATCCAGCGGAGAGATCATCATCGCTTTCAGTACGGGCAACCGCAAACCGCGGCCAACGCGATCAAGTGCGCAGTTCATTAATCTGAAATGTATTTCCGAATATCACATCAATATCGTATATGAGGCGGTTATCGAGGCGACCGAAGAAGCGGTGCTGAATGGAATTTTCTGTTCCAATGGAATGAATGGCCGGGAAAAACGCTGGTGTCCGCCCATTCCACACGACCGGGTGATCGAAATATTAAGAAAAGGCAGAAAAATATATGAAGGTAATTGAAAAATATAATGACAGTCTGCACAATCCCTACTGGAAATACCAGCTTGGTCCGGACGCTTATGAAGTAAAAGATACGCCAAAGCGTGTTGAATGTATTAAGAACGCACTTCGCAGCGACGAGCGTTTTACGTTTCTTACCTCACAGCGATTTCCCGCACGACTGCTCTCACGGATCCATCCGTATTATGATTATATACGACGAACAGCGGAGAAGCTGGGAGAACAGGAAGAGTTCTATCCGGATCTTTTTCCCGGCGAGGGCGCGAATCTTGAAAAAAAGGTCGATTCCCCGCTATGGGGAGGGATATGGTGTACGGATGCCGTTACACCGATCAAGAAGAAAACCTTTGAAGTGGCGCGTGCTTCAGCAGAAACCGCACTTACCGGCGCACAGCTGATCCGTAACGGTACGGAAAGCACCGTGTATGCCCTTTGCCGTCCTTCGGGACATCATGCCGGTCCCCGCCTCTTTGGCGGTTACTGCTATTTTAATAATGCGGCAACTGCCGCCGAATTTTTATTGAACAAAGGGAAAGTTGCCATTATTGATATTGATTATCATCACGGAAATGGTACGCAGGAATTCTTTGCAGAAAAAAAATCGGTTTTTACGGCATCCGTACATTGTGATCCCACGGAGGAATACCCTTATTTTTGGGGGTACGCCAATGAAAAAGGCAAGGGACAGGCTATGGGGATGAATCATAATGAACCCCTGCCGCGGGGTGCCGGTACAGATCAGTATATTGCGGCGTTACGGCGTATTTTAAATAAAATTCGCCGTTTTGGCCCGGCTTACCTTATTATTTCCTCCGGTTTTGACACACACAAGGATGATCCGATCGGCGGTTTTCGGCTCGGCACGGATGATTTCCAAGAGATCGGGAAACAAATTTCCGAACTCAAAATTCCGACATTAGTATGTCAGGAAGGCGGATATAATCTTGAGGTTCTCGGTCAATGTGTAAAGAATTTCCTTACCGGATTGATGTAACGCGGCAGAACGACAGCGGAAAGAATGAAATTTTCCGCGGTCCGGAAGGATCGTTGTGACCTGCCGGAATTTTTCTGACAGACAAAATGCGGCTTTCAATGACTGATGTCATTATGTCTCCGAAGGAGAATTGCCACTGCCGTTTTAAGATTTTTTCCGTATGCGATCAGTCCCTCCGGATGTCCGCCCATGACAACAATCCCGTGATCTCCGTCTGTTCCTTTCACGATATCCATGATCGAAAAGGCCAGCTGCGGAGTGCCGAAAGCCGCATTTTCCGGAGATCATGGCGGTATTTTTCCCATAGAAGCCGGCTGTGAACATGGATCACCGCTTTTATTTCTGCATTACCATGATAACAGGCGGCATGGCTCAGAGATTCGGAATAAGCGATCATAAGACCCCGGCAGACCACGGCATTATTTTCCATGTCCGCCTTTCCCACAAGGGCTAAATGTTCGGACTTTAATCTATAAAGATGCCCCGTTGCCGATCCGGTGATGAGAAATTGTTTATCATCATTTCTTCGCAGGGAAATATTTACCGCCAGGACAGTAAAAACACACACCGGGAAAAGGTATTTTCATAATTCTTGCATCGGAAAAGTAAATGTGATAAATTGATGAAGGTGAAAGCATGAATATTATAAGATGGATATGAACAAATTCAACAGCAAAAGGCTCAACCTGAAAGAATGCCGGTTGTTTTCTTTACGTAACAGGTCTTACGAGTCCGAACCGGCCGGCATCATCGGTGAAACAATGAACTGAGGAATATGGTAATGCAGCGAAAGACGATATATATTCACGATCACGAGGGACTGATACTGGACATGGACGGTGTGGTCACCCGCTCTGCATCTGTGCATCTGCAGGCATGGAAACACATGTTCGATGAATTTCTGGAAACGCGTTCCCCACGGCCGGGCGAAAACCGTTCACCCTTCAGCGAGACGGATTACAACCGTTATGTCGACGGAAAACCGCGTTATGACGGAACACAGAGTTTTTTGAGATCACGCGGCATTTTCCTGCCGTACGGCGATCCCGCTGATCCGCCCGAAAAAGAAAGTATCTGCGGACTGGGAAACCGCAAGAACCGGTATTTTCTGGAGTATCTCGAAAAGAACGGTGCGGAATCGTATGCCTCCACCGTAGAGTTTATCCGCGGATTCCGCGAAGCCGGGAAACCGGTGGCCTGTATATCTTCCAGTAAGAACGCCAAAGCGGTACTCAGCTCGGCGGGAGTAATAGAGCTGTTCGATGAGATCGTTGACGGTATCGATGCCGCTGAGCGGGATTCGCAGGTAAACCGGCACCCGATATTTTTCTTGCCGCCGCGGACAGCTTGGGAACGGATCCGCAAAAGACCGTTGTAGTTGAAGACGCCCTTGCCGGTGTGAAAGCGGGAAAAGCCGGAGATTTCGGACTGGTGATCGGTGTGAACCGCGGGAAACAGGAAAATGAACTGAGGGATCACGGTGCGGATATCGTGGTCCGGGACCTCTCAATGATCAGGAGCGTATATGACGAAAGCACGTAAACTTCCATCGGCACTCGAAAAAGATTCAATATTTACAAAACTGGGTACGGGAATGCCGTTGCTGTTTCTGGATTATGACGGCACGCTGACGCCCATTGTCGACGATCCGTCACAGGCCCTTATGCCGGATAAGGTACGCCGTCTTCTGGAGCGGCTGGCGGAACACTGGAAGGTCGTGATCATGACCGGCCGTGCGCTTAAGGATGCCAGGAAACTGGTGGATCTCGATAATATATTTTATGCCGGAAGCCATGGATTTAACATGCAGGGTCCGGGCGGGGATTTTCACGAAGAACCGGGAAAACGCTTTTTGTCCTCACTGGACAAGGCGGAGACAGAAGTACGCGATGCGATAGAAGGACTTGAAGGCGTGCGGCCGGAACGTAAGCCCTATGCGCTGGCTCTGCACTTTCGCGGCGCGGAAAAAAGCGTGATCCCCGAACTGGAGAAACGTCTGGATGCCGTACTGGAGCATTTTCCGGACCTGACCAAAACGCACGGAAAAAAAATATTCGAATTGCGCCCGGACACGGATTGGGATAAAGGCGAGGCGATGATGTATCTGGTGAAGAAATTTGCCGGTGATGTCAATAAGGCGGTACCGCTCTATATCGGCGATGATGTCACAGATGAAGATGCCTTTCGCGCTATGGGCGACAAGGGATCGGTATTCTGGTGAGTCCGGAAGACCGTGAAACGGCGGCGCAGTACCGGCTGAAGGATCCGGAAGAAACGGCGGATTTTCTTGCGGAGCTGTTAGATTATGCCGAAAAGACAGATCCCGGCGATATCTGGAAGTTTGGCTACCGGGGTTACAGACCCTCATCCGAGAAATTGCGCGAGACCCTCTGTGCGGTCGGCAACGGCTACTTTGTCACCCGCGGTGCGGCACCGGAATCTTCGGCCGGAGAGACCCATTATCCCGGTACTTATATCGGCGGTCTATATAATAGACTGGAAAGCAAGGTTGAAGGAAAGACCATCGAGAATGAAAGTCTTGTCAACGTTCCCAACTGGCTTCCTCTCAGCTTCCGTATCGAAGACGGCGAATGGTTCGATCTGGAGAAGGTCGACATACTGGATTACTTCCAGGAGCTGGATATGCAAAAGGGTATCCTCACCCGGGAAGTGCGTTTTGCGGACAGTGAAAACGGCGCAGCAAACTTGTACAGCGGCGTTTCGTGCATATGCGCCACAAACATATCGCTGCCCTGGAGACCCGCATTACGGCGGAGAACTGGTCCGGAAAGATCTGCATACGTTCCGCGATCGACGGACGGGTGGAAAACACACTGGTAGAACGCTACCGCAAACTGAACAACCTTCATCTTGAACAGCTGGGAAAAGGAGTGACCGACGACCACCTGATCTGGCTGCAGGTGCAGACCCGCCAGTCCCGCATCCGCATTGTGGAAGCGGCGCGGACCCGCATTTTTCTTGAGGACAGGATCATCAATAAACCGGACAGACTGGTCCGTGAAGATGGATATATCGGGCAGGAGTTCGACCTTGATATTCCGGCGGGAATATCACTGAGTATTGAAAAGACAGTGTCGCTCTATAATTCCCGGGACCTGGCTATTTCCGAAAGCTGTCTGGAAGCCTGCGATGCATTGCGCCGCAGGAAAAATTTCGAACAGATGCTGACACTGCACGAGATCGCCTGGAAACATCTCTGGCAGCGCTGGGGAATGAGCATGGAAACGAACAGCCGTCGTATTGAGCAGGTGCACAACCTGCATGTGTTCCATCTCCTGCAGAGTGCGTCACCGAATACCGTCGGCCTCGATGTGGGCGTGCCGCCGCGCGGACTGCACGGTGAAGCTTACCGCGGACTGATCATGTGGGACGAGCTATTTATCATGCCGCTTTTCAATCTCCGCATACCCGATATCTCTCAGGGATTGCTGATGTACCGCTACCGCCGTTTGCCGAGAGCGTGCAGTGCGGCGGAAGAACAGGGTTACCGCGGGGCCATGTTCCCCTGGCAGAGCGGAAGTAACGGTGAAGAACAGGCACAGACCCTGCACCTGAACCCGGAATCCGGCCGCTGGATACCGGACAACACGCAGTTACAGCGTCATATCAATATTGCCATTGCCTATAATATCTGGCAGTACTTTCAGGTAAGCGGAAATGTTGATTTTATCAGTTTTTACGGAGCGGAGCTTTTTCTGAAGATCGTGCGTTTCTGGACCAGTAAAGCCGAATTCAACCGGGAGCTGGACAGATATGAGATCCGTGGTGTCATGGGTCCGGATGAATTCCATGACAAATATCCGGAGGCGGACAAGCCCGGCATCGACAACAACGCTTACACCAACGTCATGGTAGCCTGGATACTGGCCAGAGCTCTGGAAATGCTGGATATGCTGCCGCAGAACCGCAGAAGATTCATTATGGAAGATCTTTCTCTCTCGGAGGAGGAACTTAGCCACTGGGATGAAATGAGCCGCAAAATGAAGCTGGTATTTCATGATAACGATATCATCAGTCAGTTCGAAGGGTACGGCGATCTCAAAGAGTTCGACTGGGAACACTATAAGAAAAAATACGGCGATATTCAGAGACTGGACAGAATATTGGAAGCTGAAGGCGACAGCCCCAATAATTATAAACTGTCCAAACAGGCTGATGTACTGATGTTGTTCTACCTGTTCTCTTCAGATGAATTGCACATGATATTCGAACGGCTTAATTATCCTTTCGACGCTGAAAGCATTCCCCGGAACATCGAATACTATTCCTCGCGCACTTCCCACGGGTCCACGCTCAGCAGGATCGTTCATGCCTGGTTGCTTGTTCGGTCCCGGCGGAAAGAGTCCTGGAAACTCTTCCGGCAAGCCCTGGAAAGCGATATCGAGGATATTCAGGGAGGAACCACGCATGAGGGAATCCATCTTGGCGCAATGGCAGGTACCGTGGATATGATCCTGCGCTGTTATTCGGGGATCGAGACACGCGACAATGCCTTGTGGTTCAATCCGCGTTTGCCGAAAGAGATCCGTTCTCTCAATTACTGCATCGAATACCGTAGGAACCGGTTGCGTGTGGATATCAGCCCGGAATTTCTGGAATTGCAGCTTCAGGACGATGCTCGCCAATCTCTTCGGGCAGGTTTTCGCGGCGAAACATTTTCATTGCGCCCCGGAGAAAGGAAAAAGCTCAAACTGTAGAAAGACCGAGCCACGCGCGGAGATCACCATGATAATTATGGCGCACAGCAGGCAAATGGGAGCGCGGGCGGTCAGTCACGAATTGTATTCGGCCATGGTCCTGGTCGTGCTGGCAAGCTGTATCCTTATTCCGCCCTTTCTGAATACGCTTACTCTACGTTATAATAAAACGTGAACAACCTTCCAAGATAGTATTATTGATGAAGATTATGCGCTGCGTACCGTTTCCGCCGGCATGTCGGGACGTTTCCGTTTTACGCTTCTGCATTATCTTTTTGTGGAAATACCATGTCTGGACCTCTTTGCCTATCTGCATAAAAGCCGGGTACCCGAAGCGTATCTGGGTGATGCTCATATTGCATTTAATCTCTTCGGCGGCATATTCAACTGGATACATGCCGGCATCTGTGTGCTACTGAAGAAATAATCCATATCCAAAAGCAATGACAAAAAACGTAAATGCATGTATTAAACAAACACCTCAGCTTATGTCTGTTTTTTCGGCACAGAGAAGTAGTTGCGGAGCCGGTTCCCGTACTTCTTCCAAATCAGATGGAAAATAAGAGTGGCGGCTGCCAGAATGAAGATATCGATAAGAATAACGGCCGTTTTTAGACGATTCTAGAATGTTAAGAGCTCAACACTCTGATCGGCAGGAACTGCGAAGCCGCATAAAGCATAACGATAGTCATCGTTTTTAATGTGGGTTCAAATCCCGCTCCCTGCAGCCGGGAAAAGGGAGCGTTCATCAGTTTTGCCAGGGGAACGACTCCCAAAGATGTCAAGACAGCAAGAACTGTTACGGCGATCACAACAAGGGTTCGGCCCCATAAGAGCAAGCGGTAGTTTGTGCTTTCGTTCGTATTCATTCTATCACCTCATCAAGTTTTTTCAGCATGATCAGCAGATGGGAATGCGCCAGGTTCGGGAATTTCGGTGTATGTTTTGCCGGATCATCCGCAAAACGTCCGCGGTCCCATTCCTTTTCAACGTTATCAATGACGGCCCCCAGCTTTTCCCTCCATTCCTTTTTGCTCTCCTGAAGGCGTTCGTCACCACCGGCGATGAGCAATCCCTCGCTAAACACGTTCATGACCTCTGTTGCCAGGTACATAGACGTGAGGATCTCCTTGTTACGACGGGGCCGGAAATCGGGCTCATTTTCCAATAATGCTTTCGAAAGCTTATACACTTCCTGAAGTTCGCGCATAGCATCCGCATCATCGGAATGGTCTGTCTTCCCCTTCGCGAGGGAAATATAGAAACCGCGGTGAAGATGAAGCAGCGGCCATTTTTCAAGATAATCATTCAAAGCGGGGGTCAGGCGTCTTCCAAACACTTTTTTTGTGAACCGTTCATGAAAGGCCGTTGTATCCATTGGTTCACCGCTATCTACAAGGTGGGCACTATAGGCGATCCCGTACCACATAGCATCCTGCAGGTAGCGCATCGGAAGCCAGATCGTATTAACAAGCCCGATAGCTTCTCCGCTGCGTACGGCGGCGGCATGTGCCTCCGTGTTCATCAGGGCGGGACGTGAAGGAAGTACTCTGAGCCGGTAACAGGCAAGAGAGGGTGCCATAATGATGTTCTCATATCCGAGATCACGCAGATCTTCAAGATTGTCAGGCCGGTATTCCGGATCGTAATTCCATTCCATCAGGAACGACATCCCTGCGCAGCATCTGCGCGATATTTTCATTCTTATTGAGATGGTCATTCCAGATCACAGGCGTTTTTCCCTGTTCGTGAACGATATCGATCATCGCGTTCACATATTCAGTCCATACCCGAGCTTCTTTCGTTTCGTCTTCAAGGTGCAGGGGGGCGAGATTCACCTCGTCACAGCCAATATGCAAGAAGTTCGACGGGAAAAGATCCGCCACCGCAGCGATCATACCGCGCATGAGCATTATGGTACCGGGATGCAGGGGGTCGATAGCATTGAAAGAGAGTTCCTGCGACCATTCGCCGATGTATAAGTGACGGTAATCGGGATGATCGGTAATATAACGCGTATGTCCGAAGACCTCCAGTTCGGGAATAACATCAATACCTTTTTCTGCGGCATAGGTGATAAACTTCCGTATTTCTCCGGGTGAAAAAGCATGATCGCGGGCCAGTTTTTCAAATCCCGGAAGGCGCACAGAGAGTCCGTGATCATCCGAAAAATGCAGGACCAGCGTGTTCATCTGCCATTCTGCCATAAAATCCACCAGCCGGTAATAATAATCATACCGTTCTAGCAAGCGCGCGCAATCGATCATGATCCCGTTGACCGGATCATCGGAATGTTTGGCAGAGCCGCAGGAAAGCAATAGAAGGATAACGGATAAAAGCAAAAAATATTTTTTCATCGTATTTCTCCGGGTTGTTTTTTTAATGCACAGTACAAAATATATAATTAACAGTATATGTTCTGTTCTTTACCGTATCGCCAAAACGGGCGATCCCGTTTGTCAGTTTTTTTTCAGGAACAGTGTCTTGAAAATGATCTCAACATCCAGGACAAAAGAGAAATTGCTCATATAATAATGAATAAAACGTTCATGTTCTTCCGGTGCGGGAAGAGCGGGCTTTTCACTGCGCATAATACTGGTCATTCCGGCTTTGTAATAGCGTTTACTGCCGGGTGGAATGTTTTTCAGATCACCCACAAAGGTCATATCGCCACGGAGCACGGAAAACAGCAGAGGATACCAATAGAAAGGAGGTTCGTCGCCGCCGGAAGATTTCCAGATCCGGCCCCGCGGTATATCCTCCGAGAAAGGAACGGACCGCGAACGGGTAAAGAATTTTAGCAGGTAGGCGGGCAGAGCAAAAAGCAAAATGAAGAACGCGGAAAACAGAATGTCCACTCCCCGTTTCGCGACGCGCCAGAACGGTTTGAGGATAGTATATTCCATCTCGACCACGGGAATATCGTTAAGGCTCTCGATCGCGGTCTTTCCGAAAATAATTTGCTCCTTTTCCGGAATGATCTTGATACTGACCGGGAAATGTGCAAGTTCTGCGATCATACTGATGATCTCGCCGAGGCTGAAAACATCGGAACTGAATATCACATTATCGATACCGCGGGTTTTTACCAGTTGCGAGAGGTCGCTGATACTGCCGATGGTCTTGGGATGCCCCAGGTTCTTATCCGCAAATCCCACAAAGAGATATCCCAGCTCCGGATGGAGCGCGAGAGTAGCAGCAATGCGCTGACCTTCTTTCCCCGAACCGATCACCAGGGTACCGCGGGCGCTTTCCGCACCCTGCCGGAAATGGCGCGACCGGATCCGTGATGCGATGATCCGCCAGAGGGGAAAAAGAACAAAGATAAGAAGAAAAGAGACCAAAAAAACAAAGCGCGACTGTGCGCGGCGAAGGAAAAAGAACGTAATGAAACCGTTCACGATAAAACCGGGTATAAGATTAGCAGCCGCACGCACAAAATCGTAATGCTTCGCGCGTCGATAAGATCCCCCTAGCGCCTGGAACAGGAGATAAACAAGAGAATAACCGGCCAGTACCGGCAGAAAATGCCGCAGTTCATGAAATAGATCGCTGCCGGCAAAACGGATGAACATCGCCGTGAACATTGATGCGGCGATCAACATAAAATCAAGCAAAGGAATGCGTATCCCGGAAAAAGCTTTTCCCAGGAAATTGAAAAGGAGATGGAAAACAATGCCAAGGCGAAAGAAGAGTCCGGATATAAATGAATAAGCCGGGGAAAAATGCTTGTGCGCAAAAATATCCATCGCTTTATAGAAAGCAAGCAGGCTGTCAAAGGGTGCGGATTTTGAGCTTTCGCCCTTATAATGAATGATGGTCGTTTCCGGGATATAATAAACCTGCTTTCCGGAAAGCTGAACCCTGCGGCAGAGATCAAGATCTTCGCCGTACATGAAGAAAGCTTCATCAAATCCGCCGAGACCCCGCACCACATCGCCGCGGCAGAACATAAAAGAACCGCTGACAGCATCGACGGGATAACTTTTATCGGGATCACGGTAGGTGAGGTTGTATTTTCCAAATAATTTACTTTTGGGGAAAAGGGTGCTGAGTCCGATCAGTTTAGGGAACGCTACGGCCGGAGACGGGAAACTTCTGCGGCATGCGGGCTGCAGCGAGCCGTCTGCATTCAGAATTTTCGGCCGCAGATCCCGATCTTTTCATTGTTCTCCATTTCGATCATGAGAATACGGAGGGTGTTCTCTTCAATGAGGGTATCGGGATTAAGGAAAAGAACGTATGTGCCGCGGGCTTGTTTAAGAGCCAGGTTATTTGCCTTCCCGAAACCGAGATTCTCCTTATTTTCGATAAGGTGGATCTTCGGAAATTCGCGGCGCAGCATTTCCGGCGTTCCGTCGATGGAATTATTATCCACGACGAAAATTTCCGCATGTATTCCCGTGCAAGCATTCAGAACAGATTGAATGCAATGCTGTAAAAAAGTTTTTACATTATAACTGACAATGATTATGGATATATCAATATCAGGCATCGTCGGAAGATTTGCTTTTAATTTTTCCAAGGCAATTCAGTAATACTAAACGCCACACCATCCAAACCGCTTCATAAACGATATTTTTGGACATTTTGGACTGTCCCACGGTGCGGTCAATAAACACGATGGAATGTTCGTGGCAGTGAAACCCCGCTTTCCATGCACGGTAATTCATTTCGATCTGAAAGGAATATCCGCGCGACTTCACGGCATCAAGATCAATGGTTTCAAGTACCCGACGGTTCCAGCATTTGAAACCTGCCGTGCCGTCCTTAATGGGCATGCGTGTCACGAGATGCGTATAGACGTTTGCGCCCTTGCTGAGAACAAGGCGGCGCAGGGGCCAATTAACCACATTGATACCGGTTATGTAACGTGATCCGATAACCCAGTCATAGGTATTGGCCTTTTTAAACAGCGGAATAAGGTCTTTGGGGTTATGGGAAAAATCTGCATCCATTTGGGCGATCTGATCATATCCGTGTTCAAGACCATATTTAAAACCCATGATATAGGCGGTGGCGAGTCCCAATTTCCCTTCGCGTTCGATAAGAAGCAGATTGGGTATTTCTTCCTGAAAGGAACGCAGGATATCACCGGTCCCGTCAGGAGAATTATCGTCGATGAAAAGCATATCCAGGTTCTTTATGTCCAGAGAACGGAGCTTGTTTACAAGTTTACTGATATTCGCCTTTTCGTTATAGGTGGGGATAATTACTAATCTTCTCATTTAGCAGCCTTTTTTTCTGAGTCTTCCAGCCCAAATGGGTAAATAACGGTACGTATCGTTTGCCCCATGCGTAATGTATTGATCGCGTCATTGATATGATCCAGATCAAAGCGATTTGTGACCATGTTTTTCAATGTTATCTTGCCGTCTTCAAGCAAATGTAAAACCTCCGATACCTTTCTTCGCGGTGCTCCCGCAGCACCTATCAGCGAGATCTCATCTTCAATAAGGCGCCCGACCAGGAACGGCAGAGCATTGTCGGTATACCCGCAGAGAACCAGCCTTCCGCCTTTTTTTAAACTGTTCATGGACTGAAGAAGTGTGCGGGGTGCACCGATGGTTTCAATAATGATATCCGCTTTACCGCCCACCATGTCAATAACGGCTTCTTCGCATACTTCCACCTTGTTCGAATTCAACACATTGTCGGCGCCCAGACGTTTTGCTTCTTTCAGCTTCCAATCGAAAATATCCACCATAAATACTTTTGCTTCGCGAAGCTTTGCCATTTGCAGAATGCTCAGACCAAAACCGCCGCTTCCAAAAACCACAACATTTTCACCGGCCCGGATATTTACACGGTCAAAGGCCACATGATATGCTCCCACCATTAAATTTGATATGAGACTGCCTTCTTCAAAGCTGTATTCATAAGGCAGCTGATAGGGATGAGTGTCCGGCACCACAATATATTCTGCAAAACCGCCATTCCGGTCAATACCGATGTGCATGATGTTTTCACAATAGGTTTCATTCCAGGATTTACAGGCAAGACAATTTCCGCATGTAATCGTTGCGGGAACGATCACGCGGTCTCCGGGTTTGAACTTTTTAACTTCTTTTCCGGCCTCCTCAATGACACCGGCGATTTCATGGCCGAGAATGATCGGCGGCTTCATGTTCGGTGCCATACCTTCATCAATAAACTGCATATCGGAGTGACAGATCGAACAAGTCTTTATAGCGATCTTAAGTTCATGAGGATTTACCGGAGGATCGGGAAGCTCTTCGATCCTCAGCGGTTCATATGAATGATGAAAAACTGCAGCACGCATAGATCCCTTTCTTTAGGTCATCAAATAAATATAATTGATTTTGCGGCGATAACAAAGAGAATGACCTTTGAAAAACCGAAATAATAAAATTGTTTTAGAAGGGCTGATAGTTGGTTATATTCTTATTAATAAAAAATATGTCTTTTTTTGAAAGAGCTAATATTTTTAGTGGTGCATTAAGAGGTTCATTCAAGAAGGTAAGGCTGTGAAAAAGAAAATACTAATAGCCGAAGATGATCAGATAAGCTGCGAATATCTGAGTGAATTGCTTGTAAAAGAGGAGGGGTTTGATATTATTATGGCGAAAAACGGCAAAGAGGCCGTTGAAATATGTAAAAAAGATCCGGATATCACGTTGGTGCTTATGGATATTAAAATGCCGCAACTGAACGGGGAAAAAGCAACAAGAATGATCAAAGACCACCGGCCCGAACTTCCGGTAATTGCACAAACCGCCTATGCCCTGGATGAAGAAAGAATGTCGATCCTTAATTCCGGTTTTGACGATTATCTTGCCAAACCAATTAAAAAAGAAGATCTTTTTACTATCCTTGAGAAACATTTATCCGTTCCGGAAAACAACTGAAAACACATAAAACACAGCTGAAGAAATAACGGATCTTCCGGCGGGATGAAGAGCAAATAACGGCGGACAAATAGTACAAACAATCATACCATCCGGTTTTTCCCGGGCACAGATGTTGGTTATAGAAGGCAGGCGGGAACAAAAATACCGGCCGGTATTTTACAATAAAAACAAAATATATGGATGAAGATGTTAAAAAACATAAAAACCAACAAAAAAATGATCATAGGCGCAGCACTTGCGTTGTTTATGATCAGCGGAGATATTATGGCGAATAATGATCATGACAAAAAGAAACCCTTACGTCCCGAAGAAAAAAAAGTGATCATAGATAAAGGGACCGAGATACCGTATAGCGGAGACCTTTTAAAAGAAGATCGTGAAGGGACTTTTACCTGCCGCCAATGCGGTGAACCGCTCTTTTACTCTAATGATAAATTTGACTGCGGCAGCGGATGGCCGAGCTTTGACGATGCTATCCCGGGTCAGGTTTTGCGCGTACCCGATGATGACGGCAAACGGACAGAGGTCATCTGCGCAAATTGCAGGGGGCATCTGGGGCATGTGTTTTTTAATGAAGGATTTACCGATAAGAATACGCGCTATTGTGTTAATTCCATATCCATGGATTTTATCCCCGGCGCGGTTGAAAAGATGGAGACAGCGATCTTTGCCGGCGGCTGTTTTTGGGGAGTGGAATACTACATGGAACAGATCGACGGTGTTAAGGAAGTCGTTTCCGGTTATACCGGCGGACGAAAAAAAAACCCGGATTATGAAGAGGTCTGTCGTGGCAATACGGGCCATTATGAAGCCGTAAAGGTAGTTTATGACCCCGGCAAGGTGGATTACGAAACAATAGCAAAAACATTTTTTGAGATCCACGACCCAACTCAACCCAACGGGCAGGGACCCGATATTGGCAAGCAGTACCGGTCGGCGGTCTTTTATAAAAATGAAGAGCAGAAAAAAACAGCAGATAAACTGATGGGTATTCTTGAAGATAACGGATACAAAATTGCCACAAAGCTGCTGAAAGCCGGGGAGTTCTATAAAGCCGAAAGCTATCACCAGGATTATTACGACCGCAAAGGAACGCTTCCCTACTGCCATAGTCATGTAAAGCGTTTTTAATGTACCCCATTGATCATCGGTCAGATCACAGAAAGCGGGAACAAGGGAAAATCCGAATGCTTTGTCGTTTTATTTTTCTGCATTTTTACGTAAATTCTTTTCTGTTAAAAAGGTATAGATCATGAACAAATCACACGCTTGCTTATTACTTCTCATTTTATTTTCCGGCATACAGGCATTATATGCCGACCTGCCGGTCGTACGGGTCCGTATCATCCATGCGGAAGATAAAATCGAACTCTCTTTTAATGCCAAAGTAACTATCACCAGTGCTGAAAACAATAAGCTTGCCTTACGCGGCAAAAACCATCTTTTTCTGTCTCCGGAAAATGAAAGGATGATAATATCAGATATAGACGGAGAAGTTATTCTGAAAGGTAAGTCGTTGCGTATAGATAGTAATGATCCCGGGAAAAGCATTGAAATTAAAAATGTCCCTTTCGGGAACGGATGGTGGTGGGCCGGAGAAGAGGACCGCAGCTATCCGGGAGATCTGGAATTTTATATTAATAATGACAATACGATAGATGTCATTAATATCGTGAACATTGAAGATTATCTTTACGGTGTGCTCCCTGCCGAGATCGGGACTGAAGCGCCCGCGGAAGCACTGAAAGCACAAGCTGTATGTGCCCGCTCCGAAGCACTGATCGGACTCGAAACCGGAAAATACGCCGGCGCGCATTATGATCTGACGGCTGATGTTATGACACAGGTGTACCAGGGTGTCGGTGAAACAAACGAAGCTGTCAGAAAAGCCGTTGATGCAACCGGGGGTGAAGTGCTTGCCTATAAAGACACCGTTATCAGCGCTTATTATTCATCCAACTGCGGGGGGCATACGGAAGATATTGAAAATATCTGGCCGGAACGTTCGGGACACCGACCCTACTGGAGCGGAAATCCCGACATGGAAAAAGCGACAACTCCGGATCTTCGCCAGTCCGATAATATACGTGACTGGATAGAAAACGAACCGGATGCCTGGTGCCGGACAGATGAGAACACACCAGAATGGGCGAAGAACAATTTTCGCTGGAAACGCAGCGTGGAACCCGGCGAGCTCAGCAAAGCACTTTCGGCAAAATACCATGATGTCGGTCGCATCTATGATATTGTTCCGCTTGAGCGCGGGATCTCCGGACGTATCAATGATATTATCTTTATCGGGGACAGCGGCCATATCCGCATTAAAGGGGAACTTGAGATACGCCGCCTCTGGGATTCTCCGCTCAGAAGCTCCTGTTTTGTGGTTGATAAGATCGGTCCTTCCGGCCGCCCGGCAAGTTTTATTATTAGCGGTGCCGGATGGGGACACGGTGTGGGCATGTGCCAGGTGGGTGCAATTGCAATGGCGGAGAAAGGAAAAACCTACCAGGATATCCTGAGCCATTATTTTCGCGGTTCACATCTTCAAAAAAAATATAAGTAGTTTAAGAAACCGTGACTTTTTTACAGCCATTTTTATTATTATTTGCCGCTTTGATCAGCGTGCCTTTCATTATTCATTTACTGGGTGAAAGAAGATACCGCCCGTTTTCTTTCAGTTCGCTGAAATTTCTCAGGGAAATTGAAAGGGAATCACTGCAGAAATTAAAATTACGGCAATGGCTGATCCTGTTAGCACGCGCTCTCGCGATAAGCATGCTGGTACTTGCTCTCGCAAAGCCTTATCTTACCGGAAGGTCCGGGGCACTTGAGCCGGGTATCTTTCTTGTTGATAACAGTTTCAGCACACAGCAGAATGAAGAATTTTCCCGTATCAAAAATGATCTGCGTGAAGAATTCCCGCGCTGGCATGTGATAGAATATAGTGAACACAGTTCAACAGACACCTTGCGGGCTGAAATAAAGGCGTATATTCAAGAGCACCGGCTTTCGGCTCCGCACATCTTGATGCTGAGTGATTTTCAGGATAATACGACCACCCGCGGTATCGTGAACATTATCCGGGAGCTGTCTATAAAACCCTTTTATATTCCCGTGTATAAAAAGTTGCCCAATACGGCGATCACCGGCTTGCAGCTTTTTCATGATCTTTCAGATGCCGATGCAATGTATACGCTGGATATCCGCGTATCCGCCGCTCCCGG
Organism: Fidelibacterota bacterium; assembly: GCA_034521145.1. Taxonomy (GTDB): domain Bacteria; phylum Fidelibacterota; class Fidelibacteria; order Fidelibacterales; family Fidelibacteraceae; genus M50B103. Next base: position 436,809 of record JAXHMX010000003.1, on the reverse strand, counting down.
GGACAGGGAAATATTTCCTCTTAATGTGAACGTGAACGGAAAAAATCTCGGCAGGGCAGAAGTATCACAGGACGGACATGCATATTTTCGCTTTGCACCCGAAAACAACAAGTTTATTCGTTGCGTGGTTAGAACTTCTCCCGACGATTATCCGGGAGACAACACGCGTTATCTTACAGCAAACCGCCACGGGCGGATCAAACTGTTGTGCGTAAGTGAATATGAAACCTCAGGATACCATATCAATGCCTTCAGAGCGATGGACAGAATAGAAGTTCAAATTATCAAACCCGGCGATCTTCCCTCAATAAACCCCGCTGATTATGATATCATCTGGCTTTCGGATCTGTATGAACTGCCCGGAAGGCAGCAACAGATACTGATGGAGTATGCGGAAGAACACCCGCTTTTTCTTGTCGCAGGTAAAGAAGTGCCCAACGATTCTTCCTGGCGTTCTGTACACGGAAATTTTATACACAAGGACAACAGACCCGGTTTCGCAACAGTTTCTTCAATGGAAAATGCTGTGCGCCCCGAAACAGTTGACCTTAAAAGCTTTCGCATTCAGCAGTATTACCGCAGTTCGGCAGAGGATCTTTATCCTCTTTGGGTATTAAGCAACGGAGACCCGCTGCTTGCCAGAAAAGGGGAATATCTTCACGTGTTTTTCTCGCCGTTTCTTTTTGACTGGAATGAAATGGGGCTGTCACCGTATTTTACCGCTGTATTTAACCGTTTGTTTCAGGCAGCCCTGCAGGAAGAAGAAACGAAATATCATACCGGCGACGTTATTACACTTGAAGGACCGCAGTCGGAAATTACCACCCCCTCCGGAGAAAAACACCGTGTGCATCAAGAATTCACCGCGACGGATATGCCGGGTTTTTATACAATACGCAGCAATGAAAAAGAGCGGAGATCGCAGTGAATATTCCGAGCGAAGAATGTATACAGGACAACTATGGAACAGATACCGCACATACGTATTTTCCGGGAGAAAACAGTATTGAGGATATCCGCCGCGCAGTGAAAGGGCAAAACCTTCAGGCCTTATTTTTCATATTGGCGGCATTGTTCGTTATTTTGGAGATGCTGCTTTTACGGAAAGGAGAAAAAACCTCATCATGACATATACGGTAAAACAGGAACCTGAGCGTGCCATTTTATGTGCCGTTTCACTTCCGGGAAAAACAAAAGAGACCGAATATTCCATTGAGGAACTGGAACAACTGGCGAAAACCGCCGGTTCCGTTGTTGTTGATACCCTGGTACAGTCGCGCGAAAAATTTCATCCGGTACACTATTTCGGGGCGGGAAAGATCAGTACATTACGCAATCTCGCCGGAGAGAAAAATGCCGATATACTTATTTTTGACGATGAACTGTCACCCTCTCAGCAAAAAAATCTGGAAAAAGAGATCCCCGGAAAAAAAATCCTGGACCGGAGTGCTCTTATTCTGGATATTTTCACAATTCATGCAAAGACGCGGGAAGCCAAAACCCAAGTTAAACTGGCGGAAGCCGAATATCTTCTTCCCCGGCTTACAAGACAGTGGACCCATCTCGAACGGCAGGCCGGCGGTATCGGAACAAGAAGGGGACCCGGTGAAACCCAGATCGAACTTGACCGCCGCATGCTGAGGAAACAGATCAAAAAGCTCAAAGAGGACCTGGATAAGATCGCCGTGCAATTGGAGACAAAACGTAAATCCCGGTCCCGGCGATTCAATGTCGCCCTGGTGGGCTACACGAATGCCGGGAAATCCACGCTGATGAATTATCTGGCGGATTCGGATCTTGAGGTCGAGGACCAGCTCTTTAAGACCCTGGATACCACCGTGCGCCGGGTGCAGCTGGACAAGACGCATACGATCTACCTCAGCGATACGGTGGGCTTTATCCGGAAACTGCCCCATCAGCTGGTAGCGTCCTTTCGCAGTACGCTGAAAGAGGCAGAGAGCGCCGATCTGCTTTTGAAGATCATTGATATTTCCGATGAGAATTTCCGGGAGCATATCCGGACTATAGATGAAGTGCTGAAGGATTTCGATATTCCGGAAAAACGTTTTATCAGCATTTTCAATAAGACGGACCTTTTGCAGAACAGCGAACATATCCGTTATGTGAGACGCAACTATCCGGAAGCCATCTGCATCTCTGCGGCGCGCGGGATCGGTATCGGCAAGGTGATCGCAGCCATTCGCGAGCGCATTGAGGAAAGTTCGCTGGTACATGATCTTTATGTCGATCCCGCTGATGGCAGGCTGATCGCGGACCTGCACCGGTACGGAGAAGTGCTCGACAGCCGCTTTGCGGAGGATAAAATCCTGTTCAAAGTGTTCCTTGACGAACCCGTTTACCGGGGACTCAAGAAAAAATATGAGATCTGATCTCTAAAGGATCGCTCAGGGAAAGGAGAGAATCATGAAAAAACTTGTTCTGATGATATGCCTGCTTGCCGGACTTGCGGGTCTGCTTGCCGCTGAGCAGTCAACGCTGCTGGTGCGCTGCGACGATATCGGAATGTGCCATGCCGTAAATGAAGCGGCGGTTGAACTTGCGGAGACCGGCATTCCCCTGAATTATTCCATTATGTTCGTCTGTCCCTGGTATCAGGAAGCGGTGGAAATGCTGAAGCCGTACGATAATGTCTGTATCGGTATCCACCTGACCATGAACAGCGAATGGAAAAATTTCCGCTGGGGTCCCTGTGCGGTTAATGCGGATGTATCCTCACTGACGGATGAAGACGGATATTTTTACCCGCGTATGGACCTTGCCTATAATGCCGGCCCCTCACTCAAGGAGATAGAGATCGAACTGCGGGCACAGATAGAGCGTGCACTTCGAAGCGGCCTGAATGTGCGCTATTGTGATACACATATGTCCACCCTGGATGCGCGTGATGATATTCATGCTGTGGTTACCCGGCTTGCTGAAGAATACGGACTGATATTCTCCGAGTTTGTTTCGGACCGGCGGATGACGGGAATGTACTCACAAAGACCGCCGCTGAAAAGCAAGGCACTGTTCCGTCAGCTGGAACGGCTTGAACCGGATGTTGTGAATCTCCTCGTTTGCCATATAGGAAAAACCGGACCGGAAATGGATGCACTTATTGATATGAATCCCAGTGGTCCCGATAATATGAGCCTGCACCGGGAGACGGAGTTCAACGTTCTCTCCTCCGGGGAATTCAGAGAAAAAATAGAGAAAGAGAATATACGTTTGAGCACCTACGCCATTGAATATGAGGAAAAGATAAAGGAAAAATAACGTGTCCGTTTTAGAGCTGATCGGCTATATCGCCTCCGTGGTTACCGCGATCTCCCTTATGATGAAGAACATCCGCCATCTGCGCTGGTGGAATTTTGCCGGAGCAAGTGTTTTTGCGATATACGGCGCATTGATCAATGCCTGGCCGGTATTTGTAATGAACGCCTTTGTTGCCGGTGTCGATATTTATTACCTTGCAGCAATGAACCGGAATGAGGAATATTTTGATCTGTTAGAGGTTGATGTGCATACTTCCGATTATGTAAAACGTTTTTTAGATTACTACAAAGAAGATCTTTTTGCTTTTTTTCCGGATTTTCATATCATTCCCGGCAAAAAATACCGGGCATGTTTTGGTTTGCGCGATGCCAGACCGGTAAGTTTTATCGTTTTTTCATATTTGCCGGACAATGAAGTATTGGTTGAAGTTGATTACGCCATTCCCGAATACCGGGATATGAGGACCGGAAAATATATTTACAATGAAGGCGTCAAACGCCTCGGACTTGATAAAGGCTACCGCTTTATTTGTATCACCGATAATCCTCAACACCGGCGCTATCTGAAGGCACAGGGATTTAAAAGATCGGAAGGAAAAGACGGAGTGCCGGTCTATGTGAAAGTGCAGGAAAAAGCGTAAGGCAGATAAAAGAAGAATTTTTAGGACCGGAACACCGATCAGGATTTGCAGTGTGATGAGGCAGGGAAAGCAACAGTATCAACCGGAACAAAACGTATCCGCATAGCAGCCGCTCGAAGGATGCCTTTTCCGAAAGTCCGGAGATCAGTCTTCTTCCTCATCGTTATTATAAGCGCGTATAACAGACCGGTACCTGGGGATGACATGATCATCAATGATCTCTTCCCATGAATGGTAAAGCGTTTTTCTGGCTTCTTCGCCGACCTTTTTCAGTTGCTGTGGATCTTTGATAATACGCTTGACGGTATTTGCAAGGCCTTCCGGGGAGTTGTCGCAAAGAAAACCGTTTTTTCCGTCTTCCATGTCTTCAGAAGCGTTGCTTCCTTTAACGACCACGGAAGGTGTTTCAACGGCAGCAGCTTCGCGGGTTACAATACCGCCGGTATCATACACAGAAGGAAAAACAAAAAGATCGGCGCGGGTAAAAAGACCCTTAAGTTCATCACGGTCCATGATCTTTCCGGTAAAACGAACCTGATCGGAAAGACGGAGTTTTTTTACCATATCCTGAAAATGTTCCCGTCCCCTTCCCTCGCCGACAAAAAACATTGTAAAATCAATATTTGCGTCCTGCAATAATTTCAGAGCCTTCAGTGTTGTGGCAATGTTCTTTTGCTGGATGATCTGTCCGACAAAAAGAAAGAGCAGGGTATCTTTTTTTATCTTATACTTTTTTTCGACACTTGTCCGGAGAGCTTCCGGGTCATCCGGTTCAGTAAAATCGGTGCCGTTCGGAACAACATCGATATCCCCTTTATAACCATAGGAAATCAGCGTTTTTTTTGTGCTTTCATTGATGGCCCAAACAGCATCGGCATAATTGAAAAAATCCACGATAAGATGCGTTATCATCCAGGAAATAACATCGGAACGCGTGACTTCCTTGAAGTCATCATAGAATTTTGAATGGAACGTTGCCACAATAGGCACGTTTTTCTGACGCGCATACTGCAAAGCGATGTTCCCCGAGCTGAAAGGGCTCTGGGCATGGACGATATCAATCTCCAGGCTATTCAATTTCTTCCATAATTTGTGATTATGTGCTCCGATGCCAATACGGTAAGGTTTGCGCAGCGCCATGGGAATGGAAGGATAACGCAGGACCGGATATATCTCATCATCTACATACCCCGGATATTCCGGCGTAACAACATACGATTTCCCGTATTTTTTCTTTATCCAGTAGGCATAGTTGCGGGTTACATTTGCAACTCCGTCCATAACGGGGGGAAAGGATTCATTGAACTGTATAACGCGCATTACTTACCTCTCATGTATTATAGTAAAAATTACGTATATATTTTCTGTGAAGTCAAGAATGATAATTATAAAATAGTGCGGTTCAGGGTATCATACTTTCGCATACCGCAGATAAGGGATGATAATATCATTTTTCGGACTCCCCGTCCCGTCATAAGTAATGGTCAGCACGGGAATTCCGCTTATTTCCTCGATTTCCCTGCTCATGGCTTCTGTGATCAGCGAGGGACAGCAAAAAGCGGGGTTCGTTTGCACAAAAAGGGAAATGTCGGGATGTTCCGCAGGATGCGGAATATTTTCAGAATATTCTTCATAGCTTTCGCCTTCCTGGTCCAGGCGAATATTAAACTGTTCCAGCTGTTCTTTAATATCGGGGTTTTTGGGTGAAAGGGGTTCGCCGACATACTTACTGAAATGATACTGGTAACGGTTCTCCAGAAGGCGCATTGCGGAAAGGAGGGTCTTGTACATGAACAACTCATGAAAATGAAGCTCTTTTATCCATTTCTTGTAATATGCCCCGACAATGATCTTTGCATAATCGTTATAGGGAGTTATAAGTACTTCTCCCCCCGCGTCCTCAATACAATGGATCAGATCCTGATTGATGACTTCATTATCCCGCACATACACATCTCCGAAAATTGCAACTTTGGGGCGTTTCCTTTTTTTGTTTACGGGAATTTTATCAATCTGTTTTATAACTTGCTCAATCGCTTCGATAAATCGCACTTTTCCCAGAAAGGCGGATTCCAGAAGATCGCGGCATTCATTCAGAACACTGTCCGTTTCGCCCCTGTTGACCTCATAGGGGCGTATCATGCAGCCGATCTTTTTCAGATTGCCGCCGAACATATAAGCAAAATAGGTCTTTATTGACACGATGGGACTAATATCCACCATTGCCAGCGTGCCGTTATAGACACCCGCACCCCGGATTTCAGGATCATCATCGATCAGCGTTTTAATAAATGATGGATACATGACGATATTGCAGGCCCAGTTTCCACGCGCCATCCACAGCAAGGTTGATGAAGGATCCAGGTTGTATTTGCGGATATAGGTCATGAATTCATGTGCGACAGCATTGACGGGAATACATTGCCCGGTATTCATTTTCATGCTTTCTGCGATCAATTCAGGGGTCTCTTCAAGGGCGTGGGCATCAATGCCGGCAGAACGAAGATTTGCCGCCACCAGCGGAATGACCATGGGATCCCAATTGGGTAACAGAAGCGTTTTCCCTTTGATATCATTAGATATCACGGGAGCAATACGCTCCTTTTTCTGTAAACCGGGATCACTTCCGTTAGACTGCAGATGATTTCTGAAAGCGCGTATTCCGGCCTCAATGCGCGTCTCGTAACCGATATTGGAGTCGTGCTCATCAAGCTGAAGGATGAGATACGGCTTTTTATAGGCATCCATAATGCGCTGGAAATATTCAAGGGCGAAGGAATCCGGTGCGCACTTAAAAGACGTAACATACACAGGATAAAGCCCCGGTGTCTTTGTACAGAGATCCGCAGCTTCCATTATGGCAGCGGGATATGCCCAGTGCAGCTGGTCCAGGAGCTCTTCGGTATCACTGTCTGCACCGTTGGCCGGAAGGGAATCCATAAAGAAGGTCCTGACGCCCAGTTGGGCAAAATAATCCGGGATGTCCTTGTTCATGGATTTCTGCAGCACGGTATAGGGACGGCCGAGAAGTGTAACGGCGATCTCGCCGGCTGCGGGTGGCGAATAAAGCTTTTTCAGCTTACGCTTAATTGCATCATAATGCGCGCGAGCTTCGTCGTAGGCTTTATGAACTTCCAGGATACTGAATCTACCCGGAAAGACCTCCTGCAAAGAACGCATGAGTTCGGCCTTGGTCAAAAGAGTATTTTGCCGGTGGTTGATAACCGGACGCATGCTTTTAATACGTTGCTTTCCTGTCTTCATCAATGAGGTAATGACAGTGACAAATTGTGTGTAATAGCAATATTTTCGCATGCGTTTAGGCTTTTCGTGATCTTTTTCCGCCTCAAGATGTATGGGTAGAAAAAGGCAGTCGCTCCGGTCGACAAGCGATCTGACATGTCCGTGAAAAGCACTTACCGGTGCACAGAATTCCGCTTCGGTATATTTTTTTCCCAGGCTGAGAACATTATCCGTATCTTCGCTGCTTACGGTCTGAATTCCAAGTTTATGAAAGAACGTTTGCCACAAAGGAAGTTCTTCAAATATCTGAAGACCGGCAGGAATTCCGACGCGCGGGGCTTCAGGGGAAAGTTCAGGTGTTTTTTTCTCTTTTATTATTTTCTTTCTCTGCTTAAGCAGTGAGGGGACCTTCTCTTTTTTGACGAACTTTTTTGTGTCGTAATCTCGTCCGCAAAGAAAACCGTATGCCACTTCTTCATCCCTGATCTTTGCGATACGGATCCGGCAATGATTGAGACAAAGATCACAAATTTCCGTTTTTACCGGGATATCCTCTTTGTAGATATCTATCCCCCTGAAGGTGCTCTTTCCCTTTTTTTCTCGTGCGGCAGTGAGAGCCGCACCCAGGGCGCCGGTGAGATGACAGTAGCGGGAAACAAAAACCGGTTGCTGAAGCTTCTGCTCAAAAGCAGCAACAAGAGCCTTGTTTTTTGCGGTAGCTCCCTGAAAGCAGACATGCTTACCTATACTTCCGGTCGATGCAACTTTCTGAAGATAGTTCTCGCGCACCGAAAATCAGTGCGGCCGCAAGGATCTCGCTGACGGTATAGTTTTTATTTAGATAGTAATTGATGTCCCGCTCCATAAAAACCGTACAGCGGTCACTGGCAAGCGGTGCGGAGACACCCTGAGCAAGTCCGGAATACTCGGAAAGCGGAACATCGAGACGATCGGCCTGTTCTTCAATGAAACTGCCGGTGCCGGCAGAACAGACCGTATTCATTTTTGAAAAGGTCACTACGCCGTTCCGGAGTGTGGTGAATTTTGCATCCTGTCCGCCGATCTCAATTATCGTATCGATCCCGGGATTTAATTCAACCGCTGCGCGTGCATGTGCGGAGATCTCGTCCATAATGCAATCTGCGGCTAAGAGCGTGCCGATGAATTTTCTTCCGGATCCGGTGGTAGCAACCGTACTAAAATCGAAATTGTACGACCGGTCATCCGATAAGCGGTCGATCGCTTCAAATATTCCCTGAACGGCAATAATGGGGCGGCCGGCGGTGCGTGTATAAAAACCGCAGACCGGCGTCATATCCTCATTAATGATAATGGCTTTCGTGGATGTGGAACCTACATCAATTCCCATATGAACAGAAAGGGGCGAGGAATACTTTTCGGAAACGTAAATATCAACTTCAATAAGGGTATTACCGCCGTTAACGGAAAGATCAAAATGCTCTACACCGTCAAAATCGGGATAATTGCTCAGTTCAAGTTCCAGCGGAGGATAAAAATAGGTCTTTTTTTCATCCGGAGGCGAAGATATATTTTTTGACGTGATCTTTTTTTTCGAGAGATCATCTTCTTCCAGGAGAAGCAATGCGGACCCGATGGCGGAAAAAAGATGGGCATGTTCATGAACACGAATGTCGCATCCGGTAATATTGCGCAGATGTCCGACAACCGCAGAATTTTGGGCAACGCCGCCGGCAAATATCATGGGCGAAAGTCCGGCATCGTTCAGATTCAGTGTGTCGGTTATGTTATTGGCAAGTCCGCGGCATAAACCGTCGCATATTTCTTTCAGCGAATAACCTTCCTGTTGGCGGTGAATAATATCCGTTTTGGCAAACACGGAGCAGCGGGAGGCGATTTTCGGGGGTTCGCTTCTGTTCGCCAGGGCGTACTCGCTGAGTTCCGCACTGTCCTTTAAATTAAGCCGTTTTGCCTGCTGGTCCAGAAATCCGCCCGTACCGGCGGCGCAGGAGGTGTTCGACCGCAAGCTTTTATAATTACCCTTTTCGTCAAAGCGTATCAGGGAAAATTTTTCCCCGCCGACATGCAGGATAGAACGGAGATCATTAAAACGCGAGCGTGCACCGCTTATCAGAGCGACACGGGAATCACAGATCTTGCATTCGGGAATAAGATCCGGAGCTGTTGATGTCCGGGCAGCACCAATAATGCCATCAAACTGAAGAGAGGATAGAATTTCATAAAGACAGGCGGCGGGTTTTCCCTGGTGGGGGCGATAAATATGCCGCAACAGATCACCTTTCCGGTCGATCTCAACCACAGAAACCATAACGGAGCCGGCATCAATACCAAGTACGCGTTCTTGCATAAAATAATGTCCTCTAAAAAAATACACATGTGGAAGACCTGTTTATGAATATGATACCATTAACGGACCAAAAAAGGCCGCCACATGTACACAAACCGATCAGGAAAATTCAAGCAGTTTCTTCAGCAGCAACAGCAGTATTTCCGGATTATTTTCCTTTATCTTGTATTCCATATTCCGGCACATCGGCTTTCCGTGCGAACGGCCGTTCAGCCGCATTCCGAATTCTGAAAAGACCGCTTTCAATCGTGAGAGCATAAGCCAGGCCGTATTTTTATTTACGCCGATATCGGACGCAAGGCGGCGCACGGAAAGCGGCTTCTGCTCTTCATAAAAAAGGATCATTGCCCTGAACCATTTCTGCAGGGGAATCCGTGTATTATGGAAAAAAGTATTTACCGTTGCTGAAAAAGAAGTATTACAAACATTGCAGTGAAATCGGTTCTCGCGTTTCAAACGGGAGATGCGTTCTGAGCCACAATATGGACAGAAGGGTGTTTTACCCCAGCGCAGCTGTTCAAGCAGGGACAGCGATTCCTTACTGTCCGGGGAGCGCTGCTCCTTTTCACGAAGCGACGGTAAATTTTTCATGGAAAAATATACGCAGGTTTCAAAACCTTAACAATGTATTTCTACCAAATAATAGGACAAATTGTTATTAGCTTTTATTAAATAAGAGAGTTTTCGGGAAAATTTATGATTTGGTAAACATTCTATAGCGACTTTTGCAAGGAAGACACCGTATCATTTATGCCACATCATCATTCTGAATTGCCGGCGTTTTTCCCGGGCGGTACGCGGAACATATAGTTTTTCACCGCTAAGAGGATGATGTCCGGTATAATACATAGCGGTGGCAAGGGTCATCGGAGTTGGATAGAAATCCGCAGACTGCTGAAGACGGTGATCGCTTTTTTTAAGGCTTTTCTGCAGCTCCAGCATCATGGTGTCGGTACAACCGGGGTGGCCGGAGATGAAATACGGAACGATGTATTGTTCCTTACCTGCTTTTTTCGAGAATTCCCGGAATTTTTTCAGAAAGCGGAAATATACTTTTCCTTTCGGCTTATTCATTAAGCGTGTGACATTATCGGCAAGATGTTCGGGTGCGATTTTCAGGTGGCCGCCCGTGAATGCCGTTACCATCTTTTCCATGGCGGGAAGATCGGCAAGGGCAAGATCATGACGCAGGCCCGAAGCAATAAAAACGTGCTTAACATCCGGCAGTTCTTGCGCATCTTCCAGAAGGCTTATGTATTTCCTCTGATCCGCTACCTGAAGATGTTCACAGATATCGGGAGAGAGACAGTTCATTTTCCTGCAGCCGCCGATACCGCAGCGAATACCGTACATATTGGCGGTAGGACCGCCGATGTCGCTCACCGTTCCGCGGAACCATGGTTTCCGGCTCATATTGCGGATCTCATTAAGGACGGAGTTGCGGCTGCGGCTTTGTATCGGCGGACCCTGATGAAAGGTGATCGCGCAGAAAGAACAGTTGCCGAAACAACCGCGATGAGCGGTCACTGAAGTTTTTATCTGTTCCCAGGCCGGGATCTTTTGACGGTATTTCGAATGTGGTTCGCGGGTAAAGGGTAACGCATAAATTGCGTCCATTTCTTCCTGAGTCAGCGGTTTCGCCGGCGGATTGATCCGCAAAATCTGATCGCCGTACCGCTGATAAAGTGTTTTCGCATAGGGAAAGATCCGGTTCTCGTAGTGCATACGGGTCATCGTATTGAAAGCTTGCTTATCGGTCTTCAGTTCTTCAAAAGACGGCAATAGCAGGCCTTCGGAAACATGGGATGTACGGCAGACAGTGGAAGGGACATCCTTGATCTCGCGTATTATTTCGCCTTTGGCCAGGCGGGATATTACTTCCTTTACCGGTCTTTCGGCCATACCGTAGATCAGCAGATCTGCCTTGCTGTCCAGCAAAAGACTGCGGCGCACTTTATCGCTCCAGTAATCGTAATGCGCCATACGACGCAGGCTTGCTTCAATTCCGCCAAGGATAACCGGAATTCCACTGAAAGCCGATCGCAGCAGATTAGTGTACACGATACTTGCGTGGTTGGGACGTTTTCCAGCCTCACCGCCCGGAGAATAGGGATCGTCATGCCGTTTTTTACGATTGACCGTATAATGGGCGACCATGGAATCAATATTTCCCGCTGTTACGGCAAAGCATAAGCGCGGTGTCCCCAAACGGCGTATATCACGGCCGTTTGTCCAGTCCGGCTGGTCAATGATGCCCACCAGATAGTTTTCCGCTTCCAATACTCGCGCAATGACGGCTGTTCCGAAGGCGGGATGATCCACATAAGCGTCTCCGCTTACAATGATCACATCGCACTGTTCCCAGCCGAGTGCGTGCATTTCTGCTTTGGTGGTGGGAAATGTTTTCATGGGACTGACCGGTTTTTTATCTGCTTGCGGGGAAATTATGCAAAGATAGTATATTCGCTGTGCGAAATTCTGCAGATCATGATCTTCGGATCCTTATTCACGATCCCCGGATCCTTTCTTCTGATCCCTTACCTTAAAATCGGTGCCGTCTTTGCGGTCAAGCAAGTCCACACCGGCGGAATCCAGCTCATCACGGATGGCATCGGCTTTTGACCAGTCCTTATTGGCGCGTGCCTCATTACGCTCCGCGATCTTCCGCAAAATAAAATCCCTGTCTATTTCCGCAGGTTTTTCCGGGCGGTAAAATATTACGCCCAGAACCGTATCGAAACGCTCCAGGGTTTTGAGGATGGTCTTTTTGTCGCCTTTTGTCAGCGGCGTGTGTTGCCTTATACGGTTAATATCCCGAATGCCTTCAAAGACAGCCGCCATAGCCGGCGAGATATTCAGGTCGTCATCCATGGCTTTTTCAAAATTCTCCAGCATCTTGTCAAGCACATCATTTACGGCTTTGGTGAGCTTACCGTCCTTTACATGTTCAAGTCCGACCATAAGATCATCAAATCGTTTCAGGGTGTTTTCCGCAACATCAAGCATTTCCGTGGAAAAATGAAGTTTCTGACGGTAATGTGTGGAGAGCAGAGTATAGCGGATAGAGGCGGGAGAGTAGCCCTTGTCCGTCAGTCCGTTTATATAGATAATATTTCCCAGGGACTTGCTCATTTTGCTTTTTCCCCACAGAAGATGCTCACAGTGAAGCCAATAGCGAACAAAGGTGTGTCCCGTTGCACATTCGCTTTGTGCGATCTCATTCTCGTGGTGCGGAAAAAGATTGTCAATACCGCCGGTATGAATATCAAAGGTCTTCCCCAGATATTTCATTGACATTGCCGAACATTCGATATGCCAGCCGGGCCGTCCTCTGCCGAGTTCGGTGTCCCAGTAAACGTTGCCGTCCTCCGGCTTCCAGGCCTTCCAGAGGGCAAAATCGTTTGCGGATTCTTTATTGTACTCATCCTTATCCACCCGTTCGCCGCTGCGCATATTTTCCGGATCAAGTCGCTGTAATCTTCCGTACTCAGGGAAAGAACTTATCTTAAAAAAGATGTTGCCGTCTTCCGCACGGTACGCATGTCCCTTGTTCAGCAATTTTTGTATCAGCGTCACCATTTCATCAATATGTTCGGTTGCAGAAGGGAAGATCTCGGCTTTATCGATATTCAGAGTTGACAGGTCACGGAAAAAGGCTTGCTTATATTTTGCCGTATATTCCCCGATGGTCTTCCCGGTTTCCGTGCATTTTCCGATGATCTTATCATCGACATCGGTAAGATTCATTACCTGATGTACTGAAAAACCCTTGAAACGAAGGTATCGTTTTAGAAGATCTTCAAATACATAGGCACGGAAATTTCCGATGTGAGCATAATTATATAGGGTGGGGCCGCAGTTATATACGCCAACCTTTCCCGGGTGAAGCGGAAGGAAAGCTTCCTTTTTTCGCGTCATTGTATTGTAAAATTGCAGCGACATCTTTCTCCTCACAGTTACCGGATAAAAATAAGAAAAAATTTTGTCCGGTAAAAGAACTAAAGGGAACATTACGCCGTGTTGCTTATACAGGTACTTTCCGTCCGTGTTTTATGTGAATTTAACACTTGACATTTTCATGTCATTGAGAGAAATTAATCTTTATGACTAAATTTACATGGTTTTACCCAAAATCACTGTCTGAGGCCTGCTCGCTACTCCGTGAAAAAAACCTCACACCCCACGGCGGCGGCACGGAACTGATCAAAAGAACGCTTTCCGGAACGGACGGTATGATGTCCCTGAAATATCTTGATCTCAATTATATCAAACGGCAGGAAGATCTTATTGAGATCGGCAGCATGACCACATATGCGGATATTGTTGCCGGACTCAAACCTGAATTTCCCGGACATGTCCTGGTCAGATCCCTGGAACATGCTGCCAATACACCCTGCAGGAACCGCATAACTCTCGGCGGCAGCATAGCATTTGTTCCGCGCTGGTCGGATCTGATCGGTCCCTTGCTGGCACTGGATGCACACGTATGCCTGAAGGGTGTGCATGATGGAGAATATCCGATCTCACAATTTCTGAAACATGCGGCATTAAAAGAAAGATCGCTCATCACCGCCGTGAAATTCAAAAACACGGATCATCGTTCCGCACATTACCGTGAAGTGAAAACGCATAACGATATGCCGGTCTTTACCGTAACGGTATTGCTTGAGATCGGCAAAGACCGCATTAATAAAGCGCGCATCTTTCTCGCCGGTACTGCAGAACGCATATCACGGCTGAAGGAACCGGAAGAGTATTTAGAAGGGAAAGACAGATACGGATTGGATGAAAACGAAATACGCGATCTTGTGAACGTGGAATTTAAGTCCAGCAAGCTCAAGGACATTGAATATTTGCGGCAGAAAGCAAAGACCGAAACCGGCCGCATGATAGTTGTAGCAGCAGAGAACGGTGTATGAAAGCAAATCTAAAAATAAACGGCAAAATTACCGAAATAGAATTTTCAGTGAAGGAGCGGTTGCTTCACACGTTGCGCGATCATGGCCATAAGGAAGTAAAAAGCGGTTGCGAGGAAGGCGAGTGCGGCGCCTGCCTGGTGTTGCTTAACGGCAGACCCGTTAATTCCTGTCTTATCTTTACCGCTTCGGTTATCAATGAAAGCATTCTCACCGTTAAAGGAATCGGTGATTTGCATGAACCGCATATTATTCAACAGGCTTTTGCGGACTGCGGTGCGGTCCAGTGCGGTTTTTGTACGCCGGGTATGGTACTGGCCGCTTATGCTCTTCTGCGTGATAATCCGGACCCGGACGAAAGACAGATCAAAACAGCGTTAAGCGGAAACCTCTGCCGTTGTACCGGCTACATAAAGATCATTGAAGCGGTCAGGGTTGCAGCGCAGCGGCTGCAGAAAGAAGATAAAAATGAAACGTAATTATACAAGCATCGGAAAGGATAAGAGGAAGATCGATTCGCTTTCACTTGCGACCGGAAGTGCCAAATTTGTAGACGATTTTGCATTAAAAGATCCGCTTTATTGTAAGTTACTCTATTCTCCGTGGGCCTTTGCGGAGATAACGGATATTGATGACAGGCGGGCGCGTTCAGAAAAGGGAGTTGTGGATGTTCTGCATTATAAGAACGTAAAAGCGGTCCTTCACACCTCCGCGGGTCAGGGCTTTCCGGAACCTTCCCCGTATGACAATCTGCTTTTTGATAAGAAGGTACGGTTTGTCGGTGACCGCGTCGCAATGGTCATTGCAGAAAGTCCGGAGACCGCTGAAAAGGCGGCCGGGTTGATCGATGTACAATACAAGGTATTAGAACCTCTTTTCGATGCGGAAAAAGCCATGGATCCCGGTGCGCCGCAAATTCACGACAGCTCACGGTATACACCCATCGGAGTTAAATACGAAGTGGAAAAGAACCTTGCTGCCGAAGTGGAACTGGGATTCGGGAATATTGAAAAAGCCGAAGTCGCCTCGGATCTGATCATTGAAAGAACATATAAAGCACATTACGCTTCTCATTGTGCCATCGAACCACATTCCGTAAAGACCTTCTTTGATGAAACGGGAAGACTGGTGATCATAACTTCGACCCAGGTTCCTTTTCACGTCCGGCGTATCGTGTCAAGGGTCTGCGATTTTCCACTGGCAAAGATACGTGTCATTAAGCCCCGCATCGGCGGCGGTTTTGGGGGGAAACAGGAAGTGCTCCTTGAACCGCTGGCAGCTCTGGCTACCATCAGGCACAAACGTCCGGCCCGGCTCGTTTTATCAAGACCGGAAGTTTTTCAGTCCACCCGCACGCGCCATCCCGTCAGGACACACCTTAAGACCGGTGTAAAGAAGAACGGAGAGATCACTTTTTTAGCTATGGATACTCTGCTTAACTCCGGCGCTTACGGTTCTCATGCTCTGACCGTTCTCTCAAACTGCGGTTCGAAAGTTCTTCCGCTTTTCAACAAAATACCGAATATGCATTTTACCGGCCGCTCTGTTTATACAAATCTTCCCGTTGGCGGTGCTTACCGGGGATACGGAGCGACACAGGGCTATTTTGCACTCAATCAGCATCTGGATATTCTGACACGCGAACTCGGACTTGATCTGCCGGAATTTATCAAAGAACATCATATCCGTGAAGGGGAAACCTCAAAAGTATTTGAAGTACTCGGTGAAGGAAAATCCGGAGTGAGCCAATATATCCATTCCTGTAAACTGGATACCTGTATTGATCTTTGCGTAAAAGAGATCGGCTGGTACAAAAAACACGATAAAAAGATCAGGAACGGAGATAAGGTGCGCGGTGTCGGACTTGCCGTTTCCATGCAGGGATCCGGCATACCGCTTGTGGATATGGGTTCTGCGCGCATGAAAATGAATGAAGACGGTTCGTTCAATCTGGACATCGGTGCAACGGATATCGGAACCGGTTCCGATACGGTGTTGGCGCAGATCGCGGCGGAAGTACTGGAAGTGGAACTGGACAAAATGATCGTCCTTTCGTCGGATACGGACAGAACGCCGTTTGATGTCGGAGCGTATGCCTCTTCAACGACATATGTTTCCGGCCGCGCCGTAAAAAAATGTGCGTTGAAAATAAAAGAACAGATACGTGAAGTTGCCGCTGCAATGCTGGGAACTTCCCCGGATGATCTGGAGATAAGAAATGCCGCAGTCAGCGATCCCCGTCTCAACAAAAGTGTATCGTATTCGGATATCTGCGACTGATTCGCTATATACCCGAGATCAGTTTCAGATCCAGGCCAATGCTTCCGAGTTCGTGGAAGAATCGCCGCCGCCCTTTCTTGCTCAGACTGTGGAAGTAGAGGTCGATACAAAAAGCGGTGATATAAGCGTGCTTAAACTCGTATCCGCGGCAGACTGCGGACAAGCGATAAATCCGCGGCTGGCTGAAGGGCAGATCGAAGGTGCCGCCGTCAACGGTATTTCCTATGCGCTGACCGAGGAATATATTTTTTCCGCAAAAGGAAATATGCTGAATAAAAATTTCGCGTCCGATAAGATCCCGACTGCGGCCGATATTCCGGAGATGAAAACATTTTTGGTGGAATCACATGAAAAAACCGGGCCTTTCGGCGCAAAATCGGTCGGAGAGATCGGCATCAACTGTCCCATGCCCGCAATAGCAAATGCTATATACGATGCTGTTGGCGTACGGCTATATGAAGCTCCGTTCACTCCGGAGAAAATATACAATGCCATGAAGAACGCAGATAAGAATGATCATTAAGAATGGAAATATCGCACTGCACGGCAGTAAACATCTCATTACCCTTGATATTGAAACAGAGCGGGGAAAAATTATTTCTATGGGAGAAGATCTTCACGGCACAGAGGTGCTGGACGCCGAAGGGCTGCAGATCTTTCCCGGAGCCATCGATCCGCACGTACATTTTAACGAACCCGGTTTTACCGGGCTGGAAGATTTCTATCACGGCAGCTGCGAGGCGGTTTCCGGCGGTGTGACCACAGTCATTGATATGCCCTGTACATCGCTTCCTCCGGTGACAAGTCTCGAAAACCTGCAAAAAAAACTGGACGTTGTCGGTAAACGCTCTGTTGTCGATTTCGGTTTTTTCGGCGGGATTTCCGCTCAGCGTTACCATTCCGGTTACCGCACGGCGATGCAGGAACTTTCGAAATATGTTCTGGGGTTCAAAAGTTATTTCCTGTCCGGCATGGATTCTTTTCGGAATTGTCGATATCCCAGTTCCGTGATGTGCTGAAAGAAGCAGAACGTTTACATTGCGTTGTGCTTCTGCATGCCGAAGATCCGGAACGGGTCCGTGAATGGACAAGCATACAGAAGACAAAAGGAAACGGCTGGCGGCACTATTACCGTTCCCGGCCGGAAGAAGCGGAAACAGCTGCCGTGAAGAACGCACTTGCGGCGGCGGAAGAAACCGGCGCACAACTGCATATCGTACATATCGGAACGGCAGAAGCGGCGGCTCTCCTGAAAGATGCGGAAAATGTAAGCGGAGAGACCGCCCCGCATTATCTCCAGTTTTCCGCCGATGATCTGGAAAAGATCGGAGGTGCGCTGAAGACGGCACCGGTAGTGAAAGGAATATCCAACAAGAAGTTATTATGGGAATATCTGATAGACGGAACACTGGATTTCGTCGCATCCGACCATGCGCCGGCGCCTGCGGAACAGAAAAACACCGGTTCCGCCTGGAAGGATTATGCGGGCATTCCGGGAACGGGAACGATCTTCCCTTATCTCTATTCGGAAGGCTTTGTGAAAAGAAAGATCCCATTACCGCGTTTCCTTGAAATTACGACGGAGAATGCCGCCAGACGGTACGGTATTTTCGACCGGAAAGGATCTATCGAGATCGGAAAGGACGCAGACTTTGTCTTTGTGGACCCGGAAGGAAGCCGGAAGATCCGGGGAAAGGAATTTTATTCAAAGGGAAAGATCACCCCTTTTGAAAATATGGTCTTTCAGGGGAAAGTGCAAAAGACTATGATCCGCGGGAAAGTGGTTTATGACAGTTCCACGGGAATAAATGCGGAACCGGGATACGGACGGTTTTTAACACCCGGGACCAATGAAGAAAAATAATGTTAACATAAATTTTACGGAGTGATCATTCATGTCAGATCATTATATATTGACAAATGCGATCGTAAGCGACGGATATTCTTTCCTTCGGGAGAATGCGGCCCTTGAGATAAAAGCAAAGAAAATACTAAAGATCGGGAATGCGAACGAGTTTTTGAACAGCGAAGCGGAAACGATCGATCTTGAAGGAAGGCTGGTATTGCCGGGCTTGCTGAACCCGCATCATCATCTGTACTCCGCCCTGGCTACGGGACTGGCGCCGGTGGGTCCGACGGAAAAATTTTCACAGTTGCTTGAAAATCTCTGGTGGCGGCTGGACAGATCGCTGGATGCAACGTCAATATATTATTCCGCCATCAGCGGATTGATGCAGTCGGCACGGTACGGGGTTACAACGGTCATAGATCATCATGCATCCATGCGCGCCGTTCCCGGGAGTCTGAATATCATAAAAAAAGCTTTTGAAGCCGTGGGATTAAAAGGCCTGCTTTGTTATGAGGTCTCAGACCGCATGGGAAGTTCCGCGCTCAAAGAACAGATCGATGAAAATATTGATTTCTGGTCCGAAAACACGGACAGTGAGCACGTCCACGGATTGTTCGGCATGCATGCGAACTTTACCCTGAGTGAACGAAGCATGAAAATGATACGCGAAGCAAAACCGGAAAGTCTTCCCGTTCATATTCATTGCGGTGAAGATATAAGTGATCTTAATTTTTGCATAGAACAGGGGTATGCGGGACCCGTTGACCGTCTCGCGAAATTCGGTTTGCTTTCCGCCGATTCCTTGCTGGCGCACTGTATCCATCTTTCGGAAAAGGATTTTGATCTTTTAAAAGACCTTCGTCCGGTTGTTGTTTCCAATCCGGAATCGAATGCAAATAATAATGTGGGCGTGATGCAAATCGGGAAAATACCGCGCTACGTACTGGGTACGGACGGTATGACCGGTAATATTACCGGCACCATGCGCTCCCATTTTCTGAGAAGAAATGCAAATGTGCCGGCGCCGGAAGATGTTCTTTTTCGTTATCCCGCCGAAATCATTCAGCGGTATTTCCCGGGCAGAGGCATTCTGAGATCCGGGGGATACGCGGACCTGGCAATTACAAATTATCAGCCGGTAACCCCGATAAGCCTGAAAAATCTTTTTTATCACCTGGTCTTCGGTGTTCAGGGTAAAGAAATGTATATGACCATTTCAGAAGGGAAGATCATTTTCAGCAACAACAAGATCCGGTCTCTTGATGAAAAGAAAATGAACGCAGAGATCAGGAAAGCCGTCAAAAAATTATATGACAATTATGCGATCTGACACACTACATCCCATTCCCGCAGAACAGCTTTTCGCTTCTGTTTTGTATTCCCTGAAAACCGGAAGTGTTTTTGGCATTTACCGGAGTTTATTCTTTCAGCCGGAAAAAAACCGCGAATTGCAGACATCCGTGTTCGGACATTCTCTTGACACCCCCGTTGGTCCGGCTGCAGGTCCGCACACGCAGATGGCGCAGAATATCATTGCGGGATGGCTCTGTGGCGCACGCTATATCGAACTCAAAACCGTGCAAACACTCGATGAGATCGAAGTGGATAAACCCTGTATTGATATTTCGGATGAAGGATATAATTGTGAATGGTCCCAGGAGTTAAAGATAGAACAGTCCTTTGAAGAATATCTGAAAGCCTGGATCATTATTCACATTCTGCAGCATGAATTGAATTATCCGGAACCGTTTGGAACGGTTTTCAATATGAGTGTCGGCTATGATATGAAAGGGATCCGGCAGGACAACATGCAGCGATTTTTCGAAAAAATGAGAGATTGTTCCAAAGAAAAAGCGCGAATGATCGACATAATACGTCCATTATATCCCGCTATAGATAAGATCAGCATTCCCGACACGGTCTCCGATAATGTCACCCTTTCCACAATGCACGGCTGTCCCGCCGGTGAGATAGAAACCATCGGAAGATATTTACTGAAAGAAAAGGGTCTGCACACCTTTATCAAACTCAACCCCACATTACTGGGGAAAAAAGCAATAAACTCGATACTGCATTCACTCGGTTTTGAAACGGTCGTTCCGGATGTTGCCTTTGAGCATGATATCGATTTTCTTTCCGCCTGTGAACTGATTCGCGCACTGCAGAAAACATCGCTCGGCGAAAAACTCTTTTTTGGCGTCAAGCTGACCAATACGCTGGAATCAAAGAACAATAAGGATATCTTTACTCCGGAAAACATGTACATGAGCGGAAAAGCGCTTCATCCCGTCAGTATCAATACCGCCGCCAAACTCCGGAATGAATTTCCCGATCTGCCGCTTTCTTTTTGTGGCGGTGTCAACGCCGGCAATATCTCCGATGTATTGAACGCCGGTATGCATCCCGTGACTGTATGTTCCGACCTACTGCAGCCCGGCGGATATACGAAATTGCTGCAGTACCTGGAGAATATTGCGGCCGGGAGAACAGAGAATGATCCTGCAGCATTTTTGAAACGCTATGCGGAAAAAGTAAAAACGGATAAACATTATACTCATGAATACAAAACGATAAAAACCGAGCGCACACTGAAAGAATTTGACTGTATATCCGCTCCCTGTGTGGACACCTGTCCGGCCCACCAGAACATACCGGCCTATCTGAATTATATTTACGGGGGCGAGAACGAAAAAGCACTGGAAACAATACTGCACACCAATCCTTTTCCCTCCTCTACCGGCATGATATGCGATCACTCCTGCCAGTCAAAATGTACCCGTATCAATTACGACAGTGCGGTACGCATACGCGATATTAAACGTTATATTGCGGAGAACTCGGAAACGATGACCCCGCCGGTTTCCGGCAGACTGTCCGATAAACGGATAGCGGTAATAGGCGCCGGACCGTCCGGGCTGAGTTGCGCATATTATCTTGCACTTGCGGGATGCCGGGTTGACGTATATGAGAAAAAGGAATTACCCGGCGGGATGCTTGCCGGGGCCATACCGGAATTCAGGCTTTCCCGGAAAGCGCTGAAGAATGATATTTCTTTAATTGAAAATGCCGGAGTAAATATCCATATATCTCAGCTGATCACAAAAGATGGTTTCCGGGAATTAAAGAATAATTCGGATTACCTATATATTGCGGTCGGCGCGCAAAAAGCCATCAAAGGAGATATTCCCGGGATGGAAGGGGTTGCGGGCGTCCTTGATCCGCTGGAATTCTTATCCCTTGTGCGCGAGCGGCGGATACCGGATATCGGGAAAAACATATTGGTCCTCGGCGGCGGGAACACGGCTGTTGACGTTGCCAGAACCGCCCGCCGTATTGCCGGAAAAGACAGCAGTGTGAGTATTGTTTACCGGCGGAGCCGAAAGGAAATACCGGCAGATGCCGATGAGATCAAAGCCGCCGCTAATGAGAACATCACACTTATAGAACGTGCCGCACCGGCGCGCGTGATCTTTGAAGATGGAAGGATCACTGCATTGGAATGTCACAGAATGCGTCTTGTGGAAGAAGAGAATTCCGAACGCCCCAAACCGGTGATCATTCCCGGCAAGGAATTTTCGATACCCGCCGATACCGTTATTCCCGCTTTCGGGCAAAGCATTGACGCGGATTTTTTAGATGAAAAGTTGTTGCAGGGAGAAAAGGACCGTGAGACTCGAATGAAAAATGTTTTCATTGGGGGTGATGCATATCGCGGTGCGTCATTCCTGATACGATCCATTGCGGACGGGAAAGAGGTTGCGGAAGAGATCCTTCGGCGCGCGGAAGCGTGGCTTCCGGAAAAAGCTTTGGCAGACCGAAATCCTTCATCGCGTGGAAGAGCATCACCGTAAACTTTCACGCGTCGTACCGCGAACGGATATACGAACATTACCTCCGGCCGGAAGAACGATCGACCGCCTTGTAGAACTTCCGATGAACCGGGAAGAAGTGCGAACCGAAGCTTCACGTTGTCTGAACTGCGATGAGATTTGTGATATTTGCGTCACGGTTTGTCCCAACCGTGCAAATATTGCCTACAGGATATTACCCGCATTGCCGAAGATACGGAAGATCATTATACGTAACGGAGATCATAAGATCGTTTTGGATGAAAGTTTTGCGATAGAGCAGAAATACCAGGTCCTGAACATTGCCGACCTTTGCAACGAATGCGGGAATTGCACTACGTTTTGTCCGACGTCCGGCCGTCCCTTTGCCGATAAGCCGCGGGTCGCTGTGACCGGAGAAAGTTACCGGTCGCTGGAAACGGGTTATCGCATAAAGGGCGACAGCATACTCTATAAAGAGAACGGAGAAAATTACGTTTTAAAACGTTCAGGCCATGAATATACATTTAAGACAACTGATGCGGAGATCCTGCTTGATAAAGGGTTCAATGTTCTGGAGGTAAACAACAGAAATTCGGGAGATAAAGAGATCTACTTGCGGAATGCGGTAAAAATGCGCATCATTAAAGATGCAATGGAGGAGAGGTACCCGCTTTTGACAGAATAAGGCGGCATTTGGAATAAAAGAAAAAATTAATGGACAAAAAGAATTGAGGATGTTGTGAATACGCTTGAAAAAATCAAACAGAATGCAAAAAAATACAGAAACCGCACCGCGGAAAACCTTTCCGAAATGGTAAAGATCCCTTCGCTCAGCGGAGAAGAAAGCAACGTTATAGGCAAGATCAAGGAACAACTGGAAGATGCCGGTATTTCCGAAGTACGCATTGACGGACTTGGCAATCTTATTGCCAGGGTGGGAAACGGACCGAAGATCCTTGCCATTGATGCCCATATTGATACCGTTGATACCGGGGATGAATCCCAATGGGAAACACCCCCTTTTTCCGGAATGATAAAAAATGATCATGTTTACGGACGCGGAACAGTGGATCAGGAAGGCGCCGCCGCAGCAATGATAACGGCGGCACAAATCTTGAAGGAGATGAAGTATAACGGTAAATACACGGTCTTTTTTACTTTCACCGTCATGGAAGAAGATTGTGACGGTTTGTGCTGGAGGTATCTTATAGAAAAAGAGAAACTGGTTCCCGATCTGGCGCTTATAACGGAACCGACCAATCTGGGCATCTACCGGGGTCACCGCGGACGCATGGAAATGGAAGTACATATACGGGGACTTTCGGCCCATGGTTCTGCGCCCGAACGGGGAAAAAACGCGATCTATTCGGGGAGCCCGCACAGCACTGGAGATCGAAAAACTGCATGACCGCCTGAAAACGGATGCTTTTCTTGGTAAGGGAAGTATCGCGGCAACGGTATTCCGCAGCGATTCCCCGTCACTTTGTGCAATATCCGACAAAGCTTTTTTGCATATTGACCGCAGGCTGACATGGGGAGAAGACAAGGAAAGCGCATTGCAAGAAATAGAAAATATTCTGGGAATGACAGTAATGTCAGGATTCCGCTGTACTGCAGACCCAGTTATAAAGGCACGGTTTTTAAACAGGAGAAATATTTTCCCACCTGGAAGATCCCCGAAGAACATTTCTTTGTCCAGGCCGGCAGAAACACCTATTATTCTCTGTTCCATGAGGAACCGCGCATAGATAAATGGACATTCTCCACCAATGCCGTTGCGATCTGCGGAATGCACAA
Organism: Fidelibacterota bacterium; assembly: GCA_034521145.1. Classification (GTDB taxonomy): domain Bacteria; phylum Fidelibacterota; class Fidelibacteria; order Fidelibacterales; family Fidelibacteraceae; genus M50B103. The sequence continues at coordinate 412,631 of JAXHMX010000003.1, read as the reverse complement.
GATCCCCTGTATCGGTTTCGGACCGGGCAATGAGGTCTATGCTCACGCCCCGAATGAAAAAGTTCCGGTTGACCACCTGGAGAAAGCTTCCGCATTTTATGCATTACTGCCCCATATGCTCGAAAAATGATCGGCACTGCCGAAAACATTATACGTAAAGGAATTAATTATGACACAAACATTACTCAGAGGAAAAAATCTGATCACGTTTCAGGACTGGACAAAACAAGAGATCAATATTATACTTGAGACGGCGGCGGACCTGAAACGCAAATTTGCGCTGGGAGAACCGCATCGTCTGCTGCAGGATAAAACCTTGTTCATGATGTTCTTTGAACAGTCCACACGTACCCGTAATTCGATGGAAGCGGGAATGACACAGCTTGGCGGACACGCTCACGATCTGACACCGGATAAAATGCAGTTATCCCACGGTGAATCCGCCAAAGACACGGCAATGGCGCTTTCCCGAATGGGACACGGTATTGCCTGCCGCAATTGTTTTTTCGGTATCGGGAACAACTATCTGAACGCTTTGGCACAAGATGCCGCTATTCCCGTGCTCTCCCTGCAGGATGATCTTTACCACCCCATGCAGGCGATCGCCGATCTGATGACCATTCAGGAATATTTCGGAAAAGAACTGCAGGACATTAAAATCACGATCTCCTGGGCTTATGCGACATCGCATGCAAAACCCCTGTCCGTTCCGCTATCGCAAATACTTCTGTTCACACGTTTCGGTATGGATATTACCGTTGCCGCACCGAAAGAATTTCCATTGTACGGAGATCTGGTGAATAAGGCAAAAAGCAATGCTGAACATAACAACGGGAAACTGCATTTCGTTGATGATATGGATGAAGGATTTGAAGATGCGCATATTGTTATCCCGAAAAACTGGGGCGGATTCGGTAATTACACGTTTGATGAGTACAATGAAAATGAAGAGACATGTAAAAAAGAAATGAAAGCGAACCTTGAAAAATACAGGAACTGGATCTGCGACGAACGCCGCATGAAGCTGGCAAGTTCCGATGTGAAGTATATGCATGCCCTGCCTGCCGACCGGGGAAATGAAGTGACCCCCGGAGTGATAGACAGTCCCGCATCGATCATTTATGATGAAGCGGAAAATCGTCTGCATACGGCAAAAGCGGTAATGGCGCACACGATGGGAGGACGGCCGTAAAAATGAATATCAGATGCACATACCGCTGTTCTGAATGCGGGAAAACATATGATATCACGCCGGATATTATGCTCTGTCCCGCATGCAGTAAAAAACAGCGGGATAAAGAACCCCTTCGCGGCATTCTGGAGGTAAAATACCGGGCAGAAGCGGGAATAAAGATCGAAGATCTGATGCCGGTAGAAAAAAAATACTTCCCGGATATTCCCGTGGGCAATACACCGCTGTGGCAGCCGAAAGAACTTGGCGCGCATGCGAATCTGTATCTGAAGGATGATACGGGAAATCTTACCGGATCCTTCAAGGACCGTGCCTCGCTGCTGGTTGCGGCATTTGCAAAAAAATACGGTATCGACAGGATCGTGCTGGCATCCACGGGCAACGCGGCATCCTCTATGGCGGGAGTCGCTGCGGCCGCCGGCCTGAAGACCACGATTTTTCTACCGAAAACGGCACCACGGGCTAAAATGATTCAGGTCCTGCAATACGGAGCCACCGTTATCAGTGTGGATGGGAATTATGATAAAGCTTTTGACCTTTCACTGGAATATTCAAAGAAATACGGATTTCTGAGCCGCAATACCGCTTATAATCCTCTGACCATTGAAGGGAAAAAAACCGTTTCCGCCGAGATCTGCAAAGAATTGAAGGGACCGCCGGATCATGTTTTCGTGCCGGTCGGCGACGGTGTGATTCTCAGCGGGGTTTATAAGGGCTTCCGTGATCTTCTGGAATTCGGTTTCATTAACAAGATCCCCGAGATCATTGCCGTACAGGCCGAAGGGAGCGCGGCCGTTCATAATGCCTTTAAGAACGGTAAGTTCAGTTTCGAAACCGGTAAGACCATTGCCGATTCCATAGCTGTCGACATCCCGAGGTGCGGATACTATGCACTAAAGCAACTGAAAAAATATCACGGGAGAACGGTCCTGGTATCGGATGAGGAGATCCTTTCCGCTCAGAAACGCTTGTCCGAGAGAACCGGACTGTTTGCCGAACCCGCAGCGGCAGCGTCCTATGCCGCTTATGATAAAATGAAAAATTCCTTACCGGCAAACGCCGGGATCGTTCTGATGATAACCGGGAACGGATTGAAAGATGCGGATGCCGCAACCGGGAAGATAAAATTCCCGGAAAGGCATATAAAAAATATCGGAGAGATATTATGAAAGCGGACGGCATTATTCTATCGGCCGGCTTCTCGGCGCGTGCGGAAGGTTTTAAACCCGAACTTGACATTGCCGGGAAACCGCTTCTTATGCGGACCGTAGAAAGTATGCTGAATTTCTGTGAAACGATCATTGTTGTCGGCGGTCATGAATTTGAACGAGTGGCGCGCATACTGGAAAACATTCCGCAGTGTACGGCGGTTAAAAATGAAAATTTCCGTGCAGGAATGTTCTCATCCGTGAAAACCGGAGTAAAAGAGGTCAAAGCGGAAAGGTTTTTGTGCTGCCGGGCGACCAGCCGGCAGTGAGTCCGTCAACATTCCGGCGCATGATGAAGGAAAGAGCAGAGATCGTGATACCGCGCTACAAGGGAAAAAAAGGCCACCCTGTACTTTTTAAAGCGTCCTGTATCCCCGGGATCACAGCGATGGACGATACCGGTATTCTGCGAGATTTCATCCACCAAAAAAATAATGTCACTATCGTTGATGTGGATGATCCGGGAATAGGAATGGATGTGGACACACCGCAGGATCTTAAGGTTGTTGTTGATTATTACAGAAAATATCGGGTAAAAAATTGAAAGATATCAGTACATCAGTAATACGCGTGGATTCGCGGAAAAAACGCGGGGAGAAGCGGAATATATTTCAGACCGCCGCTTTGAACATATGCTCTATGCAAAGACCGTCCGGAGCACAAAAGCCAGGGCGGAAATACTTTCCATTTCCCTTCCCGGAATGCCGCCTGATTATTTCGTGATCGGTAAAGAGGATGTTCCCGGCATCAACCGCATGAAAACCGTAGTTTCCGACCACCCTCTTTTTGCAGAGCAAAAAGTTTCCTATATCGGCCAGCCCGTTCTTCTGATCGCCGGTCCCGACCGTGAGATGGTCAGGGATCTTGTTTCCCGGGTTGAGATAATATACAGGGAAGCGAAACCGGTACTGTCCCTTGAAGAAGCGGAAGAACTGTCACAACCGTTCACGGATTATCATTATGAAAAAGGGAACATGCAAAAAGCTTTTGCGGAAGCAGCGTCGCACATCGAAGATACTTTCAGTACCGGTTATCAGGAACATGTTTATCTGGAGCCCCAAGGGATCGCTGCGGAATATAAGGACGGTACCCTTTTTGTTTATGGGTCGATGCAGTGTCCTTACTATGTAAAGAACGCATTACTGGAAAGCATGGATCTTCCGGAAGACAAACTGCGAGTGATACAGACCGTCACGGGCGGCGCTTTCGGCGGAAGAAGAATTCCCGTCCCTGACGGCTTGTCAGGCGGCTGTTGCCGCGTGCAAAACCGGAAGACCGGTAATGATGATCTACGACAGAAGCGAAGATATGATAGCTACAACCAAGCGCCACCCTTCCCTGATACGTTATAAAGCCGCACTGGATGAACACAAGCGTCTTATTGCGCTGGATATTGATGTGCTTCTGAATGCCGGAGCCTATAGCGGCATTTCTCCGGTTGTATTGCAAAGAGCGCTTTTTTCCGCCACGGGCGTCTATAACATTCCGAATCTCCGCGTGCGGGGCAGAAATTTTATGACGAACACGGTACCTTCCGGTGCATTTCGCGGTTTCGGCGCACCGCAAACGATCTTTGGCATTGAAATGCTCATGCATAATATCGCCGCGAAAGAGGGAACCGATCCGCTGCAATACAAAATGCGCCACATACTGAAGCAGCATGATGCCACCTGTACGGGAGGACATATTCATGAGGAAGTTAAATTACCGGAAATGGTCCGGAAAATACGACGTATGTCCGGTTATGATACAAACCGTACCGGAAATGTAAAATACCGCGGAACAGGCGTTTCACTGTTTTTGCACGGCTGCGGATTTACCGGAAGAGGAGAATCCGATATAAAGGGAAAGGTCATATTAAGCAAAAAGAAAGATAAGGTTACCATAAAAGTCTCCAGTGTGGAAATGGGACAGGGCGCAGAAACCGTATTACCGAAGATCGTTGCCGCCACACTGGGAATACCGATCGGGAAAGTATTATACGAAAAGATCGATACTGGCAGAATTCCGGATTCCGGTCCGACAGTGGCCTCCCGCACAACAATGATCGTCGGGGGACTGCTGCAGAAAAGCGCCACAGAAATGAAAAAAAAGTGGGATCAGCATGAGATACTGGAGATCAGTAAAAGCTACGATCATCCGGATTATCTTCATTGGGATGACGGGGCTTTTCGGGGCGATGCTTATCCCGTCTATTCCTGGGGCGTTAATGTGGCGGAAGTTGAGATCGATCCGGTCAGTTACGAATTGTCGGTCAAAAAGATCTATGCCGTATATGATGTTGGGGTCCCCATTGATGAACGTGCACTGAGGGGACAGGTAGAGGGAGGTGTTGTACAGGGCGCCGGCTGGGCCACCATTGAGGTTATGGAGACGGATAAGGGAAAGCTGAAACAGGCGAATCTTACCGATTATAAGATCCCCACCAGCATGGATGTACCGGAAATACATTGTGATTTTGTCGAAAACCCCTATCCTTTTGGTCCCTTCGGAGCAAAATGTGCCGGAGAACTTCCTTTTACCGGTGCGCCTCCGGCTATTGCCGCCGCTGTATCAGATGCGCTGGGTAAGAAAGTGAATGAAATTCCCATTACTCCGGAGAAACTGATGGAGCTCGATAATGACAATTGAATTTACACTGAACAATGAAACAAAGAAGATCGATGTTCCCGCATCGGCACGTCTCTTGGATGTCCTGCGGGATAAATTCGCACTGAAAAGCCCAAAGGACGCTTGCGGAGAAGGTGAATGCGGCGCCTGTATGGTGCTGGTGAACGGCCGGGCAATGAACAGCTGCCTTATAGCCGCAGGTTCCGTTTCGGGAAAATCGGTGCTGACATTGGAGGGATTTAAACTCACGCAACGTTACAAGATGATAGAAGCCGGACTTCTGGAGGCCGGCGCGGTGCAATGCGGTTACTGTACACCGGGATTTGTAATATCCATTGAATCCCTTCTCAATCATAACCCCCGTCCCTCCGATAAAGAGATTCGGGAAGCATTATCCGGGAATCTCTGCCGCTGCACCGGTTATAATATGATCATTCAGGGGGTGCGCATTGCGATAGAAAAAGGAGACGGTTTATGGTAGAGGCTTTCCGTCCCGGTAACACAGCGGAAGCGCTGCGTATACTTTCGGAGCATACCTGTATTGTCATGGCCGGTGGTACGGATCTTATGGTCCATCGCGGGCAGAGCCGCGGCTTTACTTTTCCGCTTCTTTTCATTGATCATTTAGAAGAACTAAAGAAAACATACCGTAAGAACGATGCCATACACATAGGAGCGGCTGTACCGTTCAGTGATATGGAAAGGCATGCGGATATTCCGGACATACTGAAAATGATCATAAGACGGATAGCTTCTCTGCCGACACGCAATATGGCCACATTGGGAGGAAATATATGCAATGCTTCTCCCGCGGCGGATACCCTCCCGTACCTGTATGCCGTGAACGCAAGTGTCGTTATTCGCGACAGGGAAAGCACAAAGACCATTCCGGTCCGTGAATTTATAACGGGCGTAAAGAAAACGCAGCTGAAAAATAATGAGTTGCTGACAGAGATCATTATTCCGGATAAGGAGTTCGGTATCAATGTATACCGGAAGATCGGCCAGCGAAAGGGTATGAGTTTGAGTAAAGCCGCTTTTCTCGGCATGGCGGACAAACCGCATGATGTCATTCGTGATATTCATATTGCTCTTGCTTCCGTAGCGCCCACTATTGTATTCTCAACAGAGATAGAGAAACAAATGATAAATAAAAACAGTAAAGAAATTGATGCAATGAAAAACCGTATCCTGGATCAGTATGCGGCACTGATCAGGCCGATCGATGATGCAAGGTCAACTGCGAAATACCGCAAGCAGGTCAGCCTTTTCATGATCAAACATTTTTTAGAAAAACTTTAAGCAGTATAAAGGGAGTAATAAGATGAAAAATAGTGTAAAGAATATTCAGACGATACTTTTTCTCGGCGCGTTGTGGGGAATAGCAGAAGCGAGCATCGGTTATGTCCTCCACTTTCTGCCGGCGGGATTTTCCGGAATGTTTATGTTCCCGATCGGTTTTTATTTCATGTATAATGCATACCGGCAGACAGATTCTCCCAATGCCGCGCTGTGGATGGGTCTCATCGCCGCAGGAATTAAATGTATCGATCTTCTACTTCCGCTGAGATCGGCAATGGGAGTTCTTAATCCCGCAGCCTCTATTATAATTGAATCCCTGGCAGTCTTTGCGTTTGTTAAATTTTACAAGAAAGAGAAAGTTGTTCTTCCCGTTTTATTGACAAGTACAGCCTGGATCGTTGTTTTTACACTGACCCAAGCTGTCATCTTCAAGCCGTTGACGGGACTATATTTACAGCCGTTGAACATAATGTTTTTTATTGTTTTACTGAATATACTTTTCAGCACGCTGATCATTGTAATATATCTGAAGAAAGAAAAACATATTTCCTTTGCCCTCCGGTTGCGGAAAAGTTCTTTTGCGCTGCCGGCAATGACGCTGGGAATTGCTCTGCTTCTGGAACTTACAAACTCTCTGGCAGGATAAATGGAACTGCTTTATAAACTGATAAGGGATATCCCCGAAATTCCCGTGGATGAGGTCATCATCGGAGTACATTCAACGCTGGTAAAAAGCGGAGAAAGATCCGGTTTGGCCAGCACGATAAAGTATTGTGGACCTCATGAGAATGTCCGGCATGCCGGAGAATTGGAGACACTGGGACTAAAAGCCCTTGCCGAATATGTCCTCTCCGATAATTTACTTGAAGCATCCGTCGGGATGGCTGCCGTCAATTGTTTTTACTCGGCGCGAGTGAAAAATTATCGCACACTGAATGCAAAGGATATCCTTCTTGAAAGAGGACGGAACAGGAACGTCGGTATTATCGGACATTTCCCTTTTCTGGAAGAACAAAAAAAATATTACCGGAACTGTTTTATTTTTGAAAAACAGCCTCGCGAAGGAGATCTGTGGAAGAGGACATACCGGAATATATGCCGAAAGCGGAGGTAACGGCCATTACAGCGACATCAATAACAAATCACAGCTTTGAGAATATTATTCCTTATTTACCGGCCGGAAGCTTCAATATTATTCTGGGACCATCGACACCGCTGACACCGATCCTCTTTGATTACGGGATCGATGCCATTTCGGGATCCCTGATAGAAAATTATGAGCAGGTAAAAAAATGTGCCCTGCAGGCAACGCCGACGCGGAAACTTCAAGGCATAAAAATGCTGACCCTGTTCAGAGAGGACGAACAATGAAGAATATCTATTATGAATTGCTGGAACTGGCCGCAAGCGGAGCTTCGGCTATCTTGGTGACGGTCGTGAAAAAAGAAGGCGCGGGACCCGCGGAAACGGGAAGCAAAATGATCGTTTACGGGGACGGCAGGATTTCCGGGACCGTCGGCGGCGGCAGCATAGAGAATCTGGCGATCGAAAAAGCCCGCGAACTGATGATAAAAAAGATGAACGCTTTACAGAAGTACGATATGGATAACGGCGAAAGCGGCGAAGAAACCGGTATGCTCTGCGGCGGATCCGCCACCCTCTTTTTTGAATATTCTGGCACCGGAACGGCATGTCTATATCTTTGGCGGCGGACATATCGGAAAGGCGCTTGCCTATCATCTGCACCTCATGAACTATCATGTAACGGTCATAGATGACCGGGAAGAGGTACTTGAAAGTGTCAGTGCTGCGGATGAAAAGATCCATTGCGCTTTCGGGAAAGCACTGGATGACAGAGCGGTACAGAAAGAAAGTTATTTTATCATTGCCACCTATCAGCACCGTTACGACGGTGAAGTACTGAAAAGAATATACCATTCGGACTGGCAGCCGGCATACATCGGCGTTGTCTCATCACGAAAAAGAAAAGCATGCTTTTCAAAGAGGTCAGAAAGTCCGTTCCCGATGCGAATTTTGATCTTTCGTATATTCCGGTGGGCCTTGATATCGGAGGGACGACGCCGCATGAGATCGCCATTTCCATTATTGCCGAAATGCAGGCTGTCGAATACCATAAAAAGTCAAAACATTTACGGGGAACCGGTGCTTAATATTATTACGGGAAAGATCAACTCTGGGAAAACAGCCTATATGAGGTCACTTTACGAGAAAAGTCCTTACGGCGACGGTGTGCTTTCCGTAAAACATTATAATGCGGAAAGTTTCTGCGGTTATGATCTCCATCATTTGAAAAGCGGAAAAGAAATGGCGTTCATTCGCTTAATAGAAAAACTCCCCGCCGGCTGGGACAGTTGTGCCGGCATGGAAAAATTTTCTTTTTCCGGGCAGGGACTTCAATTCGCCGAAAGGATCTTCAGGAGCATTAACGAAGGCCCGGTTTATATTGACGAGATCGGACCCCTTGAGATCATCAAAAAAAAAGGTTTTTACCCCATACTTCAGGAGCTTTTGAAAAGCAAAAAAAATATATATCTTACTGTCCGGGAAGAGATGATAAATAATTTTATATCAGCGTTTTCAATCAGAGAACAAATAACCGTCACAACCATCCAATAACAGAAGAGGCACACATGATCGATCTCACCATTTATGAAGATCAACTGGCAAAAACCGTTCAGCGATGCAAGGAACGGAATATTATACTACCGACATTCGCTCAGATGAAAGACCCCGGTCTGATACCGGATCATATACAAAAAGAAGTAAAAAATGTTGGTCTCTGGGATGTGCATCCGCGCAACCTCTTTCGTATCACGTGGAAAAATGAACCGGTTCTCAACGGCGGAGGTTTTGACGGTGTCAACTATATAGAGATACCACCGGAGATCAGTGGTGTGAAAGCGCGTATTATTGCGCTGGTCGGAAAATGGTTCCCCACCGGCGCTCATAAGGTCGGCGCAACCTACGGCTGTATTGCACCCCGTCTTATTACCGGGCAGTTCGACCCCACCACGCAGAAGGCCGTCTGGCCGTCTACCGGAAATTACTGCCGCGGCGGCGCTTACGATTCCGCACTTCTGGCCTGTGAGTCCATCGCCATTTTGCCGGAAGAAATGTCCGAAGAACGCTTTAAATGGCTTTCAAAAGTGGCCGGTGAGGTCATTCCCACTCCCGGCTGTGAAAGCAATGTCAAAGAAATATTCGATAAATGCTGGGAATTGCGGAGAACGCGGGGTGATGACATTGTTATCTTCAATCAATTCGATGAATTCGGCAATCATCTCTGGCATTATGATGTTACCGGGAATGCCGTGCTGGAGGTTATGAACAAATTACTGCAAAAGGATGATCATTTTACCGGTTTGGTTGCCAGTTCCGGTTCCGCGGAACACTGGCCTGCGGCGATTTTCTCAAGGAAAAATTTCCCGCTTTAAAAGTTGCCGCCGCTGAAGCATTGCAGTGCCCAACGCTGTTGTACAATGGTTTTGGCGGACACCGCATCGAAGGGATCGGCGACAAGCATGTTCCCTGGATACATAATGTCAGGAATACCGATATGGTGATCGATGTTGATGATGAAGCCACAATACGCCTGATGCGGCTCTTTAATGAAAAAACGGGACACGAATATCTTTATCAACAGGGTGTGGATAAGAATATTATTTCCCGGCTTGATCTTATGGGAATTTCATCCATAGGCAATCTGGTGGCCGCCATCAAATTTGCAAAATATTATGAACTGACCGAAAAAGATGTTGTTGTCACCATTTTCACCGATTCAATGGAACTTTACGGTTCCAGGATCCGGGACCTGAGAAAGAATAAGGGGAAATATGAACGGGACAGTGCCGTTAAGGATTATGAGCTCCTGAATGGTATCGGGATTGACAACATGCTCGAACTTGACTACTATGCAAAAAAACGCATTCACAATCTGAAATATTATACCTGGATCGAACAGCAGGGAAAAGAACTTGAAGACCTTAATGCACAATGGTATGATCACCGGGAATACTGGGGGTCCATACATAACATGGTTTCGAAGATCGATACACTGATCGGAGAATTCAATGAACGGGTCTTGCGGTAAAGCTTGTATTTTTAAGATATGCTCAAAGAGACCGGAAAGTATAAGGAGTATAACATGTCTTCATCCATTTTGATAAATAATCCGCTGCTTTGCTGCCGTATGAAGGAGAATATACACGCTGACGATATTCTGGATACGTTCTCCGGCGGTCATATCTACATTGAAGATAATAAGATCGTTTCTGCGGGACCGGAAAAATTCGCGGGCAGTGCCGAACATGTTATTGATGCCCGGCGCATGCTTGTGCTTCCCGGTTTCGTCAACACGCATCATCATTTTTTTCAGACGCTTACACGCAATATTTATGACACACAGAGGTCGGAACTTTTTGACTGGCTTCTCACGAACTATGAGATCTGGCGGGGGATCAGTGCAGAGGCATTCTATGTAAGTGCAAAAACCGCACTGGCGGAATTATTGAAATCGGGATGCACGACCAGTTCAGACCATCTTTACTTATTTCCCCAAAACGCAGAACCGGAGTTGATCGACAAAGAGATCCTTGCCGCGCAGGAAATAGGTATGCGTTTTCAGCCGACCCGCGGTTTCATGACACTGAGTAAAAGGACGGCGGTCTGCCGCCGGAAGATGTGGTGCAGGAAGAAGAGACCATTTTCCGGGATATTGAGCGCCTGGTGGAAAAATATCATGATGAAAGCGCCGCTTCCATGCTGAGAATATCCCTGGCACCCTGTTCGCCGTTTTCCATTACTCCGGAATCAATGCGCAGAACGGCGGATATGGCGGAAAAGTACCGGCTGCAGATACATACGCATCTGGCCGAAACAAAGGACGAAGAACTTTTCTGCCTTGAAAAATTGAACAAACGCCCCTTTGCCTTTATGCAGGATCTTGGCTGGATCCGGAACAGCGCCTGGTTCGCCCATTGCATTTTTCTTAATGATAAAGAGATCGCTTTCGCCGGAAAAGCAACGATCGGCGTGGCACACTGCCCGTCTTCAAATATGCGTCTGGGCTCGGGGATAGCCCGCATTCGCGAATTGATCGATGCCGGTGCGAACGTGAGTATCGGTGTTGACGGCTCTGCATCCAACGATTCTTCAAACATGTTGGCAGAGCTGCGTAATGCCATGCTAATATCCCGTCTGCGGAAACCGGAATACTGGCTGAATGCGGATGACGTTCTCTGGATGGCTACTGCAGGAGGTGCAAAAGTGCTGGGACGTAACGATACCGGACATATAAAAGCGGGGAAATGCGCAGATATTACCATGATATCCATGGACAGGCTGGAATATGCCGGGGCAGAACATGATCCGGCAGCCGCCGTGGTCTTTAATGTGGCGATGGAACCGGTGGATCATGTGATCGTGAACGGAAGGCACATCGTTGAAAACGGCAGAATTGCCGGTTTCGATGAAGCCGGACATGTAAAAGAGCATCAGCGCCTTTCGGATGAACTGGTCAAGCGTGCGGAAAAAAGGATGAACAAAAGGCTGAGAAGGTAATTCCGCGGCTGTGCCGGGAAAACCCAAAGCAAAATAATGAAATAAAAAATATAACATTTTTTTCAGAAATAAAACTTATCTGTTCATGGCTCATCTCCGCAAATTATTAATTTCCGGAACTTTCCCGCGGGATTGTTCATATATGATATTCCAGGAAAGGAGAAAAATATGAAAAAAATATTAATACTGTTGCTTGTTTTTACAACACTTACCTCATTGGGAGCTCAGGATCTGCAGGCTATCAGCGACCATTTTGCAGAACTTGCCGAAAAGGTAAGTCCCTCCGTGGTTACGGTTACCGCACAAAAAGTGACCAAGATAAAAAATCCTTTTGGTGATCTTGAGATACCGTTCGATTTTTTCGGCTTTAACCTGCCGGAAAAAGAGAGGGAATTCCGCAGTTCCGCGCTCGGATCCGGAGTGATCGTTGAAAACGGTTATGTGGTCACCAATAATCATGTTATTGAGAATGCGGAAGAAATAAAGATCGTTCTGCATGATAAGCGTGAATTTGATGCAAAAGTGGCGGGAACCGATCCCAAAACGGATATTGCCATCCTGAAAATTGATGATAAAAGATTGCCGAATGCAAATCTTGGAGATTCCGACGAACTCCGGGTGGGTGAATGGGTCCTTGCCATCGGAAGTCCTTTCAGCACACGCCTCGGAAATACCGTTACCCATGGAATTGTTTCGGGACTCGGCCGTTCCGGTATGCAACTCAGTACGATCGAGAATTATATTCAGACGGATGCTTCCATCAATCCGGGAAATTCCGGAGGGGCACTGGTAAATATGAATGGCGAAGTTATCGGTATTAACTCTGCTATCTTAAGCCGTTCAGGCGGATCGAACGGCATTGGTTTCGCTATTCCCATCAATCTTGCAAACCGTGTTCTTCAGGACATTATTACCAAGGGCCGCGTGGTTCGCGCATGGCTCGGGGTTACGATACAGGAATTGAATCAGGACCTGTCAAGATCATTGGGACTCGAAAAAGTCTCGGTGTACTTGTTTCGGATATTGTAAAGAACAGTCCCGCAGAAGAGGCGGACCTTAAAAGCGGGGATGTGATCATTAAGGTCAATCATGAAGAGATAAACACCCCTTCGGAACTTCAGCTGAATATTTCTTCCCGCATGCCCGGTGAAAATATAAAACTGACAATTATTCGCGACGGGAAAACCCGGATCGTTTCCGTGGACCTGAAAGAACTTCCGGAAGATGAACCTGTCACGGCAGAACGTAAGGGCACAGATATCGATCTCGGTTTCACGGTACAGGAGAACTCGTCTGAACTTGCGCGCCAGTTCAAGCTCGACAGTCAGGAAGGCGTCGTCATCGTTAGTGTTGATCCCGGTTCGGAAATTCAGCAAAAAGGTGTTCTTCCCGGTGACCGCCTGATAAGCATCGAGCGGAAAGAGATCCGGAACATGGAAGATTTTAATGAAGTACTTGAGAACATCGAGAAAGATCAGACAGTGCTTATTCTGATAGAAACAAGAAACGGCAACAAACGCTTTATTACGGTACAGGTGAAATAAATAACCTCCTTGATCTACCGTTAAAGAGAAACCGTCCGTTTTTATGCGGGCGGTTTTGTTTTTTTACCGTAAGATCCCGATAAAATGATATTAAAACCGATAGGGTAACATCTTCCGGAAAGATGTCTTGAGGCGGAAGACGGAACCGCTCTCTCAAAAGAAACAGATGCCGCTATGATCCGCTTTTATCTGAAGCATGTACGATCATTTGCGTTATAATACCGCCGGTTATCAATATCAGTCCGATAATCGTAGTGGGAAGAATAGTCTCACCCAGGATAAAGCGGATAAATAACAGCGAAAGAAAGGGGACGGCGTAAATGAAATTACTGACAAGCGCCGTTGAACTTGCCCTGCGCAGTGCATTAAGCCAAAGAAGGAACGTAATGCTCATTTCAAAAAGACCGACATAGCCTGCGGCAGCAATACCGTGGATAGTCAATGTGCCGGGACGGAAGAAAAAAACGGCAACTACTGACAGGATCAGTGCTCCGGTCGTGAACGGGATCCACAGACTGGTAACGGTGTCGACCTTGATGGTCTTTGCCGTAAGCCAATAGAAGGTCCAGATAAACGCAGTGGAAAAGGCCAGAAGGATCCCCGGCATGCTTACCCCGCCTGGCATATGCTTTCCACCCAGAACAAGCACCAGAACACCGGCAAAAGAAATGCAGAGAGCGACAATACGCAAAATATTGAATTTTTCCTGTTTTAAGAACATGGAAAAAAGTCCCATTATAAGCGGCCAGGTAAAATTAACCGCCTGGGCGAATTGGGCGGGAAGCATATCATAAGCCTTAAATAATATCAGGTAGTAGATCGTCGGATTCAAGACCCCCGCAACTATCAGTTTACAGATGTTTTTTTTCGATAAACGCTTCAAGCCCCGGTAGCGCTTTCCGGACAGCATGAACAGACTCAGGGTGAGACAGGAAAAAAGGGTTGAAAGGAAGAGCAGCTCAAAGGGGGTCAGAAAAGAAAGTGCGATCTTAAAAGCGGAAGCAACGCTCGCCCAGAGGATCAGTACAGTGCTTGCATAGAATAAAGCAAGGGTGTTGTTTTTTGTTGTCATTGCTGTTCCGGCAAAATCAGTTCGTTATTGTTATTGAATACAGGCGGAAGAAAACCGTCAACTGCAGGTAATTCTCTTTTTGCTTGTTGCTGTGCGGGTTTCCCGGCACCCGGAAAAACCACTTCCGGAAGATTACCCGGTGTAAGCGAAAAATATCTTTCGTTATTAACATTGGCTTCTCCTTATTTCGAATTTATTAACGATCCCTGCGGAAAAGCAAGTAATTAGCATGTAGTTAAAAACATAAAAAGCACCATCATTGTTAATTTTTTATTTGCATTCAATCGTAAAATGTATAAAATATAAACAATTAAAAAATATAATGGAATTACAACAGATGACATTGAGCATCGAATACGTATAATATTATTTCACTCCCATATGCGGATAGCGTTCCTGATGCAAGCAATGATAGTATAATTTAATTTCGAAAGGTAAAAAAATGAAGACAATGAACTTATTTCCCGGTAAAAAGAAGTACATGGCATTTATTATTTTCTTTCTCGGTATTTCTTTCCTTTTTGCAGAGGACGTTTTTATTAACATTGTTTCCGATGATCATAAAAAAGTATCCCTACCCATAAGGAATGAGCTTGAAGCGATAGCGGAACGGGATGGAATGATCCTTTACAAATGTTCGGCGGATGTTCTTGCCCTGCTTTCCGCGGAAGGTATTGCTTATGAGCAAATTCAGTCCTATGAGCATTTTCAGAACGCTGAACTTCCGCCCGTAGCCAACAGCGGCGTCCCGCTGGGACTTGTGGTGGAGCGCGGGAACCAGGGAAGCAGCAGCGCGTGGTCCATGCATCAGTCCGTTGCCCTTGCCGGGGATGTCCTTGGATACGTAGAGACCGGCGTGGACGGTCAGCTCCCCGGATTTACCTTCCGGGACATCAGTACCGATTCGACCTGGCATCATTTTATTGATACGGATCTCGACGGCGATGAACCTCTCTACATTTCCGCGGGAGAGTCCCGCATTTACTATGCCTTTCATTATTGGGGTGTGAGCAATTCCGCCATGCGCTATTATTGCTATGATACGGGCACGGGAATGACGACCGAGATCGAAAATTTCGGTTACGGCTTTGAAGGTTTCGGTGTCTCCGACAGCTGGGTCATACGGGTGAGCAGCAAGGGAGGCGGATGGAACAATCAGATGCTGGCCCACCATGTGGAAACGGGTATACGCTTTGAATTGCTGGCGGATTCAACCGCCACCACGTGGGGATATAATCACGACAATTTCGGCGCACCGAAGACCGACGTAAATACGATCGTCTTTTCGTATACGGATTCCGATACATGGACGACATCTCTACAGGCGTACAGCTTGGGGGCCGATGGCTTTTACGGGACTGCGGACGATATACGCAGTACCTTTCGAACAGGAGATGATTATAACTATTGGGAAGTGGACGGACAATATATTATCTGGGTGGAGGGCTCAGCTGATGATAATATCATGGCCTATGATATGGGAGAGGACATGCTGTACGGCACCGCGGATGACGGCGGTGTGTTCACGGTTTGTGATGCGCCGGGCCGTCAGAGAAACCCCAAAGCGGATGAGGGTATCGTCGTTTGGGAGGACTGGAGAAATGCGCCGGGTACGGATGCAGCGGCTCCCCGGGACATCTACGGTTACGATATTGCCAATGATACGGAATTCCGTTCAACACCGGCAGTCGATTCCATCATGATCCGGGATTTCAGTAAAGGCCGGGTGATCATCAACCGGCATGACTGGGATGCCCCCGATACGGACGCCGACATTTTTATGTCCCATATTAACGGACGCATCCTGTCTGATTACTATAAGATTGATATTGGCGAGGATACATATCCGCGGGCTCAGAGCCTGTTAACCGGAACAAGCGAGACATCCTTATATCCGCTCAGTAATGTTGTGGCTTCCGCAAAAGGACCGCTGAGCGCATTATTTGTTACTGACATTCCTTTCACAGGTAAAAAGTTACTTGCATACAGCGCGGTAAGCGGCGAGTGGACAATGAACGACCTTCCGTATTCGCAGAGTTTTTCAGTGAAGGTGGAAGGAGAAGGCGGGCTTGTGCTTGGGCAGTATGAATCCTACAGTACCGGAAGGCGCTGGCGGGCCGGCGTATTCCACGGTCAAACCGGCAGTTATCACGAAACGGAGATGAACACCCGTCCAACGGGATTTGCAGTGGGAAAGAACATTTCACTGATCTGGGGAGACGAAAGCAAAACGCCTTTTATGAAATATTATAATGCAGAAACCGGCAGCTGGAATACAAAACTCCAGACATCAACGAACGATCCCTGGCATGTTATTACCACGGAGATCTCCGACAGCCTGGCGCTGTTCATCAGCGGCCAGGGTGATACGGTCTGCAGTCATGTCAATATGGAAATTTTTGACATGAAAACCCAGACATGGTATACCAAGAACATGCTCGGAGGTGTATCTCGCACGCTTGACCGGCACAGCTACGAAGAGAACATTCATATTAACATTAATCAGGAATTTGCAGCGGTTGCGGTAGATCGGGATGAAGTATATTTTGATCATGTGCATACTTTCAAGTCCGGCGATAGCCAATGGAGAACAAAGGACCTTCCTTATGGTTTACTGCTGGATCGCCCGTTGATCGGCAGGAATTTCCTTTTACAGGGAGCCGTGTCCGGGACAAACTGGCTGGGGTATATTTACAACAGCACAAGCGGAGAATGGTTGCCGGAAACAATACAGAGTTCATCCGGCGGCATTACGGATCTGGCTTTCTCCGGGGATATGATGCTGGCATGGCAGGAGCCGCTGAGAATTTGGGCTTATAGTCCCGCAGCCGGTGAAATAAAAAGCATCCAACTGGATCCATACAGTAGTGAAACGATCTATTCGGTCCATCCGGGAGAAAAAATGGCTTTTGTGCTTACACAAGAAGCCCCGCTTGCCGGAGGCACGGCAATATATACCTTCAATGCGATCCTCGGAGAATGGATAGAAGCGATCACCTACAGGAACAATATAGCCGACAATTTCAGCGTGGCGGTTTCCGGCCATACGGGGATCCTTCTTCTGCGTGAGTCAAATGTTTACGGATATCCCGACTACAAAGCGCATGCTTACAGTGCATTTCGCGACAGCTGGGAGGATGCTGTGTTTACAAGCAAGGAGACGGCTGAAGTTTATGCCTCGGATTTTTGCGGGTTGGTCATGTATGAAGATAAAAATTCTTCATACATATTGCATCTTCTGGCATATAATGCCATGGACGGTTTATGGAATAAGGACGAGATGACAGTCAATAACACGCTTTATGCAGGAGCACAGTTAGATGATCGCGTTATTTTGGTACGCGAAAACGGAGATACAGGCATTCCGTCAAGACCGGCAAAAGCACATGCGTATTCCCCCGTCCTGGACCTATGGAGCAGCACGGAATTCCCCTATACCTTGTCATTGAATGGTTCGGGGACAACCCCGACAGCAGCATATGTCTGGGATGACAACCATTTCCGGATCATTTTTAACAATACGAATTCCTGGGAAAGCAAGCCCGGAGAACTCCGGGAACTGCATGTGACCGATTACGCCCTTGCTGCAACATTATATTATTCAAGTGCAACAACAACGCATTACTTCTATCCTCCCGAAAACGTGATCATCGACAGCTTTGAATTTACCGAAGATCCTGTTGTCAATGTTTTGAGCTCTTGGGCGGTAGAAGTTACATGGAAGACAAATAAAGACAGTGATACCCGCCTTCTGTGGGGCGTAGACGGATCTTACGAGATCATCCATAAGGATACGCTGGAGTTCGTTAAAGATCACCGTGTGCGTATCGAAGGAATGGAGGCGCAAAAGACCTATTATTATGCCGTTGCTTCCGTGACACCCGGTGCAGATACGGTAAGGACAGATACCCTGTCATTCGATACCGGCACCGATAACACCGCGCCCGCATTAATTGGGGATCCCAAACCATACCGCATTCATGATGACCAGGCATCGGTATGGTGGGAGACGAATGAACCTTCTACCGCCATTCTGCAGTGGGGCCTGACATCTGCGTATACCGACACATTACATTATAATGATACCCGCATAAACAATGCCGCGCGCATGTACGACCTTATCAACGATACCACCTACCATTACCGGGTGGGAGGATACGACCGCTACGGCAATGGACCCTTCTTTTCCGGTGACTATACCTTTCGAACACATAACGTCCTTCCGGCTCCCACGGATCTGAGCGCTTTGGACAGCACGATTTGGGGCTGTGCTTACATGAACTGGGAACCGCCGCGTTTGGATTCCGCATTTTCAAAGGAGTCTTTTAATGCAGGCATACCTGTGGACTGGAAGATCTACAATCTCGGGGATAACCCGCGTGGTGTAAGCTGGCAATCCGGCTATATCGGTAATAATCCGGTGGCATATTGCAGTTACGGAGAACCGGGTGAATATCAGGAAGAATGGCTGGTCACCAATCCTATCACGATCGACAACAGCAGTGGAGGTGTCCTGAATTTCTGGCATATGGGTTATTATAACAATTATGATAATGCCCCCAATAAAGTTATGGTATCTATGAGCGGAACGGACCGGGAAGATTTCACGACGGTTTGGTCCGGCACGGATCTTCCGGATGATTGGTCGCTTGTACAGATAGATCTTGACTGGTACAATAATTACGGCAAGACAATGTATATTGCGTTTGTTTACACAAGTACGGACGGAGAAATTTGGGCCATAGATGATGTTTACATGGATTTTAATGTTGACGGTTTTTACGAGAATTTCAACAACGATGCAGATTTCTGGACGCAGTGGGAAAGTAGATCCCCCGGCGGTGCTTCACGTTTTGCCCTAAAAGACCTCGGCGGAAATTATTGTGCAGGTGTCGAAGGCTTTATTACCGCTCCCGAAACGTATCAGGAAATGGATTATTGGATGATATCTCCGTTCATTAAGATCACGGAAAGTCATCATCAGCTGGGTTTCTGGCAAAACGGATGGTGGTCTTCCATGGATAACGCTGCAAATGAGGTACGCGTTATCGATAATATTTATTCCTATGAAACATTGTCAACACCGGTAAAAACCATTTATCCCGTTCCGGAATCATGGACCTGGACAACCGTAAACCTGAGCAACTATATCGGTCAAACCATACAGATAGCATTCCGCTACCACAGTTATGGCGGCTGGTTATGGGACGGGGAGGAATGGTCTGACTGGTATGGCGAAGATTGGTATGTTGATGACGTGTATCTCTATGAGGATCAGCCTGCCTGGGTTTCGGACCCGCAGGCGCAGCCGGGAGATAAGGGTTTTAAACTTGCATCATCTCCGTCCGGTCAGCGTATTCCTCTAACGGATTTCGTCGGTGTGAACGCCGCAGATGCGGAACGTCCGCTTTTGGCTTCGGCAGCACCTGAAGGCTCATTTGATCTTCCGCAAAAAAAACCGCTGAAATCCGCTATGCTCAATCCGGTTAAAACCGCCCGGGCACCTTCCGCGCTTGCAGAACCTCTCCCCGAGCTGCAGGGTTATGAAGTATACGGCCGCTTTACGGGGCAGGAACGTTTTGATTATTTGGGATATGTTACTTCGCCGTCCTTTATCGATTGGAATACTTTCGGCGGTTACGAACGTGAATACTATGTGGAAGCCGTGTATGACAAAGGCAACAGCCAGCCTTCCGAAAAAGTAATGATCAAGGGCGGGACCGCATTGGCGGAAAATGAATATGCCTACGATTCGGGTGTCTTCGGATACTCATACTGGTGGTATCCCGGAAATGCCTTTGCCAATACGTTCTTTTTCTCCGACAGCGTATTGAAACCCGAGAAAATGAAGGTACATATTGAAATTCCCGGGCTTTACAGCATGCGGCTTTATTCTTATGACAGCGGCGGGAATCTGGTAACGGAATATACAAGTCCTGTTCTGCAGGCGGGTACCCGCGGCTGGAAAACCGTCGATGTCCCTTCGGAGGTTGAAGCATCGAATGAATTCGTTGTGGAATTTCTGCCCAAAGACACGATCGTTGAGATGAGTTTTGATCTTTATAACAGCGGTGCATCTTGGTTCCATTATTCCGAAGGCAACTGGGCCGCTTCGGATTATACTTTCTTTATTCGGCTTATCGGAGAAATTACCGGAGAGGTTTCCATTGCGGACGGAATGCTTCCCGAAACATATAAGCTTGACAATAATTATCCGAATCCTTTTAATCCCGTTACCACGATTTCTTTTCAATTGCCCGAGGCAACACATACGGAGATCAGGGTTTTTGATGTCCGCGGTGCATTGGTCCGGACACTCCTCAGCGAACAGAAAGAAGCGGGTTATCATAAACTTGTCTGGGACGGCAAGGATATGAAAGGCAATCAGCTAGCATCGGGTGTTTACCTGTATACTATGAAAGCCGGTGATTTTCGGGATACCGGAAAGATGGTTTTGGTCCGCTAGCGCCGTACGGATGACATTATATAAAAGTCCGGTACGCAAGCATCACAGGAGCCCTTTTATGGGTGGCGGACCGGACTTTTATTATGATAGAAAATTTCTTATATTATCATTACGTGAAAAGCCGAAACGGCATACCCGCAATTTTAAAAGGAACCAAAGATGAAGCCTTATACATTTTTGCTCGTTCTGTTCATAAGCTTTCCGCTTTATGCGAAAGATCAAGCTGAACTGGTTGAAAGTATTCCTGTTGAGACCACCCTGGGGAATCCCGATATCCGGAATACTTCAGAGGTATGGATAGAAATGATAAATTCAGCAAAGAGCGATCTGAATTTTGCACAATTCTATATTTCTCATAAACCCGGTGAAGCCCTGGAACCGGTCCTGTCAGCAATAATTGCCGCTGCGGATCGCGGCGTTACGGTGCGTTTTATCGTTGACGCGAATATGTACAGGACATATCCGCATATCGCCGATGAACTGAACAGGCACGAAAATATCTTTGTACGTGTTTATGATCTCAGCAGTATCACCGGCGGTGTCATGCACGCAAAATATTTTATTGTGGACGGAAAAGAGATTTTTCTCGGATCGCCGAATTTCGATTGGCGGGCATTGAAACATATACATGAACTGGGGATCCGTATTTCGGGCAGAAAGCTGGCGGACTTTTATCAAAGGATCTTTGATCTGGACTGGCGTTTATCCGAAGAAAATGCTGATACGGAAAAAATTCTAAGCACGATGGAGCATAATACGGAACCTGAAATATACCATATCAGAACAAAAGAATATGGAAAGATTACCGTAACGCCAACGGCCAGCAGCCCGGACATCATGTATAATTTATCCAACTGGGATGAAACGCAGATTCTTAAGTGCATTAATTCCGCATCGGGAACAATACGTATTCAACTGTTAAGCTATTCTCCGCTTTCGCGAAAAGAGCTTTATGAGACACTCGACCTCGCATTGCGTAAAGCCGCGGCCAGAGGTGTGCAGGTGCAGATGATCCTCTCGGACTGGAATTTTTATTCACCCCGGATTGAATATATTAAATCGCTTCACGCCATTCCCAACATTGAAATAAAATTCTCGACCATTCCCGAAGCAAGCGAGGGTTACATCGGGTATGCACGCGTGGAACATTGCAAATTTATGATCATCGATTCGAAATTAACATGGCTCGGGACCTCAAACTGGTCCAAAAGCTATTTCTACAACGGCAGGAATCTTGGCATAATACTGGATAACGAAAAGCTCTCGGAAAGGATCACATCAATCTTCCTGAAAAGCTGGAACTCGGAGTACTGCCATAGTGTGGATCTGGGAAAAAGCTATGAAAGGAAAACCACGGAAGAATAACAGCCGGTTTTTTTCGGTATCATACATCTCTTCCCTGTCATTACCCGTCAGCACATTTTGATCTTGCTTTTACGGCTTAAGTCCATCGAGAAAGCTTATTCCTCCATGGTATTCACATGGTATACCGAAGCTTTTTGCATTTCACGCACACGTTGGATAACCTGCGGTACTGTCAGAGCGGTGTCTTTTGCATGGTAGATCCAATCCACGCCCATCATACTTTCCCTGCGTTCTTCACTTATCCCCGGAGAGACCCCCGGCCGCGCTATGATCCAGTTGGCAAAGCTTATCCTCATAAGGGATTCCGGATATACGGATAAGCCCTGCGGTGAGCGGTAATGTTCTGCGATGGCTTTTTCATACCTGTCTAAAAAATACGTAACGCTTTTTCCGCCCGTTACCTGAAAAAGCAGGACATGCCATCCGGCCTGATGCTGGTACAGTGTATCGGATGCATGAACCGCTTTCCAGGGATCTTCCTGATAGGTTCCCCAGGTGCTCAGGTATAGTTTGCTTTTTGTGTTTCCGTCAGCATGCCACAGATCGTAGGGTAAATATTCCATATCGCATTCCGAGTAAAGGGTATCGTTGGGAAAGCGCAGTGTATTGATAGTATAAAAGGTCTGGACATTCCCATCCCGGGTTTTTCGCAGATGATTGTCAAAAAACACACGGGCAGCATATGTGCCTTCATGGAATATCAGTGCCGATTCAATGCGCGCAAGCACCATGCTTTCGGGAATATTTTGTGTAGATGCCGTTAAATACATAAAACGGTTTTCCGCATGACGGGAATCTTCGGAAAAGGAAATATTGTCCCGGGAATAATGTGCGCCGCGCGGCGGTCCGTGAATGCCGTCAACAATATTCCAGCCGTTTTCCAGTATCAGACTGTCGGCGGGGTCCGCGTAATGAAAATCATCGAAAAATTCACCGCGGGGAAAGTCCGCACCCAATGTCAGAACGGCCGCGCACAATAACAAAAAGCATATTCTCTTTTTTCCGGTCATGATGTGACCTATTTTTCATTAAGGATTAGGGTAAAGGTCCCCACTTTTACCTTTTCGGCATTATTCGTCTCAATGATACCCTTATAGGTGTTCGGCGCCACGGGAAGACCTCTGCAGATGAGCTCCGGTGCGAACAGACCTTTCAACTTGTAGACAAAGTTCATTTCCCGTGTGATCTTGTTGATCGTAAGGGTGTTCTTTTCGGGTATTTTACGATGGACCATTTTTCCCGTATATTCCGTTTTACTTTCCCGGACCTTCCCGATCTTCACGTTCAGCGTTTTGCCGTTCGTGACAAATACGGCATTGATGGTATTGCCCAGTTCAAGGGAGGATGTTTCTTCCGGGGTCTCTTCGCTTTCATCTTTCTTTATGTCTTCCTCGGTCAGCGAAAAATTGATGAAAGACTGATCCTTTTTCAGGTCAACAGGCTGATAGAACATCCTGGGGCCGTTCGGCGTATTGACGCGTAAGACAGCCCGTGCTTTTGTGATATTGTTAACCAGAACAGAGTATTTCGTAAATTGAAGGTCGCAGACACCAAGGTCACTTGCTTTCCCTTTGACGAATATCTTTGTGTTTCCGTTTGACATGACCTGAATACCGCACTGGCACATGGGGTAATATTCATACGGAGCTTCGATCTGAAAACGATATTTATTATATTTATTCAGTTTTAAGGCAGTTTCGATGTAAAGCTCTTTAATAAACTCAAGCTCCTTATCGTATGCTTCATCCTTAAGTTTTGCAAACAGAGGTTTTAGATAAGGAAGAAGATACGTCTGAAGATATTCCGCTTTGACCGACTTGATCTCGGCTTCGGTGTGCCACCCACGTGTGAGCTTCTTATCGAGGCCGTCGGCGTGGAAGAACGCCTCAAGATAGTTGTTGATCTCCTCCTCAACTTCTTCACTGGTTCTCATGGAACTCAATATTTCTTTCCATTGCCTCAGGTCCCTTTTTCCCATTCCTTTGTAATAATAATCGAAGTAGGCATCCCATAACGCTTGCTTTCTTGCCGTCACGGCGGCTTCTCCGACCGTGGTCAACATATAGTCAAAGACCTGTAAACCGACACCGGCGATCTGAAGCGATCGCCATCCCCATTGGGAGATTGCATAGAACATACTCGTCTTAACAGCATTGGATGTGGCATTCAGGGTATTTCCCATGTAGAAATCATTTGCGATCTGGATCAGGGCAAGCGAATTACCGATGTTTCCCATAGCGACATCAATTTTTTCAAGAGCCTGAGGCTGAAATACGGTACTGATCATTCCGTGCGGAAGGCTTTCGATCCCATAGGCTTTGGTAAAAGCACTCCAGGCCGCTTCGGTCGCGATCTCTTTGTCCGGATCATCGGGGTCTTTAAACACGTCTTCATAAACCGGCTCATTATAGATAAAAGATAAGAGCTCGGAGGTTCTGAAAAACCTGGGGTCTTTTATTCTTTCATTTTGAGCAAAAAGTCCTGCTGCCAAAACAAGAGCAAGAAAAAAAATGATGTGCTTTTTCATCGGGCACCCCTTGTTTGATGATCCTGTGTTAAAATGAAATATAGGTAATTTTTTCAGGAAATGAAATACAAGAACGATCGTTGATCTTCCGCGTCCCACCACGCATTCGTTGTAGCTTCAGGGATTGCAGCAGAAGTACGGGATCATAAGGCTCGAGCCTGTTCTCTGCCGCCGGAAACGGAAAGACAGTGAAGGAAACTCCAAAATTCATGATTAATCATTTTTCTTTCGAGGTTGTTTTGTGTTATATTAATAAGCTATGGAAAAGCGTTTGAAAATGTTCGCCATGTCATTCAATATCATACAAAGGATAGGTATATAAAATGAAGAGATTGCGCCGCAATGCCCGGATGTTATGCATTCAACATTTATATGCATATTTACAGCAGGAAGATGAAACATTGGATGATGTTATCCGGCGCAGCATTTTGCTGAACGAGGAAGCGGAATTTGACGAAGAGTTTTTTCGCATGCTTATACACAAAACGGTAAATAAGATCGATGAACTTGATGAACGGATAAAGAAGCGCTCAAAGAACTGGGATTTTTCCGCATTACCTTAATGGACAAAATTATTTTACGGCAGTCCATCGCCGAAATGATCTTTATTGATGATGTTCCTCCCCGGGTTACGATCTCGGAAGCCATTGAGCTGGCAAAGGATTTTTCAACCGCAGAAAGTCATATTTTTGTGAACGGGATGCTGGACCGTATTTATAAAGATCTTGTAGAAGAGGGGATATTGATGCCCGAAATCAAACCTGTGAAAGAAGGCTGAATAAGACATGAAACTCGATAAAATATTAGTAAAGCTTTTTGGTACATCTTCGGACCGGTATATCAAAAAGATCCGTTCGATCGTTCCGGAGATAAATGCGGCATGTGAGGCTCTGAATGATTTTCCCGATGAGGAGCTGCAGGCAAAAACCAGTGAAATGGTCGATCATATAGCCCGCCGTCGCGAAGAAGCAAAAGAAGCTTGTGAAAAAGATTCTCTTTCCGGAGAGGCCGCTGACGACGCGATCTTTGAGGCTGAACAAGCGGCCCTGGAAGAACTGAGAACAGAAGCTTTCGGACTGGTAAAACAGGCCTGTAAGCGTCTTGTCGGAAAAAATATCAATGTGGTGGGTCGCGAAACCGAATGGAACATGGTACCGTTTGACGTTCAGCTCCTGGGCGCACAGGTCCTGCACAACGGAGATATCGCAGAGATGAAGACGGGTGAAGGAAAAACCCTGGTGGCAACCATGCCCGTATTTTTAAATGCACTGACAAAACGCGGTGTGCATATCGTAACGGTAAATGATTATCTTGCGGAGCGTGATGCGGAATGGATGGGTGCGATCTATAAATTTCTCGGTCTTTCCGTCGGAAAAATACTGAACTCCATGCCGCCCTCACAGCGGAAACAACAATATGCCTGTGACATTGTTTACGGAACGAACAATGAGTTCGGCTTTGATTATCTTCGTGACAATATGGCTACACATAAGGAGAATATGGTTCAGCGCGGCCACTATTACAGCATTGTGGATGAGGTTGACTCCGTGCTTATTGACGAGGCCCGTACACCGCTGATCATCTCGGGTCCCGTACAATCCAACACCCATGAACAATATAAAAAACTGCGTCCCCAGGTTGAAAAACTGGTTCGCGCCCAAAAACGGAAGATCAATCAGCTTCTGGATGAATTACAAAAAATTCCGGATAAGAAAGAACATGAATTGGAGATCGGTACCATCTTGCTGCAGGTGCAGCACGGAGAGCCCAAGAATCCCCGTTTCCTGAAGCTTATGCAGCAGGCGGATATGCAGGACAAGCTGTTCCGCACCGAAAGCTACTACATGCAGGAAAAACGGCTGCATGAGATCGACGATATGCTGCTTTATGCCATTGATGAAAAATCCCATACCATCGATATCAGCGATGAGGGACGCAAAATTATGAACCCGGAAGATCCGGAATACTTTGTTATACCCGATATCGGAGAAGAATTTGCGGCCGTGGATGAAGATCCGAATCTGTCGGCAGAAGACCGGCAAAAAGCAAAGAGCGAGTTGCAAAAGAAGTACAGTCAGAAAAGTGAGATGATCCATAATATTACTCAGCTTCTCCGTGCCTATGCTTTATATGAAAAAGATGTTGAATATGTGGTCAAAGACGGCAAAGTACTTATCGTGGATGAGTTCACGGGACGTATTCTTCCCGGCCGCCGCTATAGTGAGGGACTGCACCAGGCGATCGAGGCGAAAGAACGGGTTCGTATTGAGGGCGAGAACCAGACACTTGCGACCATTACCCTGCAGAACTATTTCCGCATGTATGACAAACTTGCCGGTATGACCGGAACCGCCTCTACCGAGGCTGCGGAATTTGAGGAAATATATGATCTGGAGGTGGTCTCCATTCCGACAAATGAACCGGTGATACGTTTGGATAAAGACGATCAGATCTATAAAAGCCGCAGAGCCAAGCACAATGCCATTATAAATGAGATCAGCAGCTGTTTCAAAAAAGGCCAGCCGGTTCTTGTGGGAACTATCAGTGTTGAAATTTCGGAGTTGCTGAGCAAAGCATTAAAACGATCAGGCATACCGCACAATGTATTGAATGCAAAGCAGCATCAGCGGGAAGCGGAGATCGTTTCACTGGCCGGACAACCCGCCGCCGTAACCATCGCAACGAATATGGCCGGCCGCGGTACGGATATCAAGATCACCGATGAGGTGCGGGAAAAGGGCGGACTGAAGATCATCGGAACGGAACGCCATGAATCACGGCGCATTGATAATCAGCTTCGCGGTCGTGCCGGACGTCAGGGTGACCCCGGTGAGTCCATCTTCTTTATTTCTCTTGAGGATGATCTGATGCGGATTTTCGGAAATCTGAAGGGTAATGCACTGCTTGATGCCATTCCGGATGACGAAGTTATTGCCATGCCGATGATGACTCGAATGATCGAACGTGCACAGAAGCGTGTTGAAGAACGCAACTTCGGTATCAGAAAACACCTCCTGGAATATGACGACGTTATGAACAAACAGCGCGAGGTTATCTATGACCGCCGCTCTTACGCACTGGAGGGCGGAAATCTCCAGAAAGAGATCCGGCAGATGCTCAAGGATTATATAGAAACGACAGTGGAGGAATATACTCAGGACAGTAATCCCGATAACTGGCAGTGGGAGGATCTACGCCAGGAAACGCTGACCGTACTTATGAGTGATATTCCCTCGGCCCATGAGACCATGAAACGTGAAGAACTGACCGATTATCTGCTTAAAGAAGCACAGGATACATATGAACGCAAGCTGACTCAGTATCCGGAAAGGGTTATGCGCGATTTTGAGCGCTGGGCCTACCTTAACAGCATTGACGGATTGTGGAAAGAACATTTATATGAACTCGATCAGATAAAAGAAGGGGTCGGACTGCAGGCATATGCCCAGAAAGATCCGCTTCTTATCTATAAATCCGAAGCTTTTGAATCTTTCCGGAACCTTCTGGACCGGATCAACAGAACCACACTGCGGATACTGTACCGCACGGAAATTCAACTTCGTGAAGAACCCCGGCCCGAACAGCAGCAGATGAACATCAAACATCCGAAAACGCAGAATATGGGCTTCGGTAGCGGTCCGGAGAATCCGCAGGTTCCCGCTCAGCCGAATGCTCCAGAAGCAGGAAAAAAAGAACCGGTCCGCCGCTCGCAGCCCAAGATCGGAAGGAATGACCCCTGTCCCTGCGGAAGCGGAAAAAAATACAAGAATTGCTGCGGCAGAATAGTCTGAAAAAGACCGAAAAAACACGGTCTTACGGTATCGGCCGCGTTATATTTTTTTCGCTAAAGATCTGAGTACGATCAGAATATTGAGAATTTCATTATATCATTGCGGAAAGATCAGTGCGGAAGTATCAAATCCGTAATTTTCCGCAATTGCTTTCAGTCTTTCATATATCCCCGGATCCATTTTGGGTTTTCTCGACAGGAACCAGAGATAATCTCGGGAACTGCCGCTTACCAGTGCCCAGTTATAATCTTTCTTGTCAAGGGCAATGATATTGTAATCGGCATAAAAGGGACCGAAAAATGAGACCTTTATTCTGCCGGGTTCAGCGGGGTCCGGGATGACGGCTTTTGCTTTGGCCTCTTTGAATTTTCCGTTTTTGATCCCCGAATTAACGACCCGTATGCGCGGGCGCCCTTTTTTATCCGGCTCCATCAGGGAATAATTTGCCTGTGTTTTTGTCATTCCCTTTTCAAAAGGGACATCAAGCCGCGCATATTCATACCATTTCCCCAGATACCGGTCAAGTTCTACCTTGTCCACGGTTTCAAGTGAACGTGAAAAATTTGAAAATTTCATTGAACTGCACCCCGTAAAAATAAGTATTATAATGAAAAGCAGGGAAAGAATTTTTTTCATCGGCGTCTCCGTTTTTTGTTAAGGATTAAAATAGAAACATCATTACTTAATTTCAACAATATTATATCCGGTTCAGCGAATGATCAGGGAATTCTTCAAACTCACTTGTTCACCATCGATACGCTGCAATCTGGCGAGAAGCAAATAAATGCCACGGGGCGGATAATTGCCGTTTTTCATTTTACCGTTCCAGTAGATCCGGGTAGATGGCTGTGAAAGAGTGAGCGTTCAAAACGTATGATCTCCTGTCCTGCTAAATTATAACAGATAAGTTCACAATAGGATAAGCCATTCTCCGAGTCGATATTGAACGCAATTTTCTCATCCTCTCCGGGTGTATAAACCGCAGGGAATACCGATAACTGATCCCGGTACCCCGGCAGTATGCTGATACTGTTCCGCTGTCCGGGCGACATCCCCTGCGGGGAAACACTGGCGTGCCAGATCCCGGCATGACCGGAAGATATGGATCCATATTGTTTTTCCAGACTTTTCCCGCTCAGCAAATCCTGATGGCCGCGAAGATCACAGCTGTCTATTATCCGTCCCATCGGGTCATAAAGGTAACACAAAGCGCCGCCATTGGGAAGTACGGGAAATCCGTCTACGGCCATGATCTTATCGCGGGGAATATTTCCCGGATGTTCATCTTCAGCCGTCAGTACTGTGTAACATTCTAACAGGCGGCCGGCAAGTGATCGTTCATGATTATTGACCCGCAGGATCCAGTTATCCAGATCGCAGGGAAGATCATTGCATTCCAGCTCAATAAATTCAGTTTGTCCGTACTCCGGAAGATGATCAAAAAGGAACTCATTAAAATAACAGGGGGGATTGTCGTATGGATAATAATATCGAAATTCCGAATAAAGAATTCCGGTGTCCGGACAGAAAAGTTCACAGCTCTGTGTACCCGGAAAAAACATTTCGGCGGTATCCGGATAAAAAGTAAAGGTGTCGCCGGGTTCGCTGGCGGGCAGTATAAAAGTTTCGCTGCCGCGGGCGGTTCTGAAAAGCACTTCTTTTTCCTCAAGGGGAAAATATCCGTCGTTTATCACACTCAGGCTCAGGGTATCTCCGGCGGTGAAGAACGAATTCTTTTCCGGAGAAGATAAATGATGCAATTTTTTACTACTGCGGTTTTTTCTTCCCGGTGAGCCGGTGTACGTAACTTCCCAGTTCAGCGGATCACGGTAATCAAGTTCTATATTCGTAAGGAACATGGCGCAGTCCCCGGGGATCGACCAATCACTGTCATAGCGGAGTTTGCATATGATTGAACCGGAAGGGTTGAGGAGACTGATGATATCTCCCTGATTGTTCAGACTGCGCCATGCGGATGGATAGAGCACATTGTCAACGGAAGGAAAGTCATGATAAAAAGAAGGAGATGCGGCGATAAGCATTATAGAATCCGGATAGAGAATATAGGATGAATCCAGAATAACCGCTCCGGTCTGATCCGCAAATTGCAGATCCATGAACTGAACGGGAAGATCCGCCCGGGAGCAGAACTCCACATACTCCGTGCCAAAGCGGTCGCCGGTCTTACACACAAATTCCGTAATAATAATATCGTTCGGGTCCAGAGGAATGTGACAATTGCATTTCAGTGTATCCCGGATATTTCCCTGGGCGGCGAGAAAAGCCCGGATCCTGACACTGCCTTTATTCACAATGGTCGAAGAGTGAGAAAAACGGCAGGAATCACCGCCCTGCAGCGGTATCCCGGCCTGATAATGCAGGGTGTCGCAGAGATCGTGACCGGCGCCGTAAGTATCCACAATATATCCATAATTAAAAGTAGAGATTCCTTCCAGGCCGGTGTTTTCGATGACGATGTCAATGGTGATTTTATTCTCATTGTATGAACATTCCACAGCATAAAGCTTAAGATCACGATCTTTGGGACCGATGGAATTTCGTGCACCGGGCGTACCTCCCGGATATAGGGACTGAAGCCAGATCCCCTCATTTGGTATAAAACGTTCAATGGTATAGGACTCTACCGGCCATAACGGCGTGCCTGTTGTATAGGAATCCGCCGTTTCGCGCTTTTCTTCCAATATCGCAAAGCATTTCGAACTGCTGTTTGAGATACCGTACATGCCGAAACGGGAATCTTCGATACTGAAACGGGGAGTACCGACCGGGATCAGGCTGTCATATTCTCCGGAGTAATCAGGGTCCAGGATCAATCCGAATTCGCCGGGAGCAAGCAATGAATCCGGAAAAGATATCACGGCATCCGTATCTTGCGGGTCGCAGAGATAATAATCCGTCAGCTTAACGATGTTGTTGCCGGTATTAATGACCTCAATAAATTCACCGCTGTTCTCGTCTTCCGCATCGATCATGAATTCATTAAAAATGATCTGCGCATCGATCCTGTAACACAGCAGCAGAAGAAGCAACAATTTTTGCATTATCCTCATGCAATAATATAAAGAAATACGGGAAAAAAGTCGGTGACCGCGCTCACAAAAACAAAAATTATCTTTTTATAAGATTGTGGTACGTAGATTCTGCTGTACGGATGATCTCGTCTTCATTTTTTACCACACGGCTCCGCATAAGGATATTACCGTCGCATATCACCGTATCGATACATTCGTTATCCGCGCTGTAAACCAGATTGGATATGAGGTGTTCTGAAGGGGCCAGGGTATGATGATGCCGGCGTACGAGCATACAGTCAGCCAGCATGCCTTCTTCAATTTTTCCCGCATTCAGCTGAGCCCAGCCGGCACCGTTCAGAGTAGCGGCCTGAAAGATCTCGGCAGCGGATGCGGTTGTAGGATCCCCGCTGATGGATTTGGCCCACAGCGCCGCCAACTTCATCTCTTCCGGCATGGAAAGGTTGTTATTGGAACTGGCGCCGTCCGTACCCAGGGTCAGATGAAGGCCGGTCTCAACCGCTTTACGGTAGTGAAAATTCCCGGAACAAAGTTTCATGTTTGATGCGGGGCAGTGCGAGATACTGACATTATTCGCTTTCAGGATGTCGCGTTCATTCTGATTGAGATGCACGGCATGTACAGCAAGGACATTGGGTCCCCAGAACCCGATACTGTCCAGATATTCCACAGGCCGCATGCCGTGGGATTCAAGACAGTTCTCGACCTCGGCAGCAGTTTCGGAAATATGGATCTGGATCCTCTTTCCCTGCTCCCGGGCGCAAGCTGTGCAGTCACGCAGCGTCGCTTCTGAATCCGTATATATCGCATGGGGCCCGAGCACAAAGCGTACGCGTTCGGGAAATTCATTTTCATGGATAAATACATCGTCATTGCAGCGCTGCAGCACCTCGGATTTTTCATTTTCCCCTGATCAATGATCACCGGTGCGATATCTGCCCGGATACCCATTTCTGCAGCAGCACGGGCCGTTCCCATCGGGTGCCAGTACATGTCATTGAAATACACCGTTCCGGATTTGATCATCTCAAGAATAGCCAGGCGGCTTCCGTGATATACATCATCTTCATTCAGCTTTTTCTCCAGCGGCCAGATGTGATCATTCAGCCAGGAAAACAATTCAATATCATCCGCATAAGCCCGCATCAGTGACATAGCGGCATGTGTATGGGTGTTGTAAAAAGCCGGAAGAATGGCAAAGGGATTTCCATTGATCACCGTATCGGCGGGTATCTTAATATCCTGAGCAATGCGCTTGAAGCGGTTTTTTTCGATATGGACATCAAGGATTTGATCATTCAGCAGTACGTTTTTGATAAGAACGGACATATTTACTCCTTATAGCGTTCCGGCCAGTTTTTGATCAGTCGTTCAAATATAAATTTTTCGTATCCCAGCTTTTTCGGCCGGTACAGAATTTCATCCGGTGTTTGTTCCGGCATATAGCTCTGCTTTGCGAAGCCTTCGTCATATTTATGCGGATAGATATACCCCAGTCCGTACTGGAATTGTTTCATTGTTTCCGTGGGTGCATTGCGCAGATGCAAAGGTACGGACTGAAAACCGCTGTCGCGTACCGCTCTTTGCGCACGGTTGATAGCCATATACGAAGCGTTGCTTTTGGGTGATGACGCCAGAAAGGTCGTGACCTGTGAAAGAACGATGGTCGCCTCCGGCATGCCGATCGCCTTCACCGCCTGAAATCCGGCATTCGCGATCACAAGTCCCTGCGGATCCGCATTCCCGATATCCTCGGAGGCGAGAATGATAAGACGCCGCGCAATAAAAAGAGGATCTTCCCCGCCCTCCAGCATCACCGCCATCCAGTATACCGCCGCATCGGGATCAGAACCGCGAACGCTCTTAATGAATGCCGAGATCGTATCATAATGGTAATCACCATCTTTATCGTAGAGCAAAGCACGTTCCTGCAGCGCGCTTTGGACCGCCTCTTTATTCAGAGCTATCCGGGTTCCCCGGGGATCTTTGCCCCGGACAAGCTGAACGGCAATCTCAAGTGTATTGAACATTTTACGGGCGTCACCGCCGGAGCTCATAATGAGAAACTCCCGGACGTCTGCAGGTAATTTCAGAACATATTTGGATAAGACAATATCTTCTTTTAATGCACGTTCGATCAGCGCATTGAGATCTTCGTTCTCAAGCGCCTGCAGGCGAAGAATACGGCAGCGGGACAAAAGCGGCGAAATTACTTCGAAAGATGGGTTCTCGGTCGTAGCGCCGATCATAACGATTTCCCCGTTTTCGACGGCGTGAAGCAGGGCATCCTGCTGACTTTTGTTGAAGCGGTGGATCTCATCGATAAATAGCAGGGTTTTTTTCCCCATCGAACGGTGGGATATTGATTTCCGGATGATCTCACGGACATCCTTTACACTGGCACTGACGGCGGAGACTTCATAGAAGACGGCGTCGGCCGCTTCGGAAATGATCCTTGCCAGCGTGGTCTTTCCCGTTCCCGGCGGTCCCCAGAAGATCATGGAAAAAAGCGCCTGCGAACGGATCATATTGTAAATGAACTTGTCCGGACCGACAAGATGCTGCTGGCCTGCAAATTGTTCCAGTGTCGCGGGTCGCATACGTGCCGCCAGCGGCGGAAGATTTGCGGAAGATGTAAATAAAGTATTTTCCGGCATAATAAAAAATACACATTAATAGGGAAAAGACAAAAGAAAGAAAAAAGATACGAAAAGTAAAATGAGACCGGAATAAAAACAGGAATGGTAAAGAACAGGTGCAGGATAAGCGGCAGATATATTTAAGGAATTTACCGTAAATACAAGGGTCATTTTTTGGTTCTCTATAAAAAACCGGCCGCGGCTATTGCTGCGGCCGGTTTCCTTCTATGTTTATCAAAGCTCTGTAGTTAGCTTTTTGTTTTAGGCGTTCATACCACCGTCAACGGGCAGGACCACACCGGTAATAAAACTGCTTTCATCGCCGGCGAGAAACATTGCCGCGGCAGCCACTTCTTCATTCGTGGCATAGCGTTTCAGCGGAATGGATTGCTCAAAGCCTTTCTTTGCAGATTCGGCTTCGCCGGGTGCAAATCCTTCCTCAAGTGAACGCATCATACGGTTATCCACCGGTGAGGGATTGATGGTATTGACGCGTATCTTGTTGGCTGCGCCCTCAAGTGCGGCAGTACGCATCATACCGATAATGGCATGCTTGCTTGTCACATACGGGAGCACACCGGGTGTCCCGGCAAGTCCGGCAACCGATGATGTAATAATCACCGAGCCGCCGCTTTCCTTCATCAGAGGAAAGATGTGACGCAAACCATAGTAAACACCGTTCACATTGATATCGATAACCTTGTGATAGGTATCCAGCGGATACTCTTCAAGAGGTTTTACCTCTCCTTCAATACCGGCGTTATTGAAAAAGACATCAACACTCCCAAAAAGCTCTTTTGCTTTATCGGCATAGGCCTTCACCGCTTTTTCATCGCTGACGTCGGCTTTAAAAACATGTACATCCGGGGAATTCAGTTCGTCGGCCGTTTTTTTCAGCGCATCTTCATCAATATCCACCAGCAGGACCTTTGCTCCTTCATCCAGCATCATTTTTGCGGTTGCCGCTCCGATACCGCCTGATCCTCCGGTAATAACAGCGCTTTTGTTTTTTAGCTTTTTCATACATTGTCTCCTTTTTTAAATTACCCTCTTCTATAGTATTCTCTAACGATGGACGGACAAACATGTTCCGCGTTGACTTATAAATGACAAAAACGGATATCAGAAAGACCAGCACGTTCTTGACAAGTGCCGGGTAAATAATCGATAAATTTTACTATTATTCAGTGCCTTGAATTTGAAAAAGCACCCATTTCGTCCGGTATTGCTCACTCATCATCGCATCGGCAAAAAGGATCTGTTCTTTGAGCACAGAATGACTTTGGATCAGGTTCGTCGGCATCCGGACAGCGTTGTCTTTTTTCTGAATGAAACAGGACGCGTTAGACAGGTCGGATTTTCAGGAAAGACAGGATGTGGAATTTTCACAAAAGAGGCTTAATGGTAAAAATAGTGGGCTAAAAACGTTATAATTAATTGAATGTTAAAAAATACGGAGATTTTGATTCTATTAAACAAATAATAAAAAATTTGCCCGAAATGTTGTTCTTTTCGCACGAAGAAGAGCTCTTCTTTTCTTTGCTTGTCCAAAGAAAAGTCCAGGGGGATCCCGATGGGATTATCTTGTCTGAAACATTATCATGTATATCCTGTTATCCCGTCTAAAGCATAATCATGTCTATCCCGTCCCAAGGGGAGAAGCAAAAGAACGTTTCTTCTTCACTGAAGCTTTGGAGAACAGGCCGCATCATAACGCTTGTCGCGATGCGGCACGTGAAGATCTTTTATAAATTAGCCCCCTAAAATTACCAATTGACCATAAAAGATCACTATTAAAATAAATTATGATACCCAGGTCGTAAATGTCCAGCGCACTATCCAGTGTCCGCCGGTCTTCTGCAGGACAGCGATATAGCCTTGTCCGCCATCACCGGAAAACTGGTGGCCGAGATCGATGACCGCCATATCGCCGGAGGGACTGATCCCGGGACGCGAGAGTTCGATGATGCCGCAGGATCGTGGGTAGCGGCGGTAATATTCCTGCCAGTCCTCCGGCCATTGGTAATTTCGCCAGATCGCAGTAAGTGTATCGCGATGTACGGTATGAACGGTTTCCGGCATCATATCCTCGTCAAAATGCAGGATCTCGGTGTTACGTTGAACATAGTCCGCGATCATCAGTGAATCATATGCAATATTGCCTTCATTAAGCTCCTCATATGCGCGCATTTCCGAAACGTAAATGTCTGTACTTGCCGTTACATGCAGATATGCCTCGTCATAAAAGAAGGTCCGGAGCACGGCGTTGATAATACGATATTCTTCGTTCGCATCTTCAATGACCGGATAATCGTACACCCAGATCAAAGTGTCATTACGGCACCCGCTGAAGAAGTCCTGCAATGCTCCGTCCCCGGCGTTCTGCCAGCCGCCGTCCGGCGCACCGAGAAGATTCCCCTCTTCGTCACAAACATAATTATAATCGTACCACAGCATCGTATTGATATAGTAGACATCTTCACCATCGTATTCATAGCGCCAGACAGCTTGGGCATAGGTGCTGTCTTCCCCGGTTTCGGCGAGTGTAATGCGGTCCTGCAGCCAGGACGGTATGTCACCATCGTTGCCGGGACCCAGGCAGGAAACCGTGATCAGCACAGCGGCCAGTAAAAGTATAGAAATTTTCATCGTATGGCACATAAACAACCTCCTTATCATAATTTATGTGAAAATACAACTCAATACAGGGGTTTTCAACATGTTTATTCCCGCAGCGCGGAAGAAGTACACTTCTCCTCATGCATAATTCCCGATGAAAGATTTGTAAACCCGTTCAATTTACAATAAAATACGGTATGATAATAACGACCGTGTTTTTAGACCGTGACGGCGTGCTGAACGCCGACAGTCCGGATTATATATTGCATCCGGAGCAGGTTCGCATTTTGCCGGGTGTTCCCGATGCCGTTCGTCGCTTCACAGATGCCGGAATATTGTTGTTCATCATCAGCAACCAGCAGGCTGTGGGGAAGGGACTAATGACTTCCCGGTGTGCAGAAGCCATCTTTCAAAAGGTGATCGACGGTGCTGAATCCGCCGGCGGGAAGATCACGGACCATTACTACTGTCCGCACCGCAAGGAAGAGAACTGTCCCTGCCGGAAACCGGGAACGGGACTGTTTGAAAAAGCGGAAAAAGATCACGATTTAAAAATGGAAGAAAGTGTTTTTATCGGTGACGGATCCGGCGATGCCCGTGCCGCGGAAAGACTCGGTATTCCGTTCTATCTTGTAAAGCAGGGTTGGTGGAAAAAGACAAAAGCTTATTGTTATGAGAAAGGTATATCCTATACGCTTGTCCGTGACCTTTCCGCGGCGGCGGAAGAAATTCTGAAGATCGATCAGGAGAGAACGAAATGAAAATTTGTGTACTTTTGGGCGGTGCCTCGCCCGAACGGAATGTTTCGCTAAGCAGCGGCATTTCAATAGGACGGACGTTGGAGAAAATGGGACATCAGCTCCTTTACCTGGATCCGGCGACGCCGCTGGCAGAGATGGAGACATTCCGCAAGAATCTGGATAATATCTCTATGGACGATATGAATTTCGAAGGAATGGCAAAGCTTCGGATCCTTACTTTATTGACCATATTTCCTGCCTGAAAAAGAAGAAAGTGGATCTGGTATTCAATGCTCTGCACGGCGGGAACGGTGAGAACGGCGTGATATCGGCCGTGCTGGAGATGGCCGGTATTCCCTATACCGGATCCGGATATGCCGCATCTGCACTGGCGATGGATAAATACAGGACCAAGATACTGGCGGCGGAAGCGGGAATCTTATGTGCGGACTATGAAGTTCACACCCTTCCCGTTCACAGCCCGGACCGTCTTGCCTTTCCGCTGGTCGTCAAGCCCAATGATGCGGGTTCTTCGGTGGGGGTCAGCATTTTTCATGAGCCCGCCGATCTTTTATCCGCCTGTCGTGAGGCGGTAAAATTCAGTAATTCGTTTATTATCGAATCCTTTATCCCGGGTCGTGAATTCAATATTCCGGTGGTAGCGGGCGAGGTCTATCCTGTGCTGGAAGTGGATCCCGGGGGAACCTATGATTTCAATGCAAAATATCTGGGTCATCACACCAAATATCTGGTTCCGGCGCCCATCCCCCCGGATATAACGGAAAATATGCAGGAACAGGCGCTGAAAATATATCATGCACTGGGACTGCGGAACTATGCCCGTGTGGATTTTCGAATGACGCCGGAGGAAGAGATCTTTCTGCTTGAAGCAAACACGCTGCCCGGCATGACGGCAAGCAGTCTGGTTCCCAAATCAGCAAAGGCGAAGGGTATCGACTTTCCCCGCTTGCTGAAGATCATTATTGATGATGTAATACAGAATACGCCGGTTAAATAAAGAACGTAAACGGTGGAAAAATAAACGCACCGCGGTGTTCCATACCGGATAATCATACAAGAATAATTTCAGACAATATCGTAGAATGTTCCGTAGTCAGGGTCAAAAAGACGCTTATAAATTTTCGGAAGGGAAATATCGGTGTGTTCGGCAAAATGGTCACAGATCATACGGGCAAGTGCAGCATAGTCATCGGGGTCAATATTTTTTACTTTTTCCCGTAATACCGAAGGAAGGATCTTATTGTTTAAGCGGAAAGAATCCGGAGTGCCCTGAAGATAGGTTTGGAACAAGCGTTTCAGGATATACCTTCCTTTGAATTCAAGCTGTTCAAGCTGGGGAGAACGGAAAATGATATCTACGGCAAGCCGTTTATATAATGAATTTTCCGTCATTATTTCCGGATCGATCTCCAGATCATATTTATAACGGTTGCTTCGTGAAGCAAGGGGATGATCCCGGTCGCTCAAACGGATCCCTTCAATAAATTTTCCGGTGCGGGAAGCAAGAAAGCGGTCAAAATCTTCACGGTGATCAAGCTTGCTCACAACGGTTTCGAGATAACGGGCTTCCTCCTTGCTGAGCGTCTGTTCTTTTGCCCAGTTGTCGATCTCTTTACGTGTTACAAAGCCTGCCAGGTACCCGTCTGACAGATCGTGAAGGGAATAAGCGACATCATCCGCCCAGTTCATGATCTGGCACTCGAGACTGCGGCCGTCGTAATGCGTATTGCCTCCGTTCACAAAATCCAGATAATCTTTCTGGCTGTCGTAAAGGAATTTACTTTTTTTATTGCTGTCGAACCAAAGCACCTTATACTTTAAGATACCGTCAATAAAAGCTCTGCTGGGTTTCATGCCCTGATCGCCTTCCGGATCTTCATGCAATTGTTCGGTAATGATCTTCAGTGTCTGGGCATTACCCTCAAAACCGCCTGCCTTGTGCATCATTTCATTCAGCATTGCTTCGCCCGGATGACCGTAAGGCGGGTTCCCCAAATCATGGGCAAGACAGATACCTTCAACAAGATCACTGTCAACAGCGGGAAAATGAAATAGTGTTTTATTAAGATAATTTACAATGGAACGGCCGATCTGAGCGACTTCAAGAGAGTGCGTAAGGCGGGTGCGGTAAAAATCCTGTGCTCCGGATTTAAAGACCTGCGTTTTATTCTGTAAACGACGGAATGCCCCGCTGTAAAGAACGCGGTCACGGTCAACCTGAAAAACACTGCGGTAACGGTCATTGTGCCGCTTCCCCAATGTTTCTTTATCAAATTGATTATAAAACTCTGACATTTCTATACAGAAACAACCTCGGAAATTTCCGGCAGTTCGCTTTTTAAAACGCGTTCAATTCCGGCCTTAAGGGTCATCGTTGCCATCGGGCAGCCGTTGCATGCGCCGGTAAGCCGGACTTCGACCGTATTATCATCACGGACATTCACCAGCTCAACATCGCCGCCGTCCATTTGCAGAGAAGGACGAACCTTATTTAAAACTTCCTGTACTTTTTCTTTATCCAGCATATCTTTTCCTTTCTTTATTTTCTCCGGCAGAGCCGGCCTTCATAAAACTGTCAACTTCCGTTAATGCATTTCGTTCTCAGTAGTTCCCGGATTATTTTCGCGCTAAATAATACACAAATAATTTTTGTATTCAAAGAATTTCAGATCATTCCCGCAGCGCTTTACGG
Source organism: Fidelibacterota bacterium (assembly GCA_034521145.1). Lineage (GTDB taxonomy): Bacteria > Fidelibacterota > Fidelibacteria > Fidelibacterales > Fidelibacteraceae > M50B103. The sequence goes on along the minus strand of JAXHMX010000003.1, from coordinate 372,210 downwards.
GATCTCTTCGCAAATATCCGAATAACCGTTGACATTTACGGAATTCTTATTTGCCGGAACTTTTTTTATATGCTTCAATGATCTCTTTGACCAGCGGATGGCGCACAACATCGACTGTTTTCAGTTCGCAGATCGCGATTCCTTTGATATCCCGGAGAATATTGATGGCCGTACAGAGTCCCGAGCGCTGATTACCGGGAAGATCGATCTGGGTGATATCGCCGGTAATAATGGCCCTGGAGTTGATCCCGATACGCGTGAGGAACATCTTCATCTGGAGATTGCTCGTGTTCTGCGCTTCATCCAGAATGAGATAGGCATTATCAAGGGTTCGGCCCCGCATGTAGGCGAGAGGCGCGATCTCAACGACCCGTTGTTCAAGATAGGCCTTGAATTTTTCGGTGCCAGCATACTGCGCATTGCATCGTAAAGGGGAGCAAGGTACGGATCGATCTTTTCTATCATATCTCCCGGTAAAAAACCCAGTCGTTCACCGGCCTCTACCGCGGGGCGGGTCAGGATTATACGTGAGACCTCATGATTTTTCAATGCCGCCACCGCTACTGCAACGGCCTGATAGGTTTTACCGGTACCGGCAGGGCCGGTGACAAAAGTGATATCATTATTGGCGCTGGCTCTGTAATAAGCTTCCTGTCCGGGTGTGCGGGGTTTTATTATGCCTTTGTGGGTAAAAAGAATAATGGAATCATCGGGACCGGAATATACTTTTCCCTGATGATCGCCTTCAACATTGATCAGTGTCTTTATATCCGTGGGATCGAGTTGTTTTCTTCTGGGTATCAGATGGATCAGTTCGTTGAGAATATGCTGGATCTGTTCGACGACCTCAAAAGGTCCTTCAATGATCAGGCGTTCACCACGGGCTGTAATATCCGCATTGAAATGTGAGCGCAGAACTTTCAGGTTTTCATCATTCACGCCAAGAAGCGCCATGGGATTGAAACCTTTCATTATGATCTCACGTTTTGTCTTTTTCATACGATCCTTTCGTTCATGTTTCTATGAGAAGGGGAAAAGCCATAAATGCCCTTTAGTGTTTTCGGGACATTGAATGGAGCAAAACATTTTGCAGACAGGAAGTAGTTCACACGGATAATTTTTTATAATTATCTTTCAGCAGAGAAAGCGTTTCCCGATGATCTGCAAGTTTTTTCTTTGGTGATCAACGATCTTTTCAGGAGCGCGATTCACAAAATCCGGATTATTCAATTTGCTTTGGGCCGCCTTTATGCGCCCTTCATAGGCTGAAATATCTTTTGAAAGACGTTCACGTTCCTTTTCAATGTCGATCAGGCCCTCGAGCGGCACATATATTTCCAGCCCCCCCACAACGGCGGAAGAAGAAAGCTCCGGTTTTTTCACCTTATCGGAGATCTTCAGCGTTCCGATCTTCCCCAGGGAAATAAGATCTCCCTGTCTTTCTTCCAGGACTTTGCGGGATTCCTCGTTGCCGCCTCCGATCAGGACATCGGCTTTTCTGGATGGCGGTACCGTCATTTCAGAGCGGATCGTGCGTATCGCCGTGATCACTTTCATGATAAGGTCCATGTCTTTTACCGCAGCTTTATCCGCGGGTATCATATTCTTCGCCGGCCATGGTGCAAGGACAATATCCGGGTCTTTTGAACTTTTCAGGGATTGCCATATTTCTTCCGTAATAAAAGGAGCATAAGGATGCAGAAGCTTCAGCAGAGTTCTGAGAACGTAAACAGCGGTGCGAAGAGCGGAAAAGCGTTCTTTTTCATTATTACCGTATAAACGCGGTTTGATGAGCTCAATATACCAGTCGCAAAAATTGCTCCAGGTAAAGTCATAGATGTCTTTTGCGGCGTCGTTAAAACGGTAGCGGGAAAGATTATTGTCTGCAGACCGGATCGTATCTTTCAGGCGTGAGAGGATCCACTTATCGGCAAGCAAAAGCTCTTCCGCTTCCGGAAGGCTGCCGGTCTCTGTTTTTTCATCCAGATTCATCATGACGAAACGGCTGGCGTTCCAGAGTTTGTTCATAAAGTTCCGGCCCACTTCTATTTGTGCGGTATCAAAGAGAATATCATGTCCCTTGGGAGCGATCAGCATCATTCCAAAACGAAGGGCGTCCGCCCCGTACTCATCAATGATATCCAGGGGGTCCGGCGAATTCCCCAGGGATTTGCTCATTTTTCTCCCTGCATATCACGGATCAATCCGGTGAAATAGACATTTTTAAAGGGAATATCGTTCATGAATTCGAGTCCGGCCATGATCATTCTCGCCACCCAGAAAAAAATAATATCCGGTGCGGTTACCAGATCGTCGGTGGGATAATAATAGTCCAGGTCGATATTTTTTTCCGGCCATCCGAGGGTTGAAAAAGGCCAGAGCCAGGAACTGAACCAGGTGTCCAGAACATCTTCATCCTGACTGATGCGTGAACTTCCGCAAACGGGACAACGATCCGGATCTTCACGCAGTGCCGATTCCCAGCCGCAATCTGCACAAGTGAATACGGGTATACGATGGCCCCACCACAGCTGCCGGCTGATACACCAGTCCCTGATATTTTCCAGCCAGTGATTATAGGTCTTTACCCACCGCGGCGGATTGAATTTGATTTCACCGTTATTTACCGCCTTTAATGCGGGCTCTGCAAGGGGTTCCATTTTTACGAACCATTGTTCCGAAAGTCTTGGCTCGATCGGGACATGCGCACGTTCGCTGTAGCCGACGCTGTGGGCATAATCCTCGATCTTTTCCAGCAAACCGCTTTCTTCAAATTCTTTCACAACGGCTTTCCGGCAGGTATAACGATCCATGCCGGTAAATCTTTCCGGAACGTTTTCGTTCATGCTGGCATCTTCGTTCATGACGTTGATGAATTCCAGTTCATGACGTAAGCCGATATCATAGTCATTCGGATCGTGTGCCGGAGTGATCTTCACGGCGCCGGTGCCGAATTCCATGTCTACGTAATTATCGGCGACCACGGGAATTTCACGGTCGGCGAGCGGTAGCATTACCGTTTTGCCGATAAGATCACGGTAACGCTTATCGTTGGGGTTGACGGCAACGGCAGAGTCGCCCAGCATGGTTTCCGGGCGGGTTGTCGCAACAATAAGATAACGATCTTTCAGACCGGTTACGGGATAACGGAAATACCACAAATGTCCCTTTATTTCCCTGTAGATCACTTCTTCGTCGGAAAGGGCGGTATGGGAAACGGGGCACCAGTTTATGATACGGCGGCCTTTATAAATAAGTCCCTTTTCATACAATTGCACAAAAACCTCACGAACCGCTTTCGAGAGTCCTTCATCAAGCGTGAAACGCTCGCGGTCCCAGTCGCAGGAAACGCCCAGTTTCTGCAACTGTTTGAAAATGATCCCGCCGTATTGTTCTTTCCATTCCCAAATACGTTCAATAAAAGCTTCCCTGCCGTAGTCATGCCGGGTTTTCCCTTCTTTTTCGCGGATAAATTTTTCCACCCGTGCCTGGGTTGCAATTCCGGCATGATCGGTACCCGGAAGCCACATGGTCTCATAACCTTCCATGCGGGCTTTTCGCACGAGTATGTCCTGCAGCGTATTGTTCAGGATATGTCCCATGGTAAGCATACCGGTAATATTCGGCGGAGGGATCATAACGGTAAAAGCTTTTTTACCCGGCTGCGGTTCCGAATGAAAATAGTTTTTTTCCAGCCAGTAATCGTACCATTTATCTTCTACGTTTTTCGGATCATAGATCTTGGGGAGTTCTTTCATGCAGTCTCCTGGTTGTGCGATGGTCATAACATCTTTAAATTTAGCGAAAAACACGGGCTGAGGCAACAGCTTGCTAAATAAAATCATTTTATCCTCTGACCCTTGCATAAAGCCGGGATCCGCCGTATTCCGCAGAATGTGATCGCCGTCACAGTCGTTCTTCCGGGATTGAATAAAATGTTTTAAACCCGTATTATTTGACAAGGACGGGGGACAAATGCCGAAGACAAAACGCTTTCTTTTATTATTTCTGTTCCCGGGTATGCTTTTCGCTGTTGTATGGCACATTGAGGATATGGCGGAAATTTCCGGCCTGTGGTCCGATATAAAGTTCAATGACCCCCTTTCACAGCTGACACAGACTGCATTATTTCCCGATACTCTTAGTATTATTAGCGCATGGTCGCCGATATTTTCGTCTTTCGGTATCCATGAAGGATTGCTGTATGCGGGATCCCGGAATATCGATCTCAGCCTGAAAACGCAGCACCACAGCCTGATGACAAATCATATTTTGACCGCCGGTTTTCCGGTATTGCGGGAAGAACACATTCTGGCGGGACTCCGGGTTAATTATGCGTTTTCCTCCGTACGGGGATATCCGGTGCAGCATGCGGGATCCTGTTCCGGAGGTGTGGTGATGCGTCCGGAAACACAATGGCAGATCTCCCTGCAAAGCCTGAACGCCATTTCTTTTGCGGACGACAGTTCCCGGATCTTTGAACCCTGTACGTATGCATCTGCGGTATTCAGTCCCGGCGGAGGGTTGAACATTGCCGGCGGCTTAAGCAAGCGGAAAGATCTGCCATGGCAGGTATATTTCGGTATAAGCTACAGTCTTCGGAGGGTATTGCATATATCTGCGGATCTGGAATGCTATACGGGCGATCTCCGTTTCAGCATTGCTCTGAAGATCAAACGCTGGCATATTTATGAATGTGTGCGCTTTCATCCCGGACTTGGAGTGTCACAAAGCATATTTCTCTCCTATGCATATTGAAAATACAAAATGGCGGTTTCTTTTTTTGATGATAGCGGGAAACGCGGCCGCACTTTCGGCGCAGGATTCGCTGGAATATGCGGAATCATTTTCCGCGCGATTTTTTGAAGAATACGAGAGCGGGGCACGGATTTCATGCAGAATAGCGGCAAAACCGCATTTCAGCTATAAGAACAAGCTGGTCATTGAAAGCGGTCCGATGACCCTGTATTATCATAATAATGGAACGGCGGAAAAATCCGGAGATGTATTTTCCGTTTCTTTTCACACGCGATTTTTTGAAGGGGGTTACGGAAGGGGACAGCCGAATATTGCCAGGGGTATCATTCTCGGAAATACGATGATGCGTCTGACACCGGACGCGGTATCCAATTACAGAATGCGCGATCTGAACATAAGGATAAAGAATTATTCTTATTATCCCTTCTTTGCATATGCCAACACAAAAATAAAAAACACGTCGGTATATGTTTTCCGTTATGATAATACGTATTGTGCCGCTGCCGGGTACCGTAAAAATTCTTTTCAGGCCGGTATGGCATTTTATAACACGGAAAAACCCATCGCCGAAGCATGGTTTGAATTTCCCGGTGAATTTCTTCAAGGCACAGTAAACGGGTCTGTAACACAAGATGGATTCAATCATGCTTCCGCCGATATGATAGTTCGATCCGGGTCCCTGCGCTGGCATGCGGGAGCGGTGTGGCTGGCATCCGGTTTCCGCGATTGTGATAATGACAGCAAATGGGGCACAGGCCTCCGTCCGGGCGGCAGGGCATTTACAACGGGGAATGTGTTCCGGACAGGCAGATGGAAAATAAAGAACGTTTTTTACGGTATCTATCACGAGGAATACAGGGAACGGCGTTTTATGACCGATGCTGCATACAAAAAAAGCCTTTTGAAATACGCATTTCCTATTCGGAAAGGAGCAGGAACGAACTTTCGGCGGCAAAAACTTTTCCCTATGCCATATCGTGGAAAAAGGAAAGGAACAGTGTTTTGAAAACCCGGATGAAGATACAATTTTCGCCGGCGACATTATTGGACATGCAAATGCAGACAGACCTGCGCCATGCTTATGCCCATGCCTTGCTGGCACGGATCACGCACCGTAAGAACGATACGGTTTTGCGAGTTCAGGGGACACTTTGCGGCAGCGGAACAACAATTCTGTATCTTTTGCGGCCGCTTACCGCGACTTCCTATGCCATACGCCGGGCACCGGAAGGCTTTGCAGGCTATATTGATCTGGTCTATTCCTTTATGCTCGGTCCGATGCGTTGCAGCCTGCTTTTCTGCAATGAAGGCCTGAGCGCCACAATGGAAATGAAACTATGAGGGGAAGGGCATTATGGCATTTGAAAATAAACAATTACCTTATCTTAATTCTTTTTTATGCTTCTTAAGCTATTTACATCTCCCACGATCTCTAAACCGGCGATATACGACGTGTCATTAAAGATCAGTTCGCCTTTATTATTCTCAAGCCGGACATGCAGAACGGCATTCATGCTCTCTTTCATATTACGGTTCATCTTTCCCTTTACCGGAGCAATTAGTTGTCCGCCGCCGTTCTGATTTGCAGTTATCTGTCAGACGCTGTCGGCGTTTTCCCAGACTTATCTGCAGTTCATTATCACGGATATTCAGTTCATGCGTTTTGTCCCCGAGATAGGTGGCAAAGCGGTTCACTTTTCCCGCATGATACAAATAGCCGATGAGCCCGGGAACCAATGTCCCATCCAGGGTATCCTTGCTATGGAAAGCATAAAAGAAGCGTCGGAATTTCTGAACGGGTTTGCCTGCATCCACACCCAGGATTGAGGGAAAGACCGTCCCCAGTCTTTTTCTATATAGCCGGTCCCGCGTACGAAACGGTATTCTTGTCCGTTGTAATTGAGATATCCCCCGATCCGGTGACACATGGAAACCACACCGTGGTAACATTCCATAAAAGGGATGAAACTGAACCATCCCATAATACCCGGCGACAGGAAGGTGGAGGGGAAATTGTGCATGTCGGAAAAGCTGAGACTGCCGTGCAGGGAAATGCCGGGGCGTTCGATGTCGAGAAAGAGCCCATCGGCGGAAAAACGGTTATTGCCGATCGAGATATCGAATACCTGCGGATCGAAAGAAAAATCCGACAGCGGGAAACGGATATATTCGGATTTTCCTGCGGAAGTGTTTACCTGGATAAAAGCGTGACGGTCTCCACTCAGCGATATTCCCGGGATAAAGGCAACGGAGGAAGAAAGATCATCTGTAAGACATTTGATATACCAGCCCTCAAAATAGGAACGGCGTCTGAGCGATCCCTGAAAAACGGACGGATACAGGCGACGGAACATGTTTTTCTCCATAATGTAAATTATGGCGGATATTGGTGATTTCATATTGTTTTTAACGGCAAAAGAGAAAGAGCGCAAAGAGTAGGTTTTCTGACATACATCAAGCCGAAGAAAATCGCTTTGTATCTTTTGGGATAACCGGTAAATTAACGGAAAGGAGATAAGATCCCTGTCAGCGCATGAAAAAGATCAATATTAAAGTCCATATAAACAGCAGTGTGCGAACATTGGTTTGCAGGAAAGGGATGCGAATTACGGAAGCGCTTCAGCAGCACCGTATTTCCCTTCCCACACCCTGCGGCGGTTACGGCACCTGCGGAAAATGCAGACTTCGCTTTTCCGGTTCCGCGCCTGTGCCATCACCGGCGGATCGCAATCATTTCACCGGAAAGGAACTCGGGGACGGTTACCGTCTTGCCTGTCAGCATAAAGTTGAAAAAAACACGGAAATCTTCATCGATACTTCGTCATTGCAGACCTTTCTGCCTGTATTGAAATATGGTCTTCAGATAAAAATTGATACCGATCCGGAAATTGAAACAGAAAAAACGGAAGGCCTGATATACGGAGCGGCCGTTGACCTTGGAACCACATCGATCGTCGTTTCGCTTATTGATCTGCGGAACGGAGAACGTATAGGACTGCAAAGCGCACGCAATCCCCAGTCGGTCCACGGCACCGATATTATCAGCCGCGCAACCGCCGCCGCGGGTTCCGTGAATGTATTACGGGATATGCGGCAGGCGGCCGTTAAAAAAATAAAAGAACTCCTTGAGATCTTAACAAAAGATACAAAGAATATTTATCAGATCGTGCTGGCGGGAAATGCGGTAATGAGTCACATTTTTATGGGATCCTCACTGGATAAGCTTATAAAGGCTCCTTATAAAGCTGCCTTTACGGAAATGCAGATACTTCCGGCTACGGAATACGGACTTGATATCCGTCCCGGAGCAAAAATCACGGTGTTGCCGGCCATAGGCAGTTTTATCGGCGGAGATGTTTCCGCCGATCTTCTGGTCGCCCGCCGGCTGTTTCCCGCTGACAGCAAGATGCTGTTAATGGATATCGGAACGAACTGTGAGTTGGTCCTGCAGACACCGGATGGGGTAATAGCCGCTTCCGCACCTGCCGGACCGGTAATGGAAGGGGCCGGTATTGAGCATGGAATGCAAGCGGAATCCGGAGCGATCACTGATATTGTTTTCGGCGGCGAAAAAACGTTTTCACCATTGACGGTAGATAATAAAAAAGCAAAAGGAATTTGCGGAAGCGGTCTTATACATATCATCCATCTTTTGTGGTCCAGGGGTATTATTCTCCCGGAAGGCAGGTTTGCGGAAAATTCTCTTTTCACGCTTTCCAAAAAGGGCTTTCGCCTCAGTGACGGTATATATCTGAGCCCCGGAGATATTCGCGCTTTTCAAATGGCCAAGGCTGCCATTACGGCATCCTGGAAGATGCTTTTCTCGCACGCCGGTATACGGCCTGAAGAGCTGGACCGGTTTGTGCTTTCCGGAGCATTCGGTCACTACATCCGTCCCGAGGCCGGTATGGAACTGGGGCTTTTTCCCAATCTTAACAAAGAGAAGTTTGTTTATCTCGGCAACGGTAGTCTCAGTGGCTGCGAGATGATCCTGAAAAACAAAAAGTATTCAAAGCAGATACAAAAGATCGCATGTACAGCCGAACATATCGAAATGGCCGGCCGCGAAGATTTTCAGGAAATATATGCCATGAATATGGGTCTGGGAAACGATGTATATGTCAGGTAAAAAAGCATAAATAAAAATTATAAGAATGGAACCTGTTATCCTGCCCGTACATGCTGAAATTAATATTGCGTTCGATCGTAGCGGCGATTATTTATAATATATGTTCACTTATCAACTTTTTTTCGTGCGGTTCTCATAAAGGCAGTGACATTCTTTTCAGGGACTTCAGGGGGAAGGTCACAGCCGGTGCTGAGAATATAATTCGGTACGTCACGCATTGCCGCGAGCAGGTTTTCAACTTCTGCCTGCACATCGTGCGGAGAGGCTGTCATGATCTTTCCGGTGGGACAAAGATTTCCGATCAGGACCATATTTTCATCAATGACCTCCGCGGCTTTAGAAAAATCAACATCCGCATCCAGGCTCAGTGCGTCTGCTCCGGAATTATTCATTTCCTCAAGAAGATGCATGGTGTCGCCGCAGACATGCAGGATCATACCGGCATCATGTTCATGGCAAAGCTTGATGATCGGTTTTACATAGCCGATGGAAAATTCTCTGAACTTGTCGGGACTCAGCATCATTGCGCTGGGGTCAAGGACCGCGATAAGCTGAGCCCCCGCTTCGATCAGCAGACGCGTGTAATCAAGGATCTTGTTACAACAGACCTTGCAGAGCTCGTGAAAAACTTTTCCTTCCGCCATGCTCTGCATTGCGGCATTTTCCGCTCCCATGATAAGTCCTGCCAGTGTATAGGGCCCGGTGACATATGCACCTCTCAAAATATCTCCGGGAAATTCTTTTTTCATGCGTCGCTGCGTTTCAACATAGGATCGCAGGCGGGCATCATCAAGAATATCGACAGACGTGAAAAGCGGAAGATCGCGCTTTTTGTCATAGTCAAAATCAATAACCGTTGCGGCTTCGTCCGCGGGAAATTTGGTTTCCCTGCCCAGCGCATTCGCTTCTACGGATAGATCCATGAGCGTAAAGATCACATCGGGTTCCCAGGTCTTCCGGATCCTGCGCATTACCTTCATGTGTTCACCTGCATTCTGCTGGGCAAGTTTAATAGTGGTCCCTGCGGCTTTTACCGCGGGAAAGCCGAGCAGGGGAGCTACTATGCGCTCACCCTTATCAAATTTTTCTCTGCTTTTTTTTACTAAGTCCATGTTTGTCATCCTCCCGGATATGCAAAAAAGTCAAGAAAGAGTTACCGATCTATGTAATATTCATTCCGTATTATACTATTTCCCGGTAATTATTGATATAGAAAAAACCCTGTGCTGTTATGAAATATCACAGCGTAAATTAGAATAAAAAGAAAAAATATCATAAAGATAATTCATAAAACCCCGATCAATAAAAAAGAAAGCACTTTTACTTTTAAAGAACGGAACATTGAACCGTTATCTCAATAATATAATTATTGACCGCAAATCGCTTTGTATACCTGAAAATTAGGATTAAATTAGTCCCATGGCTGAAAACACGAACAAACGTACAATATTATGGGTGGATGACGAGATCCATCTTCTGCGCCCGCATATTATGTTCCTTGAAGAAAAAGGCTATGAGGTGAAGACCGCCACCAATGGTGTGGATGCCCTTGATATCATAAAGCAGGAATATATTGCCGCTGCATTGCTGGATGAAATGATGGCGGGACTCGACGGACTTGCCGTACTTGAGAAGATACGGCAGTTGCGTCCGGGCATGCCCGTGATCATGATCACAAAGAACGAGGAAGAATCATTGATGGAAGATGCCATCGGCAAGGAGATCTCCGATTATCTTACAAAGCCCATCAATCCCTCCCAGGTGCTCCTGAGCCTGAAAAAAAATTTGGATATCGCTCATATATCGCGTGATGTGCGCGGCAGGGACTTTATGGACTTTTACCAGGAAATGACAACCCGGCTCTTTGAGGGGATAACTTCGCTGAAGGAATGGGCAAATGTCCATGACCGGCTGGCATACTGGCAGATCGAATTCGGCAAGAATATTCAGTATGATCTTGAGCATTTTTTGCATGAATTGCAGGAAGAGGCAAATAAGGAATTCCGCCGGCTGGTGGAAAAAAAATACCATCACTGGGTAAGGGAAGATCATCCCGACATACCGATGTCCCCCGGTGTCATGGACCATTTTGTCAAACCCCTTCTGAAAAAAGGGAGAAAGACACTGCTTGTTCTTATTGACTGCCTGCGCTATGATCAGTGGCTTGCCGTAGCCCCTCTTTTCTACCAGCAATTCGACAGTCAGCTGCAGGCGCATCTGAGCATCTTACCTACAGCGACGCCCTATAGCCGGAATGCGATCTTTTCCGGAATGTTTCCGGATGCGATCAATGTGAAATACCCCGATCTCTATTCAAACCCGGACAGTGAAGAAAGCATGAACCGCTATGAGAACCAGCTTGTCGCCGATTATCTGAGAAAAGAAAACCTGCATTTGAAAAACGGACATTCATTTCACAAAGTAGTTGAATCACGATACGGCGATAATCTTGCCAACCGTTTTTCCGATATACAAAATAATGACTTTATCGTACTGGTGGCGAATTTTGTTGATATTCTTGCTCATAAGCGCTCCGTGTCCAATGTACTCCAGGAGATCGTTCCGGATGAGGCTGGATACCGGAAAGTGGTACGCAACTGGATAGAGGGTTCTTATCTACGCCGCATTATCGAACAGGCGGGAGATGCGGGTTTTCATGTGGTTATTACTTCCGACCACGGTAGTCTGCGCGTGAACCGCGGCACTGTGGTCAAAGCGGACCGCCATTCCACGGACAGCCTCCGGTATAAAACGGGGCGCAATCTGGTGGTTTCCGGGAAAACGGCCGTATTCGTTAAAAATGCAGGGGATTACCGGCTTCCGCAGACCCATCTGACGGCAACGTATATCTTTGCAAAAGACGATTACTTTTTTCTTTATCCGAACAATATGAAGAAATATGAAAAGATCTATCCCGGCACTTTTCAGCACGGCGGGATCTCAATGGATGAGATGATCCTTCCGGTTGCGACCCTGAGACCGAAAGTATGAAAAAAAGCAAATATACGTTCGAAAGCGGATCAGCGGAAAAAACCATAGATCTGGGGAAACAAATAGCTTCCCGGCTGAAACCGGATGACGTCCTTGCTCTGTACGGAGATCTTGCTGCCGGGAAAACGACATTTGTTAAAGGTGTGAACATATATTACCACGCGGACCAGCCGGCAACTTCTCCCACTTTTACCCTGATCAACGAATATAATGGCGATCTGCCGGTCTTTCATATTGATTGCTATCGCCTGCAGCACCCCGATGAGATCATTATGCTGGGTTTCGAAGAGTATCTGAGTGCCGGCGGAGTGGTGTTGATCGAATGGCCGGAACGCATTGCAGAGCATATTCCTGCCGACAGCATAGAACTTTATATGGAATACCGGGGAAAGAACAAAAGACATATTACAATATATTCCCCGAGAGATTTGGAGTTATAAATGATACTGGCAATTGAAACCTCATCACTGGTATGCGGCGCCTCACTTCACAGCGGCGGAGAATGTATTTCCGAGAATTACCTGGAACAAGCGCGCGTGCATGCGGAAAAACTGGCCGGGATCGTACGGGATCTGCTTGAAGAACAGAAGATCCGGATCCAGAAACTGGATGCCGTCGCCGTTTCCGCCGGTCCGGGCTCATTTACCGGCTTACGCATCGGTATGAGCTTTGCAAAGGGACTGGTGTATCCGCACCGTATACCGCTGGCGGCTGTGAACAGTATGAAAGCGTTTATAGCGGGAAACCGGGAAGAAGTCCTTCCGGGCAAAAAACCGGTCTGGGTCATTCATTCGCACCGTGATAATATATATGCCGCGGAGCTTAGCGAGCCGGTCGATTCCGTGAAGATCCGTTACGGAAAAACAGAGGATCTGGCCATATGGTACCCGGAATGCAAGCAGATCGTTTCCAACGCGGATATTGATGTTCCGGGGGTCACATTGATAAAAAAACCAATTTTGCCTTCAGTGATAGGTAATTATTATGTACAATACATGCCCGGCGAAGCGGTGACGGATTATGAGAGCCTGGCGCTTGAATACGGGATGAACTATAAACCGAAAGAATGGGGTTCCGCTTCCGGAAAAAACGCAAACAAGCAATAATGAAAAGGATTTGCATTACATGCTACCGCAGGAGAGATCATGAAAATACTATTGGTGAATGATGACGGCATAGAAGCGCCGGGGCTTTCCGTTTTGTATAATGCCGTTAGCGAACTTGGCCAAATCACGGTCATTGCTCCCAGCGGTGAGCGCAGTGCGATAAGTCACGGGATAACGCTTGATAAACCTATTCCCATAAAAAGATACAAGAATACCGTATTCGAGGGGATCTCCGTTTCCGGGACGCCGGCCGACTGCGTGAAGCTGGCACTGAGTGAACTGATGGATACGGCTCCCGATCTCGTGATCTCCGGCATCAATCTTGGCGGTAATACCGGATTGAATGTCATATATTCCGGAACGGTCGGTGCGGCGGCGGAAGCGTTATTTCACGGTATTCCCGGTATCGCTATAAGCCTGGACACTTATAGGGACCCCAACTGGGAACCCGCAGCCGATTTTATCTATCATGCTGTCGCAAAAATGCGTGATGAAGGATTTCCCCGCGAGCTGCTTTTAAATGTTAACGTACCCAATGTCGCTTCCGCCGCTGAGATCAGCGGCGTAAAGATCACCGAACAGGGCATGGCGCACTGGCAGGAAAAATTCGATAAACGTACCGATCCCAAAGGAAGAACCTATTATTGGATGACAGGTATAAAAAAACTGACAGAAGGATCACAGACAACAGATGACACGGTACTGAAAAATAATTATATTTCCGTAACGCCGGTACAGTTTAATCTGACGGCATACGACAGGATCAAAGAAATACAAGATCTGGAGTTCACCGATCGGCAGTAAAAGTAAAATCACGGTAATAATTGGCATTTTTTGCCTGATATTCACCGGTGTTACCCTATCAGCAGCCAGCCGCGCCGATGTGGATCGCGGTATTAAAGAATATAAGCGCGGTGCTTACGAAAAAGCACTTCATACATTTCGTGACGCTTACGATTCGGGACCTGCCGATGAAAATGTTTATGCATCACTGTCACTTTTTATGATAATAAAATCTGAATATGAGCTGAAAAATTATGAGCAGGTTGTTTCAGACAGCCGTATTTTTGAACAAAAATTTTCCGATAGCCGTTATTTGCCCGACGTACTTTTTGAAAGGGCAAAAGCTCTTGTGAAAATGCAAAAATATTCACCGGCAATGATTTCTGCAAAGCAGGCGTTGTCCACCAGCACAGATGAAGATCTGAAAAAAGAGCTGATAGCATTCTGTGAAGATATTTCCCGCTATTATTTGTCTCCCCGGGACCTTGAAATGATACTGCCGCTTGTTATTGCCCGGGAACCCCTGAGTTTTTTCAAACTTTTGCTGGCGCACCGCTATAGTATCGCAGGAGATCATTCCGGTGCAGAACGTTTACTTCGGGATGTAAAAAGCGAATTATATACAGAATACCTGGTGCAGAAGTACAAAGACATTACAACATATCTCAATAAAACCAAAGAAGCCGAAGATACGGAAGTAAATATAGCCGTGGTGCTTCCGCTTACGGGAAGGTTATCGAAAACAGGTAATCAGCTGCTGGACGGCATCAAATATGCATATGAGTCCGGGCGCGACGAAAATAAGATCAGGGTAAATTTGATCATTGTTGACACAAAAAGCGAAATAAGGACCGGATTAACGGCACTGAAAGAAACGCTGGAAATACAAAACATATCGGCGGTTTTAGGTCCCCTGAACAGCGAAACGGCAATTGCCATGGCACCGATCTGTGAATATGCCGGTGTACCCATGATCACGCCTACCGCAACTGCGGACGATCTTGTCGATATGGGTAATAATATTTTTCAGCTTAATCCGGAACAGCAGCAGCGTGCCCGTGCACTGGCGGATTTTTCCTGCGACTCTCTGGGATACGAACGTTTCGCTGTCGTTGCCCCGACAAGTGAATACGGAATAGACATTTCAGATGCATTTAAGCGGAGCATTGAAAAAAACGAGGCCGGATCATAAGTAATGTTTGGTATAGCGGCACTCCCTCAGATATCAATGATAAACTTGAGGACCTGAAAGAGACCGCCGAATATCTTCCTCCGTACTTTTCTTATCTTGATGGATATTATGAAGCGAAAGCGGCCGGTTTGTTCGAAAGCGATACCGCTGCGGCACAGGAAGAAAGTGTCATTGATAGTGTGCTGAATGACACACTGGAATATGATCCGCAGAAAATGGATTCCCTGTATGCAATATCTTATGAAGATACGGTTGCCACGGAAAAACCCGATACCGTATTCCTGCTTGAAGATCTGTGGCCGGGTGATTCCCTAAGCTATGAAAGCGTTTTACAGGCGCTGGAAAACAGAGAAACGCTTATTTCGGATACCCTTTTCAGAGATTTCGTGAGCATGCAGACAAATGGCTTTCCGCTAAGATCACACTTGAAGAAAAGTACAACACTCTGATCACCGATAGTCTCTGTATTCTATTGGAAGCAATGCAAAAGGAAGCGGGTCCCCAATGGCTGGATACCTTGCTGTCCGAGATCGATACGGTAAAAATAGATTCTCAATACATCGGGGAATTTCAATTTTCACCATTGGTGCCGGACAGTTCGAAACTTGAACCGTACATAGACAGGGAACTGGTGGATTCTTTGAAAGGGGAGCTGGCGAATATGGACTCCGTTCCCGCTATCTGGCTGCTCTCGGAAACGGACCCCGACCTTTTCCCTTATATTTTCCCACGGGAGGAATATGGCATAGATGCCGTCTACATGCCCGTTCCGCTGAGCCATATTAAATATATTGCTCCTCAATGGGCAAAGCATCGCTTTGACGCCCTTTTACTGGGCGACGGGAATTGGTATAACACCAGTATCCTGAACCGTTACCGTTCTAATATTGACAGTATGCTGATCGCCAATGATTACTACTGGAATTCAAGGGATATTCAGCTCAGACGTTTTGCAAAGAATTTTCAGGATAAAACCGGACAGCAGGCCAACCGTATCCATATTTACGGATACGAAAGCATGCACCTTCTGATGAATATTATTGACCGGGATACCCATTCTCCCGGGAATATCTGTGAAACGTTAAAGTCGCTGGAAGGCGTACACGGTATTATCAGACATATCCATTTTACACCGGAGCATCCGCGCAGCAGCAGCGGAGTACGGATTATTCGTTTCTATAAAGGAAAAATAAGTCCGGTAAGATAGTTCCATTTTCTTTATCTACTACATACCGCTAATGTATTTACGACGTTCATCCGCGTGATATATCTGTTCTGTTCTGAAGAATATTAAGCAGCTTCCGGTCGCCGTCAAGGATATCGTAGCGGTGCAGATCATTCAGGGCCACCCAGGCGATCATGTCAAACTGACGGTTTTGTACGGTCTTTTCAAAATCCCGTATCCTGAAAAAATACAGATGTATCTCCGGTTCATTATTATACCTGTACCGGTAATCCGTGAGCGGCTCTGAATTTTTTATCTCGATACCGAGTTCTTCCTTTAATTCCCGTGACAGCGCTTCAGCGGGTGTCTCGTTCTTTTCGAGCTTTCCGCCAGGGAATTCCCACTTCAGCGGGAAACGGGCGGATCTTTTATGACGCCGGCAAAGCAGAAAAAAACCGTCTATTTCAATAACAGCCGCAACGACCTTCTGCATTAAAAATCCTTTTTGTTTTCTCCGCGGAGGATCTTCTTAATATTTTCCCGGTGAGTAAAGAGAATAAAGAACGGAAGTGCGATACTGAACCAGAGCATTTGCGGTGAGATCGAAATATTCAGCACAAAAAGCATGAAAAGATTTGAAACGGGAAAAAAGAAGGTAGCAAATATTGAGCCGATCCCGGATTGCCGGGAGAGCAGGACAACAATAATAAACACGGCCATACATACCAGTCCAACCTCCCAGCGGAAAGCAAAAATGATCCCTGCCGTAGTTGCAACGCCCTTTCCGCCGCGGAAAAGGATGAACACCGGATAGCTGTGCCCGATCAGGACCAGAACGGCGAGAAGGACCCGGATGGTTTCGAAACTTAATGATGAAGTGGAAATAAGTGCCGGAAGCCAGAAGATCACGGCAAAACCCTTGAAGGAGTCAACAATAAACGTAAGTATTCCCACTTTCCATCCCAGATTGCAGGGTGGCGTTTGCCGCACCCACATTACCGCTCCCGTGTTCACGGATGTCATAATCTTTTCCTCCGAATATCCTGCCCACGATCCATGCCGTAGGGATTGAACCCAAAATATAAGCGGATAAAAAAACAAGTATGTCAGTAAAAAGCATGGTTTTCTCTCCCTGTTTTTATTTTTTACTGCCGGCAGATCAGTTTTCCCGGCGGGCAACGGTAAACGTTCAATAATTTTATTAAATGTAGTATTATTATCCTGCTGTGGAGGCAGCGGTATCTGTGCATTTGTAAATCCGACAAATGCCATAGCTCCGGGACCCGCATAGGTGCCGATAACCGGACCGAATTCGCCGTGATAATATGTTGCGTCCGGATAGCGGCTGCGCAGCATTTCTTCAAATTCTTTTACTTTTCCGGGACAATTTGCATGAATAATTCCGATCTCATCGACTGTATCCGGATAGAAAAAATCCTGAAAAGTACGTAGTGCTTTTTTCCAGCCGCGCTTGCCTTTCGGTACTATCCCTTCTTTACAGGTTTCTCCCGCCTCCGTGAAACCTATAAGCGGGACCAGTCCGAATAAGCGGAGAAGATTCCCCTGATACGCTTTTACCCGGCCTCCCTTTACGGCGTATTTTATGGTTTCGAACAGAATAAGTATTTTAAACTTTCCGCGAAGAGAAGCAAGAAAATCCAGAATTTCACGGACGGTATTCCCCTGTGCGATCATACGCGCCGCTTTAATAGCCATGATCTGCTGGGCGATACTTCCGGAGGCCGTATCAACAACGGAAATGCGGTTCGCATCAACTCTGGCCGCGGCCGAAACGGCTGTCTGAAAAGTTCCGCTCAGTTTACCGGTTACGTGCAGTGATATAATATGCTTGTAATGGCTCAGAAGAAAGCGGTAGATATTTTCGGCATCCCGGGGTGTGGGCTGAGAGGTTTTGGGGATCACCTTGCCGTTTTTCATCCGCTCGTAAAACATGTTATTATCCATGGTGACACCGTCAATGAACTGTTTTTCGCCGAAATTGATACGCAGAGGTATCACGTTAATATTATATTTTTCCGCAACATCGTCGGAAATATCCGAGGCGCTGTCGACGACAAGGGCGATCTCCTGTTTTCGCTGATTGCGCTGAGAAACCTGTTTTTTCATATCATCAACTTTTTTGCGGCGCACATTTCCGTAACGGTCCAGAATAGTGAACACCGTTTCGGGTGCATTGGTATGGATGTGCAGTTTCAGTCGCTGTTTACTTCCCGCCAAGATCAGCGAATTACCCAGGGGAAACAAAAGCTTGCGGAGATGATCACGATCAAAGGCTCTGCCGTCCACAATGCATTCCGTACAAAAACGGAATTTGACATCGGGATCATACGCAACGTCGTGACTGCTGGCAAGCGGTGTAAGGCGTTCTTTGAGACCTTCAAGCAATTGTCTGATATTGGGACTTTCAATAAAGGCTTCAATACCTTCCAGCATATTGACAAAACCAAGTCCGCCCGAATCCACATATTTCATTTTTACTTCGAGTTTTAATTTGGCGGGAGATTTCGCAAGTTCCACCTTGCATGCCTTCAGGGCATAATGAAGAATGTAGATGAAATCGTCATGGGTCGCGGATTTTTCCGCCCAGACTTCGCCCCATACGCGGATCACACTCAGGATCGTGCCTTCGCGGGGCTCGGCCATTGCCTGATATGCCTTATTACTTGCATTAACAGCGGCTTTTGCGAATTCCCCGGTATTAACCGTATGCTTTTTCCCCAGTTCTGTTGCAAGTCCGTAAAAGAACTGGGCAAGTATGGAGCCGGAATTGCCGCGTGCGCTGTCAAGTGCCGTATCGGAAACATGCTGACTCATTTCGGAAAGCGCAAGATCGGTGTTGGCCCGCAGGGACGTCACAATGGCATGAAGCGTTGCAGCCATATTTGTACCGGTATCTGCATCGGGTACGGGAAAAACATTGATCTTATTAAGATAATCTTCGTTGTGTATTAAACTTTTTGCCGCTGCGATGACAGCAAGCCGGAAGCGTTTTCCGTCTAATGACGTAATTTTCATAAGTATCCCTGCTCTGTGTGTAAAAAAACTTCAAAAACAAAAAATATATACCCCACGACAAACTATAAAACAAGGATTTATTTTCCAAAGAAAATTTTCAGTTGTGAACGCGCCTGTTCATAGCCGGACGTTATTGCCGTTTCATGATGATCGAATTCCCACACCCGCATTTTTTCACCAAGATCAATATATATTGCAAGATCGGGCTTTCTCGCGCTGAATTCTCTAAACGCTGATTCTGTTGACATAATAGCCATGGAACGGGAAAGGATCTTCAGCATCCCACCGGGAACTTCAGTATTAACTTCATTTTTTGCATCGGGAGAAATGTCGAGATATTCGGGAGGAGTGTTTTTTAACGAAGCTTTCAGTATGCCGACCCCGATACGCAACGTCAGGCGATGGGGTTTTAATGCACGAAGGGGAATGGTGTCACGCACGCCACCGTCAACAAGGTGAAGTCCGTTTGCCTGAAACGGCTGGAAAACACCGGGAACAGAAATACTTGCGAATATAGCGTCCGCGATACGGCCGCGGTTGATATAGTAAGAAGCTCCGCTGTTCAGATCAACGGTAGCGGCATAAAAAGGAATATCACAGTCCTCAAGTTTTTTATCTCCAAGAATATCCAGCAGTGTTTCGTGAATGCGCCGGCTTTTTATTAAACCGCCTTTCAGCGGCATTCTGATCTTATCAAGCATATTGGTGCCCAGTTCCTGGGAGAGATCAATGAGTTCCTGAACCGATTTCCCCGACACATACAATCCGCCTACCAGCGCACCGGCACTGTTCCCGCTTATTACCGAAGGATAAATATTATATTCCTCAAGTGCTTTCAGTACTCCCACATGTGCAAGTCCAAGAGCACCGCCTCCTCCGAGGGCAAGTCCGGTTTTTTTACGTTTTAGCTTTCGTAATAAATATTTCATTTATATAACGGTTATTATTTATTTCCCTGTTAAAATAACATATCAAATTCGGAGAAGTTTCACAAAAAAGAAAAAGGCAGGGAAGCCTGCCTTTTTGTGTAGATCACATTTCCAGTTTTTTCTTTTTCTGTATCATTGGCGGGATCGTCAGAAAAAGAATTGATACAATAATGATACCGGCACCGATAAATTGTGAAAGTGGAGGCAGGTTCTGTCCCGGGAAAAACGCCAGGAGAGAAGAAGCGATCACACCGGCGAGAATACTGGAAGAACGGTTGACCGGAATGCAGTAGGTGTTCTCGTTCTTATCCAGGAAGACCAATGTGCCGAAAAAGCCGGTTCCCTGGGAAAAAATTCCGATAAGGATCAGCATCCAGAGATAAGGTTCTCCCCAGTGCATTGTCCAGCCGAGCCGTACATCGGCACCGATCTCGCCTTTGAACAGAGCAAAAATACCCAACAGAATAACAAATATGGGCGTTGAAACCATCGTTTCTTCCACAAAGTACCGTAAATTAACTTCTTTTTTCTCACTTTTCGCATTACGCGTCATGAACTGGAAACGCATAAAATAGCTGAAAAGATAAATCAAAATTACGATTCCGGCCAGAAGAGGCACCTTGTAACCCTGAGCATCCGTCAGATTGATCAAAAGTGCGGTGAGAGCACCGACAAGTCCCGCCCAGGAGAACCAGCGTGCACGGCGTTTCGTGATCGCATCGACAATGGGCCCGATGATCAAAACACCGCCGCGCATCAAAAGCATTGCAAAAACGATACTCAGGCCTTCAAAAGTATAAGCGAGAGTCGTTGTACCGATGATCAGTGATGTAAAAATACCGGACAGAATCGTCCATTTTGTCGGATGCGGTATGCTCTTTCCGAATATGGTCGAATGTTTGGCATATTTCCACCAGCCGAGTATGCTGATCAGAACGATCATGGTAGCGAGTGTCGCCAGAGCGATCACGGGAAGAATAGTGAATCCCGTCATGGTCTTGCCGTCCAGCGAAGGAAGGAGTCCCTTGCTCATGATCTTTGCAAAGAGACTGTAAGGGATATAGCAGGCGAAATATCCGAAGGCAAAAAGCCAGATACTGTAATCCTCTAAAAATTTTTTGAATGTACTTTTTTCCACGATAACCTCGTTATTTTTTCTTATTAATATTCCATAGTTCAGTAAGACATTTTTCCAATACGGGCCCTAATTTTTTATAATCATCCGTAACTTCCGGCATATTCTTGAAAACGACATAGGGGATCTTATGACCGGAAAAATTTATATACTCTTTGTCATCACCTCTGAAATCTTTCCAGTCGATCTCGCCGTATAAACGTTCAAGCTTATCGTCCGGGAGTCCGTGTTCAAGAATGGAATCGGGCCGTTCCGGGTTAAAACGACGCCGGTTTTTCCGCAGGGATTCTTCATAGGGGACATCAATATAAAGAATACAGGCTTTATTGAGAATTTCATCGGAAAGATGATGGAAGGCGCTTTTATATCCGCCGTGTTCCGAACCGCGGCTGAATTCGATTATAGTTGTCGTTTTTTCGGGATACTCCTTGTCGCGTAATTTTTTCTGATATTCCATGGAAATACGTTCAATAAGAAGATCCCAGAGATAATCATGAAGAAAATACCCTTCAGGATCTGTATGTAACCGGGGCTTATCCATGATCTTTTCCAGAATGGCATCTTCTTCAAACCAGGTCCAGAGCATGGGAAAATCATCGATCTCTTCAAATTTATTAACATGAAAACGTTCAAGACGTTCAGAAACAGGTGTTTTATTCAAATAATCAATGACCTCGGATTTTCCTGAAGCGGGGCGGCCCATAAGAATAATTATATCAAAATGTTTTTTCATATGCACTCCTTGGAATATTTACAATAACTTTCAAAAATAATAAAAAACACACTGAATTAAAAACAGAAAAAAGAAATTCTGCCTTTATGAACACTGCGGGAAAGGATCGTGACTGAAGTTTACCAGCAGCGTTTCTTGCCGGGTTTAACGCATTTCCGTGCGCATTGGTAGCAGATCTCATTCTCAAGGCGGCGGTCATGAAAGAAATCATCGATATTCCGTAAGCTTGTCTGAGCTATGCTCTGCAATGCTTCCTGTGTGAAAAATGCCTGATGCGACGTGATCAGGACATTGGGAAACGTCATCAGGCGGCAAGCACATCATCGGATATTGCCGAATCCGAGAAGTCCTCGAAAAAATAGTTTGCTTCCTCCTCGTAAACATCAAGCCCGGCACCGCCGATCTTTTCTTTTTTCAGGCCGTCGATCAATGCTTTGGTGTCTATCAGTTTACCGCGTCCGGTGTTTATCAAAAGCACACCTTTTTTCATATTGTCGATCGCTTCTTCGTTAATAAAATAATAGGTTTCGGGGGTCAACGGGCAATGCAGGGAAATAACTTCCGATTCCCGGTATAATGTTTGGAGGTCCGTATAGCTAATGCCGCTTTCTTCCGCATAACTTTTATTCGGGTACGGATCGTAGGCAAGTATACGCATACCGCAGCCCTGCAGGATATCGATAAGACATTGGCCGATCTTTCCCGTGCCGATGATACCGGCTGTTTTTCCGTGAAGATCAAATCCCATCAGTCCTTCAATGGAGAAATTCCCGTCCCGGGTCCGGTAGTAGGCACGGTGTGTTTTCCGGTTCAGGGAGGTGATCAGGGCCATGGCATGCTCGGCAACGGAATAGGGGGAGTAGGCAGGGACCCGCATAATGTGCACGCGCTTATAGGCGTGCTTGAGATCGACATTATTGTAACCCGCGCTACGGAGGGCGATCAGGTCTATTTGGTGTTCCTGCAAATGATCAAGCACTTTTTCATTGATATCGTCATTCACAAAAGCGCAGACGGCATCAAAACCGTCCGTTAATTCCACGGTATTCTCATTCAGATGGGCTTTGAAATACTTGATGCCGTAGTTAAAATTTTCAATAGCTGCGTTAAAGAAACGTTTATCGTAGGGTTTGGTGTCGAAAAAAGCGATCTTTTTCATTTTTATCTCCCATGACGTTAATTACTATGACTTCTGTAATATACGGTATTCAGAACGTTCGCCGAAAGGAAAATTCCGGCAAAAGAAATATAGTTTGCAAAAACCCAAAAAAAGGATCATTTTTCACAAAAATAATGCACTTATCCTCAGAAGACAAGCAGGATCCGACTGCTTATCATAACCGGATCTGTTGTCATTTGAACAGAAAAAACGGTTTCAATTTGATCAAAATAAATGAATTATATAAATTAATAATAATGGGAACATCAGGGGTTATTTCTTATATCATAGTTAAAAAAGGAGAAGACAATGAAAAAATTCTTAATGTTGATGATGGCAATAGTATTGCTTGTTCCTCTGCAGGCAGGGAATAACGGATCGCTGATAAACGCTCCGGACCGTCCGGTAAAGATCTTTTTTGAAGTTGAAACCGGATTGGTCGGAGTACTTAACCATTATTACCAGTCCGGCAGAACGGAAGAAGGCGCAACCCGCTTTGATTTTGTCAATCAGGGCGGTCAGGATGTTCTGTTCCCTTTCGACCGTTATAATGCAGGATTCACGGTTAAAGACAAGCACAAGTTCGGATTGCTTTATCAGCCTCTCACCGTAAACACCGATGTGACATTCCGGGAAGATGTAATGATCGACAGCACACTTTTTTCAGCCGGAACGCCGATGGAGATAAAATACGGATTTCCTTTCTATCGTTTTACCTATTCGTATTTTTTTGTTAATAATGAAAAGCTGCAATTAGCCGGCGGTGCGGCGCTGCAGGTAAGGAACGCTTCAATTGTTTTTAAGGCCGTTGACGGATCCGCGCTGTCGGTAGCACAGAATGTGGGACTGGTCCCGTCCTTTAATCTTTACGGCCGTTATACTTTTGACGGAGGACTCTTTTTCAGTCTGGATGCCACGGGACTTTATGCATCTTCCGCCGTCATAAACGGAGCGAATTTCGATTTTGAAGGTTCTCTCCTTGATGCGTCACTGCGCATGGGATATCCTTTACGTAAAGGTATGGAAGTATTCGGTAACCTGCGTTTTCTGGGCGGGACCTCACGCGGCGAGTCCCAGTATCCGGCCGAGAGCTGGAGTGTAACGGAAGAACGCTACGGAGAGAATTTTCTCGGCACTATGGCATTTACCATGGGAATAAGCCTTTATTAAAACAGATGTGCTTATCGCAGCGGGGCCGTTTATCATAACGGTCCCGTTTTTTATATACGCGAAAAACAGCTGCACCGGTGCGGTTCTTCGAGCCGCTGCACGGCAAAACAGCAACAATTTTTTATCTGCAGGTCTTTTTTTTATTCAACTGTCCTTACGGATCACGTTCTATAGTTAAATGATATTTGGCTGGCGGTCAAGATTACGGTAATGAATTGCCTCACTGATATGTGTTGTAAGGATATGTTCTTCCGCATCCAGGTCCGCGATCGTGCGTGCCACTTTCAGAATACGCATATATGCCCTCGCGCTGAGGCCGAGACGGATAAGGGCGATTTTCAGCAGACGGCGGCTTTCTCCGGACAGTTCACAGAAATTTTTAATTTCCTTTGGTCCCAATTGCGCATTGCAGTGGATCTGCGGATACTTCTTTAAACGAACGGTTTGAATTTCGCGCGCCTTATGCACCCTGCGGCGTATTTGCGAAGAATGCTCACTGTCTTCCCGGTCGCTGATCTCTTCGTAACTCACAGGGGGAACATCAACGTGAATATCAATACGGTCAAGCAAGGGTCCGGAAATCCGGCTGAGATAATTCTGGATCTGTCCGATACTGCAGGTGCATTCATGCTGAGGATCTGTGGCATAGCCGCAGGGGCAGGGGTTCATGGCAGCGATAAGCATGAATTGTGCGGGATAGGTCAATGTGGTCAGTGCCCTGCTGATCGTCACCTCCCCGTCCTCCAGCGGCTGGCGAAGCACTTCGAGAACATTCTTTTTGAATTCGGGAAATTCATCAAGGAAAAGAACACCGTTATGTGCGAGACTCACTTCGCCGGGCCGCGGTATCCTGCCGCCGCCGGCCAGTGCGCTGTCGCTGACAGTATGATGCGGTGAACGAAACGGCCGGCTGGTGATCAGACTTACATCGGAGATATCTTCATAGATCGAATAAACGGCCGTTGTTTCCATCGCTTCTTCCAGTGTGAGATCGGGGAGTATACTCGGAAAACGTTTTGCAAGCATGGACTTCCCCGATCCCGGAGGTCCTATCAGTACAATATTATGCCCCCCGGCGGCGGCAACCTCCAGGGCGCGTTTTACGTGTGCCTGTCCCTTTACCTCGGCGAAATCCGCATCGTGGGAATGTGTGCCGGTAAAATAGTTTTTAATATCGACTTTCACGGGATGTATGTTCTCATGGCCGTTGATGATATCAACCGCCTCGCGCAAATTATCCACGCCCCAGACATTACAATATCCCGGCATGGCGGCCTCTTTTGCATTTGCTTTGGGAACGAGCAGGTTTTTTTGCCTGAAATTTTTCATTCCCAGGGCGATCGGCAGGATACCTTTCGATGGGCGAATATGACCGTCAAGTGCCAGTTCACCCACAAAGATCATGTTATTCAGACGCTGCAGATCAATAATGCCCGAAGCGGCAAGCAGACCGATCGCAAGGGAAAGGTCAAACCCGGTACCCTCTTTCGGTATGTCCGCAGGTGCAAGATTTTGAATGATCTTTCCCCCCGGCATCTGGAAACCGCATGATTTAATTGCGGAAAAAAGCCGCGAAAAACTTTCTTTCACCGCTTTTTCGGGAAGGCCGACAATAAAATATTTAGGCATACTCCGGTCCAGACGTGTTTCAACGGTCACTTCATATGCGTTGACACCGTGTAATCCTGCGGAATAACATCGTGAGACCATTTTTGTCCTCCCGCCGGAATGTACGCAGGATGCGTAAAAACCCAAACAGCTGTTTCGGACCTGTGATTAAGCGCACATAAATTCCGGACACCGAACGTCCGGCCTTCTCTTGCTGAAGAGTGCAATATTATTAGCGCTGAAGGGTTGATGTGCTTGAACGTTTTTTGAATGAAAAGAACTTTTATTACGGTATGGCACTGTATATGTATCGGGAATTATCCGTTGCTTTACTGATGAGAAACCGGTAATTTTACCTGTAAATAAAGGTAAGTCGTATGAGAAAAAACATTCTTGTTACCGGAGGTGGCGGGTATATCGGCAGCCACACCACCCTGTGTCTGCTGGAGGCGGGATACGCTGTTACCGTTGTCGATAACTTCTCCAACAGTAAAAAAGAAGCATTGGAGCGCATCAAAAAACTAAGCGGGAAAAATATGGATTTTTACCGCGCGGATATTCGTGACCGGGAAACAATGCGCGGAATTTTTGCCCACAAAGCGATCGATGCAGTTATACATTTTGCAGGGTTCAAAGCCGTGGGTGAATCGGTCGAGAACCCCCTGGCTTATTATGATAACAATGTTTACGGAAGTATTGTCCTTTGTGAGGTTATGGCGGAAGCCGGGGTCAAAACCATAATATTCAGTTCCTCGGCAACTGTTTACGGGATGGACAACAGGGTGCCCTTCAAAGAGGATGACGCTACTTCTGCGGGAAATCCCTATGGAAAGACGAAGTTATTCATTGAACATATATTACAGGACATCTGTGTTGCGGACCGGGACTGGAAAGTCACACTGCTGCGGTATTTTAATCCTGTAGGTGCGCATCCGAGCGGTGAGATCGGTGAGGATCCGAAAGGTATTCCGAACAATCTTATGCCTTTTCTTTCCCAGGTTGCCGTTGGTCGACGCCAAAAACTTAAAATATTCGGCGACGATTATCCCACTCCCGACGGTACCGGTGTACGGGACTATATTCACGTTATGGACCTTGCCGAGGGACATGTAAAGGCTCTTGAAAGATCGGACAAGCAATGCGGTTCAGCCATTTATAATTTAGGAACCGGCAAAGGATACAGCGTATTGGATGTTGTCCGGGCTTTTGAAGAAAACAACAATATCCCTATTCCCTATGAGATCGTTTCCCGGCGGTCGGGCGATATAGCGGAATCCTACGCGGATGCGAAAAAGGCAAGGAAAGAATTGGGCTGGGAGGCCAAAAGAGGACTGCCGGACATGGTGCGCGATGCATGGAGATGGCAGCAGAAGAATCCGGACGGTTATGTATAAAACCACCATTATAGCTCACCGCGGCGCTTTCCGGGAACGCTCCGGAAAATACGCTTGCAGCCTTTAAGGCCGCAGTGCACATGAAAGTGGATGCCATAGAATGTGACGTACAGAAATGCCGTTCGGGGCAGTTGGTTGTCATTCATGACCGTCAATTGAAGCGCATTACCGGCAAGCGCGGAAAGGTAAAAAAAACAAAACTGGCAACGTTGCGAAAATATGATGCGGGGGAAGGAGAAAAAATACCGACCCTGAAAGAAGTGCTGGAACTGATAGATGCAAGGGTCAGCATCAACATTGAAATAAAAAGCCGCCGTACGGCCGTTCCCCTTGCGCAGATGATCCGGAACAGTATTCGTACGGGTCCGTGGAAAACCGGGGATTTTTTTGTATCATCGTTTTATTACCGCGAATTGCGGCGGTTTCATGAACTTTTTCCCGAGATCCCCGTCGCCCTTCTGTATAATAAAAAACCGAAACGCCTGAAAAAACGCATAAAGGTTCTTCGGCCATTTGCCGCAAATTTAAATGTAAAACATATTCGCACGCCGTGGATCCGCCGGATTCATGACCATGGTCTAAAGGTCTATGTCTGGACAGTGGATGATACGCGAATAGCCCGGCAGCTGCAGAATGAAAAAGTCGACGGATTTTTTACGAATTACCCCGGTCGTTTTATAAAATAGGATAGTTACGGCTTAGCGGGGAATATATCGCTGTATATAAGATCGTATTTCTTTTTCAGCTCCGAATAATCCAGCTGATGTTCAAGTATAACGGAAACACAGATCCGAAGCTGTTCTTCAACCGGCATGCGTTTATTAATGACAACGACATTATTCTCATTGATGATACAATGTCCCCCGGAAAATGCACCGGTTGCAAAGATCACATCGTAATCATTTTCGCGGAGAAAAGCGCTCAGCTTTTCAAGAAATCGTCTGGGTTTCATTGTTTTACAAAAGTTCTTCTTCGCCGATCACGGGCAGAGAGTCCACGATCTCTTTGATATTTTCCGACTCTGAACGGGGCATAATAAGCAGTGCACCATCATTTTCAACGATCACCAGATTCTTAATACCCAATCCAAAGATTTTAAGGTTTTTACTGTACACATAATTGCCGCTTGAACGTAAAAGAAGTCCCCTGGAACGGAAAGCGTTTTTGCTTTTGTCTTTCTTCTCTAACTTGTAGATCGTGTCCCAGCTTCCGACATCACTCCAGCCGAACGTTGCTTTTACCACATTAATACGGCAGGCTTGTTCCATCACGCCGTAGTCTATGGATATTGGCTGTATCGTTTTCCATTTTTTTCTGACATTTTTCTGATAATCGGGTGTTCCGATCGTATCGTATATTTCTTTAAGACAAGCGCCCAATTCGGGTAAATAGCGATCGATCTTATTTACGATCACCTGTGCCCGCCAGACGAACATACCGCTGTTCCAGAAAAATTCACCCGATTTCACGAAAAGCTTTGCAGTCTGAAGGTTGGGTTTTTCGGCAAAGGTCTTTGATTTGTATATTATTGTTTCGCCGGGAAGTTCTTCCTTTTCAACCTGGATATACCCATATCCGGTTGCAGGATAACCGGGCTCAATGCCGAACGTAAAAAGTGCTTTATGCTTTTTAGCGGACTCTATAGCGGTCTTGACGGTTTTAGTGAATTCCCGGTTATTCGCGATAAGATGATCTGCAGGGAACAGTCCCATGACGGCGTCGGGATCCCTTTTGAGTAAGTGCATGGCTGCCAGTCCGATAGCAGGGGCCGTACTTTTCCCGGAAGGCTCAATGATAAAATTCGCTTCGCTTAATTCCCTGTTCTGCTCAAGGATCATTTTCGCCTGTTCCCTGTTGGTCAAAATATAAATATGATCAAGATCGCTCAGACCGCGTAATCGCTCGATCGTTAAATTGATCATACTTTTCCGCCGACAAGATCCAGCAGTTGTTTAGGATGTTTTTTTTTGCTCAGGGGCCAAAAACGTTTACCGACACCTCCGGCCAGTATGACACTGTAATAATTCTCCATGCTTACCTCATGATATGTTGGAGTCTAATATAGGGCAGTCAGATATCATTTTCAATATCAATTTCATAGAAATGCTCCAGTTCCGTATCCCAACGAGCACGAACCTGTATATTTTCATCAAGTTCATGAATTATTTCCGGCGCACGGTAGGGATAAGGACGTCCGGGATCTGCACGCCGGTTTTTATCGCGGTCAATGTAAAAGGATAAGGTATAATTTCCCGGCAGGACTTTTTCAAACAGGAAAGCTTCATTCCTGCAATAGGTTTCATAATGCGCGGCTTCATTTTTCAGGACCATGCGGCAGGGGAGACTTTTTTCCGGCAGATGAATATTTCCCAGGACCGCCCCGTATTCCTTCGGCGCTCCGCGTTTCAGTTCCACCGTATAGATACTGTCGGTCAGGATCTCAGGATACGCTTTCGATCCCGGCATGCTGACGTGCCATTTCCCCCGTACGGACGGATCCGAAGAAGGGATGGCATACATACCGTGTGTTTTCTGCGTCAAGGTGAGCCCGACCGTATCGCGGGGACCCTCAAAACGGCCGCTGAGAACAGCGGCTCCGGGGGGAGGCATGATAAAAAGGATCTCATCGCGCTGGGTGAAATGATAGAGGCTGTCCTCCATTTCATTTACCGGGATACGGACAAGGGTGTCCGTTAATTCACAATTCAGATGATCTTTCACATTGCGCAGGAGCAGTTCTACCGAATCGGCGGGCAGCCGTTCATGGTAGAGCACGCAGCTGTTGCCGGAATAAAGCACCGTATCGGGTTCAGCATCTCCCGGTCGGAAAGAATCCCGTTCGTTCCACACAGCCGGTTCTTTCGTAAACGACAGTTTCGTAGCTCCGGGATAAAGATTTTCTGCCTTCAGAAGTTTGGGGGAAGAAAATTATTTTCCGTTGCCAGCAGATAGACCGTTATATCCTTTAGCGTATCGGGAAACACTGCACGTTTTGCGGGGACACAAACACCGTCAAAATTCTTATTAAAACTGTTGCTTTTATCCAGGTCCTGATAAGCGGCGATATAAAAACTATCCTCGGGAAGATAATAAAAGGAAAAAGAGCCATCCGGGGTGCTTTGTGTATAATAATCCGGCTGCGCGAATATCGAATCCGGGATCTGCTGTGTGCGGCTGATATGAATGTAGGAGTTGGTGTTTTTCTTTTGCCCCGTAACACGCCCCGAAATACGGTTTTGAGGCATAGAGCCGCTTACCGTAAAACTAAATTGGAGGGGTTCCGGAAGGCTGTTGTTTCGCAGGTCCGCGATGGTTTTACCGAGAATGACCGTATAAACGATCCCTTTTTTCCATGGTGTGAGCGGAGTTATCCGGATATTCCGTCCGCGGATGTGAATTTCCACCGGATTTTCGTTCAGGGGAAATAATGTAATACCTTTTTCCGCCGTCTTTGCATTTAGCGGTTCGGAAAAAGTAAAGTTCAGGACGTGCAGGGAATCAATATTAACAGCTCCGCTTACCAGAGACGAATAAACAAGGAAAGGCGGTTCTGTATCGGAGGACAGCCGCCAGGCGGTTTTTCAGCGGCGCATTGTATGAGTAAAAGGCAGCCGGTTATCAGTAAAAAGAAAAAGATCAACCGTTTTTTCATGTTGTAAAATACATTAAAAACAGGAAAAGCTACAGAAAAAAATAGGATATTCTCAGGCAAAAGCCGCCGGTGAGATAATACTGAACAATACCAGCCAGACCAGGAAAAAGATAACGGAAATGGCAGTCAGTCTGAGTGCCCTCCGGTGCTCGGCGCTTCCGCCCTCCTGCGCTGCGGTCCGTCGTGCAATAAGATATCCGGCAAAGGCAAAGGGCGGAAAAACAAAACCAGCGATTCCCAGTTTCATTGCCAATTTCGACTCCTCATAACGGTCGTGTAAAAGTTGCCGTTCACCTCTGATGTTTATCCATTCAGCATGGTAAAAGGAGCTCTTTACGTTCAGGAGTCCGGCCTCGAACCATCTGATCCCCGCTGCTTTTAAACGTTTGCGCCGTTCGGGGTTGAAAAAATAGTTACATTGTTTCATCATCCATTCCAGCGACCCCGCATAGCGTATCTTTTCCCAGAGATATAAAAGC
This sequence comes from Fidelibacterota bacterium, assembly GCA_034521145.1. GTDB lineage: Bacteria > Fidelibacterota > Fidelibacteria > Fidelibacterales > Fidelibacteraceae > M50B103. The sequence goes on along the minus strand of JAXHMX010000003.1, from coordinate 340,791 downwards.
ACGGTGAACATACCCATACCGATGACAATGGTCACAAGGGTCTCTCCCCACAGACCGACACGTCTTCCGTAAATATTGCCGAAGATCAGATCAATGGAAATGAACATGGCAATAAAATACAGGAACTGAATGGTATAGATCGTAAAAGCGACAAATCCGAAACGGCGGACAACACGCGTTCTTTTTGCAAAGATCTTTGCCTTACCGCGCATTTCCACAAGGCGGATCATGCTTGCGATCAGCAATGTGCTGAATCCGGCCAGGATCAGGAATTGGAAATACCACCCACAAAGGAACTCCCAGCAGATCAGGGGTCCATCCGCGGTGATCCCATATGTGAACATAAAGATCCAGGCCCGCATCAATACCGGAATTATTAATGACCATAGCGATATTGATAATAATACCGGCAAGTCCGATAAAATAAACGATCAGTCCGTAACGAAGGACATTATTGATAAAACGCTGAGGCTTTTGCAGGGACCGTGGCATGGTTAAAAATATTCCGAAGATCGTCCCGACAAAAGAAGCTGCAAGATAAGGGAAAAGCGGTTCGGGATGTCCGGCCAGCGGCTGCAGAAAGAATACCAGGACAAAACGCAGGAAAGGATCTATGCCGATGCGGGGATAAGACGCCAGATACGTACCTTCCTGAGCAGGGATAACCGGGTATGATAAGATTCACGATACCCCAGACAACCGGCGTCAATATCAGAACGATAACCGCCAGAAATATATAAGTCCGTATCAGTTTGTTCTTATCCGGTACTTCTCTTTGGAAACAAGAAAACTGTGAATAATGCCATTGATGATAATACACCAGGCAATAGTATGGATCGTCTCAAAATGATTAAACCTCCAGAGAGAATGATCCCAGTTCCATTGCACGGGAGCGATCCCCGGATCGGATACGGCCTTCAGGGATTCATGGACAAAGACGCCGACGTCACCGTGATAACCGATCAGCCCCTCTACCAGCATAGCAAAGATAAGAAGGATAAATCCGCCAACGACCTGGCGGCGTGCAAGGGCCGCGGGTGAAAGGTTCTGTTTTAATGCGTTTTCCATACTGATGGCATTCCCGGCAGCGGAAACCATTAAAAAAACCCGCCAGACCGCCGGCAAAAGGAAGAATGATCAATAGGACAAACTCTATGAACTTAAGCCGGGACAGATCGGCGGTAAGCACATCAATGTTCAGCGTATGCATGATCATATGCAGGATCAGCATTAAAGAAATAGCAAGTCCCCTCATGAAATCCACACTGGCAAAACGTTTCATTTATTAATCCCTTTCCCGAAAATGCGATTTATTTCTCTTCGGACCGTTTAATATTTTATTAGTTTAAATATAAGGTAATGTGCGGGTATTTTAAAACAAAGAAAATGAATTTACCCAAATCGGCATTTCCGGGCTAAAATCATATAAAGTCTTTTTTCTTTTCCCCATGAATTTTGTACATTTGCATGTAAGGACCGGAAATACCATTAATCTCTAACTCCCGGGAAATATGGCGGATTTTGTACACATACATACGCACAGCGATTACAGCACCCTTGACGGTGCGCTGAAGATCGAAACCATTGTTAAAATTGCCAAAGACATGGGTCTGCCTGCGGTATCACTTACGGACCACGGGAACATGTTTGGCGCCGTAGAACTATTCAACCAGGCAAAGAAAGCCGGCATTAAACCGATCATCGGCTGTGAGATGTATGTCGTTAACGGATCCCGGCACGAACGCATCAGCACAAAAAACGAGGAAAGAAAATATTTTCACCTTGTTCTTCTTGCCGCCAGCGAACAAGGATATAAGAATCTTATTAAGCTGACTTCCCGGGGCTATCTTGAAGGGTTTTATCTATAAACCGAGAGTGGATAAAGAATTACTGCGGAAATACAGCGAAGGATTGATAGCCTGCTCTGCCTGTATAAAAGGAGAAGCCGCCGTCGCCGCCAGAGTGAACGGTTTTGAAAAAGCAAGATCCATTGCACTCGAATATGCGGACATTTATCCGCAGCGTTTTTATCTTGAAGTTCAGCGTCACGGCCTTCCGGAAGAGGATATTGTCAATGATGTGTTTATAAAAGTTTCAAAAGAGACCGGCATCCCCTTGGTTTGTTCAAATGATGCCCATTATGCTTTTCGTGAACATGCAGAGGCCCATGACGCATTTCTTTGTATCGGGACCGGGTCAAATATCAGTGATACACGGCGTATGCGGTACGCCAATGACGAATTCTATTATAAATCCCCGGAAGAGATGCAGGAATTGTTCAGTGATATTCCCGAGGCTCTTGAAAATACGGTAAAGATAGCAGAACAATGTAATTTCGAACTTCATGCGGGAGAATACCACCTCCCCAAATTTCCCATTCCGGAAAAAGCACACACGAATGATCCGGATATGTACCTGAATATGCTGGTACACAAAGGATTGAAAGAACGGCTTGGCGAAGAACCCCCTTCCGAATATACGGAACGCGCCGACTATGAACTTTCCGTGATCAAAAAAATGGGCTTTTCCGGATATTTTCTCATTACCCAGGATTTTGTTCAGTGGGCGAAAAATAACGGTATTCCGGTCGAACCCGGCCGCGGTTCCGCTGCGGGAAGCCTTGTAGCCTATGCACTGGGAATAACCAATATCAATCCCCTTGATTTTGACCTGCTTTTCGAGCGTTTTCTGAATCCGGACCGTATCACCATGCCCGATATTGATATTGATTTCTGTTATGAGCGACGCGGTGAGGTCATCGAATATATCAAAGAACGTTACGGACACAACAGTGTTACGCAGATCATCACGTTCGGACGCATGAAAGCAAGGGCTGTGGTACGGGATGTTGCACGGGTAATGGGAATGGATTATGCCACCGGGGACCGCTTTGCCAAGGCAATCCCGCCCGAGGCAAAGGACCTTGTCGATGCCGAGAAAATGAATAAGGATCTCAGGGATTATATTCACGAAAGTCCCGCACACGAAAAACTCTGGGAGATATCCAAGGTGCTGGAAGGCATGAATCGTCAGGTGGGCATCCATGCGGCCGGCGTGGTTATTGCACCCGGCAATCTTCTGGACTATATACCGCTGTACAAAACCTCAAAGGATGATGTGACCAGCCAGTATGACATGGGTGGTCTGGAACAGATGGGTATGCTGAAGATGGACTTTCTGGGACTGCGGACACTGACCGTGATAAAGCATACGCTTGATCTGCTGAGGCAGAGAGGAATCGAACTGAATATTGATAAAATTCCCTTTGATGATATGAAAGTGTACGACCTTTTCGGTGAAGGCCGCACGTTCGGACTTTTTCAGTTTGAGTCGGCGGGAATGCGTGAGCATCTTAAAAGCCTGCATCCGACATGTATTGAGGACCTGGTGGCAATGAATGCTCTGTACAGACCGGGGCCGATGGATAACATACGGACCTTTATCAACCGCAAGCACGGTGAAAAGGTCGATTATCTTGACCCGAAAATGGGACCGATCCTCAAAAACACCTACGGAGTGATCGTTTATCAGGAACAGGTGATGAAGATCGCCTCCACGATCGCCGGTTTTTCGCTGGGGAAAGCCGACACGCTCCGGCGCGCAATGGGAAAGAAAAAAGTCGATGTAATGGAAAAAATGCGCAACGAGTTCATCGAAGGGGCCGCAGAGAACAATATCAATTCGAAAAAGGCCAATGAGATCTATGACTTGCTGATAAAATTTGCCTCCTACGGTTTCAACAAAAGCCATTCCGTGGCTTATGCCTATATTGCCTATCAGACCGGTTATCTTAAAGCGTATTATCCCGCAGAATTCATGGCGGCAAATCTTACCAGCGAGCGCGGCGAGATCAAACGTGTCGTTGAACTGGTCTCGGAGGCCAAAAAACTGGATATTGAAGTAATACCACCGGATGTAAACACATGCACAGAATACTTTTCCGTTCTGGACGGCAGGATCACCTACGGCCTTTCAGCCCTTAAAAGCATGGGCGAAAAAGCTGCGGCCGAAATAGCCCACCACCGGCACGAGGACGGACCCTACAAAACAATTTTCGACCTTACAAGCCGTGTCGATCTGCGAACCGTCAACCGGAAAGCACTGGAGTCTCTTATCTACGCAGGCGCCATGGATTCGCTTGAAGGCAATCGCTGTCAGAAATACTATGCCATTGATGCGGCCCTGAAATACGGTCAACGTTTCCAGGAGGAAAAAAAGGCATCTCAGGTCAGTCTTTTCGGTGCCGCGAACGGACAGATCGTTATGAGACGAGCCGGCGCTGGAAGAACTTTCGGAATGGAACAAACAGATGAAACTGGAGAAAGAAAAGGAATATATCGGTTTTGATCTGACCGGACATCCGCTGGAGCCGTTTCGCGACGAGCTGGAAGCGGTGACCAACGAATACTATCTTGACGATAAAGATCTTACGAAGCCGGATATTATCCGGGCGGGCGGCATTGTTACCAATTTTATCATTCGCTACGATAAGCGCAACAACCAGTATGCAAAGTTCCATTTTGAAACATTGAATCACGAATTTGACGTACTTGCCTTCAAGTCATTTGAGAAGTACAAAGAATTACTGTATGAGGACGCTAAAATATACCTGGAAGGGAATCTGAAGTTCGAAAGTGAGCAGAATCAGCTGCCTACACTTTTCCTGAATGAAGCGATGCCACTCTCGGACCTCAATGAACGAAAGATAAAGACAGTTCATCTGCGGATCCGCAATGATGAAATATTTGAGCAGAAGCTTGAGAAATTAAAAAAGATCATTCCGCGTTACCCCGGGAGCAAGATCCTGTATATTCATATCAGTTATCCCGAGCAGGAAAAACCGGAAAAGATCATTCGTGCCCGTACCGGCATCAATGCGGCCCGCGAACTGATCAAAAACATTCGTGATGTCGTCGGACAGGTCAATGTCTGGCTTACGTAGATCATGATCATTTATATTACATCGGGCTGTGAAAAAACTGCCGTGGCAAACCGCTTCCGGAAAGCGTATCCCCATGCGGCATCCCGTATCATCGAGGATAGTGAGGACGCCCGGCGGCAACTCTATAAGGCCGAATCGGACAATCCGAAACATCATATCTTTATAACATACGCCAGGGGCGATCACTTCAAGGTCTGTCCCGGAACGGAAAAGCCTTATCTTTGCTGTTACTACTGGACGCTCCACCAGACGACCAATTGTCCCTATGACTGCACATACTGTATTTTACAATATTATCTGAATAATCCGCTCCTGACCGTTTATGCGAACACGGATGAACTGATGCAACAGATCGAAAGGCGCATCCGGAAAGAACCGCAGCGCCTGTTCCGCATCGGTACCGGCGAACTGGCTGACAGTCTGGCGCTTGACGATATTGCGCAGGTCGGTCCGGAACTGATACGTTTTGCCGCCCAGCAGAAGAACATGATACTGGAACTGAAAACCAAATCCGGCAAGGTGGATCATTTGCTGGATGTGCCGCATGACGGGAAGACGGTCATATCCTGGTCACTGAATCCGGCGGACCTGATCGGAAAGCATGAGTTTTATGCCGCGGATCTTTCCGGCGCAGGCGCTCCGCAAGGTCCAGAATGCGGGTTATATGACAGGTTTTCATTTTGATCCCATGCTGATGTATGCGGACCAGGAGGCCGGGTATGAAAATCTGGTCAGAACGCTTTTCGAGCACGCCGACCCGGCGCATATTGCCTGGATATCCATTGGCAGTCTGCGTTTTCCCGCAGAGATGGCGGAGAAGGTGCGCAGCAAATTTCCCGCTACGGATCTGCTGGACGGAGAAATGATCCGCGGAATGGACAATAAACAACGGTATTTCAAACCGCTTAGGATCAGCATGTATAAAAACTTTTACCGTTGCCTGCGCAAATACGGCGGGGAGGATCTGTTTGTATATTTCTCATGGAAGATGCCGCCGTCTGGAAACAGGTAATGGGTTTTGCACCCGACAGTAATGAACACCTGGATTATTCGTTTGCAGAGTATTTGTTCCGGAAATTTCCGCAGCCGGATATCCCCGTTCCGGAATTGCGAAAGTACCGGGAATTCGAATCAAAACGCAGCTGGGAATCTGTATAGGACTGATCGACCCGGGAATATTAACGCGATTCCACAGTCATTCACTGGGTTCCATATGTATTGTCGCGTCAATATCTTTTTCGTCCCTGATGGTCTTTTCGATGCGGGATACCAGCTCATGGGCATGTTTAAGGGAAAAACCCGGCGGTAGCTTGAGATGGAATGTCAGCTCAACATGCCGGCCATACCGGTGCAGATGCACATGGTGGACATTGGTCTCAATTTCCGTTACCGTATTACAGGTCGCGGAAAGATAATCAAGAAGTTCCTTATCCGGGCTCTCACCCAGCAGGGGCTTTATACCGTTTTTCATAATGGTAAATGCCGTAAAAGCAATCATGAGGGACACGATAAGGGTCAGGACTCCGTCTACCCACCAGATAGAACGGCCGGCAAGGATACCGATGAGGATCAGCAGCAAAGATAAAGCATCGCTGCGGTGATGCCAGGCATCGGCTTTCAGTGAAAGAAAATCGCTTTTTCGATGAGCATAAAACGCATACTGGGCCAAAAGCTCCTTGGAAATAAGTGAAAAGACGGTTACAATCAGCGCGATCGGTCCGTAATCGGCCTCAACATGGTGTGTCAGCCGCTGAACGCCCTCGACAAAAAACTCAAAAGCGATAAAAACCAAAAGCATGCCGACGATGAGCGCGGCGATCAGTTCCGTCCGTCCGTGGCCGAAAGGATGTTCTTTGTCGGCTTTTTTTCCGGAAAACCACGTGCTGACGATAATGATCAGGGAACTCAGCGAATCCGACAAGGTGTGCCAGGCATCGGCGATCAGCGCGGCGGAGGCGGAAACGATACCTGCCCATAATTTTAGTCCGAACAAAAGTACATTCCCTACCAGAGCAGGTAGCCTTCACGCATAGCATAAGATTCCGGGATTTTTTTATTCATCATTTTTCCGGCTGATATAAAAAGGAAGTTTATCGGTCTTTAAGTGTTTTCTTTAAGGCTTTAATGAGATCGGATTGCCGGTAAGGTTTTCTCAGACTTGCTTTTGCACCCATTTTTTTCAGAGCGTCTGTCTGCTTTTCGTTAGCAAAGCCTGAAGATATAAGCACCGCAACGTCCGGATCAAACTTTTTCAGTTCGCGGAATGTTTGAACGCCGTCCATTTCCGGCATAATGACATCAAGAATAACGGCAATAATATCTTTGTAATGCTTTTTGTATACTTCAAGTCCCTCTTTCCCCGAAGCGGCTTCAAGCACCTTTAAACCGATATAGGTCAGGGATTTGCTCAGCATGCGGCGGATGGGCTCCTCATCGTCAATGATCAGGATATAACCATCTCCGAGTGTGGGCGGATAAATTGTACGTTCCTTGACCGCTGATTCTTTAGGTTTCAGAGGCGAAACCGGGAAAAAAAGATAAAAGATGCTGCCTTTACCGGGAGAGCTATCGGCATAGATATATCCATTGTGAGAGAACACCGTACCGTATACGGAAGGAAGTCCCAGCCCGGTACCTTCAGAAGCGGTTTTTGTTGTAGAAAAAGGTTCGAATATCTTTGAAAGCACTTCCTCGTTCATTCCGACACCAGTGTCGCGAACCTTAATAAGGATATAATTTCCCGGTTCGATTTCAAGCGGATAATCCTTTGATTTTTTTTTGCGCACAGTAATATTTTCCGTGCTAACTTCAAATTCTCCGCCGTCGGGCATTGCATCTTTCGCATTAAAGGCGAGATTCAGAAGAACATTCTGAAGCTGGGCGAATTCTCCCATGATATAGTGTTCACGGGCGCTGAGATTTTTTTTGATGCTGATGCTTTTGGGAAGAGCGTGCCGTAAAAGAGCCATGGAATTGAGGATAAGATCATGTATATCAATGGCGGTACTCTGGTTCTTTTGCTTGCGCGAAAAGGTCATAAGCTGATTGGTAACACTGGCTGCCCGTTCACAGGTATCGATAATGTTCTTACAATAGTAACGCAGTTCTTTATCATCCTGCAATTCTTCCGAAAGCAGTTCCGCAAAGCCGAGGATGGTTGCAAGCATATTATTGAAATCGTGTGCAATACCTCCGGTCAACTGTCCCATTGCACGCAATTTCCGGGATTGTGCCAGATTCTCTTCCTGTTTCTTGATAGTATCAAGCATTTCATGTTCGCGGGTAATATCAATACTTACTCCGATAACAAGTGCCGGATTGCCGTTCTCATCTCTTTCCAAGACCTGCGTGGAGCAGCGGAACCACTTAACAGCACCATTTTTTTCCCGGTATCCGGAATTCAAATTTACAGGTGCTGGCTTTCTTTTTAAAACGACGGTCCATTTCTTTCCGCATCTTGATGCGGTCCTCGGGATCTACAAGTTCAAACCAGTGGTCAAGAGAAAATTCGGTTTCCGTTTGCCGGATATCATATAAATGTTTTAGTTGTGCATCGGGCACCCACCGCATTTCCGGGAAATGCACCGTAAAGGTGCCTATCCGTGCGGCATCAAAGGCGGTATTTAGACGTTCGCGGTTGAGAAGCAGTTCATGTTGTTTCCGGTGCAGTTCCGTCGTGTCCGTAAGTACTTCTATTACATTGAGAAGTTCACCGTTATTATCATATATCGGTGTGGATGATACACTCCAGATACGGTCTTTCATGTAGGATTTTTCCGTTTGCACGCGCTTACCCGCTTTGATCGCATTGTTGGCGGTACAGAGGGGGCATTCGCTGTCCCTGTTATGAAATATATGAAAGCATTTTTCACCGATAATATCGTCAGCTTTTTCATAACCGACCAAACGCGCGGCGGCATCGTTTGCCTGCAAAATAGTATGATCGGGATCAAGCAGGACGATGCCCTCACCAAGGGTTTTGAACATGCTGGCTTTCTCTCTTTCCAGATGTTCACTGCGTTCTCATAGCCGACAAGTTCAGAAACATTCTGAAGGATCCCGCGATATGCGATGATCTCTCCTTTTTTATCTTTCTCATAGAAAGCATGGATACGAAGGGAATAAACGGTATCATCGTATATCACCCGGAAAAAAGACGATATTGGCGTTTTTTCCTTTATATATACGTTAACTTTATTATGGAGTTCTTTCTGATCATCCGGATGCACGAGGTCGAAAAAGAATTCCATATCAAAGGTTTTTTTGAATTCATTATCGTTTTCGAGTTCTTCGAAAATCAACGAAATATTTTGTTCGAAAGAGATTTTTCCGATTTTGGGGTCCATTTCCCAGTTCATCATCTTACCGAGGACCTGCGTATGTTCCAGGAGGACATTCCGTGCATTGAGTTTCTGGAACATCAATTCCTGTTCCGTGACATCCTTGCCGAAACACTGATACGCAATGACGTCGTCATTCCGGCTGAATATGCCTCTATAGTGCCACTGAATGTAATGTGTTTTGCCATCCTTTCCCGTATTTGAAAAGATCCTGGTGTCGCTTTGCTTCCCGAGGCTGATCCTATCCAGATGACGGATAAAATCGAGTTCGCGCCGTCCGGGAAAATGTGTAAGGAGATTTACTCCTTCGAGATCGGAAAAATCCCCGCGGAACCAGAACTGAAAAGCCTGATTCACATATTCAAGCTCATAGTCAGCATTAAAACGGCAGAACATGATGGGAGAATCTTCCAGCACGGAGGTCATCAGGGCATGCTCACGGGTAATATCGCGCTGAAGTTTATAGCGCTCAATGTGCGTTTTGAGCCGTGCCAGAAGTTCACGGTCGTTAAAAGGCTTGGAGACGTAATCGTCACCGCCCACATCAAAACCCTTTTCCACCGCTTCCGTATCCGTTCGGGCCGTAACGAAAATCACGGGGATCTGCCGGGTGTTTTTATTGGTTTTCAGCTTTCTGCAGACCTCGAATCCGTCCATGCCCGGCATCATAATATCAAGCAGGATCACATCCGGAAGATATGTTCCTGCAGCTTCAAGCGCCTCTTTCCCGGTTTGAGCTAGCAGAATATTATACCCCTCCGTCGTGACAATCGAGGTCAGCACCTGCAGGTTTGCCGCCGTATCGTCGACGATCAGTATGGAATGTCTTTATTATCTATCAAGAACTTGCTCCATCCGTCCCTTTTTCCGGGAATTTTTACATTATCAAAATAAAATACTATGAATGAGATAGATAAACAACAGTTTAGCGTCGATAAAAAAAAGAGCCTGAAGAAAAAATTGGAAAGCAAAGCAGAAAAGCACATATCGGAATAACCGACCCGGATTTTCGGATAAAAAAAGAAAACAACATGCAAAAAAGGCCTGAAATCCATATCTTCCGGTATGAGCGGACAATTAAAAATAAAATATCTCGGACAGGTACCCTACCGGGAAGCTTTTGAAAAGCAGCTGCAGCTTCATCAACGGCGTGTGGAGAACAGGATCCCGGACACCTTCTTCTGCTTGAACATCCGCATGTCTATACGCTGGGGCGTCATGCAAACCGTGAAAACCTTGTGTGGGATGAAGCGGAGCGCAAAAAGATGGGTGTGGATGTTCAGCATGTTGACCGCGGGGGTGATGTTACCTATCACGGGCCGGGACAGCTTGTGGGGTATCCGCTGATCAAACTGGATGAATGCGGATTAACCCCCCGCCGTCTTGTAAAATGGGTGGAAGACCTGATAATTGATACGCTTTCCGTATATGGGATCGAAAGTTACGTGCACCCCGATCATCCCGGGGTCTGGGTGGGCGATGCAAAAATATGTGCGATCGGTATGCGCATTAAAAAAGGCGTTTCCTATCACGGCTTCGCGCTGAATATTTCCACCGATCTCCGTTATTTTACGGGTATCGTTCCCTGCGGGATCGGCGACAAAGAGGTATGTTCGCTTGAAGGTCTTCTGCACCGGAACGTGGAACAAAAGCATCTGCGCGCGATACTTTCGGAACGAGCCGCCTCCATGCTGAAAGCAGGGAAGAACGGTAGCGAGCATGAACGTATTTCATGAAAAAAACATTCCCATTCAGTAAAAACTTTTGTAAGCTATCAAAAGAAAAATTTTCTGTTAATCAGTAAGGAGAAGAGGGTGAAAACCGTATTTGCCGGACATGATCAAAAGAGCGACCGTTCCGACTGCCGCATCTCACTAACCCTGAAAAACAGCGGTGGTCCGGATATCCGCCTGAAAAGTAAAGTCGAACGTTTATTCGGAGAGTCTATACGCCAATGCTGCCGGGAAGTCATGCAGGCTTTTTCCATTACGCATACACTTATTGAGGTCAGCGATAACGGAGCTCCGGAATATGTCATCAGCGCGCGCCTGGAGGCATGTGTCAAAAAGCTCCGGAAGACTGCCGTTGAGGTTCTTCCCGAACTTCTGCCGCAGAATACCGGAGGCACGGAAAAGGACCGCCTGAGGCGTTCCCGTCTCTATCTTCCCGGGAACACTCCGAAACTGGCCCTGAACGCGGGCCTTCACAGCGGGGACGGCATTATTCTTGATCTAGAGGATTCCGTGTCGCCGGAGCGCAAGGACGAAGCGCGCATTCTGGTGCGCAATACCTTGCGGTCCGTGGATTTTTACGGAGCCGAAAGAATGGTACGCATCAATCAGGGGAAAGCGGGGTTCCGCGACCTTGAAGCCGTAATACCGCATCATGTGAATGTCATTCTGCTGCCGAAATGCGAAGATGCCGAGCAGGTGTGCGAAACGGACCGTTATATTCGGAAATTGTGTAAGGAAAACGGCATTGATCATGAAGTATGGATCATGCCCATTATCGAGAGCGCCCGGGGTGTCATGCAGGCCTATGAGATTGCCGGATCGGCTCCATCTGTGGCGGCGCTTGCTATCGGCCTTGAGGATTATACGGCCGATATCGGCGTGCAGCGAACCGCAAAAGGGAAGGAAAGCCTTTTCGCACGAAGTCAGGTCGTAAACGCCGCCAAGGCGCATCACATACAGGCCATCGATTCCGTCTTTTCCGATGTCGCCGATATGGAAGCCCTGCGTAATAATGTACTGGAATCCAAGGCGCTGGGATTTGACGGCATGGGCTGCATCCACCCCCGGCAGATCAGGGTGATCCATGAGGCATTTTCCCCCACGGCTGAGGAGCTGGAAAAAGCGCAGAAAATCGTGGATGCTTTCCGGGAAGCGGAAAAAAAGGGATTGGCGGTCGTGGCTGTCGGTTCCAAGATGATCGACCCGCCCGTGGTCAGGCGTGCACTGAAGGTCATGGAACTTACGGGAAAAAAGAATAAACAGGTTTTTTAAGAGGAGACAGGCTGTATGAAAATGGTCAAAAATGCCGCCGGAAGAATGGTGCCGGCAGAGATCAACGGCGAAAAGGTCATTCCCTACAAAGGGATCGGGAAACACCGTCCGCAGGGAAAAAAGCACGGGACAACACTTGTGTCGGCGGCAGACTATCCCCGGGATGGCGATAAGTGCGTTGATTCTCTCAGGGATGCCCTGATAAAAGCCGGACTTTCCGACGGAATGACGATATCAACCCACCATCATCTGCGGGACGGTGATCTGGTGGCGAACCGGGTTTTTGACATTGCCGCCGATCTGGGCGTAAAAGATCTGATATGGTTCCCTTCGGCTTCCTTTCCCTGCCACAAAGATGTCATCAAGCATCTTGAAAGCGGCGTGGTGCATCACATCGAAGGCAGCATGAACGGTCCCCTTGGCCGCTTCACCTCCGAAGGAAAAATGAAGGGCACAGCGGTACTGCGTTCGCACGGCGGACGCTTTCAGGCCATTCAGGACGGAGAAGTAGAGATCGATATCGCCGTGCTGGCAGCTCCGACCGCGGACCCTTTCGGGAACGGGCACGGACTTGACGGACCTTCGGCCTGCGGGGGACTCGGGTATGCGCTGGCGGATTACCGTTATGCGGAAAAAGTGATCGTGGTCACGGATAATCTCATTCCTTTTCCCTGTATACCCATGCAGATCGAAGGGAATTATGTGGACTTCGTGGTCAAAGCGGAGCGCATCGGCATTCAGGAACGCATTGTGTCGGGAACGACGCGGATCGCTGAAAAGTCCGTACCGCCTGCTCATTGCAGAACTCACCGCGAAATTTTGTGATGCCGCCGGACTGGTGCGGGATGGGTTCTCCTTTCAGATGGGTGCCGGCGGCACCTCCCTTGCCATCGGTATCTATTTTCATGAGATGCTGAAAGCACGCGGTATCAAGGCGCGTTTTGCCGTGGGGGGCAGTACGCAGTATTCCGTGAAAATGCTTGAGGACGGGTGCCTGGAATATATGCTTGATGCGCAAACCTTCGATCTTGAGGCGGTACGTTCCATGAGGGAAAACCGCGCGAAACATCCCGATATTTCCATTTTTCACTGCTATGATTATCATGCCAAGGGAAATTATACTACCATGATGGATGTCATGATACTCGGCGCCACCGAAGTTGACGTGAATTTTAACGGCAATGTGGTTACGCATTCTGACGGCTATATGCTGCACGGTATTGGCGGCTGGCAAAACTGTCTTTTTGCAAAATGCACGATCTTACCGGTACCGCTTTTCCGCAACCGTATTCCGATCATCTGCGACGAGGTCACCACCCTGACAGGTCCCGGCGAACTCATCGATGTGATCGTCACCGAGCGCGGCATCGCAGTGAATCCCAAAAGACAGGATCTGCTTGATAAAGTGAAGAACGCCGGATTACCGCTGAGGACCATTGAAGAGCTCAAGGAGGAAGCCGAACGCATCTGCGGCAAACCGCAGAAACCCGAGCTCGGCGATAAGGTCGTTGCCGCCATCAAATGGGTGGACGGGACGGTGATCGATGTGGTGCGGCAGGTAAAGACGTAAATTAATGAATTTTCTTTTTTTATCTCAAAATATAAAAAGTGATCAGTTTACATCCCCGGGAGATGAATACTGCAGATTCTGAAGCATCATGGCGGTCCCGGGCGGATCGCAGGCGAAAAGCCGGTCGAACAGGTCCGTTTTCCGGATATACATATCATCGTGTATTCGCTCTTCGCCGCTAAGAACCACAAGTCCGAAGTAGGTTAGAAAACGCTTAAAGGTTCGCAGCGTGTAGGCCTGCAGAGCATTCTGTTCCGCCGAACCATAGAGCGGTTCGGGAACCTCGGCCATCAGGTGTGGAAAAGCTCTGAAATAACGATCGGAATAAAATCTATCGCAGCGTTTTTCGTCCCCGTATTTGCACAGAAGGATCAGAGAGAAACCGTACCCCAGTTTGCCGATGCCGTTTTCCACGTAACCGTCCAGGTACGGCCAGTAGAATTTATCCGTATAGGCCGTGAAGATACGCCTGAAGCATTCATGATCGTCTGCGAGGATCTTTTCCGCAGCTTTTGTCGGACTTAATTTCCCGTGGCGCTTCTTTATCATACCGGATACTTCCAGCAGGATCCGAGCCAGCGCAATGGTTTTCAAATCCCATTCTCTGAAAACCTTTGTCATTTTATATTCGATCAGTTCTTCTTTCAGGAAGCCCTGAGCATAGAGCTCTTCTACGATCTTCGGTGGAAGATATCCTTTAGCGGTCAATTTCAATTCACCGGATCTTATGATGCTTTTCGCCAGATAGCGGACCTGATTGAACATTGGGATTTGTCGGTAATCCGGTGCATCGAGCCGCTTAAGATGCATGGGACTGCGTTCGCCGAAGGTATTATACAGGATCTCCCGCATTTCTTTGGGAGAATAGCCTTCGAACTCGGGTAATCCCCGGTGATTATATTCATTGATAATCGATTCGATCTCTTGCTTCATGTCATCATTCATGATCGCTCCATATTATGATAAAGATCTCCGTTTTGAGCACGGGAGGAAGCTTATTAAAAAAATTCGTTCAGACAAAATATTTTATGTGACATCATTGAGAATAACGGCTGAGGCTATATACAGTAAGTGATTGCGGGCTACTTTCCTGTCCAACAACACCGAAGTATGAGAGGTGCAGAATGCTTAATTTCCATTGAAGCCCTTATTGCACTTACTTGTTGAATCTAGCATATATTTTAAAATATCCTGCATGAAATATTTTTCATATCGGAAGTTTTTGTGGAAGGTTAAGGTTAAGGCTAAGGTTAAGGCTAAGGTTAAGGCTGAGGTTGAGGTTTCATTCTGTGCGGCAAAAAAGAAAAAAGCTTGCTTGTATTCCTCTTCACTAAATTCTAACTACTAAATTCTCTCCCGCATTAAGAATTAAAATTGTGCGTTAAGCATGAAGGTATCGGGAAGGATACGGATATCGATACGTTCTTCCGGGGATAGCCGTTCGTGTAATAGCCAAAGTTTTTCCGAAAAACGGAATCGTTATCAAAGATGTGTGGTTCATGATCCGGAAGTCCGGAGAAGGACCTTTAACATTGAAACAGGCTTTTAACAACAGTACCACCAGGATGGCGATCACGATTTTTTCATACATCCTTCTTGCTCAGATTTATTTCCGCTTGATATATTCCCGTATGATCTCCGCCGTAATACCCCAGATCACACCGGACGGGGCCGGATAGACAAATACCGTATGTTCGCGTCCTTCCCAGGGTTGCTCATAACGTTCAGGCAGGGCATAATCTTTCACGGGAAGCAGGTGTTCTTTCTCATGATTGTCATTATACCGGAACGGACGAACCTCGATATGAAGCTGGTGTTCTCTGGGTGGATTTTTTCTGAACCAGTCCAGGGGTATTGTAAAGACCCGCCGCACCTCGGCTTTATTAATGTTCAGTTCACGGATACTTTTGATCCTGATGATCGCGGTGTAAGCCTCTACAAGCACGCCGATGGGAGTAATAAGAATGCCGAACTTCTGCCGGACTTTCACCCGGTTCTTCGTGATCCCCAGTTCCTCACAGGTTTCCCGTTGTGCGGTATCCTTCAGTGTGGCATCTTTCTCCACATCAAAGCGTCCGCCGGGAAAGCAGATCTCGTCTCCCTGAACAATGTCACTACTGCGCTGTTCAAAAAGCAGATGTGTTTCCTTATTGATCCTTATCAGAGGTATCAGCACTGCCGTGTTGAGATATTTATATGATCTCCCGATTATCATTTCTTTGTTCTTTAACATTGTTTGCAAATATCTCTTAATGATCCAACGAAATGCTCTCAGTCGCAAATATACGAAAAGGCATCATCCGATGCTATTGATATCCAAAGATCAGCGACAGCAAAAGGTCAGGCTTTATCCCATCCATCCCGGCCAAAGGTGACACCCTATGGGATTATCCCGTCGAAAAGGCGATCGTGTATATCATGTTATCCCGTCAACTTTTTTTCCGGTCGCACTCTGTTATCCTGTCGTAGAGGAAAATCTCCGTTTCAAAAAACGTCACCGCTTTTCCACGCAGTTTTACGCGGCCTTCACCCGCAAGCTCACATTCCACCACACCGCCGCGGGGAGAAGCCTGGAAACCCGCAAGTGTTTTTTTGCCGAGTTTGGCTGACCAATAGGGCGCCAGGTAACAGTGGGCGGATCCCGTAACGGGGTCTTCCGGGATGCCGATACCGGGAGCGAAGTAGCGGGACATAAAATCATATTGCGGATCGTCCGAACGGCAGGTGATCAGGAATTCTCCCGGTTCAATATTTTTCAGGGCCATGAGGTCAGGCTGCAGGGAGCGCAATTCTCCGGCATCCCCGATCTCGATCATATACAGTGTGCTGTTACGGCCGGTATACAGCGGTGCGAAGCCGAAAGCCTTTTTTAGTTTCGGAGCGCTCTTGCTTTTTTGGACAGATAAACGCGGAAAATCGAGTTCGATCTTGTCCCCAATCTTTTTCGCCGTCAGCATTCCGGAACGGCTTGAGAAGCGCAGGACTTCCGTTTCAGCAAAACAAGATCTTTCCCAGAGAATATGTGCGGCGGCGAGTGTCGCATGTCCGCAAAGATCAACCTCCTCTTCGGGGGTGAACCAGCGCAGGGAAACGCTGCCGTCTTTTATCAGGACGAAAGCTGTCTCGGAAAGGTTCATTTCCGCGGCGATCCGGGCTTTATCCGTATCGCGAATATCTTCTTCGGGAAGAAGGCACACCGCTGCCGGATTTCCGCCAAAAAGCGTGTCCGTAAAAGCATCCGCATGGTAGAGTTTCATTTGATTTGTCTCCCTTCGTCTTTTTTGCCGGACTTTTACAAATTTTCCGGAAATAAGGGTTTTTATTTCGGATTTTACAGCAAATTGATGTTCTTTTTCGCACAATCCCCGATCATTTCGTCGGGCCAGACGCTTACCTGCACTTCGCCGATATGGACCTTTTGTAAAAGGTACATACATAATCTGGACTGTCCAATGCCTCCGCCCACGGATAGCGGAAGTTTTTTCGCGATGACTTTCTTATGGAAATCAAGTTCTTTTCTGACTTCGCACCCGGCGAACGCAAGTTGTTTCAATAATGCCGTCGGATCCACGCGTATTCCCATGGAAGAGATCTCAAGCGCACTTCCCTTGAGATCGTCCCAGAATAATATATCGCCGTTCAACCCGCGGGTCCCGTTTCCCGTCTTAGTAGACCAGTCATCATAATCGGCGGCCCTTATATCGTGAGGTTCTCCTGATCTCAACGGATAGCCGATCCCAATGATGAATACCGCCTTATGCTTTTCGGTGATCCTGTTCTCTCTTTCTTTCGGGGACAGTCCGGGATACATATTTTCAAGCTCTTCGGAATGGATGAATGTTATTTTCCCGGGCAGCCGTGAGCTCAGGGAAGGGAAAGTCTCTTCAACCGTACTTTCAATTTCCCGAATCGCCGTATAAAGTGTTTTTACGGTCTTTTTCAGAAAAGATACATTCCGCTGTTCATTGGAAATAACACGTTCCCAGTCCCATTGATCCACGTAAATGCTGTGAATGTCATCAACATATTCGTCTTTTCTTATTGCGTCCATATCCGTATACAAGCCGGTCCCGAACTGAAAACCATATTTTTCCAATGCGTATCGTTTCCATTTGGCCAGACTGTGAACCATTTCTATTGTATGGTCCGTGAACCTTGTGTTGAAGCTGACGGGGATCTGGCTGCCGTCAAGATCGTCCTGCAGACCCCTGCCTGTTCTGATGAAGCGGGGAGCGGAAACCCTCTGCAGGGAGAGTCTTTCGGCAAGTTTTCTCTCAAAGGTGTCTTTGATCAACTTAATACCGGTTTCGGTCGCGATGAGATCGAGTTTTGATTTATACATTCGTTACCTGTTGTAAAAGTTATTTGTAATTTTAAACGTTCCGTTATCTACTGCTTGCCTTGAACGGCAAATGAATGACACCGGCGGGCCTGCAGCCGGTAAAAGGTTCACGCATCTTCCATCCAGACGGAATCCTCACGATCCGCCGGGCGGTTGATCTTCATAACAAGAAGACGAAAAGGCATATCCGTTCCGTTCCGGAGGTAATGCACATCCCCGGGAGCACATACAAATGCGTCGCCCGGTACAGCATTGAATTCCGCATCGTTGATCACGAGCAGGCTTTCGCCTTCCAGTATATAGAAGACCTCAGTCTGTTCGTTGTGATAGTGCGCCCGCTGACGGGTTTGCGGCAGGATCGTGACTTCCTGGAGCATATGCCCGCCGGCAGGCAATTCGTTGATATCGAAGATCACCCTTTTAGCGTAGTCCTTCCGGACATCTTTTTTTATTGAGGATAAGGATTTGTGTTTCATGGATCTCCTTTTTTTAATGCTCAAAAACCTATCATAAATACGGCTTTTATGCAAAAGGAATTTGATGGACTTTTTCCGGCGGGAGGAAAGATCCTGTTTTTATATTGCATTGTCGCATATCCACGGGTATTTGTTCTCTTCTTTCTGTTATTTCCGGTCAAACCATACTATATTCCCGTAAAGCGGATCAATTTGTGTCAATATGAAATCCCATTTAATCTCACAGCTACGAACGATCTTTTTCTGCATTACCGCTGCAGCGGCGATGATCCCGGTCTTTAGCTGTAAAAATATTTTTTCGCCCGCCCTGGGGGAACTGGACGGAGGGGAATCCATCTACCGCATGGAAATGGCTTCTCCGGAAGATGTGTTGCATAACTTCCGCTATGCATATATCTACCGCGACAGTCTGATGTATGCCATGCTGCTGGACAGTGAATTTGTCTTTGTTTATTACCAGCCCAGTACCGAGAGCGGAACGGGACATTACGATTCCTGGATGCGGAACACGGAACTTCGCACTACCGGCCGCATGTTCAGTGCCTTCAGTTATATTGATCTGATATGGCAGACTACTCTTGACAGTGTTTTCTACGATATGGACGGCGAGGAGATCATTCAGGAAGAGGACACTTTGTTCGATTCTGCGAATATTGCGGACATTTCCAAGTCCTATCAGCTAACACTCGGCGATTACTATACTCTGGTCGGCGATGCAGCTTTTCGTTTTCGTAAAAATGCGGACGGGAAATGGCGGATACTGCGCTGGGAAGATAAGTACAACACTTATTGATCCGTTCCGGCAAACATGATAACGATAATTTATGCGGAGAGTGTCGTTCCCATATACGGAAGTTCCGCTGTGCTCATTTGGAGGAAGCGGTGCCCGCCACGGAAGTTGCCGCAACAGCTCCCATGATCGCCGCCTGCATTTCACTGATGATCTTTCCAACGCTCTCCGAGATGGCATCTTCTTTCAGGATCTCCTTCATCTTCGGGCGGAAAAGACGGATCTCCCTTCTGTCTCTGCAAATAAGCTTATGAAGTTTACAGGCTTCGATCAGTGCAAGAACAGCAGCCATTTCATTGCCGGGTTTATCACCCGCGAGAACGAAATTGCGGATCTGTGCAATGAGTTTTTCTCTCGTCCCCGTATCGTTAAGGCGGGTTTTGTAATAGCTGAAAAACAGAAATTTCTTGTGTTCTGTCACCAGACTGCCTTTTTTCTCAAGACCCTTCAGCACGGACTTCTGATATCGACGGGCCTGAGAGGATAGTTTCGAGACCCATCTTTTTACCTTTCGGGTCTTGGTCCTGCCGGCGATCTGTTCAAAAATTTCTTTATACGGTGAAGAAAGCCTGTTTTCCTGTGATAAGGGTACCAGATTTTTCTTGTCCACCGCAATATTTCCGGCGATGCAAAGATCGAGCAAAAGCGCTCCCGTAAGTCCCGGAAACCTGATATGCTCCGGAACAAGAAAACCAGCCTTATCCGGCTTTAGCGAGAGAATAAGAAATATTTCCGCCGTATTGAACGTTGCAGCCGAATTTTCCATATTATCCTCCGGAAGCTAATATTATCTGTAAATGTTCTAAAGACAGTTAATTTTACGGAATTCGTCAAATAAAGACAATGGAAAATATATGCAGCTATATGTTCTGTAAATAACAAGCGATCGGGGAACAGACCTTATTTTCCGGGTATATATAAGCGGCTGAAACGCCGATCCTTTAGTAAAAAAACGGTAGTCACAGTTCTTTGGTATAGATCCGGCCGGGATTTCCGCGGATATCATAACCGTCCTCAATTCTTTTCCATCCGTATTTTTCATAATATCCCGCATGGTCTGTCGTCAGATAAATGTTTGCGAAATGCATACGCGCCGCTTCTTTTTCCAGGTATTGCATCATAAAATTACCCAGCCCTTTACCCCCTTCTTTCTTTTCCACGAACAAGCCGGCCAGCCACGGATACAGATCGTGGCGGCTGATAAGGTCATTCGTCACCAGCGCGCAGCAGCCGATGATTTCGTCTTTTTTCAGGAGCATGTAGAAGCGCGGCAGACTTTCGGGTGTTAACGAGGAATGGATCATGGCGTCATAAAAGAAAGGGTAATTATTATTTCCCCATTTGCGGTAGTAATAATCAATACTTTCCTCTATTCTTGCGGGCACATCTTTGATATTTACTATTTTCGGCGTCATAATATCTTCTCTGTGACGGTGAATTCTTTAATAGAATACCGGGCTCATGGTAAATTGTTAATATAAAATGAACGGCTGCGGATCTACAGTTCTTTTGTCTGCAGGATCTTCACACCCCGGTCGCGCATTTTTTTCTTCTGAAGGGAAAATTCCCCTTTATCCAGCGGACGGGTCGCATCAAGCAGGAGAAAAGAAGTAAACGCTTCATTGACGGCATCCATAATACTGAAATAAACACAGACATCGGCTGCCAGACCGCAAAAATACAGCTCATCCGCACCTTTTTCCCGCAGATAACCCGCAAGGCCGGTGCTTTTTTGGTGTCCATTGTCAAAAAAGGCACTATAGCTGTCGATCTCCGAATCTGTCCCTTTTCTGAAAATACTTTCCGCCGGCAGAAGATCAAGATCCGGATGAAAATCGGCACCCTTGCTTCCCTGAACGCAGTGGTCGGGCCACAGCACCTGATCTGTGCCATGAAGGTCGATCGTGTCAAAGACCTTTTTTCCCTTATGGCTTGATGCAAAACTTTTGTGACCCGGCGGATGCCAGTCCTGCGTTGCAATTACCATATCGAATTTTTGCTGAATAGCGTTAATGACCGGAACAACGGCATCGCCGTCCGGGACCTCGAGGGCGCCGCCGGGCATAAAATCGTTCTGCAGATCTATCATGATCAGTGTTTTCATGTTATTCCTTTTCTTGATAATAATTGATCATGGCATCGCGTTTTTCTTTCAGCTTGCGGCTCAGTCCGATCTTGTAAATATGCGGATTATCAAAACGTTTATACTCGTCCGGGAGTTCAGCCAGTCTTTCGGCACGGTACGCCGAAATGGAAGAAAGTGATGGCGTTTCGCTCAGGCGGCTCCCGTTTTTCATAAAGGGATGCAGCAAGCTTTCGCTTTTATAGTTTTTGAAGGACATGGATTTAGCCGGATTTAAGGGATGGTACATTTTTGACAGATCATTATCATCCCGTAAGCTTATTATATCGGCACCGAGGATTTTACCCTGTTTGTCGCGGAGGCGGTGGACCTGTTTTTTGTGGGGAATGGTGATCTTACTGATATTTTCGGATAATTTCATTTTTGCCTTACCGTTCGAGAAAGCAAGCTTATAAACACCGTCAAGGGCAGCATCCGGT
The DNA here is from genome assembly GCA_034521145.1 of Fidelibacterota bacterium. GTDB lineage: Bacteria > Fidelibacterota > Fidelibacteria > Fidelibacterales > Fidelibacteraceae > M50B103. Next base: position 318,764 of record JAXHMX010000003.1, on the reverse strand, counting down.
TGTCCCGTTACCAGATTGGTTCCCACGCCAAATACATCGATCGGCGCGTGTTGTTCAAGCAGGCTTTTGATAAGATGTTCATCAAGCTGATTAGAAGCGGCAATTTTCACGTCCTTCAGTCCGGAATCATCAAGCATTTTCCGGGATCTTTTTGCCATATAGGCCAGATCTCCGCTGTCAAGCCGGATGCCCTTAAGCTCTTGTCCACGCTCCTTCATTTCACGGGCAACCGTTATGGCGTTTGGAACCCCGCTTTCCAGAGTATTGTATGTGTCGGCCAGGAGGATGCAGTTTTCCGGCCAGTGTTCGGCAAAAGAACGGAAGGCGGACAATTCATCATCAAAATACTGGACATAGGAATGAGCCATCGTGCCGGAAACGGGAATACCGAGATCTTTTCCCGCCTGTACATTACTGGTAGCGTCAAAGCCGCCGATAACAGCCGCACGTGCGGCGTAATAAGCAGAGGGTCCGTGCGCCCGGCGCATCCCGAAATCGATCAGCTTGCGTTCTCCCGCGGATTGGCGCATCCTGCTTGCTTTTGTGGCTATCAGACTTTGAAAGTTAAGTACGTTCAGGACCAGCGTTTCAATGATCTGAGCTTCAATAACAGAGCCTTCGATGCTTAGTACCGGCCGGGTGGGGAAGACAATATCGCCCTCGGCGGAACTGTCAACAGATCCCCGGAAACGAAAATCGCCAAGATATTTTAAAAATGTTTTATCAAAGCCCCATTCACGCAAGTATTCAATATCTTCCGGAGTGAAACGAAGATCCTCCAGTATTTCCAGCAGTGTCCAGAGTCCTGCGAACACAACGTAACCGCCGTTAAAGGGAAGTTTGCGGAAAAAATAATCGAATACCGCTGTTGTATCCTTATGTCCCCCAAGAAAATAAGCCTGTGCCATCGTCAGTTCATAAAGATCGGTATAGGCGGCGCTGATCAGCGACGGTTTATGCATTGAAATAATATCCTCTTTCGTGATATGGCGTTCATTTATCATACTTCCGCAGTTTTCGCAAATAGATCTCCCTATCGCTCTTCGAAAAGAGCACGAAACGTACAAGTGTGAGATGCCGGGTTTGTGCACACTGATGTTTAACGGTCTGAACGGCGATCTCCGCCGCTTCATCAAGGGGATAAGCAAATGCTCCGGTCGAGATTGCCGGAAAGGCAACGGAAAGGATCTTTTTTTCTTCCGCTCTGATGATCGCATTGCGGTAGCAGTCCGCCAACAGTTTGGCTTCCGGATGATCATGACCGTAAACGGGACCCAGGCAATGGATAACATAGTCATTGGGAAGATCGAATGCCGGAGTAATGACCGCTTCACCCGGCTTAATGGGAGCAAATTGACGGCAGGCTCGCTCCAGTTCCGGTCCCGCCGCGCGGTGAACGGCACCCGCCACACCCCCGCCGGGCTGCAGCTGTGCATTTGCGGCATTGACAATGGCACCGATATCGTTCTGTTCCACGATATTCCCCGTCACTGCTTCGAGATGAACCTTCACGTCATGCATAATGTGTTATTTCCTTTGCTTTTATGGTAATATAATCTGCGTTCTTATGCAAGAAATTTCATCAGGCGGTGATAAGATGTTCAAATAAACCAGGATCAAACAAATGTTCCGGCAAAGCTGAAGGATTCATAAAAGGAAGGCAAGAGCACAAGCAGCATAGAAAGAAATACCGGAATTCAGTATCAGAGATGTAAAAGACGGCGGCGGAAAAGTAACAACAGTAATAAAAGTCCGCTAACATTGCTCAAGCGCTGCATTCTTTACGCTCATTTATCGAATTTACTTTACGCACCGTCGCGATGTGTTACCGGACACCGTTTTTTGCAGACGGCTATGGGCAGCCCAAACGAAAAAGCTATCCGGTAAATCCTGTCTAAAGATTGTTGATATGTCGAGGTGTCGAGATGTTGAGTTCAGGATAAGCGGATCCTTACCCTGTCCGCACAAACAAGCTGACCTTGCCTGATATTCCGCTTGATTTTCACACACTTCGTCGCTATTTTACTTGGCTATTAATATAAAACGGCATTTTGGAGAAAAAATATGTACAAACCGGTCTCATCAAAAGTGGATTTCGTTAACCTTGAGCATCAGCAATTGAAGTTCTGGAAAGAAGCATCCATTTTCAATAAACGCCGCGAAAAAAATGCAAACGGTCCCCGCTGGTCCTTTCTGGACGGCCCGATCACAGCCAATAACCCCATGGGCGTACATCATGCCTGGGGGCGTACCTTAAAGGACGTGTTCAACCGCTATCACAGTATGCTGGGAGAAAAACTGCGCTATCAGAACGGCTTTGACTGCCAGGGTCTCTGGGTCGAAGTTGAAGTGGAGAAAGAGCACGGTTTCAAGTCCAAGACCGATATTGAGGATTTCGGGATCGAGAAATTTGTACAGGCCTGCAAGGACCGTGTGATCAAGTATTCAAAAATACAGACCGAACAGTCCAAACGTCTGGGTTACTGGATGGACTGGGACAATTCTTATTACACCATGAGCGATGAGAACAACTATACGATCTGGCATTTTCTGAAAAAATGCCATGAGCGCGGTCTGATCTACAAGGGACATGATGTCATGCCGTGGTGTCCGCGCTGCGGATCCGCGATGAGCGAACACGAGATCGCCACGGAGGGGTACAAGGAGCTGACGCATAAGACCGTCTTTGTCAAATTCTACCTCAGGGACAAACCCAACGAAGCCCTGCTGGTCTGGACCACCACGCCCTGGACCCTGGCGGCCAATACGGCTGCAGCGGTCAATGTGGATATGGACTATGTTAAGGTTAAGGTTGAGGCTAAGGCTAAGTTTGAGGCTGAGGCTAAGGTTGAGTATTATTATCTTGCAAAGAACCTGACAAATATTCTGACCGGTGACTATAAGATCGTTGAGGAAATGAAAGGCAAAAACCTGCTCGGTTTGAGATACCACGGACCGTTCGATGAACTTAGTGCCCAGAAAGATGTCGACCATCATGTCATCGCCTGGGACGAGGTCAGCGACAGCGACGGTACCGGTATCGTGCATATCGCACCGGGCTGTGGTAAAGAGGATTTTGCCCTTTCAAAAGAGAATGATATTTCGATCATTGCACCGATAGATGAGTTCGGGAATTATGTAGAAGGTTTCGACTATCTGACCGGGAAAAACTCGCAGGAAACGGCCGGAGAGATATTCAACAATCTGAAAGAAAAAGGTATTTGTTACAAGATTGATCAGATCGTGCACCGTTATCCCACCTGCTGGCGGCACGGAACGGAACTGGTGTTCCGCCTTGTCGATGAATGGTTCATCTCAATGGACGAACTTCGGCACGAAATGATAAATGTGGTCGAACAGATAACATGGATCCCTTCCTGGGGACATGACCGCGAGATCGACTGGCTGCGGAATATGGGGGACTGGATGATCTCCAAAAAACGCTACTGGGGATTGAGTCTTCCGCTCTGGGAATGTTCCGAATGCGGCAACGTCGATGTTATCGGCGGTAAAGAAGAACTGAAAGAACGGGCGGTCTCCGGATGGAAAGAATTTGAGGGACACTCACCACACAAGCCCTATATTGACAATATTGAGATCAAATGTTCAACATGCGGTGCAACCGTAAAGCGTGTTCCCGATGTGGGAAATCCCTGGCTGGATGCAGGAATTGTACCCTTCAGCACCATGCACTACATTAGCGATCACGACTACTGGAAAAAGTGGTTTCCGGCCGATTTCATCACTGAGTCTCTGCCGGGACAGTTCCGCAACTGGTTTTATTCCCTGCTGGCAATGTCCACGGTCCTGGAGAATACCGCACCCTTCAAAACGGTACTGGGTCACGCGCTGGTAAAGGACGAACACGGGAAGGACATGCACAAAAGCGCCGGCAATTCCATCTGGTTCGAAGAGGCGGCGGATCATATTGGCGTGGATGTGATGCGCTGGATGTATACGGCGCACAATCCGGAATATAATCTTAATTTTGGATACAGTCCCGCAGATGAGATCAGAAAAAAACTGCTGACACTGTGGAATATGTATTCGTTCTATATCACCTATGCGGATATTGACGGATACGACCCTTCCAATCAAAAGGTGGACGAAAAAAACTCAGTCAGCTCGATAAATGGGCGCTGGCAAAAGTTCATATGTTCATCAAAGAAGCGCAGGAAGATTACAGCACATATCACGTAGAACGGCTTATGCGAAAATTTGAGCTTTTACTGGACAATATGTCCAACTGGTATGTTCGGCGCAGCCGCCGCCGTTTCTGGAAAAGCGAGAATGATGAGGACAAATGGGGAGCGTATTATACCTTGTATACGGTATTGCGGATCATAATAACGGTGATTGCACCCGTTCTGCCTTTTGTCACGGAAGAGATCTATCAGAACATCGTGCGTTCCGTTGAGAAGGATGCTCCGGAAAGCGTGCATCTGCAGAACTTCCCCGAAACGGACGAGACCCTGATCGATCGTGATCTTCTTCATAAGATCGACCTGATCATCAAGGCAGTGGAAATGGGCCGCTCCGCACGGAACAAAGCAAATATCCGCACCCGCCAGCCGCTTTCCGACATGCTTTTTAAAGCAAAGAATGAAAAAGAAAAAACATACATCGTGGAACTTGCATCTCAGATCAAAGAAGAGCTCAACGTTAAAACCATCACACTTATTGATAGCATTGATGAATATATTGTATACGAGGCAAAACCCAACTTTACCACACTGGGGAAAAAGATCGGTAAACAAATGCCGCTTGTTATCAAGGGATTGAAGCAGATGGACGGAAAAAAAGTGGCATCACAGGTCCAACAGGGAAAAGTGTTGTGGTCAACGGTATTGAGATAGCACCGGAAGATATCAATATCAGCATAACGGAAAGAGAAAACGTTGTTGCAGTCGAAGACCGGGGATATGTCGCGATCCTTGATATCAGACTGACGGAGGAACTGAAACAGGAAGGGATGATACGTGATCTCGTCCGGCACATCCAAACTCTGCGAAAAGAGGCTGATTACAATGTGGATGACCGCATAGAACTCTGGTTTTCGGGTTCCGGTAAACTGATGGAGGCTGTCAGGCGGTATGAAAGTTATCTCCTCAGTGAAACCCTGGCAACACTCAGTGAAAATAAAGGGGAAAAAGCCGAAGCGAGCAAAGAAATAAAATTTGGAAATGAAACAATAATTATTAATATTAAGCGAGTGTAATAGAAAAGGGGAAAATATGCCGGACGTCAAAAGAAAAGGTCCAAAATTCACAAAAGCCCAGCGGGATCATTTTCGGGAAGTCATTATCCGGAAACGTCAGGAGGCGAAGAAACAAATCGAGACAAAAAAAGAATCGTTTATAGACAGTTCACCGGGAAGCAGCCAGCTTGATTCAAATTATGCCTATCATATGGCAGATGTCGGAACCGATGCACAGGAAAGAGAAAAAGCATTTATGCAGTACGCGCGTGAGAATAAGTTCCTTACTTTTCTTGATAAGGCGCTTGACCGTATTGAAACGGACCCCGACTACGGATATTGCAAAGAATGCGGTGAACGTATACCTGATGAGCGTCTTGAGGAAGTACCCCATACCACACACTGCGTGAAATGTAAATCAAAGATCATATAGACGACTAAAAGCAGCATATAACACCGCAGTGACACCCTGCGGTGTTTTTTTGTTTTCGGTATTTTTTACCAATACGATATCTGTACTCGAATATAGATTTGGCTTAATGATAATTTCTGACGCTATTTTGTAAATGATCTTCCTTTCTGCATCGCGACGACGTGTGAAGAAAATCCGATAAGTGAGCGTAAAAAAATGCAGCGGTTGAGCAGAGCGAGTCCTTTCTGCATTTTAGCGAACGCAGAGGATTTGTAGTCCGCCAGTTGGCGGAAGAGAAGCAGGGGTCTTTTTCGCGCGAAAAGAATCACATTTCGGACAGGAATTTTTTTATTATTAGTTTAATGAAATCAATTTTCCCTAATCTCCTAACATTCTATTATTATAACGTTTTTAGCTTCATTTTCTATCGTTAACCCCAAAATTTAATTGTGATAATTAATTTAAAAAATTACATTTCAGGCGTATTTTATTGGGAAAGAGAGAAACAAAAAAACCGATGCAGAAAAAATATAAACAGCTGATAATACTGATCTTCATGCTCTGCGGTATCCTTTCGCGCGCTCTGTATGCACAAGAGCTTACAGCGGGAGCATTCCTTCCCGGTGAATCATTGGGCATGACAAGCCGCATTCAAGCAAGAAGTGAAGAAAATATTGATTTTATGAAACAGGCGGTTGCTGATCTGGACCTGGACGGTGTTCCTGATAGTATTGTTGCTGACGATGCATTGAAGATCGTATGGGGGTCTGACGAAACTGAGAAGGATAAACGCATTACCCGTCTGTCGGACAGTAACGGAAGTTTTGCCGTTTATGATATGAACGCTGACGGCGCAGCGGACCTTCTTCAGGAACAGGGACTGGGACAGATCGTTCTGTACGAGAATATCACAATGCCGGCGCTGCAACTCGAAGAAGACATCACTTTACCCGAGGACAGTGTTTACAGGATCTCCTATTCATACGAAACTGATGAAAAAGATTCCGTGGCTTTCTTTCCCTCTGTTAATATTTCCGAGATCTCCTTATATCCGGACAGCAGCGGTCTGACACTTATTTCCCTTCGAAACTGGAGCGGAAGCGCGGTACTGACAATAGCTTATGGACATGAAAAACTGATGGACACGGTTCAGGCACAAATCCACGTGCTTCCCGTCAATGACCCACCGGTGAAATTAAGCGCCCCCCCCGTAAAACGTATCCGTGAAGACACACAGCTGATATTGTATAAAGATTCTTTATTGAGCCGCTTCCGCGATCCCGATCCGGAAGATGAGCTGTATATCAGGGAACATGGAGACAGAAAAGAGATCCGGGACCGTGATTCCTTGTTCATTTATCGGCCGGAGGAAAACTGGTACGGTAAGGACAGTCTGTATTTTCTTGTTTCGGACGGAGAATTCCATGATACGCTCTGTCAGCCGGTGATTGTGGAAGCGGTCAACGATGCGCCGAAGTGGGATACCCCGGACACACTGAAATTGCTTGAGGATGAATTGCTGCGGCTGCCCTATTCGTGGTTGTACGAACATAGCAAAGATATCGAGACCCCGGATACGCTTCTGCGTTTTCAGGCCTTTCCCGGCAGCCACGTATCCATATCCCTGGAAGGCGGAATGATCACAATACTTCCGGAAAAGGATTGGTACGGGACAGACACCCTGCTGCTGACGGTCAGCGACGGGGAATTGTCGAATACGGCTTACTGGCATGTCGAAGTGGAGGCCGTCAATGATCCGCCGGTTTTATATGAATTACCGGAAATAGCTTTTAATGAGGATGATACATTATACATTGGACTTCCCGCACTGCAGCGTTTTGCCGAAGACGTGGAAATGCCGAGAAAAAACTTAAAATGGCAGGCCAGGCGTCTGGGAAAGATCCGTGCTTTTTACGACGGAAGCCGTATCCGCCTGACCGCCCCGCAGGACTGGTATGGCACAGATTCCATTCGGCTGACGGTCAGCGACGGTGAACTGACAGCAAGCAGGAACTGGGTCATTCATATCCGCCCTGTGAATGATCCTCCGCGATGGCGACGCATGCCGGACAGGTCTTTTCTCGAAGATGACACGCTCCGGATCAGCCGCAGGGAATTGTATCGCTATGCTTCCGATCCGGAGACCCCGGATGAAGAACTGATATGGAAGCTCATTCCTTCGGATGATCTTCATATCCGGGAAACCGAAATGGCTTATTATATTTTTGCTGAACCCGAGTGGTACGGCAACGCACATATCCGGATGATCATCAGCGACGGAGAATATGCCGATACCGTCGGCTGCCGCATTCGGGTAATATCGGTCAATGATCCGCCGCAGATCGAAGATATTCCGGGTCAGACCTGGGCGGAAGATGATACACTTACGCTTTCCCGACAGTATCTGGAACAATTTGCATCGGATGTGGAAACAAAGGCAAGCGAACTTCTATGGAGATTCTTGGCCAAACCGCCGCTGTTTGTCCGCGAAGAAAATGCGGTAGTAAAATTCTATGCCGCAGCGGACTGGAACGGAGAAGGAAACATCAGTATTGTGGTGGATGACGGCGGTCTTCAGGATACATCAATAATGAAAGTAAATATTACCTCCGTTAATGATGCTCCCCGCTGGCAGGCTCTGCCGGACACACATATTATGGAAGACAAATCATTAATGCTGCCCCTGTCCTTTATCCGGCAATTTGTTTACGATCCCGATGAAGGGGATGCGCTCATTATCGGGTACCGCAGCAGTGATAATGTGTATATAGAGGAAAAGCCGGACACTATTATTCTCTGGCCGGAACCGGACTGGTACGGAAAAGAAGAACTTCTGCTTACTGCCGGTGACGGAAAAGAAACCGTTAAGAAAACCTGGACAATTCCTGTTTTACCCGTTAATGACCCTCCGTATTTTACCATGGCTTTGCCGGATTCATTGTCGTTTAAATCCAACAGTTCCGACACCCTGATCTTTGAAGATATTGTATATGATATCGATAATGAGCTTAATGACCTTGTGTGGGAGATCACACCGGGCCGTATCGTGCGGTATATGATCAACGATGATATAGGCGGTGCTGTTTTCTATACGGAAAACAATAAATCCGGAGAAGATGCAATTACCATCCGTGTTACCGACGGTCATGACATGATCGTCTACTATATGCCGGTGTATGTTCATGAAGTAGACCGTTTTCTCACGGCAAATCCGGAAAAACTTGAACTTTTTCCAAATTCACCGAATCCATTTACGGAATATACGAATATTCGTTACAGCCTTCCCGCCAGTTGTCATGTTACAATACGCATCTATGATCTTTTAGGGAAAGAGATAAAAGAGCTTGCGAACGGTTATCATGAAGCAAGCAATCACAGTGTCCGTTGGTACGGAGAAAATGAGAGCGGAATGCCCGCGCCCAGCGGTGTGTATCTTTGCCGCATGGTAGCTATGATCGAAGGTGATCCTGTTATCTTGATGCGGAAAATGATGCTGGTACGGTAATGGCCGTTCAGGGATAATTCCCGGCATTATTGAAAAATACAAGCACGGCCGGCACACTATGGTTTTTGGTATTGTTCCTGTTAGCCGTATCCTATCTTCCCATTCTGCAGGAAACTTTTAAAAGAAAGATATTATACGGTATCTCGTTCCGGAGATCGCGTATATTACCGGGAAGCGTCAGATGGTTAAAGTCGCTATTCATATGGTTATCCTGTGACCACACAAGGAACAGGACAGAACCCGGCAGGTATTCCCAGCGCAGGACGAGATTGGATCTAAAGGAATTAAATACAAAATCCGGGTTATCGAAACGGTAATCGCTGATCCCGTCAAGATCCTCATCACAGTAATAAACATCTCCGTCCGGCGTAAGCCTGGAAGTTAAAAGTTCAAAGCGTTTTTCATAGTCGGGATTTCCGGCGTCCGTTATCCGTTTAAAATCGTCATAAGCGCCTGCCGAGAAAAAAAATCGTCCGCGGTATTCTATGGAAAAATCGGGAGTAATGTTAATATTGAGTCCCATCTGCAGACCGGCGGACTCGTAATTGAGGCGGGCCAGTATATAGCGTGGGTCGGCTGTCTCCGTTATTGTGGAGACATACTGAAAGACGTCACGGTTTATGCTCCGGTCCGTCGACACGGATACGTTGATATGATCACTGATATTCCATTCCAGATCCCAATCCATGTAATTGCCCCGGTTCAACTCGTTGCCGCTGTGCTGCATATTTACGAAGATATCGGTATAGAAGTTCTTTCTGCTGTCCGTTCCGAACCAGATCCAGTGTTTCCAGTTATCGGGAATGAGCAGTCGCGGACCTCCGCGTAGTGCGGTACTGCTCAGTTGCCCTCCGTTGACATCCGTGCCGATTTCCGCCGACATAAAATTGCTGAATTGTGAGTTCAGAGACAAATGACCGCCGGAATATTCACGGATACCGCCGAAATTCCAGGCGTTCCACTGAAAGGCGTTGATATAAAAATTCCGCATTATTCCCACCGGTTTTGTACGGCGGTAACCCAGCCAAATACTTTGTGTGATATTATCGGTGTTCTGCATAAAACCGATATCGTTCAGTTCAAGGCCGGGCGATTTCCATTTTACCTTAAAAGACCCACGGAAAGTCCCTGCCGTTTTTGCGATCTTCATGCTGCCGCCATGTCCCGCAAGTGAAGTTCTTGCAGGGTTCAGTTCTACCCAGGAAGCATCGGGACGCTGAAACAGATGGCCGGTAGATACCTGTGTTCGCCTGATCGCTTCGGTGGAACCCTCAACATAACTTCCGAAAGTCCGCAAATCGAACTGCCAGATACGTTGCACTCCGTAGTGCCGAAGATCAAAACCGCCCGAATAGGCACGTGAATGCAGGAAGTCCAAATGCGGTTCATCAAGCTGACGAAGCACAGAAGTACCCATTATACCGATCTGTGTGTTGTTATCATTCATGTCCTGACGAATAGCGGCAACGGTGTAATTGCTTAAAGGTTCAACGGCTTGCAGTGATTCATTGTCATCACGGTAGATCGCCGCGAATTCTTTTTTGTAAGCGCATTCAGAACACCAATACTCAGCCCCTCTTTCGTACGCCCGCTGATCTTTGCGGCACCGAGAATATCAACAGCCGCAGGCAGTTCCGCAAATTCACCTTCTCCAAGCTCGGGAGAATAATGCGGACGCCGCCCGATGCGCCGGGAATGAAAAAGTTTTTCATATCCGCCGCCGACATCAAGCTGAAACGCGGTAATATTACTGCCTTCCATAAAAAACGGCCGGCGCTCATTGAAAAATGTTTCAAAAGCCGAAAGATTTACCGTTGCAGGATCGGCTTCCACCTGGCCGAAGTCCGGATTGACCGTAAGGTCCATGGTAAAATTATTGCTCAGGCCTATTTTGGCATCAAGTCCCGCGTTAGCGTTCAGCTCCCTCCCCGGCCGGTAAGGGTTGCCGGGTTCTTCTTCATATATGTCGGCCTTGCCGACCACATAGGGTACGATATCCAGGACCTTCCGCGCCTCGATGTTGTGCAGGCCCCGGAGGATACCGAAATTATGGACAAATCCGGAACTGTGCTGGGACATGGGATTCCAGTAGGTCTCTTCCTTTTTTCGGAAGATGTAGCGTCCGACCTGAAGGCCCCAGACCTGCTCCTCCGCATCGGTAAAGCGCAATTGCGACAAGGGGATACGGAACTCCGCGGACCATCCGGCGGTATCAATCTTCGATGCCGCCCACCACACGGCGTTCCAGTCATCATCCTCATGTTCGCCGTCCTTTGAAAGGAACATATCCAGTTTTACGCCGGCAGCGCTGACGATAAATCCAAAGGCCGTCGTGCGGTCGTAATAACTATCGATAACAAGACCGGCATAATCACCCTCGATATGATCGCGCCGTGTCATCAGACGCTCGATCTTCTGCGGCTCGGGATCGAAAGCCCTGATAGCGACATAGAGATTATTGTTGTCATAGCAAATGGCGAAACGGGTGTCGAAACTAGCGGGCCTGTCGTCGTAGGGAGTGAACATGTGAAAACCGCCCGAAAACCCGGCGCTTTCCCAGCATTCGTCGTCGAACACAGCGTCGATAACCGGCGGTTCTTTACTGCGCACGGCAGTATATTCACGGTCCCGCCCTGCAGCAAAGGACAATGTCAGGGCAACAAGAACGGCAATATAGGACAAAATTTTTTTCATGCCGGAATTATATTACATAATGATGATTCGGCCAATAAATTTATTTGTTGATCTGAATTTTCACAAGCGGGTATAAAGATCCGGATCATAAGCGGATAAGGGATTTTTCCATCTTCCAGTGCGGAAGATTTACTTCGATAAATCGTTCGCCGCAGCGTTTGTAGCCCAGGCGGTCATAAAAATCCAATACCGATTCGCGGGCATGCAGGATAAGATATTTAAAGCCCCGTTCAAGAGAGATCATTTCGGATTTTTTCACCAATGTTCTCCCGATACCGATATTCCGGAAATTTTCATTTACTGCCAGCTGCCGCATTTGTATCTTTTCATTATCCACCGGCGTAAGTATCAGTGTCGCAACGAGACGTTCTCCGAGAAAGGCACCGAGATAAATATCTTTTTCAGGGAAATCAAATTCCGAGGCTTTCTCGGGACGGCCGATCGTTTCAAGCAGAATCCTGGTGCGTAATATTACACTCTCCTGATAAATGGCAAATCCGTGCTCATAGGTTTTCAGGGCGATACTATCCAGATTCATACGCATACTTCCTTTTATTTAATGGGGGCAGAGAGAAAATCTCCGCCCCGGGATCTTGTAAATTTATTTTACGGGTTCATAGTCTGAACAGGATTCGCTTAGCTTTTGTTCCATCCTTTTATGCTGGAGCGTATCAAATACGACAGGAACAAAGAAAAGGGTAAGAAAAGTTGAAGCGAACAATCCGCCGATGATTGCACGCGCCATGGGTCCCCAGAGCTCGGCACCGGACCCGAATTCAAGAGCCAGCGGTATCATGGAGAGAATTGTTGTCAGTGCCGTCATCAGGACCGGGCGAAGCCGGATCCGGGAGCCTTTAATGATGGCTTCGGTAACGTGTCTTTTCCTTTCGCGGATCAGGCGGTTAATGTAATCGATCAATACGATCCCGTTATTGACCACAATACCCACAAGTACCATGGAACCGATCAGTGACGTGGTGTTCAGCGTCGTATTGGTCAGGAAAAGACTAAAGGCAACACCGATCATAGCGAGCGGGATGGTAAAGAGAATGATAAAGGGATCCAGCAGGGATTCAAACTGGGAGGCCATGACCATATAGACAAGAAAGACTGCAACGATAATGGCCAGTAAAAAACTTCTGATCGTTTCCTGCATATCCTCAGCAGCACCCGTGATCTCCACGCGGAAATCCTGCGGCATTGCTATGGTGCGGATCTCTTCTTCGATAATATCGGTCACCGACCCCAGGTCGCGCCCGGAAACATTTGCATTAACGGTAACAAGCCGGTTCTGGTCCTTCCGCTGAATGGAAACGGGTGCATTTGTTTTTTCGATACTTGCTATGGCATTGATCGGGATCTGATCGCCGCCCGGTGTTTTAATGAAAATGTTCCTGATATCCTGCTCCGATTCGCGGAATTCACGATCAAGCTGTACATAGATATCATATTCATTGCCTCTCTCACGAAACACCGAGGCGATCTTTCCCTTAACGGATATCTCCACGATCTGTGAGATCTGCGCGACACTGAGACCCATTTTCCCGGCCTTTTCCCGGTCGATCCTGATAGTATATTCCTCTTGAGGTTCGGAAAACGAAAGATCGATATCCACAACACCCGGAATGTTCTCTATTTTTGACCGGATATCTTCGGCAACGGATTTCGCCTCGTTAAGATCATATCCGTAAACCTCAATACTGATGTCGGAACCGGTGCCCATGAAGCCTCCGCTGGCAAAGGTGGCCCGGACACCCGGAATAGCATTGATCTTGTCGCGCAGTCCATCCTGGATCTCAAACTTGCTGCGCTGTCGTTCGGTCTTGTCGATAAGGGAGACAGAGACCCTTCCGGCGTTTGAGGCGCCTCCGAATATTGCGGCAAAACCCGTACGGCTTCCAAAGTTCACATTGATATTCTCCAACTCCGGAACCGACTTGACGACCAGTGTTTCGATCTTTTTGAAATAGATGTTCGTTGTGGGCAACGCCGTACCAACGGGCAGCTCCACATCAAAATTGATCTCATTATCATCCGTTTTGGGCATGAACTCAAACCCCACCTGACCGAGGAGAACGATCGAAACGATAAACAGCGCCAGGATCAACAGGACAAGTGTTTTTTTATGGTTAAGGGACCATCCCAACGCCTTGCCGTATACCTTGCTGAGGTTTTCAAAAAAGCGGCCCATAACGGAATCGAATTTCTTCATCAGGGCCATTTTATATTGCTGTTGTTTCCCCGAGAGCAGTTTTGAGGAGAGCAGGGGCACAAGCGTAAGCGCGGCAAGAAGTGATATGGAAAGCGATACGATAATGGTAAGTGACAGGTCTTTTATCATCATGCCGGCCACGCCGCCGACAAAGAGCATGGGAAGGAATATGGATAATGTGGTAAGTGTGGAAGCCATGATCGCCGTTCCCACCTCGGAAGCGCCTTTGTCGGCAGCTTCACAGATCGGTTCTCCCATTTCATTATTTCTGCGGAAAATATTTTCCAGGACAACAACCGAGTTGTCCACCAGCATGCCGATGGCAATGGCAAGTCCGGCCATGGAGATAATATTCAGCGTTATACCGAACTGGTTCATAACAAAAAAGGTCACAATAATGGATACGGGCACCGAGACAGCGGCGATAAAGGAACTGTTGAAATGGCGCAGAAAGACAAAAAGGACAATACCTGTCAGAAGAAAAGCAAGAATACCGGTCATGGCAAGATTACCGGCGGATTCCTTGATGAATTCGGACTGATCAAAGTGTACATAGATCTTAATGTTACTGCCGACCGTGTTTTCAATATCTGCGATGGCGGCGTTTACCGAATTACAGACCTGTACCGTATTGGCGTCGGACTGTTTTTGAATATTGATGTTGATCGTGTTTTTCTGGTTATCGCGGACAATTGCCGTTCTCTCTTTATATCCGTCGACAACATCGGCAACGTTTTTCAGAAAAACGGGTTCGCCGTAATCCGAATAACCCACGATAGTGTTTTCAATGTCTTCAATGTCCTCGAATTCCGAGGTGGTAATAACCGAGAATTCTTTTTGTCCCTCTTCGATCAGGCCGCCCGGAATGGGGATATTGGCTGCAGAGATCATACTGTTAAGCTCAACGATCGAAATATTATTGGCGGCAAGTTCGTAAGGGTTAATATTTATCTGTATCTCCCTTTCCAGTCCGCCGTTCACTGTCGCGGAAGCCACACCGTCAATACGCTCAAAACGCGGCTGTACCTGTTCTTCGACCAGACGCCGCAATTCCGCGTTCCCCAGCTGATCCGAAGTGATCATCATTCGCATAATGGGCATCATAGAGGGATCAAAAACGATGGTCAGCGGATCGGAAGCATCGGCGGGAAGGAAATCCCGTACCATGTCGATCCTGCGCCGGATGTTCGTTTCAGCCTGTTCCATATCCGTGCCCCAGTTGAATTCCGCCTGTATAATGGAAGAACCCTTGCTGGATGTTGAACTGATATGTTTTATCCCCTCAACGGTCGTGATGGAACTCTCAAGCGTACGGGTCAGCGTGTTTTCGATATCCTCCGGTCCGACACCTTCGTAATTGGTGATAACGACAGCCATCGGGAATTCTATTTCGGGATACAGGTCCAGTTTCAGCTGGGATAATCCGAAGATTCCGAAGCCGACGGCGATCAGGTAGATCATAAAAAAGGTAACGGGGCGTTTTATGCTTAAAGATGATAATTTCATAAATGAACCTCTTTCCCGGGACTAATTGACTATTTCAACCATTGTGGAGTCACTCAGATTGTTCTGACCCATAACGACGTACTTATCACCGGCTTTTAATCCGCTGAGCACTTCATATTCCGTTTTGGATTCTATACCGATCTCAAGAGCCTTTTCCCGGGCAATTCCGTTTTCAACAATAAAACAGCTGTACGTTTTTACAACCCGGTCATCACGGAGATTATCACCCGTTCGCTGTAATACGGTTTGCCGGCTGACAGCCACTTTTTCAATGGTGAGCGCGTTATGCCGTTCATCAGTGATCACGTCAAACGTGGGCGAACATTCCCGGTTTGAGCCGTAAATTCTTGTTTTCCGAGATAATTTCGATATTAGCGGTCCGGGTCATCGGATCGATCACCGGCGAAATAACAGAGATACGGCCTTCAAAGATTTCTTCCGGATAGGCACCGACGGTGATCTCGGCACGCTGGCCTTCTTCAATATTTCCAAGGTCGCGTTCCGTTACATTTATGGCAATTTTAACGTTTTCAATATCATGAATGGAGGCAAAGGGTTTCTGCGGAGTGGCCATATCACCGGGATCATAAGCACGTCCCGAAACATATCCGTTGGCGGGTGCACGCAGGATCGCGTGACTTAGCTGCGTTTTTGCCATTTCAAGCACCGCTTCAGCCTGGCTGAGCCCTGCCTTTGCAACTTCAAGCTGGGTCACTACCTGTTCCCACTGACTCTGACTGATGGCGTTATCTTCGTGAAGAGCTTTTGTGCGTTCATACTCAGACCGGACATTTTCCAGCTGGCTTTTTGCACTCCGGTAACCTGCTTCCGCCTGTTTCTTTGAGTCGCGGACACCGGCATCGTCAATGCGTGCAAGAATGTCACCTTTCTGAACATGATCACCGTTTTGCACGTAGATATCCGTAATGATATCACTGAGTTTCGGGTAGACAGCAATACTGGGATCTCCTTTTATATCGCCGAGATAACGGACCCGTTCTGCAATGTATTCGCGCTCAGCGGTGCGGACATTGACAGGCACTACCCTCAGATCGTTCTTCACTTTATCACTTTCCAGCGGAATCATCAGTTTCTGGATCTTGGACAGATAACGGCGGGCTTCATTATCGTTCATCGGATCGGGCAGGTTCCCGGTCAATTCCCTGATATCATCAACGGTTTGTATATAGCTGATCTCCGAACTTTCCCACTGCTTGCCGGACCCGCCGCAGGAAAGTAAAAAAAGCATTGCCGTACTAAGTAAAAGGATCGTTTTCTTCATCGTGTTTCTCCATCATATCTGCTTAAGTTATTCAGGGCTTTTTTGAGGGTTTCCACAGCCAGATTATATTCAAATACGGACTGGATATAATTGGACTTTGCACTGAGATAATTACTTTCGGCGCTCATCAGGTCAAGCTGGGTCGCCGACCCGGTCTCATACAGGAGCTTCGACAAGCGAAGAGCTTCTTCCGCCTGACGAATGACGCCATTGTTTGCATTTATACTTGAAAGGGTCTGATTGACTTTGCGGTAGGCGGCATCCACATTGGAATAAATATAATTTTCGGTTTGTTCATAACGGTAATTTGCTTCACGGACACCGATAATGGCTTTCTGGATGCCGGCGGCATTTTTTCCGCCGCTGAAAAGGGGCAGCGATACACTGAGAGAAATACTTGAACTGCGTAAGTGATCAATGTCACTGAATTCGTCCGTATTTGCCTGCCACTGTACCCCGGACCCCAGTTGTACCTTGGGCAAGATATTGCTCCAGGCCATGTTGCGCTGGTATTTCGCAATATTCCGTTGTTCCTCCGCCATCAGCAGATCCAGCCGCTCGTTCTTGGAAATATGTAAAAGGTCCTCGATATCCAGCCCGGTATAGGGGTTCTCGATTTTATCAAGCTTGCCGACAATGGAAAAGGAATCGATGCCGGGATCATTAATATAGGTTTTCAGATTTGTAAGAGCGGAAACACGCTGATTTTTCAGAGATATAAGCTGGGGTTTATAGGACTCATAACGCACTTTTGCCTGAAGCATATCAAGCCGGGTCGCCTTTCCTGCGGAAAGCTGTTTTTCAGCAAGCTCGTAATTTTCCTTTGCTGACTGAAGCCCCATTTCCGTTGCCGCTATCATTGATTCAAGCATTTGTGCCTGATAATACAAGGAGCGGATGGTATGGATCACCGTATTCACCTGGTCCTGCAGACTTAACTCGGACAGATCCACCATGGAGGAGGCTGCCAGCTGTCCGTTAATGATCGCTCCGCCGGTAAATACGGGATACGTAAGATCAATACCGGCAGTAGAACTATACTGTTTGCCCATTCTCAGTTCTTGGGGCGGCTGGGGGCCGTCGCCGTCAAAATCGACAACCATCACAGGCAGTTCCAGGTTGTCTTTAAGCTGATAATAAGAACTGATGGTGGGGAATAAATTAGCTATGGATTCCCGGCTGGAAGCTTTAGCTTTTTTCAGTGAAGCTTCCGACATCTTGATCTGAAGATTGTTCTTCAGTGCAAGCTGTTCCGCCTCTGCCAGGGTAATATCCCGGGCAAAAAGTCCGCCGGTGAAAAATAAGATCAGGATAAGTAGCTTCATTTTTTCGCAAAACCTCCTTTAAGCAGTTTTACAAGATAAGCGATCTGTTCATCTTCACTCAGATCGATATGTGATATGTTTTTCATTTTGGGACCGCTGGTATGATGGATGACACCGGAGATCGCAGATGAAAGGAGGGCGACCGGGATATCATCGCGCAATTCTTTTTCTTTGACGCCTTTTTCGACCATTGTATGTATTGCCTGCTGCAGGCGGTTGAAATAATCATGCAGCATCTGCTTGTCGATCTCCCGGTCAAAACTTTGCGTAACGATCATTTTAAAAAGCTTGAAGGTATGAGGATGCTCGGTGGAAAAGTTGCACATTCCCAGAACAAGTATCTCAAATTTTTTCCAGAAGTTGCGTTCTGATCCCGCCAGATCCTCCATGCCGAGGACAATATGGTCCAATGCATGTTTCAGGCTTGCAATAAAAATATCTTCTTTTCCGGAAAAATGGTAGTAAAGCGCCGCTTTCGTAATGTTCAGGTCCCCGGCGATCTCCCGCATGGAAGTTCCCTTATAACCGTTCTCGGAGAAGAACCTTATAGCGACCCTCAATATTTTGTCATGTGTTGTGTTTGTCATCAGCTTTCCTCATATGAACTTACCGAACGGAAGGTAAAAGAAAAAGTTCCCGCTGTCAAGAGAAAACTTACCGCCCGGTAAGGAAAAAAGGAGCGGAAAAAGATTTCGGCATTACAGAGAGGAAAGGTTGTTTTATTGTGCTGTGAAGTAAAGAAATTCTCAGGTGCCGAAAATGGCAATATTCACGAAACAAACGCGGATGATTTTTTTGGCAGCCGTATCTCGTGATGTATAAAAAAGCTACAGTGACCGTTTCCGGGAAAGATACCGATCAAACAGTATATTCATTTAAGCGCTTTCGGAAGGATTCCAGAAAATGGTGTACGTGCATTCCGTCCATCAGGGCATGATGGGCATGAAATCCCCACCGGCATCATCATCCTGCCGTTTTCCGTAAAAGTTTTTCCGAAAGTAAGGATAGGCACACCTTCGGTATTCGGAAGATCCAGGGTGTGAAAACGGAAGTAAAGCGGATCCAGGAATAATGGAATAATAGATGGTGTCGGGGCGGTCTTTGGATGCATCCATGACCGTTTGCGATCGGACCCTTTCCAATTCGGGTTCTGCGAGAACAAGAAAATCATTAAAGGTCCCGGCGTATTCCAGCATTGCGAAACCCAGGCCGCCATCATGGCGCAGCACGGTCGGAGAACCGTTCACTTTATCATACAGAACGGGAGATTTTCCCTCTAGTCGTGTTCGAAAGCGGGAATGCTGTTGGCGGCGGAAAGTGAGAGATAAAAATAAAACAGAAAGAACGAAACGTTCAGTTCCTTCGCCCGCAAATAAGCGTTTGTAAAGTCCATTTCGGTGCATATCCCGAAATAGGGATCGCTGTAGCGAATGAAGTGCCGGAAGGTGCTGCCGCGTTCCCAGGTGTCGATATTGATCGGATATTTCATTTTTAACCGCAGATCTCAAGGATTAAACAGATATCGTAGTTATAAAAGGTATACAAAATATATGAGATATTAAAGTGAAATCGCAGATCGGAACAATATTGTCGGAACTGAAGCGGAAATTGTTTTTCCCGTCTGTGTGGTCTGCAGAATTAATGTTCCTTCGATAAATAAGCTTCCACATCCTGCAGATCCAGTTCCCGCACATTTGCGGGATGATAAGACAATACGCTCGTGTCTTTCAGTCCGCAGCCTGTCAGCATCATCAGTACGGAAGCCCCGTCCTTGATCTTTCCGCTTTCCCGCAATTTTTTTATCGCGTACAGACTTGTGGCGGACGCAGGTTCGACAAAGAACCCCGATCCGGCGAGTGTTCTTTGAAGAAGAATGATCTCTTCTTCGCTGACATCTTCCGCCAACCACTCATAACGATAAGCCTTATCGATGGATCTCATTGCCGCCGGGAGGATCACCGGTAGTGATCGCTTCGGCAACGGTATGAAAATCTTTGAACGGAAGCGGCTGCTTTTTTCCCTGTTTAATGGCTGAGACAATGGGACTGTTGTTATGTGCCTGGACCACGATCATTTTGGGAAGTTTGTTTATCATACCGGCCTTGTTCAGTTCAACAAAACCTTTGAAGATCCTAGCGAATATGCCCACAGGCAGAAGTGGGAACGGCAATATAATCGGGCAGATCTCCCCGCATCTGTTCATATAATTCAAAGGCGGTCAGTTTGTAGCCCTCAGCACGTATGGGCCCGTTACCGCTCACAATGCGCAGATCGAGTTTTTGCGCAAGACCGAGAAGCGTTCGTTTCATTTGGGAATAATCGGCGGCTGTGATCTTGATAACGGAAGCACCATAGATACCGATGGGCATGATCTTTTCCCGGGGAATAAAATCCGGGACAAACACAATAACCTTAAGCCCGGCTTTTGCTCCGTATGCCGCCATCGAATTTCCCATATTTCCCGTGGAGATCGTTGCGGTCACGGATTCATGCATCTCCTTTGCCATGGCGGTACAGAACAGCGAACCGCGGTCCTTAAAACTTCCGGTGGGATTTTGCGTTTCATTTTTAAGATACAGCGAATTCAGTCCCGTAAAAGTCAGTAGTTTCCTGTCCGCCTTGAGCAGACTCGTATTCCCTTCCCCCAGAGAGAATGAATCATCGATATCGGAAAACGGCAGAAAATCGGCAAAGCGCTGCCAGATATGCCTGCCGGACCTTATTCCTGCATTTTCAATACCGTCGATCCGCACTTCCAAGGATTCTCCGTTATCGGCGAATTCCTCAGTGCGTTCAATGGGAAAGGAGATGTTGCTGCGAGTTGAAACCAAGCGGATGTTTTTTTTCAGCATGATAACCTGTGGATATGCTTATGAATGATAGATAAAAATACAGGATCGGGGGAAGATAATGAAACAAAAAAAAATGGAATTTTGGAACATGTTCATAATACGGCAGATCAGTAATCAAAAGAACTGCTGCCAAGAAATTCCTGTATAATGGATGTCGGCGGGATCTTATCGATCTCAAAAGGGATCAAAAGTTCCATCAGGCTGCAGAGACGTCCGGCTTCCGCTTTGACCGGGGATTTTTCGGGGAGAGCCTTCAGTTGCTCAAGCAGCACACCGCTGAATACGGACCACTCATATTCCAGGGCGCTGTTGAAATAGACATCTGCATTTTCCTGAAAAGGGAAGATCCAGCGGTCTTCTCCCCGTCTTACGGAAGGCCAGCGGAGAAGTGTATTTTCCAGTGAATGACCGCGGAACTGAAAATCACGGTACATGCGCCTCAACAGGCGTGTATCGGAGGTTGAGACCCGGTTATAGAGATTAAAATTCAATTGCGTGAGTGCGCTGATGTAGATCCTGAACTTTTTGTCCTCCGGTATATGTTTTGCCAGAGCCGGATTCAGTCCGTGAATGCCTTCCATTACAAGGATCTCATCTTGTTCAAGAAAGGTCTTTTCTTTTGCGAATTGCTTTTTTCCTTTTTCAAAAACAAAACGGGGCAGATGTTGTCCCTCGCCATTCATCAGACCGCGAAGCTGATCTTCAAGCAATTGATGGTCGATAGCGGAGAAATGTTCAAAATCCAGTTTTCCGTGCTCGTCCAGCGGTGTATCTTTTCTTTCGACAAAATAATCATCAAGGGACAAATGTTTCGGTTTCAGCCCGTTAATACGCAGCTGAATGGATAGCCGCTTCATAAAAGTGGTCTTTCCCGAGGCCGAAGGTCCGGCGATAAAAATAAAACGCAGCGTGGGATCGTGACTGATGGTATCGGCGATCTGTGCGATCTTTTTCTCATGCAGGGCTTCGTAGAGATGAATGATCCGTGTTTGTTTCCCCTTCAGAGCTTCTGCATTAAGATCGCAGATATGACGGATGTTCAGCATTTTTCCGCGTTCTTCACTTTCACGGATAACCCTGAACAGGTTAGGTGAAGGGGTGAATTCAGGTATTCGCTCCGGTGAGGAAAGTGTGGGAAATTCCAGAACAAAGCCGTTATCATACGGAGTGATGCGGAATTTTTTTATGTAAGCGGCCGAAGGAACAAGCGGGGATATGAACCAGTGGGGAAAACCGCAGAGGTCATAAATGCGGAATTTATTGCGGGGACTGTATTGCAGGACCCTGAAACGTTTGTAATTAAAATCGCGGATCTGTTCCATGCTGACAATACGCTCTTCGAATTCATAACCGGATTCGATGTGTTCATTCATCTTCTTTTGCAGTAGTTCCAGATAATTATCCGGCAAAATATCCTGATGGAGGGCTTCGCAGTAAAATCCCTTGCTGAAAGAATGTTCAACCGAGATTCGCGTATCGGAAAAAAGTCCCTCGGCAGCCATAAGCATAAGGGCAACGGTACTGATGGCCACACAATGCGCTCCCAGCGGATGCTGAATATCGTAAAGAGTGATATTCTCAGTGTCTTTAGCTATTTCATTGTTCAGGCTCTGAAGATCCGCATCACAGCCCATGCAAAGTATAGCTTCGTGCATATCCGGAAAAAGACGCCGTACAATATCCAGTCCGCTCATTTGCGGCTGATGTATTGATCTCTTTTTGCTGTTCGCGGTAGTGTATTACCATCGGACATTCAGTTCGCGGTTTGCCTTTACCTCGTCAAGCCGTTTTACCGGTGTGCTTCTGCTGGGCGGACGTCAGCAGGTCGGGGTTATTCTCGCATTCATTATGAATAGAACGCATGATATCGATAAAATGGTCCAGTGAAGCTTTGTTCTCCGTTTCTGTCGGTTCGATCATAAGGGCCTCATGTACGATGAGGGGGAAATAGACCGTTGGCGCATGCACCCCGTAATCCAGCAGACGTTTTGCGATATCAAGGGTCCGGACGCCATGACACTTCTGCCGATCGCCGGAAAAAACACATTCGTGCATGGGTATTGACCCGTAGGGAAGTTCATAACAATCTTCTAAAGAAGCTTTGATATAATTTGCGTTAATGATAGCATGACGTGCTGCGTCCCGCAGTCCCTCTTCGCCGAGCATGCGGATATAGACCCATGTCTTGACGATCACCGTAAAATTTCCCCAAAAAGCCAGCACCTTTCCGATGCTCTCGGGATGGTCCCAGCTCATGAAATAATGATCATCTTTTTTACGCACACGGGGTACGGGAAGATACGGCAGCAGTTTTTTTACCACACCGATAGGTCCTGCGCCGGGTCCCCCGCCGCCATGAGGTGTGGAAAATGTTTTATGCAGATTAAGGTGTGTAATATCGAATTGCATATCACCGGTCTTAACAAGTCCCATAAGTGCATTCATGTTCGCGCCGTCCATATACATCAGTCCGTCAACGGAATGGATCAGGCGGGCGATCTCCAGCACATTTTTTTCAAATATACCAAGGGTGTTGGGATTGGTCAGCATAAAACCCGCGACCTCGTCATTGAGTTTGGCTTTCAGGTCATCGATATCCACCAGCCCCTCGGAAGTGGAGGCCACGGTAACGGCTTTATACCTCCCAGATGCACAGAAGCGGGGTTGGTCCCGTGCGCGGAGTCCGGGATCAGTATTGAGGTCTTATGATTGTTTTTCAGAGTGTGGTACCGCTGCATGATCATCACGCCGGCCAGTTCGCCGTGTGAACCCGCCGCCGGCTGTAAGGTGTATGCATCCATTCCGGTGATGGCGCAAAGATACTGTTCCACTTCATGATAAATTTTCAGTGCCGCCTGCGAACGGTGCTCGGACCCGAAAGGATGCAGTCCGGTGATGTAGGGAATACGCGAAAGCTTCATTGATCTTGGGATTATATTTCATCGTGCACGAACCCAGCGGATAGAAATCCTTGTCCACGTGATGGTTCAGGACCGATAAATTAATCTAATGCCGGACAACCTCCGGCTCACTTATTTCCGGGAGGGTGTTTTTCACCGTACGCAGAAAACGTGCCGGAAATAAGATTTTCAGAACAGCTTCTTCCGGAACATCGCAGTCGGGGAGGACCAGACTTTGTTTTCCCTCCGCAGAACGCTCGATCAGCAACTTTCTCTCCATATCAGGTATTTCCTTATCTTTTCAGAATATAAAAGTTATTAAAATATTTTTAGTATCAAAATGCTTTTGTATAATATCAGAATTTCGGAGAAGGTTTATGAAAAAAATGATCGTGGTTGTTTTTTTGCTTTTCAGTATACTGGCGCGGTTCCTGCAAATCCGGAGCCGGGTCTGATCCGTTATCCCGACGGAAAGACCCTCACCGTTTATCTGCGCGGAGATGAAAATATTTCCTGGCATGAAAGCAGGGACGGACATCTGTTGCCGAAGAACAGCGGCGGGATCTTTGAATACGCACTGACTGCCGGCAACGGAAAATTTCGGACTTCCGGTGTTAAAGCGCATGATCCCGGATCCCGGAGTGTGCAAGAAAAAGCTTTTGTTTCCGATATCCACCGACCGTATATCTCTCCCGAAGAACAACGGAGCACGCAAAGAATAAAAGCGGCTTCTCCGGCATCTGGCCCTTTTGAACAAACGAATTTTCCCACGCTGGAGAGAACAGAAATTCCTGCTGATCCTGGTTGAATTTGATGATCTTTCTTTTACTCACCGTCCGGCTGATTTCGACAGTTTGATGAACGGAAAGAATTATACGCACAACGGTGCTGTCGGCAGTGTCGGACAATACTATAACGACGCTTCTTTCGGCCGCTTCGAACCGCATTTTGATGTCGCGGGTCCGGTGAAACTCGACAGCGGTTACGCATTTTATGGGAAAGGCGATGATGATAACATACAGTTGTTTGTTCATGAGGCCGTTACAAAAGCCGATCCTCTCGTGGATTTTTCACAGTACGATAATAATAATGACGGTTTTGTTGATAATATCTATTTTATTTACGCCGGCTATGGAGAGTGTTTCTACGGAGCGGATGAAAATACTATCTGGCCGCATCGCTGGGCATATCTTGCGAGCACGCTGACGGCGGACGGCAAACGGATCTATGATTATTCCACCTCTATGGAATTGTACGGGATATCAGGAACGACACGCACCAGTATCGGTGTTATTTGTCATGAGTTCGGGCATGTTTGCGGATTACCGGATTATTACGATACCGATTATGAAGGCAGCGGCGGCAATTGCGGAGGGCTGGGACAATGGGACCTGATGGCCGGCGGTTCCTGGAATGATGCCGGAAAGCGCCCACCGCTTTTTAATGCCTGGTCGCGCATGTATCTGCGCTGGGCCGAACCGGAGAACTGAAGCGGAACGGAATTCGTTACCATGAATCCCACTCACACGGACAACGAAGTACGCTATTTTCTTTCACCGACGGAAGGCGAATTCTTTATGATGGAAAACCGCCAGCGCAGCGGTTGGGATGCGGCACTGCCGGGACACGGATTGTTAATGTTCCATATAGATATGAACCATGGCGGATGGTATAATAATACACTGAATTGCGATCCCTATCGTCAGGGTTTTGATCTGGAGGAAGCGGACGGTTACGGAAATATAACAGCTTCATATATAGATGGCGGAGATCCCTTTCCCGGAACGGGGAATATTACGGAATTTCTGGATAGCGGGAGTCCCAATGCTTTGGACTGGTCGGGAAGTCCCAGCCGGAGCCCCATCCGCAATATTACGGAAAATGCAGGTGTAATAAGTTTTAATTTCGGAGATGAGCATGTTGATATGCCGGGCAGCCTGCAGCTGTTTTCAGAGGGCTATGATTCCATTCGTCTCGACTGGACCCTGAATGCCGCTGCGGATTCGGTGATCATTGTTTCTTCCCGTGAAGATGATATCACATATTTGCCAAACTATTCCCGTTTTGCGGCGGGTGATTCGGCTGCCGGCGGGGAGATCATTTATAAAGGCATCGATACGATGTTCTATCATACCGGCCTGCTTCCCGGCACCCGGTACAATTACGGCATTTTTTCTTTTAACGATAGTTCTTATGTCTATTCCAACAAACTGACCGCCTCGGCGAGCACGGATTCACCGCCGTTTTTTGAGACGGCTTTTAACGAAGGCCTTCCGCGGGGTTGGCGGATCGTCGACAGGACGGGAAACGGAGGCTGGTCCCCGGATAATCCCGGAGAACGCAGCTTCAATGCAGGTTCAGCCGCCGATGGTTTTATGATCATTGACAGCGAGTATGCGGGGGATAAGGAAATAGATACGGAAATGATAACACAGTCTTTCAATTTTGCACTCAGCCGCAGTGTGCTTCTCCGCTTTGAGCATAAGCTGCTGGTGGAGTCTCTGACCCTTGCACGTGCTGCTTTATACGGTAAATGACGGAAAGACCTGGTATGAAGCCCGCCGATGGACGGAAAATACTCCCGATCCCGAAATAAGCGAACTGGATCTGACAGCAGCGGTGAGCGGCTTCCGGGACGTGAAGTTCAAGTTCAATTTCCGCGGCTCCGGTGAAAAATACTGGTGTATTGATGATCTTACGATCCTTTCCGCTCTTAATGAAGGTGTGTCTGCAGGCTTTCATCTTGCGGAACGCAGCGGCTCCAAACCTTTTACGGTCCAATTTATGAACACCACGGTGGCACAGCCCAATGTGATCGACACGGTGATATGGGAATTCGGGGATGGCAGTGATTTCAATACCGGAAATGAGCCGGAATATACATATACCCGCTCCGGAAAATACAGTATTTCTCTGACAATAAAGGCGAACGGCATGCAGTCGAATTATGTAAAAAATAATTTTATTCATGTTATTAATGACGCTCCCGTTTTTACCGGCAACGATACGCTGAATGTCCGGAAGAACACGGCCTCATCGTGTAATTTACAGCGATATTTTAAGGACCCGAACGGCGATCCGTTGCATTTTAGCTGGGAAGGGAACAGTGCGGAACTTTTTATTGAAGCAAGGAATGATTCAATTATTGATATTGTTCCCGGTAATGAATATCTGGGTATCGAAACGGTGAAATTCATTGCGGAAGATATTGAAGGCGATACGGTCTCACAGTATATAGATATCTGGGTGAGCGAAACCGCGGTGAATAATGACCTGCCCGAAACCTTTATCTGCGGACAAAATTATCCAAACCCTTTCAACGCAGGAACCGCTATTAGCTATCAGCTTCCGGAAAGCCGGCAGGTCAGTCTGAACATTTATGATCTGAACGGCACCAAGGTACGGACCCTGGTCGATGATCATCAGAAAGCGGGCTATTATTCGGTCCGGTTTCATGTGGGGAGATCTTCCCAGCGGTATGTATGTTTACCGGCTGAGTGCGGGAACAGACGTAAAAACGAAAAAAATGATCTTATTGAAATAAAATATTCAGCATAAAACAACAGTGCTTAGGAAAAGCGCTTTACATCCTCACCTTATGTGTTTATTAATAATTACGGCCTAATGGCAAAAAATGAGACTAAATACATAAATAATAGAGTGTTGGGAAAATACGGAGAATTTAATTTTATTAAACTAATAATGAATAAAATCCTGTCCGCAATGTGGTTCTTTTCACCCGAAAGGTTCTTTCTTTGCTTGATCAAAGAAAATCCCAGAGGGATCCCCAAGGGGTAAACAAAAGAAAGACCTTCGCTTCTCTTCCTCCAACTGGCGGACTACAAAATCCTCTGCGTTTGCTAAAATGCAGAAAGGCCTCGCTCCGCTCAACCGCTGCATTTTTTTACGCTCACTTATCGGATTTTCTTCACGCGTCGTCGCGATGCGGAATGGAAGATACCAGGAACTTGGCTCAAGTTCTTAGACTAAAAACGTTATAATTAATTGAATATCATAAAATTGAATACGATTTCTTGTTTTTCCAATAAAAAGATGCCCGAAATGTGGTTCCTTTCGCATAAAGAAGACCTCTTCTTTTCTTTGCTTGTCCTCCGTAGTACGACGGTCACGGAGGGACTCCCTTGGAGCTGTCGGACGAAGAGGAGGGCGTCGTCGCGATGCGGTGTACGTGAAGATCTTTTACAAGATAGCATCAGAAATCACTATTAAGCCATAATTACAATTTATACTCACGGCAGTTATTGCCGTTTTCAGCCGCCGTTCATCCGAGTTTCATAGCGTCGTGGACCAGCTCCATGGTTGCTGCAGCCTCTTTGCGTGCGCGTTTCTCACCTTCATGAAGAATATCCATAACCATGTCATCGCTGAGCGAAGAACGCTTTTCACGATGCGGCAAAAAATAGTCCGCTATTTTCGCGGCGCAATTCTTTTTGCAGTTTACACAACCCAGTGCTCCTGATTCGCAATCGCGCCGGATCTCGGCGGTTTCTTCTGCATTGAAAACGGTATGATAGGTAAAAATGGTGCATATATCCGGACGGCCGGGATCGTTGCGGTAGATCTTTTGGGGATCGGTCACCGCCTTGCGCACCGCCTGCCAGATGGCTTCCGGTTCATCGGAGAGAAAGATCGTGTTCCCCAATGATTTGGACATCTTGGCTTTTCCGTCCAGACCGGGAAGGCGCGGGAAGCGGGTAAGTTTTGTCCGGGGTTCGGGAAACACCTCTCTGTAGGTCTTGTTGAATTTGCGCGCGATCTCACGGCTGATCTCAACATGAGAGCTCTGATCCTCTCCGACGGGTACCGCGTTGGCGCGGTAAAGCAGGATATCCGCCGCCTGAAGCACCGGATAACCGAGATGTCCGTAAACGACCGCCGGAAGTTCCAGGTCGCGGATCTGTTCTTTTAGTGACGGATTACGTTCCAGGCGTTCTTTTGTGACCAGCATGGAGAATAAAAGATAAAGCTCGGCATGCGCTTTAACGCGGGACTGGCGAAAAACGGGGCTTTTTTCCGGGTCAATACCCGCAGCCAGCCAGTCCTTTACCATATCGATGGTATTGTCCAGCATGCGGGAGGTATCCAGATCCGTGGTCAGCACATGATAATCCGCGATCAGATGAAAATTCTGGTATTCCTTTTGCAGTTCAACCCAGTTTTCCAAAGCGCCGACATAATGTCCGATATGCAGTTTTCCGGTAGGACGCATGCCCGATAAAATACGTTTTGCAGTCATATTATCCTCGTAATAAGGTTTCGATCGAATAGACACCTTCAAGCATATCATGCAGTTTTTTCAGATAATGTGTTGCTTCGGGATCGAAACTGTTGATCTTTATTTCGCCGGAAGAATGAATATACTCCGGTGTTTTGCGCATGATCGCGACATGCGTGATATTTCCTTTTCATTTTGAAAAAACGCCAGGTCACCCGGTTTGGCCTTTTCAAGCTGGACCTGATGTTCTTTCAGCAGGCGGATCTGCTGACCGGCATCGCGCGGCAGGGAGATTCCCGCTATCGCAAAACACATTTGTGTCAGACCCGAGCAGTCGCAGCCGTTTTCGGATTTTCCGCCCCAGAAGTAGGCAGCACCGCGCAAGCGGCCGGCAGAACAGAGAATTACGTCGCGCGGATCTCTGACTGTAAGTCGCGGCTGCCGGATGTGTCCGTGCCTGCCGCCGGGAAGCAGGATCTCATAATCTTCATTGCGCTGTTCCAGAAAAGGAACTAATGCCCCCATCGCCAGAACCCCTATACGCTGTCCCGTCATGTCCGGATCATCATATACCGCCAGGAACGGTGTATGGATCATAAGACGGGGAAGCGTATCCAGCAGCGCCTCTGTTTCCGCATTCATGTTTAGCGTGGAAAAATTCTGCGACCAGGCTTCATATCCGTCAGGGAGCCGGAGCTTAACCCAATCGCCTTTCGTATCAAGCACCTCCGCGATATCCCATATCAGTCCCTGGGTTACAAGCTGGGAGGAAAAACTTGCATCCTCATACATGTTCGCATAAGGAGTTTTAATGATCTTTTTCATAAACGGTTACCTCAATAATAGATAAGATACAATATTCCGCCAAGCAAACCGCCGGCAAATGTATTGCAAAAATTCACAACATCATTATTAATAAATTTTTTGCCCTGTACCAGAAGAATATCCAGCTGTCCGCAATGAGACGTCTTTTCCGTGATCTTTTTACAGACGGGACATTGGTATTGCGCCTGGATCGTTGCGCCGGCAAGGGAGTCGACAAGTGCTCCCGCGAGTCCGGCAAGACCTATCAGAAATACCAGCGATAAGGGTATCTCAATGCCGGTAAAGATAAGCAGGACATACTTTCCCGTAAAGGCCATCAGAAGGGCACCGGCAAAAGATCCCGCCGTTCCCAAAAGAGAAAGTCCGCCCGATGTGCCCATAGGAACTATTTTCCAGGTCTTTATGCTCACAGGGCTCCGTTTGCTGAACGAACCGATCTCCGTTCCCCAGGTGTCTGCGGTGGCTGCCGATATCGACGTGATAAAGATCAGATACCAGAGGATCTCGCTATCCGGCCACACCGGTTCGAAAAAATGCCATGCCATCGTTGCGACCATCGCGATCCCGCCGTTTGCAAAAACCTGATAGATATCCCTTCTGCCGGTTTTTTCAAAGATATTCTCAAGCTTTATTTTATGCTTTCTGCCAAGTTTGGTGAGCGCGGAGGAAAAGATAAAAAAGACGGCAACGGGTATCATCCATTCGGGTCCGCCAAGTCCGAAGACCACCGTCCCGAGCAGCCAGGCACCCATTGCACCGGAAAGTGTGAGGGTTTTGGTCTTATATGCAAGATATGCAATAAGCACGGTAATGCCCATCCAAAGCATCAGCTGAAACTGCAGTTCCGGGGTTCCGTTATAGAAAGCATCAAGGATAACAGCCGTACCGATGGGTACCATCAGATTATCGGTACCCCGGTGAGAGATCGTTTCCGCACCGGCCGAGATAGATCGCCGTAAAAAAGCCGAAGAGCACGGCGGTCTGCCAGCTGATATCCGCTTGTATGAACACATCTCTGAATATTTTCATACTGAAAATAGCGACAATAAAGGCCACCAGGAACATGGCGGTACTTCCCTGCAGAGATTTTTTTTCACTCAGGATCCTGAATAGTATGGGTTTTTCCCGGGATTCCCCCACCCAGCTTGCCACAGGGTCCGCAAAGGCCATGATCAGCATGGAGGTCAGAAGGATCGCCGGATCTTTATCCCAGAACCAGAATACAAGGATAAAAAAGGAAACCGGAAAATAAACGGTTCCATAAGAGATACGGTCGGTTTCATGGATACTGCTGATCAGGTTGAACTTCAGGGAAAGAATATTGAGAAGAATAAAGATACCCTGCGTATAACAAGTACCGGCGCCCGGGATCCGAAAATAAAAGGAGCCGTGCATACCAGACAGCCCACAAGGATATGTACAAGGCGACGTGTGTTATGAGAATGCCAGCGTATTAATTTAAGAAGCATTTCAGCAAAAAAAAGGATAAGCAGAATACCCAGTGTAAAAACAATAAAAAGCCCCCAGTCCGAATGAAAGAGAAAATCCATCGCTATCCTCAATATAAGTCACAAATTTTACAAGAAAATCTTCGGACTTGCAAGGCGAGATTGTAAAATTTGAGCATCGGACAATAAGAAACGTTTGAAACGAAGCAAAAGGAGAACCTTCCGCAATTTCCCATCGGCAACTTCGCGAATATTGGATCAGCTTTCCTTCCGGATATATTGTTCTTTGATATTCCCGTATTTGTCAATATTTTATTCTATTCTTTTTTTTAGGAGATCCGGCAATGGTGAGATCAGTATTTATTGGTTTAATACAGAATATCGCGGTTTTGCTGGCTTTCAGCATGATGTATGATTATTTATGGAATAAGAGCGAGGAGATCCGCAACTATAAAGAAAAGCTACTTGCCGGCGTCATCATCGGAGCGATCGGTATTTTTCTGATCTTTACTCCTGGACATTGAGGGGAAGGACTTATGTTTGACAGCCGTTCCATACTGCTTTCCGTTTCCGGACTCTTCTTCGGCGCCCTTCCCACGGTAATAGCCATGGCCATCACCGCTGCTTACCGTGTTTATATAGGCGGAAGCGGTATGTTTATGGGAGTTGCCGTCATATTGACTTCCGGAGGTATCGGACTTCTCTGGCGATGGTTCTTTCCGCCCCGGAGTATTAAGAAACCGGTCATAAATTTGCTTTTACTGGGGCTTTTTGTCCATCTCGCCATGCTGGGGTGTACATTTTTATTACCCTCCGATATTCATATGGAAACGCTGCGTTCTATCCTCGTTCCCCTTTTTGTTGTTTATACCCCCGGTACGATGCTGCTCGGTCTGTTAATGCTGAGGCATTTGTCCAACTGGCAGACCCGGAAGGACAAGGAGGAAAGTGAAAAGAAATACCGCCGCCTGGTCGAAAATGCGGAGAGGGGATCCTGGTGATCCAGGAAGGTTATATCCGTTTTATTAATCCCCGGGATGCAGGATCCTGGAGTTTGATGATAAAGAACTGACCACCAAACCCTTTTCAACATTTATTCATCCCGAAGACCGTAAAAATGTACTGCAGCGCAATATTGACGGTATTAACGAAAAAGGCAGTCCCGAGAATTATTCATTCCGCATACTTCCGGAAAGCGGGAGAATAAAATGGATCGAAGTAAATTCCGTGCCTCTGGACTGGAAAGAACGCCCTCAACACTTAATTTTTTCAATGATATAACAAAGAAACGGGAAACGGAACGCCAGCTGAAGGCAGCAAAGGAAAAAGCAGAGAAAAGCGACCGGCTGAAATCGGTATTCCTTGCAAATATGAGCCATGAGATACGAACCCCCATGAATGCCATTATGGGATTTTCCGATATGCTGATCAATGACGGCATGTCAAAAGAAAAACAACAGGATTATCTCAGGATCATTCAGGATTCCGGCCGGCGGCTTTTGCAGATCATCAATGATATTCTGGATATTTCAAAGCTTGAAACCGGTCTGCTGAAAATGTACCCCCGGACATTCACCCTGTATGATGTGTTTGCACAAAGCATAGAAACCTTCAAGAAAGACAGCCGCTACAGAAAAAAAACGAAACTGACACTTCGCATGAATTTTCCGGCATCCCACCGCGGACTGAAGGTAAGAACAGAACCTGGCACCGTTTGCGGCAGCTTATTGACAATCTTCTGGATAATGCGATAAAACACACATCAGAAGGTATTATAGAACTTGGATGTAGTTGTAAAGAAAAGAACAGGCATAATTGAACTCACCGTTTACGTCCGTGATATCGGTCGCGGCATATCGAAAGAAGAACAAAAAATAATTTTTGAGCACTTTCGCCAGGCGGAAGAAGAAAACTTTAATGAAGGAACCGGCCTGGGTCTGAGTATCTGCAAGGGTATCGTGGAATTACTTGGGGGGCGCATATGGCTCGAATCTGAACCCGGGAAAGGCAGTTGTTTTTATTTTACCCTTTCTCTGGAACGTGCTGAAAATATTGATAAGAATGAGAACAGAAAGAAAACTCCGGTGCCCGAGCTGAAAAATAAAGAGATCATTATTGCAGAGGACGATCCCAGTTCCTATTATCTTATTAACATGTATTTGTGGGATACGGGCGCCGTATTGCGTTTTGCCGCTGACGGTGTAAAATTAATGAACATGCTTGAGGATAAGTTGCCCGATCTGCTGCTTCTGGATATTAATCTTCCTGAGATCGACGGATATACATGTCTCGGACTGATCAGGGAAAAAGGCTATTCCCTGAAGATCATAGCGCAGACGGCATATGCCATGCAGAATGATAAACAACAATGCCTGTCTGCCGGCTGC
This sequence comes from Fidelibacterota bacterium, assembly GCA_034521145.1. Classification (GTDB taxonomy): domain Bacteria; phylum Fidelibacterota; class Fidelibacteria; order Fidelibacterales; family Fidelibacteraceae; genus M50B103. The sequence continues at coordinate 284,983 of JAXHMX010000003.1, read as the reverse complement.
CACGGTTATGTGGCGAAGCCATTTGATCAGAAAACGCTTCTGGCGGAGATCGTAAAAGTTTTATCGGATACCCCAAAAACATAAAGGAGACAAATCATGAAGAAAGAAATTATTTCTGTGGACGGCAGGCAGACGACAAAGATCATCGCTATAACAACGTTCTTTTTAATGCTGATCTTTTCTATTATCGGACTCTTTGTTCTGATCGCCGGCATGGTGGCCAATTCGAGAGGAATGTTATATGTGGGATCTTGCGTATATCGTGATGCCGGCATTCGATTTTATTATTGTCTATCTTCTGACACGGCTCTATTTCTGGATATTCAATAAATGCACGGTCCGCTGGGGCGGATTGGTTTTTGACATGAAAGATGTCACGGAAAAATAAATAATATGAAAGCTTTCGCGGATATTGTATGGGGAGTGATCGGAGCAGGCCGGGTTTGTGAGAAAAAGTATGCCCGGATGCAGATCATCCGCATTCACGTGTAAAAACCGTCATGCGACGCAATGCCGCCAAATGCAGGGATTTTGCGGAGAGGCACAATGTCCCTGTATGGACAACAAAAGCGGATGAGATCTTTCGCGACCCGGAGATCAATGCCGTATATGTAGCCACACCGCCGGATACACATGCTTTGTATGCAGGAATGGCCGCAAAAGCCGGGAAGGCCGTCTATGTCGAAAAACCGATGGCAAGAAATTATGCGGAATGCAGAAGGATAATCCGTGATTGTAAGCATGCCGGGGTTCCGCTCTTTGTGGCTTATTACCGGCGAGCGCTTCCGCATTTTTTACGCGTCAGGGAATTACTGAAAGAAAAACGGATCGGTATTCCCTGTTCCGTACACATACATTACCGCCGGCCGCCGTACCCGGAGGATATTTTCCACCCGGAAGAGAACTGGCGTATTCAGCCCGGCATCTCCGGAGGCGGACATTTTCATGATCTGGCTTCACACCAGCTGGACCTGATGGACTTTCTTTTCGGTCCCGTCGTGCGTGCGCACGGCGTTGCGGAAAACCGCGCGGGCTTGTATGTGCCGGCAGATACGCTGACAAGTGCTTTCCGTTTTGAGAACGGCGTTGCGGGCGGCGGTGATTGGTGTTTCGTGAGTCCTCCCTCCGAAGAAAAAGATCTTATCAGCATTCTGGGTACCGAAGGAAGTCTGCGTTTTTCCACTTTTGCCAACGCATGTATATACGGAGATTTTCAAAGCACGGGCGTGATGAAGGAGGAAATGGAGCTTCCGCAGCATATTCAGGAACCGCTGATAAGAACTATAGTTTCGGAACTCCGCGGAGGAGGCAGTTGTCCGAGTACGGGAGAAAGCGCCGCAAGGACCAGCCGGGTCATGGACCTCCTCTGTTCGGGCAAGTAATGCCGGTGGGAACGGACCGGGATCTTATCCGTGAACAGACCGGTCCATGAAATATTTTTCCGGAGTTGTGAACGCAATTCCCACGTATCAGTTATAAGAAGTAAAATGGGAAGAAGAAAAAAACACCGGGATAATTCTGGCCGTCCGGACCTGATCGGTGAGCATCGATATGGAGATGCCGGCCAGCTGATATTTTTTGCGGTTTTTATGATGGTATGGGCCGGGGACAGTTTTTTTCTTCGTCTAAGCGTGTTTTTAAATGAGATCATTCCCCTGTACATCCGGCTTCTGCCGGCAGCATGGCTGCTTGTATGCTCTGCTTATCTCGCAATGGAGAGTAAACGCATTATTTTCCGGGAACACCGCGATCCCCCGGTTGTCGTGAACAAAGAGATCTATGCAAAGATCCGGCATCCGATGTATCTCAGTGAGCTTCTTCTTTATCTTGGATTTATCTTTCTGAGTTTGTCCTTGGCGGCGATCATCGTTTGGCTTATTGGCGGAATCTTTTTATATTTTCTTTGCAGGCACGAAGAAAAACTGCTTCTGGAATATTTTGGTGAATCCTATCGTGAATATATGAGAGAAACTCCCATGTGGATTCCCTGCCGACTGCGGAAGAAAAAGACATAAAGGATGATCCTGTGCTTTTCAGTATTATTTACGACAACAGTGCATATCGTGAAGATATAAAGACGGACTGGGGGTTTTCCGCAGTTATCCGGACCGCAGGAAGGCAGATCCTCTTTGATACCGGTTCGGACGGACAGCTGTTGCTGGAGAATATGCGGAAAATGCGGATCCGGCCGGAAAGTATAGATACCGTTTTTCTTTCACATCATCATTTTGATCATACCGGCGGACTGTCCGCATTTCTGCACCAGAACAGCAATGTACAGATCTTTGTGCCGGAATCCTTACGCGGGATAAGGCGTGCAAAAGAGGTCATTCATATAAAAATAAGCAGAAACTTTTTGACGGCGTGTATTCAACGGGCGAACTCGGCAATATTGAACAATCCATGATCATTGATACTCCTGCAGGAAATATTGTGATCGCGGGCTGTTCGCATCCGGGACTGGAAAATATCATCCCGGTGGCTGAGAGATACGGAAAGGTCCATGCACTTCTCGGAGGTTTCCACGGCTTTGATAAATTTCACATTCTTGAAAACATTGAATATGTCTGTCCCACGCACTGCACACAGCAGACGCAGGCTATAGCAGCCCGTTACCCGGAGAAATATTTACCGGGAGGCACCGGCAGACAATATATATTTCCCATAAAACGCAAAGAGGTAAAATGAAAACTTTTCTGGATTGCATTCCCTGCTTTGTTCAACAGGCGCTGCGGGCCGGGCGGACGGCAACGGATGACGAAAAAGAGATAAAGATACTGCTGGACCGTATCGGTGAGCGGATCAAAGATATTCCCATGGATCATACTCCGCCGGAAATGGGACTGATCATTTACGATGAGATACGGAAGATCACCGGTTCCGAAGATCCTTATAAAAAGGAAAAGAAAGCTCATATCGCCGAAGCCGTACGGCTGTATCCGGAGATAAAGAAAAAACGCGATGGATCGAAAGACCCTCTGCTTACGGCGGTGCGCATTGCCATAGCAGGCAATGTGATCGATCTGGGATGGGAAAGGATTTTCATATTGAAAATGATATGAACACTATTCTTGAAAAGGAATTTGCCATCTGTGATATTAAAGAATTCCGCGAGAAACTGCAGAACGCGCAACATATTTTATATCTGGGTGACAATGCCGGTGAATCCGTGTTTGACAAGCTTCTCATCGAAACATTGAATAAACCGGTCACTTATGCGGTGCGGGGACGTGCGATAATCAATGATGTCACAGAGAAAGATGCACGTGATTCGGGACTGGATGAAGTTGCCGAGATTATTTCGTCCGGTTCTCCGGCGCCGGCCACTATTTTAGAACTCTGCAATGAGAAATTTTTAGAACGTTTTCAACAAGCAGATATGATCATCAGCAAGGGACAGGGTAATTATGAAGGTCTTTCCGGGACCGACCGCCCCGTCTTTTTTCTGCTAAAAGCCAAATGTCCGGTCATTGCACGGGATATCGGCGTTGAAGAAGATGATATTGTTCTGAAATACGCCCGCAAAAACGTGTAGGAGCACAGAATGCAATGGAATGCTCAGTAACGTTCCGGACAGCGCCCGAAACAGGCAAGCTCCATAACGAAAGGTTTTTATGACCTATCACTATCTTTTCGGACCCGTACCATCCCGGCGGCTGGGGATCTCACTGGGCATTGATATGGTGCCCCACAAAATATGTACACTTAATTGTGTCTATTGCGAATGCGGTCCCACAACCCGACTTACAACGGAACGGCGTGAATACATCCCATTTGAGACCGTGAGCCGTGAGCTTGATGCTTATCTCAAAAATAACCCGGTCCCCGATTATATCACATTCTCAGGCTCCGGGGAACCCACCCTGAACAGCCGCACGGGAGATATTATTAAGCTTATTAAAAAAAGGTACAGCGGGATCCCGGTTGCCGTGCTGACGAACGGAACACTCTTTTCCGATCCGGATGTCCGCAGAGAATTGCTGAAAGCCGACCTGGTATTGCCCTCCCTGGATGCCGTAAATTCAGGGATTTTTTTGCGCCTGAACCGCCCCGCTCCCGGCCTGGAAGTTAACAGCCACATTCAGGGTCTGATGGATTTCCGCAGGGAATACGGCGGTAAGATATGGCTGGAGGTCTTTATTCTTCAGGGATATAACGATGACAAAGAGCATCTGGAAGCACTGAGAAAAACATTGATGCATATTGCTGCGGATAAGATACAGATCAACACGCTGGACCGGCCCGGTGCGGTAAAGGGACTGCGGGCAGCGCGGGCGGAAACACTGGAAAAGATCAGGAAAGATTGGGACTTGCCGCAACTGGAGCTCGTTGCAGCGGTATCCCATCGTAAAAAAGAAGCTTCTTTCAGAAAAGATATTGAGAACGCTATCCTTGAAACCGTTTCCCGGCGTCCGTGTACGCTGAAGGATCTTTCCCGTATTCTCGGACTGCATCCCAACGAAGTGAATAAATATCTTGATGTTCTCGAAGCAGACGAACGGATAGAGACAAAAGAAATGGATCGCGGCAGTTTTTATCAGCGCAAACAGCGGAAACGGAATGCGAAAGGAGCATAGCGCAATAATATTATTTTCGTGTAAAGATTGAAGTTTGGTGTTTTTTGAGCTAAATTCAGACGTGAAAAAAAAGGATAAAGAAGACCGGGAAAATGATAGCGGTAATTCAGCGTGTCCAGAAAGCGGAAGTCATGATCTCCGGGAGAACTGCCGGACGTATCGGTACAGGACTTTGTATTCTGCTCGGTGTGGCGGTTGGTGACAATGAGAAGGATGCTGATTTCCTTGCAGATAAAATTGCAGGACTTCGAATATTTGCCGATAATGAAGAAAAAATGAATTTATCGCTGAAGGCCATTTCCGGGTCCGCATTGGTCGTTTCCCAGTTCACACTGTGCGGGGACTGGCGCAGAGGCCGCCGGCCCGGCTTTGCGAAGGCCGCGAAACCCCCGGAAGCGGAGCGGCTTTACGAATATTTCTGCAAATGCCTTCAGCAAATGCGTATACCCGTGGAAACCGGCGATTTCGGAGCAATGATGCAGGTTTCCCTGGTAAATGACGGTCCGGTGACCTTTGTTCTTGACAGCGGTAAAAAATGCGTAAAATGAGGATAAAATGGAAAGAAAAATACGTGTTGTATTAGCAAAACCCGGTCTGGACGGACATGACCGCGGTGCAAAAGTTATAGCAAGGGCTCTTCGTGATGCCGGTATGGAAGTGATATATCTGGGACTGCGGCAGACTCCGGAAATGATCGTATCGGCCGCCCTGCATGAAGATGCCGACGTCATCTCCCTTTCGATACTGTCCGGCGCACATATGACGATCTTTCCGAAGGTGCTTGAACTTATTAAAAAAAATGACATGAATGATGTTTTACTGGTCGGCGGCGGGTTATACCCGAGGATGACGGTAAGGAGCTGAAAAAAATGGGAGTTGCCGAATTGTTCGGTCCGGGAACGCCCACGACGAGATCCGTTGACTATATAAAGAAATGGTTTCAAAAGAGTAAACGTAATACCTGAAAATATAACGAACAACGGGGGACAATATGGGGGAGACGAAAACGACGATAAAATCATGGCCGGAAGATGACCGGCCGCGTGAAAAACTGATGCGTCAGGGCGCTGAAGCATTAAGTCACGCCGAACTGCTTGCGATCCTGTTGTGGGCGGGACAGCACAACAGTCCGCATTGGATATCGCAAAGCAATTGCTTTTTGAATATGACGGTTTGCTGCAGCTGGGGACAATGAGTACCGCGGCGCTTTCGAAAAATCATGGTGCTCGGGCCGGCAAAGGCGGCGGCACTGGCGGCGGCCTTTCAGCTGGGAGCGCGATTTCATGAAGCATTGAAATGTAATGAAAAGCCGCTTATCAAAGGTCCGGAAAGCATTGCGGATGCTTATGGAGAAAGGATGCGGCTAATGACAAAGGAGATCTGTAAGGTCATACTGCTGAATCGTGCAGCACCGCGCCTACCGTGATCTTACCATTTCCATCGGCAGCATCAGTGCCTCAATAGTACATCCGCGGGAAGTGTATAAACCGGCAATCGACCATCTGGCCTCAGCCATTATTTTAATGCACAATCATCCCAGCGGGGAACTGAAACCAAGCCGTCAGGATATTGAGATCACCCGTATGATTCACAAGGCGGGCGAGATCCTGGCATATTCCGCTTCTGGATCATATTATTATCGGGCACCGGGGATATGTGAGTTTACGGGAACAGGGGTTTATGGAGTGAAAAATGGAAATACTGAACTTTTACGAAAAAAGCCGGACCGCGTTAGCACATCTTGACAAAAATGAAACGGAAGCAGCTTATACAATTATAAAAAAACTGCTTACGGCATTTCAGGGGAATGCATTGATATGGTATCTCATGGGCCGGTATTATGAACAAAAAAAAGATATTTTTCACTCGATCGACAGCTATACGCGTGCTCTGCATGCGGATCCCGCATTTCTTTCCGCTGCGGAAAAACTTCTTCAGCTAAACAAGGACAACTATTCCGTCGGTGAACTTAAATATCTTTACAGTCTGATCACTGTTTATAAAGAAGGTTCTGAAGAGATGTACCGGTTTTTGCAGAAATTCAAAAACACTCCCGCAGATGCGGACCTGACAGTACCCGATCTGGACCAGGACCGGCTGTCTGCAGATGAATTGCCCGGGGTGGATGATAACGCGTATATTCAGCATTTGATAAGGGGGATGGATAAAATCGAGGAAGACCGTGCAAAAAGATCCGCACAAGAACCGACGGAAAAAAAAGAGACCCCTTCTAAAAACAACGATCAACCGGGAAACGGTATTCCCGGAGATTTTCAGCCTCCGCCGAAACAAGCTCCTCCACCGAATAATAATGAGAAACTTTCCCGGTTAAGCTCCTATGGAATTGAGACGATGACAATGGCTCAGATGTACATCCGTCAGGGACTGTATGAAAACGCAATGGAGATTCTTCTGAAATTGCAAAAAAGGGATCCTTCTTCGGAACGCATCGAAAATGAAATAAGCCGGGTAAGAGATCTGATAGCTCAAGAGAAAAGGAAAAAAATGAATAAAGAACGTTTGAAACGCCTGCGCGCATTGCTGAAAAAAATGATATCGACGCCATGCTGGTGCGGTCCCCTTCAAATTTGCGTTATATTTCCGGATATTCCGGTTCGAACGGACTTGCCTATATTACGCGTGAAAAAGCATGGTTTTTCACAGACTTCCGTTACAAAACCCAGGCGGCTGAAGAGGTCCGGTATATGCAGGTTTTTGTTCCGCAGAAAAAGGACCTTTATGCCGCCATGCAGGATTGCAACTGTATAAAACCGGGCACACGCATCGGGTTTGAGGGAAATCGCCTCAGCTATGCGGAATACAACAAGCTCACAGAACTTTTTCCGGGAGCGGTCTATCGTGACATGTCGATGCTCCTTGAAAAACTGGCTTCGGTGAAAGATCAAGAAGAGCTGGATCATATCCGGGAAGCCGCCCGCATTACGGATGCCGCTTTCAATGAACTTCTGAATGAAATAAAACCCGGTATAAGCGAACGCCGCCTGGATGCAACGCTATCCTTTATAATGAAAACGCTGGGAAGCGAGAAGGACAGTTTTGATACGATCGTTGCCTCCGGGATCAACGGAGCGAAGCCCCATCATAAAACTTCGGGAAAAAAACTGCAGAAAAATGAATTTGTCACCATAGATTTTGGTGCCATGTATAAGGGATATCATGCAGATGTGACCCGCACCGTCTGTATCGGGAAAGCATCGGATAAACAACGGAAGATCTATGATATTGTCCTTGAAGCTCAGTTTAAAGCCCTGGAAGAACTTCGTGCCGGACGAAGCGGTAAAACAATAGACGCCGTTGCACGGGATCATATCGCCTCAAAGGGGTACGGTGAATATTTCGGCCACGGTCTGGGTCACGGCCTGGGACTTGAGGTGCATGCCGAACCCCGCCTTTCACCGAAATATGAAGAGACACTGATGAAAGATCAGGTCGTAACGGTTGAGCCCGGTATCTACATTCCCGGCTGGGGTGGTGTTCGTATCGAAGATAATGTCATTATCGGTGAAAACGGGTGTACCAACATAACGACCGCGAACAAAAAACTCATCGAACTTTAAACCTGCCGACAGTGATCACACGGTCCGGCAAGATCTTATCAGATGGAAATAAAAAATATTGTTTTTGATCTCGGCAACGTTATCGTTGATGTGGACCACCGGCGATTTACCGAAGCCATGGGCTGGCCCCCGGAAAAGTACTATCAATTCTTTCGTTCACCGTATTTCCGGGAATTCGAGACCGGGAAAATTGACGAAAACGCTTTTTTTCAGAAATTGTCGGAATACATTCCGCTTTCTTCCGGAGATGTACAACGGTACCGGGATCTGATACATCGCGCCTTTCCCCTGAGAGCAAAGACCTGGGGAATAATTCACTGGCTTCGTCCGCGTTACCGTCTCTTTTTGTTCTCGAACACCAACAGTCTCGATTTTAATGCCATCAATGCATTTATTGATCTGACCGCTCCCTTTGAAAACGTTTATGTTTCTTACGAACAAGGCTTTTTAAAACCTTCTAAGGAAGCATACGAACATGCTGAAGCACTTTTTCATATCCGACCCCCGGAGACATATTTTTTTGATGACCGTGAAGAGAATATCCGGGCGGCAAGATTCGCCGGCTGGCATGCCGTTCAGATCGAGAACGAAGACGGTCTTCTTCATGCTCTGGCAAAGCCGGGTATTATCAATGTGAATATGTTCCTCTGAGTTTCAGGCAAGGTCCGGATAAAAATGCAAAATTATCTATTTCATATTTCCGGGAAGTTCTTTATTTTTGTTCCATGAAAAAGATCTTACTGATATATGCCTTTCTTAGTGTTTTTGCGTACGCACAGCTGGATAACAAGGAATATTTCCGCCACGCGATCCCGGAGATCGGGAAAACCTGGCAAGCTTATGTGATACTTGGGTCGGGTGCGGCGGTATCCGGTCTGGCCATGATGGCGGATGAAACCGTGCGGAGCCGGATGACCGAACGTCAGTATCTGCCGCCGGTGCTGGATCATGTGGCCGATTCCGTATGTTGACCATTACTGGGCCTTTGGGGTTTCCGCTATGGGAGCTGTTGCCAAAGGGTATCAAACGGACAATCACTCTTAAACCGTTGCGGTACTGGGCAATGTCCAATGTATCCACGGTCGCGCTGACCTATGCGCTGAAGTTCAGTGTGCGAAGGACCCGGCCGAATGGACGCAATGATCTGTCTTATCCTTCGGGACATACAAGTGTGGCCTTTGCTACCGCCAGCATGTTTCAGATGTGGTATGGCTGGAAAGCAGGTGTGCCGGCCTATGCGATGGCGGTTATGACGGCCTTTCAGCGCATGGATGACGATCAGCACTGGCTCAGCGATGTTGTTATGGGAGCTGCCGTCGGCATAGCCATTCCCTATATGATCTATAAAGGCGAAGAAAATGCCGAAAGCGGGATATGCCCCGCTGTCCCTCCCCATTTCCGTCAGCATTCCCTTCAATTTCCCTTCGGGAAAATAATGAAGCAAAAGATCTCCCGTAAAACAGTCTCAGAACTTATGAAGTGGTTCCGCCGGCATTCCCGTGAAATGCCGTGGCGCGGTTCGAAAGATCCTTACCATATCTGGGTCAGTGAAATGATGCTCCAGCAAACGCAGGTGGGCACGGTCAGAAAATACTATAGCCGCTGGATCGAACGCTTTCCGGATATTTTTTCACTGGCTGATGCATCCCTTGAGGAAGTACTGAAGGTCTGGGAGGGACTCGGATATTATACGCGTGCCAGAAATTTTCACAAAGGAGCAAAATATATTGCGGAGAATACTTCTTCCTATGGTAAGGATTTTCCGGATAATTATGAGGACTGGCTGAAAGTGCCGGGTGTTGGACCCTATACGGCGGCCGCCGTATCCAGTATCGCATTTGCATATCCCGCCGGAGTTCTTGATGCGAACGTGCTCAGAGTAATGTCCCGCTTATTCTGTACTGATATCAATACCGGATCACAGGCGGTTAAACGGGAATTATTTGAAAAGATCAGCCGTTCTTTCTATGAATATCATCCCGGATGAGGTCAACCAGGCATGGATGGAACTGGGTTCCCTGCAATGCAAAAAGAATGCGCGTCTGTTTCTCCTGTCCTCTCAAAGAAATGTGCTGTGCATACAGAAAACAGGAAGTAGAACGCTATCCGAAGAAAAAAGAAAAAAAACCGGTACCCGTACGGCACGGTGCAGCATCTATTGTTACCTGCGGCAGCAGGACGCTGATGGTGCGACGCCGTCCGGAAGGCTTTCTGGGAGGACTTTGGGAGTATCCCGGCTACACCCTCAAAAAAGAAACTGCCGATCCGCAATATTTAGCTTCTTTTCTTGAAGATAATTACCTGGAGATCATTAAAAAGTCCGAGACCTCGGTTCGGCACGCCTATTCACATTTTATCCAGCATATCGATCTTTATTGTGCCAGTGTGAAGGGAAAATGGGAAAACGGGTACTGGGACAAGGCACGCTGGGTAAATACTGAAGATATCCGGAGTCTTCCGCGTTCCGGACTGGCGATAAAAATAGGAAAGATCGCAGAAGCACTTTAAAGGAGCGGCGTCTGCGGGGAGCGATAATTAACTTGCCTATCAAAACAAATACCCTTAAAATCTTTACGAAATGAATTTCAGCAAACGAATCAGCCCTCTCCGGGACATTATCCGTTCAAGTGAACGTGTGCTCAGTGATTCCATCCCCAAGGGATATATAGATCTCAGTGCGTCCGTACCGCCTTTCCCGGTGCCGGGGGTCCTGCTCTAATGCCGCACAGGAGATCATTCGCTCGGAGAATCTGAATTATACCGAAACGTACGGACTCGCGAAATTGCGGGAAGCGCTGGCTGAAAAACATGATCTTGTATGGGGTAAGGAAGGCGTAACGATCAGTACCGGGACGTCGGAAGCGCTTTTCTGCACCCTTGCGGCCATTATCGATCCCGGTGATGAATTGCTTGTACCCGGACTAACGCTCAGGGCACATAAAAATACCGCACATTTCTTTTCCGGTAATGTCCGGGAATATCCGCTTTCCATGGACTCTCCCTCATCAGATCCCGGCGGAAGAACTGATCAGGTATGTTGGTTCCGGCACAAAAGCAATATTGGTTAACAATCCCCTCATCGCTACGGGACAGCTTTTTCACCCTGCGGAATTTGAAAAACTTTCCGCTTATTGTGCCGAGCATGATATTTACATTCTTGTAGATGAATCGTTTTATGAGATACATTATCCCGGCACCGCATCCGCCAGTTTCGCCGGATATGCCGATCATGTGATCACCTTTTCGAGCATGACAAAACTTTTTTCCATGAGCGGTCTGCGCATCGGCTGGCTTTTTGCAGCCCCGGAGGTCACAGAAGCCGTAAACTCCGTGCGTTACATTTCTTCGACCTGTGCAAACACCTTCTCGCAGCGATTCGCGCTGCGGATGGTGAAAGGACTGGGCGCGGAGACCAAAGAAAAACTTCTGTCCATTCTGCAAAACCGCCGTAAACTGATACTAGAAATGCTCCAGTTTCACGGTTTTGAAAATTATGTAAAAGCACATGCCGGATATTTTGTCCTTGTTAACTTCAGCGGGGAATTAAAAAAACCTTGTTCAGATAAAGAATTTATCCGACTTCTCCGGGACCGGCATGAGATCATTGTGACACCGGGCAGTCATTTCGGACCTGCAGCGGAAGGCTATATCCGCATCTCCTTTGCAACGGATGAAACAAATATTCAGCGCGGAGTGGCGGCGATCCGGGAAGGTATTAACGAATATAATTTATAATAAAACGGAATAATAAGATGAAGCGTGCAGTGCTTTTTACTGTCATTTTTGTGAGGATGATCTTTGCATTGCCCGCACAGAAATACGTTAATATCGGTGATCTTGAACTGCTTAACGGTGGCGTTTTGCAGGATTGCCGTATCGGATACCGGACGATCGGCAGGGTAAATACCGACAGTTCAAATATTATTCTTTATCCCACCTGGTTCGGAGGCACTTCCGCACATATCTGGGGTCTTATTGATTCGCATGATTTTCTGGACAGCAACCGGTACTTTATTATTGCGGCCGATGCGTTAGGGAACGGCATATCAACGTCTCCCTCCAACAGTACCGTTCACCCGGGAAGGGCATTCCCGAATATCACGATCAATGATATGGTGCGTGCTGAACATGAATTGCTGAAGCAGCTGGGTATAAAAAAGCTTCATGCAGTTACCGGGGGATCCATGGGAGGCATGCAGGGATTTGAATTTATAACCGCCTATCCGGATATGACGGAGAAAGCGGTGCTTTACGTCTGTACCCCGCGTGAATCCGCCTATGATCTTTTGCGCCGGGAAGCGGCACTGCAGCTCATTGAACTCGGACGGAAATATGATATTCCCGAAAACGAATATATGAAAACCGTGAGAATAAACCAGGCGTTGAACGGCAAAACCCCGGATTATTATGCGCGTGAGATGTCCCTGGAAGATGTTCCGCAGTATCTGAAAAGTTTCGAAAATCACACACCCGGTATTTTTCCGGCGGACAATTATTATTGTCAGTCAAAAGCGATATCCTGCATGATATCAGCTGGCGGGATGAGGGTGATCTTGACAAGACGGCAGAGCGTATCAATGCCGATGTTTTTATTATAGTGAACGAACAGGACCATCTGGTCAGTCCCGTACCCGCATCTCGCGTTTGCCAAAAGCATAGGTGCAAAAACCCTGATACTTGATAATAATCGCGGTCATCTCGGCATAACGCACGAGATCAAAAAGGTCCGCAGAGCGATAGACCGTTTCCTGAAATAAGGCCTATTGGAAATTTCAGGAGAATATTTTATAAATGATCTTCCTATGCCGCATCACGACGACGCTCTCCTTCGTCCGTCATACGTCGGACTACGGAGGACAAGCGTTATGATGCGGCGGCCTGTTCTCCGAATCCGCCAATCGGCGGAGAAGGAGAATCTTTCTTTTGCTTTCTCCCTTGAGGATCCCCCTGGGACTTTTCTTTGGACAGGCAAAGAAAAGAAAGGGACTTTTCCATGCGAAAAGAACCACATATCGGGCATCTATTTATTTGAAAAATAAGAAATCATATCCAAAAAGCGAACATTCAATTAATTATAATATTTTTAGCCCCCTATTTTTACCATTAAGCCTGGAATAACAATCAAACAACATCAATAAGTAATTGTAAAGCACATCCCGGGTGTAAAAGCCTGTCTTGAGAAAGATATTCCGCCAAGGGTTAAACAAGCCACACTGCACCGCACAGCCGGATACATTCCGCGTCCGGTCTCCGTTATCCTGAGGATGAATTTTTTCAGTCTCCCTCAAACTCTATCTGCTGAGTGAGCAAAGCGATCTCTTTTTGAAGGCCTGATCGTTGCGGATGCGTTTCCCGATCTCGCGTACCCCGTACATGACAGTGGTATGGTCGCGCCCGCCAAGGCGCAGACCGATGGTCTTCAGGGACGCATCGCATAACTCCCGGCAGAGGTACATCATTACCTGCCGGGCAAGAGCGACCTCTTTACGCCGGCCTTTCCCGATGATCTCGTTTTCGGAGACCTTATAATACCGTGTTGTGACTTTTTGCACCGTATCGATCGAAATAATGCGGTCGCGTTTTACGCCCTTTATATCCATCAGGACCGCTTTTGCCAGTCCGAGGGTAATATCGACATGATTAAGTGAGCTCCGCGCCAGCATGGTGGTCAACGCGCCCTCGAGCTCACGGATATTGGAACTGATGTTCTGGGCAATGAATTCAATGACCTCGTAGGGAATATCAAGATTCTCTATTAGCGTTTTGTGCTGAAGAATCGCAATACGCGATTCAAAATCCGGAGCCTGCACATCCACCATCAGGCCGGAAAGAAAACGGGACACAAGACGCTCTTCCAAACCCTCTAACTCCTTCGGAGGGCGGTCCGAAGTAATAACGATCTGCTTATCGCGTTGAAGCAGGTCATTGAATATATGAAAGAACTGCTCCTGTGTCCCTTCTCTTGAACGTAAAAACTGAACATCGTCAACAAGCAGAATATCTGCCTGTTTGTAAAGGAGACTGAAATCATTTTTCTTATTGTTTTGAATAGCGTCGATAAAATCCCGCATAAAAGTATCAATAGAGACATAAATAACACGGCTGTAAGGGTTCCGTGCATGCACACGATTTCCCACAGCCTGAAGAAGGTGAGTTTTTCCCAGACCGGTCCCGCCATAAATAAAGAGGGGATTGTATGAACGCCCCGGATTTTCCGAAACGGAAGATGCCGCCACTTTGGCGAACTGATTATGAGGACCCTCAACAAATTCTTCAAAGGTAAAACGACTGTTGAATGTTGAATACAGGTCCTGTTTCAAAGGTTTTTTCGCTGCTATATTTTCCGCTTTTTGCGGGGCGGCAGAAAGATCCGGCAACGAAGAAGGCTCGGAGTTTTTCCGATTGATATTGGCGTTAATAATGAATTGAACCTTTTTATTTTCAGGGAAATATTTATTGATAACCGGAGATAAGGTATTCCAGTAATTATATTCAATAAATTCGATATGAAATTTGTTGGGCGCCGCAAGTGTCAGCACATTATTTTCATTTGAACAGAAACGCAGGGGTGAGAACCAGGAAGAAAAACTCTGCTGGTTCAGGTCATTCTCCAAATCCCTTAAGCAAGCGTTCCAACGTGTTTCCCCATGAGACCCAAGGCCTGCTGAAGCTAAGTTATCCACATGTCATTCCACAGTTATCCACATCATATTAACATCTATTACACATTTTAAAAACAACTCATAACCTTTAATAATCAATTACTTGCATGTTATATTGTGATTTGAATCAAAAAATATAAAAAGTTACATCAAGGCTATATTTTCAATTATCCACATGTTATCCACATATTTTCTATGTTTAAACTTAAATTTATTTTTTTAAAATTCCAAGTAAAAATTGGAAAGTTTTTATATTAAGAGGAGAATGCGTAAAAAATCTGGTCAGTGGAAAGAAATAAAAAACCGTACCTGTCTGTTTCGCGTGATGAACATATGGATAATATGGTGACGTTACCGGGTGCGCTAAAAACAGGGTGGGGGCAGGTGCAATTATTCAAAAAAAACGGCCATAAAAAAAACTTGCGGTCTATTTTATGAACCCTTTGTTCACGGTGGGTGCCTGCCGTCTGGTTCAATCTTCCTTGATCAGCCGTATCCGCCCGTTGACGGAGAAGGCTGAAAGGCCTGATTTCCGCAGACAATGAGCTCAGCTCCCTATTGATAGGTGTTGATTCACAAAAATATTTACCGCAAGTTTAATTCAAATATCACTATAAATTTACTGTACCCGCGTGGCAAAAACAATGTTTTTTCTTTTTTAACTGTATTTTTTTATGTAGTATTTCTGCATCATGAAACACGTTCAGAAGGTCCCGTATAAAGATATAAAGCAGAAGGATAAGCGTTTTTATTTCAAAGCCGGTGAAGTGCCCGCCGGGATCGCAAAAACGTTCCGCAGACTTTTTCCGCTGCCCCTGCTCTGGCAGAAAGGGGACTGCTGGATACCGGTACTTTTTTTCCGGCAGGAAAATCCGGAACTTTCCGCTCATATAGATGCGGTGACCTATCCGGAGAATTCTTCCTATGAGGAGGTGCTGTGGGATATTGTGCGCACAGAAAAGGCTGCGCTCACACTGAATATTTTTGATACGGCGCAAATAATCGGACTTCTTGAAAAATACGCCGTTAACCACAAGCGCGGTCTGTGGTGCGAACGTCTGGAGATCGGCGGATCGCAATGGGAAGATTACCGGTCTTTACAGAATTATGACACTGACTGGATAAACTATTTTTTAAAAAAACATGCGCCGATGAAACGCGTTCTTGTTTTCCGGGATAAACAATTACGGCAGCTGCTGAAGTCCCTTCTACCCCTAAATCCCGGTATCAATATGCTGGAATCGATCGCCCGTCTGTTCAAAGAAACCGCACAGCGCGATTCCTGTGAATATGCGGTATACTGGAAAAAAGCCGGGCTGGATACACTTATACAGAATGATGAACTCAAGCCCGCAGAACGCTTATCCGAGATCCGCATGCAGTTATACCGCAGACGCTATCCCGCCGTTACCGAATACCGGCAGCGTCTGAAAGAAGAAATCGATTCATTGCAGTTACCCGGATATATGCGGATCGATGCGGATCCCTGTTTTGAGAAGCCGGGTTTTATATTGCGGACAGAAATGGAAGACCGCCAAGCTGTGGAGAGAGCCGCAGAATGGATAAGTAAGAATAAAAACAAGCTGAAAAAGATCATGGATATACAGGAGCAGCGTGAAAACGGTGAAAAGTAAAAAGGCAAACATATCGGTCATTATCGGCGCTTCAGCGGTTGCCCTCGCCGCACTCCTATGGAGTTTGGACGGAGTATTCGTTCGTCCCCAATTCCACAGTTTACCGGCAGCCCTTGTGGTGTTCCTTGAACATTCGCTGGGTTTTATCGTACTGCTGCCTTTTCTTGTCCGGGGACGCCGGGAAATAAAAAAAATGTCATTAACGACCTGGGGATCAATGAGCTGGGTCTGTCTCTGGGGCGGTTTGCTCGGTACGCTTTTCATTACCAAAGCCTTTTTTTCCGCTTATGATCCGGAGGCGCGCACAACGCTTGCGACAGTGGTGATACTGCAGAAACTGCAGCCGGTATTCGCACTTCTGCTGGCACGTATCATTCTGAAAGAACGCCTGCGCAGGCATTTTTATATCTGGGCCATTATAGCTGTTATGGCGGCATATTTTCTTTCTTTTGCAGAACCGGGGCTGAAACTTCGCGATGTACGGCTTATTGACCCCGCCGGGCTGTATGCCCTGCTGGCAGCCTTTGCATTCGGTTCGTCCACCGTTTTCGGAAAGCACTTTACCGGCAAGGTCAGTTTTGAAACCGCAGCTGCGTTACGCTTCGGCGGTACGCTGATCCTCGCCCTCATCTTTATCCTTTTTACCGGAAATTACCGCGCTTTTCCGGATATCCAGCCGGTACACTGGAAACTGCTGGTTCTGATCGTCTTTACCAGCGGTGCTTTTTCAATGTTCATTTATTATTTCGGCCTGAAACGCATTCCGGCTTCCGTTGCAACGATATTTGAACTTTTCTGGCCGCTCTCTGCCGTGATACTGGATTTTATTATCAATAAAAACACACTGAACGGCATTCAGTATTTTGCCGCCGCCGCATTATTATTATCTTTCTTTATGATCGTCCGCCGCAAACCGCTGCGGGCGAAAAACAATGAGGAGAACTGATGAACCGGAATTATAAGGAAAAACGTCCCTGGGGAGCTTTTGAGGTCCTGATGGATGATCCGAATTTTAAAGTGAAAAAGATCACGGTCGATCCCGGCTGCCGTTTATCGCTTCAGTCCCATCACGAACGCAGTGAGCACTGGATCGTAACAGAGGGGAATATGCGTATCACGGTGGGAGAAGAGGTTAAGGACTATCCGGTGGACTCGCATATTTATATTCCCCGTGAACATAAGCACCGCATGGAAAATTGCGGAGAAAAACCCGCTTCCGTAATAGAGGTCCAGACCGGAACATATTTCGGCGAGGATGATATCATTCGGTATGAAGACGATTATAACCGCATATAAACAAAAGTGAAATCCCTCTGAAAATGAAATTACGGCGTATTAAAAAAATGAAAACCCTGGATTTTTATTCTGCGGATACGGGAAGTTGCGCTGAACTTCCGTATGCAAAGAACATATCGGCCGGTTTTCCTTCTCCGGCGGATGATTATATGGATATGAGCCTTGATCTGAACCGCGAACTGATAAAAAATCCCAACGCTACTTTCTACGGCCGCGTCAAAGGGAATTCCATGCAGAATATCGGCATGCATGACGGCGATGTGCTTGTGATAGACCGTTCACTTGAACCGGTGAACGACGCGATCGCCGTTTGTTTTGTTGACGGTGAATTTACCGTCAAGCGTATTCATGTTGAAAAGAATATGTGTTATCTCCTGCCGGAAAATGAAGCCTACGAGCCCATACCGGTAAATGAGGACAATGATTTTATCATCTGGGGAATTGTGACCTATGTCATAAAAAAGATGAACCCATGATCGCTCTGGTTGACTGCAATAATTTTTATGTTTCCTGTGAACGCGTTTTTGATCCGTCCCTGAACGGAAAGCCCGTTGTCGTGCTTTCAAATAACGACGGCTGCGTGATCGCGCGTTCGAACGAGGCCAAAGCCCTGGGTATTCCCATGGGTGCACCGGTCTTTAAATATCAACAACTCATTGAAGCGGAGAAGGTACACGTCTATTCAAGCAATTTCGCACTTTACGGCGATATGAGCCAGCGCGTAATGTCCATTGTTTCCGGATATGCGCATGATACCGAGGTCTATTCCATCGACGAGGCTTTCCTTGAGCTGGGTGAAGGGGATGAAGAAAAAATGACAGGACTGGCCGGAGAGATCCGGAAGCTGGTCAAAAAATGCACGGGTATTCCAGTCAGCATCGGTATCGCGCCGACCAAAACGCTTGCCAAGATCGCGACCCACATCGCCAAAAAGGAGCCGGCACGGGAAGGCTGCTGTGTGCTGAGCCGTAAAGAGACCATTGAGGGCTTCCTGCAGCGTTTTCCTATAGAAGATATCTGGGGTATCGGACGGCGAACCGCCAAAAAACTGCATGAACTGGGGGTGGAAACCGCGGCGGACTATATGTCCCTCAGCGATAGAATGATCTTGAAGGAATATACCGTCGTGGGATTGCGTATGAAGAAAGAGTTGTGCGGAGAGCCCTCGCTTTCGCTGGAATCCACCCGTAAACCGCGAAAGGCCATCTGTACCGCGCGTTCTTTCGGACAAATGATCAGTGAATACGAATTTCTTGAACAGGCCGTTTCAAGCCACACGGTGACCTGTGCGGTTAAACTGAGAAAACAAGGCTCCTGTGCATCTTCCATGATGGTCTTTGTGCATACGAATTATTTTCGCCGGAACCTTCCGCAGTATAAACGGAATATCGTGATCTCTTTTCCGGCTACCCGCAACACCATGGCCTTGTTGCGTTACGCAAAAGAAGCCCTGAAAAAAATATACAAACCGGGATATGATTACAAAAAAGCCGGCGTGATCCTGATGGACTTTCAGCAGAAAGACTGCCTGCAAAGTGATCTTTTTACCGTTAACGATCCGCAGGAAAGAAACGATATGCGCCTGGTGAAAGCGCTTGATATGATCAACGACAAATACGGACGCAATACTGTGCGCGTGGGGGATCAGGGACTTGCGGACAAACATGCACGTAAGCAGAGCCGTCGCTCGAAGTCCTATACAACGCAATGGGATGAAATGCTGGAGATATTTACGGACCGTGACCGGTAAACCGGCTGCTGCTCCCGCGCTGCTCTTTTAAAGAGTATTGTTTTTCCGCAAATACCGCACGAAAAATTATTCCGTTAATGCCGTAAAATTTCACAGTCCGAAAATTATTCCGCTTCTTTCAGTTTTTTAATGATCTCTCGGTTGAAAGCGGGAATATCTCCGGGATGGCGTGAGAAAATATAGTTTTTTTCAGACAACGACCTCGGTATCCTCATAGATGGCGCCTGCTTCTTTCAATTCGTCGGCGACGGCGGAGTAAGCAGTAACACGTTTTCCGCTGACGAGGTCTGCGGAGATCAGGATTTGCGGTGCATGGCAAATCGCGGCGATGGGCTTGCCGGCGTTGTCAAAACTTCTGGCCGTATTCAGGACCCTTTCGTCTTTCACGAAGTTCGGCCGGAGCCTTGCCGCCCGGCAGCAGCAAAAGATCGTAAGCGAGAGCGGGATCATCCGGAAGTTCTTCCAGGCTGAGATTTACATTAACGCTGTAACCTTTTTCCCTGTGATTTTTTCTTTCTCGAACGAACAGACGTCAACAATGAAGCCTTCTTCCAGCAAACGGTTCATCGGACAGAGAAGCTCGGTGTCCTCAAAGCCATCGGCTGTTATGATAAGCACGCGTTTTTTAGACATAGCAACTCCTTTTCAAAAGATATGAATTTTTATTTACCGGTATAATACAATAGTTTTTGCATGATGAGACTGTCCGGCAAGCAGTCCCTAAAAAGCCGAGGTAAATCCCAATATGAACATATTATTATTTACTTCCAGATCGTAAATGTATTCACCCACCAGACGCAGATTCCGGGAGAGGAGATAAGTGCTGCTAAATGTCATCGTGTGATAATCATGTGCATCAAGATCGGAATCGATGCGGTTGTATAATAAGGTCCAGTAAAAGTTCGAACGGTCAAATTTCGGCGCAAAAACCAGCTCACCGACAATACCGTGGGTTGTAATCGGCGAAGGAGTCCCGGTAAATGTCGGATCGGAGTCTATCCGTTGCAGGTACTGGCCTGTCAAAACGAATTTACCCAAGCTCAGCACAAGATCCGGCCCGAAATATGTTACGATATTGGAAAGTTCGGGAGTAAGGACCTCATCGACAACTTTATTTTCTTTTCCCCGGTAATAGAATCCTCCAAGACTGATGTTATCACCGATGCCCTGCGCGAACCTTACCATGACATTCTTGTAGGGATCCGCATCGAAACGTTTATCGAGTCCCGCCTCGGGTATACCGTTCCCGGTCGTTACCGAAGCCAGAATATCTGTACCGGTCTTTTCTATCCCATAAGCAAAGATCAGTCCGCGGTCATAAGCCAGATTGATATTCGAATCACCGATCTTTTCCTTATAGGCATTGTAATCTTCATATGTCAGCCGTAATTCGCGCTTCATCAACGGATCACAGGTCTGGAACTGGCCGGCCAGAATATCAAGTCCCGTATTGAACACATTATCAAAATGGATATAGGCGTCCTCCAGTCCTGCGACCTCTCCGCGTTCAAAAAGGTAGAAATAAAAATAGTAGCCGATATTCTTATACAAGGTGCCGCCGGAAAGAAGTTTAACCCCGAAAGGCGTTTGCAGGTCAAAATTCACATCACCCTGCGTTTCGGCTAGCGCATAAGCGTCAAAACGTACGGCAATGGGGAAATCGCGGTTCAGCCAGAGCTTGTCGTCGCCGGCGGTAACATAGTCCCGTTCCTTTTCCTCCTCAGGTTCGATAAAACCGTTCCCGGCGAATTCATCGCCGTAATCCTTCAGGCGCGGAAAGGGATCATGGCAGGTGGTACAGGAATATTTGTAGCGTCTGGCAAAAGCCGGCACCGCGAAAGCGGACTCCGCCAGCAACAGTAAAAATACAATAATGACCATAAAAGAAATGACAGATCTTCTCATGCCGTACCTCCTTAATCGTAGACTTCAAAAACGGTGGATGCTTCGTTGATCAGGATCTTCTCGCTTTCGTCCTCCGGGACCTCCAGGAAATCCGCGACCGGTTTCACAAGTTTCTGGTAATAGAGGCGGGCGGTAACCGTCACAAAACCAAAAGCAATATCACCGGGCATTTCCCAAGTGAAATGTTCCAGTTTGGTCTCGCGCGGACCGATGCGGTAATCCACGCCCAGGGATCGCGTATTCCATTGCATGATGGTCATAATGCCGTTCTCGTCAAAATAGGGCATACGGAAAATGCGGTTGCCGACAGGAATGCCGTCGCGCTGCACACCTTCAAAATCGTTGATCCCCAGGGGAAAGCCCATGTCGCTGTAGGCCAGTTCATCTTTTGCAACGGTATATTCTTCCCCGTCAAAGCCTTTCAGATCCACCGGAAGATGATATTCATTGCCGGTCTCATCCACTGCGCGTACATCAAGCCACATGATGCGGTCTTCCACCGAGCCGGTGGGGACCTTATGTCCGGCCTTGGCATTAAAGAGCTCGACCTGGAACTCTACCGTCCCGTCGTAGGGGATCTCTCGTTCATCCGGATGAATGGATACCTCTATAGCACTTTTCAGTTTCGCTTCGTTATGTGCGCCCAGAAAGGTGTGCTGGGCAACCATGCCCTCATCTGCCATCGGAGCACTTCGGCCCGGTGCTTTCGGCATGTGACAGACAAAACAGGGTACACCTTCTTCACCGTAGGGACCTTCCGCCCATTCGGTCTGGGTGGATTTCACCGGGATGCCGAAAGGATTCATTTCATTATGGCAGGAACCGCAATATTCCGTCTGCGTGTAGATATCCCGCTTCTCGGTAATGTGATGCGGCGAGACCAGTCCTTCCTTCGCGCCGAATTTTGTGCGGCCGGGTTCGGAGATCCAGTTAAAGTTCACGGGGTCCCCGTCAACGCCGGTGATGCTGTGGCACAGGTCGCAGCTGACACTTTCATTGGCGCGGGAATTCTCGGAGGGCCGGGGCGGAGGGACATCTCCGGCAAGATATGCCAATGGCGTATGGCAGCCGTTGCAGCCGTCCGCGGCTTCCTTGAAAAAGGGATCTTTTTCCGAGTGCGGCACTGCCAGGTCCCAGTATTCGATTTCATCCCAGTGATGCGTATAGGCTTTGGACATCATGGCCTGGCTCCATTGCTGGTAAATATGGGTATGACAGCTTTTACATGACTCCGGATTTTCAAAATCCCCATAGCTGCGGCTGCCGAAAGCTTCTTCGCCGGAAAGCTCTTCAGAAGCGGGCAGTAAGCTAATGGAAAACAACAGGAAAACAAGTTTATATATTTTCATTTTCATCGCGCCTTTTACCTTGTTTTTTTTAATTTAATCATTTTTCAAAAAGAAGCAAATCAATTTTCCGGTCCGAGAATAAAGGAAAAACGTGAGGAGAACAATTATGTATAAGAGTGCAGACCGGATAAGATAAAACTCAGCACCCAGTAGGTAAAGGCAACGCTTATTACTGTCAGAACAAGGATCCATGCCTTTTTACGGGCTGTGGGATGCTTAAGATGCATGACAAAAGCGAGGATAAAGATATTGATCAGCGCCCAGGTTTCCTTCGGGTCCCACGACCAGTAATTACCCCAGCTGATATATGCCCAGATGGCGCCGGTGATGAGACCGAGATTCAGGAAAAAGAAACATATCCTGATCTCTGCATCCATTTTTTGCTCCAGTTCCCGGAGAGCAGCCGGAGATGCCGTTCTTTTGCGGGTAAGGATAATGACCGCATATACCACTCCCACGATCAAAGCCATATATGCAAAGAAATAGGCGGGAACATGGATATACATCCAGGGACTGTTCAGCGCCGGCATCAGAGCTTTCGGAACTTTAAGATCCGCCGGCAGAAAAAGGGCAAGCAGCAAAAATGCGCCCACCGTTGCCGTAAGGATAGCCTGCAATGAACGGCTGATTTTTCCCGGACTGAAGACAAGGCGGAGCGCGATCAGGAAAGGCAGCAAGAGAAAAGTTTCGTAAATGTTGGTGAACGGAGGATGTTTTGCGATAAGTGAACGGGCCGCAAGAAGCGCTAAATGCAGCAGGGCGGCGGCAAAAAGAGTATAGCGCGGCGCCTTAGCCTTAGCGTCCTTCGCGCGGAGCTGCAGTATAAAACTGAGCAAATAGAACAAAAAAGCTGTGAACAGCAATACGGTCTCTATCATTCTGAACCTCCTTTCTTACGGCGAAACCAGAAATCCCAGGCCATCACCGCCAGATAGATCATCGCAGCGGCCAGCAGCCAGCGCAGACCGCTGACCTCAGCGACCTCGATCACCGAACTGTAATGTTCGCCCTGCGGGAAATATACCACTGGACATTGTTTATTACGGCAGGCTGCTCAAGGGGCAGACGGTGTCTTATATCGTCCTCCAGCAAAATGAAGCTGCGTGTCCGGTGATCATAACTGTGCAGCTCAACCGGTCCCGAAGGAGAGGGAAGTGTGTCTCCGAAGGTAAGCTCGTGCAGACTGTCGCCGACATGCACGACAAAATAAAAATTCTTCTCATAAGCGGATTGATACAGGCGGTATTGTCCGATCGACAGCGGCTTGTTAACTTCCAACACTGCGAGCTCTTCGTCATTGATCCGCAGATAACTGCGAAAAGCCCGGGGGGTTCGGCCGTCGGGGTGCATCTTGATCTCAAAGCGCTTCAGTGTCAGATCGATATTATAAACATTTCCCCGGCGCGATACATATTCGGAGAAGGATATGGTCTCTCCTTCGCGCAAGGTCATAAAAAAACGTTCATTGTTGAATTTATCGGCTGCAACGAGCAGAAAGATCACTGCAAGCGTAAGATGGAGGATCTTCTGATGAAAAGATCGGATGCCGTTGAACATTACCGCTGCAATGAGCACAATTGATAAGGCGATCCAGAGCGCGGCATTGAGCGGTGAATCGTAAAAACGGTCCAGAAAGAGCAGATGCACGGACTGAGGAACTTCCGCGGGATAAGCACCGGGAGGATATTCACTCCGCTGGGGAATGAACGTGCTTACGATCAGAAGGATCAGTATCAGGATACTGAGGATCTGAAAAGCACGCAGGCTGACAGTGCGCCAAGAAGGTTTTTTCTTCATTTCTTTTACCTCGGACATGTGTTTTCAACAATGATCTTACCTTTTTTTATCACGCGCTGAACGAGATTACAGCCGAACATACCGATCAGGTCATCGGGTTCTTTAGCCCGGACAATGATCAGATCCGCCTGTTTACCCCGTTCAAGCGAACCGATGCGCTTTTCACGTCTCAAAGCTCCGGCGGCATTGAGAGTAACGGCGCGGAGCGCTTCCATGGGAGTAAAATTCATGTGCATGACGGCAAGTGACATTATCATGGGAATGGACAGGCAAGGGCAGGTGCCGGGATTATAATCCGTTGCAAGTGCGACCGGCATGCCGGCGTCGAGATAGGGACGTGCATCCGGATATCCGTACTGCATATAATAGGAACAGCCGGGCAGGAATACCGGATAGTTCCGGCACGCAGAAGTGCGTCGAACTCCGCCGGAGCAACATGATCAAGATGATCCGCCGATACCGCCGAGAGTTCTGCGGCCAGACCGCTGGCGCCGAGGGTTTCAAATTGTCCGGAATGTATTTTCAACGCCATACCGTTTTCTTTTGCCTTGCGCAAATAACGTTCGGTATCCGCAAGGGAATACGCACCCGCATCACAATAAATATCCGCAAATTCCGCATTCTCCCGCGCCAGTGAAATACCCTCGTTCAGAAGCCAGTTAAGATAACTTTCCGGATCGCGGTCTTCGGGATAAACGTGCGCGCCGAGAAAGTGGGTACGGTCTCAAGTCTGCTTTCCTTTCCCAGTCTGCGGATCACATCAAACATCTTTTTCCGCCGCCGGCTCAAGTCCGTAACCGGTCTTTATCTCCGCGGTGGTCGTTCCGTGCCGGAGACAGAGTTCCGCACGCTGCAGGGATTCATTGTATAAAACATCGATATCCGCTGCGCGCGTTGCCCGGACCGTGGAATGGATCCCGCCACCGCGTCGCTGGATCTCCTGGTAACTCACGCCGCTGCGACGCAGATACAGTTCTTTTGCACGTGATCCGGCATGCACAAGATGCGTATGACAATCGATAAAACCGGGTAATATCATATTCCCTTCCGCATCGATCACGTTGTCGGACATATAATCATCAACATCACCTTCTGTGATATCAACGATATTGCCCTTATTTATCACAAGCGTTCCATCCGTGATCTCCCCGGACAGGGAGAGAGTTACGATATGGGCATTTTTAACAATAATATCAACGTACGGCATCGTTTAATATCTCCCCGGCTTTTTTGCTCAGTGTTCTGCAGGCGGTTTCCAGACCGTCCACATATTTTTTGCATCCGCGGCGATCTCCTTGCGGGCTTCTTCATCTTCAAGGGAGGGCAGATTGATCAAAATATTGTAATACGCGCTCCACGCAGCCGCCTGCACCTGACGCACCGATACGGCGGCGTCGGAAAGAGCGTTCCGGTTGCCTTCTGTCAGAACATATTCCGAAAGTTTTATTATTTCCCGCATAATTTCAATGTGGAATACGGGATATCAATGGCATTCCGAACCGCTTCACGAATAGCGTCATTACGTTTTTTCTTGTCCTCTTCACGTTTTTTCGGCATCCGCATCGCTGTCATCCAGCGGTTAAAGGCTTCGGTATCTTCATCGATCAGCGTAAGGGCGCGGACTTTCAATGTCTGGGCTTTTTTGCCGTTTTTTTCCATGTCCGCTTTCCGGTCCGCATATTTTTTATTTTCAAAAGTCAGATTAGCAACCATGGCGGACAGTGCGGCCGCCAGTGAAGCATTTAAAGCGGCAATACTGCCGCCGCCGGGCGCCGGGGCATTGGAAGAAAGCAGATCCGTAAAGTTTTTTATTGTCAGATGTTTCAGCTGGCCGCTTTCGTCACGCAGGGCATATTCCACGATACGTTTCTCCGGATCGAAAGGCGAGGTCTCGCTCAGTCCCAGGGAATGCACAGCCGCATGAACGATATCCTTTTCCGTACAGGCGGTGGAGGAGCCCTGCTTCTGAAGATAATGCATGCCGGTATCCAGCATGGCCTGCAGCGGCGCAAGTCCCACAAGTTCCGAACCGGTGACCCGTAAACCCTTTTTATCCGCTTCTTCGCTAACGGTGTCAAAAGCCGTATGAAGACCGGTAATATCAATGCGGTGCAGGTTCATGGTGACCTGTGCGTAGCCGTATTCGTCGATATACCAACCGCCGGCCTGGCAGAATTTCAGTTTGCCGGGCACCTTGACCATCTTTCCGTTCTCGTCGCGAATGATCTTATGGTCCTTGTCCCGCTTTGCCCGTCCTTTCGAACGAATGGTAAGCGCGATATCCTTTGCCGCCCGGACGTTCCGTGTGTTGAGATTGATATTATAGGCCAGCATAAAATGCCGGGCACCGACGGCGGTGGCACCGGATTTCGGCAAAAAGACCGCTTCACCGAAATCAGGCGCGAAACCGGGATCTTTGAGCTTTTCTTCCAGCGCTTCATACTCGCCCTTGCGGATGTCCGGCAAATTGTATCGGTCTTTGCGCCGGGCCGCCTCACCGTAGAGGTAGATGGGAATGCCGGTCGTCTCATTGATGCGCTTGCCCAATTCTTTGGCCAGTTCGACGCATTCTTCCATCGTGATATTGGAAACGGGTATCAGCGGACAAACGTCCGTGGCGCCCATGCGCGGATGCGCACCGCTGTGCTTGCGCATGTCGATCAGCTCTTTGGCTTTCGCCACACAGGCCACGGCGGCGTCCATTACCGGTTTTGGCTCACCGGCAAAGGTCACGACCGTACGGTTGGTGTCCTTGCCCGGGTCCACATCCAGCAGCATCACACCGTCCACGCGCTTGATCACATCCGTGATCTGTTTGATGATTCCCAAGTCCCTTCCTTCGGAGAAGTTGGGGACGCATTCGATGATTGGTTTCATATTATATTCCTTCCTAATAAAGACAATAGTTAATTAACTTCATGGTGTAATTTAAATCATTCGTATCTCTTTGGTTAAAATGATAAACTGTTGTTAAGAATGTTTCAGAGTAATGAGCACCCGGAGGTGTAATTATCGTATCATGACTAACAACACTTTTAATAGTATATCGTATTGTGTTTTTCCGGTTTGAATCAATTCCATCCGAGTAATGTATTTTTTCGTACTCCCAATTGTTGTTTATTTGAATAGGATAGAACTCATCATTTGTTTTTGGTTCGAAGTACGCGAATATCAGCAACGGCGTTAATAGAAGAAAAATAATTTTAAAGAGTTTGCTCATAATTCATCATCCATAGTTCATAATTTTCTCAGCGCCCGGCACTCAATGCCCAATGCCCAGTGTTCAGTGCTCAATTTCAATTTTCTTCATGCTCGGTATGTTAACCTTATGCTTCTTCGCAAATTCTTTCGCATGCTCATATCCCGCATCCACATGACGGAAGATGCCCATCGCCGGATCGGCGTCCAGAGCGCGCTGCAGGCGCTCCGCCTTTTCTTTTGTGCCGGTGGCTACAATGACCTGACCGGCATGGGTGGAATTCCCGATGCCCACGCCGCCGCCGTTGTGCAGGCTGACCCAGTCCGCCCCGCAGGCGGTATTGACCAGTGCGTTCAGCAAGGGCCAGTCCGCAATGGCGTCCGAACCGTCCCGCATATCCTCGGTCTCGCGGTTGGGCGACGCCACCGATCCGCAGTCCAGATGATCGCGCCCGATCACGATCGGCGCTTTCAGTTCACCGTTGGCG
The DNA here is from genome assembly GCA_034521145.1 of Fidelibacterota bacterium. Classification (GTDB taxonomy): domain Bacteria; phylum Fidelibacterota; class Fidelibacteria; order Fidelibacterales; family Fidelibacteraceae; genus M50B103. The sequence goes on along the minus strand of JAXHMX010000003.1, from coordinate 256,749 downwards.
ACCATCTCGTTCATGCGCAGGGCGAATTTCGCGCGCTCGCCGAGCCCCAGCCAGCAGACCCGATTCGGCAGTCCGAGCTGCGGCACCTGTTCCCGTGCCAGCGCGATCCATCTCGACAGAATTTCATCGTGCGGGAACAGCTCCAGCACCAGATCGTCCAGTTTGTGAATGTCACTGACATCGCCCGACAGCGCAACCCATCTGAACGGTCCGCGGCCTTTACAGAAGAGCGGCCGGATATAGGCGGGCACAAATCCCGGATAGAGAAATTTTCCGTTTTCCCCGCGCACCTCCAGTCCGGCAAGTTCCGCCTGGCCGCGCAAATTGTTGCCGTAATCAAAAGCGATGGCGCCTTTTTTCTGCATTCCCAGGATCGCCTGCGTATGCCGGCAGATAGATTCGAGCGATCTTTTTTTGTAGGTTTCCGGATCTTTTTCCTTCAGTTCATTTACTTCCTCAAGATCGCCCGACGGCACATAATCCAGTAAATTGTGGGCGGAGGTCTGATCCGTAACGATATCCGGAATAATGTCCCGCCGTAGCATCCCCGGAATAATGTCCGCACAATTGCCGACCAGCGCTATCGAAAGCGGCTCGGCTTTTTTTACGGCTTCATCTTTCAGCGATAATGCTTTTTCCAGTGAGGTCGTGAGGGTCATACAGTATCCCTCATCAACGCGGCGTTGTGCACGGACAGGATCAACCTCGATATTAATGATAACGCCGTTATTCATCGTAACGGCCAGGGGCTGGGCGCCGCTCATAGCACCGAGTCCGCCGGTAAGCACCCATTTACCGCGCAGATCGGAAGCAAAATGTTTTTCGGCAAGTGCGGCAAGCGTTTGATAAGTACCCTGTAAAATTCCCTGCGTACCGATATAGATCCAGCTTCCGGCTGTCATCTGTCCGTACATGGTCAGTCCCATTTGATCGTATTTGTCAAAATTTTCCTGCGTGGACCACTTCGGCACGATATTGCTGTTCGCGATCAATAGTCGCGGACTGTAGGGATGTGTTTTTACCACACCCACGGGTTTTCCGGACTGCATCAGCAGGGTCTCGTCCGCCTCAAGGCGGTGCAGTGCGTCGACCGTCTGCCGGTAGCATTTCCAGTTGCGGACCGCCCGGCCGGAGCCGCCGTAGACGATGAGTTCGTCTGGGATCAGGGCATTTTCCGGATCAAGATTGTTTTCCAGCATGCGAAGCGCGGCTTCACTTTCCCAGTTGCGGGTCCGCAATTTATTCCCGCGCTGAGCATGTATGGCTTTTTCCGGTTTCAGTTCATAGAACATAGGTCGCTGTATCATAATACGATCCCTTCTTTTTCAACTGCGGCAAGGATGCTGCCGCTGCGGATCAGTTCCGCCATTTTTTCGATATCCCGATACATGATACGGTCTTCTTTCCAATGGGGAATATGTGAACGGATCAGACGCTGCGCGGCAGTGCTTCCGGCCCCGGCTTCCAGGGGTTTTTGAAAATCTATTCCCTGAGCGGCGGCCAGCATTTCAATTGCGATCACCTGCGCAACGTTCTTCAGGATAATCCGGGCATGTTCCGCAGAAATGGAGCCCATGCTGACGTGGTCTTCCTGACCGGCGGAGGTCGGAATAGAATCCACACTCGCGGGATGTGCCAGGACCTTATTTTCCGAGACCAGTGCCGCCGCGGTGTACTGCGCGATCATGTAGCCGGAGTTCAGGCCGTTCTCTTCGGCCAGGAACGGCGGAAGTTCCGAAACATGCGGATTGACCATGCGGTCCACGGTGCGTTCGGAAATATTGGCGATCTCCGAAAGGGAGATACCCAGGAAATCAAGCGCGAACGCCAGAGGTTCACCGTGAAAATTGCCGCCGGAGATCACATCCTTTTCCTCTGCAAAGATCAGCGGATTGTCGGTGGCGGAATTGATCTCCGTTTCCATGACGCTACGTGCATATTGGATAGTATCATGAACCGCTCCGTATACCTGCGGAATACAGCGCAGGGTATAAGCATCCTGAACTTTATCACAATGAGCGTGGGAAGCGATGATCGCACTGTCTTTCACCAGGCGGAGCATATTCGCCGCGATCTTTATCTGTCCCCGATGCGGACGCGAGGCATGGATACGCGCGTCGAAAGCACGTGCGGTTCCTTTCAGGGCCTCAAGGCTCATTGCCCCGGCGATCTGTGCGTGTTTAAGAAGTTTTTCGGCATCGTATACCACCAGACATCCGATCGCCGACATAAGCTGTGTGCCGTTGATCAGGGCAAGGCCTTCTTTGGCTTGAAGCTGAAGAGGTGTGATCTTGTGCTTCTCAAGTACCGTATTTGCCGGTTTCCGTTTTCCGTTGATCATGCATTCTCCCTGGCCGGTAAGGATCAGGGCAAGATGAGCGAGAGGAGAAAGATCTCCGCTGGCGCCTACGGATCCTTTGGCGGGGATATAGGGATAAATATCGTTGTTCAAAAGATCCAGCAGGGTTTGTATCAGTTCTGCGCGAACACCGGAAAATCCTTTGGCAAGTGCATTTGCACGCAGAAGGATCATTGCCCGGACCGTCTCTTTTTCCAGAGGATCGCCCACATTGGCGGCGTGTGAACGGATAAGTCTTTCCTGCAATTGCATCGCCCGGCCGGGCGGAATATAATGATTGGAAAGTTCTCCCACTCCGGTGGTGATCCCGTACACGACCTGTTTGTTTTTAAGGATCTCCAGCACATAATTCCGTGAAGCCCTGATACCCGGAAGCGCTTTCTCCGAGAGGACTGCCTGTTCGTGTTCACGTGCAACCCGGATAACATCTTCAAGTCTCAACGTATTCCCGTCGATTCTCAGCATGGGTTCTCCCTGACAGCTGTTTTGGTTAATGAATTAATGTAATATAAAAAAAATAAATTGTATTAACAATATTCGTCTTCCTTCAATGTCCACAAGCTGTTGCTAAACAGATCATGATGTTTTAACTTTAGCATTGTAAATTCCGGATGCCCAGCTAAGAAGAAAGGTAATTTGTAATATTTTTTGTTCAACCGTGAAAGGAAAAGAAAAATGGATCATGATAAATTATTCCGGACGGGGAGAGGAAGGAAACGGTGGAGTGTTTTTTGCATTTTGCTGATGCTGAGCCTGACAGCCTTATCGGCCCAGAAGCCCCGTCCCGCGGATCTCGGCATGAAGTTCGGTATACTGAAAAGCGGAAGGTACAATGCCATTACGGATGTGGCCGGGGTACGCGTCGGACATGTTACTCTCATTCAGGGCGATTCGGTCCGCACCGGTGCTACGGCCGTTATTCCCCATGGGGATAATATTTATCAGAACAAGGTACCGGCCGCCGTTCATATCGGCAACGGATACGGGAAACTGACCGGTTATTCTCAGATAGAAGAGCTCGGAAATATGGAAACGCCTATTCTGCTGACCAACACCATGAGCGTGCCGCAGGCATTTGAGGCACTGATCGATCATACGCTTCAGTTTCCGGGCAACGAGAACGTGCGAAGTGTAAATGCCGTAGTGGGTGAAACGAATGATGCCGGACTGAACGATATCCGCGGCCGCCATCTGTGCCGCGAACACATGCTGCGGGCCCTGGTCAGCGCGGATACCGGAATGGTTAAAGAGGGCAATGTCGGCGCCGGGACCGGGACCATCTGTTTTGGTTTTAAAGGCGGTATCGGCACCGCATCCAGGGTCCTGCCCGAAACACGCGGCGGCTATACGGTCGGCGTACTGGTACAGAGTAATTTCGGCGGCATCCTGCAGATCGCCGGTGTGCCGGTGGGGGTCGAACTCGGTCAATACAGCTTCAGCTCCGTTGAGGAGGAATATGCTTTGGACGGGTCCTGTATGATCGTGGTTATGACCGATGCACCGCTTTGCGCACGCAACCTGAAACGGCTGGCATCCAGAGCGATGATGGGACTGGCCCGCACCGGCGGCATTGCCTCCAACGGGAGCGGCGACTATGTGATCGCGGTATCCACGGCTGAAGAACTGCGAATTCCGCATTCCTCCGAAAGTTCGTATAATGAATTTTCCGTCCTGCGCAACAGTCAGGTAAATCTTTTATTCGAGGCCGTTATCGAGGCTACTGAGGAGGCCATTATCAACTCCCTCTTTGCGGCCGAGACCATGACCGGCAACAAGGGACGGAAAGTTGAAGCCCTGCCGGTGAAGAAAACGCTGCGGATCATGAAGAAATATAATAAGATCAAATAACGGCAAAGACATTCGATAAAACAGGAAAGGAACGTATGTTATGAAAATATATCCACATATCCGGAAATAATTTTTATGAATTATGTCTTTATTCTGATCCTCCTCTTATCCTGCGGCTCGCCTTCCATTAAGCGGATGGACCCGGATAAATTCGCTTATGTACATGAGGCGGTCCCGGATGCGAAATACGATATCCGCTATATCACGGAGAATAATTTTCTCGGTACACCGGTGGACGGTTATCTTGATACCGTTGCCATTCTGAGCAATGAAGCCATGGCCGCTCTGGCCAAAGCCGCGGCGGACCTGCGGGAACAGGGATACGGTATCATTGTCTTCGACGGTTACCGGCCGCAAAAAACCGTGGACCATTTTGTCCGCCGGGCAGGGGCTCGCGGCGATACGCTGACCAAACATATTTACTATCCCGATCTTGAAAGAGCATTCTCATGAAGAACGACAAATACATCTCAACGCATTCGGGCCACACCCGCGGCAGCACGGTGGATCTCACGCTTTACGATCCGGGAATGGGCGAATTGCTCGACATGGGTTCGGATTTCGATTTTTTCGGTCCCATCTCCAATCATGGCACGGACCTGATCACGGCGGAGCAGACCGCCAACCGCAATATCCTCCGCGATGCCATGGTTGCCAACGGCTTCCGTATTTACAGCGCCGAATGGTGGCATTACACCCTGAACGACGAACCCTATCCGGACAGGTATTTTAATTTCGATGTGAAGTGAGTAATAATAAATGAGAAAAGAGTGTGGAATTGTTCAGAATGATTGGGAAAAAGCCATATATATTTCATAGTGATAAGCGCCCTATCTACGTGTCATCCTGAACTTGTTTCAGGATCTCGGTCAGTGGAACGCGAAGTATAGTCTTCAAAAATTACCGAGGTAATAAAATGGAATGGTAACAGTTATATGTGGGGAATCATTTCTGGAGTGGTTGTAATTGTTGCTGGGCAAATCTATCAATTTTTTTGTTTTAAAAGCATTATCAAAAGAAACCACCTTCAAAAACACAATTAAGGGTACTATTTGCAAGTAAAATCAAAATTTTCAGCATTTGATACTCAAATTGCTAACATATTAATAAGAGCAATATTGCTCTCCCCTTCTGGAAACGGAAGACGCCATCAATAAAGCCCTAAAAGCACAAAAAGAAAGTGCAGAAAAACTAATTCCACAAAGATTAGTTCCTCTACAGAGCAAAAAGGAATAATTAGAATGGCTAAAAAAAATAAAATTAAACAATTGACAAAATACTTTAAAAAGAATTACACCTAAATTAAATAAATACTATGTTAGAGAATTCGATGGATTAAGAAAATCATTACTGACAACTTATTCATTTGCTATTATTTAATTCCTCCCCCTGCTGTTCTCCGCATCACAGATCCCGGTGCAGGAGGTTTATTCCGTCAACCGCATCCCGCCAAAAAAATCTTTCATTTCAGAAGAAATTCCATTAAGCTATTTAAAAGGAAATAAAAATGTGTTTTTATTTAGCTGTAAGTGCCGATGCAAAAACGCTGGAGAACCGCTGTAATGCGGAATTCCCGGAAGGGGATCTTTTTATTCCCCGGGAGGAATTCAATGCTTTTGAGCACCCGCTGCTTCCCGCCGTTACGCAGGACGAACCCCGGAAGATCCTGCTCCTGCGATGGGGAATGGTCCCTTCCTGGGTAAATGATGTCGATCTTGCAAAAAAGATCCGGCGAAGCACGCTGAATGCACGTTCGGAAACCGCCGATGAAAAACCTTCCTTCCGGAATTCCCTGCGCTTCCGGCGCTGTCTGATACCGGTGACCGCCTTTTATGAATGGCAGCACATCAGGTCCGGAACCAGGATCAGGGATAAGATCAAGCATAAGATCACGACCGGGAAGGAAATCTTTTGTCTTGCCGGGATCTGGGATCAATGGGAACATCCGCTCACCCGCGAAAAATGGGAGGGATTCAGTATTCTGACCACAGCGGCAAATCCCCTGATGGAGATCGTTCACAATTCCAAAAAACGTATGCCCGTCATTTTACCCCAACATCAGGAAAACGAATGGCTCGATCCGGCACGAAAGACCGGTCCGGAACTCAAACCGTTTCTGACAGCCATTGATGAAAAATACATGCATGCGGAACAAATCCCGGGCAGATCAGTCCGTTCGCCGAGGCGGTAAGCGCCCGTTAATTGTATGCGGCCCAGTGGTGGAATTCTGCCGATTCCCACGAGTCTTGCGACCGGAAAAACAGAATTAATTCCGATACTCCCTCTGTTATATAATATGCCATACCTTTTTCCGTAAGCGGGAAAAAACATCTTCGTTCTGATGTGGCGTAAAAAACGGTTAAGAAAGAATCAACACTCTGCCCGGAAAGTGACAAGGGGATAAAGAAAAAAGCCAATATTACGGATCGCGGCCTTTTTTTATGGACTTTCCGGCCGGGAACTTTTTAAGGACCATATTCCGATACCGTTCATTATTACGCGGTCCGTTTCACTTATCTCAAAAAGTTTTCCGGGCAGGATCCCCGGAAGGCCCCGCGCTGCAGATAGTCCCGGAAATTTTTATAATGATCGCCGCCCGCAACGTATTCAATAAGCGTTATGATGTTCCTGCTCCGGCGCCGTGTTTTGTCATCAAAAAGGAAGTCCGCAACAATGAGCCTGCCGCCGGGTCTCAGAAGCCGGCCCGCTTCACGCAAAATATCCTCACGCGCTCTTTGCTCCTTATCGTGCAGGGCGAGAGTGATGATAATAATATCAAAGACCGCATCGGAGAATGCCGTATGGGCGGCGTCCGCTAGTGCGAATTTAACATGCGGTAATTTTCTTTTTGCCGCCGAAAGCATATCTCCGGAGAGGTCGACTCCCTGAAGTGCACGGTACCCCTGTTCCGAAAGATAATGTAACTGGTCTCCCGTTCCGCAGCACATGTCAAGGACACGGATGTATTTATCCGGCGGCAATTTGGAAAGAACCCGTTGCCGCAACGGCCGTAAGGCTGTACGGAGCAAGGGATCGTAAATGAAGGCGTTAAATTTTCCGGGCTGTCCGTTCATTATGTTTTCTCCATTTAAAAAAACCGCCGGTCCCGCTATATGGCAGTAATATGTTTAATGTCGCCGGTAAATTCTCATTGATAAAAAGTACGTGCATTATGCGGTGCTTGTCAAGAACAATGCGGCAAAAAATACTTTACAGGCCTATTGGAAATTTCAGGGGGATATTTTGTAAATGTATCTTCCATTCCGCATCGCGACGACGTCCACCTTCGTGCGCCGGTGGGCGTACTACGGCGGATAAACCCTCCTTCGTCCGTCAGCTCCAAAGGAGTCCCGTCGGAACTGTCGGACTACAGAGGGCAAGCGTTATGATGCGGAGGCCTGTTCTACGAATCCGCCAATCGGCGGAGAAGGAGAATCTTTCTTTTGCTTTCTCCCCTTGGGACGGGATAGACATGATCATGCTTTAGACGGGATAACAGGATATACATGATAATGTTTCAGACAAGATAATCCCATCGCCCCCCCTGGGACAGGATATATATGATCATATTTCAGACGCAATGTCAGGGTTACCGAGGCGGTAAGAGATTCTGTTAACAGCTGCACAAATCGGCTCAGCACCTTATTAACTATAATAAAATGAATCATCACGTTTTGTCAACTTTACATGATAAAATTCGGCCTTATGCTAAAAATGCGGGCAATTTTATAAAAGATATTCACGTGCCGCATCGCGACGACGCGTGAAGAAAATCCGATACGTGAGCGTAAAAAAATGCAGCGGTTGAGCGGAACGAGGCTTATCTGCATTTTAGCGAACGCAAAGGATTTTGCAGTCCGCCAGTTGGCGGAAGAGAAGCGGCGGTCTTTCTTTTGCTTTCCTTTCTTTGGACAGGCAAAGAAAAGAAGGAGAAAAAAGGATTTATTTAGTTCCTAAGCTATTTTTATTTACGACAAATGTAGTGTCAACTATTACAGTAGTAACATTGTTTATGCTCTTTTTCTATTCTTTTCCGTGCGAAAAGAACCACATATCGGGTATCTTTTTATTTGAAAAACAAGAGCAAGAGATCATATCTAAAAACGAACATTCAATTAATTATAACGTTTTTAGTCCTCTGTTTTTACCATTAAGCTGCTTTATGCGATCTTCCGGAGAAGATAATTCCCGCTGCGGAAAATACTACGTTTACGGAAGATATTGTTGTACATTATTCATCTGCAAAAAAGGAGATCAAATGATGAATAAACGACAGGCGATCGACAGCGAACTCTACCGGAAGATGGAATCCGGCATAGAGAAAGATCCGAAAGAACGCATTATCAGGAACAGTATACTGAACGTCGGTCTGGATGAAACCGCCCTGGACCATAAGGCACAGACACTGCAGCAGCATACTTTTTCACTGGAGCTTGAGACCGGGAAGATCACTTCTCAGGAGAAAAGCGGACGATGCTGGCTCTTTGCGGGATTGAACACCCTGCGGTATAAGATCATGAAAGATCTCGGCCTGGAGGATTTCGAACTGTCACAGTCCTACCCGATGTTTTTTGATAAGCTTGAGAAGGCGAACTACTTTCTGGAAAATATTCTGGAAACTCTGGAAGAGAAAAATGATTCCCGGTTGCTGATGTGGCTTCTAAATGACCCTCTCCAGGACGGCGGACAATGGGATATGTTCACCGCTCTGGTGGAAAAATACGGACTTGTTCCCAAATCCGTGATGTCCGAGAGTTATTCCAGCAGTCATTCTTCCCGCATGAACGAGATCCTCACCCTTACCTTGCGCGGTAATGCGGCAGAACTGCGGAAAGCATACCGCAAAGGCAGCAAAGAGGAAATATTACGTAAGAACAAAGAGCAGATGATAAATGAATTTTACCGTTTGCTTACAATGTTCCTCGGCGTTCCCCCGAAGGAATTTACTTTTGAATATGTTGACAAGCATAAAGAATTTCACCGTGATACCCCCTGCACACCCAAAAGTTTTTACGAAAAGTATATTGGTCCCGGACTGAAGGATCATATCAGCGTGATCAATGCGCCGACGGAGGACAAACCTTTTAAGCGTACGTTCACCGTAAAATATCTGGGAAATGTGGAAGGCGGGGATCCCGTAAAATATCTGAATGTGGATATTGACACTCTCAGATCGCTTGCCGTTAAACAGCTTAAGGACAAGACCCCGGTCTGGTTCGGCAGCGACGTCGGCAAAAAGATGAAACGCGAGAAAGGTATCCTTGACGAGGATATTTATGATTATGCGCGGGCGCTGGATACACGGTTCACACTGGATAAAGGCAAGCGGCTGGTCTACGGCGAGAGCATGATGACCCATGCAATGGTACTGACCGGTGTAAATCTTGTGGATGAAAAAGCGAACCGCTGGAAAGTGGAGAACAGCTGGGGCGAGAAGAACGGCAGGAAGGGATATTTTGTAATGAGCGATAAATGGTTCGATGAATATGTCTACCAGATCGTTATCCACAAAAAATATCTTTCCGATGAACTGAAAAAAGCATGGGAAAGCAAGCCCATTGAACTCCAGCCGTGGGATCCGATGGGTTCACTGGCAAAATGATCCCCGCGCATTTCTGTTGATCTTGCGCAGCGGATTTTTGTTTTGAAAAAATGAAGGAAAATATTATACTCCGAAAATGTGCAAAATAAAACAATACCAAAGGTTCACATTACGCATGTTATCACGATCGTCTTCAGCATGCTGACCCATACAGAATGAAGAATTTCATACTGAAAAACACGGCATTTGCCAAAACCATTACCTGGCGCATAACCGCTTCGCTTATCACGATCGCGATCATATATCCCCTTACGGGAAGGCTCGTTATCGCTTTTTCCATTGTAGGCATTGAGTTTTTTACAAAAATGCTACTTTACTGGATCCACGAAAAAGTCTGGGGATACAGCAACAAACCGCCGGAAGGAACGGGATCACGCGCTCTGCTCAAAACCATAACGTGGCGTATTGTTGCTTCGCTGGACACCCTGTTATTTGTCCTGATCCTCACCAAAGAGATATTGTGGGCTTCTTCGGCGGCCATCATAGAAAGCGTTACCAAAACAATAGCCTATTATATTCATGAGCGCTTATGGGATCATTACCTGCGGGAGTATATAGTACTGGATCTGCATACCCACTCGAATTGTTCCGACGGAACTCACGCACCGGATGAGATCATTGCGCTTGCACAGCGGAAAAAATGTAAATATATTTCTATCACGGATCATGATAATTTTGATCATACGGAACATATAGCTAAGGTCCCGAAACATGTCCGTTATATCTGCGGCGTGGAAATAAGTGCGGAGTTCCCCGGAACGCTGCACATCCTGGGTTATCGTTTCGACCCCGGCACAAAGAACTGAGAGCCGCCTTGAAAGATCTGCAGAACGCACGGCGAAAACGGAATGAGGCGATGATTGGGAACATGGCGGAAAAAGGTTTCCATATCAGCATGGAAGAATTGCTGGAAGAAGCCGGCGGTGAAACTGTCGGCAGGCCCCATTTTGCCAATCTGATGCTGAAAAAGGGTTACGTTGAAACGTTTCAGGAGGCCTTTGATAAATATCTGGCAAAAGGCATGCCGCTGTATATGGACAAAAAACGGCTGGATCCCGAAGAAGCGATCCGGCTTATCCGTGCGGCGGGAGGTATCCCCGTGATGGCGCATCCCTATCAGACAAAGCTGAAAGGGAAAGAACTGGAAGAACTGGTGAAAAAGCTGAAAACCTTCGGACTGGCGGGTATTGAGGCCTATTATTCCAAGCATTCACCAGAACAGACAAGGCAATATCTTCAGCTGGCGGAAAAATATGATCTGTTAATTACCGCAGGCTCGGATTTTCACGGAAAAAACAAGAAAGATATAAAAATGGGACTCGCGGTAAAAGAGAAGGACCTTAAACCTTTTCTGGAGGCTGCAGCACAATGAGATCATCGAATGTAGTCTGGCAAAACGGCGGCGTCGACCGCAAAAAGCGCGAAGATCTTCTCGGTCAGAAAGGTGTTTGCCTCTGGTTTACCGGACTTTCCGGTTCCGGGAAATCCACGCTTGCCCGGGGAGTGGAAAATGCCCTGTATCAAAGAGGTCATATTGCCTATGTGCTGGATGGTGATAACATACGGCACGGTCTCAACGGGGACCTGGGTTTTTCGGTGGCGGAGCGAAAAGAAAATATCCGGCGTATCGGAGAGGTGAGCAGGTTGTTCGTTGATACCGGCATTATTACACTTACCGCTTTTATTTCCCCTTTCCACAAGGACCGCAATACCGTCAGAGAACTGATCCCGCCGGGACGTTTTATCGAGATCTATGTCAATTGTCCTCTCGAGGTCTGTGAAGAACGGGATGTCAAAGGTTTATACACGAAAGCACGAAAACACGAAATAGAGGCTTTTACGGGTATTTCCTCGCCTTATGAGACACCGGAAGCCCCGGAGATCATTGTGGATACGAAAAATTCCACATCCGGGGAAGCCGTTGAACATATTCTGGAGTATTTATTAAAAAAACACATTATCGAGGCATCATGAATAAAGAGAATTATTCCTTATCGCATTTACAAGAACTGGAAGCGGAAGCCATTCATATCATCCGCGAGGTGGCAGCGGAATTCGAAAACCCCGTCATGCTGTATTCCGTGGGCAAGGATTCTTCCTGCATGGTGCGGCTGGCGGAAAAAGCATTCTATCCGGGCAAAGTCCCTTTCCCACTGATGCATGTTGATACAAAATGGAAATTCCGGGAGATGATAGAGTTCCGGGACCGCTACGCCAAAGAAAAGAACTGGGACCTTATCGTTCATTATAACAAGGAAGCCTTTGAAAAAGGCGTCGGACCCTTTACCCACGGAAGCAAGGTCCATACGGACATTATGAAAACCCAGGCGCTTCTCCAGGCACTGGAACACTATCAGTTTGATGCCGCCTTCGGAGGTGCACGCCGCGATGAAGAAAAATCCCGTGCAAAGGAACGTATTTTTTCTTTCCGGGACAGTTTTCATCAGTGGGATCCCAAGAACCAGCGGCCCGAACTCTGGAGTATTTATAATACCAAGATCATGAAAGGGGAATCGATCCGCGTTTTTCCGTTGTCAAACTGGACCGAGCTGGATGTCTGGCAGTATATACGTCTGGAAAATATTCCCATTGTTCCCCTGTATTATGCCAAGAAAAGACCGGTGGTCAGGTATAGCAATGCACTTATCCTCGTCGATGATGAGCGCATGCCGGAATCATTGCGAAAAACCGCCAAGATGAAAATGGTGCGGTTCCGCACCCTGGGATGTTATCCGCTTACCGGCGCAGTGGAATCGGAAGCTGATACCATTGAGAAGATCGTTGAGGAAATGATGGTCACCACCGCTTCCGAACGCACGACCCGCGTCATTGATTTTGACCAGGATTCAAGCATGGAACAGAAAAAACGGGAAGGGTATTTTTAAGACAAGAGAACCGGAAAAAGAATGCTATAAAGCAAAAAGAACAAAAGATGCCGGGATATGCCACCCGGAAAAAAGATCACAGTGAAGTCAACGGCGCAGAACACAGCGCCGGAAAAACATCGGAAACGGAACGACATGAAAAAAAAGACAAAAGAACTGGATATCAGAGAATTCCTTGCGCAGGATGAAGAGAAAGATCTTCTCCGCCTGCTGACCGCCGGATCGGTGGACGACGGAAAATCCACGCTGATCGGCCGCCTGCTGTTTGACAGTAAACGGCTTTATGAGGATCAGCTGTTAGCGCTGGAACGCGATAGTAAACGCGTGGGACATGCAGGCGAAAATATTGATTATGCCCTGCTTCTTGACGGTCTGAAAGCCGAGCGCGAACAGGGGATAACCATTGATGTGGCTTACCGTTACTTTTCGACCAATAAACGGAAATTCATTATTGCGGATACGCCGGGTCACGAACAATATACCCGCAATATGGTCACCGGAGGTTCCACCTCAAATCTTGCCGTCATTCTTGTGGATGCGGAAAACGGCGTGATAACACAAACGAAACGTCATACTTTTCTTGTGTCCCTTCTCGGCATACAGCACGTGATCCTGGCTGTGAACAAGATGGACCTGGTGAATTACCGTCAGGACGTTTTTAACAAGATTTGCAGCGACTATAAAAAATTCATTACCCGGCTGAATATCCCGGATGTCCATTTTATTCCCATGAGCGCTCTTCACGGCGACAATGTGGTTAACCGCCAGTAAACATATGCCGTGGTACAAAGGACAGCCCATTCTGGAACTCCTGGAGAATATCCATGTCATGTCCGACCGTAATTTTGTGGACATGCGTTATCCCGTCCAGTACGTCCTGCGTCCCGAGCACGGGTTCCGCGGTTTCAGTGCCAAAGTTGCAAGCGGTATTATCCGCAAAAATGATGAGGTAATGGTCCTGCCCTCGCATAAGACCAGCCGTGTAAAAAAGATCGTCACCTATGACGGTGAGAGAGATTATGCTTTTCCGCCGCAGAGCGTGACCGTGACCCTGAAGGACGAGATCGATGTCAGCCGTGGTGATATGCTGGTCCATAAGAACAACCTTCCCCGTACTGAACGCCACTTTGAAGCCATGCTGGTATGGATGGATGAAAGGGATATGGATCCCAATACGCATTTTATGATCAAGCAGACGACCAATACCACCAAAGCACGGATTGACACGATCCGCTATAAGATCGATGTGAACACGCTGCATCGCAGTGATACGGATCATTTTGCATTGAATGAGATCGGCCGGGTGGTGGTCACAACCAGCAAGCCCCTGTTCTTTGATGCCTATGCAAAAAATCATGAGACCGGTTCTTTTATTCTTATCGATCCCGTTACGAACAATACCGCCGCTGTGGGCATGATCATAGACCGTGTGAGCAGCGAGGAATTGCCGAGCCGTATTACGGAAGAAGACAGGAAAAGGATCGCTGACGGTAATAGTCTGGTAAGCCGTCGTGAACGGGAGGAAAAATATCAGCAGACCGGTCGGACCATCTGGATCACCGGCCTTCACGGAAGCGGAAAAACGGACATTGCGTATATGCTGGAGAAACGGCTTTTCGATCTGGGGTATGTCACCGTGCTTCTTGACGGGCATCAGGTGCGGAGCGGACTGTCCCGGGAACTGGATTTTTCGGCTGCGGACCGTGCGGAACATTTACGGCGCGTTGCCGAGGTATGCCGTCTGCTGAACGAGCAGGGAATTATTGCAATATGTACCTTCATTTCCCCCAGGAGTCCATCCGCCGTCAGATCGCGAAGATCATCGGAGAGGACCGGTTCAGGCTTATTTATATGGCTGCGGGACTTGAAGAAAGCAGAAAAAACAAACCCGAGCTCTACAAGCTTTCGGAAGAGGGAAAAATACAGCACCTGGCAGGCGTTGACATTCCCTATGAAGCACCGGAAGATCCCGATCTTGTTCTGGAGGCGGGGAACAAGAATATCGAAAAAATAATTGAACTTCTTCAAAGCAGCGATCAAAATAAACCATAAAAAGATGGATATTTTAAAAGAGAACAAAAACCGCCGTAAGAAGAAATATGTCATCAGTCAGCACCAGCTTTATATGGTTCGCCCTGATGTATGGCGGAAGCTGAAACGCGCCAACCGGATCGACAAAGAATACCGTTACGTGGCACGCCGTATTTCCTTGTACAGTTATTTTTCCCGTCCTCTGCAGATCCTGCAGAATAATATCAACCGCAAAAAGATCAGACAGGTCGACCTCTCCCGCAGCGCTCCGGTTTTTGTTATCGGTCACTGGCGGAGCGGAACGACTTTCCTGCATTATATCTTATCGAAAGATAAACGTTTCGGTTATCTCTGCAATTATCAGGCCCTCATTTTCAATATTGCCCTGCTCAGCAAAAAGATGATGCGGGCGCTTTCCCGGCCCCTCTTTCCAAAAGAACGTCCTCAGGACAGTATTAAAATGTCCCCCTATTACCCCGCCGAAGAAGAACAGCCCTTTACTACGACCTCAACACGGTCCGGAATGCACACCTTTTTTTTTCCGCATAACCGTTCTTATTTTAACAAATACAATTTGTTCAAAGGCATTGCGCCGAAAGAAAAAAAACACTGGAAGAAAGATTACCTTTATCTTCTGAAAAATATCAGTTTATATAACGATAATAAACCGCTTCTTCTGAAAAACCCGCATAACACCGGCCGGGTAAAAGAACTTCTTGAACTTTTTCCCGATGCAAAATTCATCTTTCTGCACCGCGACCCCTATACAACCTATATGTCCATGATGCATCTTTTTGATACGGTGGTGCGCACACAATTCTTTCAGCGGATCAGTGATGCGGAGATCCATGAACTGGTGATCTATATGTTCCGGGAGACCCTGAAGAAATATATGGCCGACCGCTCACAAGTGCCCGAGGGCAACCTTGTGGAAGTATCCTATGCAGAGCTTACCGGCGACCCCCTTGGCGTCGTGAAAAATATCTACGCCAAACTGGGACTTCCCGGCTATAAGGATGCGGAACCAAACATGCGCAGCCATCTTCAGAAAGTAAGTGATTACAAAAAGAATATTTTTAAAGAAATGCCGGACGAGGTGAAAGAACGCCTTGGAAAAGAACTCGGCTTTTATTTTGATGTCTTTGCTTACGAAAAGTAAGAAGAAATCCCCGCGAATTATACGAATAATACTTTGGTCCTAAACGGAGCTGCAGCCACGGCTTATGATGATATTACCGGGCTGACGGCAGATGTCTCAGGTGCGGCAATAAAAAAATTTCTAAACACGTGTTCATTTTTTTTGCATTGAAGGGTCAGGCCCTCATAAAATTTTCCGGCCTTCACCGGAAAAGGCTGAGTTTGATATTCCGTTACCTTCTGTTGAGCTTGCTCCTGTTCCTCCGCCGGCCGGTGAAGCATAAGAGTCCGTGCATCCGTTAAATCGACGGATCGGCAATTTCACAATTATAAAACAGGGTCATTCGCCGTTGCTGATCAGTGTACCCGCATCGCTGTTCATTGCCAGATGCGCCTTTTCCAGAGAGGTAATGACAGCTTTCCGGTTCCGGCCGCCCCGGACGAACTTTACCGCCGCTTCGACCTTGGGCAGCATACTGCCGGCGGCAAAATGGCCTTCATTAATATAACGCCGGGCTTCGGCAACGGTCATATGTGCGATATCCCGCTGATCTTTTTTGCCAAAATTGATCGCCACCCTGTCCACCGGTGTAAGAATGAACAGGTAATGTGCCTCCACCAGATCAGCCAGCAGCGCGGCGGAGTGATCTTTATCAATTACGGCCGAAACCCCGATATAATCACCGTTATGATCTTTTATTACCGGGATACCGCCCCCGCCGCAGGCGATCACAATAAATTTGTGGTCCAGCAAGTTAAGAATGGATTCCGCTTCCACGATCTGCAGCGGCTGGGGTGAGGCAACAACCCGCCGCCATCCGCGTCCGGAATCCTCTTTAAAGATCTGTTCGGGATGCGAACGCATGATCATCCTTGCTTCCGCTTCCGTGTAAAAATCGCCAATGGGTTTTGAAGGCACCTGAAAACTGATATCGTTCTTATCGACCTCCATCTGGGATACTACCGTAGAGACATGCCAGGGCATGCCCAGATGCCGGAGTTCTTTTTTAATTCCTTTTTGAAGATGATATCCGATATAACCCTGGCTCATCGCTGTACACTCCTGCAGATCGAAACGGCAGATACGTCCGGCATTTGCCGAGGCAAATTCAAAAGCCTTATAGATCATTCCCACCTGCGGTCCGTTCCCGTGTGTCAGAATGATCTTATGACCCTGCGTGATAAGGTCCACCAGCGAAGGCACCGCTTTTTCAATATTCCTTTGTTGTTCTACCGGACTGTTTCCAAGAGCATTGCCGCCAAGCGCAATGGTAATGACCTTCATAAATATTTCTCCCTTCCGTCCGAAAATATGGCAGGGGCACAGAATCCCGTGCCCCTGTATTGTAACAAGATTAATATACCAATAATGTAATTTATAAATTCGTGCCTATTTTATCAACATAATCTTTTTGCTGTCAGCGAAATTCTTTGCTGTGAGACGGGCAATATAAAGACCCGAAGGCAAATAAGCCGCATTCCATAGCACCTCATAATAGCCCTGCTCTTTCATCTCGTTGACCAGAGTAGCTACCGGCTTACCCGAAACGGAATAGATCCGAAGATCAATATGACAGGATACCGGGAGCTTATAGGCGATGAGGGTTTGCGGATTAAAGGGGTTGGGGTAGGCGGGCATCAGCTCGAATGAATCCGGTATGGACGCGTCATCCGCGAGAGCCACGGGCTCTTCGGGTAAAGTGACCGCATCCCCGTTCTGCCAGGAAAGGAAGGGAAAACCCTCATTTAAGATACCGGTCGTATCCATATCCCAGATGTCGTCATTTCCGATATCATCATGATAGTTGTAAGCAAAATCCCATGCGCCCGTAAGGCCATCCGTTGTTATGTCCGTATATGTGGCAAGCGCTCTCAAGGCCGTCGAATCCTTGGGTGTCGCCGCACCGGCAGCATCACTCAATTGACCGGAAGGATCAATACGGAAAAAATTATTTGTAAAGGTATTGGTTTGGGTGACGGAACCGACAAAACCTTTGTCAGTGGTCGTATCTTCGCTTAGGATCACCACATCGGTCATTGCATAACAATTTTCTATTGTTGAACCCAGATTGAAACCGTAACCGTCGACCAGTCCGCAGAACCCACCGGTTGCAGAAAATAAGCCACTTGGCTGGCCGTTGACTTCTCCCCGTGCGTAACAGTTATTAATAATTGTTTTGTAAGTAATGCGTCCAACCAGACCGCCCGTGAAACCGAATCCTGTCACATAACAATCGGAAAACGATTTGGAAATTTCAGTCTGATATGTGCTTCCGACCAACCCGCCGGCCGATCCGTCAATGCTGAAGACCGTATCGGATGCAGAACAGGCGATGATCTCACCAAACTCGTCATAACCTACCAGTCCTCCGGCCGTTACCGTCGAGACATAGCATCGTGTGTGACAATGACTGATCTTATCTTGATTGAACCCTGCCAGTCCTCCGCCTGTCCCGTTTATGGCATTTACTTGTCCGCTGACCTCGCAGCTATCTATAACGGCATCCAGATTCCATCCGACCAATCCTCCGATGTACATGCCTCCGTAAACATCAACATCTTCAAGCCGTAAATTCTTAATGACGGGTTGTGGCGTGCCCGGCACATTTTTGACATATCCGAACAGCCCCACCATTTTTTCATATGGACGATAAATATATAAATCGCTTATTATATGATGATCGCCATCATAGGATCCAGAAAATGCAACGAGTTGCCGGTCACCTTCCGTCGGGCTGTCCCCGATGGGCGAAAATCCCATGGGCCAGTCCGGAGTACCGGGATCTCCGTCGTAATCCCCAATGTCAAGACTGTCCGACGCAGAGGCGTCGATATCATTCGTTTGCAAGAAATGTTTGTCCCAGTCGTGGCTCATTTCGGATAACTCAAGCAGGTCGGAAAAAGTTGAAATAAGAAAAGGATCTCCTTCTGTTCCGCTACCGCCGGAGTAGGGCGCTTTGCCGGCACCCTGAATAATAAAATTATAAGGATTTTCATCTGCATCATTGTTCTCGATATACACCGTCGTGTTTCTTCGCCCGACAGCAGATGGTGTAAAAGATAAATTAACGGTCGCATGATCGCCCGCAGCGATAGAATCCGGAGGAAAGGTTATAAAAGTAAAATCATCTTCCGAAATTCCTGCCGTATAAATAGAATCGATCGTCAGATAGCCGCTCCCGGTATTGTATATGATGAACTCACGGATCAAAGTGCCTTCACCTACCTGAGTGGTATCAAAGTTTGTAAAATCGGTCAAAGATGGTGAAGAATCACCGTTTAAGATCTCCACATCATTGCCTTTGACCATAATCTCGGGTTCGGAAATCCCGCCGATTCCGGTGGAAAAGATATAGGCCGCACCTGCGTTTGTTTTCAAGTTCAATTCATTGTTATCAAGATCATTTGCCGGAGCTCCGACGATCACTATATCGCCGGAGATCGCCACATCGGTACCAAAGGCGTCATCTTCGCGCCGGTTGTTCTCGGTGATCTTTTCCTGTTCGGTCCATATGCCGCCATTGCGTCTGAAAACATAAGCGGCGCCGGCATTTTGGATATAATTGACTGCAGATGTATCGTGATCTTCCCCGTAGGCTCCGACAATGAGATAGTCACCATCAAGTGATACATCAACACCAACGAAATCTGAAGGCCAGCGTTCGGAGGCAACGACCTTCTGTGTTTGCGACCAGGTAGATCCCGATCGGGTAAAGATATAGACGGACCCGGCTTTTTCTTCGCGGTTAAGTCCATCAGCATCATGGTCTTCCAAGTGTGCTCCGATAACAATGGTTGAGCCATCAATATCCACGCTCTTTCCGAAATAATCACCGAGATCCCTGTCGGAAGCCACCAGTTTTTGCTGCTGCTGCCAGCCATGAATTCCGTTGTAAAAAACATAAGCGGCGCCGGCCTGTGGTTCGTAGTTCAGACTATCCTCATCGTGGTCCTCATAAGGAGAACTGACGACAAGGTAAAAACCGGAAATGGCGACCTTATAACCAAAACGGTCATCTGCACCGCGATCATCGGCAACGATCTTTGCCGTTTGGCTCCAGTTAGTCCCTCCGCGGAAAAAACATAAGCCGACCCGGCGGAAGATATACTGTCAACACCGTCTTCATTCTCATCTTCATAGATGGCTCCGATCACAGCATGATCCTCGTTCAGAGCAACACTGTATCCGAAATGATCGCCCACACGCCGGTCGTTGGACATAAGCTTATCCTGCATCACCCATGAGCTACCGTCGTAATAATAGACAAAGGCAACACCTTCACCGTAATCGGTATCCGTATCGTCTTTCCTGGGGGCCCCGATAATTGCATAATTTCCGCATATATCAACAGTGTATCCGAAATGATCCTCGGCGACACGGACGGGCGCAGTCAATTTTTGCATTTGCACCCAATCGGAGCCGTTAAAACGAAAAATATATGCGGCTCCTGCATCTTCGAGAAATCCGCCTTCGTCAGCATGCTGGTCTTCACGATAGGCCCCGACAATGGCAAAATTTCCGGATATGGCAAGATCGCTTGAAAAATAGTCCTCAGTCCTGCGATCTGAAGCGACGATCTTGGAGATTAACTCCCAGTTACCGGCGTTCACGGAAGCAAAGCTTCCCAGCATGACAATCAGAATAACAAGGGTTTTTTTCATGATCGTTTCCTTTCAAACAAGTATTAATACTCTTTTCACACGCGGCGTTATCCACTCGCCGAACTCTCGCTCATTGATACTTTATTGTTTGTTGTTAATAAATTAAATGATAATAAATCATAAGTAAAGAAAAAACTTAAAATACGCCGTACACAAAAAATGTATAAAGAGATACCTGTCCCGTCTACCCGGCCTGATCTTTTGAAGCAAATACTGTTGTTACAACAAAGTGAGCAGATCGAAACGGCAGATCCATGCGATATTTGCCGAAGCATATTTAAAAGTCTTATAGATCATTCCCATATGCGGTCCGTTCCCGTGTGTCAGAATGATCTTATGTCCCTGTGTGATAAGGTACACAAACGAAGGCACCTCCTTTTCAATATATTTCTGTAATTTTCCGGAGAAATTCTTGACAAAAAGAAAGTAACGCGATATATTCTATCTGAATAGTCGTATATAAAACCCGGTGAATCCCAATGAAACTGTCCGTAAAGAGCGAATATGCCTGTCTGGCGCTGATAACACTGGCTGAAGCGTATCAAAGCGGGAAATTGTGTTCTATCACGGTTGTCGCCGAAAGCAAGGGTATTCCTAAAAAGTATCTCGAACAGATCCTGCTAATCCTGAAACACGGCGGGTACGTCCGGAGCTATAAAGGTCCTAAAGGGGGATATAAACTTGCAAAAGACCCCGCTCAGATCAATATTGCAGAGATCATTCGCCTGATGGACGGAGCGCTGGCCCCGGTTGAGTCGGTAAGCACCTATTTCTTTGAGCACACACCGATCGAGAAAAGTCCAAGGCTGCTGGAAGTATTCCGTCACCTTCGTAATTATATTTCCGATACGCTTGAACAGCTTACCCTGGATAAACTCGTTGAATAAAAATTTTTACAATAATAAACTACTAATTCTATAGACTATATCATCTAATAAAAGGGAATTGCAGAATGTTCTTATCAGGGAAAAGGGAATGAAAAAAAAGTCCGAAAACCGGTCACTCCGCACTCTTGTGTTCCTGTGCCTATGTTCATCGCTTTTACTATCGGCGGGAGAGGAAGGAAATGATGAAACAGGGGATCTGTCAAAGAACCCACAGAGTCCGGGCATTCGCATGTCGGGTTTTGTGCAGGCGATCGCCCATGTGGGAATAAAGGACGATTATGCTGAATACAACAACCGCTTTTCCATACGCCGTGCCCGGCTGGATACAAGGTTCCGTTTGGGTAAAAGTGTTAGCGGAAGGATCCAGGGAGATCTGACCTGTGCGCCCATGCTCGTGGATGCCTATGTCGATCTGAAGTACAGTGAATTCGTCGCTTTCAGGATGGGCAGGTTCAAATCGCCCCTCAGCCTGGAACGGGGACAATCGGTACCTTCCCTGCTGTTCAATGATTTTGCCTATACCGCTTCTGTGGCGCCGAACCGGGATATCGGAGTTGCTTTTCACGGGACGTTTTTCCATCGTTTTCTTGACCTTCAGGTCGCATGTGTGAACGGTGCGGCGGGCGGCGGATCGAGCAGTGGCGATATTGATGATACAAAGGACTGGGTAATTCATGTCGGAATTTCCCCTTTTCATTCTGCACTTGCAAAAAAAAGAACTTCACTTTTGATCGGGGTCGGAGGCTCGGCCGGAGAGCGCTGTCGGGAAGCGCTGCACAGCCTGAAAACACCCGCAGGGACGACAATATTTGCTTACCGGCCTTCCGCAGCAAGTGAAGGAAAAATGTACCGTTTATCTCCACAGTTCAAATTTATTTCCCGCGTTTTTTTATACTGGGCGAATATATTCTTGCAGACTACGGTATTGCCGATACATCCGGATACCGTCTTCGGTGTCCGCGACCGGGCCTGGACATTGAGTGCGGGATATACGATCAGCGGAGGAGAGCGCGATGTGAAGGGTATGATGGTAAATAAAGATGTGCTTATATCCCACGACGGTAAAGGAGCATTTGAGATTATAGTACGTATCCATGGATTTCATGCGGATCCGGAATCGTTCGATATTTTCGTCTCTTCTGCTCAATCCGCCGGGCGGATTGTCAGTCTGGAAACGGGACTCAACTGGTATTACACGGATAACAGCTGCGTAAGGTTTATCTATGCAAGATCAGTCTTTGAAAAAGGTGCGCTATCCGAAAACCGGGAACGCGAGAACACGCTCATGTTAAGCGTGAACCTTGCCGTTTAACCGGGGAAGTCCGTACAGATAACCGGAATTTGAAATGTGATTCTCAATCGTGAATCACAATATATCAAACAATTTGGAGGTTGGTAATGTCACTGTCCGCTATTATTTCACTGCTCGTCATCATCCTGATCCTTTTCGCCCTGGCCAGGGAATATCTGCGTCCGGGACTGATCCTGTTTTCTGCGGTCGTTTTCTTTATGGCGAGCGGCATTATCTCCACGGGAGAAATGCTTTCGGGATTTTCGAACAAGGGAATGATCACGGTCGCCATTCTTTTTCTTGTCAGTGCGGGGATCGCACAGACCGGCAGTCTGGACATTCTGGCGAGGAACATCCTTCCCCGCAGGAAGAATAAGATCCCGCGGCTGATGATAAGATTCCTGCCGGCCGTGACTTTCCTGTCCGCCTTTTTGAACAATACGCCGGTAGTGATTATCTTTGCCCCGGTCATTAAAAAATGGGCCGATAAGTTACGCATTCCCGCATCGAAATTCCTGATCCCGCTTTCCTACGCAACGATCTTCGGAGGTGTCTGCACCCTGATCGGCACGTCCACCAATCTGGTGGTACACGGACTGATGCTGGAAAACGGCCTTCCGGGCCTGAGTATGTTCGAGCTGGCGAAAGTCGGGATCCCCCTTGCAGTAGTAGGTTACATTTACCTTTTTACGGCAGGATACCGCCTGCTGCCGGCATATGCGGATTCCATGGAGGATCTCGAGAAAAACCCAAAAGAATTCCTGACAGAAATGCGCGTCACCGCCAACAGCTCTCTGTCCGGGAAAAGCATCAAAGATGCCGGACTGCGCAGTCTCAAAGGAGTATTCCTGATGGCCATTGAACGCAATGGTACGTCGATCGAGACCGTCAATGACGAGGAGGTCATTTTTGAAGGTGACCGCTTGCTTTTTACCGGGCGGACGGACAGGCTGGATGACCTTGAAAGCATTCCCGGACTGGAATCCGCAGTGGAACAAGACTTTGATAAGGACTTTAAACGGATACAAAAAAAGCTTGTCGAGGTCGTAGTATCCCCTCAGTTTCCCGGTCTCGGGGAAACGATACGGGAGTATAATTTCCGGGCCGTATACCGTGCTGTTGTCGTGGCCGTGCACCGAAACGGGAAGCGTATCAAAAGTAAGATCGGAGATGTACAGCTGCGGGCGGGGGACAACCTGATCCTGCTAACGACCAAAAATTTCAGTCGCCGGTGGAAGAATTCACAGGATTTCTATATGGTCTCTGATATGCGGGATGCCGATAACGGGAAAAAGACAACTCCGAAAATGCTAACGGCTCTCGGTATCCTTATCCTGATGGTATTGGGAGCTACTTTCGGGAAACATCTTCCCATACAGCCGAATAAAACGGACATGTTCTATTTTGCCGCCATAGCGGCTGTGGTCATGGCATGGATCGGGAGTTATGCCTCGAATGAATATACACGCTATATCAACTGGGACGTGCTTATTACCATCGCCTGCGCATTCGGTATCAGCAAGGCACTGCAGAATACGGGTGCTGCGGATGTCATTGCCGGAGCAATGATATCGGTCGTGGAAAGATGGGGCGGCGGGAATACTTGCCGGTATTTATCTGATGACAACAATCTTTACCGAGATCATTACCAACAACGCCGCAGCGGCATTGATGTTTCCCATAGCACTTTCCGCTTCATCACAACTCGGAGTGGACACGCATCCATTCTGCATTACTATCTGCATTGCGGCATCCGCCAGTTTTGCCACGCCCATCGGATATCAGACTAATCTTCTCGTGCAGGGCGTTGGCGGTTATAAGTTCAATGATTATGTCAGGATCGGCCTGCCCCTGAATATTATCGCCATGATCATTACCGTGATCCTGGTACCTTTACTGTGGAGTTTCTGATCAGGTCCGCACGTAAGCCGGCGATCATGAATATTTCATTTGTGCTTATATGTTGGAAAACATTATTTCTTTGCCGGTATTTTACATTTTCAGTAGACCGGCCGCTGTCCGCTCAACGCGCAAAAAGCAGGATAATTTTACTGGCATATGTCAGATGCATTTTTTATACTATTGATGTCTTCGGGGAAGGGAGCATGTCCCTGCCGGCGGTGAAAGCCCGCGACTCCGCGCAGAATGAAAAAGTGAGAACATTCCGCGGACTGAGACTGTGAAATTCAGTCGCCGACGGTATAGTCCGGATGAGAGAAGGCACATGATCATCGATCCCCGTTGCCATGGGGAATTTTTTATGGACAGCAAAAAAAATGTTCTTGTTCACGATCTGATGCGGAAGGCGATCCGTCTGGCCGGCGAGGGCCTGCAGCGCGTTTCGCCCAATCCGCGGACGGGTGCTGTAATTGTCCGTAATAACAGAGTGATCGGGAAAGGCCGTCATGAATATTTCGGCGGACCGCATGCGGAAGTGAATGCCATCCGGGATGCGGAAAACGGAACAAAAGACGCTGAAATGTACGTGACCCTCGAACCCTGCTGCCATACCGGAAAAACACCGCCCTGCACCGATGCCATTATCCGTGCGGGAATACGAAAAGTATATGTCGGTATGAGGGACCCCAATCCGCTCGTAGCGGGAAAAGGGATCGCGGCTCTGCGGCAAGCGGGAATAGAAGTGATCGACAATATTCTTCCCGATGCATGCTCGGACCTGAACCAACCCTTTATCAAGAAGATGACGCAGGGGTTTCCCTATGTCATTGTCAAGGCGGCCATTACCCTTGACGGCTATATTGCCGATGAGCAACAACAATCCAAGTGGATATCTTCCGACACATCAAGAAAAAAAGTCCATGAAATGCGCGCCGCCGCAGATGCGGTACTGGTCGGCATCGGAACGGTCCTGGCGGATGATCCGGAGCTGACCGTACGCGATACGGAAGGGGATAACCCGATGAGGATCGTTTTCGATCCGGAGGGTGTTCTCCCGGTGACTTCCCGGCTGGTCCGGGGCGCCGGCGAGATCCCGCTTTGCGTCATCACCAGACCCTCCGCTTCGGACGCATGGAAGATCCGCATGGAAAAAAACAAGGTAGAATTGATTATCGCGAACGATGCCGTCTCCGGCGGCTTAACGGAAGGATTGCGGCAGCTGGGTGAACGGGAAGTACAATCGGTCCTCGCCGAAGGCGGCGGCAAGCTCCACGGTCTGCTGGCAAAACAGGGGGTCATCGACCGGCTTGAACTTTTCATTGCACCGAAACTGCTGGGGGAAGGAGTTCGAATGATGAAGATCCCGCCGCGCCTGATGCCGGATCCGGCGGTGTTCCTTTCTCACAGCTGGCAGCAAAGCGAGAGGATATGCATTTTACGGGTATAATAAAACATTATGAATGAGGATAAAAATGTTCACGGGAATTATTGAAACACAAGGAAATATCGCAGGGATCGATATAATGCGGGATACGTTCAGGATCCGCGTGAAAGCGCCGGAAATAGCATCGGAACTGCATATTGATGATTCCGTCGCGGTAAACGGCATTTGCCTTACCGTAACAGCCCTGCAGGGAGATATTTTTTCAGTCGATGCCATACGGGAGACTGCCGAACGCAGTACGCTGAAGACCTGGAAAAGCGGAAAAACGGTCAATCTTGAACGCGGTATGCCTGCGGACGGACGATTTGACGGACATCTGGTACAGGGACATGTGGACGGAACTGCCGAACTTGTACAGAAGGAACGGCAGCGGAACACGGCTCTGTTCACCTTTCAGACTGCGGAGCGGCTTATGCCCCTGATAGTGAAAAAAGGCAGTATAGCTCTGGATGGCGTGAGTCTGACCGTGACGGCTGCGGATAAGGACCGTTTTACGGTGGCGCTTATTCCGTATACGCTGGAAAACAGTACTCTCGGGAAATTGCCGGCAGGAAACAGCGTGAATGTCGAGACCGATATTATCGGGAAATATATTGTAAAACATCTGACTGCCTCAACGGAGCTGTCGGAAGATTTGTTGCATAAATGGGGGTACAGCTGGTAATGAAAACGGAGAAGAACGTGAAAAATGATCTTAAGTTGAATACGATCGAAGAAGCCATAGAGGATATCAAAAACGGGAAAATGCTTATCGTCGTGGATGATCCGAAACGGGAGAACGAGGGAGATCTTATACAGGCGGCGGAATTTGTGGATGCGGCTTCGGTGAATTTTGCGGCAAAAAAGGGCCGCGGACTGATCTGCGCGTCGCTTGATGAGGATATTGCGGTGCAACTGCAGCTTGAAAATATGGCCGGTGATAATTCTTCGCTGCAGCAGACCAAATTCACCGTCAGTGTTGATGCCCTGGAAGACACTACCACCGGTATTCTCGGCGCATGACCGGGCGAAAACCTTTCAGGTGCTTGCCGATCCCGGAACCCGGCCGCAGGAACTGGGAAGACCCGGACATGTTTTTCCTGTCGTTGCCAAAAAAGGCGGTGTGCTACGCCGCACGGGACATACGGAAGCCTCTACCGATCTCTGCCGTCTGGCGGGGCTGCGGCCGGTCGCCCTGATGTGTGAGATCATGGCCGAGGATGGGACCATGATGCGCCTTCCCGAACTGATCCCGTTCGCGAAAACGCATGATCTCAAGATCATCACCATTGCGGACCTTATCCGCTACCGCAGAAAGAACGAACGGTATATCGAAAAGCTGACCACCGGTAAAATTTCCGAATGAATACGGTGAATTCAAACTGACACTTTACCGGGACCTTCTGGATAATAAGGAACACATGGCCCTAACGCATGGGCGAATTTGATGCACAGACCCCCGTGCTGGTGCGCATGCATTCGGAATGTATTACCGGCGACGTTTTTCATTCCGCCCGCTGTGATTGCGGCGAACAGAAAGATGCGGCATTAAGAAAGATCGCGGAAGCGGGACGCGGAGCACTTATCTATTTGCGCCAGGAAGGCAGGGGAAGGACTGAAGCATAAGATGCTGGCTTATGAACTGCAGGATCGGGGTCTGGACACTGTAGAGGCGAACATCGAACTGGGTTTCGGACCGGATCTGCGGGATTACGGTGCCGGGGCACAGATCATCAAGGATCTCGGGATCAGGAAGATCCGGCTGATGACCAGATAATCCCAAAAAGATCATCGGACTTTCCGGGTACGACCTGGAGATCACGGAGCGGGTGCCGCTGGAAACAATACCCACGGAAGACAACAAATCCTATCTTGAAACCAAACGGGATAAGATGGGGCATTTGATATTAAACGGGAATAAATACGGAAAGGAATAAAAAATGAAACAATTCAATGGAAAACTACTTGCGGAAGGAATGAAGCTGGGCATTGTGGTGTCCCGTTTTAACGACCTGCTGACGAAAGAGCTCTTGTCCGGAGCGGAAGACTGTTTTCTGCGCCACAACGGAAAGGAAACGGATTTGCACGTCGCCTGGGTGCCGGGTGCTTTTGAGATACCCTTTACGGCTCAGATGATGGCAAAAAAAGATTATGATGCCGTGGTTTGCCTCGGTGCCGTGATCCGCGGTGCCACACCGCATTTCGATTATGTCGCTGCGGAGGTCAGCAAAGGTATTGCCCAGGTATCCCTGAGATCCGGAAAACCGGTCATCTTCGGCGTGATCACCACCGACAGTATTGAACAGGCCCTGGAACGCGCCGGCACAAAATCCGGCAATAAGGGATGGAATGCGGTACTCAACGCTATTGAAAATGGTGGACCTGGGTCGCGTACTGAAATAACTTGCCTCAAGTTGTCGACAAGTTGTTGAGGGAAAATTAATTTATTCTTCCACGACCATAAAGGTCCACATAGGCATATTCGCAGGACCCTCAAAATTATTACAAAAATCGACTCCCGGAGTCCAGGCACTGTCTTCATCTACATCATGCCACTGAAATGTAACGTCGGTCCAATGGTATCCCGGTCCGCCGCCTTTCCAGTAAACGGTGGTGACCCTGTCGGCATTGATACGGAAAGTGGCGACATTTTCCCCAGCCGACATTAATTGAAAACCGTTGTCCGTATGAACAAAACTTCCTTCAGATGAAAAATAATTGATAACGAAACTGCTGTCCGGTGCGGCGCCTTCGGTTATGGACGATGCCATGAGCACAATGCTGCTGGTATCAGCAACATAGCAGGCATAACGGAGGAACTCGTTTCGGAATATGAATTTCATACTGCGATAGGTTCCTTCCGGAAGATCCTCGGCGGTCATTTCATATTCGTGCATGAATTTCAATCCCCGGTTTTCACCGATCTTATTCCATGTAAAAAGATCGAAAAGACTGTCACTGACCTGTTCCTGAGAAACCCATATTTCGTAAACATTGAACTTCACATCTTTCGGATACATAAGATGCGTATTTTCACTTTGAGCTGTCGATCCGGCCAATACAGCGGATTTTGCGAGTGTCCCTTCCGGCAGATTGATCACCCCCTTAAATACCAGTGTCCCGGTTTTCTCATTGTTGAAAAGATTACAGGAAAATAAGAAAAATAATCCCGACAAACATAAAAAATAATATCGTTTTTTCATGGGAGTTCTCCCTTTATTAGGTTAATGTTCATAAAAATGTATATAAAAAACGGTAAGAGGACAATAAAAAACTTGCCTCAAGTTTTTACGGTGTTTTATTGCAAAATAATGCGATTTGTTGTATCAAAATAATATTATAGCTTTTATTTATGCGGATCATTCCATTTTTCGGAATATAAACTTGGCTCAAGATTTTGGGAGGAATGAAGAAAAAAACAATAAGGTCTATGGAAGATAGCCCCTTGTTTGCTGTCAGTGTTCCATGCCCTGTTCCAATATAGTTTAAATAAAAAGAACGTATTTATATTACAGTGAACGTATTACGCTATCCACGGCGGCGATCTGTTGGACGACCTGATCTTTCCTCAGATAAATGGTGAAATCGTTACTGGTTTCCGAATAGAATATCAGCGAAAATCCGCTGGTTTTCTTTCTCAGGGAATCATCCGTGATCCCCACTCTCATCTGCTCCACATAGCTGGTGCCTTCAAAACTCCGGTCCAGGGATTCAAACACCGTATGCCTCCCTCCGGGATAAGTTGCGCGGAAATAGGTACGCCAGTTATTCGGATAACTGCAGGTAACATATACCTGATGATTAGTCGAATTATCCTCTTTGCTCACAAAACTCCGCAAAAAATATACTGCCTTGGTCTGATCGTCGCTTTCGTATATACTTCCTTCAATGCCCCTGACCTCGATCATCATATCGGAGGGGTTGTTGATGACCTCGACATTTTGTCGCAATCCCTGTGTCACGGAACAGGCCGTAAATACCATGGCAAGGGCAATGAACAATAATAATGTTTTCAGCTTCATCGTTTCCTCATCTTATTATTCGCGATCTTTTACCCTGAATATTAGAGTAATCGGAGGTGAAAATCAAGCGCTTTTAATCTTCATAAACTTGGCTCAAGATTTGGATCTTCGAACTTCCTTCTCTCTAATTATTTGTTCCGGGGCACACCGCATTTGGATCACGGCAAGCTGTCTTAAAGCAATTCATTCCGGTCACCTGTCTTCGTGAAAGCACTGCAAAAAACCTTTTTATCTGTTCAAAAATATAGTATAATCTTTTACAAAACCTTTTTTACCCCATAATTACAATAGGGAGATCACAATGAAAAGATCACGATTTATCCTGTTATATTCGCTGTTGCTTGCCGGCACGTTCCTGAGCTGTGATCTGTTTGAGAAAGAAGTTATGTCGGTATTAGTGTATGCAGAACATTATTATACCGGGCGCCGTGCACCCGACTGGGAAACTGTCAGTGTTCCCGGTGTGTACCTGCATGGTGAACTCAGCGGCAGCAGGTTCCCGGAATTCGATACCTGCAGATCAACGACAAGGAACTCACCGGCTCCGACCATTACTCCAATCGACAGGGTTATGTCTATTTTTCATCTTATAACCGGATCTGGCAGGGTACGACGTATCGCCGAACCGAAATTCGGATCCTCTCGAACATTACGATAGGCAGCGACCTGGGTTCGCTCACCGGTTCCATCACGGTTCCGGACACATTGCTACTAACTTTGACGATCGATGCACCCGACACGATATCCCTTAACACAGCCGTTACTGCTTCGTGGACCGGAGGAAACGCCGATTATATCTGGTGGAGCTATTATCATGAGTGGATGGAAGGGAATTGGGGTTGGCTGGGGTATTCAAAGGACACGGCGGTGACAAATTCTTCTGTGACCTTTGACAGTACGTATTTTACAAAGAACGGCACAATATCCTATATTGAAGCTTTATCCCGTTAACGGCCCCGTACCCACCGGGATCGGCACCCAACATGCACGGCGACGGTGCCGGCTTTCTCTATATGGAAAACCGGGAGATCAGCTCCGACCGCGTGATTGTGATCGGCGAAGGGATTAATTTTTCGTTTTTTAAGAAGAAAACGGTTTATCACGAACCCTGCAAAAGTACACCCGAAGCCCGGTATCAACGTGTGAAAGCGCTATTGGGGCTGTCAGGAAGATTCGATGATGGCAATACTGTGATCGAAAGGAAACACCCGTCTTTTGAATTCGGTATATGATCTAATACTTTCACCAATATAAGGAGCAGAGATGAAACGAAAATGGATCGTATTCATAAGCATTTTGCCGGTGTTGTTTTTTCTTTTGGGATGTGCCGGCAAGAGCATTGAAAGCAAGATGCAGGACCGCTTCATCAAGGCCGAGGTTGAGACCGCGGTCAGTATGCTTGCTGCGGTACATGAACTGCATGAAGAAGGTGAGAGTATCCCTGGAACAGGCGAAAAAGCTGGGTGCTCGGTCTTTGAGAAATCTCCGTTACGGCAGTGAAGGCTATTTCTGGGCGGATACTCAAGAGGGGGTTAACGTGGTCCTCTACGGCCGGGAAGATGTTGAGGGACACGATCGCCTTGAGGCTACCGATCCCAACGGGATACTCTATGTGAAGGAATTTCTCCGGATCGCCGCCGAGGGTGGCGGTTATCTGAATGTATGCCTTTGAGAAAAAGGACACGAAACGCCGCAACCCAAACGTTCCTATGTGCTGGCTTTCGAACCATTCGAATGGGTGGTGGGAAGCGGTTATTACCGCTAAACTGCCGGCGGTATGACGGTCAGATGCAGGTCAATGGACGCAAGTATAATAAAACGTAAAAAAGATTTTTCATCACGCATTTCTTTTGCACGAATAAAGAAAAGTATCTTTAGCTCAAATTATTTTCGTTTTAATATATTGCGGAGTACTCCTGTTTAGTGATAAAAGGGCATTCATTGTTATATTTTCGGACCGGAAAAAAACTTGCCTCAAGTTTTTGAGCGGTTATTGTTGCAAAATAACGAGATTTATCGGGCCAAAAAACCATTATAACGTTTGCTTGTGCGAATTATATATCACAAACTTGGCTCAAGATTTGGATGCCGGATACGGGGAATTCAATCTTTTTTTACGGCCTTAAAGATGGCATAAAAAACGCTGTACAAAAGCGCGGTTATCGGAAAAACGATCCAGGCGATGTGCCAGAGTCCGCCTATAAAACCCAGTAAAAAGAAGACCAGGATTGCCAGTGGCCAGATCGCGGCTGATACCGCATTGACGATCTTGTCTTTCGGTTCCTCGCTGTATTCTCCCGTTTTGAGAAGCCGCTCATAACTATCCATGATAGTGCCGAAATAGACGAACAGGAATACAGCGCACGCCACCAGCAGCAACATAACGATAACCCATGTTGCAGCAGGGATGTTTTCCAGAAAAATGGAAGGTAAGATAATCACCAGAGGTGCGAGAATGCACAAACTGACCCCTGCAATGATCGCAAAGGTGAAGCTTTTTGTAAATTGATCCTTTTTATCCTCAATGCTTTTTTTCAGTGATCCGGGCAATATAAACGATCCTTGGATGAACTTAAATTTTTCCAGCCGCATGCCGGAATAAATAAATAATGCAACCGCCGCAACGACCATCAGCAGCATCAGCACAACACCGACCGCAGATCCCGTTCTTGCGGGAAGGCTATATTTCCCAAACACCCATTGACCCATTGTACTCATGCCTACGACCGCAGCCGCACCGGAAATGATTCAGAAAAACCCCGAAGGCGACCATGAGTCCCGAACGGCGTTTCCGATCCAGCCAATCCATGGCCTCTTGTTTACTTACTGTCCTGACCGTTTTTTTCGGGACCGGTTTTTCAATCGCCAGCTCGTTTAAGAGTTCGTCGATATTGCCAAATTCCGAAATAACACTTCCGACGGCCTCGTTTTCCAGAGCGCCCTTCATCTTTATAAGCGTGATATTTTTCCTCCATATTGGCAAGCATCTCCTTCTTGGCGCGCAAAACCTCATCTGTCTGCGGAAGAATTGCAAAAATATTGTCGAGGTAACTCCTTATTGCTTCCATGGTTCACTCCTTTATGAATTTTTCTATCACGTGTTTTGTCAGTATCCATTCTTCGCATTTTTCACGGTAATATGCCCGGCCTTTGTCCGTAATACGGTAATAAGTGCGCTGTCTGCCGTATTTTCCGACTGCACTGAAAGACCTGATATGATCCTGCTTCTCCAGCCGGTTGAAGGCGGAATACAGGGTCGTTTCCTTAATGATATAGCGCTCTTCAGAGATCGTTCTGACCTGCCGCGAAATGTCGTAGCCATAGGAAGGCTGATCCAGCAGCAGACTGAGAATAATGAGATCGTTATACCCGCGGATCACATCGGAGCTGATCATATTTACCTGTCCTTTTCAATATACTACGACGGTCATACTACGCCTGTCGTAGTAGTAATGTATGAGAGGTCTACAGAAAATGCAAAGTATTTTTTATAAACTTGCCTCAAGTTTTTAAGCTGTTATTCTTGCAGAAGAACGGGGATTATTGTGAAAAACCCCCCAATATAGCGCTTAGTTACCCGAATCATATATTATAAACTTGGCTCAAGTTTTTGAATTTACCTGTATGTGACCACAAAATCCCACATGTAGATATTTTCCGGTGAACAGAATGAACTCCATTTCGTCAATACCGCAATCCCATCTGCGGTTACCGTTATGATCTATCAGGTAGGTGGTGCAGAGTGTTGTGGCACCGGCTCCCAGCCGCCACGTGACCACAGCGGTCCTACCGGCCTCAATGCGAAATACGTCGATCTTTTCTCCGGGCTGGACCAATTCAAACAGAAGACTGTCGTTCGTTGATGCAATGCCTTCATTTCTCAGTGTTAGTGTGTGATTACCGTCCGGGCCGAAATAATTGGTCTTCGCCCAGGATGTATCCGTGCTGTCGCACTGATCGAAATAGCTTCCCATTGTCTCCAGCAGCCGGAATGTTACCGTGGTGTCGGACAGCAGATGGCAGTTTGTGTAAATTAATTATTTACAGTTCCATCTGTGACGGGAAACCTTCCTCGAATAACGGAATGGATATCTGGCGAGGATACTTGCTAACGATCACGGCGTCGCGCCATCTGCCCCATTTTATCTTCACCCAGCTGCCAGCCTTTTCTGACCGAGGTCGCCGTTTGCCAGCTTTCATCACTGGTGATCACGGTTTTGCCGTTATCCGCGGTATATTCGAGATAAACATTTGCGCAGCTGGGCCGGCCTGATTTGTAGGCCTGCACCTTCACGGCGATGGTGTTGCTGCCTTCCTGCAGCAGTCCGGAGACATCCCAGTATCCGACCTGCTTTTTTACGGCCACTAAGGAACCCGATTTTGCCGCTGCCACAAATCCCACCTGCTGACCGTTGAGATATACATCAGCGGCATCGTTGGCGACTACCTGCAGCCAGGCGGATCCGATATTGGCCGGAGATTCAATTTCAAACTGCTTGCGCAAATATGCCGGCGGCGTATCTTTTTCCTTTTTCGTATTCTTTGGCAGCTATCCATTTGGAAGGGATCTCCTGGTTGATATCGTAATGGAATTTTTCCAGGGACTGCTTTCCCTTGTTGATATATGCAGCCTGTTGCCGTAAAACATTCATCAATCTCTCAAGATTGTCCGGACGATTGCTGCGCAGCCAGAGTTCCCGGTAGGTCTTTTCCAGATCAGTGATCTCTGTGATCAGCCACTCACATTCGTCGATCAATTGCTGCCGGATTTCTTCTGTGATCTTATCCGTGTAAGCGTTTTCCGTATAAAAATCGAGTTTTTGTCTCAATGCTGTCTTTCTTCCGGTCACAATTCCCATTCGCGCGCCAACTTCAAAATAGTCAGGTTTATCAACATTGCGGATATTGTTTTGACGCCATTGGTTGATGCAGTTTTAAAGTAAGTTCCCGCTTTGGATCAGCCGGGCGGATGAGACCAGTCTGCCTCTTCGGTCGTTCTTGTCGGGTGAAAAGGGGATTTCTGTAGATGAACCGCAGATCGGTATTGTCCGGTAATCTCATTCGACACAAGGAACAATGCTTCCATGGTCGTGCAGTCGGTCACCAACATCGTTTCAGGAAGCGCTGCCGGATCGTTTTTCCATCCATATTTGACGGATTCCAGCTGGATCCGCACCAAAGGCATAGCCAAGGTCGTTCATTTCCCGGAAATTCATGCCGCCGTAATCGCCCCAGCTGGAATTGACCGAACCCAGGGCACCATTCAGATATCCTTCATAATTGATACGGGAAATATGTTGATCCAGGCATCGGCTGAAATTGGGAATGTTCTGGCGCCAGTTGTGAATACCGGGCGAAACAAGAAAGGTAAATCCGGCTTCCTTGAATTTTTTGGATCGAAGGATAATGGTCGCTTGGCCGGTAATGCCAGTCCACGATAATAATATCCTTTGGTATCATGTCCATGATCTCGGGATGGCGGAGAATGATATCGCCGTACATCAGGACCTTCTTTCCGTATGAAGTGACCTTATCGTAGACCTTGTTATAGTGGTCCGCATGGATCCGGCGCGCTGCCGTGTTTTTCGACTAATTTTTTGGTCGCACCAACCCGACATCCCGGGACTCGTCACAGCCGATGTGGAAATAGTCGCTTTCAAATTGCGGAACGACCTCATCCAGCATATTGAAAAGGAAGCGGTCGGTGTTTGTCATCAATGCTGTTCAGCGAAGCGGCTGCCGGGAATATCGGCGTGATGCATGTAATTGGGATCGGACAGGATATTTTCATAATGACCCAGTGTTTGAAAGATCGGAATGACCTGCACAAAATACTGTTCGGCAATGTTCTGCAATTCGGCGATTTCCTCTTTTGAAAGTGCACCGCGGCCACGGCCGATATCGGGATATTGCTCCAGCTGAATGACATCTTCCATATAAGGCATATAGATATTCTGTTTGTATTCGCCCAGAAAACGCAGAATGGTCCCGAAATTTTCCATGGTGGAAACCTGCCCGCGGCTGAAATCATCGGAGATCCTCGCGCCAGGCCATATCCGGATAGTCCAGGACCCTGAGTGTCGGGATGCTGCCGTCATCGGCGGCTTTTACTAACTGGGTCACCGACATCGAATCCGTAAAACAGTCCCTTGTCGGTCCCGGAACGGATCAGGACCTTTTCGGGCGAGATCTCTAATTCATAGGCCTCGGACAGTTGTTCTGTGCTTACGTTCTCAATGGTAAAATCATTCCTTTTCTCAAGGATCACCGGCATTATTTTTTCGGCGCTGCTACCGGTTGATTCAGACAATGCTTCGGACAGGTATCTCCCGGCCCTTACTCAGATTTTTCGGATCTCCACAAGTTCAAAGTCAGCCCTGGCGCTTAACCGTAACCGCCGGCCCGAAAACTCAAGCTGCTGGGGTGTCGGGATGATGCCCGCATTGGCGGCGAAGACAAACTGGCTTATCAGCAAAACGGCCCATAGTAATTTTTTCATATTAAAACGTTCTCCTCGGGTACGTATATAATTTTGAGTAACTGATCTGTTAATCAGGATCAGTCTTCCCTCGTACTTAACTCTACGGCAATGCTGATAATGATCTCTGCGTCCATTTTGCATCGCTGTATGTTATATG
Source organism: Fidelibacterota bacterium (assembly GCA_034521145.1). Taxonomy (GTDB): domain Bacteria; phylum Fidelibacterota; class Fidelibacteria; order Fidelibacterales; family Fidelibacteraceae; genus M50B103. The sequence goes on along the minus strand of JAXHMX010000003.1, from coordinate 220,065 downwards.
GTGTTGCAATGTAGGGAATTGAAGGGGAGTATTTCAAGAGCAAAGAAACGCCTTATTCCACCGGGAAGGCGCCAAATGAGGAATGAATATTTTGCTTTTATCGGACAATATGTTGGAGTGTATTACCGGGGATCACAAGCATTTCAAATTGACTTGTTCCCATGAAAAATGCCACATAATTAATAATGCGACATCCCGAAAGCCAAAAGGATACATCTATTTGCAGAAATAACGAAGGTCATACCGGGAATTCAGGATCCGTTCCGGCTTTTATTGATCGGAATCTGACTGTTTTATCAATTCAATTGAGCCTTCGGTGGTAAAGCCCAGGATATCGGTGTCCAGTGCGGAAGTATCGCCCATGCTGATCACCGAATGGTCCAGCGTTGTAGAAGAGGTTTTTTCAAAGCGGAACTCTGTCGTGTCCACTACCAGGAAAGAAAAAGAGACCGTATATAATTCGGAACTTATTTCTTCATCCATACTTGCGCCTCTGAACATTTCTTTCAGATCATAGCTCTCGTTCAGTGTAATGTCATTTTCTTCAATAACATATTCATACTTACCCAGCGTGTCCGCCCAGGTCCCGATGATCCATTCCGGCGGAGAAAACTCGGGTTCTCCGAGCCTGTCGGGATCCAGGATGCCGTCACATCCGACAAAGGACACGGCGATGATAGTTACAAAAAGCAAAGCATTGGTAATTTTCTTCATCTTTATATACCTCCTTCTATCTGATCGTACGAATGCAGGGACATAATGTTTCGAGATGTCCTTTTTTGTCAGCTCAGAGTAGTGGAGGGCTTTGTCAGGTGGATTCTACTATACTATACTTTTTTATAACATTTTCCGACCTTTGCATATACATTATAAAGCCGGCAAGATAAAATCACGAATGAGAATGTCATATTTTGATTCGTCAGACTGGTCCGCGGTGATAACGATCACTGCGTTTTTCTCAAGATAGATAAAGATCCTCTGCCCGCGTGCTCCCATTGCAAGGTAACGATCCTTGTCGTCAAGATAGGTAAACAGCGGATTCCCGATATCAAGCCACCACAGTTGGCCGTATCGAATGTTTGCGCCATGGAAAGATCCTTCAATCTGCGTTGATGTTGATCCTGCTACCTATTCTTTGGGAACGATCTGACTTCCCCGGGTTCTTGACTTCGTCCTATTGGTGCTGTATTGGTCGAAAAAAATGATGTTTGGATGACGCGCAGAAAACATATGAACTTTGACACTGAATTTGTAATGCTAAACCTTAATCCTTTTTACGGAAAAAATGTTGCCTGTTCCTTCCGTGTCATGAGCCAGATGAGGGTTAACCTCAAGGCTTACAAATCCGCTCCGGCCCTCCGTTTTGCGGTAAACGGCTTGAAAAGGTCCGCAACCGCGCCTACGTCTTCCATGCTCAAGATATCGTAGATCTCTGTTGCCGATAAGCCTTCGAGTACCAGCTCACGGATCCGTTCGTGATAGATATCACTGTCGGCTATGGCTTGTCAAAAATAGCCGGGTTTGAGGTGATCCCGCCAAGTCCGTCCCACTCGACCAGGTTCAGAAGCTCTCCGTTATAAATCATGTCATGCCGGATATAGCCAAGCCAGACGGACTGTCCGTATTTATTCAGCATATTCAGCGGGTTCATATGTTGTCCGTTCATGACCATTTCCAGTTCAGGACCTCCGGCATATCTTTGCCATATTTGTTAATGTATTTAGTGTGTTCGACAAGTTTGGCTTTCATCATATGTTTAAGCGTTGCTCCGTTAACACCTACTTGCGGTACGCGTTTGATCACATCCAGAACAAGATGAAAACGATCAAGTTCATTTAAGACCATCATGTCAAAGGTAGTCGTGATCGTTCCTTCTTCTTTGTAGCCGCGGACATGAATATTCACATGATTGGTACGGCGGTAGGTCAATCTGTGTATGAGCCAGGGATAACCGTGAAAAGCAAAGATAATGGGTTTATCTACTGTAAAGAGAATATCAAAATCATCATCACTCAAGCCATGCGGATGTTCCTCATCCGGCTGAAGTTTCATCAGATCGACCACGTTGATCACGCGGATCTTTAGCTTTGGCAAATGTTTTCGAAGTATCATAACCGCCGCTAAGGTTTCCAGAGTGGGAACGTCACCACAACAAACCATAACAACATCCGGTTCGCCTTCATCATTGCCGGCCCAGTCCCAAACACCGATCCCTTCGGTACAATGCGCCGACCGCTTCCTCCATGGTCAGCCATTGGGGTGCCAGGTATTTTCCTGCGACGACCACATTAACATAATCACGGCTACGTAAACAGTGGTCCCATACCGATAGCAAACAATTGGCATCGGGTGGCAAATAAACACGGATGATTGACGCTTTCTTGTTCACCACATGATCGTAAAAATCCCGGATCCTGATGAGTAAATCCGTTATGTGCCTGCTGCCAGACATGGGAGGCCAATAAATAATTAAGCGATGCAATAGGTTTTCTCCACGGTAATTCCGCCGTAATTTTCAACCACTTTGCATGTTGATTGAACATGGAGTCGATAATATGAATAAAGGCTTCATAGCTCGTAAACAAGCCATGCCGTCCGGTTAAGAGATAACCTTCCAGCCAGCCTTCGCACAAATGCTCGCTGAGGATCTCCATGACCCTGCCGTCCGAAGCAAGAAATTCATCGTTGGCTTCTATTGAAGCGTTCCATTGTCGGCGGGTGACATCAAAGACCGCATTTAATCAATTCGAAAGCACCTCGTCCGGACCAAAGATCCGAAAATTACGTTCGTCATGATTTAATTTTATAACGTCACGGAAAAAATTGCCCAGTTCTCCTGTGTCGGCAGCCTTGACTGAGCCGGGACCGGGAACATCCACGGCATAGTCCCTGAAATCGGGTATTTTCAGATCTTTTAGCAGCAGCCCGCCATTCGCATGAGGATTCGCGCCCATCCGGCGTTTGCCCTTAGGTGCAAGATCGGCAAGATCGGGCATCAATTGACCTCGTTCGTTGAATAATTCATCCGGACGATAACTTTTCAACCATTTTTCAAGAAGCACCAAATGTCCGGGATTATCTTCATTGACTTGCAGAGGAACCTGATGAGACCGGTAGCTGCCCTCCACCTGATGACCGTCAACCACTTTGGGGCCGGTCCAGCCTTTGGGTGAACGCAAAATGATCATCGGCCAGTGGGGACGATCGGGGTTGGTGTTTTGCACGTGCTCTCTTCTGGATTTCCTTAATAGACAGAATAGCCTCTTCCAATGCTGCGGCCATTTTTTGATGCATCAACTCGGGTTCACTGCCTTCAACCACAATGGGGGACCAGCCATAGCCACGGAATAAACAATCCAGCTCTTCTTCACTGACACGTGCCAGGATCGTAGGGTTGGCGATCTTATATTCATTCAAATGTAAAATGGGAAGCACAGCTCCGTCGTGTTCGGGATTCAGGAATTTGTTCGAATGCCAGGATGCCGCCAGTGCACCGGTTTCAGCTTCGCCATCCCCGACCACACAGGCGGCGATCAGATCGGGATTGTCGTATACGGCACCAAAAGCATGACTTAAAGAATAGCCAAGTTCTCCGCCCTCATGAATGGATCCGGGACATTCCGGAGATACGTGACTTGGTATGCCACCCGGGAATGAAAATTGAGTAAAGAGTTTTTTTAATCCCTCCATATCAAGCGTAATATGAGGATATACCTCACTATAAGTTCCTTCCAAATAGGTGTGGCTAACCGTGGTCGGACCACCGTGACCGGGACCTGAAATATAGATCATGTCCAGATCGTGTTCTTTGATCATACGATTAAGATGGACATAGATAAAATTTTGTCCGGGTGACGTGCCCCAATGACCCAATAAGTTTGGTTTTACATGAGATAATTTTAAGGGTTCTCTCAGCAGAGGATTGTCCCAAAGATAAATTTGTCCGACCGATAGATAATTGGATGCACGCCAGTAAGCATCCATTTTATACAGCAGTTCCTTCGACAAAATATTTTTCGCACCTGGTTCTTTCATTCCAGACTCCTTTAATTTGCATTGAAATATTTTTATGAAATATAAGGTATTTTTGCAAGAAATGCTTAATAATTTGGGATTTGCTACTCAGGGTGTAAAATATTTTATGTAAAAGATCTTTCAATCAATATACTTCATATGACCCTATTTCCTGGCAATACTGGTGATGACCGTTTTCCCCTAGTGCCTCGTCTTTATTTATTACGTAATGCAAGCTGCTTATTGCGATAGGTATTGTCAAGGCGTTTTGTGGGGCATGGAAGATCGCGGTGATGAAGTAATAAGCAGAAACTACTAAACATATATAAAGAGCCGCCTTTACCGGGCGGCTCTTTTATTCGCTATATTAAGCCTTCTTTACCAGTTCCATCCGTTTCCGCTCGGTTTTCTTGCAAGCTGGTTTGGGATATGGTGTGAGAAGTGGGGTGATTTATATTAAATAGCCTGAATTCAAAATGATTTTTGGATGACGGGGAGAAAATACATGAACTTTGACACTGAATCTGAAATGCTAAACCTTAGTCCTTTTTACAGAAAATATGTTGCTTGATCAACTGGAAGGAAAAGAATATTTTGTCATCATAAACAATGTTAGCAACAAACTGCTTAAAATTTTATGTGCCATGGTCAACAATCGTAAACCGTATATCGATAATTACAGATCTGTTAATTCCAATTTAGCAAATTAATGCTTGCTTTAGTCTTGGTAATCGGAGAATCTTCAATGTATCTTTTAGCTATCAGCTCACGGCTATCAGAGATAACACCATTTTGTTATCGCGATACTCGACTATTTCTTATATCCCGTGAGCTGGGTGATCGATTTGACCTCGGTCACGAGCATGTGGTTTCCGGTTTTGTGAAAGATCGATTTAACCAGTCCGACCTTTGGGGCATACCAGTCGGTTTTAACGATTGTTACTTTTACGGTTCCAAGGAGTCCCTTTTCACGCTCGATCTCACCTCTTCCCACCACTTTGACACATTTTTCAAAGGTGCCAAGTGGACGGTTACGGTCTCTTCTGCTTTTGAACCTCATAGCTAAGGGGAAACGTGACTTTTTCTATCATAACGGTCGTGTTGATATCGCTGTCCCAGGTCGTTCCGGGTTTGAAAGGTTCTTTGTAAATGTAAACCGTCGTATCAACGAGGACCGGTTCAACTGTGTTTGATTCCTGCTTGGCGTAAAGCAACTGTCCTTTCCCGGTTTCTCGAATAAAAATAAAGGAGGTGACACCGTTTGTCTCTATCTTTTGCGGGATCACCTTTTTCTTTTTCAAGTTTTCTGGCTTTAAAATTTTCGATCGTTTGGACAGTCTACGCCGTCAATGCTGTATGTATGGGACAAGCCCTCTTTCAACGGAAAGTAATTGTCCCGCTGCCGAACTCCACAACCCCAGAATAACGACATGGCAAATCCTATCACGAGGATCATCATAAGCTTTTTCATACTGTCTCCTTAATAGTGATTGAGGGTTTTCGGTTCACTGTGATCTCCCGGGAAACCCCCGATTTTTTAATTGTCCTGCTTTTTTTGGCTTGAGGATAAATTACACGCATTACTGAATAATTGTCAAGATAATAAAGTGCGGGCTAGGTTTTGAAACGTAATCCGCATGCTGAGATTCCGCTTCGTTTACTCATTCTTCGGGAGTTCTTTTTTCAATCTTCAACTTTTAACTTTGAGCAATTTCACTTACATTAAGATACCTACATTCAAGTACCAAGTGCAATTTTTTACATCATTTATTCAGCTACCTGATATGTCACAACAATTTAATGAAGCTTAAATCAATACAAACTAGCTGTAGACACGCCGATAACTACAAATATAAGAATATAAAATACAAATACTATAACAAACCATATTAATGAGGCTTTTGCCCAATTTGCTTTAGACAGTTTTGTTGTTGAGCCAAATGCCCAAACAAATAACATGATTATATTGACTAAAGGTATTAAAACAATTAAGTAGGTTAAAAGCCACTCTTTTGTTTGTACAACTTGGCTGTTCTCTTTTTCCATTATAAATCTCCTTTCAATGCTTTAAAAAATGATATTCCCCATTTCCTTACAGTTTCAGGTATAATAATGAACTGTTTCAGCTCTATCGCTGACATTTTATTCAATATGAAACACACAAAGATAATCCCTATAACCATTTCCCCCATTTATTATTTATTGTACTTTGCAATCTACAAAACAGAAAGATATTATCAAACAATTATTATAAAAAAACACATCAGTCTTTTTCCATATCCCCTGGCGGCTTTTTTATGTGTCCTATTTGTGCACCCTAAGGGTCAAAAACCGACAAAAAATACTACTTTTCAGTAAAATTCACGCAATAAAAAACACCCCTGCAAAACAATGTATTACAGGGGCTTTAAGTGGTACGCCGTCAGGAATCTCTCACAGGAATCCCCGTGTGCCGAAGGCATCCCCTTGGGAACAGAGATATTATTATTTCTGTTTTTTACACGCAGGTATCATTCAAATCAGGCAGCGCTTGTACAAAGGCATAAAAATCATCATACATACCTCTATGATCAGCTTTAACTTCAACATCATGCATATTGAGCATATAATTCTCTATCAAATAAGTTTTTATGCCCAGATTCGCAGCCACCATGTCTTCCAGCGCGTCGTTCCCCACCATCATACATTCATTTGGAGATTTATTAATCGCCATTAAAACTTCTTGGTAAAATTCTAAGTTAGGCTTACAGTACTTATTGCTTTCAAACGAAGAGATATAAGAAAAATCGTCAGGAACCAGTCCCGCCCAGTTAATACGATGATGATTCGCCTTTATGGGAAAAATAGGATTGGTTGCCAAAACAACATCGTAGCCTTTCTCCTTCAACAGTTTAATTGCTTTGATCATCGTATCGCTTTGATGTGTTGTCGGCTGGACGTTAAGAAACAGTGTATCATAAAACTCATCAAATCTGTTTCTGTACACTTCCAAATCTCCGTCAATCAGCTCCGAAAACCGCGTCATGAATATATCCTCATTCGTGCGATCTTCTAAATTTTTCACCATATGCGCTGTACTTTTCATAATGTATTTAGCCAGCAATTTGCCATCGATCAAATCATGAAACATTTTTCCCATTTCATGAAAATACCGTTGTGCAAACGCATTTTGATCCATCGGCAAAACCGTAGCATCCAAATCAAACAAAATCGTATTGATCATTATCATTTCTACCTTTCAAATTCAAATCACTTCACTGCAAATACATTTAGTCTATTTCTTAAATATAGTGTAGAATCTTGTGATTCAAGAAGGGAAGATATTGTAAAATTATTGCTAAAGAAAGACAATAATTCCGAGAGTATAAGGCTTTCTATATACTGTCTGATATTTTCATTGTGACTTCTTTGCTACGTTGTTAAGGTACAAAAGTGTCTCTTAATTTCCTTACCTCAAACTGTCCACTTTGCTTTGACGTCAAACAATGACAAGTATTGTCAAGGCGTTTTGCGGGGCATAGAAGATCGCGGTGTTTGATGTATTTTTTCAAACTTACTAAAGACACAAAAAGATACCAGTGATCCCCTTCCCAGTGCTCATCCTCACAGTGCCCGCCCCTCTCCACTTCGCATCTTGAAATGCCACGGACATTTCTCGAAATAATAATGCAATAAAAAAATCCCCATCGCAAGAATGGGGAAGTGGTACGCCGTCAGTCCCGACAGGTCGGGAGAACCCCGATCCGCCAGCTCCAAAGGAGTCCCTACGGGACTGGCGGATAAGAGTACAGTGGAGAGCCTTTAACCATGCCGGTTTGGAGTCTGCCCGCCGAAGTGCCGATATGCATCGGGACGAAGGAGGGGCTTGTGTACACCAAGATGTGGCCTCGCGGGAAAGGTGGTTGAGAGCGCCCTGAAGTTGAGTAATGATGCGGGTTTTGGGCATGCTCTTCGAAGTCCGGGCCTATAACGGGTTCTTGTAACTCTTGAGAGGCACCCGCCTCCTTACACCGAATGAAGTATTTTTTTAGTTGCACTTACTACTTGAATGTAGGTTTTATTTTGACGGATGTGAAACTATTTTATTGCGAACTAAATAAAAAAACCATATTATTTCTCTTTAAATAAACCCATTAAAAAATGTAGGACGGGAATCTACCATAACAGAACCGGAATTGTAACATTAGAAAGCCTGGCAACTTATTGCTTTCTAAATAGCATATTGAACAATCATGGAAAGGTCCAAATATGAGAAATCTCTCAAGAATTATTGGATGTCTGATATTAAGTATTTCAACTGTACTTGCATCCGTTATTTATGTCAATGGTAATGCGTCGGGGAACAACAACGGAACAAGCTGGGATGATGCCTATATTTCATTACAGAGCGCATTAAGTGCGGCTGTGGCGGTGATCAGATATGGGTAGCGGCCGGCACCTATTATCCAAGCTCTTATTATGATTTGCCTGCAAGCTCAAGAAATTATCATTTCAGGATGAAGAATGATGTTGCGATCTACGGCGGATTTGAAGGAACGGAAGATCTCTTAAGTTTTGATTTTGACAATCGTGATTTTGAAAGTAACGAAACCGTTCTCAGTGGATACATCTATTATTCCATGTTCAATATTATTGAGTGTTATCATGTTTTTTATCATCCATCCGCTCTGGCTTTGGATGAAACGGCCATTTTAGACGGATTTACGGTCACCGGCGGGAAAGCCGATGGAAGTTATCCGCATAGTTACGGGGCCGGTATGTATAACTATTCCTGTTCACCCACAATCAAAAATGTGAAGTTCGATCAAAATACGGCAGCCCAAATGGGTGGCGGCATGTACAATTACTATGCTTCACCGCATGTCAGCAATGTGACGTTTTCTTCCAATTCGGTGACAGGACAGAACAGTGTTGGAGGGGGGTGTATAATTATCAGTCCTCCCCGGTGCTTGAAAATGTCATATTTACATCAAATTCAACAAACGGTTCCTTTAGCTATGGCGGCGGCATGTACAGCGAAAGCCAATCCCATCCAGCGGTCAACAATGGCTTGTTTTTTTCAAATTCCGCCGGCTATGGTGCAGGTATTTATACCGCATTCAGTTCTTCTTTCCCCTCTTCATTGGAACTGAATAATGCAACGGTCGTCAATAATACCGCAATGACTACCGGTGGAGGCATATACTGCAGCGGCAGCACGGTGCTCAATAACTGCATTGTTTGGAACAATACCGCCACAAGCGGCAAACAAATGGCGAATAGCGGATCCGGCAGTACCTTCAATGTAAATTATTCCTGTTATTCAAATTCCATCAACGATATTTCAGGATCTTTGCTTTTCAGTAATTGCATCACCTCGGATCCGGGCTTGGTCAATACCGCCGAGGGCGATTACCGTATCGGGGGAACTTCACCATGCGTAAATGCCGGTGACAATAGTGCAAATACCGTAAGCAGTGATATTCGCGGTCGACAGCGTATTCAAAATGTTACGATCGATATGGGTGCTTACGAGTGGACCGATGGTGTAGATCCGGATGCTGAGATACTTTTTGTCAACGCTTTAAGATCCGATGATAACGGCGATGGGTTCAGCTGGTCAACGGCCAAGAAAACCCTCCAGGCGGCCTTGGATATTTCATCCCGTGATGATGAGATCCGGGTTGCTGGCGGAACCTATAAACCCGTCAATGAGGTCGGCGGAAGCGGTGACCGCTATGCTGCGTTTCAGCTACCTGTTGATGTTGCTCTGTATGGTGGATTTGCCGGGAACGAATCGGCACTGACTTTCGATCTTGACGACCGGGATTTTGAAGCAAATGAAACGATCCTGAGCGGTGATATTGGTGTGATCGGAGATGAGAGCGATAATTGTTATCATGTGTTTTATCATCCGGATGGGTCGGATCTGACCGAAACCTCGGTATTGGATGGATTTACGATCAGCGGGGGAAATGCCGAAGGCAGTTACGGGGGCGGCATGTTCAACGAACTTTCTTCGCCGACGATCAGGAATGTTGAATTCCTCCAAAACAGTGCGGCATACAGCGGCGGCGGCATGTATAATTTTCACAGCAGTCCTGTGATTGAAAATGTAAGATTTATCTCGAATTCAAGCGGTACCGATGGCGGTGGGATGGCGAACTTAAATAGTTCTTCTCCAAGTATGAAAAATTCGGTATTTATGTTAAATTCGGCCGGCGATGAAGGGGGCGGAATCTACAACTGGAATACCTCTTCACCCATGATCGTGAACTGCCTGTTTGCGGAAAACACCTCAACCAGGGGCGGCGCAGTGTTCAGTTCCTTTTCATCCACGCCGGAATTCCGCAATTGTACGGTAGCATCCAATACGGTAACAAGCTTTTGCGGCGGGATTTTATATGGCGAAGAAGCATCCTCACCATTACTTGCCAATTGCATTCTTTGGGGAAATACCTCGGCGGAGCTTAGCTCGGGCAGTTATATCACGCTTATTAACTGTTGTTATCCGTCAAATGAAATAGATGTACACCCGGACAATCTCAACGCCAACTATTTTTGCATAAGCAGTGATCCGCAATTCATTGGCTCTGCCGCTGACCCAGAGCATCCTTTCCGGTTAGCAGCATCTTCTCCCTGTGCAGACGCCGGAAATTCCGATTGGTGTTCGGAAGATTTCGATATCCGTGGCAGCAATTATCTCCGCAAGCTGAACAAGACAAGCGGTGATGCCGGCACTATTGATATGGGCGCCTATGAATACCAGCCTGGAGGGGATGTTCCCCTTCCCATTCGCCTTGCTGTTTTTAGCAGTGTATACAAAAATGGAGCCGTCCTTTTAAACTGGCAAACCGCCTCCGAAACCGAGAACCTCACTTTCCGCATCTACCGTGACGGAGAGATGATCGCAGAACTGGACGGCGCGGGTACCACCACGGAACCGCAAAATTATAGCTATACCGATCAGTATGTGATCCCGGGCAGGACTTATACCTATGTGCTGGCGGATGTGGACCTGCAGGGAAAAGAAACAAAACATCCTGGAGTTGAGGTTGAGGTTAAGGCTGAGGGCGTGACTCCGGATTATAATATCGGTTCCGCGTATCCAAATCCTTTTAACCCGCAGACCATCGTACCGCTGAATCTTGCAACAGATGCGGATGTCCGTGCTTTTCTCTATGATCTCAACGGCCGGATGATCAGGGAACTGTTCAATGCCTCCCTGCAGCCGGGATCACATGATCTGAAGATAGACGGTTCGGACCTGAGTACGGGGATCTATCTTCTGCAGATCCGCATGAACGATGCAGTTTATGTGCAGAAGATCGCATTGATGAAATAGACAGCGAAACCTGCTAAATATATAAAGAGCCGCCTTTCACCAGGCGGCTTTTTTATTTGCAATATAAGAACAATTTTCTTACGAATTGTATTCGTTTTCTGAATGTAGGCTTTTGAGAAACTTGGGAATGTGTGTGACTAATGGCTGAGTTATTAATCTATCCCTTGTTTATCCGCCTGCATCCAATATGGTATGCTTGCGAGTTGTTTGGGGAATGGTGTGAGAAGTAGGGTGGTTGATATTAAATAGCCTGAATTTAAAATGATTTTTGGATGACGTGCAAAAACATGTATTAACTTTAACACTGAATCTGAAATGCTAAACCTTAGTCCTTTTTACAGAAAAAATGTTGCTTGATCCTCGTCCGCTGTCGTCAAGTTTATTTTCAATATTCCCATGCAGAAGCGGTTGTGATAAACGGAGACAGTTATCGACTAAAAAATACACGAAAGGAGTATAATTTCTATGAAATCACCGATATGACAAAGCCAACAGGAAAAGAGGTTGAAAATACGGAAAAAGTGTGTTAATTTAAACTTCAGATTTTGTTACAGTTTTGACTTCCGTTGACATTCTAAAGAGTAAAATATTAACCGAGGTTATTCAAGATCCATTTCAGCCTTCAAAAATGGAGGACATTATGTATTTTAAAAAAACATGTATTTATCTTTCGTTTCTATTTTTGTTTGTAGGAAATGTGTATTCACAACAGCCACCCAAGGTATGGGTCAGTACTGAGTATGACGAGAATACAACAGGATGGGGAAGCACTCATTTTGCGGTGATACAAGAAGCTGTTAATGCAGTGGCTGAGGCAGGCACGGTAAAAGTTGACACAGGCACTTATTATGAAAGTGTAGGAATTAAAGAAAAAGGTCTTCATTTAATCGGTTCTGGAGCTGATGAGACAGTAATCAATGCCGATAGTGCAAATTATGCAGTATTGATGAAAAATGTTAATGATTGCAGCATATCATCTTTTTCCTTTACCGGAACTGCTGGTGATGAACATCACTATGAAACCAGCGGCCTTTTTATAGATACCTGTCAAAATATTTCGGTTAGGAACAATAAAATTTTCAATAATAAATATTCTGGTATCAAACTTAGAAATTCGGAAAACATCACTATTAATGAAAATATAATTTTTGACAATGGAGATAAGCAATGGACTAATGAGAGCCGGGCATTAGATTTAGATAACTCCCATAATAGCATTATTATAAATAATGATTTAGATAATATTTATACTATCCAATTGGTTCATTCCTGGGGAAACCGGATCGAAAATAACAATATAAATTCCAAAGGCCCTCTTGCATTAATTATGAGCCGGTCGAGTAACAATATAATAAAAAATAATGTGTTTTTTGGAGGTGGTTGTAATTTTATTCGAGCGAAATATTCTGATCGCAATTTAATTGCAAATAATGAATTTAATGGTGATTATACTAGATACGGAATATATCTTACTTATTCAAATGGAAATATAATTGCAAATAATAAGATTACTCATATTAGTCAATACGGGATTGGATTGTATCATGCAGACAGTACCCAAATTCTGGGAAACACATTATCTGAGCCTGAATGGGATATATTTGGAGGCATAATTATGTGGGGATCGTCCTGCAATAATACAATAAAAGGAAATAAAATATCTGATATGCCCAAGGGGATTTCATTGTATTACAATACAAACAAGAATAAAATTGTGAATAATCGGGTATCGAATTCGGAGTATGAAATTATTATTGATAACTCAAACGATAACATTATATACAAGAATAACTTCGAAGACAAACAAATAAATGCCTTTGATAATGGCAACAACAATTGGTCAGAAAATGAGGTAGGGAATTACTGGAGAGATTATAAGGATGAAAATAGTAGTAACAACAATGCTTCCAGGTATCAAATACCACCTCATGGTTTGGACCCATACCCGACAACCACACCTTTTAGTATTGAGGATGTGGTTGTCCCTTCTCTCAATCCTGCCGATTTTTGGAAATTTCCGGGATATCCGTATACTGAAATTACTGGTGATGTAACCTGGAACGGTGAGACTAAAGATATCGAGAATGAGGTATTCATAATAGGGGGCGGCTCTTTAACCATTACTAATTGCAATCTAAATTTTTTACCCCGAAAAGGAGCTGAACTTTCCGTTGGTGATGGGACATTAAGAATACTAGGAAGCAAAATCTTTGGAAATGGCATGATTTTTTCAGCAGACGAGAATTCTACAGTTGAAATAAGAAATAGTGAAATTTATAGTTTGTGGTCCTGGGATGGTCATCCAAATAATTCTTTTAAGACAAAAAATGCAGTGATAAAAGATAACTTGATTGAAGATGTCTATTTCTTGCCTATTTGGGACAATACAGAATTTATTAATAATACTGTAAAAAATACATACATAGGCATCAATATTATGGGATCAGGTTGCCTTTTGGAACAGAATAAAGTAGTAAATACAATCAGTAATGGAATAATAAACAATGATTGGCAAAGCTCTGATATTTTAGGCGCTGGCAATAATAACCATATAAAAGACAATATCATACAGAATACATGGGGTTTTGCAATTGAGCTAGCTAACGAATGCACTAATAATCAAATATATGGCAATGATTTTTCAAGCTATTACGCTTCAGCTTGTCTAGGTAATGCGGAGAGCTATGATCCCATAAATATGTGGTATAGTGACAATCAGGGCAACTTCTACTCCGATTATCTTGATCGATATCCAAATGCCGAAGAGCATCATGAGTATGACGGAATATGGAATATACCGTATGAAATTTTTCAAAATTCAGAGAATAATACCGATGATTATCCCTCCATGCATATTTTAAATAACAGTCAAGGAAGTCTGCCGCCAAACATTCCTCACCTTTTATCACCTGTCAATGACAGCACAGTGACCACTGCAAAACCGTCATTCAGCTGGTCTGCTGCAGGCGACTCTGCATTATACCGGTTGCAGGTTTGTGAGGATACCAGTTTTACAGATCCGGTTATCAATCAGGGAGGTATTGATACGACATCAATATGCTGTGATCTGGAAAACAATACAACCTATTACTGGCGGGTCATAGCCAAGAACAGTTCCGGGTACGGTAACTGGTCCGATATAAAAAGCTTTGAGCTGGATGCTGAGACTGGAATAGAGGATAATACGAATGATACGAGTATTCCTGAAGAATTTGCCCTTCATCAAAATTTTCCAAATCCATTCAATCCCAATACAGAAATCAGGTATCAGCTCCCAAAATCCGCAGAAGTCACTATTGTCATCTACAACCTTCAGGGACAAAAAGTCAGAACCTTGGTTGATGAGCAAAAGGAGGCAGGTATTTATACCACAATCTGGAACAGCAGGGATAATGCTGGCAGGCAGACCGTAAGTGGTGTTTATATTTATAGTCTGAGGGCTGGAGACTTTATTGATACAAAAAAGATGGTTTTTATGAAGTAACTTCCATCTTCAAATGAGCAAGCACAAGAGCCACCTTTTGGTGGCTTTTTTATGTGTCCTATTTGTGCACCCTAAGGGTCAAAAACCGGCAAAAAATACTACTTTTCAGTAAAATTCACGCAATAAAAAACACCCCTGCAAAACAATGTATTACAGGGGTTTAAGTGGTACGCCGTCAGGGAATCGAACCCCGAACAAACGGATTAAG
This sequence comes from Fidelibacterota bacterium, assembly GCA_034521145.1. Classification (GTDB taxonomy): domain Bacteria; phylum Fidelibacterota; class Fidelibacteria; order Fidelibacterales; family Fidelibacteraceae; genus M50B103. The sequence goes on along the minus strand of JAXHMX010000003.1, from coordinate 205,035 downwards.
AGTCCGGTGCTCTACCAGTTGAGCTAACGGCGCATAAGACAGCGAAGAAGCAGATAAGCTAATAAGCCGGTAAGCGAAGAAGCGAAGAAGCGAAGAACTAGGGAAGCTTGTTTGCCTGTTTGCTTGTTCGCTTGTTTGCTTCTCAGCTGATTTTGTACGCACGGAAGGATTCGAACCCTCGGCCTTCGGAACCGGAATCCGACGCTCTATCCAACTGAGCTACGTGCGCTCTTATGTTTCAATAAGCCACGGAATATAAGGGCATTGATGTATTTTTCAAAACTGAAAATATACTTTATCAGTCCCTATTTGATGGTCATCCGGTATTGGGAACTGCCGCGGACCAGCTGTTTGCTGACAAAATCTTTCCGGTACTGACCGTTGAGGAAAAGATCGGTCTGATCACAATAATAAGCACTTTTCGGTATGCCGGAAATACCGGTGGGAATAACGGAGAGAGAACGGTCCCAGTCGTCCGTTGTATAAATATGCCGTTGTGAAGGTCCGTGCTTGACCTTGAAGGGATCATAATAACGGTATACAAAAGGCGAGGGATTGAAACAGTCGCCGCCCACGGCATAGGGACCCCGGTTCAGGGTGAAAAAACGGTTCAGTATACCGACACCGCCCATGGGATGTTCAAGCGTTAAGGTGTGAATATCCCCCCATTGCCATTTTCCGGGTCATCTCCCAGTTTTTCACTCAGATCGGCCACGGCGGCTTTGAATGCGATCTCTACCATATCATCAAATTGCTCGATAACATGTGGGGTGTTAACATTGTCCAGCCACGGGGATTGCGGGTCCAGCCAGACATTCTCCATATAGTTGCGGACGAAAGAACTGCTGCGCAGGACCATGTCATAGTGCAGACTGTCCAGTTCGTCACTGATGGTATGTTCGAGAAACTCCATATAAAAGGTTTCAAGTATGCAGGGTGCCGCCGAATTTTTGTCCAGAACACCATCCCAGGTTTTCAGAAGCGCATAGGCTTTTTGTTCTGTTTGGCTTAAGCTCGCATGGCTGAGTGCCGTGCTCAGGCCGGACTTGAAATTACGGAAGAGCAGGGACTGCTGATCAAGTTGTATGTTTTTCATATCCCCGACGCCCATATAGTTTTTCTGTCCCAGTAATTCCCGAATGCGGTCAATACGGTACGGAACCTCGGGCCAGTGACTGATGGGATGGCTGTAGCGGCTTCCGGCGATACGGTTATTGGCGGAAGATACCATTCCGGACTCCGGATTATAACTATAAGGAAGCTCTTCAAAATCCATTAATCCCTTCCAGTCGTATTCATCCGTTTCTCCGGGATAAACTGCATAAGAATGGTCGTTTTTAAGCGGTACGCCGGCGGCTGTCTGCAATCCGATATTTCCTTCAACGTCCGCATAAGTGATGTTCTGACTTACAGAGATGAAATTGCTGCATGCTTCACGGAAGTCCCTCCAGTTTCTGGCATTATTCAGCAGATAGACTCCGCGTATTTCATTGCTTTTTTCGTTCCCTATCCAGCGCATGGATATTGCTGCTTCATCAATATCACGGAATGATGAAATAATAGGTCCCCGGTGGGTAAAACGCAGCGTGCGTGTATGAATATCCCCGGATTTGGTTTTTATGGGCTCTTCACGGATATTCAGGTCCACCCAGTGTCCGTTGAAATAATATTTTGTTGAATCGGGATTGAGACGTTCAATATAAAAATCGGTATCATCAATGCCTACATTGGTCATACCCCATGCAATGTGTTCATTGTGCCCACAGATCACAAACGGCTGTCCCGGAACGGCCACACCGGTCACATCGAGCTTGTTCTCAACAACGCAGTGCATCTGATACCAGATGCCGGGTGCAAAATAACCCAGATGCATATCATTGCACATGATCGCCGCACCGCTTCGTGTTTTGTAACCGTTGATCGCCCAGTTGTTGCTTCCGTGAAAAACACCGGTAAGGCCCATATCCTGCATTTTTTCAAAGGCGGTATATAAAGGTGTGGAGATAACGGTATCCTCAAGTCCGGGATATACCAGTGTCTGATGGACATCCGGATCCGGGAGGAAAGCACGGATCTTTTCTTCACCCACCTGCCGGTGAAGCTGATGCAGGGATATCTTGCTGCGGTATCCGCCGGTAAGGTCCCAGGACATATAGCCGATCATATTGACGGAATGTTTAGGTTCCCAGGGTTCGGGCTCATAGCCCAGAATAGTGAATTCCGGAGGAAGTTTCCGGTCCCGGCTTTCAATGTACTGATTGACACCGTCGGAAAAAGCGATGAGCGCCAATCGTATTTCGGGATCAAGATTTTTCAGCACCTGTTCGGATTTGTCCTCAATACGCAATGAACGCATGACAAGATCGGTTTCAAGAAGGTCCTCACCGAAGATCTCCGACAGACGTCCGGTGGTTCCCCGGCGCATCAGATCCATCTGCCAGAGACGGTCCTGCGCCATGACATAACCCACTGCCCGGTAAAGATCCTCTTCCGTTTGTGCGTAAATGTGAGGAACGGCATGATCATCGCGAAAGATCTCGACAGATGCCGTCATGTTGCGAAGATCTGCATCCTTATCATAATCAGGAAGACCGCGCGATGCGATCCGGTCAACAAAAAACAGGCCGGATAAGAAAAGGACCACTACAATAAGCAGCAAGGTCTGCACGATTCGCAGGATAAGTTTCATCTTTAACCCCCGTTGGTTACTTCATTTATCTGTCAGGAATTCATGGTACGGAGAAATTCTTTATTGCTTTTCGTATGCGACATCCGGTCGATCATAAATTCCATAGCTTCCATGGGACTCATTTCATTGAGGAATTTCCGGAGTATCCAGACGCGTGCAAGTTCTTTCTGAGAAAGAAGTAGCTCTTCCTTTCGTGTCCCGGAACGGTTGATATCGATAGAAGGAAAGATGCGACGGTCACTGAGGCGGCGGTCGAGTACCAGTTCCATATTACCCGTCCCCTTGAACTCTTCAAAAATAACATCGTCCATCCGGCTTCCCGTATCAATAAGCGCGGTGGCGATAATGGTCAGACTTCCGCCGAACTCAATATTTCTCGCGGCCCCGAAAAAACGTTTGGGCTTATGCAGGGCATTACTGTCGATTCCGCCGGAGAGGATCTTGCCCGAATGGGGGACCACGGCGTTGTGTGCGCGGCCGAGACGGGTGATACTGTCCAGGAGGATGACCACATCCTGTCCGTATTCTACCAGCCGCTTTGATTTTTCAAGCACCATCTCCGACACCTGTACATGGCGTTCCGGTGGTTCGTCAAAGGTTGAACTGATGACCTCGGCATTCACATGGCGTTCCATATCCGTTACTTCTTCCGGCCGCTCATCGATCAGCAGAACCATAAGAACGACTTCCGGATGATTTGCAAGAATACAGTTTGCGATCTTCTGAAGCAGAATGGTCTTACCCGTTTTGGGCTGAGCGGTTATCAGTCCCCGCTGACCCTTGCCGATAGGAGTCAAAAGGTCCATGATCCGGGTTGAAAAATCATTGTCATCGTAGCGTTCAAGATGCAGCCGCGTTTCCGGATACAGGGGTGTCAGATTTTCAAAGGCTTCCAGGCTTTTCGCCATGGCGGGATCCTGATTGTTAATGGCCTCCACTTTCAGCAGGGCGAAAAATTTCTCTCCTTCTTTCGGAGGACGGAGCTGGCCGGAGACCATATGCCCGGTTTTGAGTCCGAAACGGCGTATCTGGGTGGGAGCTACGTATACGTCAAGTTCACTGCTCAGATAACTGAAACGCAAGCTGCGCAAAAAACCGTATCCGTCGGGGAGGACTTCCATAATGCCCATTTCAAATACATGTCCGCCGCTTTCCGCCTGAGAGGCGAGGATCTTAAAAACCAGTTCCTGTTTTTTCAGGTTTTGCACGCCGGGAACTTCAAAATCAATTGCCAGTTCCTGTAATTTTTTCAATGTAAATTCATGAAGTTGAGAAATCGTATAATGTGCCGTTTTCTCTTGCTCGTTTAATGTAATAACTGTTTTGCTCACAGAGATTCCTATTTAATTTTGGTTGAGATATTAAAGTACGATGTTGTGCTGTAACATAATTAAGTTGTTACACCTTGTCAAGCTGAAAAATAAAAATTATTTTAAAGATAATCCCGGGGATAATGCCACCGTAAAGGGCTTAGACTGATGAAAATAACATAGGTATTTTCCGGGATCGTACGGGAGTGCCGTAAAATCAGAAACGGAATATCCGTCACGATACAGGAAAACACTTTTTTGTAACGGTTTTTTAAACTGCAATATTTTTACCGGAAATAAAAATTAATTATTCTCCTAAGAAATTGTTTTTTTTGAAAATAAATGTAAGAACAAAAAAATAAGCGAAAAATTGATTTGATTTTATTTCCTACATGTTGTATAATAATTTTCGTGCGTTACACTATATATAGTATAGCTAGTTATTAACTAATGCAGATCGGAGTGCAGATGTCTTTCAAGAACATGTTCAAATATCGCGGTAAATTCTCAAAAATGGTGGGCGAAGACAAGATAAAAAGTTATCAGAATCTGTATGAACATCTTTGTGCAGAAATTGAAATGAAGAACCTGCCTGTGCATGAAAACTATTTGAACGATAATGAACTGGCGGAGAGTATCTACCAGAAAAAGTATTATCTCCGCGATCATGAGGGAAAAGATATCGAACATCGTCCCGAAGATGTTTTTGTTCGGATAGCATCTTTTGTTGCGGCGCAGGAAACTTCAAAGATCAAGCAAGTCCAGTGGGCGGAGCATTTTTATCGTGATCTTTACAACGGGTACTGGATCCCCGGCGGCCGTGTACTTGCCGGAGCCGGTGATCTTTACCGTTTGAAAACGCTTGCCAATTGTTTTGTAACCGCTATTGAAGAGGATAATATCGAATCGATATATAAAGCCGCCTCGGAATGTGCGCGCACCTACTCGTACGGCGGCGGTATCGGTGTGGATATAAGTCCTCTGCGCCCGCGAGATTCCGTCGTGCATAATGCTGCGGACAGTTCAACCGGTGCCGTATCCTTCATGGAATTATTTTCCATGACCACCGGACTTATCGGGCAATCCGGACGCCGCGGTGCGCTTATGCTGACACTCGATGTCAAGCATCCCGATATCTTTCACTTTATCAAGGTGAAGAAAATGCCGAACTGGGTGACCAAACAGGTTGTTGAGCAATGCCGGTGGAGCGGAAAATTCACAGGAGAACAGCTTTCGGAAATACGGCGGCAGGTAATGGATAATACGCAGATACGTTTTGCAAACATTTCCATTAAGGTTTCCGACGAGTTTATGCAGGCCGTCAAAGAGGAAAATGAATACAAACGCGATACGATCCTTATTTACCGGAAAAAGCATAAGTTCCGGCTTACCGAAGCGCTGCAGGACAAGGGCCACTACTATTCCCTGGGTATTCCCAGCAAAAACATCGATGACTATGAGCTCCTGAAATCATTTTCCGATACGGAAAAAATGAATGAGTGGCTGGAGGAACATTTCGGACAGCGTGTTCAGGAAGAGATCCTGAAAGACGAACAGAAACGCGACGTTTACGGCGATTATTTAATGGATGTCGGGAAAAACGACTGGGAACTCGCTATCAAATACGCAGGCGACTTCCTTCTTTATTTTGCCTCCACCCCTTCCGGAGAGATACGGAAGCTGATCAAAGCACGTGATATCTGGAATCAGTTCGTGGAATCGAATTACCATTCGGCGGAACCCGGACTGATATTCTGGACCAAAATGAGCAAATACTCACCTTCCAATTATGTAGATCGCCCCGTGATCTCAACCAATCCATGTGCGGAAGTGCCGCTGGAAAGCGGCGGTGCCTGCAATCTGGGATCGGTCAATCTCAGCCGTTTCGTGATGGAAAGTTTTACGGAAAAAGCGAAGATCGACTGGGAAAAGTTACGGATAGCCACAGGCAATTGTGTGCGTTTTCTTGATAATGTCGTCAGCTGGAATGAAATGCTGAATCCTCTGGAAAAGCAGCGCGATGCCGCAACGGAAACACGCCGGCTCGGACTGGGGATTATGGGAATTGCCGATATGCTTTTTCAGATGGGGATCGATTATGACTCCCCGAGAGGCATTGAGGTAATGGAAGAGGTAATGAGTTTCATTAATGACACGGCGTATCTGACCTCCTCGAAACTTGCAAAAGAAAAGGGCCCCTCTGATATTTTTGATGTTGATAAATATGCCACGTGTCCGTTCTACCACGACGCACTGTCCGATGAAAGCCGTGAACATATTCAGCAGTTCGGCCTGCGCAATATTGCCGTTACCTCCATTGCTCCCACGGGAACGATCAGTAATATTGTAAAATCCTTTGAGATCGGGAAGCATAACTATATCGGGGTCAGCGGCGGTATCGAACCGCTTTTTGCCCTTTTTTATACGCGGCGCGCCGAATCTTTCGACAATCGATTCTTTCAGGTTTTCCACTCCACCCTTCAGGCCTATCTTGATCTGAACAGTCTAAATGACAAAATACAGGATGTAAAAAAAGAATTCGATCTGGAGGATGTTCTGCCCGCCTATTTCTTTAAGACGGCACATACGGTATCTTATGAGAAACGTCTTGATATCCAGGGGGTGTGTCAGCGGTATATCGACCATTCCATTTCCTCCACTATCAATCTTCCCGAGGATATCGAACCGGAAGTCATTTCGACCATTTATCTGGAAGCATGGATACGGGGACTTAAGGGCATTACCATATACCGGGACGGGAGCCGTTTTCCCATTCTGAGCGTAAAAGGTGAAAAAACGGATTTTCAGGAATTCCGCGAAAAACGCTTTGAGATGGAGATCGATAAGGAAAAGGTGGTTGAATTTACCGGCGACGAGATCATGGTTCTTGAAGACGGTACGCTCTCCACTCCCTTTCACTATTTCCGTAAGACAATGGGAGTGAAGGACGCTAAAGATATTGAGGTCGTATAATGTTAAACTACAGCAAAGAATACCGCATACGGGAAAAGAAGATCGAGAAAAAAGAGGAAAAACCTCCGCAGCCGCTTACGCTTAAAAGACCGGATGTGGTTGATGCAAGGGTCTATAAAATTAAAAGTCCGTTCGTAAAATTCAATGTCTATGTAACATTGGGTTATATCATGGAGTACGGCCGGAAACGCCCCATTGAAATATTCATCAATTCTAAAGATCTTACCCATTCCGCGCAGTATGCCGTTTTGACCCGGCTTATTTCCGCGATTTTCCGCCGCGCGGGAGATGCGCAATTCATTCTGGAAGAGTTGCGCAGCATCTATGATCCCAACGGCGGCTATTTCAAGGAAGGCAAATATATTCACTCGTTCTATTCCGAAGTTGCGGATGTGATCGAGCGGTTTTTCCGCGATGAAGGCATTCTGAATGTTCCCGAACAGGGCGAACAGATCAATATTCCGATAAAAACCCAGTTAACGGCGCAGCACACCATTACCGACAATGAGAATGACCCCACAAATAACAACACTTTCAAAATATGTCCGGAATGCAACAGCCGGGCACTGAAATTTGAGAATGGCTGCGAATTCTGTGTACAGTGCGGATATACGAAGTGCGACAAATAGTGATCCGGGGATCATAAAACCGTAACTGCAAGTCACTGCATATATCTCCGGGGCATTTTCCGTCCGATGTCCGCTGGTCTTATCCATAAATGCCGGTTCAATATTTTATGAGCTGTCGCTCGACATTTCAGTGATTGTATTGTTTTCCGTTGAAATATTTCATTTGGGTACGTAATTTGCCGTATGGAACTGATACTTTTTCTGCTTAGTGTTTTCGTTATTTCTTTTACGGGTGCAATGATGCCCGGACCGGTTACCGCCGTTGTTCTCGCCAATGCCGGAAAATCCCCCTATGCGGGATTTGTTGTAGCGGCCGGCCATGCGGTGATCGAGATCCCGCTCATCCTGTTCTTAGCGGTATACGCCGCAAACTTTATGGAAAATGCACTGGTATATGTGATCATCGCTTTTGCAGGCGCCGCGATGCTGGTCTACCTTGGTGTGGAAATGATCCTGTCCGCGGGGAAAGAAATAAATTTGCAGAAAGAAAGCAGAGGCGCCTTTATCGGCGGAATAATAACAAGCATTAACCCCTATTTTATATTGTGGTGGGCGACGACGGGACTTGCGTTGATCCTTCAGGCACGGAATTTCGGTACATGGGCACTGATATTTTTCATAGCGGTGCATCTTTCCGTCGATTTTATCTGGGACGGTGCGCTTGGCTGGCTGACAAACCGTTCCGGGGTCTTCAAATACCGGAAAGCGCAAAAGATCATTTATATTATCCTCGGCATCTGTCTGATCCTTATCGCCGTATATTTTGCGCTTACCGGTGTCAGAGCGTTGCCGGGAACGGGGATATTTGCAAATAATCGAATAATTATTTGACTTTTTGCTATATTTGACAGATATTACTTTGCTTTGTGGTTGTTCTTTATAAAAGAGGTGATTCGGAACATTGAATGCATTAACATACATGGAAGCCCAAAGGGACCAAAATCATAACGCACATTTTTAAATGTGCGTTTTTTTTATTAAAATAAATTTGCAGTAACGGAGGTTATACAATATGCAGAAAGTACTTCAGCAGCTGATAGAGCTTCAGGATCTTGATACGCGACTGGATGCCCTGGTCGCCAAACTGGGGGATCTTCCCGAGACGGTCAAAACACTTGAAAAACAGATCGTCAACGAAGAAGAACAAAATAAGATACGTGAGACCAGTATCGAGGAGAATGAAGCGTTAGAACGGCGGAATTCAGCAAAAGTTGAAGACTTGAAAGCCAAGATCGCAAAATATAAGGAACAATTATTCCTGGTTACGACTAACCGTGAATACGATGCCTTAACTGCTGAGATCGAGTATAATGAAGAGGCAATAAAGGAAGCTGAAGATCAGATCCTCCAGGCGGAAGAAGAGAACGAGCATCTCAAAGAGGCGTATGAGAACACGAAGAAAAACGTCGCGGAGATGAAAACGAAACTGGAAAAAACGAAGAATTCTCTGGAAATAACACAAAAAGAAACGGAAAAAGAAAAAGCCGAACTCGAGGAAAAGCGCAAGGGCCTGGTAGCAAAGATACCGCGTAATTATTTATCGGTATATAAGCGGGTTCGTCAAGCGCGTAACGGTCTGGCGGTTGTCCCGCTGTTGCGTGATGCATGCAGCGGATGTCACAACCGCGTAATTCCCCAGAAGCGCGTCGATATTTATAAAAAGAATCAGGTGGTAACCTGCGATTTTTGCGGCCGTTTCCTCTACGCACTGGATGAAGAAGAATAAGAATAGCTTAAAGCCGGCGGGATGACCGCGTCCGCCAGCCGGCGGATGAGGAAAGTCCGAACTCCGCAGAGCATGACGCCTTGTAACACAAGGAGTCCGCGAGGACTGGAAAGCGCAACAGAAAGCAGACGTCCCGGCCTGCTCCGTTCATGGACGGACAGGCAGGGTCAAGGTGAAACGGTGAGGTAAGAGCTCACCAGTTCCGGCGGCAACGCCGGAAGCTGAGGCAAGCCCCGTCAGGAGCAACACAAATATGAAGGCCCGGTCTTGCTCGGACCTATGCCTTCATGGTAGTGGCTTGACCGGGTCGGGAACGATCCGGGAAGATAAATGGTCATCGGTTTTCCGCCGTCCGGCGGAGAATGACAGAATTCGGCTTATCACCGGCTTTGAGCTTATTGAATTACAGGATGAGAGAACACATTATGAAATGGGTTTATCCCGAAATCAGCGGGGACGATGTTCTCGAGTACAGTAAACAATTCCGCTTATCGTATCTGTTTACAAAAGTTTTGCTGAACAGAGGCATCCGTTCAAAAGAAGCAATGCAGCGCTACATCGATAAAAGCGCATATTCCCTTTATGACCCCTTTTCCATGCTGGATATGGATAAAGCGATCGGCATACTGAAAGCCGCGCTGGAAAACGAGAAAAAGATCATGATCTACGGCGATTATGATGTGGATGGCGTTACCTCCGCTTCAATTCTCTATCTTTTTCTGCGTACGCTGACGGATACGGTGTACTATTATATTCCCGAGCGGGAAAAAGAGGGATACGGGCTTTCGTGTGAAGGCATAGATTATGCTATTGAGCGCGATATTGATCTGATCATTACCTGTGACTGCGGGATCACGGCGGAGGAGGAAGTCGCATATGCACGAGGGAAAGGCATTGAACTGATCATCACAGATCACCATGAACAAGCCGGCACCCTGCCTCCGGCTTCCGCAATATTAAATCCCAAACGTCGTGAGGACCGCTATCCGTTCCGTGACCTTTGCGGAGCAGGCGTGGTTTTTAAACTAGTCGAAGCCTATTGTATAAGGCATTACGGTACTTCAGAAAAAGCCAGACAATATCTGGACCTTGTTGCCATCGGCACCGCAGCGGATATTGTTCCGCTTAAAGATGAGAACCGCTGTATGGTGCGGGAAGGACTTGAGCGCATCAGGAACAGGGAATGCCGTTTGGGGATCCTTGAGCTTTTTAATGTTTGTAAAATGGACACCGCAAAGATCTCCGTTGTTAATATTGTTTTTGGACTTGCACCCCGCCTGAATGCAGTGGGAAGGATGGGCAGTGCGTCAAGAGCGATCATTCTTCTGACGGCAGATGACCGCCGCATTGCACGGCAGTACAGCATTATCCTGAACCAGGAAAATGAAGAGCGGCAGAAAGTGGAGTGTCGCGTTACGGCTGAGGCGGTAAAACAAGTGCATACGAAGTATGGAGAAAATATTCCCAAAGCGCTTGTCCTTTCGGGAAACTGGCACCCCGGTGTGATCGGTATTGTTTCTTCAAAGATCAAGGATAAATTCAATCGCCCGGTGTTTCTGATAGCGACCAAGGACGGTGAGGGAAAAGGAAGCGGAAGAAGTATAAATGACGTTGATCTCTATGCAGCTCTGACTCACTGTAACAAATATCTCAGCGGCTACGGTGGACACCAGATGGCGGCGGGACTCACCATAGAGGAAGAGAACATACCGGATTTTGAGAAGGAGTTTCTGGAGTATGCGGACGAACATATCCTTCCCGATATGCTCAAACCGGTCATTTATGTTGACGCTGATCTCGAACCGGCGGAGATCAACACCCGCCTTATGGATTTTCTGCATGATATGGAGCCATTCGGTCCCGGGAATATGCGTCCGAAATTCAGTTTGCGCAATGTGCGTGCAAGTAATTCGGTTCTGTTGAAAGACAAACATCTGAAATTCAATATCAGGGAAGACGGTCATTCATTGCAGTGTATCGGCTGGAATATGCTGAATCAGTTTGAACTTGTTATGGATACTTCTCAACGCGTCGATATTGCTTTTGTCCCTACGGTTAATGAGTGGAACGGTATAAAACGCATTCAGCTGGTGATCAAGGATATTCGTCCCCATATCGTATAAGTTTTCATTGTTTGCATCATTAATCTGTTTTATTTTCCTGTTATGAGCATACGAGGTGTAAAAATGCCAGCAAAAAAGAAAAAAGAGGGAACCGGCAGGAAAGCTTCGATCTGGGTTATCCTGATCCTTGTATTCTTAGTCCTTTTTTCCGCCGTTATGGCGCCCAAGAAACAGACCTATCAATATAACTATGAAGTAGGCGATATTACACGGATGGATATTATCGCCCCGTATGATTTTGATATTCTGAAATCCGAAGCAGTCATACAAAAAGAACAGGAAGAAGCGATCAAAAAAGTTCCCTATGTTTTTGTTCTTGATGAGGAAGTGGTCAGCGAACAGATCGAAAGAACGGAACTTTTCTTTCAAATGGCAAAGACCCTGAACAATCGCTATCAGAAGTATCAGCAGTCACGCAAGGTCAGGGACATGCAGCGGTACAGCAGTGATGACTTCGATGCCCTTAACGAAACCGTACGTACTGACAGTAATGCATACTTGGCGGTAGTGAATGCTTTTCGTGAGCAATACGATATAAACGTCGATGAACCGCCGTTTACAGAACTCCATAAACCCTCTCATGAGGAAAAACTGAATTTTGATAAACTGCGTTCTCAGTTTATAACACATATGACATCGTTGTTTGAAAGCGGTATCACGGACATTCCTCTCGGTCTTATCCGTTCCACCCAGATATCGATCCGCTCCCGGGGAGTTGAAACACCGGCATCGGTAAAAAATATTTATGACCTTGTATCGGCCACAGAACAGCTGACGGAAAATTTATCCAAAAATTATGATGTTCATACGCAGAAAAATCTTATTTCACGAATTTCTCACTTAATGCTGAAGCCGAATCTTATTTATGATAAAGAACGCACCGTAGCTCGTCAGAAAGAGGCAATAAGCCGGATCCCGCTTGTGGTGGGAAAAGTCTTTAAAGATGAAAAGATCGTGGGGGCGAACACGCTGATCACGCCGGAGATCTATCAGAAGATTTACTCCCTGAATCAGGCGGAAGAGCAGCGCAGCTCCAGCATGCAGGGCCTGAATACGGTTTTCAAAATAACGGGTGATATTTTGATCATGAGTATATTATTCATGATCTTTGTGCTTTTTCTTATGCTCTACAACCGCTCGCTTTTTACCGAAGTCAACAAGTTTCTGCTTTTGATCATATGTATGGCGCTGAGTCTGGGACTCGGATCGGTAGTGGCGGTACTGGCTCCCGCGCAGATGGCACTGGTGCCGATCACAATAACCGCCATGCTGTTGATGGTGTTTTTTGATGAACGAATTTCACTCCTCGGCTCTGCAATTGTTCTTCTAGTGCTTACCTACATTATGGGAGGGGCCTTCCGTTTTATTCTGATCCATGCCTTTCCGGTCATGATGGCGATTATTTCCCTGAGAATACGCAGAGCCCGGGAAAATGTCCTGCGTCCGCTTCTGTTTGTGCTGGTCGGTTATTGGGCCTCCGTGACGGCCGTCGGCATTTCTTCCCTTGATTCCATTCCAACCATTCTGAACACACTGGCTATTGCATCGGGCAACGCGATCGTATCCGTATTGGTTACCAACGGCCTAATGATGGTTATCGAACGAGTTTTTGGGGTAACGACAACCTTATCATTGCTTGAACTCTCCGATATGAACCGGCCGCTGCTGAAACGCCTTTCTCTTGAGGCACCGGGAACATTCAATCATTCCATTGTTGTCGGTAATCTCCTTGAAACGGCTGCGGAACAGATAGGTGCCGATAGCCTGCTGGCCCGCGTGGGAGCCTATTATCATGATATCGGAAAATTATCAAAAACCGAATACTATGTGGAAAATCAAGCCGATATTGAAAATAAACTCGACCAGTTAAAACCGCATATGGCTGCAAAAGTGATAGTCAGTCATGTCCGGAACGGACTGGAACTTGCCGAAAGAGAAAAACTTCCGGATATTATTAAGGATTTCATTGCTACACATCACGGTACGATGACGGTGGACCATTTCTATCAAAAGGCAAAAGAAGAATCCGGTGATAAAACAATAAATGAAAGTGATTTCAGTTATCCCGGTCCAAAACCACGGACCAAGGAAACCGGCCTGCTGATGATTGTTGAAGCGGTAGAAGCTGCCGTGCGTTCACTGCCCAAACCGAATGCAAAAAAAATAGAAGCAAAGATCAATGATATTATCAACAAACGGCTGTATACCGGACAGCTGGATGAATGTCCCCTGAACTTTGCGGATCTTACAAAAATAAAAAACGCCATTTATCCCATGCTTGTAGGACTGTATCATGAGCGCCTTCCTTATCCCGAAGACAAAGAGGAAAAGAAAGAAGGAAAGCAGGACAAAGCAGAGAAAAAAACGAAGATGATGAAGAGACGGAAAAGCAGGATAAAGTTAATGATGCGGCGGAAAAAACAAAAATATGAGCAGCTCGATACGTTTTTTTAATGAAAGTTCTCTTGATCTTCCGATGAATAAAGATTCAGCCGCCGCCTTGTTGTTAAAAGTAATGCGATCGCTGGGGAAGCCGGGAGTAAAGATAAATATTATAGCCAAGAGTGATGAAGAACTGCGGGAAATGAAAAAAAAATATTTTGATATAGATCTTTATACGGATGTGATCACCTTTACAATAGAAGATGAACCGGTTCTTGAAGGAGAGATATACTGCAGTCCGGAACGTATCATAAAAAATGCCGGGCGCTTTTCGGAATCTCCGTCGCGGGAATTCGCCCGCGTTCTGATACATGGCGCGGCACATCTTTGCGGCTACAGGGATTACAGCGAGGAGGAACGCCGGGAAATGCGGCAGCTGGAAGACGAATTTTTAACGCAATTTTATGATAACTGAATATGTCTCTTACCGTTAATATTTTGCTTTTTGTTATACTGTTGATCTTTTCCGGACTTTTTTCCGGGAGTGAAACGGCGCTTTTCGGTGCGCGAAAAGAAAACCTCCGGAAAGTAAAAAGCATATCTTCACACCGGACGCTCAAACTGCTGGGCAGGCCCCAGAAACTGCTTATCACTATTCTTGTCGGAAATACGCTGGTAAATATTGCCCTGGCCACTATCGCGTCGATCACCACCTATGAGCTGGCGCAGGAGTATGGATTTTCTCATATTCTGACCGCTTTTCTCGAGGTTGCCGTTGTAACCTTGATATTGCTTATATTCGGCGAGATCATCCCGAAGACCATTGCCCTGCATAATGCAAAACGTGTCAGTCTGGCAATGAGTGCTTTTATCGGTGTCTGTTATACGGTTTTTTTCCGCTGACCATCATTCTTTACTATCTGGGGAGACTGCTTGAAAAATCCCTGAAGGTCCGGGAAGATAGAATTATTCACAGCGAGGAAGATATTAAGACCCTGGTGCAGATCGGTGAAGAACGCGGTGCCTTTGAAGAAAAAGAGATCGAAATGATTACTTCTCTGCTGGAGTCTTCCGATACCTGCGTGCGCGAAATCATGATACCGCGCCCTGATATGATCTCTGTGGATGCGGACCGGCCGATCGGCGAAATATTTAATTTTGTCTGTAATCAGCGTTTTGCGCGTTTTCCCGTATTTAGGAATGACCTGGATAATATCATCGGATTTATTTTTGAAAAGGACGTTCTTCCGTATCTGGACGGGGAGAAAAAAACAGACATTGAAAGTCTTCTGCATCCCCTGCTTTTATTCCCGAAAATTCCAGTATTTCTTATACGATCACACTTTTTCAGGAAAAAAAGACCAAGATCGCGATCATCGTGGATGAGTACGGCGGAACCAGCGGAATGATAACGCTGGAAGATGCCATTGAGAAGATCGTCGGGGATATCCAGGATGAAAATGAGGTCTCAAGTTCTTCGATCAAGTGGCTCACGAGAAATGAATGTGCGGTAAATGCCAGCGTTAATCTGGATGAACTTGAAAACGTATTGAAGATCAGCTTTCCCGAAGAGCGCGTTTATGATACACTGGGGGGATTTGTTATGGACCGTCTTGGACGTATACCTGCGAAACATGATGCTTTCCGTTATAAAAATCATATTTTTATTGTGGATGAAATGGAAAACAAACGTGTACAGCGGATCCGCATAACACGCGTTCACCGAAAAGCACAGCCCAAAAAATGAAATTATTTGATGAACTGATCGGTATTGTGCGCACCTTGCGTTCTCCCGAAGGTTGTCCCTGGGACCGGGAACAAACACGGGATCTCTTACACCCTATTTTATTGAAGAGGTCCATGAAGCAGTGCAGGCGATCGAAGAGAAAGATACGGAACAACTGAAATATGAACTTGGCGATGTGCTCCTGCATGTTGTTTTTCAGACCGTGATAGCAGAAGAAAATAATGAATTCGGTTTTGAGGATGTTCTTAAGGCGGTTTGCGATAAAATGTTCCGCCGCCATCCCCACGTTTTCAGTAAAGATCGCGAGTACAGTATGGAGGAAGCCAATCGTATCTGGGAACGGCAAAAAAGCAAAGAAC
The DNA here is from genome assembly GCA_034521145.1 of Fidelibacterota bacterium. Taxonomy (GTDB): domain Bacteria; phylum Fidelibacterota; class Fidelibacteria; order Fidelibacterales; family Fidelibacteraceae; genus M50B103. Next base: position 189,097 of record JAXHMX010000003.1, on the reverse strand, counting down.
CGAAAGAAAACCTTCTTGACGGTGTCCCCGGGAGTTTGCCGGAATTGCACCGTTCACTCCGCTTGCAGCAAAAAGCCGCCGCCGTGGGTTTTGACTGGGATACCGTGGACCGGGTTTGGGATAAAGTGGAGGAAGAATTCACGGAATTCAGGCAGGCGCTTGAACAAGGGAATAAAAAGATATTGAAGATGAGTTCGGTGATATTCTTTTTGCACTTGTTAATCTCAGCCGTTTTTATGATCTGCACCCCGGGATGGCGCTGAAAATAAGTAATGAAAAATTCTACCGCCGTTTTTCTGCTGTGGAAGACTATTACCGGAATGAAGGGGTCTCCATGCACGGCGCTACACTGGAAGAGCTGGACGCTGTCTGGGAAAAGGTTAAAGAAAAAGAGAATGAAGAAGATAAAGAATAAGTTCGCTGATCTGTGAATTTATTGTTCCGGTTAGGCCATCGGTCCATGGTGTTTTATTTTCGACACATAGTTACCCAAAAATAAAAATAGCTGAAATATTTTTCCTGAGCACGCACGAAGATCCATTCGGGATTTGAATTTTTTTTCTGCAGTGAACCGGGAACCACAGCGCTTTTTCCGCACAGGGAAACATCCTGAACAAGACCGTATATTGATTTCCGGCTTTTAAACTCTGTTCTCTTCCCATTCCGGTCTCCCTTCCCGAAAACGAAAAAAACCCTTGAATTTCAACAGGAATATTGTAAATTATTATTGGCATATGCCAGAATAGGAGAAAATATTGATGCCGAGACCATTTAAAACACGACGGATTTACGGTGAATTTGCAGCGGAATACTTCAAGCCCCGGGAAAACAATTGGCCGCCCTGGAGGAGGTACACCTGGAGGCTGATGAAATTGAAGCGCTCCGGCTGGCCGATCTTGAAGGAGAATATCAGAATGATGCTGCATTGAAAATGGGGGTTTCACGGCAGACGTTCGGAAATATACTTAAAGGAGCGCATCAGAAAGTCGCGGATGCGCTGATCGGCGGAAAAGCCATTCGCATGGATACGGCAGTTTCCGGTGCCATGTGGTGCCGGCAATGCGGAAGAAGCTGGATGGAAACAGAATTAACGTCCGCTTACCGCCAATGTCCCGCGTGTTACGGAGAAACAAAACAAATGGATATATCAGCGGGGCGGGGACGGAGAAGGAACCGGGGACAGAAGAAATAAAAATAAAAAAAGGAGGATATTATGCCCAGAGGAGACAGAACAGGCCCAGACGGATCGGGAGCAATGACAGGAAGGAGACTCGGATTTTGCAGCGGCTATGAGAGTCCGAGTTTTACAAAATGCGCAGCCGGTTTCGGCAGAGGAATGGCATTCTCGGACGCAGCGGCGGTTACGGTTACGGAAGAGGTTTCGGCCGGTCGGGTAGATCCCGCCCCTTATCCGGCTCCCGCCTACACTCCGGAAGTGCGCGAAAACAAGAACGGTGAACTTCGGACATTAAAGGATCAGGCGCGGCAGATGGAAGAGGATCTTCATGCCCTCAACGCCCGGATCAGCGAACTGGAGAAATGACGATGGTCTATGTTGACCCGGATCTGTGCACCGGCTGTGAAGCGTGCGTAAATGTATGCCCGGACGGCTTCGTCATGGAAAACGGCATTGCCATAGTCAAAGATCCCGGTACTTCCTGTATTCGGGAAGCACAAAAGATCTGCCCCGTTTCCGCCATTAAGAACGCCGGGCCGGGAACGGAAACATCAACGGCATCACAGGATTTCGTGTCCCCGCCGGGAAAAAATGTTGCCTCTAAACGGCGTTACGGAGGCGGTTTTCGCGGCAGGGGACCCGGAAAAAACGGCGGTCCCGGCGGATATTGTGTATGTCCGGACTGTGGACATAAGGAACAGCGCCGGGCCGGCCGGCCCTGTTATCGACAGCGCTGTCCGAAATGCAACGCCTTTATGACGCGTTAAAAAAGCATACTGTATGTGAGTTTTATCGCTTTAATGACAAGGAAGACGGAATATATATGAAGATAGCTGTAGCAAGCGGTAAGGGCGGAACGGGAAAAACCACACTGTCAACCAATCTGGCTTCTTATCTTGCCGAAAGCCGTAAAACGGTTCTGGCCGATCTGGATGTTGAAGAACCCAACTCGGGATTGTTTATCCATGCTGAAGAGTGCGAAAAAGAAGAAAAATATAAAATGATCCCGGAATGGGATGCCGGTAAATGCGATCTGTGCGGCATTTGCAGAGAGGTATGTAATTTTAATGCCATTACGCAGATCATCGATGAGATCATGGTCTTTCCCCAATTATGCCACAGCTGTTATGCCTGCTCGGAACTTTGTCCCCGTAATGCACTGCCGATGAAAAAGAAAAAGATGGGGATGCTCCGGCATTTTAAGCAGGGAAATCTTTCCTTTATTGAAAGTGAACTTGATATCGGAGGAGCAGGCGGTACCGCTGATCGCGCGAGACCATCGCATACGTAAACAAAAATTTCACCGGTGACAGTATAAAGATCTTCGATTCACCGCCGGGAACCTCCTGTCCCGTAATCGAGGCAACGAAAGATGCGGACCTTGTTATTCTGGTTACCGAACCCACTCCTGTGGGTCTGCATGATCTCGGCCTGGCCGTTGAGACGATGAAAGAACTAAAAAAGGATTTTTCTGTCGTCATGAACCGTTACGGCCTTGGAAATGCGGACGTTGAGACATATTGCAAAAGGGAAAACATACCGGTCATCGCGAAAATCCCGAATCAAAGAAGCATTGCGGAATCCTATTCCGAAGGAAAATTATTGTATCATGAGATCGGTGCGGTAAAGGATGCCCTGGATAAGATCATCGCCTACATTGATGAGAGATACCGGGAATACGCAAAGAGAATAAGATCGAGAATGAAAGAGATCAGTCATCATATCGGGCAAAGGCGGAACGGGGAAAACCTTCACTTACGGCATCTTTTGCATACCTGGGTGCCGGTGATATTATTGTTGCCGACTGCGATGTCGATGCGGCGGATATGCACGTGTTCCTGCAGCCGGATTTTGCGAATGAAGCTGATTTCTACAGTGGGCAGCTGGCCGTTATCGATCCCGGAATATGCACCGCCTGCGGAAAATGCGCCGATAGGTGCCGCTTTGATGCCGTGAAGATCACTAACGGCCGGTACACCGTTGAATGCACTGGACTGCGAGGGATGGCGGCTACTGTTCAAGGATATGTCCCGTAAAGGCCATTTCGAATAGGGACAATCACGTGGGCTGGTGGTATCGTTCCGCGATCAGAACAGGAACGAAGATGCTGCATGCAAGAATGAAGGTCGGCGCCGAGAACTCCGGAAAGCTTGTGGCAAAGGTAAAAAAAGAGGCAAAACGTATCGCCGAAGAAGAAAGAAAGAAGCTTGTGCTGGTCGACGGTTCGCCCGGCATAGGCTGTTCCGTGGTCTCTTCGCTTTCGGGAGCAAGTTATGTTATCCTGGTCACGGAACCGACCGTCTCGGGACTGCATGATCTTCAGCGCGTCTATGAACTGGTGGAAAAATTCCGGATCAAAGCAGGGTGCATTGTGAATAAGGCGGACCTGAACCGGAACAAAAGGGATGATATCGCCTCCTACCTGAAGAAAAAAGGGATAGATCATCTTGCGGACATACCCTACGATGAAACCTTTACACGGGCGATGGTCAGCGGTAAGACCATGGCGGAATTTACCGGGAGCAAAGTACGCGAAATTCTGGAAGAGACCTGGAAGAAGATCGTTAATAAATAACACGAACATAAAACCCAAAAGGAAAAACATGAAAATTGCATTTACATCAAAAGGAAAAGACTGGGATGCGCAGATGGATCCGAGATTCGGCCGCACAGAATATTTCTTTATTTTCGATGAAGAAAATGGTGGATCACGTGTCGTCGACAATACGGATATCAAAAACGAAGCCCACGGCGCAGGACCCAAAACCGCACAGAGGCTTTTTGAAGAAAAAGCGGATGTGCTGATCACCGGGAACGGACCGGGCGGGAACGCAGCATCAGTCCTTGAAAAAGCGGGCATACGCATCTATACGGATGCCGGGAATATGCAGGTTAAAGAAGCGTACGAAGCGTATAAGAAAGGTGATCTGAAGCAATTCTGAAGAGAAACCCTGTAGTGAGATCACACAGAATATTATCATTTATTTCCGGAAAAAAACGTAAATTGCGAGTGATCATCCGCAAGCGTTCAGAGGAACCGGAAAAAGAAAGAAAAAGGAGAAAAATATGGTTATTACCGTACCCGTTGTACAGGAAAGACTTTCACAGCATTTCGGACACTGTGAGACATTTCGCTTCTATTATACCGATAAAGACAATAATATTATCAATACCGGGGAAAAAACGCCGCCGCCCCATGAACCCGGAGTGCTTCCTAAATGGCTCTCGGAAGAAGGAGCGGATGTTATCATTACCGGCGGCATGGGAATGCATGCGCAGCGGCTTTTCAGCAATTACGGCATTGAAGTGGTGCTGGGAGCGCCCGCAGAAGATCCCGAATGCATTGTGAAGGATTGGCTCGCGGGAAATTTGCAGACCGGTAAAAATCCCTGCGACCATTAGTAAACGCAGAGACATTTTGGTGATATGAAAAACACCGCGCCGGCGGGGTGTGCGGTATCCTGCAGGGGAGTCGAACCCCTGTTGCAGGAATGAAAATCCTGAGATCCTAACCACTGAACGAACGGGACACTTGTCAAAGCCCGAAAGTATAAAATGTTTTATATAAAGAGGCAAGAAAAATTTTTATATTTTCCCGAAATCAGAAAAAAATTGAAAGTAAACGGTAAAAGAATCGTTTGTGTAATCTTTGCAGTCTTCCTTGCTTTTGCGGCGAGATCCGGTGGCGGGATCAGAGTTTTTCCAGGTAGCTGACCGTAAAATAGCGGTCGGGGACATCCGGGTTCAGTGCAAATTCCGCATGATCATATCCGAACTGCGTCCGTCCTGTACATTCCGGATCTTCATATGGGTTATCAGATAACGCGGAGGCGCTTCAGATACTGACTCAAAGTCCGTTACGGTCAGCACCTTATGCAGAATGTTGTCAAAGTCATAGTATTCGGAATGTACGGCCACCCGTTCTTTCTTTGTTATCCAGGTGATCTTGCGGAGAAAGCCGTATTCGTCCTCCGCAGCCGTACTGACAGGCCTGATCTCTATCTTCCAGCAGGATCGTCCCTGCTTTTCGTCTTCCCCCAGCAAAACATAATGAAAATCATCCGGGTTCGGAGCGGACATATCCGCCTTGGAAAATTCCGAACCCATAAAGGAAGAGCTTTTCTCCGAAGACACGATACGCCGCGATCTCCGGGTGACGGGAAGATATATCCACATATCGTCCTCCCGGTCCTCATAGTCGACAATGAGCATACCCATGCCGTTGACATCCGCCGGTTCAAGAAAGCGAATGATACGTTTCTCAATGTCACCGGAATAGCTTTTTGAGGCCATGGCGGTAGTACGCACCCGTTCCCGGTCTTTTGCATCACGGATGATAAGCGTGGAAACGGCCTCCAGCCCCTTTAGTTTACTGCGTTCGCGTGAGGACAGAATGATATCCCGTGCCGTTTCGGCAAAAAGTGCGCAACCCAGTAATAGGACCAGGCATGTCATACATATTTTTTTCATTATTTCTTCCTTTCTTTCAGAAATTTTGGTTTCCAGACCATGCACATGGCCGGTACGAGGACAAGGGCGGCGATCAGACATACGGTAATGGAGATCACAACAAGGAAACCGAAGTACTGTATGGGGCGGAAAGCCGAGAAAACCAGGGCGACAAAACCGACGATCACGGACCAGGCGTTGAAAACAATACCTTTTCCCGATCCCAGCAGTGTGGTGCGGACCGCTTTTTCCGGCGAATGCCCCCGGCGCTGTTCACTGCGATAGCGCCAGAGAAAATGAATGGTATAATCAACGCCGACGCCGATCATGATCGAAGACAACAGGGCAGTGGCCGCATCCAGGCGCACACCGCTGTATCCCATGATACCGAACAGGATGATCTCTGCAAGCACAAGCGGCAGGGACGCAAAGAGTCCGCTGTGAAGAGCGGAAGATAATTATCAGAATAACGGCGATAGCCGTAAAGGCCAGTATCAGCGATTTTATCTGTCCGTTGACAATGGAAATGTTCATATCCGATGTGATCATGGCATGTCCGCCCAGCATACTGACATCGGGATCATCCCGGGTAAGGTCTTCAATATAACGGACAACTTTCCGGATAATGTATCCGTCTGCTTTATTAATACGTACGATCATCTGCGCGTGTCGGTAGTCAAAATCGATCAGCTGTTCAAAGTCGTCCGGATCACCGTTCATATAATAGAGTTCAAGGTACTGCGCTACTCCTCTCTCCGGGGGAATGGTATCGTGAAAGTAAGTGTTCCGGTTCATACAGTCCCCTGGATATTTCACGGATTGCCGTGACAATGGATGTTACATCTCCGACATCGGGATGTGAGGAAAGATCTTTTTCGTAGGCCTGCATCCGTTTCAACAAGGCCGGATCCTTGATGTTTCCTTCAAAGAGAATTGACAGGTTCTGAGATCCGCCGAAGTTTTCATTGATCACCGTGGAACTGACCTTGACGGGATGCTTCTTTTTAAAAAAGTTTTCCATGTTCCCGTCTATTTTGAGCATAAAGATACCACCTGCCAGCATAAAGGTAAGAAGAAAAGAAAAAAGGACGATCTTCTTTGGATGCGCAATGATCCGGTCCGCAAAGAAATGCAAAATGCGGTCAAGCAAAGAAACTTTCAGCTTGCCGTTGTGATATCTTTTCTTTTGTTCTTTGACCGGAAGATAACTAAGGGCGGCAGGGATAAAGAACAGGCTCAAAAGTACGGCCCAGACAATACCGATGGAAGCAAGTATGCCCAGCTGGCGGGCATGAACAATGATATGGACAAGCAGGCCGAGTATTCCCGCCACCGTGGTAATACCGGTTACCGTAACCGGCCATTTCAGGCTGTTGAACGCAGCGATTGCCAGCTTCTTGTTCGTCCATTCCGGATACATGCTTTGCAGTTCGTTATATTTGGCAATAATATGTATACCGTAATCATTAGCCACCGCTATCAGCATGACGGGCATAAGGATGGTGACAATAGAGATATGCCAGCCGAACAGCGGCATCAGTCCGAAAGAAACGATAATAGCCATCAGGACCACCGAAAGCGGAAGCAGAACGCCCCGGAAACGGCGGAAAGCAATATACAGCATACTTGTCATCAGCAAAAAACCGATGGGAAGAAGATAGAGAACATCCCGTGAGATATCCCGCATAATAGAGGCATTCACAATGGGAAGTCCGCCCATATAGATCTTTTCCTCTCCGGGATGTTCCTCAAGAATATTCCGTATTTTCAAAATAAGATCATTCTCTTCAAGATCTTTGCTGACATTCAGTACAATTGCCGTTTTACTGAAATCATTCGAAACGACGGTTCCCCTGACAAAAGGATTGTCGAGCAGATCCTGCCGCAATGCTCTCCGTGCTTCGGGAGTCTGCGGTATGCGGGCCGGCACGGCGGGATCCACGACCATCATTCCGCCGCGGTTCTTGATGTGCTTTAACGTAAACAGTGAAGTAACTCGCTCAAACTCATTGCGCCGTTCGAATACACGGGTCAGCTCCTTTACGCGCCGCAGGGTTGCCGGTCTGAGCACATCATCCGTTTCCAGAACAAGGATAATGATCTTATTGCTTCCGAATATACTTTCGATCTCGTTGGTTTGCATTCGTGAGGGCATTTCCTCCGGTATCAGTTCCTTAATATCACTTTCAATCTCCAGTTGTGTGAGGCCGAGGACAAAGATCAGGGAAATAAGCGGAAACAGCAGAATGATCGGGAAGCGATATTTCAGAATGAATTTTTCACTGCGCATGGGTGGCATTCCTTAAAAAAAGAGTTTGATTTCCGTAAAAAAACCGTTGTACAGTTCGGACAGGAGGTCAAAGAGGGTATCATCATCGCCGCGGTAAAGGGTCGCTCCCAGACGAAGACGGAGAGCGTCCGCAGGTTTGATGCTTACTGCCGGGGAAAACATGTATTCACCGGTGATAAAATGATAAAGAAAGGGTATTTCCATTTCAAACGTTTCGTGGAAAAGTGTCAGGGAAGGACGGACAAAAAGACTATGCTGAACCTTTTCCTGTTGCCGGAAAAGCAGACGTTTATAGGACAACAGCCGGTAGTCCATGAACAATGCGGGATCCTGAGGAGGTGCCATATCCGAAAATTCCGGGATAAGTTTTCCGCTGTATTCAAGGAGGATCCGTGAAGAGCCCGCCGAACGGTCGGCACCGAAAGACCATTGGATCTCTTTTTCGGGAATATGTACAGATCCTCCCGGCCGGTCCGGGATCATGGATGTCCCTTCAAAACGAAAACTCCATGCACCTGCGGTAAAAGTCGCATCAATTCCGAATACCCGGCGGCGCCACGGTCTTTGGAAAAGATCATAACGTATATCCGTGGGGGAGATCACTCTCATCTCCGACGCAAAGCCCGGCTGCAGTGCATAAGCATTGAGATAGGAAAATCCGGCATCATAGTCGGGCATTACCAGATCAAGGCGGATGGCGGCACCGCTGTTTTTGAAAGCAGCGTCCGGAGCACGCAATCCGGTATATGTCACATTTTCCGGCATTTCAAAAATACCGGCCGGGAACTTATTTGCCTGATATACGGGTATCCAGATACCCTGCAGACGCGCACGTCCGCCGAAACGGATACTGGTGTTCAGCAGAAGATTCCCCATGCGCATATCATCGGCTCCGTTGTATACACGCTGCAGATCTTTCGGACTTATATTATCCGTTAGCTGAAAGGCATCCGCACGTCCCCAGATCTCAATTTGTTTTCCCAGACGGGTATGAAAAGGACCGAAGGTCAGATCGACATACGCTTCACGGAGATCGGCGAGAAGCGTATCTTTTCCGGAAAAACGGCCGTAATGAAAGACCAGTTCCGTAAAAGCATAAGCTTTCTTACCCGCTTCGGCTTTCAGTCTGATATCGGCGCGTGCGTGAATATCCTTGATGTACAGAGAGTCATTTTCACCCCCAAGAAGAAAGGCGCTTCGAATATCACCGTTTAGTTCATAAGCGGCACCGGCGGATTGCGCGTTCTCGAACAAGCCCTGGGCAAAGATCAGAGAGAACATAAAAAGGGAGAACAAAAATTTTTTCATCATATCTGCCGTATTTTCTTGCAAATAATAGGAGAAAAATTATTCAAAAGCGTTCAGATCGCGCGGATTGAACAATAAAGAAAGGCCGTCCTTATGCTTCCCTGCACCCGGAACTTTTCCCGTATTCAGAAAAGATCTTCAGCGCTTTTTCCGGTATTCGGAAGGAGTAAGACCGACATGTTTTTTGAAAAGGGTATTGAAAGAAGTTTTTGAATTAAAACCCGAATCATATCCGACGGCAAGGATAGTAAAACGATCGTTTTGCGGATCGCTAAGTTTATCCTTTGCGATTTCGATCCGGTAAGCATTAATGAAATTATAAAAATTCTTACCGAGCTTTTCATTCAGGACCTGTGTGATATGATGCCTCGGGACATGCAAGAGTTTTGCCACGTCCAGGATATTCAATTCGGGATCCAGATACAGCTGTTTATCATCCATGACATCCAGCAGTTTCTGGCGCAAAAGCTCAAGTTCACTGTCGCGCAGACCGCTGCGCAGATATTTCTTCTGTTTCGGTTCCGGATAAATACGGTCCTGCAGGAATCCGAAAATACTGAAAGCAAAGGCATGGAAAACAAGAACGATATTTCCCATTAAGACAGGATCCAGGGAAAAATTGCTTATGAGAATATGCGTAAAACCGACAATAAAAACCGCGGCATAGAGTACAAAGAAAGAAATGGAAACAAATAACGCCCAGCCAAGGGTTATCTTTTGGGAGGTATAAGAATAAAGATTTTTGATCTTTATACGGTGTTTATGTAATTTAATGAAAGTGATGACAGAATATCCCATAAAGGAAAGGATAAGCAGAGCGGCGTAGGAGAGACGCAGGGCGCGGAGTGAATCATTAACGAGAAAATTCTCAAAGTCAAGTACCGGTTCGTTGCGGTAGATCAGAGAAACAATAAAAAAGGCGATCACCGGAACCGACAGGCTTGGATAATAATAGCGCAGTCGCGGCTTTTCGGAGATCAGTGTGCTGATATAAATATAGAGAAGCGGTCCGTAAATAAAAGGAAGAAAAGGGAATGCGGTAAGTGAAAAACGTGTGTTCAGCAGTGACAGCAGCATATGCAGGGAAATAAAGAACAGCCATACGGCAAGTATCCGGTCCGGAAGACGGGAATCCTTTTTCAGAAGAAACATAATGCCTGCATAAAAGGACTGTGCAAAACCGATCGCCATTATGGCGATACTCAGATCATGATAACCTGTCATGGTTGTTAAATTATAGGTTTACGGTGTTAATCCTCGGAGTACAGAATCTCTTTTTGTCGTCTTTATTGCTTCCGGACTAACCGGGACAACGGCTATGCGCAGTTCCCGGCCTTTATCCGTGATATTTTGCAACGGGTTCTCTCTCAGGCGCAGAAAGCGGTAACCAAGTGTATAAGCTATCGGACTTTCATATACCTTCTGCTCTTCATGATCTTCATTGTATGCTTTTATTTCTTCATTCTTCATTTCAATTTCGATGTTCTTTTTTTCTTTATCCAGATTTGATAGTCTTGCCTTGTCGATCACTTCCCGGAAGGGTTGCTCTATGGCTTCAGGCGGAGTGGAATGCAGAAAATATACGCTGTCATTCTCGATCATGACAAATCCGTAGTGCCCCACCCATTTGTTCTGTTTGTAGCCACGGACAACATTGACAATATCTCCCGTTTCCAGCTGACCCAGAATTTCCGGCATGATCTCCAGGGGTATATAGCTCCAGATAAGTGAATCTTCCGGGAGTGTATAGGGCACATTGCGTTTTTTGAAAAATTTTCCCTTATCCACTTTCAAGGTATCGTAACCAAGTCTTTCTCCGGCAAGTTCTCCGGATATGTTCTCTGCCAGCCAGTCATTACTGCGCGGCCAGTCATATTCTCCGTAGTGATTTCTGGTAGTATAACTTATAATCCCGTTCTTGTATCGTAAGCGTTGAAGAATGGAAAAAAAGCTTTGCCAGTCATGTGCAAGCGCCATTGCAAGTATATGTTCACAAAAGACCACACAGTCGCCCTTCTCCAGTGAATACAGAGGCTGGCTGTCGTAGATCTCGACCGGATACTCACCGAGAAGATAGATGTCATCAGGGCTGTCCGAGATTTTTTCTTGCAAGATGCTTTACGCGTTCCTGAAGATCGGGTATGGTATATTGAAGATACGGCAGATACAGATCGATTTCATTGGGAGTAAATTCATACAAGGGTTTAGACAACATTGTTCTCAGTTGTTCGTGATCGATACCGAGCGTATCGGCGGCGGACCGCTGGTCTGCAGAAAGCTCCGCCGGTTCTTTTCGCAGCCCCGGAGAGGATAAGAATGAGTACAAGGATCAGGACAGTAAATATTTTTCTTTTCATGTGTGCCTCTTTTTATTGATTAAGTTACAAAGTATTTTCTTTTACGGGAAGTAATAATTACCTTTTCATTTTATACAAGGAAAACAATGTCCGAGAAAATATCACGCGTAGAAAAATTCATAAACAACCCTCGAAAAGCAGTATGGAGCCTTTCCTTTCCCGTTTTTCTCGGTATGATCGTCTATTATCTTTATAATCTGACAGATACATTTTTCGTAAGTAAGATCAGCGGCGATGCTATTGCAGCCATGCAGTTCAACCAGCCGTTCGTGTTCTTTGCTATCAGTATTTGTTTTGGTCTTGGCATTGGTGTTACCAGTGTGATCTCTCAGGCATTGGGCGCAAGGGATAAGCACCGTGCCAATAATGCCGCAGAACATGCGGTTTTACTGGGAATAGTGATAGGGTTGATCATTTCTTCCGTCAGTATAATTTTCCGTTATCCGATCTTTAGACTTCTGGGGGCGCCGGACAATATCATCGATCTTGCGGTAAGCTATTTTGAAGTAATTGTTTTCGGCTTTGTTTTTAATATCCTTAACGTGTTCTTTCGTTCCGTTCTTTCCGGGGAAGGTGATGTCAAGACCCCTGTCCGTTTTATGATATTCGGCACCGGTATAAATATTGTTCTGGACCCGATATTCATTTTTGTCTTTAATCTGGGAATTGCCGGTGCCGCATGGGCTACCATCACGGCACAAGTCACCGTTACGATCCTGTATGTTATTTTCTTTTTTATCAAGCGCGAAAGTTTGGTCCAGTTTGCTTTTAGCGATTTTTCTTTTTCGGGGGAGATCATTTCAAAGACATTCCGGATCGGGCTGCCGGCATCAATATCGTTTGTCATTATATCTTTCGGACAGATGATCTACAATCGTATTGTTGTTTTTTTCGGAAGTGATGCGGTGGCCGGCGTGGGTGTCGGCATGCGTCTTGATCAGCTTTTCTTTTTACCGATTTTAGCTGGCGCTTCCTCTTTGGTCACCCTTATCGGCATGTTCTATGGAGCAAAGCGTATTGATCTTGTACGATCGACCTATTTATATGTCATCCGCTGGGGTGAGGTCATTGCCTTCACTTTTGGTCTTTTATTTTATCTGATTTCTCCTTACTTTGTAAAAATATTTTCAACCGATCCTGCAATTACAGGTGTTGCTGTTATGTATATCCGCTTTAACGTTTTTGCATATCCTTTCATTGTGGTCGGCATGACAACCGGCAGGGCTTTCCAGGGATTCGGTAAGGGCATTCCCGGCCTGATGATCACAACGATCCGTGTCGCGATCATCATTGTTCCGCTGGCTATCCTTTTTACACGCGTATTCGGCTGGGGAGTACAAGGCGTATTCATTGCCCAGGTCATTGCATCTTTACTTGCAGCCACAATAGCCTACTTCTGGCTATCGCACAGTCTGAAAAAAATCGAGAGTACAGAGATCCTGTACGGGGAGAACAACGCATGAAGCACCAGCTTAGTTATCCGCTGAACATAACGACCAGAGAAGCGCTAAAAGAGATCGCCAGGGGAATACCGGCATTAATGAAACTTTTTTACCGCCTTTTGCGTGATAAGAGTACACCCCGCCATGTCAAATGGTGGATCGGCGGCTCGGTGTTGTATTTGATCACACCCATCAACCTGAAATTCCGGAACGCAAAACGTTTTCCCTTTCTTTTGTTGAATTATATTGATGATATTATGGTGATAGCCGGATTGGTGCAGCGTGTTCTTCATGATACCCCCGACCTGCTTCTGGAAAAACACTGGACCCATGATATGTCGCTGACGGATTGGCAAGATCTGTTATTTAAAATAAAAACGGATGTTCAAAACTTTATTTGAAAGGACATTATGCCTGAAAGATCTTCCGGACTTCTGCTGCATGTAAGCTCTCTCCCTTCCGCCTGGGGGAAGGGTGATTTTGGTGTGGAGTCTTATAAATTCATTGACTGGCTTGAAAGAACAGAACAGTCCCTGTGGCAGATACTGCCGCTTACCTATCCCGATATGACCGGCTCACCGTATGCAAGTCCCTCTGCGAATGCCATTAACCCCGATTTTGTTAGTCCGGACATGCTGAGAAAAGACGGTTTATTACATGATGATGAGTGGGAGTACTGCCAATGGGTGCAGGATGGCGGTGTTCACGATGTGCGGCAGCAGGCATTTATGCTGGCATATGTCAACTGGAAAGACAGGTCAAACGACGATGAATTCACGGCATTTTGTCGTGATCATTCCTACTGGCTTGATGATACGGCATTATTTATGACCATCCGGGATTATTTCCCCGGAAGCTGGTATGATTTTCCCGGAGGACTCAAGGACCGTGATAAAGAAGCGGTCGCTCAATGGGAACGGGATCATGCGGATGATATTCTGCAGTTCAAGTTCGAACAATTTATCCTTTTCGGTCAATGGGGAAGAATTAAAAGTTATGCCAATCAAAAAAATGTTCGCATCATTGGCGATATTCCCATCTTTATCTCCACCGATTCCGCGGATGTATGGTCCCACCGGAAACTTTTCAAACTCGATGAAAAGGGTGTTCCGAAGGTACTGACCGGTGTGCCGCCGGATCTTTTTACCAGTACGGGACAATTATGGGGACAACCGCATTTTGACTGGGAAGCCATGAGATCCGATGATTACCGCTGGTGGATCGAACGTGTTTGTGTAGGAAAGCTTCATGCGGATATCCTTCGAATAGATCATTTTCGCGGCTTTTGTGCCGCCTATGAGATTCCCTATGGAGCCGAAACCGCAATGAACGGCGATTGGGTCGAGGGTCCGCGCGATGATATTTTTCACGTACTGCATAAGCACATTCCCGATCTTTATATTATAGCCGAGGATCTTGGTGTTATTACTCCGATGTGACGGCATTGCGCAAACGCTTTAACTATCCCGGTATGAAAGTCCTGCAATTTGCTTTTAACAGTGATGAGAACAATACCTATCTGCCGGAAAATTTTGACCCCGAAGACCGCTTTGTGGTCTATACGGGGACGCATGACAATAACACGACCCGCGGCTGGTATGAAAATGCAGATAAAAATGAAAAAGAAATGCTGAGACGATATGTAAAGAAAGATACCGGCGTCGTATGGCAATTGATAAAAATGGCTTTTTCCTCCAATGCCATGTGGGCGGTAATACCTTTACAGGATCTGCTGGAACTGGGGAGTTCCGCGCGCATGAACACTCCGGGTACGATCAGCGGGAACTGGAAATGGCAACTGGATGAATTCAATCTGTCAGAAAAACGTACAAACGAATTAAGGGACCTTACTCGGGAAAGCGGAAGAGATACTTTATAACGGTATGAAGGATTTGCAAGTGAAACATCTCCGCCCGCAGGTTGAAGGAATAACACCCCCCTTCTACTTTTTTTCCGATACCCATATTTCCTCGCGTCAGGGAGAAGCGCAGAAGCGGCGCATGGAAAAATTGCTTCAACATCTGGAAAAGATAAAGGAGACGGGAGGGACCTTATTTATACTCGGCGATTTCTTTGATTTCTGGTTCGATTGCCGAAATTATATTCCCGAAGCATTTAAGCCGCTTATTGACATGTTGTCCGCCCTTCGGAAAAAAGGCATAGAGATCCACTATGTGGGCGGTAATCATGATTACTGGGTGCGGGGATATTTAACGCGGAACTCGGTATCCGTTTTTATCCCGATGCGATCGCATTTACGTATGAAGCAACAAAATTTTATTGTCAGCATGGTGATGAGATTGTCTACAACCATTCCGTTTATCCATATATCCGGAAAATTCTGCGTTCCCCCTCTGCCATTGCACTGTTGAAATGCCTTCCCGTTAAATGGATTTACACACTTGGAGAAAGCGTCAGCCACTATAACCGCGCACTGACACGCATCCCCCGGGTGCCCGAAGAAATTGTTGATGAAATGTGCGCATTTCTTTATGAAAAGTTGCAAAACGGGTATGATATTGCCATTAGCGGACATATTCACAAGCCCTGTTACGAAACAAAAAACGGGAAAAGCATGGTTATTCTGGGGGACTGGATCCATCACTGCAGTTATGGTGTGTGGGATGATGTATCCGGGTTCCGTCTTATACAGGAATAACGCGATGAAATATAAATCGTACTTCGTTGTCTTTCTTTTATCTCTTGCTTTGCTTCCGTTAAAAAGTAATGCTGCGGATACGACGATGGTATATGCCGACCAGCTGAATCATTATTATATGTTTGGCGGATGGAATCATTTTTCAGCAGCTTACAATACTATCTATATCAGCAGCAACATCAGGAACAACAGTTCCATTTACAGCGAAACGTCACGCCTGAAGACACAAACGGATATGTCCGGTGATATTCTGTATATGTTTTCTCCAGGGTTACGCGCAGGATTGACGGCAAAATATTACCTTTTCCGCGATGGACAGAGTTCCCATGCTTATGATTATGATCAGTCACGATTTGGAATAAAAGGCGATTACAAAAAAAAGCAGTATACCTTTCAGCTGGAAAGCGGATATGCGCGGGAAACCCGTTTGGGAATACGGGATATGGGATGGTACGGCGGTATGGAACTGTCGTGGGATCAAAGGGGGCTGATGTTCTATCCCAAACTTGACTGGGATTATTCCCGAATGGGCGATCGTCGTAATTATACCTTTGATAATAGCGTATCTTTCCGCGTGGATGCACCGTCATCATTTAAGAACCGTTTTTCCGTGGGAGTAAAAATATACAATCGTGAATACTATATCACGCATGAGGCGGATACGGAAGAACGCTTCAACACCACCGCATACATTCGCAATGATCTGCGTTATCCCCTTCATGAAAAGGTTGTACTTAAATATCGTTTACATTTTTCCAGCAGTCGCGACGGTCTGCAGTTCAATTATTACGATGAAAAAGAAACCCGTACCCACCGGTTTCTGGGTTTGCAGAACGATATCCGCCTGCAGGCAAGATCAGGCAGATTCAGCGGGTATATCGGTTTTTCAAATGATTATAAACAGAGCGGCATAAGCGCGACAAATCCCGGAATATCACTGCCGGCAGATTATATTTTTGATAAAAAAAGCGTTCTGGGGCGTCTTTCCTGGCGCATCTCGGAAAATGACAGTCTGTTCGTTAATTATCTGGGATCATTGCTTTATTATGATACGCCGAGATACAAATAATTATGATGACCGCGATGAACTTACCTATTCCATTTCCCCGGCCTGGCATCACCGTCTGGACCGTTATACCCGCTTGCGTGTTTCTGCCAATGTGTTTCTTCATCACTATGTCTACCTTTTTCATCAGCGTTCTGCACAGAACCACTGGAACCGTGTTTTTTCCCTTAGATCAGAGGTGGATACGCATATTCCCCGGGTGATCCGCTGGAATGCGAAACAGGAGATCTACGCCAATTATTTTGTTTACGATCATGAGGATTCTGCTTTCGTACATGTTCAGAGCATGATATTCCGGGGACTGAAGCTGCAGCAGAATATTCAATGGTACCTCAGTGCAAACTGGTTTTTGCAGGCCAGGATGTTCTTTCGTTTTGAAGATAACGGTTTATTGGACTGGGAGGCCTTTATTCAGAACAGGACGGACAGTAAATATACCATAAAATGTGAAGTGAAACCGGGCTATAAAATAAAAAATGTCAGTATCGCCGCCGGTCCGGTTTTTTCTTACCGCCGGGATTTTCGTTATGTGGATCTGGACACACGTGAAGAAAGCTATTACTCGCGAGGGTGGAGGAGCTGTTTCCTTCAGGTATAAGAATAACATCTCCTTCAGCTACCGCCTGGAGCAGATCAGCCAGCCCAATACCGGGAAGACATACAATCAGTCGGGAACACTGCGAATTAACTGGATATTCTGAGGGATCTTACATTATTGAACCACGCACTGCGACTTGTTCCGTGCCGGTATAAAAAAACCTGCTTGCGACCATTGGTCCCGGACCGCGCTGCTCTGATCAACGCCTGATGTTCACCGTTTACCGTTGCCGTAGCGATTGGGGGGAAACCGAAGATCAATTAGGTACTTTTTTATCTTCCGGCTGGAAACTCAGGCTGGACTTGTTTGGGATTCTGCACTTCCCTTATTTCCCCGAAACGCTCTTCATAACGTGAAATATTGGTCGTTAGTGTCTTCATGAGCGCCTTGGCGTGCTGGGGGAAAGGATCAGGCGTGAAATAACGTTAGCTTTCGGAAGACCGGGAAGCATCTGACAGAAATCAAGGATAAATTCGCTGGGACTGTGGGTTACGATCTGCAGATTTGCGTATTTTCCCTCTGCGGTTTTTTCATTGATATTGATCTCAATGCTCCGCTTGGGATTTTCATTTTCATTTTTCATCTTCTTCATCTTCCTCAAAATTAAATGCGGAATAATCCTCTTCGTCATCAGAAGATGATTCCATATCGGCAATAAATTCATCTTCGATGGATATCATATTATCATCGAGAAAATCCTGGGGATTGTTATTCTCCACATCGGTAATGTCATGTTCATCATCCATTTCATTACTTTCGTATTTCAGGAAGTCATTCCCGAAAAGCGATGTGTCAAAAAAATCAACATTATCGACAATACCCGTTCAACAATATATTCTAAAAAATCAATATATTCTTCGGATTTTAAGTTCGTTCTGCAATGCGGACAGAATAAACGCTTTCTCAGCAATTGTTTATTTAAGGGCTCGCCGCATTTCGGGCAAAGTAATTCGTTAAATGAACTCAAAATAAACCTCTTTTCAAATTTTCGAAAAGATAAGCGTAAGTTTTTCACTTTGCAAGTTAAAAATACGTTCAGACCGCAACCGTTTTTCTCCGTTTTGAATGAGCCCGTGCCTGAGCTTTTAGCCGACGTCCGGCAGTAGATTTATTTTTCGAACGCTAACTGCAGATAAACGTTTTTATCCACATAAACGTTAACGATCTCCCAGATGTTCTCGGAATATCCAGGGAGCAGAACCGTGCCGAGCGGAGGCAGAATAAATTCACTTCCGCCGCGGGCAGAAAAAATGAAGGGAATTTCGCTTATATTCTCCAACAGGGCATCATTACCCTGCACGTCGATCTTCAGACAGGCACGAACAAAATCTTCCGCGAGTTTTTCCGGCCCGCCAGAATATTGTTTTCCGTAACGGCAATGGACCTTCCGGCGAACAAGGCTTCTTTCACCGATTCCTCGTTGCGCTTTTCCGCGAACACCAGGGTCAGGGGCCGGTGAGCTGATTCCGCAAAAGCTTCGGAAGAAATGCCGTGAATATCGGAATTCCCGAGTACGGCAAGGTCATATTCGTTTGTATATTTAAGAACAGCGGGATAATGATCGCGCCAGTTGGCAAATTCAATACCGTGCATCCATCCGCGTTCGATCAGGGTTGTATGTACATCATACCAGCGGACCACACGGTCCGGCTGGTGAACGATCCATCCCGGATGATTCCAGAAGATAAATGCGCCCTGGCGGATGGCCTCCTCGATCGCCGGCAGAAACTCCTTGATAATGAGCTTATTTGCATCTTCAATAAAAATAGCGTTAAAATGTCCCGGCGGCATCCATCGCGTGAACTCCACACCCGCAATACAGATAATGCCTTTTCTCTTTGCGCGCTTCGCGGCAATTTCAAAAGAAAAATTATGGTCTTCCTTCAGATATTTTTTATGAGGCAGGTATTCCAGGTGATCGGTAATGGCAATGACATCGATACCTTCATTTACGGCCTCATCCACGCGGATGGTCGGCCAGACCAGACCGTCCGAAAAGACCGTATGCATATGGAGGTCGCATTTTAAGGTTTTGTATTCACCGACATCGGGAACTATCTGTGCATTGAGCAGTGCCGCCGATACCGGAAGCATTAACAAGAGCAGATATTTTTTTCGCATATGGCACCCTGAGTGTTATTGCATTATGCCGAAAATATACACTGAAAAAAATGAAAAGCGAATGTAAAATTGTCAGAAATGAACAACAGCAGGATATCCATTCCATTCTTTGTAAAACGAAGCGTATGATGAAATTCTATTTCAAAAACGCCTGTCTTTTGTTATATTCATTTTAACAAAAAATAAGGAATACCGATGAAAAAAACACTTCTGACAATACTGGCGGTCCTCGTTTTTGCAGCGTGTGCCGATATCCCCGTTCAGCCCGTACAGCAATTCATTGATGAGGTCCGGGAGGACGTATGTCCCGACCGCAGAGTAAATATTTTCGATGTGGAATTCGAGCAACAAGGGAAAACGGTTACCCTGAAAGGGCAAATGAACAGCAAATCCGGTCTGGACAGTCTCACAGCCCGTTTGGAACGGGAAGGATATACGGTAACAAATAAGATACAATTACTTCCGGATGCCGCACTGGACGGAAAGTACTACGGAGTGATAAACCGCTCGGTCGCGAATATTCGCGTTGAGCCTTCCGCACGGAGTGAAATGGCCACACAGGCTGTTTTAGGCGTACCGCTTCGAATTTATAAAAAGCAGGGAAATAATTACTATGTGCAGACCCCGGACGGATATTTGGGATGGATAGAAGGCGGTGCTTTTACTGCAATGACGGTAAAAGAATTTAACACATGGCGTAACAGTGAAAAAGTGATCTATCTTGAAGATACCGGCTATATCTATAAAAAAGCATCGAAAGACTCCGACCGCATGGGAGATATTACCGCTACCGGCATTTTGAGAGCGATCGAACCGAAAAATGGTTTTGTTAAGATCGCCTATCCTGACGGTCGCATCGGGTACATTGAACGTTCGGCCTGTGACCATTTTGAGGTCTGGAGCTTTTCGGTCCAGCCCAAACCACAAAGTATTATTTCATTGGCAAAGAGTTACATGGGGCGCCCGTATCTCTGGGGCGGTACCTCAACGAAAATGATGGACTGTTCCGGTTTTGTGCGTATCGTGATGATGCTGCACGGTATTTATCTGCCGCGAATGCTTCACAGCAGGCACTTGTCGGGAAGACCGTTGCGGAAGGAAAAGAAGAGATCGCGAAACTGAAACCGGGCGATCTGCTTTTCTTCGGACGCCGGCGTGATGACGGAAGCAGGCGCGTTACTCATGTAGGCATATATATCGGGAATGACCGTTTTATTCATGAATCCGGTACCGTATTCATTCAGAGCCTGAATCCGGAACATGATGATTACAGTGAATACCGGCATGATCAATTTCTTCATGCAAAAGATGTTATAAACCATGTCGGCAATTACGGCGTTCAGCATATTCTGACAAATTCCATGTTCTTCAGAAAAGAAATTAACAAATGGTGGGTGGAAAATAAAGAAAGCGGAAAATAAAGAAAAACGGGGCTGTACAGCCCCGTTCCTTTTCTATACCTCTTTTGATCAGCCGGTGGAAACCGTTACGATACGAAAGAAGCGCGAATTCCGTTTTCTTTTAACGGTATCAGGTATCAAATTCCTCTCCGCCGTCCATATCGAATTCATCATCAAAACCGTCGCCCCTGTTCTGCCTTTTGTTTTTATAATTGTTGATCTTCAATGATAAATTCAGTGATATCATCGGAGAATCCGCGGGAATTCGGAGGTCGTAATATAATCCGGGGTTTCAACTACCCGTTGGTAATAACCGGTTCCGAAAATATCGCGCACCTGTAAGGCCGCCGTAAGTTTGTCGCTGAAAAGATCCTGACGCAAAGCAAGATCCGTCATTAACCCTCCGGAACGTGTTCCCTGAGCGCTTGCGGACCTGCTGCGGTAACGCAGGCCGAACTGGATACGGGTATCATCTTTTATCATAAAGGTGTTTCGCATCCGTGCGCTGTAATTGGTGCTCTCTTCATCAAAATTCTCACCATACAATTCGCCGGAAACCTTATAATGATACAGATTTGCGCTGAGATTAAGCGTCCACCATTTGTAAATATTCATATTGGTCATCAGCTCTATACCCAGCGAACGGTCCCGGCCGACGTTCTCATAGGTATTCAATATGACATCATCAGCATATACCGTTTGAATGCGTTCGATCTTGTCATGAGTTTTTTTATAATAGGCGTCCAGAGAAATGAAACTTTTCCCGAACCGTTTCTGTACACTGAAATCATAGGAGTCACTCATTTCCGGAACCAGATCAGGATTTCCGATACGAATATTGTAGGCATCCCACCAACTGTAAAACGGTTCCAGCTGCCAGCCGCGGGGACGTGATATGCGCCGCGTATAACTTGCCATCAGCTGGATCTGTGCAGGCAGTTGGTATGATGCATGAAAAGTCGGGAAAAGATGCAGACGGTCAAGAACGAAAGCGGAATCCTGAGCCGTGCTCTGTATGTTGCGGTACGTGTATTCAGCACGCAAGCCCGGCTGAAAACCGAAGCGGCCGATCTCGCCGGAGAACAGGGAATAAAAAGATATGCGGTTCTGTTTCGATCTTGTCAGATAACTGTAATCATCCTGCTGTTCGAACTCGCCGTTTTCCGTGTTCAGATAATAAACGTTGTTTTCATCTTCTTTCCAGTTGAAGCGGCCGTCAAAACCGGCTTCGAACATATTATCCTCACCCACCGGCAGCATATACTCGATCTTGGTGCGGATGCCGTTCGACGGACCTTTCTCTTCGGTCTTCTGTCCTTCCGTCGTATCGCCTACTGCATCCTCAAGATAGGTATAGGAGAATTCATCGGAATTCCAGGCGGAATAGGAAGAATTAATTTTTATCT
The DNA here is from genome assembly GCA_034521145.1 of Fidelibacterota bacterium. Classification (GTDB taxonomy): domain Bacteria; phylum Fidelibacterota; class Fidelibacteria; order Fidelibacterales; family Fidelibacteraceae; genus M50B103. The sequence goes on along the minus strand of JAXHMX010000003.1, from coordinate 166,824 downwards.
GATGAACACGGGAAGAACCGTTTTGCTCTTTCTTGCCGGTACTTTTTCCTTTCGAAGAGCTTTCGTTTTCCTTTGTGCCGTTGAATTTATGTGTGTAATCCACATTAATACTGCTTCGCCCGCCTCCGCGTTCGCTGATGTCATAGCTATTATAGAATTCCGAGTAGTAGATCGTTTCATCAAGCGGGTCCATGTAAGAAATGTTATAGGTGTTAACTGAACTTCTTTCCGAACTCCGGGTACCGTAATATCCACTTATGCCCAGAACATCGTTATCACTGATAAACCAGTCAAGCCCCCGCGGAAACCGTATCCACCGCGTCTGTGTTCCCGGCTTCCCTCAGAGTCAAAGATCGCTGTGGTATCGGGATAGAATAATTCCCGGACAACATGTGATTCTCCCGAAAAATTGCGCTGCCGGTAGTCAACGGAAGCATAAGCGTTTATTTTTTCGGCGGTATAATTCAGTAAAAGACTTCCGCCCAGGCTATTCGTTCCGGCATTGAGTTCGGCGATACCGTTAATACCCAGGCGTTTATCGCGCCGGGTCACAAGATTAATGATGCCGGCACCACCTTCCGCCTCATATTTGGCCGAAGCATTGGTCATGATCTCAATATTTTCAATAGAGCTTGCGGGAATGCTTTCCAGAGCATCCTGCGGTTCAAGTACGGAAGGTCTTCCGTCGATCATGACGGTGAAATTTTCACTGCCGCGGAGAGATACATTCCCTTCAATATCCACATCGACAGAAGGAACATTTTCCAGTATATCTACCGCCGTACCGCCCTGCGCACTGAGAAACTGCTGGGCATCCACAACACGCTTATCGATCCTGTAGGTAACGGAAGGTTTTTCGGCGGAAACCACCACATCCTCGAGTTCCAGAGCTTTGGCGGTAAGTGTGATATCTCCGATCCTTAAGGACTGTTCCTTATCCCTGATAACCACATCGGGTATCGTTTTTCGTTCATAGCCCATGTACGAGACCACAAGATTATAACGGCCTTCCGGTATATTGAAAATACGGAAGCTTCCGTCATATCCGGACATTGTCCCGGTTACCACGTCGTCATCCGGAATATTATGCAGGGCGACATTGGCAAATTCGAGAGCCTCCCCCGTCTCATCATCTTTTATATAGCCCGAAACCGTTGCTGCAAGCAATACACTGCTTATCATTGTCAGAAAGAGGATCATTAAAATTTTTTTCATTACCGTACCTTTTTGTTCCTGATAGTTTGACACGGAAGGGATAGAAAAGTTAACAACAGTTTTTACTTATCTAAAGGGATGAAACAGTGTTTTTTTCAATGTCTTTAAAATACTTAACGGTGCCGACCTTGAGTTCCATGGTTGCCTCGTCATCACAAACGATCATACCGCGCGGATGCATCTGGAGTGCGGAAACCGTCCACATATGATTAATGCCTTCTTCGATCACATGCCTCAGCGCCCGTGCTTTTTTATATCCGTTGACCAGAATGAGCACTTCATCCGCATCCATTACCGTCCCCACACCGACAGTTAACGCCTGTTTCGGTACGCGCTCGATCTTATTATCAAAGAAACGCGAATTTGCCAGGATCGTATCGAATGTCAGGGATTTGATGCGTGTACGCGAGCGCAATGAAGAGCCGGGTTCATTGAACGCAATATGTCCGTCCGGTCCGATACCGCCGAGAAAAAGATGAATTCCGCCGCAGGACGTTATCTTCTTTTCATAATCACGGCATTCGCGATCGGGATCTCCGGTATTCCCATTCAGGATGTTGATATTTTCAGGTTTGATATCAATATGCTGAAAAAAATTGTGATGCATAAAATAATGATAACTTTCGGGATGATCTTCCGGAAGTCCGATATATTCATCCATGTTGAAAGTAACAACATGTTCGAAAGAAATCTTTCCGGCCTTATGCAATGAAATAAGTTGACGATAGACCCCGAGAGGAGAAGAACCCGTCGGCAGGCCCAATACAAAAGGGCGGTCTTTTGACGGCCGGAATTCATGAATGCGCCGGACAATGTGGCCGGCGGCGAATGCACTCAGTTTATCATAGTTTTCTGTTATAACTACACGCATGGTTAACACCTCTTATAAAAAACCGATTTCGTAAAAAGCTCTCAAAGATAGCACAGGGAAAAGAAAATGAAAACATTTATTTCAGTTACCGGATGAACGAAAGCTTAAAAGGAACGGCGATAAAAAATCCGGCAAAAAACCCGGAAAAAATGGTTCTCAGGTTCGTCGCACCGATCCCCTTATCACCATTCCGGTTAACGCTCTTTCGCCGGGGAGAAAAGCGGCTATTGCCCTTCCGCGTTGTGCGGGGTATATTTTCCTTTCTTCGAAGAACTATTTATTTCCGGCGGATATGATTTTACAATTGTATTAATCAGCAGCATATTATATCTTTCAGCATAAAAAAATCAGGTGTTATCATGGATAAAATAACAGAAAGAATATTAGACATTTTCAAGCAAATTTCACAGATCCCGCGGGAGTCCAGGCATGAGCAGAAGATATCCGCCTGGCTTGTCAAATGGGCCGAAAAGCACGCGATTTATGTAGAAACAGACGATGTGATGAATGTGATCATGCGTGTCCCGGCAACGCCGGGTTTTGAGGACCGGCCGATCGTTCGTATTGCAGGGACATATGGATATGGTTTGTGAAAAAGCCGAAGGTTCCCGGCATGATTTCAGCAGGGATTCCATAGAGTTTGTATATGACGGCGACTGGCTTCATGCAAATAAAACCACTCTGGGAGCCGACAACGGTGTGGCAATTGCCTATGCCCTTGCTGTGGTGGAACTGGGTGTGGCTCATCCTGAACTGGAATTGCTTTTTACCGTGGACGAGGAAACCGGTCTTACCGGCGTCAGCGCTCTGAAACCGGATACCCTCAGAGGAAAGATCCTTCTGAATCTGGATTCCGATGATGAAGGCATCTTCACTATCGGCTGCTGCGGGGGAGTGGACACCAAGATCTGGTTCCCGTTAAATGATGAGCCTCTGCATGAAGATGATGCCGTTTATATGCTGACTGTCAGCGGTTGCCTGGGGGGACATAGCGGAACGGACATTGTAAAACACCGGGCAAATGCAAATAAATTGCTCGCCCGGACACTCTGGGCATTATATGAAGCATTACCTATGCGCCTGATCAGCATGAGCGGAGGCACGGCGCACAATGCCATTCCCCGTGATGCACAGGCAAAGATCGCAATTCCCGCCCATGCGGAAAAAACGGCAAAGAATATCCTTAATGAAAGCGTGGAAATATTCAGAAATGAATATAAAACTTTTGAAAAGAACATACGCGGAAGTCTGAAGATCTCCGAAAAGGGGAAGCGGCAATAAGCGACGTTCTGACTGAACGTATTCTGCGTTTCATGCTGGCGTTCCCCAACGGTATCGAAGAACTCGATCCCTCCGTTTACAGCGGGAATAAACTTATTGCCGAAACGTCAAACAATTTTGCGGTTATCCGCACGGAAGATAACGCCGTCCGCATTCTGTCCAGCCAGCGCAGCCAGGTGATGTCCGCCCGTGACATGCTGACAAAGAAAATCGAAATGCTGGCGTATCTTGCGGGAGCGGAATTCAAAAGCGGCAACGGGTATTCTTCCTGGCAGCCTGACTGGGATTCCGGGCTCTTAGCCATTTCAAAAAAGGTTTATGAAGATCATTTCGGAGAAACGCCAAAAGTCAATGTCGTCCACGGGGGACTTGAGTGCGGTGTTCTCGGTGCAAAACATAAAGGTATGGAAATGATCTCTTTCGGGCCCACCATTGAAAACGCGCATTCTCCCGATGAACGGCTTTATATTCCTTCGGTGAAAAAGGTCTGGGATTTTTTAACGCAGCTTCTGAAAACCCTGAAATGAAAAAACAAAGGTCAGTTATGCCGATATCACGCGAAGAAGTGAAACACATTGCCTCATCGGCCCGGCTTAAACTAAGTGACGAAGAGATCACTCTGTATTCCGGTCAGCTAAGCGATATCATCACCTATGTTGATAAGCTGAAAGAACTCAATGTTGACGACGTGAAGACAATGAGCCATGTGCTGGATATGGTGAACGTTATGCGCGAAGATAAGGGACTTCCTTCTTTGAGCAGAGAAGAGGTGATGAAGAACGCTCCGTCGCAGGATGGTGAGAACTTTAAGGTTCCCCGCGTCATTAAATGAATAAGGAAAACATATGTCCACAACTGAAAAGGATCCGGGTTCAACCCGTTATATCTTTGTTACCGGCGGTGTTATCTCCGGCCTGGGCAAAGGCATTACCTCCGCTTCCATCGGTTATCTGCTGAAACAGGCCGGCTATCGTGTGATCATACAAAAATTTGATCCCTACCTTAATGTGGATCCCGGTACGATGAGCCCCATACAACATGGCGAGGTGTATGTCACCGATGACGGTGCCGAAACGGATCTTGATCTCGGACATTATGAACGATTTCTTGATACCAGCATGTCCCGGCTGAACAATGCCACGGCAGGACAGATATACAGCAGTGTGCTGGAGGCGGAACGCCGGTGAGTATCTCGGGAGGACCGTACAGATCATTCCGCACGTGACCAATGAGATCATACGCCGTTTCACCAATATCCTCGAAAAAACCGAATGTGATATTATTATTACCGAAGTAGGCGGTACTGTCGGTGATATCGAGAGTCTGCCTTTTTTAGAGGCCATCCGGCAATTTGAGAATCAGCTGGACCATCATGAGTATATGAATATCCATGTAACCCTGTTGCCTTACGTGAGTTCTTCCGAGGAGATAAAGACCAAGCCCACACAGCATTCCGTGCAAAAATTGCGTGAGATCGGTCTTACACCGGATATGATCATGTGCCGAAGCGGCGAAGCGGGACTGGATAACAGTGCAAAGGCAAAGATCGCCCTTTTTTGTAATGTACGTTCTCAGGGGGTGATCGACATGCCGGATGCGGAAACGATTTATGAAATACCGCTGCTGTTTAAAAAACAGGATGTATATCAGACGCTCGCCGCACATCTGCAGCTGAAAAATCGTCATGATCCGCTGCTTACCAGCCTGCAATCCACGGTATTACGGATCAAGGACCCGAAATATTCGGTAAACGTGGGTATTGTCGGAAAATATACGGGGATGAAAGATTCTTATAAAAGCATTACGGAATCGTTCATCCATGCCGGAGCGGAGAATAATACCAGAGTAAATTTATCCTGGATAGATGCTGAAGACCTGGAAAAATATTCATACAAGGAACTGAAGAAAGAGCTAAAATCCCTTGATGGTCTGCTTGTGCCCGGCGGATTTGGTAAGCGCGGTATTGAAGGCAAGATCATGGCGGCCCAATATGCGCGTGAAAATAATATTCCCTTCTTCGGCATATGTCTGGGCATGCAGATAGCGGTCATAGAATTTTCGCGTAATGTTCTCGGACTGAAAAATGCCGACAGCACCGAATTTCATCCGGATACAAAAGAACCGCTTATCGATATGATGGAAGAACAGAAAAAAATTACCTCGCTTGGCGGGACGATGCGCCTTGGGGCTTTTGATTGTGATCTGGAAGAAGACAGTGCGGCAGCAAAGGCGTATGGGCAAAAAAACATCTCAGAACGTCACCGCCATCGATACGAAGTCAATAACCGCTACCGCGATATGTTGCAAGGCGGCGGACTGAGGATCACCGGCGCAAATAAAAAATATGATCTTGTGGAATGCGTTGAGATACCGGAACATCCCTGGTATGTGGGCGTGCAATTCCATCCCGAGTTGAAATCACGTGTTGCAAAGGCGCACCCGCTTTTCCGTGAATTTATTGCTGCCGTTTTAAGCAAAAAAGGATAGTCATGACGCAGATGAGAACGCATTTACATGAAAAACTACGGGCTGTCCGGCTTATTGTGACGGATGTTGACGGTGTATTGACCGACGGATCATTTTACATAGGTCCGGATACTGAAATGAAACGTTTTCACGCGAGTGACGGACTTGCCTTTGTCTTGCTGCGTCTTATAGAGTTCCCCGTCGCCGTTATTTCGGGACGTTATTCCAGGGCAACGCTTGCACGCACACGTGCTCTGCAGATACCCGACGATCTGGTGTTTCAGTCCGACTATACAAAAATCAAGGCCTATGAGGATCTGAAGGTGCGTTTTGAACTTGAAGACCGGCACATTGCTTACATCGGTGATGATTACATCGATGAACCCGTGTTAAAACGCTGCGGTATTTCCTTTGCTCCGGCAAATGCCATTCCGGAAATAAAAAATATCGTTGATTATGTTACAAAAACACCCGGCGGTTCCGGTGCCTTTCGCGAAATAACCGATAAAATACTGCATGCACAGGATCTGATGGCTAACGCACTGGGAAAACTGCAGGGTTTATATAAATAAAAATGAAATTTAACTATTTTATCGTGATCTTCTCACTATTGCTTTTCTCCTGTACCGAAACCGAAGAGTACGGCGGTTTTTACGAGGGACGTATTCCCGATCAGGAAATATGGAATACACGGGTCACGGTAAGCCGTTCCGGAGAAGTAAGTTCAGAGATCTATGCGGCGCATCTGGTAAAATATGAAGATACCAGGGACATGATCATCCGGGACAGTATGCGTATAGATTTTTACAAGGACGGGAAACACACATCCTATCTGACTGCCGACAGCGGTCTGGTCAATGAAAAAAAAGAGAATATCGTGGCGATCGGGAATGTCGTTATGGTATCCGACAGCGGTTTCACGGCTTATACGGACAGCCTTTTCTGGAACAATGACAGCAATAAGGTCTATACCAATAGCGCCATACAGATATTTTCCGAACACGATACCTTGTATGGGACAGATTTTGTCAGCGACACAAAATTTGAGAACTGGACGATCTACAATCCGCTCGGTAAAACATATCGCCGGCTTGACAAATAACGCGGTCTTTTTCTGATCATACGCTTGTCGTGTCCCGGCGGTCACATTTTCCCGTTCACACTTTGCAAAATCGAACATTCTCGTTATATTTCTCCTGAGGAAAAAATTATGGCAACATTGCGAGCAGAAAAACTGGTAAAGGCCTACGGCCGGAGAAAGGTCGTAAATGCCATTGACCTTGAAGCCAAAACCGGTGAGATCGTCGGACTTTTGGGTCCCAACGGAGCGGGAAAAACCACCACTTTCTATATGATCACCGGTATGATACGACCGCGTTCCGGGCATATATATCTGGACGGTGAGGATATCACTTCATTGGCAATGTATAAACGGGCTCAGCTTGGAATTGGTTATCTTCCCCAGGAAGCATCCGTTTTCAGAAAATTATCCGTTGAGGACAATCTTCGTCTTGTACTGGAAATGTTCCATAAAGACGAAAAGATCATTCGCGAAAGGATCGATACCCTGATTAAAGAATTTAAATTGGAAAAAGTCCGCAAAAACAAAGGTTTTTCACTTAGCGGGGGAGAGCGCCGGCGTACGGAAATAGCAAGAGCGCTCGCGACGGATCCGAAATTCATTCTTTTGGATGAACCCTTTGCCGGCATAGATCCCATTGCCGTTGAAGATATTCAGGAAATGGTCACAGAACTTAAGAACAAAGGTATCGGTGTCATCATTACCGATCATAATGTCCACGAGACCCTTTCCATAACCGACCACTCCTATCTGCTGTACCAGGGTACGATACTGAAGGCGGGAAGCGGGGAATTCCTGGCAAATGATCCGGAAGCGCGCCGCCTGTACCTGGGGGCGAAATTCAAGCTTGACCGATAAAGATGAAACAACGATTAGTACAAAAGCAGATCCAGAAACTTGCGCCCATGCAGCTTATGCTTGCCCGTCTTTCGCAATTGGGTCAGATGGATCTGGAGCGTGCAGTGGTAAAGGAAGTGGAAAAAAATCCCCTGCTGGAGATGGAAGACGACACACCGGGAACCAATGAGAAACAAACGTATCAGGATGATCCCGGTCTTGAATTCCAAGGTGGCCGCTTTGCTTCATCCCATTATTGGGGAAGAGGAGTTGATCCCGCAGAACTTCAGCAGGAAGACGAGCTGGATTTTTTCGAACGGCTGCTTGTTCAGGTCCGCGAATCGGGATTACCGGATGATGACCTGCCGCTTGCCGAGCAAATTATCGGAAGCCTGGATGAAAATGGTTTTTTAAGAGACACACCGCTGGAGAACATCGCCTACAAATTTTCCGTTCCTTATGAACATGCCGAAGAAATTTTGCGCAGCATCCAGGAAACGGGACCTCCCGGAATAGCGGCACGTGATCTGAAAGAATGTATGCTTTTACAGCTAAAAGCACAGCATGAGGAACCCTTTGTCATTGATGTCATTAAAAAATATTACGATGATTTTGCGGCCGGCAGATATGAAAAGATCCGCAGAGAACTTGATATCAGTGAAAACGACATGTTGTATGCGCGGAAACAAATTGCAAAACTGAATCCCAAGCCTGCGGCCGGTCATACGGAATATTTGAAAAAAAGCATTATCCCGGATATTATCCTGAGCAAAAAGAACGGTAATTTCTATATTTCCCTCAACGAAACGGACATACCGGGGGTTCGCTTATCGCCGATTTATCTGAAAATGCTGGATAAGGGAGATCTGGACCGTGATACAAAACGCTATCTGGACAGTCACAAACAGGCGGCAAATTTTTTCATTCAGGCGATCGAACAGCGAAAGCGGTCCATTCTTGCCGTTGCACGTGCCATCGTGAATCGCCAGCGTGATTTTTTGCTGGACAGAAGGGAATATCCCGAACCGATGGTGATGAAAGAAGTGGCCGCCGATACCGGACTGGATATTTCCACAGTCTCACGCATTGCCAACGGAAAATATATGCAGACCCCGGACGGCATATACGAGCTCAGATATTTTTTCAGTGAAAAAGCCGGGCGCAGTGATGATGTGAGTTCATCAACACGCGATCTCGAAAAGGATCTTTTGAAAATCGTGAACGAAGAAAAGAAAAGCGAACCTCTCAGTGACGAACAACTACGTGAGGAATTAATGAAAAAAGGTTATCATATCGCTCGCAGGACAGTAAGCAAATACCGTGAAAAACTGCATATCCCTCCTTCCCGTGAGCGGCGCAAAAAAAAGGACAGATCATGAAAAAAATAATAAGCACAACAATACTCGGCGTACACCGGAACGGGAAAGCCGCTATTGCCGGTGACGGACAAGTGACCCTCGGGAATACCGTCATGCGGTCACAGACCGTGAAAGTGCGCAAATTATATAATAATAAGATACTTGCCGGTTTTGCCGGTGCCTCGGCGGACGCCTTCAGTCTTTTTGAAAAATTCGAAAATAAGATCAAAGAATATAAAGGAGATCTGACACGGGCCTCTGTGGAAATGACAAAGGAATGGCGCCGGGACAAATATCTGCAGAAACTGGAAGCGCTTCTTATTGTCATGGATAACAATAACGGTTATGTACTGAGCGGTTCCGGCGATGTGATCGATTCCGATGATCATTTGTATGCCATCGGGTCCGGTGGGCCGTATGCGCTTGCCGCCGCACGGGCTCTTATGCATAATACGGAATTAAACGCCCGGGAGATCGCAGAAAAAAGCCTGCAGATAGCATCCTCGATATGTATTTACACGAACGAGAACATAACAGTAATGGAGCTGGACGAATGAAAGCATTGACACCAAGAGAAATTGTAGAAGAACTGGACCGTTTTGTGATCGGCCAGGATAAAGCAAAACGATCGGTAGCGATCGCCCTGCGAAATCGCTGGCGGCGTCAGCAGGCCGATGAAGAGATACGGAATGAAATACTGCCCAATAATATAATTATGATCGGACCCACCGGTGTGGGGAAAACCGAAATTGCACGCAGACTTGCGGCACTGGCGCAATCGCCGTTTATCAAGGTTGAGGCCACCAAATTCACTGAAGTCGGTTATGTGGGGCGCGATGTTGAATCCATTGTCCGCGATCTTACCTATATGGCTGTCGATATGGTGGAAAAAGAACATCAGGAACTGGTTAAGCAGCGAGCCGGGGAATTGGCGGACAGCCGGATCATGGACCTGCTTTTTCCCGTTGAATCCCGGGAAAAAATTGACGAGGAAGAACGTACCCGGATAAACAAAACCCGGGACCGTCTGCGGACAATGTACGAGGAAGGGAAATTTGACGAACGCTATGTGGAAATTGAAGCTCCCGAAAAAAAACCGAATATTTCGGGTATTTCCGTTATGGGTCCCACAGACGGAGGCATGGGCGGTGATATGATGGATAATCCGGGAGAATTCATAAATGAAGCTATGAGCTCTCTGCTGGGAAAGAAAAAAATGAAAAAGAGGAAAATGAAAGTACCGGAAGCCCGGAAGATCCTTCTGGAAGAAGAATCCCAGAAACTGATCGACCGGAATAAGGTTATTGAGGAAGCTCTTGACCGTGTTCAGCATCACGGCATTGTTTTTATTGATGAGATCGATAAGATCACACTCAGCAGTGAAAGCAAGGGAGCGGATGTCAGCCGGCAGGGGGTGCAGAGGGATCTGCTTCCGATCGTGGAAGGGAGTACGGTAAAGACCCGTTACGGTTTTATCAAGACCGACCATATACTTTTTATTGCATCGGGAGCTTTTCATACCAGCAAACCTTCAGATCTTATCCCCGAAATGCAGGGCCGTTTCCCTATTCGTGTCGAGCTCGACAGTCTTACAACGGAAGATTTTGTAGATATTCTTACCCATCCCCAAAATGCTCTTATAAAACAGTATCAGGCACTTCTGCGTTCGGAAAATGTGGACCTTGTCTTTGAAAAAGCCGCCATAGGGGAAATTGCTCAAAAAGCAACGGAAGTTAATGATAAAACAGAAAATATCGGTGCCCGGCGTTTACATACCATTATGACACAGATCCTGGATGATATAATGTACAACGCTCCCGACGGCAGAAATAAGATAATCATTACACCGGAACTCGTCCGTGAATCCCTCGAATCGATCGTCATGGATGATGACCTCAGCAGGTATATTTTATAATGTTCTTACGTGATTTACGTCTCAAAATTTGGATCCGCTTTCTGCAGAGAAAAAAGAAGATCCTTTTCTTTCCGCAGCCGGTTAACCTGCAGAAGCAGATCACAGGGGTAAAGAGGGTCTGTATCTGCATGCCGGATGATCATAAATTATTCTATGAGGCGAGATCCTGCGTTAAGGAGATCCGCCAAAAAAATCTGCATGTGACATTGGTCCTCAATAAAGATCTGGAACTTCTGGCCGAACATTCAGGCAAAACAAGTACCTATCCCCACATAGTAAAAAAACCTTTTCCCATACATGAGAACCAGCTGAAAGATATCCCGTCCGGCTTTGATATTGCAATAGATCTCTCTCTTCCGCCGACGGCGCTGACGGCCTATATCACCGGTACCCGCGGGACAAAACTGACAGCAGGATTTAAAAGCGGGGATTATGACCCGTTTTATACCGTATTGGTCAAACCGTCGGGCAATTACTATACATCCGTTATGACAATGCTGTCGCTGGCGGGACTTGTGGGATCGGAGTAAACCGGGATCAGGATCCGGTCATAGGGATAAAAACAGCTGAAATATACTGCAGATACATCTCCCGGCGGATCAGGCTTAATTATCTCCTGCGCAATCCATGACGTCACAATTACCGAAGTTCAATAAAGAAGCAGATCGGCGGACCGCCATATGTTAATCCAGTCCGGCGGCTTTTTTTATTTGCATGATCTCTTTGTTGTTCAGTTTTTTCCATTTTCCCGGCGGAAGGTCATTGGCGGTGATGCCGGCAAAATAATTACGGTGAAGACGAAAGACCTGTGAATCGTAGTGACGGAATATTCGCTTCACCTCACGTTTTTTCCTTCACGCAGGATAACACGGAAATGCGTGCGGTTCCGGTTCAGCGCTTCGGCGCTTCCCTGAACAAAATCCGCCTTGTCTTTCAGCGTAATACCCTTCGGCAATTCTTCTTCCAGGGGACCGTGCGGCGCACGGTGCAGAAGCACCTCATATTCTTTTTCCACGCCATGACCGGGATGTGTCAGTCGATAATTCATATCACCGTCATCGGTAAACAGCAGAACACCGGTAGAATCTTTATCCAGGCGGCCGACGGGCATTACATGCAGGACATTAGGGAGTAATTGCATAACGGTTTGAGAGTGATGGGGGTCTTTCCGGCTGGCGACTAATCCCGGGCTTATGTAATTTAATGTAGGTGTAGTGACTTTTTAAACTGACCGGTTCGCCATCGACCAGTATTTCCGAATGTTCGGGGTCAATGCGTGCGCCGGGATTGGTAAACGTTTCACCGTTGACCTGAACACGTCCCTGGAAAATGATCTCGTCGCAGTTCCGGCGTGAGTCCACGCCGCAGTGTGCCAAAAACTTATTTAAGCGCATAATTATTGTTTCTTTGTGTTAAGGAATTGCATCCGGAATTCCATAAAAAGATTAGCCAGCAAGAGCGGAACATACAGGTTCTTGCCGATACCGTAAAGGGTTCTTTCAACAAGCCGTATCATGTCAAAATGCGGGAAATCCGGATAAAATTCAACAAACCGCCCGATCTCATAATACAGGTGCGGATTAATAAGTTGTTCCTTAGCTTCAGACCCGGAAGCGATCAGTTGTGCGTCACGCAGCCAGAAAATAATAAAACGCAAATAATTCCGGAATTCGGGAGGGTTATCCTTGGCGATCTTATTGTAAGAATCAATGATATCGGATATGTCCGCAACCGTAACCCAGCGTTTGTCGATCTGCGATCCCATCATGATACGCCAGAAATTCAGTATCATGGAATCGATCTCGGAAAAATCCGTTTCGGAAAATTCCTTTACCTGTTTTACATTTCCGCCGCTGAGTCTTGCTATACGCTGAGTATCGGGTTTTTCCCGCCCTTTTTCAAGAAGAGAATCCACGATCTTTTTATCCGGTACCGGATTGAATTTAACGGTCTGACAGCGTGAACGGATAGTGGGGAGGATAAGGTCGATGGATTGAGCGGTCAGAATGAACGTTGTTTCCCGGGGCGGCTCTTCAAGTACTTTTAACAGGGCACTGCAAGCTTCCCGGGTGGCAAGTTCGGCCTGATGGATCAGAATGACCTGACGTCCCTGCTCTGCCTGTCCCATGGCCAGTTTTTTTTTAAGGTCTCTCATGGAGCTGATAAGGATATTATTGGCTCTCGGAATATTTATCTGATGATACGGGTCAAGACTCAGTTTCTGTTGTTCTCGTGTTATCAGCGCTATATCCTCATCGCTCAATCCCACAAAAGGATCATTATCCGAAGCGTTTTTGGGGCGTGGGAACGTGTGAATGATATGAAAATTCGGGTGATTCATATGCCGCATCTTTGCACAGGCGGGACAGTGTCCGCATGCATCGCCGTTCACGGGATTTTCACACAGGAACATGGCTGCGACATTCATGGCCATTGCCGTTTTGCCGCTTCCTTCGGGACCGGTAAAAAGATATGCGGACCCGATACGTTTATTCTTATTAAACTCCGGAAACGTTCCGCTATTTGTTCCTGTGCAACAAGTTCAAATATCATGATATTTTTAAGAGCTCCTCGGCAGTGCGCATGCTTGCCTCACTGTCCTTTTTCCCGCCCACGAGATTTGCGATCTCTTTTACACGTGCCGAACTGCCGAGCTCGCGGATATCGGCAAAGGTTTGTCCGTCTTTACTGAATTTATCGACACGGTAATGCCGTTCTCCCAGGGCTGCAATTTGGGGAAGGTGGGTAATGCAGAGGATCTGATGATGCTCCGCGAGTTCACGTATCTGTTCGCCGACAACATGTGCAATGCGTCCGCTGATGCCGGAATCGATCTCGTCAAAGATCAGTGTCGGTGTTTCATCGTGCCGGGCCAGTACGGACTTTATTGCCAGCATGATACGGCTGATCTCTCCGCCGGAAGCGATCTTTGCCAGCGGTTTAAAATCTTCACCGGGGTTGGTGACAATGCGGAATTCGATCTCGTCAATGCCGTTTATACCCGGTTCGACATTTCTTCCCCTGAATGAAATATACGGCTCGCTATCCGCTTCCTTCTGATGAAGATCGACCCTGAACTTTGCATTCTTCATTCCGAGAAGCTGCAGGCGGGATTCAATATTTTTGCCGAACGCCATTCCTGTTTTTTCCAGTGCCTTATGAAAATCCAGTGCCCCGGCGGCCAGATCCTCACGGGTCTTCTCCAGCGACGCCGCCAGCGCTTCAAGCCGGGTGTCATAATCGGCTTCCGAACGCATTTCATCTTTCAGCTGCTCGTAGTATTCACATAATTCGGGATAGTTCATATTGTGTTTTCGCATCTGATAATTAATGGAACCGACCCGTTCCTGCAGTTCAGCAAGTCGTTGCGGATCATGCTCAAGATCATCACGGTACATTGCCATACTGCGCCCCACTTCAGTCAGAGATATTAATGCACTTTGCAGTTCTTTGGCATTTTCCTGCAGTTCATTATCGATCTGAAGGATATCCTGTAGTATTTTCTTTAAGGTTTCTATCTGATGACTGAGCGCATTTTCGTCTTCATACAACGCCCGTGCCAGCTGGTCGGAGGAACTTGCAAGACGGTTACTGTTTTCCAGGACCTGTAATTCGTGCTGCATTTTTTCCAGTTCGCCTTTTTCCGGTTTAACGGCATCAAGTTCCTGAAAATGGAACTCGCGCAATTCACGTTCACGCATATATCTGTCACGGTGCTGTTGCAACTCCTGATAGTGCCGGAGCTGCTGCCTGAAATTCTGATATGCCTCACGGTAGCGCTGAATGATACTGCGGTCCTCAACACATTTTCCCAAATATAAAAGATGGTTTTTGGACTTGAAAAGTTTTTGATTTTCGTGTTGTCCGTGCATTTCCACGAGATTGCTGCCGATGGTTTTCAGTGCGGAAAGAGGAAGAAGTGCGTCATTAAAAAAAGCACGGGATTTGCCGCTAGCATATATTTCCCTGCGGATAAGAATGTCACCGCCCGCATAATCGAGTTCTGCTTCATCGAGGGTCTGCCGGACTTCCGGGCTCATATGCAGTGTGTCAAATTGCGCTTCGACAATGGCTTTTTTGCTGCCGCTTCGCAGAAGTCCCATATCTGCACGTGCACCCAATGCGAGTCCGAGAGCATCAATAATGATCGATTTTCCGGTGCCGGTCTCTCCGGTCAGCATGGAAAGTCCCCGCCCGAGTTCGACCCGGATGGAACGTATAATGGCAATGTTTTCAACGGTAAGTGTGCGTAACATAGATCAATCGGTTGACGGCTTGTCTTTTTCCGGGTTTACTTCCTGTGGAACATTCTCTCCCGCCTGGAACAGTTCATTCAATTCCCGTGTGCTGGGCAGGTCGGCTGGGCGACTGGCAGTCCGAAATAACGCAGGAATTCTTCAGTGGTAATATACAGCAGCGTGGCGGCCGGCGGCATCGGCACGGCCGGAGACGGTGATAAGTTCGCGCTCCAGCAGAGTGTTTAGTACCGCACTGCAGTTCACGCCGCGGATCCGCTCGATCTCCGGTTTACTGATAGCCTGCTTGTACGCAATTACCGCAAGAGTTTCCAGGGCGGCGTAGGTAAGACGCGACCGTACATTCCTGTTGATATAATTACGGACCGTATTCTCGAATTTCCGGTTTGTTACGATCTGGAATCCTTTCGCTACCGGTATAATGTGAAACGCATGTTTTGCCTTGCTGTAGTGCTCGTTCAGAGCCTCAACGGTCGCAGCAAGATCGATGCGGTGACCTTCATCGAGACATTCTTTCAGCCGTTCCGGTGTGAGCGGAACATCGGAAGCAATAAGCAGGGCTTCTACAAGCTGCATATCCAGAAGAGAGATATTTTTTTCGCTGTGGGTGTCCAGATCAACCTCCGCTTTCTTGTTGTTCAATAGTAAAATCATCAAAAGTATCATTTTGGATTACGCGGATTTTCTGACTCCGCATAAGTTCCAGAATAGCCACGACGGTAACGACCAGAACAAGTTTACTTTTGATAGATCTGACCAAGACCGAAAAGGGCAGCCGCGGATAACGGGGGAAATGTGAATAGATGAACTCGACCTGCTTTGTTGTATTTACCTGGTCCACGGCGACTTCATGCGGGTCGTTGTCTGCGGGAAGACGGTCCATCGCCTGCTTGTAGGCATTAAGTATATCAAAAGTGATATGCGGCTGAGTGCATCTTCCGGAAGCAGGTCATGATCAATGTAGGACCAGTTGGGTTTCCGCGGAAATTTTCCCGCATTTTCTTCTTCCAGTTTTTTGAGTTCTCCGCCGATCTCCTTGAAATACCGGTATTCCAGAAGCCGTTGCACAAGTTCGTTCCTGGGATTCTTCGATTTCTTCATTCTCAATGGCTTCCTGAACCCGCTGGATCAGCATCTTTGCTTTAATGCGCATCAGTAAGGCTGCCATGGCAACGAACTCTCCCGCTGTCTGTAAATTCAGGGTTTTCATCATCTCAAGGTATTCAAGGTAATCACGGGTGATCTTCATAATGGGAATATCATAGATATTGATCTCATCGCGTTTAATGAAATACAGCAGCAGATCCACAGGACCCTCAAAAACGTCTAAATGTATCTTATAGTTCATATTTCCCGTCAGTCAATTACATTGCAAAAAATACACTTTTTATACGGATAATAAAACAAATTATTTACGCGGCCGGGACTTTGTGCGGACGATCACCGGATACGGTAAAAATTGTTGTCCGCAGTCCGGATTGGGATTCTTTTCGCAGAAAAAAACCTTTACTTTTCTTTGTTTGTCCTCCGTAGTCCGTCGGCTGGCGAAAAAGGCTGACAGATTTAGCGTATCAGGGTTTCTGAACTGACAATCCTTTTTTCTTTTCTTTGCTTGATCAAAGAAAAGAAACAAAAGAAAATCAAGCGCTTCGGTCCGCCAGCTGGCGGAAAAAATCCTCCTCATTCGCTAAAGTTCCCGAACGTCTTCGTCCCGACGTTTCGGGACTCATCCCGGAAACTTTTTAACCCTCTTTCGTCGGATTTTCTATACGCGTCGCACCGGATGCGCCCGTAAATATCTTGTCATGGAAAGATATTGTACTTTTTTCCTTTAATTTGAAGGAATTGTTTTTACTAATATTCCAAAATAATTAGTTGCTCCCTTAAATACATGTCTTTTAGTTATTGTAAAAATTATTTAGGACAGCAGGGGAACGTAATATATCCTTCTTTTCTCCTTCTTTTCTTTGCTTGTCCAAAGAAAAGTCCCAGGGGATCGCCAAGGGAGGAAGCAAAGAAAAACCGCCGCTTCTCTTCCGCCAACTGGCGGACTACAAAATCCTCTGTGTTCGCTAAAATGCAGAAAGGTCTCGCTCTGCTCAACCGCTACATTTTTTTACGCTCGCTTATCGGATTTTCTTCACGCGTCGTCGCGATGCGGCACGTGAAGATTTTTTGCAAAATGGCCTCAGAAATTATCATTAAGCCTCATTTTATACCGTCTGCAATGCAGGAAGTGCCCGGCAGGAGAAAAGCAAGGCTTAATCGCTTTCTATGTCCGTCTGAGAATTATACCGACTCGGTCTCCACGATCTTTGCAAGGATGTCCGCATAAGGGATAAGCAGGTATTTTTTTCCCTCAAAAACAAGTTCATTACCGCTGTATTCCTTAAAGAGCACGGTATCCCCGACTTTCACCTCGGCATTTTCGATATTGCTTATGCCAAGTACTTTTGCGCTGGTCTTTTTTTCTTTGGCAGTCTCGGAATAATGATCCCCGAAGGCGTTTTTTTTGTCCTTTTCCTCATCGGAATAGTCCAAAAGCACATATTCGTTAACCGGTTGAAGTTCTTTCATATCTTTATCCTTTCTTTTTTTATCCTTTTATGTCCAGAAGTTTGTTAAGACGTTCCTTGTCAAAACCTACGACGATCTTTCCGTTGATCTCCGTCTGAGGTACGCCGCGCTGACCGCTGCGTTTTACAAGATCCTCGGCCGCCCGCATATCACGGGAAATATCCGTATCGCGGAAAGGAATATGGTGTTCGCGCAGATAGCTTTTTACGGTGTTGCACCAGGGGCAGGAGGGCGTAGAATAGACGGTGACCCGTTTCAGGGATTTTTCGCTGTTACCGTTGTTCCCCTTTTTTCTTTCCGGACGCTGAAATATGTTTTTGTAAAACTTATGGTCATTGCAGCCGCGGATAATGTTTTTCAGTTCGGATCGTTCAAATTCCAGGAGATCCGGAACGCTTGTTATGCCGTACCGCGAATGAATATCCCGTACCTTGTGAAGATCCACAGCGAAAAGTGTGATATTCTCTGTTTGATCAAGAGCCCTTTGAATATTTGCAAATGCACAATCACTGTGCTCATTTCCCTTTTTGAACAATAAAAGAAAAAAGTGTTCATAGGTCCTGAACTGCTTCTCCAGTTCGGAAAAAGAATGGATATCCCTTATAGTACTCATGTTAAACTCCTCATGTCGGCGGTATTGTCAGTCCCGTCCTTTCCCCTGTATTACCACAAAGTATATAAGAAAATAAATTCAACATGTTCCCCGTAAATTTCAAAGAAATTTTATGATCCTGTGGATCCCGGGATGAAATGCATAATGCATAAAGAATAAACGGATCATAATAGGAAATCGGCCGAATGTGAAAGGCGATCGACTTGTTGATGACGATGCTTATTCTGATGAGTCGGGACTTCAGAGAAAATGCGGCAATGTGAAGTTTCTGCCGTTTTTCGGGGAATCAGGGTCGACGGGAATTTGTCTTTTTGGTGTTCTCTAAATTTTTAAATCTGAGCGCATTCCTGTCCATACGACCTGTTTTTCACATCCTTGGGGAAAAAGAACCTTATGGAAATTCTGTATTGCAATTGTATGCTTAAAATCATTACATTTACAGTATACAAAAACCGGAGGCATAGCTCAGTCGGTCAGAGCATTCGCCTCACATGCGAAAGGCCGTGGGTTCAAATCCCTCTGCCTCCACGGATTTTGATTCGTTCACTGACGCTTTTTCTGCCAGGTCCCTGCGTATAGCGGACAGCCGGTAAATGCTTATCGTAAACCGCCGTTTATGTCCATTCATGTTTAGGGAGGCATTTGTCATGAAAAATGTTCTTGTTTTTTCCGGCAGCAACAGTTCGGTTTCGATCAATCAGCAACTGGCAGTTTATGCCGCAGGGTTTTTGAAAAAATGTAAAGTAAGGATCATCACAATATGTGATTTCCCTGCACCGCTTTACAGTATGGACATGGAAGTAAGGCAAGGCTTTCCGGAGAATATGCTGAAACTGAATGCTCTTTTTGACCGGCAGGACGGTTTTTTGATCTCTCTCCCTGAGCATAACGGTTCCGTAACGCCGGTTTTTAAAAACACCATCGACTGGCTTTCGCGTATTGAACATCCAGCTCTGGAACGGGAAGCCCGTTTGCCTGCTGAGTGCTTCACCGGGTATTCGCGGCGGCGCACATAACCTCGAACAGATCTGTGACCTGATACCATTCTGGGGAGGTCGTTTGGTCTCTTCGTATTCGCTGGGAAAATTCTACGACAGGTGGAATGCCGACGGATCGTGTCTAAAAGATCCCGGTGAAAAGAAAAAATTACTGAAAGTCCTGAATGTTTTTGAAAAGGAGTTGGATACATGAAATTACAAAAATTTGCTTTAACCGTTGCAGCTGCCGGTTTTGCCGGATTTGGATTGGTCCTGTTCATTGCACCCGGACTTCTGGAAAGTGCCGGGGTCGCAGCCGTCACGAAATCCGGAAGTGTAGAATTGCGGGCTTTTTATGGCGGTATTGAACTGGGACTTGCCGCCTTTTTTGCATTGGCGGTTAAGCGGCCTGAATGGACATTCCCGGCATTGGCGGCTCTCGTGCTCACCATGACGGGCATTGTGTTACTGCGTGGTTTCGCGTTGCTCATAACAGGTTTTCAGGCAAATGCTGTTATTTATTTGTCCTGGTTCGTCGAGATCGTCCTCTTTGCAATTGCCCTGTTCGCATTGATCAGGCACCGGTCCTGAGTATGATCCGCGACAACATTCACCCTTTTTGATCAGCGCTTTTCGGCTGAAATTCGTATTGAGTACCCATGCACTTTACCGCCCGGAAAAAAGACCTTTTGTGTCCGCTCTGTAAAAATCCGGCTTCATTCCTGCTGCGCTTCCGTGACCGTGATTATTACCGCTGTTCTTTATGCGGCGGTATTTTTCTTGACCCTGTGGATCATCTTCCTCCGCAGGAAGAAAAAGCGCGCTATCTTGAGCACAACAACGATATAAACGATGAACGTTACCGTCGCTTTGTCCGGCCGGTCACCGATGCTGCTTTACGGGATTTTGCCCCGGAACACAGCGGTCTTGATTTTGGTGCCGGTACCGGTCCGGTGATCACGGAGATTTTACGGGAAAACGCTTATTCACCGGAAATATATGATCCCTTTTTTCATCGCGATCCCCGCTTGCTCAGCCGGCATTATGACTATATCATCTGTAGTGAGGTCATTGAACATTTCCATGATCCGTACAAAGAATTCTCCCGTTTGGCAGTCATGCTGAAACCCGGCGGCGCTCTGTATTGTATGACGGAATTATATGAGGATGATACGGATTTTGCGAACTGGTATTATAAGAACGATCCGACACATGTCTTTTTTTATCATAAGGATTCCCTGGAGTGGATAAAAGAAAAGATCCTTCCCGGGGTTCTTCAGATACAGGGCCGTCTTATCATATTCCGCAAGTTTTAGATGACGGGCGCAAGCATCCTGTTTTCACTTAAGTAATAAAATACCTTTTTCTTTTTCTGCAAAAAATATAACTTATCAACGAAAAAAAGGAGTCCTGATTGCCGGCTATTCGTATTTTATCTGAACAACTTGCAAACAAGATCGCCGCCGGAGAAGTGGTCCAGCGACCCTCATCCGTTGTCAAGGAATTAATGGAAAATGCCATTGATGCCGGTGCCACCGCGATCCTTGTTTCCATTAAGAACGGCGGCAAGGATCAGATCCGGGTGGTCGATAATGGTACGGGCATGCGTGAGGACGACCTGCTTCTGGCTTTTGAACAGTATGCGACGAGCAAGATCTCGCAGCTGGAGGACCTTGAGAGCATTCACACACTTGGGTTCCGGGGGAAGCACTTCCCAGTATAGCTTCCGTTTCCATGGTCGAAGCACAGTCATGCCCGCCCGGGGAGAATGAAGGACGAAAACTTGTGATAGCCGGGGGCGAGATCCAGCAGATCGAACCGGTACCAATGAAACCCGGAACACATATCAGTGTCCGCCGCTTATTTTACAATACTCCCGCAAGGCGAAAATTCCTAAAATCGGCGAATGCGGAATATCGTCATGTTATTGATACGGTAAGGCGGTTTGCCCTTGGATATCCGCAGCTGCGTTTTCAGCTGTATTCCAATGACAGTGAAGTATTTATTCTCGAACCCTCTGATCTGAAAAAACGGATCACGGATGTTTTTTCCGGGCATTATGAACAGAAACTTATCCCGGTTGAAACCGGCGACGGATCAAATACACTACATGGTTTTGTGGGCGGTCTCGATCTGCTGCGGAAAAAGGGCGGCGAACAGTATCTTTTTGTCAATGACAGACTTGTTAATGACCGCCTTATGAATTCTGCGGTCTACAGTGCCTTTACTCCCATGATCGAAAAAGGCGAATATCCTTTTTTTGTGCTGAAACTGTATTTGCCTGCACAGGATATAGATGTCAATGTTCATCCGCAAAAGACAGAGATCAAATTTCAGAATGAGTGGCAGGTCTATAATTTCATCCGCAACGGTATTTCCCGGATCTTGAGGGATACGCTTAGTGTTCTCAACACCATGAGTGAGAGACCGGCGTCAGCGGATGCACGGACTCCGACATATACGCCGCGGCAGAACCGGAACGAGGAACAGCAGAACATGGTGCTGAATCGGCGCCCTCCATCGAAGCCTCCTGCTCCCGAACCGCTTCCCGACCATCATCCGCTTTCGCAGCGGATTGAAAAATTCAACCGGAATCTTGACATCAACGCTCCCTCCTTTCCCGGCAAAGATGCGACCGTCAGTCTGTGGCAGGCGCACAACAAATATATTTTTGTACAGATAGCATCTGCGGTGATCATTATTGACCAGCATGCCGCTCACGAACGCATTCTTTTTGAAAAAGCGCTGAAAACCTTTTCCGGCTCCGCGTCACAGGCAAGTCAGCAACTGCTGTTCCCGGTAAGTCTCGAGCTTTCGCCGGATGATTTTTCGCTGCTGGCGGATGTGCTGGATGCATTCAATTTACTGGGTTTTTCCCTCCGGATCTTCGGAAAGAACACCATGCTCATTGAAGCTGTGCCCGCCGATCTGCGCTCTATTGACGAGGGCCGGGTCGTACTGGAGATCCTCGATTATTACCGTGAACGAGGCGAAACGCGTCAGGATAAACGTTATAACATGGCTGCATCTTATGCCTGCAAGGCGGCAATAAAAACCGGTGATAAGCTGGAGCCGTCGGAAATGCAGAATCTTGTTGATCAGCTTTTTCAGACCGAATCCCCCTATGCCTGTCCCCACGGACGGCCCACTATCATCAATCTGTCCCTTGATGAACTGGACAAGCGCTTTAAGCGAAAATAGCGGATTTTTTCAGACAGGATAATCCCATCGGGATCCCCCTGGGACAGGATATACAGGATTGTTTTCCGCCCCGCCCTCAAAAAGTATATCAACAAATCAACAGAGAAATCCCGACAACTTTTAATCCCCGAAACTTCGGCACCTCGACACCTCAACAACCCTATAACATTCTTGCATTCCGGTCCTGAATCATATATATTTTACGGCTAAACAGAAAGGAAAGAAAAATGAAAAATGTATATTTGTTCGGTGCCGGCGAGGCAGACGGAAAAGCGACGCAGAAGAATTTATTAGGCGGAAAGGGCGCAAATCTTGCGGAAATGAACCGCATAGGCGTACCTGTTCCCGCCGGTTTTACGATTACCACGGAAGTATGTACTCAGTGGTACAAAGAGGGCGAAGAAAAAACGGTCAAGGTGATCAAGCCGGAAATCGAGAAAGGCATAAAACACATGGAAGAGGTTATGGATGCCCGTTTCGGCGATGCGGAAGATCCGCTGCTGATATCCGTACGTTCCGGTGCGCGTGTTTCCATGCCGGGAATGATGGATACGGTTCTTAATCTCGGACTGAATGATGAAGTTGTAGAAGGACTTGCAAAGAAATCCGGCAATGAACGTTTTGCCTGGGATTCCTACCGCCGCTTTGTCCAGATGTTCGGCGACGTGGTTCTCGGTATGAAACCCGAAAATAAGGAGGCCATTGATCCTTTTGAAGAGATCATTGAAAAAAGCAAAGAGAAAAAGAACGTAGAACTGGACACGGAACTGGATGTTGATGATCTCAAAGAATTGGTCGATAAATTCAAAAAAGCGGTCAAAAAAGAGACCGGTCATGATTTTCCCGAGGATCCCTGGGATCAGCTCTGGGCTGCGATCGGTGCGGTATTCGGCAGCTGGAACAACCCCGCGCAAAAGTTTACCGGAAAATGCACGGCTTTAAAGACGAATGGGGCACTGCAGTAAATGTGCAGGCCATGGTCTACGGGAATATGGGCGAGAATTCCGCAACGGGAGTAGCTTTTACCCGTGATGCGGCTACCGGTGAAGATATTTTCAACGGTGAATACCTCATCAATGCGCAGGGTGAAGATGTGGTTGCCGGTGTGCGTACACCGCAGCAGATCACTCTGGAAGGATCGAAACGCTGGGCAAAACTTGCCGATGTGTCTGAAAAAGACCGTAAAGAGAAATTTCCTTCACTTGAAGAAGCGATGCCGGAAGTATACAAGGAACTTGATGACGTTCAGCAAAAGTTGGAAGATCATTATAAAGATATGCAGGATCTGGAATTCACCATACAGGACGGTCATTTGTGGATACTGCAGACACGAACGGGAAAACGTACCGGTTCAGCGATGGTCACGATTGCAATGGATATGTTCCGGGATGACATGATCGGTGAAAAAGAAGTGATCAACCGCATTGAGCCCCACAGACTGGATGAACTGTTGCATCCGGTTTTTGATCTGGATGAACTGAAAAAAGCAAAGGGCATTACCAAAGGTCTGGCGGCGTCTCCGGGTGCTGCAACGGGACGTATTGTCTTTTTCGCCGATGAAGCCGAAGAGTGGGCAAATAAAGGTGAAAAGGTCATACTCGTCCGTATAGAGACCTCGCCGGAAGATCTTTCCGGTATGGATGCCGCAGAAGGGATTCTTACCGCCCGCGGAGGTATGACCTCTCACGCAGCTGTTGTTGCGCGCGGTATGGGAAAATGCTGTATTTCCGGCGCCGGGTCCGTGAATGTCAATTATAAAAACCGTACGATGACGGTCGACGGAAAGTCCTTTGAAGAAGGCGACTGGATATCTCTGAACGGTTCAACCGGTGTTGTTTATGAAGGCAAGATCCCGACGATCGATCCCGAACTGCACGGAGATTTCGGCAAATTGATGGAACTCTGTGACAAATATACGAAAATGGTGGTTCGCACCAATGCGGATACGCCCCATGACTCAACCGTGGCACGGAATTTCGGTGCTGTGGGGATCGGGCTCTGCCGTACAGAACATATGTTCTTTGAAGGCGACCGCATTAAAGCGATCCGTGAAATGATCCTCAGTGAAGATCTTGAGGGACGGAAAAAAGCGCTTGCAAAGATCCTGCCTTATCAGCGGGAAGATTTTGAAGGTATTTTCAAAGCAATGGACGGACTGCCTGTTACGGTACGTCTTTTGGATCCTCCGCTGCACGAATTCGTACCGCACGAACCGGAAAATCAAAAGGAAATGGCAGACGAAATGGGTGTGTCGGTAGAGAAGGTCAAAGACAAGGTTAATTCCCTTGCGGAATTCAATCCCATGCTCGGACACCGCGGCTGCCGTCTCGGAAACACCTATCCTGAGATCACCGAGATGCAGACCCGTGCTATTCTGGAAGCTGCGCTTAACTGCAAAGAAAAGGGCATTGAAGCAAAGCCTGAGATCATGGTTCCCCTGATCGGTACAAAGGCTGAATTTGACATGCAGGAAAGCATCATCCGGGAAACCGCCGAAAAGCTTTTTGAAGAAAAAGGCGATAAGGTGGATTACCTGGTCGGTACGATGATCGAGATCCCGCGCGCCGCGCTTACAGCGGATAAGATCGCGGAATCGGCGGAATTCTTTTCCTTCGGCACCAACGACCTGACACAAATGACATTCGGATACAGCCGTGATGATGCGGGTACCTTCCTGCCGATCTATCTGGACAAGCATCTCCTTTCCGATGATCCTTTTCAGAAATTGGACCAGGAAGGCGTCGGTCAGCTTGTGGAGATGGGAACGAAAAGAGGTCGCTCTGTGCGCAAAGACCTGAAAGTGGGTATTTGCGGTGAGCACGGCGGAGACCCCAGCTCCGTAAAATTCTGCCACAAGGTAGGCATGAATTACGTCAGCTGTTCACCCTACCGGGTTCCGATCGCACGACTTGCCGCCGCGCAGGCAGCGATCGATAAAGATTAGATCTTAAGAAGAACCGTAATATATAACGAAAAAAAGCCCCTTCGCTCTGAAGGGGTTTTTTATCTTGGCTCAAGTTTTTGAGCAAACAAATAACGGAATAACACGGTATCCCTTTGATCCGGTAAAAATAACCTTATTATGTAAACAAAAAACTTGAGGCAAGTTTACGTGAGCTTAAAGATCACAACTCTTTTATTTACAAGGTAATATTGAAAATATTATGGTAGCGGGACAGCTTTTTAACAGATTTTTTTATTGCAAAAACTTGAGCCAAGTTTTCGTTAGTCTACCGTCTACTGCCTACCGTCTGCCATATTAATGCATATACCGTGAAACAACCTCGATCAGATAATTGATCCGGGAACGTTCGTTGTGGTCAAGAGATCCTTTTCTTTTACATTTTTTCAGGCCCTTCTGCAGGAATTCTTTAATATTTTCCAATTTGGATGAGGTGCTTCATCGCCGTGAATAAAGCGCTTTTGTATATACTCAACAGCACTTTGATTTTTGGGTATGTGTTCGTCATCATCCATGCGGTCGAAAATATTCTTCATCGTGTGTAAGGTTGCCAGATCGTCTTCGCCGAGACGTTCGTATTTGAATATTTTTGGATCCGCTTCTGAAAGAACGGCAAGAAGATAAGCCAGATAATTACTGATGCCTTCGAGTTTCGGATAATCCAGTTTTTCCGCAGTATCATAGCAGGAATGATAATCATTGAATTTCCCTGCGGTCATAAAAAGATAAGGCAGCTTATATTTTTGCAGCGGAAGATAATCGCCGGACGGCGGAATGGCATGTGCCCCGATGCGCATCGGAGAAAGGTTTTTCACTGCCGACTGCATTTCATCCAGTACCGGACCGACACCGATTTCTCAGCGCCGATAATAAAAAAGATCTCCTGAAATTTTTCAGGTACCCGTCCTTCACCCATACGATGTGCCAGCAGATCAAGAATGATCGCCAGATCAATATGTTCGATAAGTTCCGGAAAATCCTTGCAGAAATGCACAACGCCCATATGCCTGGAATTAAAATACGGCGGTTCCTCGGCATCGAAAAAAGTGACAAGAATACTGCGCCGGGAATGTGTATCGCTGTTTTCCGTCTCAACAAACATCTTGGAGGTATGTAACAGGGCAGCTATGGCGGCGGCGTTATCGTCGGCACCGGGATAATAGCGGAGGCCGGTCTTATATTTCCCCAGATGATCATAATGTGCGTCAACAAGGATAAAACGTTCTGCCAGCTCGCCCTTACCGGGTATTATTCCCAATGATATTCGAGCCCTTAACATTATCCGGCAAACCACCGAAGGGATGAACATATCCGTTGATACCGGCAAAAGGATGAATTCCTGCACGTATCATATTATCGATGATATATTCACGCGCCGCGGCGGAACCGCTTGTGCCGGTCCGGCGCCCGCTGCATTGACGTGATGCAAGAAAATGAACGATGTCGATGATCGGGTCTATCATATTACAGTAAAATTCCTGCGATGGTCGCGGTTATCCAGCTTGCAAGTGCTCCGCCGATCATGGCTTTAAAAGCGACCTTGGCCAGTGCTTTTTTTCTTCCCGGCGCCAGGGCTCCGATGCCGCCCAGCTGAATGCCGATGGATGAAAAATTGGCAAAGCCGCAGATAGCATACGTAGCGATCGTGCGTGCCCGTTCATCCAGAACGCCGTTCTGGATATAGGTCCCTAGTGTGCCGTAAGCAACAAATTCATTAAGTGCGATCTTGATACCGAGAAGGTTTCCGACCTCATCGGCAAACTCCCAGGAAACACCCATCAGCCAGGCAAGGGGCCGGAAAATGAAACCGAAGAGTGTCTGTATCGACCCCGGAAAAATGCCGGCATATTCGCCGGTGACCGGAGAAAACCCGCTCTTCGTTTCATAATCAAAATAGGCGTTGTTGAAAATCTTACCGTCGATAAGCGTATCCAGCCAGCTGAATCCGAGATCGATCACGGCAATAACGGCAATGAAACCGATAAGCATAGCGCCAACATTCACCGCCAACTTCAGTCCGTCGGTAATTCCGTTTGACAAAGCGCCCAGCACATTTTGCTCCCGTTCCATTTTCGGGATCCTGACCATCCCGGCGGTTTTGGATCTTTTTACTTCGGGATAGATGATCTTTCCGATGACCAATGCGGCCGGAGCGGACATCACAGAGGCGGCAACAAGATGTCCGGCATTCACCCCCATTGCAATATAACCGGCAAGCACACCTCCGGCGATCGTGGCAAAGCCCCCCACCATAATTGTCAGCAGTTCGGATTCCGTCATTTCATTCAGAAAGGGCTTGATCAGAAGGGGTGCCTCCGTCTGTCCGACAAAAATATTGGCTGAACAGGAAAGGGTCTCGGCTCCGCTGGTCCCCATGGTCCAGCTCATGAATTTGGCCATAGCTTCAACAAGACGCTGCATAATACCGAAGTGATAGAGTATGCTGATGAATCCCCCGAAGAAAATGATCGTGGGAAGCACGACAAAGGCAAAAAGATAACCGAATCCCGGCCATGTCGTCGTCTGCGGAAAGAAATATTCCGGCTTCGCCAGATTCCCAAAGAGAAATTCCGCACCGTAAAGAGCCATACTTAAAAATTTGGCTACAGCGTCGGTAAAGGACCGGAAGATCTCCTGGCCGTAAATGCCTTTTGCAGCCGGAGCGGTGAAAATGCTGATGATCAAAAGTGCATTGAGATAAGGCTTGATCGGTTCAGACTTTAAAAGATATTTATTAAGCAGCATGGCGAACAGAACAAGGATGATCCACAAAGAGACCGACAGGACCTGTAAGATCAGGGAGATCCCGTAACTGAGAACGGCGGATACGGCAATGATCCCGGCAACCCAGAGAAATTTCGGCCACGATGAACGGATACGTTCACGGAAGGTGAAAAATATCAGAAGCAGGGCAAAAACAGCCATGCCTAACCAGCTGACCGGGCTTTTCTGAAGAATAATAACAGCAAAAAGGAACTGTAAAAAAAGGCCCCATAATACCGTGCGAAGATTGACCTTGTCTTTGTGGTACGATAGCAGCCAGGCAATAAAGAGAAGTATTAAGAGTCCCAATAAACTGATCAATTTCATATCAACCTCGGTTTTTATTTATTATATTCCAACCGTGATTGAAAAATAGCAAACAAGGAACGTATATGAAAAGAAAAAAAATTTTAAGCTCAGTACTCATTTTTTTTATGACCGGAGTTTCCGTACTCACGGCAGGAATGCAATACAATGAATATATGTATATTCCCTGGGGCGATACCGAAAATTCTCTGAAACACAAGGCTTATCCCGGACTTCATAACGGTCCACACGCCTTTCAGGTCCGCGGCGGGAATGTGATAATACTGGACAATGAGAACCGGAAATTAAAAACTTTTGATGAAAACGGACTGATCGGCTCCCAAGAGATCCCGTTCCCTTATGTTGTGGATTTTTACCGGGAAGATAATTTGCTTTTTCTTTCACAGCCTCAGCGTATTTATCGGTACAACGGCCGGGATCATCAGCTTGTTGCAGAAGAAGAAGATCCGCGGAAAATGTTCCGGGGATTCTATGAACATAACGGCAGCTTGTGTGTGGACCACAGTGACGGCGCGCAGATCCTGAATACGGACAGTTTTAGAAAGCAAAGCCGGCCACGTGTTGAAGTAAAAAGGCAGTTGCCCGATATCGTCATGATAACGGTTGGGGGGAAGTCCTTGACATTGCGGGTGGAGGAAGTAGGCTCCGTGGATTATATCGGAAGTACACCGGACGGCGGTCATTATATCTATGCCGAATCCATAACCCGTCACGTACCCCTTGCGGTGGACCGCTTTGTTTACCTTATGGATATGAACGGAGATATCAGGGGAAAGATCACACTTCCGCCGCAAAAGTATACCTACAGTTTTCGTGAATTTGATCTTGATGCACAGGGAAGATTGTACCATATGCATTCCGCAAAAGACGGTATCCATATTATCCGCTGGGAATATGATGCGGATCTTTCGGGAAATGTAGCGGAATATCCCGCAACGTTTCAGGAAGTCTATCATTTTAATGATTTTATTGAAAGCGGACCGGAAACATCCCAGCCGCTATTGAGCAAGACCGCCAATTCTCCGGTGACGCGCACGGAAGCACTGGAAACGGGAGATGAATACGTGCAGCATGTATGGACCGCCACATCGGACAATATCGGCACCACTTCGACAATAACCACGCCTGAGTGGATACAAGTGGGAGAAAATCAGCGCATTCCCTACAAATGGGGAGGCTGGAGTACCGTGGCACAGTTTGACGACGGCATCGCCGCCGGGAAATATGCCGGCGATATCAATACATCCACTGTGGATTGGGGGAACTCGGTGGGCGCCGATTGTTCCGGATTTGTGAGCGTCTGCTGGAATACGAGTCAGAAATACGGTACCAGTACCATTCACAACTGTTCATCACAATTGAGCTCGTTTAATGACCTGCTGCCCGCCGATGCCACCAATAACGCCGGCAGTCATATCCGCATGGTCGTAGAATGGACAACGGACGGGAAACTGGTACAGATAGAGGAAACATCCAGCGGGAATCCCGGCTGGGCGGCGCGTTACTATACCTGGCTACTCAGTGATATTACGAATTATGTGCCGATCCGCTATGACCTTATTCAGGAAAGCCTGGCTCCGCGTCCCGTACTGCTGTCCGCGCTGACGGTATCCGATAGCGTGCAACTCAGCTGGGAAGCCGATGAAAGCGTTGATTTTACCGGTTACCGGATATACGGAAGGACGCCGGATAATGAAGAATTTGTACTTGATACCGCAGTAAATAAGGGAATACTGAGCATAAAACTCGCCTGTGATGCGGATACGCATTACGAATACAAAATAGCTGCTTATAATGAAGGAGCCGGTGAAACGGCATCGGATATCTATACCGTCAAACGCAGAGTCTCAGGAAAAGAAATACTGATCGTGGACGGTTTCGATCGTTTCGGCGGATCGGGTTCCTGGTCCTCGCCCGTGCACGATTTTGCTGCCCGCAGCGGCGAGGCTCTGGATATCCGTGATATCGCCTATGAGAGCTGTGCCAATGAAGCCATTACGGAAGGCTTGACAGATCTGAAAGATTATGAAATGGTCTGGTGGATCCTGGGTGACGAAAGCACGGTAGATGAGACATTCAATTCCGTGGAGCAGGATAGTGTGGAAAGCTATCTGGATGCGGGCGGAAAATTCTTTGTCAGCGGATCGGAGATCAGCTGGGATCTGGACAATAAAGGTAGTTCCGCAGATAAAGCCTTTATCCATAATTATCTGAAAGCTGCCTATGCTGCAGATGATGCCGGTAATTATACCGTCAACGGAGCGTCCGGCAGTATCTTTGAAGGACTGGGCCTGCAGTATTCCGATGACGGCAGTGAGCCCGGAACGTTTGAAGAGGATTATCCGGATGTACTCAGCACGAAAAACGGTTCCGCAATTGCACTGAAATACGGCAACAGTCAGACAGCTGCGGTCACTTTCGACGGTAATGCCCCCGGCGGCTCAGTACCCTGTAAGCTTATGGTGATGGGATTCCCTTTTGAAACCATCACCACTGCATCTCTAAAGAAGAACTCGCAGGATTTGTACTGCGTTTTATGGGTTATGAGGTACGAGCTGAGTACGGAAGAAGAGCTTCCGCACGCTTTTGAACTGTACCACAATTATCCCAACCCCTTCAATCCCCGTACGACCATTGCGTACCGGCTGGAACATCCGGCATACGTGGAAATGGAAATTTTCGATCTTCAGGGAAGATCCGTGTACCGTATTTCCGGGCGCGAGCAGGCTGCCGGAAGACACGAGATCGTTTTTGACGGAACAAATCTCCCCTCCGGGATGTATGTGTATTGTCTGAGACTAAACGGGGAAACCGCCGGTATGCGGAAAATGACACTGGTAAAATGAGGCATTTTTTATTGTTTCAAGTTTAAATATTCCCTATTTTCGCATAACTTTTTGCTGTATAAGGTATAAATGCAACATATTAACGAAATTTATAATAAAATCTCTCTGATTGTCAGGCTTTCTAGATCAAAGGAGACCTCATGAAAATTAAACGATTATCTATCACTCTGTTTCTTATACTGTTCATGATGCAAACCATGATAGCGCAAACCGGTATGATGCCTGCACAAACTGGTATGCAATCCCAGTCTTTGATTAGTTATATGAATTACAGTACGGACATGATATCTCAAGAATCAGTAGATCCGAATGAATATATTGTCGGTAGTGGTGATAATTTTCTTATTCAGATCAATAATTTAAATACGAATACTTATACGATCGATGTGTCACCGGTAGGAGATATCCTAATTCCCGGTATAGGTAAAGTACACGTAAAGGGCTTGAATTATAAAAGTGCGGTGAATCTGATCAAGGATAAGTGCAAACAGCGATTTTCAACGGCAGAAGTTGATGTGAATTTAAATAAGGTCCGGAATGTAAAAATCCCGGTTTTTGGTGCGGTGCAGAACTCTGAGATGATCACTTTGTTCACCAATTCGGACGTGAATGATGTGACCGAACCGACGGTACGAACCCCTTTAACAGCCGGAACATTACAACGAAGGGAAATAGCGGATCAAATAGCAAATGGAGAATATATTTTACCTGCTTCTTTAAGGCTTCACGATCTTTTGTCTATACTTTCTTTACATCATCTCGCCAAAGATTTTGCTATTGAAGTACGAAGTGAGGAAGATACGTCAACTGTCAATATTTATGATTATTATCTTCAGGGTGATTTTGATCAAAATCCCTATTTATATAAGATCAAATCGATTTATATTCCTTATGCTGACATTAAAAAGAGTGCATTCATGTTTATGGTCCTATCAACACCAAAGCGATCGTTCCCATTATTCCAAATGAAACTGTCAGTCAGTTTATCAAGAGGAAGATACAGCTGACAAATACTTCAAACTACGATGCTGTAACCTTAAAGCGTGATGATGAGATCCTTCTGGACCGTTCCAACAGCAACCAGGAGCAAAACATTCCCTTAAAAGCAGGTGATGTACTCGAAATATCAAGTGTCAAACGAATCATGGTCAATGGTTTTGTGAACACCCCGGGCATCTATAATTACATACAGGGGCACACGGTTGCAGATTATATTGCCATGGCCGGAGGTGTAAATTCCAAGGGAAGTAACAAAGCGGCAATGATCATTCGAGATGATAAAAAGATCCGGAAAGCTGAAAACACGTTAGTTGAGAGAGGAGACATAATTGTTGTGAACCGCTCTCTTGATCATGTTTTCTTTGGTGATATTTCAGTTTTACAGTTTCTGTCAATGCTTGCTTCTATTTCATTGACATTTATCGCTGCATATAATTCAATACAATAGGATCAAATATGTCTAATGAACAAAACAGAAAAGAACTGCCCAAACTCATACGATTGATAAAAAAATATTTTTGGAAGCTTGTAATTTTTAATACCATTGTCGGTATTGTTGCTCTTGTTATTCTCCTTTTGATGCCGGAATGGTACCGAAGTACAGCGACTGTGATATCCGAAGAACAGGGCAATCAGTTAAATGTAACATCCGTTGCTTTG
Source organism: Fidelibacterota bacterium (assembly GCA_034521145.1). GTDB lineage: Bacteria > Fidelibacterota > Fidelibacteria > Fidelibacterales > Fidelibacteraceae > M50B103. The sequence continues at coordinate 133,619 of JAXHMX010000003.1, read as the reverse complement.
AATAATTTGGGCTTTTCCAGCGGATTGTTTGGACAAGACCCCGAAACCCTCAGATATATAAGATATTTGAAAAGCCGTACGATCGCAGATAAGGTCATTGATGAATTTGATCTGATGACCCTTTGGAAGAAAAAATACAGAACGAAGGTATATGAAAAATTATCCGAAGATGTTTCTTTTGTCGACAATGAGGACGGCTCGATTAGTATTAGTGTCATTTTCAAAGAAGATCCGCAAATGGCTGCTGATATAGCAAATTTTTTTGTAGCTGAGCTCCTGCGTATGATCAAAAAATTTGAAAGCAATTATGAAGAATATGTCGGCGAAGTATATAGAGATCAAAATAATGCACTGAAACGAATAGAGAACAAATTCGGAGAATTCCAGAAGAAAACGGGAATTTATAATCTGGAATCGCAATCGGAATTTGTTTTTGAAGCTTTGACCGAACTTGAGATTCAACGCATGCAACTTGAAATACAACGCGATATTTATAAAAATTCCTCAGACGAAAACGATCCGCGAATACAGAAACTTAATGCACAAATAAAAGTAATTATCAATAAGATCAATGATTACAGATCTACTAACAAGTATTCCAACATCCCGGTTAATAAATTATCAGAACAGGGAATTGAATACCTAAGACAATATCGTGATTTAATGGTACAGGAAAAGATCGTTCAGTTTATTGCGGTTGAATACGAACAGGCAAAACTAACAAATCAAAAAGAAGAGATCAAATTGAATGTCATTGATTATGCAGTTCCTGCCGATATGAAATATAAGCCGAAAAAAGCCAGCGCTCTTATTCTTATCTTGCTGGCAAGCGGACTTTTGAGCCTGATGGCAGCTAATTTTAAAGAAACATATTTTTAATTAAAATTTAAGATGAAATACAAAAAATATATATCCATCTTCCGGTTGGAATATTATTGCTGGTTTGGATAAGCGTCTTTTATCTGCATTATAATAATCCATATCATTTTATTAAGATCTCCGACAGCACATTGCAGATAATTATTACAGGCATATTTTTTTTAGTGCTTGGTTATTATTTTTTAAATTCATTTTATTTACATGACGATCATTTACCCGGTGATAAAGGCGATATCGAAATTAATGAAGCTTTTTGGGGTAAGTTTATTCTCTTTATATCATTTTTTATTGCTATAGGAATTTTTCTGGTCCTGATAGAGATATCAAAAATAACGAACGGTTTTAAACTCTATTTCGAAAATCCCTTTATTGTCCGTGAAACATTGGTAAAAATGACTGAAGAATTTTCACCCCAAATTTCTATTTTTCGATATAAGGCTGGTTCATATTTATGTTCCTTAATGTATCCTTTGTCATCCATGGGAGGCATGATGATGGCCCAAAAATCCCGCTGGAGGTTTACAGGTCTGTTGCCTCTCATATTGGTAGTTTTTTACAGTATTGTTCATCTCAATCGTTTTGGCTTGATCACCTCCCTGTGTATTTGGTTTTTTAGTATGATCTATTTTGGAATGTATGTTAGTCCTCTAAGGCGGAAGGTCATTACAAGAAAAACTCTGCTTTACATTTCCATTGCAATAATTTTTGTTACAGTCTTTTTTATTACAATTATCCGTTGGCGCGCTTTCTATGTGATTGATGTGGAATATCTGATAAGGAAAAGTTTATACTCCTATATTTCGGGACCAGTTTCTGCATTTGAAAAATTTGTTTTGAGTGATGAGCCTCTGTTGTATGGTGCGTCCAGTTTTCGTTCTGTGATAAGATGGCTTGCACGTGTGGGCCTGATGAATAAAAATATTGCTCTCGCCACCCACGGCGACTTTATTAATATTAGCCGTGGGGAACCGATGTTTCTTAATACATATACTTTTGTTAAGGCGTTATATCAGGATTTTGGACTTGTGGGGGTGGGAATTATTAGCATGATATGGGGAATGCTGACACGGTATCTTATTGAAAGATGTTTTAGACAGTTCAGAATTATTAATCTTTTTCTTGTCTCTATTTTTATTCTTTCTTTTGTTATGACGTTTTATGAATTCTATTTTGAAGGGCTGTCAGTATTAATATACTGGTCGATCGTCGTGTTCGTTATGGAAAAGTATCTTCATGAACGGAGTATTGTTAAATATGCCTGACAGTATAAAAAAAAGTATTACGATAATAAGCAATTCATATCCTTCAGACGAGATGCCCGTCAATGGAATATTCGTTCGGGATCAAGCCGACTGGCTAAGTAAAAAGTTTGAAGTAAAGGTATTATCTCCGAAGCCCAAAGCCCCTGAAGTGCTTGGATTGATAAACAAAAAATGGGGGCTCTATAGTAGAATCCCTGAAAAATCTTTAAACGGGAATTACGAAATTTACCGTCCGGAATATTTGACATTTCCAAAGAAAATTTTTTACGTTCGGGTGGGAAAATACTTTGCCAATGCTGTCAATAAAGCATTCGATAAGAACACGGATATTGTTCATGTGCATTTTGCTTACCCCGGTGGATGTGCGGTCCCTGAATTAAAGAAGGATTATCCTGATATACCGGTGGTATTGACAGTTCATGGTAACGACTGGTATTACAATCTGAAAGATAAAGGAATCCGTGAACAGATATATCAGAATTTGTTGTTCAGTGACAGGATTATCACGGTAGGAAAAGGACTTCAACGGGATATAATAAAAAAATATCCAGAATTTTTTGAAAAAGTCAAAGTTATCCCGAATGGTATTAACATATTAAATAGCAAACCTCTACAAGAAAGGATTCAAACATTCAGGAAAAAAAGTAAACTAAAGATACTTATGGTTGGATCATTTGTCGAAGGCAAAGGCATCCTAAATCTTTTCCGTGCACTAAAGGAGAGTGCAATTAAGGACTATGAACTGATCATTATAGGTAACATCATTGATCCTTCCTATTATAGAAAATTACTTATAATGAGATCACGTCTCGAACTTGACAATAGTATTCGTTTCATTCACTCACAACCCCGAAATTCTCTTATTCAGTATTATCAGGATTGTGATTTTTTTGTTTTGCCGTCTTTGAGAGAAGGTTTTGGTATTGTCCTTCTTGAAGCAATGTTTTATGGGAAACCGGTAATATCAACACGCTCCGGCGGGCCGGATGGTATTGTAAATAAGAAAAACGGAATTCTTGTCCCTCCCGGAGATAACAAAGAACTTGCGAAAGCGTTGAAAAAAATGGAAAAGGAATATCAGGAATACAATGCTATAGCGATTCACAATTATATCGAAATTAATTACAGTCCCGAAGTGATAGTCACTAAGTTGATGAAGGTGTACAATGAAATCGGATAATGTCAGATGAAAGTTTGTCATGTTACTTCTGTTCACCCGCGGAATGATGTTCGCATCTACCATAAAGAGATCAAATCTTTACAGAATAATGGCTATGAGGTCTTTTTTATTGTTGCTGACGGGAAGGGAAATGATATTGAGAACACGATATATGATGTTGGCAAACCGGCCAATAAAATAGTTAGATTTTTATATTTCACGCAAAAGTTACTAAAGTGTGCAGAGAACATAGATGCTGATATTTATCATATTCATGATCCCGAATTAATAAATTTTGGAAGAAAAATAAAAAATAGAGGGAAATTAGTTATTTATGATATTCATGAAGATCTTCCAAGACAATTACTTACAAAACCTTATCTTAAATTATTATTCCCGAAGTTCATATCATTTTTAGTCGAAAGATGGGAGAATAAATACGCAAAGGACTTTGATTATCTCATTACCCCTACTGCACATATACACAAACGTTTCAAATGTATCAATAGTAATGTAAAGACAGTTAAAAATTACCCAAGATTAGAAGAGTTTTCTATCTGTGAAAGTTCACGAAAAAGTGAAAAGCATGTTATCTCCTATGTTGGAGCATTAACTGAAGTAAGAGGCATTCTTGAACTGGTAGATGCAATACGGGATTTACCCATCAGTCTGGAACTGGCCGGCATATTCCACGAGAAATACTATAAAAAACTTGTAATTAAAAACCCCGGCTGGAAAAAAGTTCATTATCGGGGCTATTTGAACCGACAGGAAATCAATGAACTATTACAACGCTCTTTTGTGGGAATTGTTACGCTTTATCCAACGGTTAATTATATAACATCTTTGCCCGTGAAAATGTTTGAATATATGGCTGCGGGCTTACCGGTCATCGCATCGGATTTTCCATTATGGAAAAAAATTGTCGAAGAGAATAACTGCGGAATTTGTGTCAATCCTAAAAATATCAATCAATTAGCAAACGCAATAAATTATATGCTGCATAACAGAGAAGAAGCTAAGATAATGGGTCTGAACGGAAGAAAAGCTGTAATGAAAAAATATAACTGGTCACTGGAAGAGAAAAAACTTCTATCTGTATATGATGAAATCGGGAAAAGAACATGAATTATATCAAACAGACAGTTAGGAGTTTTACCAGCAGAGGAGGACACTTTGTTTTTTCTTCCATGATCATATCAAAACTGTCAAATTTTGTTTTAAGCATACTTATTATTCGAATATTGGCCGAAAGCGTATACGGAAATATAAGCTATGCTTTTTCTATTATGCAGGTACTTGTTACACTTTCCGGAATGGGTCTTCATCATGCTTTATTGCGTTTTGGAGCCCTGGAAAAAAGTCTCGAAGAAAAAAATGATCTATTCATGATATTTGTAAAATACGGGACGGTTATTTCACTCATTCTCGGAGCGGTATTGTTTTTTTCCTCAGATGCGGTAAGTACAAAAATGCCCGGAGCAGCTAAGTTTTTACAAATGTTCTCCCCCCTTCTCTTCACGTTCTTTTTAGCGGAAATTATATTTTCATATTTCAGGATACAAAAAAATAATCGTTTATATTCTGCAGGGATGATCATCAAATCTCTCTTATTCCTCGCAGTGTGTTACACGGCAACACTGTTGAGCGGAGGACAAGGATATGTTATTGCCTATACACTGGTGCCCCTGATGACCGCAGGACTTATGTATTTCTTCGCAAAAAGATTATATCATATCGGTATGCGTTCGAAAAAGCAAATAGACATAAAACCACATTTAAAATATGGATTTTGGGTTGCAGCCGGAAATATTGCTTCACAATTGATCATTCTGCTTGATGTTATCATGGTGGGTAATATTATTGCAGACAGCACACAAGTTGCCACCTATAAAGTAGCAACGTTAATTCCACTAAATCTTTTATTTATACCCATGGTGCTTTTAAGGACAGACTATGTGTATATTGCAGAAAAATATCAGAACAGAGTTTTTTTAATAAATTATTATAAAAAATATTTTGTAATATTTGTATCAATGCTTATCGTAATTTTTATTTTGTGGTTTTTACTCGCGGATATTATTATGGGGGTGTTTGGTGCATATTATATAAAAGCAAAACCACTTGTTACGATTTTATTATTTATGGTTGTCGCTAGCTTCCTCTTCCGAATACCTTTGGGTAATATGCTTGCAGCAGTTGGAAAATCCAAGTGGAACGGCATATCCAATATTATTTTGGTATTCATAAATTTTGCGCTAAATTTATTGTTAATACCCCGATATGGTTTGATAGGAGGTGCGGTAGCGACGGTAACATCTATTTGGATAAGCAGTGTTATAAGCATTGGAATGTTTTCTTATTATCTGTCAAAATACTGTAAAAAAGCGTAAATAAGCACATATGGTTTTCCGGCAAATAAATTAAAGAAAGAACTTATGCAAAACGAAAGAAATTACCCAATTATCAGTATATGTATAGCAGTAAAGAACGAAGAAAAATACATTTCCCGAACTTTAGATGGGCTTCTTCGGCAGAATTATCCCAAAGAAAAAATGGAAATATTATTAATTGACGGAGAATCTTGCGATGACACCGTAAAAATTGCGAAGACCTATCAAAATAAATTCAAGTATTTCAAGATCCTGAATAACCCGAAAATTCTTTCTGCCGCAGGATGGAATATTGGTATAAAAGAATCAAAAAGTGATATAATTGCATTTTTGACAGGACATATTGTCATGCAAAAAGATTATTATTCGCAGCTGATCAAACACCTTACACCCGAAGTGGCTGGTGTGGGCGGAAATATAAGTCCACAAGGTACGAATAAAAGAAGTATTCAGATCAGCCGGGCATTCAAATCACGTTTAGGCACTGGAGGCGCGCCGTATTTGAGCGGAAAAAAAACAGGCTATGTAGATACCATAACCGTTGCATGCTATTGGAAAAAAGATCTATTAAGTGTTGGCGGACATGATGAAACCTTGGTCCGGGGACAGGATTGGGATATGAATATGCGTATTGTGAACGGTGGCAGGAAGCTATTATATATACATCATCTTCAAGCAAAATTTTTTGTCAGGGACAAGTTGCGCTCATTATGGAAAAGACAATACTTTGCTGGTTTATGGAAACCGTATATTGGGAGAAAACCTACAGGTAATTTTTTATTACGGCATTTTATTCCTGCTGTTTTTACGTTCATATTTAGTATATTACTGATCATGAGTTTTTTTCATACCTCATTTATGTATTTGTTTTTGGCATTCTCAGGAATTTATATACTGACGATCATTGCAGATAATATAAAAAACAGAGTGCCGATCATCGATTATCCTATAATGATTGTTATATACTTCATTATTCATTTTGCATACGGTTTGGGTTTTATTATCGGTTTGAGTAAAAAATATGAAAAGTAAATTATTTACAACCATTCTTGTGCTTGTGTCTTTTCTGACGGCTATGGATCTTTTTGTTCCCGTACAGGATCCCGTCTACGATTATCTTGAGCGTATGGCGACTCGCGGGATTATTCCGGGTTTGTTAAACGATACCCGTCCGCTGCAAAGGGATATTATTGCAGAATATCTTCATAAAGTACTAATGAATGAAGATAAACTTAACCGGGTGGAACGGGAACTGCTGTATGATCTTCTTCCAGAATACCGAATAGAACTACGCAATAAGCGACATCGCGATCTTCCACCGGATAATGATCATTGGCTGGGGATCGCGTCTTTTGATAATTTCAAGGAAGATCTTCGTCATGTTTTTCATGATGACCCTTCGAAGAAAAACGCCGCATTTATATGTATGAAGACAAGAACACCACGATTTGGGTAGGGTCAGATTTTATGGTCCGGGGTGAGGCGAGAAATACAACTTTCCGCTCAGTGGACCAGCTGGGTGGACAGGCGTATATCCAGGCCGGGGAACACTTGGCATTTTATGCGGATGGATATTTCTTTCATCAGTATAAGCCCGAGGGATGGCAAGAGCCGGCAAAAGAGTTCAAAGGCTATTGGTATAATGATCATGAATATGAGCATTTTGCGACCTTTGACCGTTCACAGGCCTATGCCAACATCAGCGGAGACTTTGGAACCCTAACCTTGGCACATTATCCCTTTGTGTGGGGGAACTCCTTGCATTCAGTGATCCTCTCCAAGGACGCCATTCCCCTTGGATCCATACAGTGGGCAAAACACTTTAAGCATTTTAAGTACACCTTTCTTCACGGTTCACTGATGACGGACACCTATACGCTTACGGATGACGGTAGGGAATATGTCCCCAAATACCTTGTCGCACACCGCCTTGAGATGCGTTTTTCCGCGTTTTCACGTCAATTTTTCTGAATTGCTGATCTACGGGAACCGTATACCGGAAGCAACATATCTTGTGCCAATGGTTTTTCTCTGGCCCTCCGAACACGCTCTGGGCGACCGGGATAACAATATGATCGCCTTGGGAACGGAAATCCTTCCACTGAACGGACTTCGCATGTATGGGACCGTTTTTCTGGATGAACTTTCTTTCAGCCGCGTCTTTAAAGACTGGTGGGCAAATAAATTTGCCTTGCAGGCAGGCATGCAATGGTCACCCCGTACATTGCCTGCAGACCTTATCCTGGAAATGACGGCAGTACATCCTTGGACCTACACCCATCGCTTCAGTTTTGGATCTCACACTCATCACGGGAATGACCTGGGATTTTACCTGGGTCCCAATTCACAATTGTTCACGGGGAAGATCAATATGCATGTTTCCCGCAAGCACCGTTTAACGCTCACTTACCGGCACCAACTAAAAGGTGCGGATTCGCTTTCCGTCGGTGGGGTCATGTATCCATCCGGAGGCAATTCCAACCAGGATTACGATCAAAGACCGCGAGAGTTGGATGATGCCACGACTTGGCTTATGGGTGATATCACAACGACCAGAAGCCTGCGCCTGGAGTGGCTGTACCGATGGCGGAATCAGGTTTCGTTCCTGTCCGCTTGTGAATTACGCAATGTGCAGGGGGACAGAGATCTTTATTATTCCCTGCAGGTTAATATTAACTACTAAATGACAATTTTGAGGCAACAATGAGCAAGGGATATAAAGCGGCACTTTTTATTTCGGATTTCCTTTCAACCATGATCGTTTTCTTCGGGGTCTATTGGCTGCGATATCGTTCCGGTCTGTTCCCGGTAGAGATCGAACTGTATATTAGCGATCTCTGGGTCCCGGCATTTGTCATATATATTTACTGGCTGCTGTTCTACCTGTATAACGGTTTGTATCACCTCCCCGAAGCACCGTCGCGTACGGATGAGAATGTCAAGGTCTTTAAAGCCACCAGTTACGGTGTGATATTTCTTTTTCTTATTACCTTCGACGCTTTTAATCCTTTTTCGATCGGACGTCTGATCGTTGTGATCTATTGGTTTGCTCAGCTTAGCGTAACCATTATATTCCGCAGTATTATCTTATCCGTAAGACACAAACAGCTCATGAAAGGGAAGGGCCTGACACCAAGCCTGATCATCGGCTGCAATCCCAGGGGATATGAAATATATAAGAAGATCGAACAATATCCCGCCCTCGGATATCATATTCTCGGATTTATCATTACCGATGAGGATCTGTCACAAAAGGACAATTACCGGGGAGTACCGATTATCGGGAATCTGGATGATGTTTCCGGACTTATCAAGAAGTATCAGGTCAAACAACTTGTCCTCGCCTTTGGAACCGATAAACACAACAAGGTTCTGGAGATCATTAATAAAGTCGCCGATCACCGGGTGGGAATGAAGATCCTTCCGGACATGTACGATATTATTTCCGGACTGGCGCGTACGCAGCAGATCTATGGTATTCCTCTTATCGACATCAACCCCGGTATCATGCAGCCCTGGGAAAAAGTCATTAAACGGCTTTCAGATAGTATTATCTCCGTTATCGGTCTTTTACTGTTTCTTCCGTTCGGATTAATTCTTGCTTTGCTGATCAAACTGGATTCACGGGGACCCGTCTTTTATATGCAGGACCGGCTGGGACTATACGGAAAACCTTTCCGTATCATTAAATTCCGCAGTATGAAACATAATGTGGGTGAAGCAGGAGAACAGGTCATTTTAACGACAAAACACGATAACCGCGTAACCCGTATCGGAAAATTTATTCGACGCTTCCGCTTTGATGAGATCCCCCAGCTGATCAATGTTCTCAAAGGGGATATGAGTATGATCGGACCCCGGCCGGATATGCCGAAGCTGGCCGAACAGCTTGAGAAACAGATCCCGCTGTACCGCCATCGCATGAAGGTCAAACCCGGGATCACCGGCTGGGCGCAGATCTCCGTGCCGTATCCGCAAACCCTTGAGGAAGTAAAGGAAAAATTCAACTGCGATATTTATTACATTGAGAACATGTCCCTGAAACTGGATCTGAAGATCATGCTGAACACCCTCGCCATCATGTTCTCCGGCAGTGGAACGTAAATATAAAGAGTTTGAGAGTTTAGAGTTGAGAGTTTAGGGAGGAGAGTTGTGTAGCTTCCGCAAATACTTTCCGGTGGCAGCCGGGAGGATATGCGGTACAAGCCTCTCTTAACCTCAACCTCAGCCTAAACCTCAACCTCAGCTGCTATCTCATTTTTTTCTTGTCTTTACGGAAATAAATGTCCTATATTTCCTTATAGAGTTTATGAAGATACGAAAGTTACATGTCACAGTATTATTTATCCTCATCTTGTTTGCAGGATCCCTGTTTGCATGGGACGGTTTTACCTATGTTTTTGCAGCAGAACATGATGCGGGGATAAGGATAGAATGGCAGGTGAAGAATGAGCGCGATGTCTCATACTATGAGGTATGGCGTTCCCGTTCCGAAGATGATGTGCTTTCGGGAACACGGATTCTGCGGCAGGGCGCACTGGGTGACGGTGCCAGCTATACACATCTTGATAACAACATATTCGGAAAAACATCGACATCCGGTGATTTTACGTTCTATTACGTTGTGCGTGCGGTTTTGAATAATGGCACGTATAAGGATTCCGATAATGTCCGCGCGTCCCTCTCCACTCTGGGCGTTCGTCAGCAAACCTGGGGCAGTATCAAAGCAATGTTCCGTTAATACGTTAAGACACATTGTTTTTTATCCGGCGGTTTTCACCGCTTTTTTTGTATGTCGAAAAACTTGGTTCCTTTGACGCTTTTTCACTTAGTTTGTCAGCCTGAATTCCGTTATATTCCGCCATGGCAAAAAACAAACAAAAATTTTTCCTTTTAAGCTTTTTTTTCTTTGGAATACTGCTGTTCGCTTTTTCCGCGGCTGCATCCCTGCCGCCGATGACAATTGCGCGGCTGAAATACGGCGGCGGCGGTGACTGGTACAGTAATCCGGGATCGCTGGAAAATCTTATGCGGTATATTGAGGAGCATACCGGACTTGATATGGCGGACCGGCAGGCCGTGGTGGAACCGGGCTCTCCGCAGCTTTTCAGCTATAGCTATCTGTACATGAACGGTCACGGAAATGTTTTTTTCAATGATGATGAGGTGCGCCGCTTACGGCATTATCTTGAGAATGGCGGTTTTTTGCATGCAGATGATAATTACGGTATGGACCGTTCTTTCCGCAGGGAAATGAAAAAAGTATTCCCGGATAAAGAATGGGTGGAACTTCCGTTCGATCATCCCATTTATCATCAGGTCTTTGCATTTCCGGGCGGACTTCCGAAAATTCATGAACACGATAATAAGCCGGCGCAGGGTCTCGGCCTCTTTCATGAAGGCCGGCTTGCGGTCTTCTACAGTTACGAAAGCGACCTGGGAGACGGTTGGGAGAGTGAGGAGGTCCATAACGACCTCGCAGGAGATCCGCGAAGCCGCCCTGCAGATGGGAACCAATATTTTTGTTTATCATCTAAAACAGTAGCAGAAAAAGTTTATTTGTGAGAAAAGCCACGACAACATATTTTTCCGATATTCTCCGGGAATACCGTAAACGCAGGGCCGCGGACCGCTTACGGCATGCGGGATTGTTGTTTTTTATTATCAATGCGGCCTATTTTCTTATTTGTCTTTTTATCGAATCTGTCTGGTACCTTTCTCCGGGGACGAAAGAAGTACTTGCCTGGGTGCTGCTTTTTAACGGTTATTTTGTTTTCCTGCTCTTCCGTATTTTAAAAGACGCTTTTTTCCGGCATTCCCAAAAAGAGAACACGGACCTTCTTCTGCATATCGGAGAACAGTATCCGGAGATCCGTGATAAACTCCTCAACCATTATCAGCTTTCCCGGGAAGAGGACGCCCTGCGTGTGTACGCTGTTACCCGTTTTACAGAGCAGTATCCGAAACATAACTTTGATGATGCCTACACGCCGGAACCCGTTAAGAAAAAACTGCTCTTTTTCCTGGGCTTACTCTTACTGCTTCTTGCTGCAGTGCCGCTGTTACGGGATCCTGCGGCACGTCTTCTGCATATTCACACCGCCTATGAACCGCCTTTCAGCCATTATATTACGAGCATGCCGCCCGATACATCCCTTTACGCCTATGATTCTCTTCAACTATCCATCAAGCGATTTGCGCCGCCCGCTTTTGCGCTTGAGCTGTACCGGATCGATAACGGTAAAACGCAAAAACTTGAACTTCAACAACAACGGGATTCGCTTTATACACATACGGTCCATCCCGTTCGTGAATCCGCTGTTTATGTGGCTGCGTTGCGCCGGCCTCATATTTTTTATCCACGCAAGTATCCTGACCGCGATACCCTTTCTGTTGAGGTCCTGCGCCGGCCGTGGGTCAAAACACTTGATATCCACGTGTATTCACCCACGTACTCACAGATACGGGATGCGCATTATCAGGGAAATATTGACCGGATCCGCTGCCTGAGAGGGTCGCGCATAAGTATTAAAGCCGCATTGTCGGAAACGGCCGGCACTTCATTTTGATTTTCTCCGGAGATACGCTGCAGGTGCAGTACGATGACGAAATATGCGAAAGCGCATTTGTCCCGGAACAAGACGGTTCGCTTAAACTGGAACTCTTTAATGATAAGGGAATTCGGATCCGCGAACCTTTGCGCTATGCACTTGAACTTGAGGATGACGATCACCCCGACATCACATTGCTCCGTCCGGAAAAAAACGACGTGATGATATTAACGGAAAGTCTTGATCTTCCGTTCATGGCACATATACAGGATGATTTTGGCTTTTCTGCTTTTCGGGTGAAATATTCGGTGCATTCAGACTACAGCCGGGAAGAACCGCCCGTGAACAGCTATGACATAAGTATAGAAAAAGACTCACGTGTCCAGACGGTTATCGGCAACTGGAAGATCGAACGCTTTATATCTCCCGGTTCAGAAGTTGTCTACTATTTTGAGATCGCCGATAACGACACGGTAAGCGGTCCCAAGACCACACGTTCTCAACGTTTTTATGCCCGTTTCCCGACCCTTGGCGACCTCTGATGAAAAACAGGAACGGGAACAGCGCAATACGATGGAAAAACTGGCGGAAGAAACCAGTGAAAGCCGGGATATTTCTGAGGAGATCGAAGAGATAAAACAGGAATTACTGCAGGAAGGGGAGCTGGACTGGGAGAAAAAAACGGCGTTGGAAGAAAGTATTGAACGTCTTGAAAAAAGCCGCGAAGAACTGGAAAAAATCCGCGCCGAAACGGAAGAACAGAAACGTTTTATGGAGGAAAATGCTCTGTTCAGTGACAAGGTGATGGATAGTTTTGAACAACTGCAGGAGCTTATGAATGAACTGATCGATGATGAACTTTTTGAACTTCTGCAGGAGATCCGGGGAAAGCTTGAAGAAGAAGACAGTTCAAATATGCAGGAACTCCTGGATGATTTTTCGGAAAAAGCAAAAACTTTTGAAAAAAGTCTCGACCGCATGCTGCAGATATTTAAACGAATTCAGCAGGAACAGCGCCTGGAAGAAATGGCACGACGCATGAAAGAAAGTCTCCGCCAGCAGGAACAGATGCTGGAAAATGCAGAAAAACAAAGCAGCAGTGATCTTTCCTCACAGCAGGAAAAGATCGGAAAAGAAACAGAGAACTGGGAAAAACTCGGTCACGAAACAGCCGGGATTTTCGAAAAAGAAAATAAAGAGCAATATGATGAATTCTTGCGCATGATGGACAGCTCGGCAGTATCCGTAGACATGAAAGATGCGGCACGGGATCTGCAGAAACAAGAGCGCAGCAGGGGGTTGCAGAAAAGCAGGGAAACAAAAGAGGAACTGCAGGAACTAATGCAGTCATTTTCGGAGATGAGCTCTTCCATGATGCAGCAGCAGCGCGAAGAGATCGCCTCTTCCTTTCGTTCCGCTTTCCAGAAAACGATGTATATGTCCATGCAACAGGAGGAAGTAGATCACTTCTCAGAGAATATTGATAAGCATTCTCCGCTCCTGCATGAATTCAGCAGCAGGGAAGGGAGAATACTGGAAATTGCGCTGGATATTAACAGACACTTACTGTCCCTTTCCATGAAGACGTTCTTGGTGGATAAAGCGCTGGGTGCGGAACTCGGACAGGTGATCGGGAATTTGAAAAGCGGTATACGGCATATTGAAGAGGCGGAGCTTTCCCGCGGAAAAAATGAGCTGAATACGGCCTTTGCCGCCATGAACCGGCTGGGACGCATGCTGCTGGAAAGAATGGAAAATGTTCATCAGCAGGAAGGGGGAGCTTCCGGTATGGAATTTTACCTGCAGCAGCTGCAGCAAATGGCGGGACAGCAGCAAAAACTGAACCAGTCAATGCCGCAACCCGGACCCGATGGACGTCCCGGCAGCAGCATGATGGATCGCCTGGCGGAACTCGCTGCACGCCAGCAGGCCCTGAGGCGCACCCTGAAGCGGATCCAGCAGGGTATATCCGAAGGAGAAGGCGGAAAACGCGTTACCGGAGATCTAAACCGCATTGCGGCAGATATGGAAAAAGTGATCAATGAATTGCGGAAAAATCAAGTCCGCCGGGAAACGGTCATGCGTCAGGAAAAGATCGTCCAGCGTTTACTGGACGCAAGCCGTTCCGCAACGACACGGGATCATAAAAAAGAGCGCAGCTCCAAAACCGCCGAAAGTATAGAACGTGAATCGCCGTTAGGACTTCCCGGTGACCTCGGTGAGCATGGATCGCTGATCAATGAACTGCGCCGGGCGGTACGGGAAAGCGATCTTTCTCCGCAGGATAAACGGGAAATGGAAAGGTATCTCGAATCCTTGCTTGAAAAACAGCAGGAATTGAATTTACAGAGGAATGAGAAATGAGACTTTTCACTACATTTATTGTTGTTCTGGCAGTCTCTATCTCCCTGCTTGCGGCAGAAACGCCGTCAGACAGGAACAAATACCGTATGGCCTTTGAACATGAAAAAAACGGAGAATACCATAAAGCGGAACAGATATACGAAGATCTGTACGAGTCCAGCCCCGGCAATTTTAATTACTTTTCCCGCTATAAACAGGTACTTGCAAAACAACGGAAATTCGAGGAAATGATCCCGCTTCTGGAAAAACGGATAAAAGATCGTTCGCATGATCAGTACTTCCGTCTTGAGCTGGGCTTGCTTTTTTATGCCGATGATCAAAAAGATAAGGCAAGGAAAAACTGGAGTTTTGTTTTCAGGGGAAAAACCAAGGGGCAGCAGAGCAATTATGCAAATTATATCTACCGCCATGTATTGGAATACGGACTCGGTCCTCAATTATATGCGATCGTTCTTGATCTTCGGCGGATCACCGGTTCCGAAGATCTGTTGGTGCAGCATCTCTTTACCGTCTGTGTGCATTACCGTGATTGGGAACATGCCGCAGACGAGGTCCGGCATATTGCCGAAACCCGTCCGCAGGATCTTCGCTTTGTCCGGCCGGCACTTTTTAAGCAGCCGGCAGATTCTCCCCTTTATGACCGTATTGTGGGCAGGATCGGGAATATTGACACCATACCGGTAAAAATATTTCTCTCCGAAGTGTATACACACATAGAAAAATATGAAGTCGCCTTTGATATCCTGAACGAAAAGCCGCAAGATCCGGAAATGCAGAAAGCCCTGGCAGAATTTGCCGGGCGTATGTTTAAAAAAAATGCGTATTCATACTCCTTCAAAGCGGCAGAGCAACTGGCAGAACGGAGTCCGGATCCGGAAATAAAGACGGAAATGGAACTTCTTGCCGCCCGGTCGCACGAAGAGCGCTTTTACCGGCACGAAAAAAAACATACCTTTATTCCCGGCCCGTACTCATCTGTATTTACCGATATACGTTTTCGCTCTTACGACATGGGCTATGCCGGAGAAATCGAAAAGGCGCTCCGGACTTACGATTCCCTGGCAGCCGGACCGCCTCCGGTATCCAATATTGCCGCGTTCCGCCGTGCAGAAATTCTCTACCTTGTCTATCATGATTTTGATTCCGCCCTGGAGACGTACATCGATCTGAGTGCTACATGTCCCGAACAACTGAAGATTCAGGTGTTATCAAGGATCTCGGATCTTTATATTTCCCGCGGCGAATATCACAAAGCCCGTGAATTCATACAAAATGCGGGTGAAAGATACCGGCTGATGGTCCATGAAGAGGATCGTCTGATGCCGCAGGCACTGTATACAACATTCCTGAGCGGTGAAATGGATTCTCTGAAAATTCGGATAGAGCAGACACTTGCTTTATTACCGGAAAAGGATGTTCTTTATAATGACATACTTAATTTTGCCGGTTTTATTTTTGAAGGCATGAAAGACAGTCTGAACCGCAATGAATGGCTTCGGGCGGAACGTATGCTCACACAAAATCATATTTCAGGTGCATTAGAACTTTTTAACTCCCTGCTTCAAAAAAGATCTCCCGCACTTGCCCTTTACGGAATGCGTTTTCTTGATTGCATACGCCTGCTCAATGAAGAAGAACGCGAGGAAGAATTCTGGGAAAACTATTATGAAACGCTGATCGATACCGAGGCGGGCGACTTCTTTATGCTTCGGTATGCGGAATTTATGGAAAAAACCAATAATTTAAAAAAGGCCGTTTCATTATATGAAAAATATTTGCTATCTTACCGGGAAAGCATGTATTACGAAACCATTCGTGAATACGTCAGGGACATAAAGTCAACAGGTGCACCATGATCAATAAAAATAAACAGAAAGAACTGGTGGCGGCAGCAAAAGAAGTCCGCCGTAATGCCCACGCTCCGTATTCCGCTTTTCACGTAGGAGCTTCGCTTCTGACGGAAGAGAACGAGATCATCAGCGGAGTGAACGTCGAGAGCAGCAGCTACGGATTATCCGTATGTGCCGAGCGTAATGCCATAGCTTCGGCAACAGCAAAAGGCAAAGACACATTTCTTGCTCTGGCGATCGTAAGCAAAGGTGCAGTAACTCCCTGCGGTGCCTGCCGGCAGGTTATCTACGATATTTGCGGAAATATCGATATTATCCTTGCGGACGAAGAGGGAAATATCCGTGAGGTCACAAATATAAAAACGCTCCTGCCGGAAGCGTTTGGAGACAAAGATCTGGAATAGATGCTTATGAAAAAAAATATTATTATCGGTATTGCAGGCGGTACAGCCTCAGGAAAGACATCGGTTGCCAAGGCACTGGTTAAAGACCTGCATTTGAATGGTGCGGTGATCATTGAACAGGACTGGTACTATAAGGATCTTTCTTATCTTCAAAAAGAAGGCCGGTTGAAATGGAATTTCGACCACCCCGATTCAGTGGAATTTGATCTTCTTATCAGGGATCTGAAGGCTATGGCAGATGGAAAAACAGTAAAAGTACCACAATATAATTACGTTACGCATTCCGCACAAAAGAAACATTGACCGTCAATCCGCAGAAAGTGATTATTGTTGAAGGTATTCTGGTGCTTTATGAACCCTCCTTGCTGGAATTGCTGGATATAAAATTGTTTGTGGACACCCCTGCCGACATTCGCTTTATTCGCCGCTTGAAGCGCGATATTTACGAGCGCGGGCGTGCAATAGATAATGTTATCAATCAATACATGAAGACGGTGCGTCCCATGCATGAAATTTTTGTGGAACCTTCCAAGCGCTACGCCGATATTATTATTCCCGAAGGCGGAAAAAACAAAGTGGCGATCGATCTTTTGCGAACAAAAATCTCAACACTTGTTAAAAATTAAGGAATATGTATATGGAAACAGGTTGGCGTCCCCAGAACGGTCGTATTGAGGTGATCTGCGGCAGCATGTTCAGCGGGAAAACAGAAGAACTTATACGGCGGCTTCGCCGTGCACAGATCGCCAAACAAAAAGTTGTAGTATTTAAACCGAAAATTGATAATCGTTTTCATAAGGAAAAGATCGTAAGTCACAGCAAACAGGAAATTCAAAGCATTGTTATCAGAGATGCCGAAGAGATACTTCAGCATGCGGTTTTTTCACAGGTGATCGGTATAGATGAAGCACAGTTCTTCAACAACGACCTGATCAATATTGTACAGGATCTTGCCGACTGCGGGAAAAGGGTTATCATTGCCGGTCTTGACATGGATTATCGCGGCATCCCTTTTGAACCCATGCCGTATCTGCTTACCATAGCCGAAGATATCACAAAGATGCATGCTATTTGTATGCGTTGCGGTGCTGCTGCAAATTATACCCAGAGAATAAGTACGTCAAAAGAACGTGTGGTCGTAGGAGCCGGTGAGATCTATGAAGCCCGCTGCCGTCATTGCTTTGATCCTCCCGAGGGAGTGGAAGATATCCGGAAAAATGAATGAAATTCCTGATCAGATAATATTGCTGGAATATAACTTCGGAACTTTTTGCGAATAAAAAAGTAAGTATTTGTCTTGATATGATTAAAATGCTTTTATAAATTTAGTGCTGTTAAAAAATGGAGGAAAAGAATATGGCAAAGCTAATCGAATACGATGTTGAGGCCCGGGGTAAGTTAAAATCGGGAGTTGATCAACTTGCAAATGCCGTGAAGGTAACGTTAGGGCCCAAAGGCCGTAACGTCGTTATTGAAAAAAGTTTTGGCGCCCCGCTTATTACGAAAGACGGTGTAACCGTTGCAAAAGAGATAGAACTTGAAGATAAGATGGAGAACATGGGTGCACAGATGGTGAAGGAAGTTGCGTCACAGACATCTGATATTGCCGGAGACGGTACAACCACCGCAACAGTACTTGCACAGGCTATTGTAACAGAAGGAATTAAAAACGTTACTGCAGGTGCAAACCCCATGGAATTGAAACGCGGTATCGATAAGGCCGTAAACGCTGTTTTGGAAGAATTATCTTCCATGAGCAAAAAGGTCAATGATTCCAGAGAGAAGATCGCTCAGGTGGGTACGATCTCTGCGAATAATCAGGTAGTACGCATGATGAAATCCGGACAGGACAAAGAGGAGATCATTGAAGTACCGATCGGCGAGATCATCGCGGACGCAATGTCCAAGGTCGGCACCGACGGTGTGATCACGGTTGAAGAAGCAAAAAGCGCACTGACTTCCCTGGATCTTGTGGAAGGCATGCAGTTTGACCGCGGTTATTCATCCCTATTTTGTGACGGATTCGGAATCCATGGAAACAATGCTTGAAGACCCGTATATCCTGATCCATGATAAGAAGATCTCCACAATGAAAGACCTTCTTCCGATCCTTGAAAAAACCACACAGATGGGTCGTGCCCTTCTGATCATCGCTGAAGATGTCGAGGGAGAGGCGTTGGCAACACTGGTAGTCAACCGCCTGCGCGGCACACTCAAAGTTGCCGCCGTAAAGTCACCCGGATTCGGTGACCGCCGCAAGGCAATGCTTGAAGATATCGCTATTTTGACCGGCGGAACGGTTATTTCCGAGGAACGCGGATACAAACTTGAAAATACGACTATTGACGACCTGGGTCAGGCAAACCGTGTTAATATTGATAAAGATAATACAACAATCGTAAAAGGTGCCGGTGATCCGGAAGCGATCCAGGGCCGCATTAATGAGATCCGTGTACAGATAGAGAACACAAGTTCCGATTATGACCGGGAAAAACTTCAGGAACGTCTGGCAAAACTGTCCGGCGGAGTCGCTGTTCTTAATATCGGCGCCGCTACGGAAGTGGAAATGAAAGAGAAGAAAGCATTAGTGGAAGATGCACTTCACGCAACCCGCGCCGCGGCGGAAGAAGGTATCGTTACCGGCGGTGGTGTTGCTCTTCTGCGCGCAGTTAAAGTCCTTGATAATGTGAAAAAAGATAAAAACACTACCGAAGACGAAAGTATAGGTGTGGATATCATTAAAAAGGCACTTGAATATCCCATCCGGCAGATCGTTCTCAACGCCGGTCTTGAACCTGCTATTGTTATCAAAGAGGTACTTGACCACAACGGCGATTACGGTTTTGACGCACGTCTGCAGCGTTACGGCTCAATGTTCGAATTCGGTATTGTGGATCCGACAAAAGTATCCCGTACCGCCGTACAGAACGCAGCCTCAATAGCCGGTCTGCTGCTGACCACGGAAGTCGTTGTCTGCGACAAGCCGGAAGAAAAAGAAGAATCTCCTGCTATGCCTCCGGGCGGCATGGGCGGTATGGGCGGCATGTATTAAAATCCGCCGCTATGATCAACAGATCATTAAGGGTCCTTTTAAAAGGGCCCTTTTTTGTTTAAAAGCGAATATTCCGAACCGTATTTTAGGCTTAATGGTAAAAACAGGGGACTAAAAACGTTATAATCAATTGAATGTTCGTTTTTAGACATGATCTCATGTTTTTAAATAAAAAGATGTCCGATATGTGGTTCTTTTCGCACGAAAAAAGAATGGAAAAAAGAGGGTAAATAACGTCACTACTGTAATAGGTGACACCACATCTGTCGGAAATAAAAATAGCTTAGGAGCGAAATAAATCTTTCTTTTCTTTGCTTGTCCAAAGAAAAGTTCCGGGGTGATCCCCAAGGGAGAAAACAAAAGAAAGACCTCCGCTTCTCTTCCGCCAACTGGCGGACTACAAAATCCTCTGCGTTCGCTAAAATGCAGAAAGGTTTCGCTCTGCTCAACCGCTGCATTTTTTTACGCTCATGTATCGGATTTTCTTCACGCATCGTCGTGATGCGGAATGGAAGATTTTTATAAAATAGCTCCTGAAATTTCTAATAGGCCGTATTTTAATACAATAATGTTCCGTATCCCCGGAACGACATAAATGTCCGCAAAAATCAAAAAATAAAATGGTTTTAATCCCCGAAAATTATATCGTATTTTACAACAATGAAAATAAAACGTAAATATCCGGCGGCAGTTCTTCTTTTAGGGATGATGATCGTTCTAAGTTTTGCAGATTCCCTGGAAGAATATGAAAACAAGATCCAGAAAAGCACCCGGCGACTGAAAGAGCTGGATCGTCAGATCGCTGTTTTACAGTCTGAGGTAAAGAAATATCAACAGCAGGAAAAAAATCTGATCGCAGAACTGGACAATACGGAACGGCAAATATCACTTATGTCCGATAAAATACGCGTGCAAGAGCGCGAACTTGAATTACGGAAAGAAAAACAAGCCCGGCTAAAAAGTGATCATAAAAGAGCTCAGGCCAACGGAGAAGAACTTCTGGAACGATATGAAAAACGTGTTGAACGCGCGTATAAACTGCGGCCGGCAAGACAATGGGACCTTTTTATCGATGCAGCCTCTCCGCGTGAATTTTATTACCGTGTGAAATATATTACCGCCGTTAATCGTGCGGACAGGGATCTTTACAATGATATACGGAATAATATTTCCTTTATTGCAAAACGGCAAAAACAGATCGAGACAGAGGCATCCGCGATCAGAAAAAATGTCCGCGATCTTGAAAAGGAGCAAACAACATTAAAAAAACTCCAACAGGAAAAAGAAAAACAATACGATCGGATACATTCGGATAAAAAATTGCTGGCTGAGCAGATCGAAGAAAAAGAAAGATCAAAAAAAGAGATCCAGAATATTATTGAAAGTACGCAAAAGGACAAAAAAGCCTATCTGACACGGCTGGAAGAAGAGCGGAAAAAACGCGAAATAACGGAACGTCCTTTTCCCGATAAAAAAGGAAAATTACCATGGCCGGTCCGGGGAAAGGTCATAGGAAAATACGGAAATCACCGGCATCCGGTTTTGGGGACGATAACAGAGAATTCGGGAATAGATATTGAAACCCCGGACGCAGGTCCCGTGCGAGCCGTCAGCGACGGCATGGTAGTAACGGTTACGTGGCTGAGAGGGTTTGGCAATACGATCATTGTTATGCATGACAACAGTTATTATTCGGTATATTCTCATGTGGAGGATATCCGTGTTATTCAGGATGAATATGTCGACAGCGGTCAGCAGATAGCAGTGGTAAGCAATGGCGGTTCCATTGGCAGACCGGTTCTGCATTTTGAGTTATGGGAAGAACAAAAAAAAATCAACCCCGAATACTGGCTTCGAAAATAGGGAACGATTATGCAAAAAAAACGGCTCTTAAAAAAACTGTACAGAACATTTTTCAATGAAGATGCGGTATCGGTAGATGAGATGCCGCGCTTCCGGTTCCTACAGAGAATATTATCGCCTGACAGGAACATCGGGAAGAAATGTTATCGGTGTTTACAATGAGGACCGAAAGGAGAATATCGCATTTTTATCTTTCTGCCGCCATTTTCGTTCACACGGACTCGCCGTTCCGGAAATCTTGCCGAGGATCTGGACAATAATATCTATTTGCAGGAAGACCTGGGAAATGTCACTCTTTATGCACATCTGACGGAGGTTTATAAAGACGGAATATTTCCGCAGCACCTGATCGATCTTTATAAACGCATCCTGGAAGAATTGCCGAAATTTCAGTTGCTGGCCGGAAAAACCATTGATTACACCAAATGCTATCCGCGCTATCGTTTCGACCGTCAGTCCATTATGTGGGATCTGAACTATTTTAAATACTATTTTCTTAAGCTCGCCCGGATCCCCTTTGACGAACAGGAACTGGAGAATGATTTTAATGTTTTTGCTGATTTTCTGCTGGAAACGGAAACGGACTTTTTCCTCTATCGCGACTTTCAGTCGCGGAATATCATGTTAAAAGACGATAAACCGTATTTCATCGATTTTCAGGGAGGACGTTACGGCGCCCTGCAGTACGATGTGGCCTCCCTGCTCTATGATGCCAAGGCGGATATTCCCCAGCATATCCGCGATAAACTGCTTGAACATTATCTGGATGTACTCGGCAAATACCACGAGGTCAGCCGGGAAGAATTCAGGAAATATTATCATGCCTATGTGTTGGTGCGTATCATGCAGGCCATGGGCGCCTACGGATTTCGCGGTTTCTACGAGAAAAAACAGCATTTTCTGAAAAGCGTACCCTACGCTGTGGAAAACATCGCCCATTTACTGAAGGTCATGGAATTGCCAATTGAAATTCCCGCATTGACCGATGTCCTGAAAAAGATCACCCGGGAAGAACGGCTTATGAAATTCGGACGCTCGGACAGTGACAAGCTCACTCTGGAAGTCAGCAGCTTTTCCTATAAGCGCGGCATTCCGGACGACACCTCCGGTCACGGCGGGGGTTTCGTTTTTGACTGCCGCGGTATTCTGAATCCGGGTCGTTATAAAGAATACATGGACCTGAGCGGAAAAGATAAAGCCGTGCAGAAATTCCTTCGAAGTAAGACGGAGATCGATACCTTTATCGATCTTGCCATTGCCATGGTTGAACCAACGGTCAATAATTACGTCAAACGCAAATTCACCCATCTGATGGTCAGTTTCGGCTGCACCGGTGGTCAGCACCGCTCTGTGTACTGCGCTCTGCAGTTTGCAAAGTATTTTAAAAAACGTGACGATATCATCGTCTGTCTTGATCATTTTTGAAAAGATTAGAAGATCATAAACTCGACAACTCGACAACTCGACATCTCGACAACTAAACAAAGGATTTAACATGAAAGCAATGATCCTCGCAGCCGGCAAAGGCACACGCCTGCGCCCCATGACGGATATCATGCCGAAAGCTCTGATCGAGATCAGCGGTAAAACCTTGCTTGAGCGCGCCATTCTGAAACTGAAACGTGCAGATATCGATGAGATCGTAGTAAATGTGCATCACTTTGCCGATCAGGTCGAACATTTTTTGCGTGAGCATGATTTCGGGATAAAGATCCATATTTCCGATGAACGTGAAAAACTGCTGGACACCGGGGGTGCGGTAAAAAAAGCCCAAAAATATCTGGCAGGGGATGAACCTTTTTATGTCTGCAATGTGGATGTGATCTCCAACATCAATCTTCTGGATATGCTGTACTTATACCAAATGAGTCCGGCCATGGGTATTCTGGCGGTGCAAATGCGCGAAAGCTCCCGCCGGCTCTGCTTTGATCGATTCCACCACCTGGTGGGCTGGAAGAATACAGAGACAGGAGAACAAAAAGGGAAGGACGGACTCTGCTATGCTTTCAGCGGTATTCAGCTGCTGCATCCTGCGATCTTTGAGTATATGCCCGGAGAAGACCGCTTTTCACTGATCGAGCTGTATCTTAAAGTGGCCGGGAGAATATTATATTGGCCTACGATCATACGGACGGAGAATGGATAGATGCAGGTACGCCGGAGCGGCTAAAAAAGGCGACTGCACTGCTGAAGCAATAAGGTCGGTATTTCGATCGTTATTGCTCCCGATCACACGGAGATCTTCTTTTTTCTTTCTCAATTGTCATTTGCTAAGTCTTTGACTTTTGCCCTATCCCATTGTATATTAGGCGGCTGAAACGTAAAGGAGATATTTTGAAAGTCAATGTAAAAGAAGTAAGTCCCACCGAACGGGAAATGCAATTTGAACAAGCCTGGGAAGATATTCAAAAGGATTACCGGGCATTTGAAAAGAAGTTTGCAAAAGACATACAATTACCGGGATTCCGTAAAGGAATGGTACCGTTGGGTATTATTGAGAAAAAATTCGGCCCCCGCCTTAATTATGACTTTATTAATGAAAGATTCGCCGATTATTACAGTCAGGCACTGAAAGAAGAAGAACTGACACCCGTCAGTCAGCCGGAATTGCTTGATCTTGATTTTAAGAAAGGCGATCCCTTGAAACTCAAATTGAAATTTGAGGTGATGTGCCGGAATGGAAACTTCCCGAATACAAGAACAAATTGTCCCTGGAAAAATGCGATTATGAGATCACCGATACGGATGTGAAGGAATCCATTGACCGCCTTCGGCAGAATGCCGCAGAGGTTGTGAATGTCGAAAATGGCGCAGAGAGCGGGCATCATATTGTAGCCGATGTCAAAGAGTTGGATAAAAACGGAAAGGTGGTTAACGAATCCGAGGGAACGCGTATTATTCTGGGTCAGGAGCCTTTTACGGGAGAGAATGAAAAAGCCATGCTCGGTGTGAAACCCGGTGAGACGCGCAGGATATCGCTGAAGGCCGACCGGAAAGAAGACAGTGTTCATACCTTTGAAATGAAGATCAAGGCTGTAGAAGAACATATTCTTCCCGAAGTGAACGATGAATTTGCACAGACGGTAAGCCCGGAAACGGAAACTGTCGATGCTCTGCGTAAAAGAGTCCGCGAGGAATTGGAATCCCAGTGGGAAAAACAATCCGAAACGCGACTGGAAGAACAGATCGCCGATTTTTTCATCGATAAGCTGAAAGATGTACAACTTCCGGAAAGCATTGTGAAAGAACAGGCGAAAAATATATACGAAGATATGAAAAAACGCTATCCTTCCGCACCGGAAATGGATGAAAAAGCGGCTATCGAAAATTACCGGGAGACTGCCGAAAAAAGTCTTAAATGGCAGCTGATAAAGAACAAGATCGTCAGCAATAACGATATTAAGGTCGAAGAAGAAGATATCAAGGCCAGGATCGATGAAATGCTGAAGGGTGTGGATAAAGAGATGCGTGAGACCTATGAAAAATACTATCAGTCGCCGCAGATCAAAAATCAGCTGCATGATGATATCATTAACAAAAAGCTCATTGATCACCTGAAGTCCAATGCAAAGATCAAGAACAAAAAAGTGTCGCGAAAAGCGCGGCTCAAGGAAACGGGACAATGAATTACCTCCCCTATGTTATAGAGCAGACCGGACACGGTGAACGTTCCTCACGATATCTATTCCCGCCTGCTGAAAGAACGTATCGTGTTCATCAACGGTGAGATTAACGATGCTGTCAGTTCACTGGTCATTGCGCAGCTGCTTTTTCTTGAAGCCGAAGACCCGGACAAAGACGTGAACCTTTACATCAATTCGCCGGGCGGCGTGATCACGGCCGGACTGGCCATTTATGACACCATGAACTATATCAAACCTGATATGGTCACGATATGTGTCGGTCAGGCGGCATCCATGGCGGCGGTCCTTCTGGCTTCGGGCACAAAAGATAAACGCATGGCTCTGCCGAATGCTCGCGTGATGCTGCATCAGCCGCTGGGCGGAACACAGGGTCAGGCCAGTGATATTGAGATCCACGCAAAGGAAATATTATATCTCCGCGAGAATCTGAACAAAATATTGAAAAGAACGACCGGACAGACCCTGAAAAAAATACAGACGGATACCGAACGGGACTTTTTTATGTCTGCTGAAGAAGCAAAAGATTATGGAATAATTGACAGGATAATCAAAAAGAAAAAATAATGAACGATAAACAAAAAATTTGTCATTTCTGCGGCCGCACGGAGGATGAGACCAATATACTCATCCGGGGCGCATTTGGCGACACCAATATTTGTGATGAATGTATACATGCTGCAAATGAGATCATATCCGCATCCGAACCGGAACGGCCTGCGGCTCTTGCCGACTTTGAACTTGAAAAATTACCCACACCCGCAGAGATCCATAAAGAATTGAATCGCTATGTGATCGGACAGGAAAATGCAAAACGTATGGTTTCCGTTGCTGTTTATAATCATTACAAGCGAATAAAAAATCATATTAAAAATCGGGACATTGAAATAGATAAAAGCAATATACTTATGCTGGGACCGACAGGCACCGGAAAAACGCTTATTGCCCAGACGCTCGCCCGCCGGCTCCAGGTCCCTTTTGCCATTGCGGATGCTACCGTGCTGACCGAAGCCGGTTATGTGGGTGAAGACGTTGAAAATATCCTGGTCCGGCTTTTACAGTCCGCAGATTACGATCCCAAAAAAGCTGAGTACGGAATAATTTATATCGATGAACTTGATAAGATCACAAGAAAATCCGCAAATCCCTCCATTACCCGCGATGTCAGCGGAGAGGGTGTGCAGCAATCCCTCCTGAAGATACTGGAAGGAACGGTCGCCCATGTGCCTCCGAAAGGCGGACGCAAGCATCCCGAGGCGAAAATGGTACATATCGATACACGGAATATCCTTTTTATCTGCGGCGGTGCATTTGACGGTATAGAAGACGTGATCGCGCGGCGTATCGGAAAGAAAGAGATCGGTTTCGGGGAAAAACTGCAGACCGGGAAAACACTGAGCAAAAATGAGATCATGGAGCAAATAAGTCCCGAAGATCTTATTAGCTACGGCTTTATTCCCGAGCTGGTGGGAAGACTGGCGGTTCTGACAAGTCTTGATGAACTGGATGAATCCGCGATGATCACCATTCTGACCAAGCCTAAAAATGCACTTACCAAACAATACCGTTTTTTGATTGAACAGGAAGGCATGCAGCTTGAATTGCGCAAAAGTGCATTAAAAATGATAGTAAATCAGGCCATGAAAAGAAAGACCGGCGCCCGTGCGCTGCGCTCCGTTATGGAAAATATTATGCTGGACCTGATGTACCGCGCTCCGGATATGAAGGGCATCGACAAAGTCATTATTGACGCGGATGTCGTAAACGGAAAAAAAGATTATACTTTTATAAAAAGCAAGCCCGTTAAAAAAACCGGCTAAAGCGGATATTTTTTAGACAGGTTAACAATCTCCGCGGAGCATTAAAGAACCTTGCCGCTTACGGTCCGGCAGCAGATCCGGGACCGTAAAATTATTAACAGAACAGCCCGGCGATCCAACAGAAAACAACTACAGTTCTGTAAAAATTTTCGACAACTGAGACGACTCGACACCTCGATCTTTCGCAAAGCGCAGCGGAGTCGAAAGATCTGTGTTATCGCCGGGTGTTATAGATCCTTCGACAAGCTCAGGATGACAGCGGGGAGGGTTGTCTCTTCGTCCCTTCGTCTCAGCCTCTCAGCGCTCAGTGCTCAGCGTATTCTTTACTCTGTCGTATGATTATCGGGATCCTGAAACAAGTTCAGGATGACTGCGTGGGGATTTAGGATGACGCCCCAGGGAGGATTGTCTCTTCGTCCCTCCGTCTTCTTTTTTCTTCTTACGACTCACGTCTCACTTTTTACTTCTTACTTTCTCTTAGCTCGACAATTCGACGCCTCAACGCCTCGACATCTTAACTATACATTAAAGCGGATATTAAGAATATCCCCGTCCTTCACCACATAATCTTTTCCCTCAAGGCGGACAAGTCCTTTGGACTTTGCATTGGCAAAACTGCCTTCGCGGATAAGATCATCATAAGAGACCACTTCGGCGCGAATAAAACCTTTCTGCAGGTCCGAATGGATCTCCACCCGCAGCATCGGGTGCTGTGGCGCCGGAAAGCAGCGTCCATGCGCGCACCTCGTCCTCACCGACGGTAAAGAAACTGATAAGTCCAGAGCCGAATATGACGTTGATATTACATGATTGATCGCGGGTTCATCGATGCCGAGTTCTTCCATGAAAAGCGCACGTTCATCTTCATCCAGTTCCTGGATCTCTTTTTCGGTAAGTGCGGATACGGAGGTTACCGGGATCTCCGGGAAGGAATCCTTAAAATTTATTTCATAGTTTTTGCGCTTGTCATAATGCGATTCGTCACAGTTCAGAACCGCCATCAGCGGTTTTTTTGACAGGAACTGAAAACCGCGGATCCTTTTGTCCTCACTGTCAGAAAAATGCACATCCCGCAACGGTTTATTTTCCTCCAGTAAAAGTCTGCATTTTTCCAGCAGCTCCAGTTCTTTCGGATCGAACTGTGATGCGCTGCGGGCCTTAAGATGTTTCACTTTTTCCAGCCGTGTCTCCGCTACAATGAGATCCGCAAAAATAAGATCGGCTTCCAGTTCCTCAAGATTTTTGACCGGGTCGATCCGGAAAGGCCGCCCCTCGCTGTCGTAACCCTCAAAAACCTGAATAACCGCGACCAAGCTGTCTGTCTGCCGCACGGCCTCAAGATACTTGGCGGCCTGGTCGCTGCGCATACCGGCAGGGAGTCCCATAACATCAATACAGTCAAAATGTGCATATGTTGTTTTTTTGGGTTGGTAGATCTTCGAAAGCCGTTCGACACGTTCGTCCGGCACGATCACCTGTCCGCGGCGGTAATCCGCCATACCTGAATGAACGGATTCATATTTTCCCTGTGTGAGCAGTTCAAAAAGCGTGCTTTTCCCGGAAA
This sequence comes from Fidelibacterota bacterium, assembly GCA_034521145.1. GTDB lineage: Bacteria > Fidelibacterota > Fidelibacteria > Fidelibacterales > Fidelibacteraceae > M50B103. The sequence continues at coordinate 104,817 of JAXHMX010000003.1, read as the reverse complement.
ATTTTAAACCGATAAATCCCAGCTGCATATTATTTTCTCCCGTTATCAGTGATGTAAGCCATAAAAAGCGAGCGTGTTGCCGTGATCCCGCGTATATGGGTGCGTTCAACACCGTGAGAGGCGCTGACGCCGGGACCGATAAGGCCGGCCCGGATATCTCTTCCCGCGCGTAGCAATGCCGTGCCGTCGCTGGCATAATAAGGAAAGACATCCACGGTGTATGCAATATTGTGTTTTTTTGCCAGGGTTTCGAGTTGTTGGCGCAGGCCAAGATCATAGGGTCCCGCAATATCCTTTGCGCAGATCGAGACCCTGGTCTCATCGCCGGTTACGCCGTCGCCGATAACGCCCATATCAGCAATAAGCACATCTTTCACACTTTCCGGTACGCCGGAGGGACAACCGTTCCCGACCTCCTCGTAATTGGAAAAATAAAAGCCGGTCTTTGTTTCTTTAAGGGCTTTCGGTTCGTTCAGTAAAATATCCAGCAAGATCCCGGAACAGGCTTTGTCGTCGATAAAACGTGATTTCAAAAAACCGCTGTCCGTTACTTCCGTGCGGGGATCAAATGCAACGAAATCGCCGACGGATATACCAAGTTTTTTGACATCTTCGCGGGAATACACCACGGCATCGAGGCGGACATGCATATTTGCCATGATACGTTCGGTGTTCTTCATTTCTTTATTGACATGCGTAGCCGGATTGTCGACCAAAAAGGTGCCGCGGATCTTTTTATTATCCATCGTGATCACGGTCACATATTCCCCTTCAAAACTGTTCGGCGGGAGTCCTCCGAGCGGGGAAAGCCGCAGCGTCCCGGTATCCGTGATCTCACTGACCATGCCACCGAGCGTATCGATATGCGCCATGATCATGAGTTCGGGATCCGGAACGGTACTGACGATCAGTGAACCCCGGTAGCTACGGCGGACATGATAGGACATCGGAGCAAGCCGTTTTTCGATATATTCGATAACGTCATTCGTATAGCCGCTTGGAGAGGGAACCGCTATCAATTCTTTAATTGCCGAAAGACACATATAACCTCCGTTAATAATAGGTAAATATACGTGCCCGGAAGTGTAAAAAACAAGGGACAAGAAAAAAGTATGAAAGTCAAAAACCTGTGATGGTAAGAAAAAAATAAAGTGTATTATGTGTGTAAATCGCGGAATAGAAGGCGGCTATGTCAGATTTCGGAGAATTGAGCGATCAAATTCCCGGCATCGCAATGCATTAACGCCCGGCAATACCTGTCAGCGATGGAATTTTTTAACAACAAAACTTCGCAGTTTTTTTATATTCCGCAGCATCAGGGCGGTCAGGCTCAGGGGGATCAGAGCAGCAATAACGATCAGGGACCAGCGCAGTGCATAGTTTTGCGTCCGGTAAAACGTGATCACGAGATCGACGACGACAGAAAGCAAGGCCGCATTTGTAAATACAACGGCAAAAAAATTATAAATATCAAAGGACATTGCTTTAATGATAAAAAATGAAAGGAGGGTAAAAAACAAGGTCGCAAGATATATCGGCAGCACAAATCGCATGATCACGACGTTATCGATCAGCATGAAAGCAAAAAGGGCCGTAAAAAGCAGGGAAGCCAGAACATAATAAAGGATCATAAGGATCAATTTTTTTACCCGTTCGGAAATAAAAATACCGTTCATCATGATCCATACGAAAACTATTGCCGCAGAAGCAAATTTTGCCCAGTGGACATCGCCGGAGATTATCACGTTAAGTACCAGCAGATAGGCGGCGGTTATAAAAGAATCAAAAGTGTAGAGACCGAAGAAACTGTTATTGACGCGCATAAGGGGAAACGCCAGCATAAACCAGAGATAGATCAAAGATGATACCGGGATCAGCGACCAGCTGAGTTGACGATTGATGATAAGATCGATAAGCAGGAGGATAACGATATACATTGAGAAAACAAGTGTCAGTACCGTTCCGGCGAGAAAACGTCGTATGGGCTTTGTCTGCGGATCTTTTACATTCTCGCGGTATTTCGGATAATCCCGTGTCTGCGGCTTGACCTTTACCTTGATCTCCGGTACCTCCGTGCCGCAGAGGGGGCATTTTTCATGGTAATCGGCGAGTTCAACGCCGCAATGTACACAATAAGACATATTTCACCTCAATTGCTTTTTATGCTGACATGTGCTCCGAGTTCAACAAGCCGGCGGAATACATGACGTTCAACATAAGCTTCTTTTGACACCCGCCCGAAAGTAATATGCAGATCATTCCGAAATCCCAGAACGGCACATGCTGTCAGGGTTTGTGTAGGAGGACCGAGCATAAATCCGATTCTGTCTATATGTTTTTCCAACTCTTCCGGCAAACGGACCGGACCGAGATTCGATAAGGTACCCGAAAACTGTGCGTGTCCCTGCGTATTGGAAACATACCGTATCACAACATTTTTAATAGCTGCGGGCGTAAATCTGATCAGCGCGTTTTTGCTTAGTGAACAATTATCTTTTACCATCGGCAGTAAGTTGTCTTTTGTGGCACGGGAGCGCATAAATTCTTTCAGAATACCGATAATATCTCCAAGATCCTGCACATTTTCAGGATCAATGCGGGGCACGATGAACAAAGAGAAATTCCGCATGGAACGGATAGGATATAAATTCCGCATATTTACCGGTATAGAAAGTCCGACCGGCCGGTGTTTTTTTTTGTTCGCGATCTGTTCATCCTGCAGATGTATCAGCGCCTCGATATACAAAGCCGCCAGAAGTTCCGTTACTTTTGCATGATAACGTTTTGCAATGGATTTTACATCCTCAACCGGAACAATACCGCTGACAATACGAAAACTCCCGAGAGGAAGGACCCGGTCCCGGATTTTAAAAACACGGTGTGTGGTAAAAAGGCTGCGTTGTTTCGGGATATGCGGTAAATGGTGTTTTTCGATTTCCAGGACTTTCAGGAATGCATCCTCATATTCTTCGGGATGCGGTTTGTCGTCCGGATGCATAATACCTTCCGGAAAAGAGTCCAGTTCTCCTTTCAGGACCAGATACTGCGTTACCAGGGTCTTCAGGAACTCCATACAGCCGCTTCCATCGGCGAGTATATGGGAAAATTCCACAGCAATGCGGTTTTCATAAACGCGTACACGATATAAATATCCGTTGTTATACGCAGGATACAGCCGTTCACAGGGGAAGGGGGTCTCCGGATGGATGATAAAAGGATTATCGTTCTTTTCCAGATAATGCCAGAACAAGCCGCTGCGCAGGCGGACATTATAATAGGGGAAACGGGGCTTGATAATATTCAGGGCGCGATATAAAAGATCCTGCCGGATATTGCTCTTCAGGCTCATCGAAAAACGGAAAATATTCGTGTTTTCCGGCGACTCAAGAGCAGGATAGATCTTGGCTGAAGTATCCAAAGGATACCAGGAATGCTTATTGTCGTCTGTATTTTTCATGGCACATTATTTATTCTTTTCTTCGCGTAATGATACGATGATAAAAAGTAAAATTGAAGAGTTTTATGAAGATAAAAATTTTGGATGTATCGTTCATGCTAATGTTATATATTCCGTCATGCAGAAAGTTCATATGCAAAAGCCTCATCAAAAAACCTTAAAAACCGCAGCGTCCCTGCAGAAAAAGAAATATCGCGATATTGAGAAAAAGTTTCTGATAGAAGGTATCCTGCCGTTGGAAGAAGCGCTCAGAAGCAATTACCGGATAACGGAAATATTTTTTACTCACGAAGTTTCCGCCAAGCCCGGTATCAGGGACCTTTTACGTTCTGCGGAAAACAAGTACGGGGCTGCCTGTTATGAGATAAGCGACAGGGAACTGAGAAAGATCTCCTGTGAAAAAACACCGCAGGGAATCGCAGCCATAGCTGAAAAAAATATTTTTAGCGAGAAGGACCTGAATGGGAATATTCTTTTACTTGATAAGATCCGGGATCCCGGAAATGCAGGGACCCTGTTCCGGATCGCACATTGGTTCGGCCTCGGCGGAATAGTAATGATAAATGAAAGTGTTGATGTCTGTAATCCCAAAACGGTAAGAGCCAGCATGGGTTCCGTCTTCCACATCCCGTACTCTTGAAGTTGACGAACTGCCAGAATGTCTGGGCAAAAAACGGACAATTTTGCTAAGCAGGGCACATGGAGGCAAAGATATCCGGGATATCGATAAAAAGCAATTATCACCTTTTATATTGGTTATCGGCAATGAAAGCCGGGGTATTTCCACAGAATTTACCGTGCATTCTCAAATTGATATCAGTTTACCGTCACTCGGCGGGGCGGAATCTCTTAATGCCGCGACAGCAGCCGCTGCAATATTGAGCAAACTCCTGTATTAATATGAAATTATTCCGGATACCTATTCTTCTCATCGTTCTTTTTTCCCTGGCAATGGGCGATAGTCCCTATAAACTTATCAATCCGACCTATCTGGGAAATGAAAAGCGTAATTATTACGGCAATAAAATACCTTCCCGGCTGGATATTATCTGGAGTACGTATCTTGGCGAAAACATTACGAGAATCGGAGACAAGAAAAGAGTATGGCAAGGCAGCGGATGGACCGGGCAGCCCCTGCTTGCGGAAGAGAATGACTCCCTGTTCATTATTCATGGCGCCCTGGATCATTATTTACGGAAAATGAATGCGCGCACGGGTGAGATCCTTTGGAAATATGAGTTTTCCGATGCCATAAAAGGAACCGGGACGCTGTGGGAGTATGAGGATACCGAAGAGCATAAAAAACAGCTGATGATCGTTCAGGGAAGCCGGAGGGGATTTGAATACAACACATGGTCTTCAGAACTCTATCCGCTGCGTGCAATAGACTTCAATTCCGGCAGTGAGATCTGGCGGTATAATGTCCGGCGCGGCGCAAGCTATTCAACAGATGTCGACGGAACACCGCTCATTATTGATTCTATTTTATATTTGGGTCTTGAGAATGCCTATTTTGTCGTTTTTGACCCCCATCCGGAAAAAACGGAAAGTTATAATGAGTACAGACGTCCGGTCACGATGGAAAAGCATAAACTTTATGATGAAGCGGATAAGATCCTGCACGGACGAAACCTTGTTACCGAATCCGCACCGGCACGTCTTGGCGATAATATCTATATCACTGCAGGCTCCGGACATGTATATGCCTATAATATCCCAAAACGGGAGATCGTCTGGGATTTTTTCACCGGTTCGGATATTGACGGCAGTCCGGTCGTTACTTATGACAACTGTATCCTGGTAAGTATAGAAAAACAATATATCAAAGGACACGGAGGTGTGTTCAAACTTGATCCTTCCCGCCCGCCGGACAGCTCCTGTGTGGTCTGGTATTTCCCCACGGGTAATGATACCGGCAGGAATGCGATCTGGGAGGGAGGCGTTATTGGTTCCCCGGCGGTCAATGATCTTACAAAAGGGTCGGATATGCCGTACCTGGCGGGATTTACGGGCATTGACGGATATTTTTATCTGGTGGAACATGATAAAATCGATACCGCCAAGGTCTGGGGACCAAACCGGCGGCACCGTTATCCGGCACCGAAACGTATTGCAAAAAGATGGGTCGGTCAAAGTATTTCCACTCCGCTGCTTGTGGGCAGACGGGCCGTAGTTGGCTCCTACAGCGGACTTGCACTTTTTGAATATACGGTGAATGGAACCCTTAAACGTCTGCAACGTCATTATATCGGCGGAATTGAATCTACGCCGTTCGTTTTTGATAAACGTATTTATGTCGGATCAAAGGATGGTTATTTTTACTGTCTCGGGGAAAAGGAAAAAACGGAAAACGGGCAGTAAGAAAGAAATGATCCGACAGGCCGGCCGTGCCGGACGCAAGGTTGAAGCTAGCGGAAACACGCAGGCTGCCCCGGTATAAAAATTTTATAAGGCTTAATAGTAATTTCTGAGGTAATCTTATCAATGATCTTCATATTCCGCATCGCGACGACGCGTGAAGAAAATCCGATACGTGAGCGTAAAAAAATGCAGCGGGTGAGCAGAGCGAGACCTTTCTGCATTTTAGCGAAGGCAGAGGATTTTTACAAAGGAGAGAAGCGGTTGATTTTCTTTTGTTTCTCCCAAGGGGATCCCCATGGGATTTTCTTTGATCAAGCAAAGAAAAGAAGAAAAAAAGGATTTATTTCGTTCGTAAGCTATTTTATTTACGACAAATATAGTGTCAATTATTACAGTACTAACGTTTTTAGCCTCATTTTCTACCATTAAGCTTTCTTAAAAAAAATACACCTAAAGGTGTATAATATTGTATTATGGAGATAAAAAAGCGTTATCTAAAGGGAACCGTCATCCCACATATATTTAAAGGGGTTAACCGGTTTGCCGTCTTTCTGGATCTCATAATGCAGATGAGGACCCGTAGAGCGGCCGGTGCTTCCGACTTCGCCGACAATATCGCCACGCTGAAGGTTCTGCCCTTTCCGCACCTTGATCTTGTTCAAATGAGCATAGATGGAAACGTATCCGTAGCCATGATCGACTTTTACAACATTTCCGTAACCGCCGCGGGAATAAGTGGCATAGATAACTTTCCCTTTGCCGGAAGCATAGACAGGGGTGCCGCGCGTAGCGGCAAGGTCTACACCGGCATGATATTTTTGTGCTTTGGTGAAAGGATCAACGCGGTACCCGTAGTTTGAACTGATATAATAACTATCGGCGTCAAGCGGTGTAATTGCCGGCATGTATTCTAGTCGCTTTTTGTATTGCTGGATGCTGGCGTAGAGATTCTTGTAATTTTCAAGTTCAACGGAAACCTTGGTGCTGAGCAACTGAATATCGGCATCAAGTTCTTCGATCTCATTCCGGGGTTCCGATGGATCCGTCAACTGAACCCTCCCGCCGATACCGAGTTTATTAACATTAAGATCGTGGGCAGGGAGATCCGCATAAAGCCGTATGTTGTTGTTCAAACGCACCATGGAGTCCAGATAAGCTTCCGTAGCCTGGACTTCCTCTCTCAGCTCGTTTGCGGTTTTCAGTAATGTGGTATTTTTTATCGTATTTGATGTGAAAAAATGCGGTGATAAATACTTATAACCGATAAAAGCACTTCCCGCAATAACGGTCAAAAGAAATAATGCGGCAAAGAAGGCCATAAAATAAAGTGATAAACGGGAAAACGAGATCTCTGTTGAATTCTTTCCCGGCAAATAGATCAGCAGATGTTGTTGTTTCCTTCTCATCAATCAATTATATGATTCTTTGCATTTTATTGCAAGTTAATTATAGGACTTTTACTGAATTTGTATTTAGTGAACATACGAAAAAGCTTGCCACATTGTCATCTCATTTCTTGTTTTTTACCGGTATTTTGCATAATATAATCAAATGATCACGGAAATTATTATTGCAGCCTTCGGTATTGTGCTTTCTGCCTATTTCAGCGGATCGGAGATCGCCGTCACGACCGCCCATCCTTTACAATTGCAGAAATGGAAAAGTCAGAAAAAAGCCTTTTCTTCCGATGCCATCAAAATGTATGAAGACCGTCAGCATTATCTTACGGTCATTCTGGTGGGAAACAACCTGGCAAACGTTCTCACAACAACATTTGCAAGTATTGTTTTTACGTCGTACGGACTTTTCAACTGGTGGCAGACCATTCTGGTGATATCGGGAATAATATTGTTATTTGGAGAAGTTATTCCCAAATCGTTGATCCGTTATCAGCCAAATTCCTATTTATTGTTCTCATCCGCCGTGATAAAAATATTCGGATTTTTTCTGCACCCCGTTGCCCGCTTTTTTGAAAAAATAATAGCCGGACTTTTGAGATTTTTCAAAAGTGACGAGCAACCGCTAAATATCATGATACGGCGAAAGGAAATAGAGAAAAGCATTTTCGACAGCTATGAAACGGGTGTTCTTAATGATGATAAAAGAAAGTATATCGATAATGTATTTGAATTTTCCGACACGACTGCCGGAGAGATAATCACCCCGCGTACGGATATTGTCGCTCTGCCGGAGGGTGCGCGGATTGGAGGATCTGAAAAAGGCCTTCATTCAATCGGGTTTCTCAAAGATCATTATCTATCGCGATACGATAGATCATATTGTCGGCTATATCTCGCTGCGTGACATTCTGGGACCGATACGCCATATCGGGGATATTATACGACCTATTAAATTTTACCCGGAAAGCAAAAGCATTTTTGATCTCCTAAAGGAATTTCAGCATACAAAAACCAGTATTGCGGTTATCGTAGATGAATTCGGCGGTACGTCCGGATTGGTCACAATGGAAGATATCGTTGAAGAGATCTTCGGTGAGTTTGATGATGAATATGATATTAACAGCACCCAGGTGCGCCGTCATTCTAGCGGCGATCTTCTTATGAGCGGACGAACGGAGATCGATTTTCTGAACGATGAATATCTTCTGAAACTCCCGGAAGGAGAGTATGAAACGATAGCAGGGTATATCCTGGATTTTCTGGACCGCTTTCCAAAGGAGGAGAGATGATAGTTATCCGGGAATACGAATTCACCATCCTTAAGGCAACTTCAAAAAGTATCGATTATATAAAACTCAGACATAAATCGTCAGGGAAATGATATGAAACAGCTGGACCGTTATATGCTGCATCAGTACCTGCGGATCTTTTTGTTTGTTATGCTGACTTTTATCTGTGTTTTTTTACTCGTCGATCTTGTTCAAAAGATCGCGCAATTTCTTGATAACGATCTGCGCTTTGCCGAGGTCGTACATTATTACTGGCTTATGATCCCCTGGATGCTGCACTGGTGTTTCCCGGTCTCTGCCTTGCTGGCGGTGGTGTTTTTTTTCGGACAGACCAATAAATTCAATGAACTTACCGCCCTGAAGGTCGGTGGACTCAGCCTTTACCGTTTGGCACTGCCTTTTCTGATCTTCGGCGTCATCCTCAGTGTTTTTTCGTTTTCGAGGACAGGGTGGTTGTCCCCGCTCAACAGGAAGTAACGGAGTTTATGGAGAACAATATGCAGCTGACCCGTAAAAGCCGGGAGCAGCGCATACACCGGCAGGTCTATTTCCAGTTGCCCGACCGTTATATTTTCACGATCCGGAGCTATAATATCACGAACGGACGCGGTCGGACTGCAGGACTGCACCGCTTTATTGACGGAAAAATAACGGAACGTTATGATGCGGATCATGTGCGCTGGAGAGAAGAAGACGAAACTTGGATGCTGCTGAATGTACAGAAGCGCGTTTTCAGGGATGATGAAGAGATCTTTACAAAACATGACACTCTGGTTTTTTCGCTTGACGTAAGTCCGCGGGAATTGCGCCAGAAAGGGGTACGGCCCGAGGATATGACTTTCCGCCAGCTGCGGGGATTTATTGACCGTTCGCAACAGTTGGGAATGAAGACAGCGCGGTGGGAAACGAATTTATATTTCCGGACCGCCATGAACTTTTCCTGCTTTCTGGTCATTCTTTTGGGGATCCCCCTGGTTACCTTTCAGCGCCGGTCACGGAGCTACGGGGGCGGGGTGGCCGCAAGCCTCCTGCTTCTTTTTACTTTTTATGTGCTTTTGACTTTCGGAAAAGTGCTGGGAATAGCAGGACTCATGTCGCCGTTTCTGGCGGTATGGACACCGAATTTTCTTTTTATTTTTCTCGGTGTTCTGATGTTGATTATTGTAAAAAAATGATATCCACTGCTCCTCAAAAATCATATATTCCGGCGAATTAACAGGAGGTGAATCATGACCGAACTCGAAAAGATCAAATTTAAGAATATTATTGATTTTATAAAGATCATAGCAGGATCCCTTATCATGGCATGTGCGCTCATGTTCTTTCTGATACCCAACAAAGTATCCGCCGGTGGTGTTTCGGGTATTTCCACGATCCTGTACCATATTTTTAAATGGCCGCAGGTATTACCATGCTGGCAATGAATATTCCCCTGTTTATCCTCGGTGTCAGAATATTCGGCCGGAAATTCGGCATTAAAACACTCTGGGGAATTATCTGGATCTCCGTATTTACGGACCTGATCGACGTTGTTTTTAATTTTCCCCCGGCAACGCATGATCCCGTTCTGGCAACAGTGTACGGAGGTGCGCTTTTGGGAGTGGGATTGGGACTTATCATGAAAGGTCGCGGGACGACCGGTGGGAGCGATATCGTTGCACGTATAATCAATAAACATTTTCATTTCTCGCTGGGAAATTCTTTTATCCTTGTGGATACGGGTATCATCATTATTATGGGTATTGTATTCCAAAATATTGATATTATCCTGTTTTGCCTGATCTCCCTGGTTGTGTCATCGAAAATTGTGGATATGATCATTGAAGGTATTACCAGTGAAAAGGCCATTACGATCATCAGCAGTGAATGGGAAATGATAGCCCGCAGGATCATGCAGGAGGCCAAACGCGGCGTGACCAGCATGGGCTCGGTAGGCCTGTATACAAATAAAGAAAAAAGGACCCTGTACTGCGTCGTCTCCAATCGTCAGATCGAGCATGTGCGGCGCATTGTGAAGCAAGAGGACAGCAATGCTTTTGTGACCGTAAGCAACGTATCGATCATGCAGGGTGAAGGATTCCGGGAACAGACCACACTGAGTGAAGATTGAAAAGCGAAAAGCCGGGAAAGAACTGCGGAAGGTAAAACGTTCCCGCCGGTCCATAAATGTCAAATTATTTCCGGACCGCAGGTAACAAATACGGGATCAGTTCTCTTACATTTGGATCCCGCTGAAAAACGAAATGAGACCGGTAATGACCGGTCCGAGGACCCGGCTGAAGATCGAAAAGCCCGCCAGCCGTCCCGCGAGAAAAATTCCCAGTATAAGAAAAACGCCGTATCGCTCAAGATAATCTATGAAATAGGTTTTACTGTCCGGCAAAAATCCGCGCAGTATTTTACTGCCGTCCAGCGGCGGAATGGGGATAAGGTTGAATACACCGAGTCCTACATTAATTAAAAGAAAGTAAAAAAGGTTTAATTTCAGAAAAAGGGTAACGCCGGTATCGGCCTGCAAGGGCTGCAGCTGCGGAAAGAGACGGAATATTAAGCCGATAAATGCCGCCATTACAAAGTTTGACAGCGGACCTGCTGCCGATGATATTGCCAGATCCCTTTTCGGATTCCTGAATTCATGCACATTGATCGGAACCGGTTTTGCCCATCCCATACCGACAATAAAAAGCATAAGCATACCGATCGGATCGACATGGGAGATCGGATTCAGGGTAAGGCGGCCCATGTTCTTTGCGGTATGATCCCCCAGGCGGTAGGCAACATATCCGTGTGAATATTCATGGACCGTAAGGCTCAGCAAGATAGGGACGACCATTGCAATGTACTGGAATATCTGTGTGTTCATGTTTTAAATCTTTCTCTCGGGTGAAATGTTTTATGTACTTCTTTTAAATAATTGCGGTCAAGGTGCGTATATATTTGTGTGGTTGCGATATCCGAATGACCGAGCATCTCCTGAACGGCGCGGAGATCCGCACCGCCCTCTCAGCGAATGTGTCGCAAAAGAATGGCGGAACACATGGGGACTTACGGGTTTGCGTATGCCCGAAAGCCCGGCGTAGTTCCTGATGATCTTCCAGACGCCCATTCGCGAAAGGGGTGCACCGCGCATATTCAGGAACACCACATCTTCCGCCTGACCATGACGGGCAAGCTCGGGGCGGACGTTGCGGAGATATTTTTTCAGCCATTCGCGTGCTTCTTCACCGAAAGGGACAATGCGCTCTTTTAACCCTTTTCCGAGTACCCGGACCCAGCCTTCATCGATAAGCAGGGAGGACAAACGCAGATCAAGTAATTCCGATATTCGCAGACCGCTGCCGTATAGCAGCTCCAGCATGGCACGGTCCCGCACACCGCCATCCGCCCCGATGTCTATGCACTCCAGGATCTCTTCGATATCCTGAATATCCAGGATCTTTGGAAGGCGTTTGGGCAGCTTTGGCGAATCAATATTCTCTGTTATGTCTTTTTTCGCATATCCTTCATTCACCATAAAGGCATGGAACATCCGGATCGCGGATAAGTTCCGGGCCAGACTGCTGGGCGCAAGCGGTAATTCATGAAGTTCTCCGAGATAGGTGATGACGGTTTCGGTATCAATGGCATCGGGATGGGTGATATCGATCCCGTTAAGATATTCAAGATAGCGCTTTATATCGGTTCTGTAACAAGAAACCGTGTTGGGTGAAAGCTGCCGCTCACCCTGTAAGTGATAAATATAATCCCGTAAGAGCCGCTGCATAAGAATTACAGAAATGCCTTCTCGATATTTTCACAGATCATATGGCCGATCATGATGTGTATTTCCTGGATACGCTGTGTGTTGTCCGACGGAACGATCAGCTCAAGATCGGCAATACCCGCCGCTTTGCCGCCGCCGGCGCCGCCCAGGAAAATACTCACGGTGTCTTTTTCTTTTGCGCTGTAAAGTGCATTGATGATATTATCGGAATTACCGCTTGTGCTTATGGCAACAAGGACATCGCCGGATCCCGCCAGTGCTTCGATCTGACGGCTGAAAAGCTGATCGCTGCGGCCGGTATCATTGATCCACGCCGTGAGAAAAGATGTATCGGTCGTTAGTGCCAGAGAAGCAAGAGCTTTGCGGGAATACCGGAGGCGGGCCAGTAATTCGGCGGACAGATGCTGGCAATCCGCTGCCGAACCGCCATTGCCGCACCAGAGGATTTTTTTCCCCTCTTTCAACGCTTTGAGCATTATGTTCGAAGCTTTTTGTATCTTTCCGGTAAAAGCGGTATCTCTGCGAAGTTCCTCAAGAATGGCAAAAGATTCCTCAAATACATTGTTCATAAATTATTCCTTTTTCCGGTATTATGTAAACAACGGTAAAATTACGACAAATGGAATGGGATAAAAAGTTTTTTATATTCTTTGCGTCTTGTGGTCTGAGCAATAATTAAAACCTGCGTATAAAAGCGGCCGTCAGGAGATCCCGGAAAGAACATCCACAAAAGCATCCATTTCTTCTTTACTGCGTTTTTCCGTCACGGCGATCAGCAGTTCATGATCACGGCCGGGATAAAAACGGTCCAGATCTATGCCCGCTTCAATACCATGTTCTGCGGCTTTTTCGATAATATGCTTTGCGGGGAACGGCGTTCTGATAACAAACTCCTTGAAGAAAGGATCCCGTGAAACCGGCGAAAAACCCTCAAGCCCGCTTATTCTGTCAAATAAATAATGCGATTTCCGAATGCAGAGTTCAGCGGTTTTTCGCAGACCGCTCTCTCCCATGAGCGCCAGATAAACCGTGGCGGCAAGGGCGCACAAGGCTTCATTTGAACAAATATTGCTGGTGGCTTTTTCACGGCGTATATGCTGTTCCCGTGTTTGCAGCGTCAGGACATAGGCACGTTTGCCGTCGGTGTCTTGCGTCATTCCGGCGATACGCCCGGGCATTTTCCGGATAAAGGCTTTTTTTGCGGCAAAGAGACCCAGATAAGGTCCGCCGAAATTAAGCGGATTTCCCAGGGACTGCCCTTCACCGAAAACTATATCCGCACCCGCTTCTCCGGGTGTTTTCAGGATCGCCAGTGAAAGCGGATCCACGCCCTGAATGAACAGAGCGTTTTTTGCATGCGCAGCAGAAGCCGCCGATACATTGTCTTCTATACATCCGAAAAAATTTGGACTTTGCAATACCATGGCGGCGGTATCTTCATTGATAAGACCGGATAAAACGTCCGGATCGGTAATAAGTCCTTTCAGCGGGCATTCGATCAGCCGGATGTCCTGCGAACGGGCATAGGTTTCCAGGGTTTGCCGGTAGAGGGGGTGGACTGCGGCAGAGATAGAACTTCAGGGCGTCGTTTGATATTTTTCGCCATGATAACCGCTTCTGCCATGGCTGATGCACCGTCATACATGGAAGCATTGGCAACTTCCATGCCGGTCAGCTCGCAAATAAGGGACTGGAATTCATACATTGCCTGTAAGGTGCCCTGACTGACCTCGGCTTGATAAGGAGTATAAGCGGTTGCAAATTCCGACCGGGATATGATAAAATCAACGACCCGCGGAATGAAATGATCATACGCACCGGCGCCGAGAAAAGAAACGGTTTTCCGGCAAGAAGCATTTTCTTCCGACAGCCGCTGCATTTCCTTCTGGATCTCAAGTTCCGACAAAGGCTGCGGAAGATCCAGGGCGGTATTGCTCCTGAGAGCTTCAGGAATGGCTTGTAAAAGATCTTCAAAGCGGTCAACACCGATCTTTTTCAGCATTTTTTCGACGTCGTCGTGTGCATGGGGTAAAAATGGCATCGAATACCTCAGCGCTTCCGGTGAGCGGAAATTGTTTAATTAGCTGATATGCTCCTGATATGCTTCAGCATCAAGCAAGTCATCCAGTTCCGATCTATTGTCGATCTTGATCCGCAGGATCCAGCCGCTCTTATAACAATCGGAATTTATAAGAGTGGGTTCGTCTTCCAGTACCACATTGACCTCGGTGACTTCCCCGCTCAGCGGAGCGTTCAGATCGGAGACGGTCTTTACCGCTTCAATGGACCCAAGCGCTTCGCCTTTGGCAACGCTTTCACCGGTTTCCGGGAGTTCGACAAAAACGATGTCGCCCAGCTCTCCCTGAGCGTAATCGCTAATACCGATGGTCGCAACATCACCTTCAACACGGACCCATTCATGGCTTTTGGCATATTTCAGTTCTTTTGGAAAATTCATGATATTTCCTTTCTTCTGCTATCTTATTTGTTTACACGCTCGATATAAGAACCGTCCCGCGTGTCGACCTTAATGATATCACCCTCATTAATAAAAAGCGGAACCTGAACCTCAAGTCCCGTTTCGACCGTGGCGGGCTTTTTTACATTGGTTTTGGCAGTGTCTCCGCGCTCTCCGGGTTCAGTATAGGTGACTTCCATCACAACGGAGGCGGGTAATTCGACAGAGATAGGGCGTTCGTCATACATGAGCACTTTAATTTCATCATTTTCGCGGATATATAATCTGTCTTCCCCGATTATTTCCTCGGAGACCGGAACCTGTTCAAATGTCTCCGGGTCCATCATATAATAATGCAACCCGTCATTATAGAGATACTGCATTATATGGGCTTCAACACGGGCTTCTTCGACTTTCTCACCGGAACGGAAGGTGTTTTCCAGCACTTTGCCGTTCAGCGGATTTTTTAGTTTTGTCCTGACAACTGCGCCTGCACGTCCCGTTTTACTATGCTGAAAACTTACGATCTTGTATAATTCGTTATTATATATGATCACCATTCCGGATCTGAAATCTGATGTGGAGGCCATGATAAACTCCTTCCTTTCATTTGAGGCCTTTCTCGGTAACAAGAGCTAATTTACATGTTGCAGCCGTATTTCGCAACAGGGAAAAAACGTTTTATCTGCAGAACAGGCTTTTGCAGGAAAAATATCCATAAAATATGCCACAATGACATATAATATAAATAATGACAAATTATACGACATTAATACTGCCAATATGGCAAGCATACGATGTTGGCATGATTTTCGCATGTTTATAGTGTGAAGATTGAAAAAAGAAGGCCGCCGGTAAGCGCGGTGGAAGAAAAGACAAGAAATTTTGAAGAACAAAAAAAAGGAGGCATAAAATGATGCTCGTAAAACACAATAGTCCGGTTGCAAGACAAAGCCGCTTCTACAACAGTATGCTTGATGACTTTTTTAATGACCCCTTCTACAACACAGAACCAAGTGAAACCGTGCATTGGGCACCGCGTGTAGAAGTTGAAGAAAACGATAATGAATTTCTCATGAGCGTGGAAGTACCGGGTATGAAAAAGAATGACATTGATATTTCCATAAAGGATAATGTCATCACGGTATCCGGTGAGAAGAAAGAGAAGGTCAAGAAAAAAGAATCTCAGTGCCATTTGAGTGAGATCAACTACGGTAAATTCTCCCGCAGTTTCCAGTTGCCGAACAATGTGAACACTGAGAAGATCAAAGGAAACTGGGATGACGGTATTTTGACCGTGCAGATCCCCAAAACTGAAGTTGCGAAACCACGCAAGATCGAAATTGATTAATTAAAACGCAAATCCCTTCCTTACCCCGCAGCCCCGCTGATAAAGCGGGGCTTTGTATTTACAGATCTAAAACCGTGACAAAAAATCAACGATCTTTTGTATGTAGATCTCCCGTTATACTGAAGAAAAAAAAGCGGCGGCAAGCTTCCGGGTTCGGTATTCCGTTCTCACTGATCCGAATATCTGTCAAAAATCGCCGGTTCCGATTGCTAATTACTTGAAATTCATAAATTTTTTTTCTAAACTCGATCGGTAAACAACAATAACCAAAAAAACAGGAGTCGCGTGATGATAAATGCATTATATAAGATCCCGCATGCAGAGAATGAACGCGTGCTGAATTATGCACCGGGCACTCCGGAACGCGAAAGCGTAAAGGAAGTTCTGAAGGATCTCATGGACAAAGAGATAGAGATACCGGTCATTATCGGCGGAGAAGAGATCTATACCGGGAAGACAGCAACGGTCACCTGTCCGCATGACCATAAACATGTTCTGGGAACATATCACCGGGCCGGTGAGAAAGAGATCCGAGGAGCCATAGCCGCCGCCACGGAAGCAAGCAAAAAATGGAGAGAGATGCCCGTGGATTCCCGTGCGGCGATCTTTAAAAAAATGGCCGTATTACTCTCCAAACCCTACGGCGATCTTCTGAATGCATCGACCATGCTGGGTCAGAGCAAAAGCATTTTTCAGGCAGAGATCGATTCGGCATGCGAGCTGATCGATTTCTTTAATTTTAACACCTATTACATGTCCGAGATCTATAAAAACCAACCCGACTACAGTCCCGCCGGCACCTGGAATCAGCTGGAATACCGTCCTCTGGAAGGCTTTGTTTTTGCTCTTACGCCCTTCAATTTTACGTCCATTGCGGGTAATTTACCCACAGCACCGGCCATTATGGGGAATACGGTGGTGTGGAAACCCTACCGGACGCAGATATATTCCGCGTATTTTCTGATGAAACTGTTTAAAGCGGCGGGACTTCCGGACGGGGTCATAAACTTTCTGCCCGGAAGCGGAAAGGAGATCGGAGAGATCGTGCTGACACATCCGGATCTTGCCGGTGTACACTTTACGGGCTCAACGGCGGTTTTTCAGCACATATGGAAGACGGTGGGAACGCACATTGCCGATTATAAGAGTTATCCGCGCCTGGTCGGAGAGACCGGAGGTAAGGACTTTATTTTCGCACACGAATCGGCGGATATTGATTCCCTGGCCGTTGCCATGCTACGGGGAGCATTTGAATATCAGGGACAGAAATGTTCGGCAGCATCCCGTGCGTATATCCCGGCAAATATCTGGGATGAACTCCGTGAAAAATATGTGAAAATGGTAAAGACCGTCAAGATGGGATCTCCGCTTGATTTCACGAATTTCATGAACGCCGTAATAGATGAAACGGCATTTGACAAGATCGTTTCCTATATTGAATATGCGAAAGAACATTCCGATGCCGAGATCATTACCGGCGGCGGATATGACAAGAGCACGGGATATTTCATCGAACCCACCACCATTGTCACCACGGATCCCGCATTCAAGACCATGCAGGAAGAGATCTTCGGTCCCGTGCTGACGATCTATGTCTACAACGAAAGACAATATAAAGAGACCCTGGAACTTTGTGACCGGACCAGTCCCTACGCCCTGACAGGCGCGGTTTTTGCGCAGGACCGTGAGGCGGTACTTTTAGCGGACAGGATACTGATCAATGCTGCAGGGAATTTTTATATTAATGATAAACCCACGGGCGCTGTGGTCGGACAACAGCCTTTTGGCGGTGCGCGTGCCAGCGGCACCAACGATAAGGCCGGTTCGTCCATGAACCTGATGCGCTGGGTATCGGTGCGCACCATAAAGGAAAATTTCAATCCACCGAAAGCCTATGAATACCCGTTCATGGAGAAAAAGTAGATTTAGCTTTTGACGGGATAATCCCATCGGGACCCCCCCTGAGACCGGATAATCGGGATGGCTTTTAAACGGGATAACAAGATAGACAGGACACTCCGTTTCACTAAAGTCCCGCGGGACACGGTAGATCATTTCCCTGCTTTCTCAACCCTCAACTCTAAACTCTTATGTTGCAAACTAAGAAATATGATCCTAGATGGCAATAAGAAATCGTTGATTCTATACGGACAGGAAAGGCCGGGGAGTGAACGATAAACCGTGATAATTGGTAATTGGTAATTTGCAAGAAAACAGTAAAGGCTAAATAAAGAAGGGCGGTTCAAAAACCGCCCTTCTTTTTAACCGAACTTTCAAATACAAAAAATCTAATATGTTCTTCGCATTTTTCAACTACGGAGTTATCGAGAGATTGGGTCCGTATTGAAGGCGCTTAATGCTTTTTACCGCTTCTGCGCGAACGGATTTCCCGTCACATTCACACAGTACCTCTAATGCTTCTACAATGCGCTTGTAGCCGGGATTCATCGTAAACCAGCCCAGTGCTTCCACGGCAGCGGTCCGGACTGCCTGATCTTCGTCCGGATCAAGAGCAATATTCAGAAGCGGCGTGATCCCGGGAGCAAAATTATAGTTACGGAACGTCCGTATTCGGGAAATGCGTTTCTTTGTGGTCAGACCGGTATCATTGACAACGGATAGTATGTCGTCGTACAGCCAGTCTTTATTGTATTTCTGCATGTAATCGAGTCTGTCTATCTGTTCCGGATCCAGTTTTCCGCTATTTTTCAGTTCTTCATAGATCGGATTGACCGCGGGTCCCGGAAAAAGCAGGCTGAGACTTGTCTTGGCGGAAAAGGATACGCGTGTGGAAATATCATGGAAATACGCTTCCACCAGCAGGGGAAAATATTCGGCACGACCGACTTTCCCCATCCAGTTGGTACTGATACGGCGGATCAGTTCACTGGGGTCCGTTATACTGGTTTTCAGTAATTCATAAAAGGACGGAGTGCGTAAAGCGGCGAGAGATCTCAGTGCCTGAAGGCGGACATTTGCCGACGGATCCGTGCGGTAGATCAGCAGAAGTTTCTCTTCGGCATCGGCCTTGCGGATCTTTGCCATTTGATAAACACCATAGGTTCGCAACGCATCATCATCTGACCGTAAAAGGCGCTGATAACGGTATTTCAGCGGTGAGCGCCGGTGTTCCGAAGCAAAATAAAAGGTGGGATCACCGATAATGTGCGATTCAAGATAATTCCGGCTCAGATGCCAGTTCCCCAGCGGGATACCGTGCCGGAGCAGTCCCAGCAGTTCATTGGCCCATATATCCTGGCGTACGTTGACGGTATTTGCCACACCTGCGACCGTTGAGCCTTTTCCGAAAACATACATACCGGAGATATAGTTTTCCTTAAAGAACTGGCCGTTATAACACTCGTCAAAGACAATGACGTCGGCTTCCGGCTGCATATCCTTCACATCCGGTGAGTAAATATCGAGGTACGCGCCGTAAAGTGAATCTTCGCGGATAACTTCTTCATTGAAGGTATTTTCTATCCAGCGTTCGGGAATATCATAATTCTCCAGATAGTATTCCCTGGCTTCTTCATAGTTGCCGCGGCGTTTTGCGCTCCGCAATTTACTGCGGACGAATCTTTTGACCTCTTCAATATTCTGCCGTGCGTTGGCTGCGGGCGGATATCCGGTAAGGTATTGGGCATCATCACCGCCGTGGGCATGAAAGATCGCCATATCCAGTTCCGGTTCCTGCAGTTCCCGAACAATGATATCTTTCATGTAACGGCTCATTTCATGATAATAATTTTTTACATAGCCGCCGGGAATATACAGGTTCGGGAATTGCTCACGGAGCATATGGGAAAGATTTTCCCAGGAATTCAGTGATTCGGAATGATAGCCGTGGCCCGTAAAGGTCAGCATCGTATCCAGCACTTCGGGGTTTTCCTTCTGTTCGACAATGCGGTCCAGATATTCCGCGATCATGGAATATTTCTTTTCATCATGCAGAGGCGGAAATATCCTTCCGCTGTAAAGATCCTTTTCGATGTACTGGGGGGACTTCTCCGATAAAGAATAATAAAAAAGCAAGGGATTGTCTTCATCCTGTCCGATAAAGTCAAAGACGAGATCCGGGTCATCGTAAAAGCGGTCGCTGGCAACGGAAATACGCTGCGGATCATCGTAGCGGTTCTGATCGATCTTGAAGGCGGATGTCAGATGCTGGGCATCCCGGATCATGGGGATCGGTATATCGCCGATAAAAACGGCACCTTCCGGATCCTGTTGACGAAGGATCTCCCGTATTGCTTCGGGATTTTCCCATTTCTCTGCATGCAGGCTGACGGTGTAACCCTCATCTTCAAGTGATGTGCAATAGGCGTCTATGGAGGAAGGGATCTTTTCGTAGCTGACCTTGTCCGTGAACACAAGGATCTGCGAGCTTTCTGCGACAGAGAAAACAAGTAACAGGACGAGAACGGAAGAGAAGAATTTTTTCATTATTTTTCCTTTGCTTTTTAAAATAACATCGTTAAACGCGTTTGTGCGAAATGATAGCTTTTTGCTATGTTCTTTGGTCTCAGGGCCGCGCAGGAAGCGCTTATTTCGAATTGATTGCCGCCGAGGGGAAATAAGAGCCGTACAGAAGCAGAGATCTTCCGGCGGTCCCGGCGATAATAAGCGATCTCTTTTTCCGTTATTTCCGTATAATACCAGCCTGCCATATCGTTATATATGATCTCCTGTCCCACCTCGATATTTTCGTAAGCGATATCAAAGCCGTAACGCAGGAATTCTCGCTGATGCTCATAGCGCATTCCCAGGTAAAGCGAATTGGAGGGGAAATAATCCAGAAGCCCGAGAAAATTATCCTCGCGTTTCATTTCCTCAAAAGCATAGGAAAGGGTTACCCGACCACATTTCCCCATTGCTGTGCCGGTAAGGGATCGTCAGTCCGCCCTTGAACTGCCGGTAGTTGCGGACGTAAATACGCCGGTCCAGATCCGGATGAAAGCCTTCACTGCGGGATATCTGCTGCTGAAAAAAGAGATTCGCCTTACAGCCCGGATAAAGGTCCGCCCGGTAATAAAAACGGGTGATATCCCACGTTCCCTGCGGAACGGGATAAGCTCCGCCGTCGGTAATATCCGTTTTTGCATGCTCATAATTGGTTTCGAATAACAGAATTTCTGCGAGATCCATATCAGCGGAAAGTCCCCAGCCTCTTATGTCCTGAAGACGTTCCTCGCTGGTTTTTGCATAGGTCATCAGGGGCTTATCCAGACCGCGTATGCGCATGAAGGTCGGAGTTTTCCCCTGCTCAAGCCGGTATCGTTTTGTATCCATATCCTCTTTATACCGGAAAAATGAACCGCGCAGGCCCAGACGGGAGTGTTCCCCTGAAAAAGCCAGTGCGGGATGAATATGGACACTGTTCCGTTTTATGTTCGGTTTGGGGAAAACGGACTTGAATTGCTCGTCGACATTATAGAAGATATTCAATCCGGCATGGATATTCTTTGAAAGGGGATAAGAGAAAAGCATATTCCAGTCGATACCGTTCAATATAAAATCACCGGTGCTGCTGTCCGCAAAATAAAAGGGGATATGCAGATTATTTTCGGCATTATGCAACCATTTTTTATCTTTCCGCTGTTCATAGCGGTAGGCAAAACGACCTGCGAATATCACGCCGCTTTTCATCTCCCGGAAAGCGCTGACGGCAATATTCTGATAGGATTTGCGTGAGGGAGTAAAGGGCAGACGGTCAGTCCCCGCCATCGTTGTCATAACGGTAGGTAACGGCATAGGAGTAAGGTATTACTTCATTATTAAGATATGCCGGATTCCGGCCGGGAAGAAAGGAAAGAAAATCCGTTTCAATATCCAGGAAAAGCTTTTCATTAACGGTCCATTGCGAAAAAGCAAGACTAATGAGAAAGACGGAAAGGATGAATTTTTTCATTCAGGCACCTCCGTATTGCAGAATCCCGGAGTGGGGGTGCTGAGTATATGAAAATCCAGCGTACTGTTATTATTGTCCATAAAAATAATACGTCCGTCTTCCAGACGTTCCACTTTTCGTTCCACGGACTGGCTTGAATATGAGGGCACGCCGCCGGTGAGACCGCCGTCGATACCCGGATCCAGGCGTTTACGGTCGGTCTCCGCAGGATCATCGCGGTAATCCACACCGTCGATCACCCCGGATTTGGGGAGAAGAAGTCGCTCAAATTCATCATAACCGTATTTATAAGGATCGTCAACCTGCAGGATCACCAGTGCATTCGAGAAAACGGAATAAAGAAAATCGATGCCGTATTTATGGTGGACCTGTATCATGTTCGTCACGTCAGGGTTGTTAACATCCCCTTTGTCCGGAAGATAATATTCAAAATCGGCATTAAGCAGATCCAGACTGTTAATGGGCGACTGGGAATGGTCGATGGCATCCTGTGCGATCACGATAAATTCGCCGGGCTCGATAGGATGATCATTACCGCTGCCGGGAAACATATATGCATGTATGGCGTGGATCAGGCTGTCATCAATATATCCGTATTCCGCATCCGCGATGATGAGACTGTCAAGATAAAGAGTAGCGTTACTGTTATTGTATATTTCGAGGAACTGATCATGAAAGTACTGCGGAACAGGGTCGGGAACGGCACCGCAATAATAGATCTCCGAAATGATCAGGGCGCTGCTGCGCGATGTGCGGGCATTCACTTTCAGACGAAGCGTATCATCCGCTTCAACATCAGAGGCTGGTATCCTGCAGTTGTCCGTTGATATTCGTTATACCCGAAAGATCTACGCGTTTCCCGGTAGCCATGATATTATAACTGTCCGGTATCAGTCCATTAAAAAGAGCCACACCATGAGAATTTGTTACGCTTTCATAACGGTCCCCGTAAGAAACGGACTGCATAACGACATCCGCACCGGCCACGAGGCTGTCGGCATCGTGCAGACTTGTATCAAGGACAGTGACCTCTGCGGAAAAGCGCATGGATGCGGGAGCGTTTATTTCCATACTGCAGCTGATGACAAAGATCACGGCAGCAAGAATACCCACTACGGTCCCCGGGAATGAAAACGATCCGGTTGAAATATTTTCGTGTGTGTGTTTTTTCATTTAAGGATAATTCCTCCGTTCAAAACTTCCGCCGCCGGCGGGTAAAATTTATACTATTTTTTTCCTTTGCCTGCAAAAAGCTGATCGATCTTTGAGCTGACCTCAATGCCGAAATAGAGTTCGGGATTTTCCCGGGTATAGGATTCGGAAGGAGTGCGCTTGCGGCGGTATAGCGGGCGTGAATTCAAAAAGTTGTTGACATAGAACGAAAATTCCGAAGCTTTTCCGAGTGATTTACTTACCCGGAGATTGAAAAGCCATATATTTTGGCGATTTTCCTCAAGATACCAGTAATCGTCATAAGTGCGTTTATAGGTGGAGCTTGTGATCGCTTCCCGTTCCGCTTCGGTGAAAAAGATCTCATCGCCGTAAACATTCAGATAACCGACGGCAAGCGAATCATCCAGTCCGTTATAATGATTCTTATCAAAGGCGACCTGCTGGGCGGAAAGTGTTACCCATGCGCCGAGTTCCCTGATCCTGAAATCGATATTGTAATTAATGTAGCATTTTTCCCGCTCCATGGTAAGTTGTTCGAAAAAGGGATTTACATCCTGACCGAGTGCGGGATCAAGGATATAACCGCGGTAGCTGTAGCGGTTTTCATTCCAGCTGTGCGAATAGCTGTATGCGGCCTGTAGGCGGAAACGGAGATTCAGCGGTGTAAAAGGTTTTGTCCGCACCGAAAATTCCAGGCCTTTGCTTTCCATCGTAAGGGAGTTTTCATAGATGGAATAGGTTGTGGAAATGGAATCTTTTATCGGGGGATCGGTTTCCGAAACCATGTAATCGTATTTATATACAAATACCGGGACCCTTTTGCTTGCGGAAAATCCGCCGTAGGTGGTGTTGCGTATACGCCGTAAGGCTCAATCCCGCATTCCCGATCTTTTGATCAAGGCTTGCTTCCCATTTAACCTGGCGTGAAGCCTTCAGGTCCGGATTTTCCTTCGAATAAATGTAGGTTGATATAATGACCAGGGAGTCCACAACATTATTAATGTCATCCACATCAAGATAAACGGGATTGGGGTGCAGCATCGCCATGGACGGAGCCTTTGAGGTTTCGCCGTAACCGAAACGGATCTGTGTTGTTTTTGTCGGATACAGAACGGTGTTAATACGGGGATTGAAAAACACGCCGTAATCGCTGGCAAGGATGCGGTCCTCGCCGTAAGCCTCAAGCCGCACACCCAGTTTCAGCTGAAAAGGAATACCGAGTTTCCCCTTGATGATATCTTCGATATAAAGGCTGCTGGTGGCAAGTCCGGGAACCTCATCATAAGAGCGGGGACGGGAGCGTTTACTTCCGCTGACAGAGGGCGGTTTCAGCGGATCGAATACCCGGCCGTCACCAAGATTGAACTCATTGCGGAAGGTCCCGCCGGCCAGAAAACGGTGCTGCGTATTCATCACTTCAAAATTATTTGCGTAATTCAGGTTGTAATAAAAATTATAAGCTTCACCCTTAACATATAATTCCGAGATATAGTTCTGCACGTAAATACCGGTATCCACAGCTTCGCTCATTTGATCCGTCACATAAGTATTGTCCGTGGAAATGAGACGTTTTGTATAGGAGTTTTGCTTTGTATAGTTCAGCGAGATATCCAGTTCCAGTTTTTGCGTTGTAGACAGAAGATAATGGCTTTGGTGCGCAAAGCGCAGAGTATAATCACGGTTGTATTTTTCCGTGAGATTCAGATCGTCCTCGCGGAGCTCCCTTTCATCGAAGGCGCGGGTGTAATACAAACGGTTTTTCATGGTATAAAGATTCTGCAGCAGTTTACTGCTAAGGACAAGCTGACCCGCGATCCGCGAATAATTTTCTTCGGGAATACGCTTGTCGCGGATACTGTAGGCATAATTTACATTATAATCCAGATGATGGGCGTCAGTGAGCTTAACCCCTCCGCCGATATTCGCCTCCTGATTATAAAAATTATATTTGAATTTTATTCTGTGGTTCGTGAGTCCCGATTTTGTGCTGACATTAATTATCCCGGAAGTAAGATCCCCGTATTTTGAGGAAGGTATACCGCGGATGATCTCCACATTCGCAATATTGTCCGCAGGTATCTGGCGCATATCAAGTCCGGAATTCTCCGTAGTAAGCACATCTCCGCTTGAGGTGGTGGTCCGGGTATCCATCTGCATATTCGCATTATTGGAAAGCGGGATATTATCAATGCGTATCTGTGCACCGAAATAAGCATTATCCTCGTCATCGCTGCCAACGGGTGAGGACCGGATACCCGCCTGTTTCTTTTCGGCCATCCCGGGATTTTCAAAACGGATACCCGGAGACAACTGCATGACATCGCTGAGATTTGAAGCCTGGATATGTTCGATCTCTCCGCTTGAGATACGGGTTTTCGTTTCCGCATCGCTCGGCAGGAGTTCCCGTTCCGCCTGTACGATAATACCGCCGATCTCGAAATACTCCAGTTTCATGGTGTAGGTTTTTTCCAGGACCTGTCCCGGTTTCAGAATTATCCGTTCCTCAATGGGTTCATAGCCCATATAGGTAATCCTTACCGTGTAAGTATCCGGAAGGGCTTTCATGAAAAAATAACCGTCAGGACCGGTGGCGGTTCCCTGTTGGGTTTCCTTAAAAATAATATTGGTCCCCGCCAACGGACGTTCATTTTCATCAAGGACATATCCCTTGAAAACTCCGTCGGTATCGGCGGCGACAAGAATACAACAAACGCTCCATATCGAAAACCACTTTTTTAACATCGTATATTCACCCGCTGTTTATAAATATAAAATACAGCAAAATCTTATTAAATCAAAGAATTGAGAACAATTTAGTAATCAATAATGACAAAACAGGCAAAACGAATGACAAATAATTTACAATAGACAGCATGCGGACAATTATCACGATGATCGTTCAGCAACATAAAAGCAGGCGCATAAAAAACTCCCGGCGAGCCGGGAGTTTTTTACTGATTGTCGTTTCGATCCTTTATTCTTCATGCATGATCAGAAGCACGGCGATCAGTCCGTACACGCCTGTCAGCAGCACGATGACATAATCAAACCAGGGCCGCTTTCGTGAAAAGAGCAGAAGTGCGAGCAGTGAAAGTCCGATACCCAAAAGATTCCGCGGCCAGAAGTATTCGGCCTGAAGCTTGACATACTTTTCGGGGGTATAGGTTGAAAGTTCAAAAGAAAAGATAAACTGTTTAATGATACTTGCCGTGCGTTTATCATACGGCGTCCATGTTTCAACATGTTCGTCGATATATTCGAAGTCATTACCGACAACGATCATTTTTGTGAAACCGTCACCGTCGATCCGCACATGCCGGTTAACGGGATAGGTGTAGAAGCGGAAAGTCATTTCGTCGGCGTTATATGCGTAATTGTCATTCTTCCCGTTCGTAGGCACCTGCCGGAGTTTGTATTGATCATACAGGATCAGATATATCTCATTATCGTGTGTGAGGATCCAGCCGTAGAATTCCTTGCGGAGATTTTCACTGACAAAGATCTGGCGGATATCAAGCTCCGGATCGATCCCGGTCTTAATACATTGCGGTTCTCCCTTGACCATTTTCAGCTGAAAGACCTCACCGTTCGCATCGGTGATAAAATAACCCTCATCAAAAGGTTTGCGGTTTGTGGGATTTCCGGCGACAATATTCGCGGGGAATGCAAAACCGGCGTCAAGCATAGCCTGCCGGAAGCGGTCGGATTTTTCTTCGATCACCGTATTGGTGATCGGATCGATGAACTCGATCGTGTTCTCAAGCCGGAATACATCTTCCGGGACCCGCAACTGCGCGTATTCCGATTCCGATTCGAAGAGAATATAGATAGGTACGGATGGCGGATCGATGTCCTTTGTCTTAATACTGAAATACTGTGAATTCTTCCTGATGCTTTTTGAAGAAAGTTCGAAACCTTCTATTTCCGCCGGCAGCTGCTGCCATTTTTCCAGTGTTGCATAATAAGAGAAAGGAAGAAGCTGGAAATATTCACGTTCCGAATACGTATTTCCGGCAACATCGCCGAATTCGATCTGTCCCATCCCGTGATAATTGTGATAGACGAATTCATTGATAACGGCACTGTAGTCCAGGCGCGGCGTATCTACCTTTTTATCAAAGAGCACCGAATAAAAATCCGGAAGATACAACGCGGAGACAATGACGATGAGGAGAATGATCGTATAGCGTGATAATTTATTTAACATAACATACACCTGATTCTTTAAGTTGTTATTTGATTCCGCGCCGGAAACGGTGTCCGGAAAACAATATAGTCAGCGGCATAACGGCAACGATAAGTATGAAAGCCCAGAGGGTTTTATACTGATCATAAGTTGATGCACGAAAATACAGGTCGACCAGTCCGTAGGTGACGATTCCGTAGATAATACGGTAGGTCCAGGACGGCTCAAGAATAATAAAGGAGGTCAGAAAATAGACCGCACTGCCGCCCAGGAACCAGGGGAGTGTCGACATCAGTACTTTCTGGACAACTTCAGCCGGGTAATTGATCGATACTACGAGCCACAGGCCGAGAAAAAGGAAAATGATCTCTGCCAGCAGGAACATAAATCCTATTCCCACTGAAAGAGAAGAAGTTTTTTCTCAGAGATGGGCAGATGATAGGAAAGCCGCATCCGGTTTCCCGCCATTTCGGGGACGAACTGCAAAAGTGCGAAGGCAAGTCCCGTGATCAGGGGCAGAACCTTTACAAATACGATGTTCTTAAGTAAAAGGCTTTTACCGATCACGTACATCCAGTTGTTGAACGCACCCTGAAATTCAATGTAATAATTGATCATTCCTATGCTGTAGGCCAGGGAAAGCACCGTGAGTCCGGCAATAACCAGCACGCCCCAGCGTAGTTTGATCCATTCTTTGTAGAGTATTGCTTTTAACATGCTTACCACCTCATCAATATTTTCCGGTCAAACCGATAAACGCTTCTTCAAGGGTCATGGGTATCTCCGTGATATTCTCCGCACTGACTCCCTGCTTTTTGAGATACGCAACGACCTCTTTTAGCGGTTTGAAGGAATAAATGGTTATTTTGTCATTGACATATTCAACGTTGCTGATATAATCATCGTCGGATCTCACAACACCGATTGCGCGCGGATTACGGAACTCGAAACGATGGAAATTTTCTTTCAGTGTCTCAAGAGGCATTTTCAGGAGCAGTTTCTGATATCCCATGATAATGGTATCATCCACGACCTTTTCGACATCCTGAATAATATGCGAGGTGAGAAAGACCGTTTTGTTCTTCTCATGGACATATTCCTGAAGATAGTCGATGAAAAGAGCCCGGTAACCCGGATCAAGTCCCATTGAATAATCGTCGAGGATAAGCAATTCCGGATCTTGTGCGAATATCAGGCCGAGTACGACCTGAGAACGCTGTCCGCAGGACATATTCCGGATCTTGTGATTGTCCGAGAGACCAAGCTTGCCGATGAGGTCCCAGTAATAATCCGCTTTCCAGTTGGGAAAAAAGCGCGAATAGAAATGCTCTACCTGCTTGATCGTCATAAAATCATAGGCAAGATGCCCTTCATGCAGGAGTCCGATCTTCTGACGGGTTTGCGGTGAGAGATTGTGCGATTCTTCACCGAATACCAGGCAGTTCCCGCTTGTAGGCCGCAGGAACCCCATCAGAATGTTGATAGTTGTTGTTTTTCCCGTTCCGTTTTTCCCCAGAATACCAAAAATACGCCCCCGTTCCACCTGCAGATTCAGATTGTTCAGAACAAGATTGTTCCCGTAGTAATGGGTGAGGTTTTTACATTCGATAACGTGTTCCATACATACATTTCCCGTTTTTATTTAAAAATAACGGCGGAAATATAAGGCATTTTAAACGTTGATACATAGAAAAATATTGGAAAACCCGCAAAAAAATTAATATATTAATACAATACGTGGTTTTTTTAAGGTAATTATGCAAAACATTAAACAGAATATCATTTTGCCGGTCCTGCTGATCGTACTTGCATCCGTTCATATTCATGCCGCAACGGTGCGTGGACATGTCCGCTGTTACAACAAGAATATGCCCGTCTCCCGGGCGCTGGTGGTCATGGAACCGCAGAAAGGAACCGATTTCAAGGCACAGACAATGACAGATAAGAACGGTTTTTTTGAATTCCGCGATGTGCGGCAGGGAACCTATAAGATCGCCGCAATGAAAGAGACCTTTTACAGCAATAGTCTCTTTGATTTTTTTGTCAGTGCCGGCGAACTGTATGAGGTAAATATCCGCTTGATCAAAAACGTGGAGGGACAGGATGACATGTCATACTGTTTTATGATCGGCGGTATTGAGGTCCGGGCGCAGAACAGGGATATCGTTCCGGAGGAAATGACGACGACACGCAAGATCAATTCCGGGGAGATCGATCACCTGCAGGCCTCCAATCTGGGGGATATTCTGACCCTTGTTCCGGGTGTGGAGAAATCCGGACAGATGGGTCTTGCAAAACAACAGAATATCGGACTGCGGAAGGTCACGCGCAGTGACAGTCGTCCGTACGGTTTTGATTCTTTTGGTACCAGCGTGATCGTGGATGGCAATGAGATCTCCGGTGACGCACAGGCATCGGGATATATCAGCGGTTCAGGCGACCAGAGCGGGACCGATCTGCGCATCATTCCCGCGGACAACATCGCTTCCGTGGAGGTGGTGACCGGTATTCCTTCCGTGGAATACGGGAATTTTACGGACGGGATCGTGAAGGTTGAGACAAAAAAAGGACAGATCAACCGTCGTTTTAAAGCAAAGATCAATCCGGATACGAAAGGGTTCAGTTATTCGGGCGGTCAAAAACTCACGGAAACCGTTCTTGATTACCATCTTAATTACAGCTACAGTGAACGTGATCTCCGTAAGATCGGAGATGAATATCAGCGGCTTTACGGAAGCGCGAACCTTTCGCGCTCCTATTTCGACGAAAAACTCGATCTTCGCTTCAGCGCGAATTATACCCGTGTCTTTGATGATCAGGAACCAAACGATGAATACCGTATGCAGAATACAAGCCGCGGATACAGAACCGCCGGGAAAATAGATATCAAATACCGGCCGGAGTCAAAAAACAATGTCGAATACAATATTCTGGCGGGTCTTGATCTGGACAAGAAGGATATTGTGAAACAACGCATGGTCGTTGATCAGCTGTTCCTGCCGCCGGACCACGATGTAAGCGGCATTGATACCAGCTATTGTTCCATTGTTCCGCTGCTGGATACGGTCTTTGTCGCAGGTACTGACTCCATTCTGCGCATCGACAGCATGCTGATGGTGTATCCCTACAAT
Organism: Fidelibacterota bacterium; assembly: GCA_034521145.1. Taxonomy (GTDB): domain Bacteria; phylum Fidelibacterota; class Fidelibacteria; order Fidelibacterales; family Fidelibacteraceae; genus M50B103. The sequence goes on along the minus strand of JAXHMX010000003.1, from coordinate 74,337 downwards.
GCCACGGCTTCACAGCGCGGTAAGGAATGGGACGTATCCTTTAAATTTAAACGCAGATCACGTGTCAACTGGGGAAACACCCGGAATAATATCCTTTTCGGCCTTGAAGCGGATTATGAAAAGAATACCGGCGAAGGTGTGGTCCTCGATTCGGTTTTCAACTATTACGGGCGTTCCTCTACGAAACGCTCCTATACTTTTGATGAATACCCGCCGAACCTGAAAATATCGCTTTATGCCGAGGACAGGATATCTTTTGACCTCTTTGACCGGAAAATGGAGGTGTTGCTGGGACTGCGGTATGATCTTTTCAATCCCGAACGCCTGCAGATCGGTTTTACGGACGGATTTTCACTTTTTGATGCAAAACAGGGCGATTTTCTGAGTCCGCGTTTTAATTTCCGCTATCGCCTGAGCGATGATCTTACGATCCGTGCCGGGGCGGGACAAAGCGTTAAATCGGTATCTCTGACACAGATCTACCGTGTACCGAAACATGTCGCCTATTACGATACCCTGCAGGAACGCAGCACGGAAAAAATATTTTATCAGGTCAATGAAGATTTACAATCCTATCTCTCGCAAAAAGCCGAAGCTTCTTTAGACTGGAGAGCCGGGAAAAATATCGGGTTCTCACTTACCGGTTATTACTCCAAAACGCAGGACCGTCCGCGTCAGGTCACGTACCCCGAAGGCTATGAACAAAATCAGGATACCGTCAATATGGATTTTTCGTACGCTATCTATGAGAATGCCGCCTGGGAAGATAATTACGGTGCGGAATTCACGGTGCGCACAACACGGATGAACGGTTTTAAATATGCGTTCAACGCCACCTACCGTTTCAGCAAAGACGGCTCGAACCATGAAGTGTACGATCCGGACTACCGGGCGACCTCTTCGAACTGGGAATTATGGTATCCCTACTACGTTACCCGGGAGAGCAAGCTGGTGCTGGACGGACAGGTCAGTTATCTGAACCAGCGTTTCGGAGTATGGGTGACCATGGATGTCCAGTACACGCCGTTCTATAAACGGCAGAAGTTCTTTGAGAGCAATTCCGTTACAGAGATCAACGAATACGGCGATCCCTATGTGTATTATCAGGGAATGAGCTACTGGTACGATGCGGAATTATTCAATTATACCGGTCAGTGGCTGATCAATTTGCGTATTTCCAAATCGCTTACGCAAAATGCAGAGGTATCCTTATACATCAATAATTTTTTCGATTATCGCGCTACATTTCTCAATCCCTATACCGGTTTTGAATACGATCTGAACACCCCGATCTATTACGGGCTGGAAATGAGCGTACAATTATAGAAGGAAATATGAAAACGAGATCTTTACATTTGTGTCTGTTATCCGTTCTGCTGTTCGCGGCAGCTTCCTGTTTTCTTTTTGAAAGCAAGCCGGAAACGGTTGACGGTAATCTTTCCATCCGCTTACGATTCACCTTACCGTCCGATATCGACTCAACGACGACCGTACCCGTTTCGGGGCTGCGAGGTGAAGATAGCTACCAGTGATTATAACATTCCCGAAATGTATGCCGTAACGGATAGTGCGGGATTTGTCCTTTTTGAACAGCTTCCGTATGCATTCTATAGTGTAGAGGCATATTCCGTTCTGCAAGTGAGTGAATTCGAGGAGATCGAAGTGGTGGGAACAACGAACCTTGATCTCACCGCGGATTCTCTGGGTACCGATACCGTTTATACGGACACGCTTCTTATGGAACAGTCCAAGCGTGGGCTGAAGATCAATGAGGTCTACACATCGGGGCCGCCGAACAATATGTTCTATTTTTACGATCAGTTTTTTGAGCTGTATAACGGACTTTCGGAAACCGTGTATCTTGACGGGATGATCTTTTTACGCCTGGGGACCACACCGCTGTTTTCCGATACCTTATCGGTTACGTATATTTACCAGTTTCCCGGAACTCCGTTGACCGGAAGGGAATATCCCATGGAGCCGGGAGAATTTGCCGTGATTGCCGGAAATGCCTTTGACCATAATCAGATCGGGCCGATCTCAGGGAAAACGGTGGACCTTTCCAATGCCGACTGGGAATTTTACAATATGATGGAAGCCGGTGCCTACGATAATCCGAACGTGCCGAATATTACCACGAATAACGGCCGTGTATCGCAGGAAAGCAAGGTGAACTTTATGGTCGGACTGACGGGTGACGGACTGGCGCTTTGTGACGGTACGGATTATGACCAGACAGACGGTATAGATGTAAATACCGTTATAGATGCCGTTGAATACAGCTCAAGCCCGACACATACAAAAGAGGTACCCTATGTACTGGACAAAAGTTTCGGGGGTATCGGACAAAATAAATACGCCGGGCAGTCGCTGGAACGCATACGCCCGGATTTGACACCAATAATTCCAGAATTGATTTTGTTATCATAAACTCACCGACACCGGGATATCATCATGCAGAATAGGTTTTTACATTATATAACAATAGTTTGTTTTGCAGCGATATCGTTTGCCTTCGCTTTTGAGAACGCATTGTTCTGGCAGCCGGTTTTCCGCGAAGAGATCTCAAAACCGCTTAAAGCATATTATTTGACCGGGAATCCCGCGGCTTATCTGTATGAAGGGAATTTTCAGGAGATCCGTATCGGAGGCCGTGTTGATAAAATGGATTACCGGCGGCGGTATGACCCCGTTTCGGCACAGAATCTGAATGCCGGATTTTATACGGTCCGGCATATAGATGACAGATCATTTTTTTCACGGGTATATCCTATGATGATTATCGTCAGCGCGATCTTTTCGCCTCAATGGAAAAAGATTTTTATGATGATTATTTCAGTATGATCGATTCCACATGGGGGGATGTGTCTTATTATGGTCCCCGGCTGCAACTATTGTATAATGTAAAGCTCTCTGAAAATGTGTTTTTTGGGTTTGAGGGTAATTACGGTGTGGAACGCAGTCTGAAAGATACGTTTCCGGAGACCATCACCATTATGCGGAACAGCGGATACCGTGCGGGCCTGGATTTCCGGAAAAATGCCTTCAGAATGGGAGTATTTGCCCGTTATTATGATGACCAGATCTCTTATGAGGCGGTAAAAAGCTATACGAATGTCAAGTCGCACACGTACATTGGATATAATATTTTTTATAATGAGTTACCCGCCTCTAAAGCCGAGAAAATCCGTACACGCAACGGACTGGAATACGGCGCGAATCTTGGTTTTGGGAAGGAAACTGACCTTTCCGGAGATATTGCGGTTTCCGGTCTTCACCGTATATCACGTTCGGAACTTATCCGGGGATCCCACACGCACGAGAGGGGGCTCTGGCTGCGGCAGGGACTGCATGTACGGGGGAATCTAAATTATTATTCCGGGAAGGTTGCTGCATTCCGGCTTTACGGCGAGCTTCTTCAATATGAGGACTGGGCGGAATCATTAATATCCGGCACACTGGTAATTGAAAATCATGAAAAGATGCGCCCACTGGGGCGGAATGTTCATCTATAAACCTTCGCTTGTACAGAAAGCCTATCTGGGGGCGGAAAGCGGAACGGTAAATTATGATTATGTCGAGTATGTATTTCCCTTTGAGAGCTCACGTTCGGGAAATGAATGGAAACTATACACGGGAAGCCGTTTGTATCTCGGACCCAAAACCCGCTTTCACGTTGATCTTGCATACGCTAAAACGATCCCACGCTTTTACTGGGATACGAAAAGCTTCCGGGATACAAATATTATAATAGGTCTTGAACAATTGTTTTCTTTCGGTTATATTACTGTTGATTTTGAATATATTAACAGAAAGCCTGAAAACGATGTCGAAACAATAGGTAAATACTTGTTCGGGATTTCGTACTTGAGAAAATAATTTGTATAATAAACAAAAAGGAGAAAATCATGAAGAAACTGTTAGTGATCTTTGCCTGCATACTGCTGGCAACGGCTGCATTCGGTCAATGGGATGTGATAAGAGGTCCCGTTGAATTTCCTTCATATTCCGACGCCGTGGCACTAAATGCCACTACGATTCTGACGATCGACGATAATATTGTCAGAAAAACAACGAATTTCGGCCAGGACTGGACCGAGATCCTGTTGCCCGACGGTGTTGATGTGAACAAGATCGATGCGGCAAGTGAAACGGTTGCATATATTTGCGCCGATGACGGTTTGGTTTTCAAGACCGATAATGCCGGTGATACCTGGACACAGGTAGGTGACACGGCGAATTTCGTCTGGGATCTTGAATCCATTGATGCTTATGATGAAAACACGGTTTTTATCGGTGCCGATGACGGATACTTCATGAAGTCCACAAATCAGCGGGACTTCATCGGATACGGTCTATGTTGCCGATGAGGACATGGATTGCGGCGTCGTCTTTACCAGTTTGACAAACGGTGTGATCGCACCGGACGGTAATGTCGGCAAGGTATGGCATACGACCGACGGCGGCGACAACTGGACTGAAGTGGTGCTTTCATGGCCGGTCGGACTGATCTCCAAGCGGCTTTATGACGTGTCGGGTGCGAAGGGAACCAATACGATCGCGCTGACCGGTTACCATAATGTGATCTGGCTTTCCACCGACGGAGGTGCAAATTTCAGTGTCACCGGAGATTATACATACGGTTACAACCGTAACACCGGAATTCAAGTATTCAATGCAGACAGTATTCTTGCCTTTACCAGTGACAGTCAGATACTGACCACTATTGACGGCGGTACCCGCTGGGATACGCTTTCCGCCGGTACCGGCCAGTCTTATCAGGCTCATGCCTATACATCACTTGATAACGGCTTGCTGTTTGCAAATTACGGTCAGGAATTTTCCACAACTGACGGCGTAGGCTACGTAGCGCTTAACGACTGGCCGGGCATCAGTTTCTGGGGAATTGCTTTTCCGTCCGATGATAAGGTAATGCTTGGCGCCTGGGGAGGCGGGGATTATCCCTGAGTACCGACGGCGGAGCAAGCTTTTCCTATCCGGATAATTATGTCAGCGAAACCACTGATAATATTTATGAATTACACTTCATTGATGAAAATACCGGTCTGCTTGGCGGCGGTTCCGGCTTGCTGAAGAAAACGACCGACGGTGGCGCCACCTGGGTAGATATCGACAACCCGATGGTACAGCAGACCAACAAACACATCTATGCAATGCATATTGCTTCGGACGGTACGATCTATGCCGGCGGTTCCAGCGGAATTATAATGCGAAGCACCAATAACGGCGATACCTGGGAAGAAGTTGACAATGAAGCAAGCAATACCGTATACAGTATAACGGTTCTGAGTAATGGTCTTGGTTTTGCAACTATGAGCAGAAGTACGTTCGCCGTAAGCAAAACAACCGCGCTGGACAGTTTTAAAGTTGTTGATCCCGATTTTGGTTATGCCGTATTCCGTTCTGTAAAAGAACGTAACGGCGTTGTGATCGTGGGCGGCAGCGATGGTGTTTTCCGTACAACCGTTGATGATCTCGATACGCTTTATGAGGTTTTCACGGAGCCGAACGATGATGATATTTATGAAGTTGAATTTATCAATGACAGTACGATCTATGCTTCGGGACAGAACGGTATTATCTACCGTTCCACGGATACCGGAAATACATGGGAAAAAATGCCGTCCGCTGCCGAAGATTTGGGATCAACCCTCTCTGTACTCGGTTATAACGGTAAAAAGCTGTTTGCCGCAGGCCAGGACGGTGTGGTCCTAAGTCATGAAGTGCTTCCTGCGCAGGCGGATTATACCGAGACCTTTGCGGGTGGCGCAGCTGAGCTGACCTGGGCTGAGAACAGCACGAACGCCAACAGCGGCGGTGTGAACCTTGCCGTGGTCGCGGACAGCGCCGGACTGAGCAATGTGGGTGTTTACACCGACGATGAGAATACCGGCCTGCTGTATGCGGAAACCGATAAGGCGCTCCTGAACTATGAGGTTTCCTCCGATATCTATATCGTGAAGGAACAGAGTGACACGGAAGCACTTTATAAGGGTCTTGTCATCAAGTGTGATCCGGAAGAACAGCTCTTCTACCGTTTTATTTACCGGAACGCCTCTTCCGATAACGGTATCCTGAAACTTCAGGGTTTTGACGGTGCCAGCTGGTATATCAGCAAGAGTTTCTATCCCGGTGTGGACTTTGATACCCTTGCAACCGGATTCCATAATTTCAAGGCGCAGGTCGTTGGCAACAATATCTGGGTCTACATTGACGATCAGCTGCTGCCGGGCTGTCCCTATACGCACGACGGCGAACCGGTTGTCAAGAACGGCTATGCCGGTATCTATAAATACACCGGAGGTCCCGCCACAGTGGCTTTCGATAACTTCAATATCGACGTCTACAATTACGCGCAATACGGCGTGACCGCTCACGTGAACATGTCCGTTCAGATGCGTAAAGGCAACTTCACGCACGCGGGACATAGTCTGGACATTGTGGGTTCCTTCAACGGCTGGGGCGCAGGCCTTCCGATGACGGATGCCGACGGCGACAGTATCTACTCCGCATTCCTCGGCGAATTTGAAGAAGGCACCACGCTGGAATTCAAATGCCGACGGAACGGCGCCTGGGACAATACGGAAGAGTTCCCCTACGGCGGCGGTAACCGCAGCTACACTGTGCTGGCCGAAGAAGATCAAGATATTCCGGTTTTCTATTATAACGACGAGACCGTAGTTTCCGTTGACGGTATTCCGGATGCGTTCTCCCTCTCACAGAACTATCCGAATCCCTTCAACCCGGCCACGACCGTAAAATTTGCCCTGCCGAAGAGCGAAACGGTCACCCTGAGCATCTTTAACGTTGCCGGCCAAAAGGTTGCGGAACTAATCAATAAACAAATGGACGCAGGATTCTACACCGTCAAATTCGACGCGCGTTCACTGCCCAGCGGCGTATATATCTATCGCCTCGGGGCCGGTGAATTCACCGCTGTCAGAAAGATGACACTGGTCAAGTAATTCTTGCTGCCAACACAAAAAAGGGCTGATTTTCAGCCCTTTTTTATTTTCATCTGATTATATTTATATTATATTCGGTGGGAAATAAAAGGATTAAACATGAAGAAAAAATGGTTTCACAACAAGACCAGAATGATCGTTCAATTAGCTGTTCTGGCACTCATTGTCGGTGTGCTCATCGTGGGCGCATTCAACGCAAATTACAATCCGGATATGGAAAAATACTGCCCTTTCGGCGGTATTATGTCATTCGGATCAAAACTGAATCTGGGGACAATGTCCTGTTCCATCAGCGAATCTCAGGTCTTTTTCGGACTCGGTGTTCTTCTGATGATCATTATCGTAGGAAAACTTTTCTGCGGCTGGCTGTGTCCCGTAGGAACGGTCAGCGAATGGTTCGAATAAAATCAGGTGAACGCCTGGGCGTTTCCCGTACATTGAAAGGAGTTCTTGACCGCATTCTGCGGGTGGGAAAATACGCGGTGCTCTTTTTTGCGGCCTATTTTACCATGTACAGCTCCGAACTCTGGTGTAAAAAATTCTGTCCCTATTACGGTCCTGTCAGCGGTTTTGATTTTGATACCGTTTTGCTGTTTTCGCTTCTCGCGGTCGCCGCTGTCGTTATTGCATCTGTCTTCTTTAAAAAATTCTGGTGTAAATACCTCTGTCCGCTCGGAGCATTGAGCAATGTATTTTCGAATATTATCATCACCGCTCCCATTATCATTGTTTATGTCGTATTGCTTCTGCTTGGTGTGAAAATAGGACTTATATGGCTGCTGCTGGCTCTGGTAGTTTCTGCGGCGCTGACCGAATCCCTGCGTTTTAAATTTTATTCCGTTTCCCCTTTTCTTGTCAGACGTCATAAGGATAATTGTACCGACTGCAATTTGTGTGACGCGCATTGCCCTGAAGGCATAAAGGTTTCGGAATATGATAAAGTAACACATCCTGACTGTACCCTGTGTCTCGATTGTGTAAAATCCTGCCGTGTGAAAGACACACTGAAGATCAAAGGCGGCAACTGGGTCCCGCCGGTCGTTTTGGTTATCCTTATCGCGCTGGCCCTTCTGCTGGCCAAACAGTTCCCGATGGCAACCCTCTCCGAACGCTGGGGAAATTACTGAACAGGCGGATTCTCTCAACACCGTTGGAAGGGTCGTATTTGAAGATCTGGGCACAATAAAATGTTACGGAAGCTCTGTATCCATGAAAAACAAAGTTTCCCGTATCCCGGGAATCGTTGGTATGGACGCCTGGGCCTCCAGGCAAAAAGTCACACTGCTCTATGATTCCACAAAGATCAATGCGACCGAGGTAAAGCGCGCCGTATTCACACCCTCACTTTATAATATCCGTAAAGGCGTTCCGGAAGAAGAAGCACCCGACGTTCTTGTAGGATATTATGTCGGTGTATGGGAACTCTGGGACGGTGTCGACAATGCGCATATTTACCGTATGCTGAGAGAGAACCCCCATATGTACGGGTTCTCAACGGAATTCGGTGAACCGGTATATATTACCGTTTACATGGATCCCGATCATGCCTCCCCGGAAGATATTAAAAACCTTATCGAACGAGATAAATACACTTACACTCAGAACGGTGAAAAGATCACCGAAGTCGGTAGAGTTTGAACTGGAAGGCGAAGGCGAATATGTGGATACACTCAATTTTCTGGAATACCGGAAACTCTTTTTTCCGTCTTATGACCGTTCCTTCAACAATTACCGAACATTTGAACCCGAGGATATGGAGATCTTTGAGATCGATTTTCCGGACGGAGAAGACCCCTCAGCACAGCGCTGGATGGGGCATCTGACCTCTCATGTCTCATTTGTACCCGGAGCTGTCCGCCTGCGTACGGAATTTATCGATAATCCGGTCCTGCAGATCTATTTTGTCTCGGACAGTACAAATGCCGGGAACATTATGGAGCATTTGCAGAAAGATGATCTGACCTGTATGCTGCGCGACGGATCGACCAAGGATTTTGATAATGTCTTTGAGTTTAAAGGCGATTACCGGGTTAAGTCCGCAAAATAAAACAGCCGTATAAAAAAGCACACGAGCCGCCGCATGGCGGCTTTTGTGTTCATGGACGAATTAACGGATGTTGATCTGTTGACTTGTTAATTTGTTGATCTGTTGATCTGTTGATCTGTTGATCTGAGAGCTGAGAGGAGAAAAAAGCGCTGTCATTGTATATTGCCGCTTTATTGACATCCACCCTTATTATCACCTCCAGACGTCCTTTATGTCATCCACCCTTATTGTCACCCGGACGCTCCACATTGTCATCTTGAGCGTAGTCCCAAAGGGACGGAGTCGAAAGATCTATGTTATCGCTATGTGTTATAGATCCTTCGACAAGCTCAGGATGACAAAATCCAGGATAATGAGAGCTATTGTGGTCATTCGTTCGACAGTTGGGATCCTGAATCCCCGCTTCACTGAAGGTTCGCGGGACACACAAGTTCAGGATGACTGCAGGGAGGGTTCAGGATGATGCGGGGAGGATCGTCTTTTGCTCTTTTTTCTTCTTACTACTTACTTCTTACTACTTACTACCCTTGGCTCAACAACTAGACGACTAGACAACTCGACAACTCTTTTCGCAAAGCGCAGCGGAATCGAAAGATCTATTATGCTCATTCGTTAGATAGTTGGGATCCTTCCACTGCATTCATCCGCCTCCGGCGTCTTCACTCCGGTCAGGATGACAGCGGGGAGGGCTGTCTCTCCGTCTCTTCGTCATTTAGTCCTTGCGTCACTCAGTGCCCAGTGCTCAGTGCTCACTTTCGTTTTCCAGGTTCAAGGTTATTCCGCTGACTAAGCTTCTTATTTTCTCTCTGTCCCTTCGTCCCTATGTCCCTTCGTCTCTTTGTCTTCAGCGCTTTCTTTACTCGGTCGTATGGCTATTGGGATCCTGAATCAAGTTCAGGATGACTGCGTGGGGGATTGTCTCTTCGTCTTTCTATCACTGCTCTGGGGTGTGTTTGGCTCGCCGTGCCTGAAAGGATAGCAAGAGAAAGAAACTCTCCATTTCTATGATAATCTGCTGCTTTATATTTCCTTCTTACTACTTACTTCTTACTTCTCGCTTCTTACTACTCTTGCCTCAATAAAACTAAAATTATTTGCATTCGCTAATTTATTTGCTATATTTTCAGGCTATTGTGGAGATTCATATGCTTGAACAGTTACGGAACAACTTACAGACGGTCTTTAAAAACTTACGGGGTCAGGGCAAGATCACGGAGCAAAACATATCCGATGCCCTGCGTGATGTACGGCGTACTTTATTGGAAGCCGATGTGAACTATACCGTAGCGAAGGCATTTATCGCCCGTGTGAAGGAAAGATCACTGGGTGAAAAAGTGTTGACAAGCATTACTCCCGGCCAGCAGGTGGTAAAGATCATTCATGATGAACTGATTAAACTGCTGGGAGAAGAGCATGTTCCTTTACAGCTGGACGGACTTCCGCCGGCAATGATCATGGCTGTTGGACTGCAGGGCTCCGGGAAAACGACCTTTGCGGCAAAACTGGCAAAACAGCTGAAAGCAGACGGAAAACGTCCGATGCTTGTTGCTGCGGATATTTATCGTCCGGCGGCAATTGACCAGCTGGAGGTCCTGGGGAAACGCATCGGAGTACCGGTTTACCGTGAGAACAGTAAAAATGCGGTCAAAATATGCAAGCATGCCCTCAAAGAAGCCCGGAGATCGGAAGAGAACGTATTGATCTTTGATACAGCCGGCCGCTTACATGTTGATAACATCATGATGGATGAGGTCAGTAGCATTTACCGCGAACTGAAACCGCGTGAGATCCTTTTTGTTGCGGACGGCATGATCGGACAGGATGCCGTCAATGCCGCAAAGGCTTTTAATGAACGACTGGATATCAGCGGTGTGGTTCTGACCAAGCTAGACGGCGATACCCGCGGAGGGGCTGCCTTATCGATACGAAGTGTTACCGGAAAGCCGATCAAATTCATCTCAACCGGCGAAACCCTGGATGATCTGGAATTATTCTACCCTGAACGCTTTGCAAATCGTATATTAGGGAAAGGTGATGTGGTTTCACTTGTTGAGAAGGCTCAGGATGCCTTTGATGAGCAGGAAGCCGAGAAACTGCAGAAAAAGCTGAAAAAGAATAAATTTGATCTGCAGGATTTTCAAAAACAGCTGGAGATGCTTCAGAAAATGGGACCCCTGTCCTCGCTTGTTGAAATGATGCCAGGTGCACAGCAGCTGAAGAACGCACAGATCGATGAGAAACAATTTGTGCATACGCGGGCGATCCTGAACTCTATGACCCGTGAAGAAAAAGCGCGGCCCGCGATCATGAACGGCAGCCGCCGCAAACGTATAGCATACGGGTCCGGAACACAGGTTTCCGATGTCAACCGGCTTTTGAACCAGTTTGAACAAATGAAAAAAATGATGAAGAAAGTTAATAAAATGAAACTTCCAAAACAGGCATTGCACAAAATGAACAACATGCCGTGGAATTAAAGGAGAACTACAGTGTCAGTACGGATTCGCTTAGCAAGAATGGGAAGAAAAAACCGGCCCTTTTACCGTGTGGTCGTGGCGGACTCGCGCAGCCGGCGTGACGGACGCTTTATTGAACAGATAGGTACGTACGATCCCTTAAAGAAGAATGAAAATCTGGATGTAAAAGAAGATCGTGTATTTCATTGGCTGCGTTACGGTGCAAACCCGTCCGAAACGATGAAACGTTTATTCTCGAAAAAAGGCATTATGCTGAAATGGCATCTGGAGAATAGTAACCTTTCCGAGGACAAGAAAAAACAGGAACTTCAGAAATGGGAAATTGCTCAGAGTCAAAAGGGTAAAAAGGCTTCGAAACCCGCGGAAAAAGAAGAGCCGGAAGAAAAACCGGAAATAAAAGAAAAAGCTGCAGAAAAAACAGAACCTGAAAAAACGGAAAAAGAAGAAACTAAAGAAACTGAAAGTAAGAAAAGAAACTCCGGCAGCAGAAAAAAAGAAGCAAAATCTGAAGAGATCCCTGCAGAGGAAAAAACCGGTACGACTCCGGAAAAAGAGGAGAAACCTGCTGAGAAAGAAGAAAAAGAGCAGGTAAAGGAAAAACCCGCAGAAGCCGGAGAGAAAAAGCCGGAAGAACCGGAAAAACCGGAAGAAAAAGAGACGAAAAAAGAAACGGAAAAAGAAACAGAAGATCAATCAGAAGACAAAAGCTCTGAAGAGGTTAAAAAGTAACAATTCCGAAAAATAGAAATTCAAACTGAAAGGGATTACTATGAAAGAGTTTGTTGAATCGATCGTGAAACGGTTGGTTGATAATCCGGAAGAAGTTGACGTTACCAAAATTGAGAGTGAAAACAACACGATCTACGAATTGCGAGGTAGCTCCCGAAGATCTGGGTAAAGTGATCGGGAAACACGGTCGTACGGCACAAGCCTTACGCACGCTGCTGACCGCAGTTTCGGCAAAAGCCGGCAACAGCCGCTCAACACTTGATATTATCGACAGATAATATAGAAGAACATGCCTTTCAGGATCATTGGATATGTCGGTAAGCCCATTGGTCTGGAGGGAAAGTTTTATATTTCTGATCCCGGCTTGGATGCTCAGGCATTGCGCTCATTGAAATATGTTTATCTTGGCAACGATAAGGAACCGGAAGAGGTTTTTGATGTTCTTGATGCAGGGGAACGGGGCAGGCGTTTAAGCCTCCTTCTTAACGGTATAAATACCCGCGAACAGGCTGAAAGATTCCTGCACAGTGCCATATTTATCAGTGACAAACAAGCTGAAAATTTTACTGATGAGCGCGAAGATTTCCGCTATAAGGGATATCGTGTTCTTCAGGACGGCGAAGAGCTCGGAACCGTCAGCGGCCGGATGCAGCTTCCTATGCAGGAAGTGATTGTCATCACGGCGAAAAACGGAAAAGAAATTTTACTGCCCTTTGTCGAAGAGTTCATACGTACCATTGACGACAAAGCCGGACAGCTTCACGTCAAATTACTGGAAGGAATGCTGGATGAGGATTGACGTACTGACCTGCTTCCCGAAATGATCTCGCCGGTCGTAAATGAAAGCATCGTAAAGCGGGCCCAAGAAAAGGGGCTTGTCAATATACGGGTGCATGATCTGCGGGAATTTTCTCAGGACAAGCACCGGAAGACCGATGATTATCCCTTCGGCGGCGGCAGCGGCATGGTCATGACCCCTCAGCCGCTGTATGATGGTATCAGCACGCTGCTGGAAGGCGGAGAAGACAGGGAGAAACCTTCACGGGTGGTATATCCGACAGCAGACGGCAGGCTCTTTGATCAGAAGACAGCGTTATCCCTTTCGGAAGAAGCACATTTACTATTTGTGTGCGGACACTATAAAGGTATTGATCAGCGGATACGCGATATGCTTATCACGGATGAGATCTCCATCGGCGATTATGTGCTGACCGGCGGAGAGCTTCCCTCGATGGTCATCATGGACGCCGTAATACGCTTGCTTCCGGGAGTTTTAAATGAAATAGGATCCGCGTTGAGCGATTCCTTTCGCACCCCCTGCTGGATTGCCCCTGGTACACGCGGCCCGAAAACTTCAGGGGACATACTATCCCGGAGGTGTTGATGAGCGGACATCATGCCAATATTGAAGCATGGAGAAAAGAAGAAAGAATTCGTAAAACAAAAGAACGAAGACCGGATATGTGGAAGGCATATACGGATAAAGGAGACAAAAACAATGGATAAAACACAGATTGCAGCCACCGGATATTTGCGCGACGATATCCCCGAATTCAAGGCGGGAGATACCCTCATCGTGGATGTCAAGGTGCGCGAAGGCGATAAAGAACGTATTCAGCAGTTCAAGGGTATTTGCATTGCACGTAAAGGAACCGGTATCAATGCGACCTTTATTGTGCGGAAGATATCGAACAGTGTAGGCGTAGAACGGATCTTCCCGCTGTATTCCCCGAACATCGCAAAGATCGAACGCGTGACCAGTGGAAAGATACGCCGTTCAAAGATCTATTATATTCGCGCGCTGAAAGGCAAGAAAGCTACCCGCGTCAAAGAATCACGGAAGTAAAAAGTCCTCTTTTTACTTGCAATTCGAAGCGAAAATCAGTAGAATTTCGCGCTTTTGAAATCACTTTTGACGATAACCGTGGCTCTGTAGCTCAGTCGGTAGAGCAGGGGACTGAAAATCCCTGTGTCGCTGGTTCGATTCCGGCCGGAGCCACACTTAACTGCCCTGTAAACAAACATTTACAGGGTTTGTTATTCAGGGACGTTTTTATCGAAATATAGCCAAAACAGGCGAAAAATGGGCAATTATGATAGTGATGGTCGTTTTTTGGTCGTTTTTTGGGCAGCGCATACGATCGCCACAAGCCCACGGAATGCGCCTTGACAATACTTGTCAAAATGGATAACTTGCATTACTTAATAAATAAAGACGAAGCAAAATGGATAGCAGGGACCATCGGATAGGCAGTGGTTTGTGATGGTTGTTGAACAGACCCAGAAAAACACTTGGCTTTTTAACAACGAATGAAGTATTTTTTGAGAACTATAAAGTTGCACTTACTACTTGAGTCTAGCTCATATTTAGCATATAATAAATAGCCTTGATTTATATTGGAGACTACTATGAACAATATTCAAAATGTTATTACTAAACGAAAACGAATAATAATAGTACAAATCATCTCATTAATATTAATTATAGGCTATGCAACTTCATGTGGAAATCGAATACCAGAACCAGGAGAATGGCAGAGTATAGGACTTGAGAATAAATTAGTAGGCAAATTGCGTATAATTGATGATGAGCTTTATGCTTGTGCTGGACAAGATGGTTTATATAAAATAAATTTAAAAAAGTATAATTCTGAGTGGAAATATCTGGGTATGGAGGGTATTGATACTTCTATTATTGATAAAGTATTAAACCACGGAGTAACAGATGTCGTAAAAGTTGGAAACGATTTGATTGTTAGTTGTCAATATAACTATTGGATGAAGAAAAAAGGCATATATCGCTCAAGTGATGAAGGAAAGACTTGGATACCTTCAGACAGTGGCATGATAATTTGCGAGACCTTCCCCACTACAAGTCAGGTTTTCAGGCTTTTTCAATTTTCAAACAATCCATCAACAATTATAGCGGGCGCTACTTCTAGCTTACTATATAAAAGTATTGATTGTGGTAAAACTTGGAGAATTATACATGGTTCTTCTGGAGGAAGTTTAATTTACCATTCCATGATTTTTAACCCCAATAATTTAAACGAAATATGGATGGGAATTGAAACGGGGAGATTCCTTCCTTATATCATGCAATCTAAAGATTCAGGTGAAAATTGGGAAGAAATGATAGGAATTCCACTCTCAATTTGTCCACCAACTATGATGAATTCGATATATGATATAGCTATTGATAGTGAGAATGATAGCACGATGTATTTGGGTATGTGGGGATTAATTGCTAAAACAAAAGATAAAGGGCAAACATTTAGAAGAATACTAGGTTGGGAAGATGGTGCACATATGATATGGCGCATAGAATTAAACCCCGAAGATCCATCTGAAATATTCGCTACTGGTGGTTATTTAATCCATAGTACTGATAGTGGAGAAACATGGGATAAAATTACACCACCTGATGATAGAAATGAGTTGTATGCACTTGAAATTAATTGGGACAAACGATTATTATATGTAAGCGCTTCAAGTCCTGATAATGGTATTTATAGGTATGCTTTCTAATGAATGAGACTAACAACAATATTAAAAAACCACCATAAATCATAGTTACATTGAGAAACCCCCGTTAATATTCCTAAATTTATTTACTGTACGCTAGTAATTATTGTACGTCTTCAGAGTTAATTGGACAAGTTACATCGTAAGTTAAGATATGAGAGTGTGCATAGTTATGTGTAAATTACCTTTTAATCAAGTCATTTCCATCCACAAATAACAACATCTTGAAACCCGCATCAAATACTCAACATCAGGGCGCATTAAGCGCTTTTTTATATACCGGGCAGTTTTTGGGCAGTTGCTCTTGTAACTTGCTGCTAACCAACCATGTTCAGTGTACTCATAACCCGTTTGTCCAAGGTTCCCCCATGGGGGTCCCTACGGGAAAGTCCTTGAGGGGCCTGCATTCTAATAAAAAGTCATTCGGAAAATCATAGATATCAGCGCTAGGTTGTTTTCTTTTTAAACATGTAAGAAACGGCGTTTTTGGACATTCCTGGGCTCAATTTGGGCGCCGTATAACATCAAATACTCTGAATTCATCAAGGCCGATAATGATCCCTTGAAATATCTATTGAATTGCGTATATTTCAGAACCATATACATACAGCAAGGCAAAATGGAAAGTGGTTATCATCAGCATTATCGGGGTTAGGGTCATATGAAGGACGTTGGTTGAAAGGAGAATAAAACAATGCACACACACCAAAACTTTGGACCTTTTTATAGAAAGCATGTTGCATAATCAAACTGATTGATCTAAAATGGAAAAGAAATAATATGAATAAGAGGATAATCATGAATGAACAACGAATAAAAAATATAGCATTAGGAAAAATAATTCTTTTCTTGATCGTAATTACCGGTAGCATTTTAATTTCGTCTTGTACGAATGCTAATGATAAAACTCCAATTCCTGCATCGTGTCGTCAGATGGTTTTAGTTTTAACAGATTCAATAAATGATACAGCTGGAACACTGCATTATTTTGAGCGGGAAAACACTAATTCCACATGGTCCTTGTCCCATGATATGATACCCGTTGTCATTGGAAGAAATGGACTCGGATGGGGAAGAGGATTACACGGTGAAAAGAATATATTTGATTTTCCTTTAAAGAAAGAAGGTGACGGGAGAAGTCCCGCTGGAGTTTTTAGCCTAAGTGCTGTATTTGGATACAAACATGCCGATCAAATGGTGAATCTAAAAATGCCCTATATTCATATCACTGAGATGACAGAATGTGTTGATGATGTTACTTCAAAATATTACAATCAAATCATTTCCAGAGATAAAATTGAAAAGACGGGACATATGGATTGGCAGTCTTCAGAAAAAATGAGGTTTTGTGGCATATATTATAAATTGGGTGTCGTTGTGAATCATAATTCTGATCCGATAAAGAAAGAAGCCGGATCTTGTATTTTTTTGCACAATTGGTCAAATCCAAATGAAACAACGGCAGGTTGTACAGAAATGTCACCACTAAATATGAAAGAGATCGTATATTGGTTAGACAAAGAAAAACACCCCGTTTTGGTTCAATTGACAAAGCAATCATATATCGATCTGATCAAGCAATGGAATTTGCCCGATCTCAAAGGAAGGTTCTAACTCAGAGTTTAAGCAACATTATTTCTCCTAAATTCAAGTAGTAAGTGCAACTTTATGGGTGCCTCTCAAGAGTTATAAGAACCCCTTCCAGGCCCGGACTTCTAAGAGCATACTCAAAACCCGCATTAATACTCAACTTTAAGGCATTTAAAGAGCCATTTTAAACACCGGTCACTTTTTGGGCACCTACCTCTGTAACTTACTGAATATCAGCAGTGAACAGAGTACTGAAAATCCCTGTGTCGCTGGTTCGATTCCGGCCGGAGCCACACTTAACTACCCTGTAAACAACAGTTTACAGGGTTTGTTATTTAGGGACATTTTTACCGAAATATAGCCAAAACAGGCGAATAATGGGCAATTATGATAGGGATGGTCGTTTTTTGGTCACTTTTTGGTCAGTGCATACGATGCCACGATAATATATGACATAAAAAAGCCGCCCGGTGAAAGGCGGCTCTTGATATATATTTAGCAGATTTCGCTGTCTATTTCATCAACGCAATTTTCTGCACATACACTGCATCGTTTATGCGGATCTGCAGCAGATAGATCCCCGTACTCAGGTCCGAACCGTCTATCTTCAGATCATGTGATCCCGGCTGCAGGGAGGCATTGAACAATTTCCTAATCATCCGGCCGCTTAGATCATAGAGAAAAGCACGGACATCCGCATCTTTCGCAAGATTCAGCGGTACGATGGTCTGCGGGTTGAAGGGATTCGGATACGCGGAACCGATGTTAAAGTCCATATCCCCTGCCATCTCAACCTTAACCTCAACTTTAAGCTCAGGATGTTTTGTTTCTTTACTCTGCAGATCCACATCAGCCAGAACATAGGTATAAGTCCTGCCCGGGATTACATACTGATCGGTATATATATAATTCTGCGGTTCGCTTGTGGTACCCGCACCGTCCAGTTCTGCAATCATTTCACCCCCGCGGTAGATGCGGAAAGCGAGGTTCTCTGTTTCGGATTCTGTGACCCAGCTTACATGCACAGCGCCGTTAAGGGCTTCGGCCGTGAAGGAGGCCAGGGTGACCGGAAGGGCACTATCCACATCACTTGTACCGATTGTAAACTCGGAAAAGGAACTAAAAGGATCGCTGGTCAGGATGCCATTGACGTAGCTGCCGCCGATATTGGTCCAGGATTCGCCGCTGTTAGCCCGTTTCAGCCAAACCAAGGCGCTGGTGTCCGCAATTCCCGAGAGTCCGGAGACCGGCATACTGATGATTGCGTGGGGGAAGTCACCTTGGGGAGCACTAATCTGCCAGTGGAAGGGGAAAATCCGGTGAATACCTGTTGGCAAGCTCGAAGCCTGGGGCTTCTGATTGATAAAGTTGACAACTGCCTGAGATGTGGCGCCGGGCACATAGAGGGAGAGTGAGCTGCCGTTATCCGGCCCTTCATATCCGGTGGTTTTGTGAGAGGATATCAAAAAAGGATATCCATTATTCACAGATGCGTTCATATCCCAAAAGCTCTCATTTTTATTGTCATCATTGGGATTGCCAAGAAAATCCCAGGCGCTGTCCAGGCCGACGGTAAACAGACTGGTGTAGGTGGCAATATCTTTCATCTCTGTAGTGTTTTTTGCTGTAGCACCGGTAGCCGAACTCTGTTGTGAGGTTTGTGAGTCAAAAAAGTTATTGCGCGTTGTTGAATTGCTGACTCCACCAATAAATGCTGGGGCAGGGGATGAATTATAGGTACAGGTTCCCCGGGAATAAGAATTCTCAATGACCGAATTATAATTATATCCAACGAAGGCACCATAAGAAGAGTATTTCCCTGTGACATTCCCCTGACGGTAACAATTACTGACCGTTGAATTTGAATTATACCCGATGAGTCCGCCGACATACCTTTTTCCGACCACACTGCCGGTGCTGTAGCAGCTGCTCACTGTGGCACCGCTGGCTTCTCCGATAAGACCGCCGACTTTTTCCCCATATTCTGTTTCCCAGCGGTAATGTACTTCGTATCCAACGAAATAAGGTACCTTATAACGATAGTAGAACGAGACATTGGTCGCGCTACTGCAGCCGATGATCTGGGAGCCACCGGTGGCTAAGGCGATGAGACCCGCAGCGTTAGTGCCGATGGTGGAATGACCATCGTCTGGTCCGTGGACCCAACCACCTGTGCTGCTGCAGTTTTCACCACCGTACTGTGGCAGTACGCAATGAGGGGTGCTATCATGGTGTAGCCTGTGATATTGGCGTTTACCAGATTTAAATTCTTGATTACCGCCCCCTGTGTATAGGGAAAGAAGGCTACGTTGGAAGAGGAAGGAATCCCGTTTTGCAAATTGCTGATTGTGTGTCCATTGCCGTCAAAACTTCCGGTGAATCTTGTTGCATGAGTTCCCAGGTTATAGGAACCGTTCGCGGCATCGATATCGGCGGTCAGGATGAAATAATCATCCCAGTAAAGGGGGCTGGAGCGAAGGGTCTGCAGATCGCTCAGACTGCCGATTTGCAGTGGATCAGCGGCGGTACCGGAACCCGTGAAAGGTGGAGCAATTTGAGTGGTGAAATTACTACCGGCCGTACTGTAGATTGTATCCGCTTCGGTAATTATGTAGGTGCGATAATAATACTTTGTCGAGGGACTTAAACCGGTAATGTCTGCCGAAAATTCACCAAGAGCAGGTGTGGCGTTGACTGTGGTGCTGTTATGAGCTAAAGTCGGCGGGTATTCCGTATGCCAGCAAAATCCGTGAGAAACAATGGGCGAACTTCCCACATACGTGATCTCACCATTCATCGTGACGCTGTAATAGAGGTCATTGGTAGCTGTATTCACTTTGGAATAAGAGCCTATGTCCTGAAAAGGCTGCCAGATCATAAATGGATAGCCGTTGTTTTGAAAAGGATTGATCCCCCAGATCCAGCGTTCCACTGAGGTTGTCCGTCCGATGAAAAACCACCCAATACCATTATCTAAAAACGAATTTTTATCTTTCATCTCAATACTTGTTTTACCGGTGGCTGCGGCATCGCTGCTCTGTCCCGAGGAACCCGTATCAAAGAAGAGATTCGTATAGGTTCCGCCGGTATCAGCACCGACAAATCCCTTATCTCCGCCGCTCCAGGATACACCTTCCGATTCACAAACTGCGGCCGTAGAATAGCTGTCTTTAATCTTTGCACCATTCACAGCACCGGCGAATCCACCGAAATTTGTACCGCTTGAACCAGTTCGTCGGGTTACTGCGCCCTGTGCGTAGCTGTGTTCGATGTGCGAGAGGCTTACGGGTGTATGATTTAATGAAAAATTACCAACAACCATGCCTGCTTCATCATTGGCGGAGACTGTGCCATTGACTGCCAGGTATTTAAGGTATGTGATGCTTGTAGGATTAAAATGTCCCACAAGTCCGCCGACTTTTGTGTCTCCGGTGATATTGACATCTTTCAGCCAGAGATAATCCACTTTGGCGGTACCGCTAAGATACCCGAAAAAGCCCACACAAGATTCGGTCGGACGGTTGATAGTCAGGCCTTCAATTATCTTCTCATTGCCATAATACACACCGGTGAAAGGTCGCAAGGCATTGCCGATAGGCTTGAACCCGGCATTCTCATTCCAGGATGCTGTTGCCGATGCATCAATATTGGCTGTCTGCTTGAAACAGCTTCCCCAATAGAGATCATCTTCACTCAGGGCCTGAAGATCATTCAACGATTCAATGAGAAAGGGCGCATAGGCTGTTCCCTGACCGCTGAATACGGGAATAAAAGGAAGATTGTCCGCACCTGTCTGCCTACTGAGTATGGGATATCCGTTATTGACAGTCCCGGCTTGATCCATATCCCAGTAGTCGGCTGTCCCGCTGTCATCCAGATGCTTACCTTTCATGTCCCAGGCAGTCGTCAAGCCGGTACTACCCGTATCAATAAATGTTCTCACATTCTGCATCTGAGCTGTAGTCTTGGCTGTAGCGCCGATGCCGCTGCTTTGTCCTGTTGTTTGTGTGTCAAAAAAGTTATTGGTATAGATTCCGGATTCACTATGGTATGCTATGAATCCATTTGTGGTTTCGCTGCCGCAGGAGACAGGTCCGGCAGCGTAACAGTTTTCAAAGTTACTTTGCCTGTTATTTCCACAAATTCCTCCGACATTTGAATCGCCGCTGACCGCTGCTGTTGTGTAACTGTTTCGTATCGTTGAGCCATTCGCATATCCGAGTAATCCACCAATATTTGAAATTGCAGCAATGTCCGAATTATCACTGGCAACAAAACATTCATCAATGCCGGTGTTGATAATAGCCCCTGCCAATGCACCGGAATAGTTAAATGATGAGTTGATATCAAGGTCCAGCAATCCCAAATTTTGGATACTTGCCCCGTTTGTGTATCCGAAATATCCGGAATAGTCGTTTGCCGGATTGATGACCAGACCTGATACTGTTTTATTATTGCCATTATACATGCCGGTAAATGGATGAGAGACAGAACCGATGGGTAGCCAACCCTGCCCTTCGTGATAGAAAAGCCCCCCTGACTGAAAATCTGAAGCATCACATGCGATATGGGCTGTATGATAGAAACTACCGCCCCAGGCATCCACACAGTGACTTGCCCAATACAAATCTTCCTTATCAGAAATATAGTATGTTGTTCCAGTGAAATAAGGTTTGTAGGATTTTAATGTAGTTGATCCTATACGAGAAGGCCGGTTGTAGATAAATCCGTCATAACCATTACTTGTGTGATCTAAAAGTGTAAACGAAGATGTTCCGTCCATATTATAATAGGCCACCAGACCTTCCGTATCTGCCGGGATTTCCACATCCATAGTGCGCTGGATCTGGTATTGAGTCCGGACGGTATTCCAGATCCGCACCTCGTCGATGCGGCCTTTGAGGAAGTCGCTCGTACTGCTGCCGTCGAACTCCTGTCCAAGGGATAGCTGGTTGCCGGGGTAGAGAGCGGGTGAGTGACCGCCGGTCATTTCACTGATCAATTCGCCGTTGAGATAGAACTTGGCAGTGCTGCCGCTGAAGGTCACGGCCATGTGCATCCAGGTTTCTTTGGTATGGATATTCGATGCCATATGACCACCGCCACCTGGATTGTATACCGTGAATCCGTTGTTGTCTTGATATGACAAAAGGTATTTGTTTCCGCCATCTTCGGTGTTGATGGCGATGAAGCGGGCGTAGTCCTCGTCGCTGTCGAGATAGCCCCAGCATTCAATAGTAAAGTTGTTGCCGGTGAATTGGTGTTCACAAACACTATTGATTTTCACCCATTCATCAACCCCGTCGAGGTTGAGGGCACGATTGGTCTGGGCAACTGCCGGTGCAGCCATTAATGAAGTCAGTAGGATAAACGTTAATATATTCCAACGTAAATTCAACACAATCTCCTTTTTTTTAAAAATATTTTAACTTATAGTTATGTTTCGTAAGCTAATCAATCACCTTTTCAGCCGGAAAAGTAATAGATTCAAAAATCAATTCCAACCCAAAAGTCTAAAGTAATCTTTGGATAGCCGGAGCACCCCAAAGAAAATGCTCATTTTCAAAAAAATCCGGTACTTTGCAAAGCCTGGGACATAAAAATTCCACATCCGTCCAAAATAAAATTAAAAAAAATAGAAAAAGCTAAGGCCTAAATTCAATTACTAAGTGCAACTTTATAGGTGCTTCTCAGAGGTCACATAAACCCCTTCCAGGCCCGAGCTTCAAAACCCGCATCAATACTCAACATCAGAGCGCATTAAGCGCTTTTTTAAACACCGGGCAGTTTTTGGGCACCTCGTCTTGTAACTTACTGATTATCAGCAGTGAAAAGAGTACTGAAAATTCCTGGCCTAAAAACAGTTGATTTCTGGTTATATTACCATTCTTTGTAACAACATTTCCAACAGAAATCCCACAAAACTGGCAAGAGAAGGCTTGTTATATTGCGAAAATATTTAGCCCCTCAGGCCGAACCCGGTACCTGGTATTTTTCCACTATACCCCGGGTTTAAAGGTACCCGGATCTGTTGGGGTGGGATTAATATTTACTTTTGATTTTTATAAGATAGTTAGCAAAAAGCCGCCCGGTGAAAGGCAGGATGAAAATTTCTTATTCATCCTTGATAAAGCTTTTTTAAATTCGTACACTATAGTACTTAATAAATATAAAGAGGCAAAATGGAAAGCGGTTATGATCATTGCCAGGGATAAGGGTGGATGATACATGGTATGTTTGAAAAACGGGAAAGTCATTTAAAAATACAATATAATTATTAACCATAAATGGAGGTAATAATGGCAACAAGAATATGTGATGTTTGTGGCAAAAAGAAAGATATGAGTGGCGGAAAAACATGTGAAAAAGGTCATTTTATATGTTACAGCTGTGCAAACTCCGGAGGAATGTTTACATTTACAAGCAAAACCATATGCCCAATATGCAAAAGTAAATTAAGATAGCAAATGAAATCTGTTGTCCAATAAAAACATTCATTCTTAAATTTGCAGCATCTCGAAGTGTTTTTAACCATTTCTTTAAAAAACGGATGGAGTAGGAATAAAGCTTAAATTAACATATAACACGGTATGAATACTGAGAGATTTTCAAATTACTGTTTAAACAAAAATATTATTTATCACTTAATAAAAGGAGTCTAAAATGGATCGAAAAGAAGAGATAGAACCGTTCCCTAAAGCTGCGGGACAAGAAGATTCAGATTATCAATTTCAAAAGGGTTGGTTTTATGATGTTATCACTAAGGATAAAACAGAAGCGGTAAAGTGTTATCGTAAAGCGGCAGAACAAGGACATTTGGAAGCTAAACACCAACTGGGAATTTCTTATTTTACCGGCAATGGTGTCCCCGTGGATAAAACAGAAGGGATAAAATGGTTCCGGGAAGCCGCGGAACAAGGACATTTGAAAGCTCAATTATTTTCAGGAGGACTTTATTATGAAGGTATTGGTGATTTCCCCGAGGATAAAACAGAAGGGATAAAGTGGTTTCAAAAAGCGGCGGAACAGGGAGATTCGAATACTCAATATTTTCTGGGTTTGCATTATAATGATTTTGAGGATAAAACAGAAGCAGTGAAGTGGTTTCAAAAAGCGGCGGAACAAGGACATCCAGAAGCTCAATTTTTTCTGGGTTATTTTTATATTTCAGGTAATGGTGTCCCGAAGATAAAACAGAAGGGATAAAGTGGACCCGGAAAGCCGCGGAACAAGGAGTTTCAAAAGCTCAAGAAATACTTAAAGAGTTTGGCTATTAATGTTATAAATGGTATAAAAATAATCTTTCCCATATAATAACCGAATAAATTCACCAGCCACATTCCGGCATACAAGGACCTTCAACAACCATGCTTACTTCAAGCTTCTGAAGACAAGTCGAAGGTCAGTATCATAATCCGCATAAATAAGGGCTAAAATACTAGCAACAATACCATGGGCACTTTTTAATCAGTGCAATAGGTAGGGTAATCCCATGGAATAGAAAAAAATTCTCGGTAAAAACAGGGTGGAAATTTCTTATTCATCTTGATAAAGCCTTTTTAAATTCGTACACTATACTACTTAATAAATAAAAGCGAGGATAAATGGTAAGCTATTATCATCAGCAGTGCCTGGGGTTGATTTGTGGGGGAGGCTATACATATTACAGTTCAGATAATGAAAGGAAGTCATGCGTGATAACTTATAAACATCGCCTTTTTACAGAAAAAAATTTATGCTAACGCTTTTTCGGATGGTTATGGGAAGCAATAAACAAAAAAGGAGAGAAATATGAGGTTTGATGTCCACGTTGTTAACAACACAGGACGCGGTATTCAAGGTGTTCATGTTAACCTCTGTTTTATGAACATTCTTAGAGGCATGATATCAGTGAAACACACCGATTCCGATGCACATGCAAAGTTTGACGGATGCGATTCAGGCGAGATGAAGGTGTATCGATGGGACAAGCTACGGAAGATTTCAGTATCTAGACGGAAAGGGCATCACTATCAGAAAGTAAGAGAAGCCACCGTCTAACAACCAGTTGCAACTGACGTTCCGTTATGTAGCCCATCGTAGAATTAAAACTTTATACCTTGCTATTCAATAATGAAAGATAAGTAAATGTATGGATTTTTACGTCCTCAGCAATGTCAATTATCTAATAATGAAAGAGATATCTATAAAAAACATTACTGTGGTCAATGTTCTACACTACAAGAATTGTTTGGTTATAAATATAGAGCTTTAGTATCCTATGATTCTACGTTTTTATCTTTATTATATTCTTCACAAAATTTTAAAGAAAATAATGAAGTAAAAAAATATTGTGCTGTAGCGCCCAAAAAGCTTAAAATGATCAATCCTAAAGAAGATTCACAAATATTTGCAGCTTGTATTTCTATGTTACTTTTTTCAGTTAAGATCAATGATTCTTTGCAGGAAAAAAAATCGATTTTCAAATTATTATTGAGAAATATTAGTCAAGCTAAAATTGACAAAGCGAATTCGCTGCTTCGTTCACTCGGTTTTTCAAAATATTTTATAAATGAAGGAATAAAAAAACAAAAAAATATAGAAAAAATAAACAGGAATAATATTATAAAATATGCAGAGCCAACTGCCGTTTTTTGTGGAGAATTATTTAAATTTACAGCATCAGTAAACAAAATAGAAGAAAATGAGGAGGTCTTATATAAGATTGGTTATAATGTTGGTTTAATCATTTATTTGATTGATTGTTGTATAGATATAATAGATGATATTGAAAAAGAAAAATTTAATGGATTGATTGCAGCCTATAAGGATGATAGCACAATAATTAAAAAAGAAACTCGAAGTGAAGTATCTGATATTGTAATAAATTCTATAGAGAAAATAAAAATACTGACAGAACATTTAGTGTTAAGGAAACACAATAATATAATAAAAAATATATTGGTCAATGGACTAATAAATACAATTAGTATACGGCTTAATAAAAGCATAAAATTAATCGAGAAAAATGATTTTAATTTATTAAAATATTTGCCTCATGCCGCTATTATTACTGGATTATGTCTTATTACACCACAAGAAGCTTACGCAGAATGGATTTGGGGAGAAACAGCAACTAATGGAGACATGGTCGGCTATGGATGCACTTGTTTTACTGAATGTGCACGTTGTTGTGCTTGTTCGGAAGATCGTGGAATAGATGCAATTATAAAAAGTACTACTGGAATTCTTCAACTATTTGATTGTCTCTTTAATCCTTGTGTTTGTTTTAATACTTTTGGTGGAGATGAAGGTGGTTGTGTATATTGTTGTCAAGCGCCAAAGTTTTTGTTAACCGGATTAATAACATATTCATGTGGTAGCAAATATGGTATATGGGAATATTTACAAAAGAAAATAGAAGAACTAGAAGAAAAAAATACTGAACGCGAAGTTGCAAGAAAGGAAATGCGACAAAAATATATAAACAGAAAAACTGCAGAGTTACAGTCATTAGAAATGTATATTGAAGAACTTTCTAAAAAATTAGAGATAGAATTTCCAATTAATTATGTTTACGAGATTAAAAGCTTTCTTAACGCTCATAAAAATAAAGACATAAAAAAAATATCAGGTTTGTTGAACTTAATAAAACAAAAGGAATCAGAAGCAAGAGAAGATAAATTAAAACTTGATGAGGCTTACAAATTATATGAAAAAGTTTCTAATTTCTACAATAGAGTAGCAATATTCGTCAACCATCAAAATATCATCCCTCTAATCATAGAATTAGATGAATTGTATGCAAAACTAAACTCTCCAAACATTAAATCATTATTAACGCAAAAAAAATGGACCGATTATAATAAGTTTACCAATGAACTGAAGGATGATCTTGCACAACTGAATCAACTTGCCATTGAATCCCAAAAGTATTCTAAAAAAAATGAATCAGATCAACAGCCAGAAGATGATGGTGAAATGACAGAAGAAAAAGCTTTTAGTATTCTTAAATTACCACCTAAAACACCAAATGACCTTATAAAAAAAATGTATAAATCTTTATGTACCTATTGGCATTCTGATAAAGGGCTAGCTGAAGATGATACTGAAATGAAAAAAATTAATAAAGCATATATTTATTTGAAAAGAATTCGAGATATCAAATAACACAAGGTAGTGCTTATGAAAAAGAAAACTTTTCTTAGACGACAAGCATCCAAAGACTTGAAGTTAAAATCCAAAGAAAAGGATTGGTTAAAACGATTAGAAAATGTTTCAGGCAGTCCTGTTAATTTATCTCAGAAACAAAAGCAACTTTATCTTTTAATTGACTGTTCATCAAGTATGGATTATTGCTATAAAATGCAACAAGCCAAAAATGGTAGTCTGACATTTGCTGAAGAAGCTTTAAACAAAGGGTACATTGTTGGGCTGATTACCTTTTCATGTTCAGCCAATCTATTACTTGAGCCACAATGTGAGATTTTACAATTACACAAAAGAATTAATAATATATATGCTTCAGGTTCAACGAACCTTACAGATGCATTAGATATTGCCAGTCAACAACTAAGCGGCACTATGGGAGAGCGAATATTATGTGTTGTTACAGATGGGATGCCTAATAATCCAACTTATGCTCTTAAAATGTCAAAAGCAATGCATATAGAGGGCATTGATATAATGAGCATTGGAACTGATGATGCCGATCAAGAATTTTTAAAGCAATTATCTACACGGACAGATTTATCTATTAAAGTAAATAGTGAGCAACTTGAAAAAGGAATAGTGTCTATGGCAAAGTTACTACCATCATAAAAATAGAATTATATTATTTATGTCATTTTTTCTAAATAATTGGAGCTTTGCATCGAGGATAAAAACCGTTAATATGAGACTACTTGTAGTCCTCCCATAATTAAGAGTAATTAAAAGTAGAATTATCTGATTAATTTAAACTCTACATTCAAGTAGTAAGTTCAACTTTATAGTTCTCAAAAAATACTTCCTTGGGCATTAAGGAACTAGGTGCTTCTCAATGGTCACATGAAATTCTTCTAGGCTTAAGCTTAAAAGGACAGGACCAAATCCTGACCTTTTCCCTAAAATCCGGCCACTTTAAAATATTAGTATAACAACCCCATTACTCACACCATTTCCCACCCCACTCACCAGAAAACCAAGCGGAAACGGATGGAACTGGCAAGAGAAGGCTCCTTATATAGCAAATAAAAAAGCCACCCGGTTAAAGGTGGCTCTTTATTTGTTCTATTGAGATTAGCGGAGACTTACTTCATATAAACCATTTTCTTAGTGTCTATAAAGTCACCCGCTTGCAGTCGATAAAAATCGATACCTGAGCTGACATTTGAAGCATCCCAGGTGACTGAATAATAACCTGTAGATTTAGCTTCATTGACAAGCGTTGTGATTTTTTTGCCATTCATGTCAAATACAGAGAGCTCAACCTTGCTGTCTGTTAAAAGCTGATAGTTGATAGATGTTGTCGGATTAAAGGGATTGGGGTAGTTAGCCTCTAATGCAAATTCTGTTGGTACATCACTAATCGGTAAAATTAAATCACCAACACTTTGTAGGCCACGAACCTCAACAGGAACTTCACTGTCACTATCGAAACCATTGCCCAGTTGCCCTTGAGAATCATTTCCCCATGCATAGACTTTCATGTCTGAATCTAGTGCTAGCGTATGGTCACCACCTGCCGCTATTGCTGTAATGGTTTTACCTGAAAGCACACCACTTGTAACGACTGTTACAGGAACATAACTAAAATTAAGGTAACCGGAGGAACCGTCGCCTAGTTGACCGTAATGATTGTCTCCCCATCCATAAACTTTCCCATCAGAATCTAGTGCTAGCGTATGGCTACTACCTGCCACTGCCGCTATGGCGGTAATGGTCTTACCTGATAATACACCGCTTGCATCCACTTCTACGGGAACATTACTGTTAATAGTGGAACTATCGCCCACGCCCAATTTACCGTGATAATTGTCCCCCCATGCGTAAAGCTTTCCATCTGAATCCAGTGCAACCGTATGGACATAACCTGCCGCTATCGCAGTAATGGTTTTACCTGAAAGCACACCACTTGTATCCACTTGAACAGGAACAAGACTTTGAGTCGTGGAATTATCTCCTGAGTCGACCGTACTCATTGCCGCCCCATGCGTAAAGCTTTCCATCTGAATCCAGTGCAACCGTATGGGCATAACCTGCCGCTATCGCGGTAATAGTTTTACCTGAGAGCACACCACTTGTATTCACTTCTGTGGGAACATCTCGGTCATCACCGTGACCACCATCACCCAATTGACCGTAATCATTGTTCCCCCATGCATAAAGCTTTCCATCTGAATCCAGTGCAACCGTATGGTGATAACCTGCCGCTATCGCGGTAATGATTTTACCATTGAGGTCACCATAAGTTTTTACTTCTATGGGACTTACATGAAAATCAGCAAAACCACCACCCAATTTATCGTGATCATTACTCCCCCATGCATAAAGCTTTCCATCTAAATCCAGTGCAACCGTATGGTGATAACCTGCCGCTATCGCAGTAATGGTTTTACCTGAAAGCGCACCACTTGTATCCACTTCTATGGGATCATTGGTTCTCTGAGTGGAACCATCGCCCAGTTGGCCGAACCGATTTGTCCCCCATGCATAAATTATTCCATCTGAACCCAGTGCTACAGAAAAGTTTGACCCGGCAGCAATCATAGGCTCAACAGCACATAAAGGGTAAACAATGAGCATAAGACCCAATAAAACTAAAACAATTTTTTTCATTTTTTTCTCCTTATTTTGTTTTGTACGTCTTCAAAGTTAATTGGACAAATTTCATCGGAAGTTAAGAGATACATATCAGTATACCAAGTTTATAATCTGAGCGTTTGAGCTAACCTTCTCCCCAATATTCAGATACTTATAAATCCTAGTGTATCAGAATAACCCGCACCATTCCCCGACCAACTCACAAGAAAACCGGGCGGAACCGGAAGAACTGGCAAGAAACTAGCAAAAAATAATCCTCTCTCCTCGATCCCGGTACCTGGGTATTTTTCCACTATACCCCGGGTTTAAAGGTACCCATGATGGTTGGGAGTGATTAATTATTCTGTTTTCGGATTTATGAGATAAATAAAAAAGCCGCCCGGGAAAGACGGCTCTTGTGATCTTGAAATATTTGTTTTTTTTATTGAATTGTAATTGATAATCCCTCAACATTAATATCAGACAAATTGATTTCTGTTCCGTTTTTATCGTAAAAGAATATCTGATCATCAATAAAGTCTATTTGAGTGGATCCGCTTTGTTTCAACGTGAAATCTAAAGAAAGCACTGTCCCATAGGGCTTAAATACATTTGATCCGGCAATTTCCGTTATTGAAATATAAACCGTACTGTTTTCATCTTTCAAAATACCAATAGCACCGTCAGACCAAATACTGCCAATCCAATCAGATTGATTGTCATCAAAGCCGACATATTCGGAATCATAAATTATACGCAAGCTCATGGCAAAAATACTCCTTTTCATATCTTCTACATTGACAGTTATGCCTATTGTTTCTCCGGATACAAATGTTGAATCAAGATTTGACATGCTTACAGTTGGTGTGCCTCCGGAAAATAGACCACATCCTGTAAATAATAGCAGAAATAGGAGCGATATAGATATAATTGATTTATTCATAGTGTTATTCCTTATTTGATCAGCATCATCTTTTGAGCTTTTATAGAATTCTTAGTTCCCAACACATAAATATACATCCCACTGGGATATGCTTCGCCATTAAAGGTAATATTATGATATCCTGTTTCGAGTTGTGTTCCATTAATCAATGTTGTGATTTGTCTTCCATTTATATCATAGACTTTCAATGATACATCCATGGCTTCAGGTAAACTGAATCTTATCTCTGTACTGGGATTAAAGGGATTTGGATAACATTGATGTAGTGTGATTGATTTAGGGATGATCTCTAAAGCAGTTTCAAGAAGTTGTTTTATCGCATTTGCCGGGGTACTTTCTAATCCTTCCACAGAATTATAGATCGTTTCAAAAGCGTTTTTATGTCTCGCCAGCATTAGTTTGTCATTGGTGTTGATCATATGCTTCTGAATGGAAGTTGTTCTTGTGCTACCCCAGTTAACGCCAACCGGAATAATATCTTTTTCATCGACGGTGCCGTCACCGTTACAGTCAGCATAATTAGCCGGATAACTTGGCCAGGAGGTAACATCTTGTCCTTCCCATACAGTGGATGCATCATTTCTTGATGTGCCCTTTTCGAAGAAATATACACCAATGGGCAAGATATCCAATTCATCAACAGTTCCGTCATTGTTGGTATCTCCAGGATAGACGGTTGAAACTAAAGGCAATGACGAAAATGTAAAAATTTTAAAGAAAATATCAAAACTTTTCCCAGTATAACGATTTTCATCCCATGTTGCATAAATATTTGAACCAAAAATTTTAATTGAAGGATGTCTGGCAGAACTATAATTATTCTGATAAGTTTTATTAATAGCAATATTCTTTCCCATAGCATTACCAGAATTATCAAATATCTGAGCATAAATATCATGATTTGTTGCAGATTGAGAAAGAATATTTTGATTATTGCGATTATCAGACCATGTAATAACATAGGAACCATCATCCGACATAGCAATGGATGGGGAGAACCTTATATTATTTCCTTGATCATCGTTAATAATGACATTTTTACCAAGCTTTTTGCCGTTTGCATCAAAACGCTGGGCATAGATATCACCATAGATTTTCCTATTGCGACGATCAGACCATGTAATAACATAGGAACCATTATCCGACATAGCAATGGATGGGAAACTTTGATTAGTATTTTCTTGATCATCGTTAACTTGAAAATTCTCGCCAATAGGCTTTCCGGCTTTGTAAAAACGCTGAGCATAAATATCTGTCGGATTAGTAAAATATTGACTTTCCCATGTAATAATATAGGTACCATCATCTTTCATGGCAATGGACGGAAAATGTTGTTTATATATATTATCTTCATTGACAAGAACATTTGTGTTCATAGGATATCCTGAAGCATTAAAACGCTGGGCATAAATATCTGAATTATCGTTGCGATAATCTTCCCATGTAATAACATAGAAACCATTGTCAGACATAGCAATGGAGGGATATTGACCACTATTTTCTTGATCATCGTTAATAAGGATATTTTTACCAAGCTTTTTACCATTTGCGTCAAAGCGCTGGGCGTAGACGTCACCATATTTTTTATTGCGATAATCCGTCCATGTTATTACATAGGAGCCATTATCCGACATAGCAATGGATGGGAAACTTTGATTATTATTTCCTTGATCATCGTTAATAAGGACATTATTACCAATAGGATTCCCAGATGAATCAAAACGCTGGGCATAAATATCTGGATTATTGTTGCGATTATCTAACCATGAAATAACGAAGTTTCCATTACCGTCAATAGCAATATCTGGATAGTATTGAGCAGAACTACCTTTTTCATCAGTAATAAGATCATTCTCACCGATAGAATTCCCAGATGAATCAAAACGTTGGGAGTAAATATCTGTATTACCGTTACGGCTATCACTCCAAGTAATTACATAAGAACCATTATCTGCCATAGCAATGGATGAAGAACCTTGTTCACCACCTACTTTGTCATCGTTAATAAGGACATTATTACCAATAGGATTCCCAGATGAATCAAAACGCTGGGCATAGATGTCACCGTACCCGCTATTGCGATAATCCGTCCATGTTATAACATAGGAACCATCATCTTTCATAGCAATAGATGGAAAATCTTGTTTTCTACTTTCTTTGTCATCATTAATAAGAACATTCTCACCGATAGGATTTCCAGATGAATCAAAACGTTGAGCATAAATATCTGGCTGATAAAGACCATTGCGTTTATCTGTCCATGTTATAACATAGGAGCCGTTATCTGCCATAGCAATGGATGGGTAATACTGAATATTATTTCCTTGATCATCGTTAATAATGACATTTTTACCAAGCTTTTTGCCGTTTGCGTCAAAACGCTGGGCGTAGATGTCACCGTAATTGCTATTGCGGCTATCACCCCATGTTATAACATAGGAACCATCATTTGCTGCGGCAATGGATGGGGAACTTTGATTAGTATTTTCTTGATCATCATTAATGCGCATGCGAATATCTATAGCATTACCAGAAGCATAAAAACCTTGGGCATAAATATTTGAGTTATCAACCCAAGTTATAACATAGGAACTATCTCCTGTCACGGCTATGGAAGGGCTTCTACAATCAAAATTATTCATTTCGCCGATTATTGTTATATTATTGCCAATCACATTGCCAGCGGTATCCAATTGTTGAGAAAAATGTCAAATGTACCATCTCGATTACTAGCCCACACAATGAAACACGAGCCATTATCTGTTATAGCTAAGGATAGGTACTGTAAATACAACATGTCATCATTAATCAAAATACTCTCGCCCAAAGGCTTGCCAGCTTTGTCAAAACGCTGGGCATAAATATCTGAATTACCGTTGCGATAATCCACCCATGTAATTACATATGAGCCATTACCCGTCATAGCAATGAATGGGGCATAATGACCACAACGACCTTTATCTTCATTAACCTTATGATCAGATATTAGGGTATCAATTTTAACAGGTATAATTTGTGCACTTAAAAAATTTAGAGGAGAATAAAACAGCAATAATAATAATATAAAATATTTTTGGGACATTGTTGAAAACTCAATTATATCTTGTACTATTAAAATTAATAGAAGAAAATCTATTTTGCAACAATTAATAAATACTGTAATGGTTCAACGGGAAATGGAATTTTCTTAGCATGCCAATAAGGTGTGTTTTTTCCTTTTTTCAGCAGCATGATCGAGCTTACATTGGCGTTCGGGCAGAGGCGCTCTTCAATTTTTACTTCAAAGACCTCTTTGGGCGTCAGATAGTGTAAGGCACTATGGAGGAGCTCTTCATTATAGCGTCGAAAATAGGCGTTAATCTGCTTTCGTTCATCCTCAGGGCTCACATAACTCTGTTTCCGTATGGCTTCATCTTTAATCGTACGGTGATAGCGCGATTAAGCAACATTTTTTCTGTAAAAAGGACTAAGGTTTAGCATTTCAAATTCCGTGTCAAAACTCATATATTTTCTGCCCGTCATCAAAACGTCATTTTTTTCCACTAACACGGCAGCAATAAGACGAAGCTGAGCTTCGAGGGACAGGTCCAAAACCCGCATCAATACTCAACATCAGAGCGCATTAAGCGCTCTTTTACATACCGGTCACTTTTTGGGCACCTACCTCTGTAACTTACTGAATATCAGCAGTGAACAGAGTACTGAAAATCCCTGTGTCGCTGGTTCGATTCCGGCCGGAGCCACCACCTAAAGTCCTGTAATATCAATGAGTTACAGGACTTTTTGTTTATGCGTCATTTCTTTAGTAAAGCTGCGGGAAACGGCGTTTTTGGACATTTCTGCACATTCATGGGCAACATTTGGGCAACGCAAAACGCCTTGACAATACTTGTCATAACGCGTAATTTGCATTACTTAATAAATAAAGACGAGGATAGATGGAAAGCGGTTGTCAAATACTGTTTGGTGGTGTTGATTGAAAGACCGTTTGAACAAGATGATGCGTAATGTATGCTCAGATTATAAACTTGGTAAACTGAAATGTATCTCTTAACTTACTATGAAACTAGTCCAATTAACTTTGAAGTCGTACAGCCACATTATCTAAATATATAAGATGAATATCGTTTTTACACAATATGAAACAAAGTAAAAGAAAATGGAATAGCGAAAAATTAAACTTGTTAACATTGAGGAGGTAATAATTTATGAAGAAGTTAATATTATTTTTAACACTTTTTATTCTGACTTTTAATTTATTTGGACAAATCAATCTGGAACATTCCTTCACTGGGAATACTCCTCCAACAGCATTTACAACCGATAACGGAGTATATTATTATACTTTTGATTCTGAAAGTGGTGAATTAATAATTTACAATGAAGCCTTTTCCGTATATAAAACCGTATCAATCACCATGCCGCAAGATTATACTTATGCCAGTATAATTAATATTGGAGATAAATTGATCAACGATGATAGCGATATTGAATTTTTCTTAACTTATACTCAAAAAGTGCCAGTAAGTGGGATGGTGGTAAGAAGTCAGGGATTCTCAAAGCTATATGATGAAAATGGAAATTTAATAAAAGATTTTGAAGAAAATTATTCTATACGAATATTATCTAATAAATTAATTGAAAAAG
This sequence comes from Fidelibacterota bacterium, assembly GCA_034521145.1. Lineage (GTDB taxonomy): Bacteria > Fidelibacterota > Fidelibacteria > Fidelibacterales > Fidelibacteraceae > M50B103. The sequence continues at coordinate 38,631 of JAXHMX010000003.1, read as the reverse complement.
AGGAAGATTGGTCGGTTACCCCCCATATCTATACAACGAATATTTATTCTTTACCGAAATCTACGATCTCTAATGTGTCTTTTAACGATACAGATCCTGATGTTACTCCGGCTTTCCCCAGCCCTTCAAGCAGTAATGTTCATTTACCATATTCTTTACCTAATGGATCCTCGGGTGTTATGAAAATATTTAACATACGGGGACAATTGGTCGAAAAAATTGATCTTGACGGTAACCTGAACCACCTGAACCTGAACCTGCATAAATACACTCCGGGCATATACATCTATGAATATAATGGCATATCAAATAAATTCACTGTAAAGCCCTAAATTATCACTAATTCGGAGTTTATATGAAATTTAAACCTATTTTACCGCTTCTTTTTACTATTATTTTGTTTTGAAATTGCGGATGTAATCCCCCCGAAAAAAGAGGGTTTTTAAAAGTAGAATTTTCTGATTAATTTAAACAAAGGAGAATTCTATGAAGAGATCAAAATTTACCGACAGTCAAATCATATCGATCCTAAAACAGGGTGAGAACGGAGTACGTATTGCTGACCTGTGCAGGGAACATGGAATAAGTGATGCAACCTTCTATAAATGGCGATAGAAATACAGCGGAATGGATGTATCGCTGATGAAGGAAATGAAAGCACTGCGACGGGAAAAAACTGCTGCAGCTAAAGTTGATCAAATGAACCAACAGAAAAATAAAGGCGGGTACTGAATTGAAGATCAAAACCGAAAATCATTTTTTGATATGAAATATGATACGGTAGTTGTTGGAGCAGGAATTGCCGGGTTGACCGCTGCGGCTTATCTGGCCGGATCCGGTCAATCGGTTGGGCTGTTCGAGAAGCAGGCAAAAACGGGCGGCCTGGTGCAAGCCTTTCAGCGGAACCATGTGTGTTTTGATACGGGCTTACGTTCTATAGAGAATTCCGGTATTGTTTTCCCTATGCTGAAGCAGCTGGGTATTGATATTGAATTCCGGAGATCCATTGTTTCTATCGGCATTGAAGATCAGGTTATGAAGGTGATCGGCAAGGATAGTATCGCTGAGTATGAGGATTTTCTAAAAACCCATTTTCCCGATAATAAAAGTGAGGTTCTATCCATTATCAGAGAGATCAAAAAGATAATGGGGTATATGGATGTTCTTTACGGCATCGATAATCCTGCACTAATGGATCTTGCCGGAAACAAAAAGTATGTGTTCAAAGAATTGCTTCCCTGGCTCTTCCGCTTCCTGTTCACAATGCGAAAAATCAATAAACTATACGAGCCGGTTGAGGATTACCTGAAAAGACTTACCGCTAACCAGGCACTAATTGATATAATTGCGCAGCATTTTTTCAAAAACACACCAACGTCGTTCGCCTTAAGCTATTTTAGTCTTTATCTCGATTATCACTACCCAAAGGGCGGAACGGCAACTATTGTTGACAAATTAACGGATCTTATAATCGAAAAGGGAGGGGTGATCAATACAAGCTTGTCTGTTACCAGCCTCGATCCCGAACAGAAGTATGTTATTGATAGCAATGGCGAACGTACTGAGTACGCCAATTTGGTTTGGGCTTGCGATCTTAAGCAACTCTATAATATCATTCCAATTGATGAATTAAAAAGCAGGAAGTTGGTCTGTGAGATCAAAGAAAAACAAGCCGAACTAAAACCCCTGAAAGGAGGCGATTCCGTATTTACGGTATATCTGACGGTAAACGAGAGTAAAGAGTATTTTGAAAAGATTTGTACCGGACACTTTTTTTACACTCCCGATAAAAGGGGATTATCAACCGTCTCAACAAAAGTCATTGATGACTTTTTGTATTCCCCTGAAATTCAATCTGATAATTTAGAGCTGAAAAACAGGGTAAAAAAATATATCAAGGAGTATTTTGAACTGAATACTTTTGAAATAGCTATTCCCGTACTGCGCGACCCCGCTTTAGCTCCCGAAGGGAAAGTTGGACTTGAAATAAGTTTGTTCCTGGATTACGCGCTGGATAAAAAGATCGAAGAGTATGGCTGGACCAATGAGATGAGGGATCATATGGAAAAGATCACGATCGATATCCTGGACGAAACCATATTTGCAGAGTTAAAAAACAAAGTAATAGACCGGTTTTCATCATCGCCATTAAGCATAGAACGGCTGAACCGGAAACACCCACGGTGCCCTTACGGGCTGGGCGTTTACCAACCCCTTTGTGCCGGCAGTGAACCGGATGCTAAAAGTGAACAACTCTGTTAAAACCATTTTACCATCAATATTTCAGGCCGGCCAGTGGACATATAGTCCCTCTGGCTTCCCAATGTCTATAATTACCGGTAAAATCGCCGCCGATACGGTTCTTAAAAGGGAAAACATAAGAATAAATCCTGAGGATTCCGTACGTGTTCTGACTCATCTTGAGCCTTTTTGTTTTCTTTCTCCGAAAACTTGGGTCAAGTTCTCTTTTGTATATGATCCGCCAGTTTTTTCAGGTCCGCACTGAATCTGCGTATGCCTTCAGCCAGTTTTTCGGTGACCATGGCATTTTCGTTCATCATCCAGCGGAAAGTCTTTTCATTCAAAGAGATCTTTTCAAGATCAAGGGATTTTGCATGCTCCGGGTCCAGTTTGCGCGGAAGCGGTTCTTCTTCACGGCTTAATTCTTCCAGCAGTTTCGGAGAAATGGTCAGCAGGTCACAACCCGCCAGTTTCTTTCATCTTTGCGATTCCGGAAACTGGCACCCATGATCTCGGTCTTGTATCCAAAATGTTTGTAATAATTATAGATCCTTTTCAGTGAAAGGACGCCGGGATCTTCTTCGGGAGGGATACTGTCCGTGCCCCGGTCGGCTTTGTGCCAATCAAGGATACGGCCTACAAAAGGGAGTAGTAAGCTGAACCCCTGCTTCCGCACAGGCCGCCGCCTGAACAAAACTGAAGAGCAATGTGAGATTACAGTGTATACCTTCTCCTTCGAGTTCTTCGGCGGCCCGGATCCCTTCCCAGGTGGCCGCGACCTTTATAAGTATGCGTGAACGGTCGATCCCTTCTTTCTCGAACAGGGAAATAAGACGCCGTGCCGTTTCAATGGTACCTTCAATGTCAAAGGAAAGGGTGGCATCTACCTCTACGGAGACGCGGCCGGGAACAATAGCGAGGATCTCTGTCGCGAAATTAACGGCGAGTCTTTCAAGAAGGGGACGCATAGACTGCCCTGGGTCGTGCATATCAACAGGACATTGTTCAAGTGTCTTATCCACGAGATGCTGATATTCCGGCATCTGTGCGGCTTTAAAAAGCAGCGAAGGATTGGTCGTGGCGTCCCGGGGGTGATGCGCCTTTATGGAGTTGAAATCTCCGGTGTCAGCCACAACGACAGTCATCTCTCTGAGCTTATCGAGCGTACTCATTTGAAACCTCCGGTATCAGATGTCTTTTTTCTATCTTCCTTTACCGTAAATATTTGTCCGCTTCTTCCGGCACTAACGGACATGTCTTACTCATTGCATGAGCATAGAACGCATAACGGCTTTTCTTTCCCTGCCGGCAAAACTTGCTTCGATACTGTTCATTGCCAATTGGCGGGCTTCTTGTCTGCTCAATTTCAATGCATCTGCCAGAGCCAGGAAATTCTCTGTCATATATCCCCCGAAATAAGCGGGATCATCGGAATTTATCGTGACGCGAATACCTTTTTTCAGCATTTCCAACACCGGATGTTGCCGCATATTGTCAACAACGCGCAATTTTGTGTTGGACAGGGGACATACGGTCAGAGGGATGCCGCTTTCGGCGAGCAGGGACATCAGAGGGGGTCATCCACGGCGCGGACACCATGATCGATGCGGGACACCTTTAGAATATCGATCGCATCCCGGATGTATTCCGGCGGTCCTTCTTCGCCGGCATGTGCCACCGTTAACATGCCCAGTTCGCGGGCACGGGCAAAAACACGACGGAATTTTTCCGGCGGATTTCCCTGTTCTGAACTGTCCAGACCTACCGCAATGATCCGGTCGAGAAAAGGTTCGGCCTGCCGGAGCGTATCAAAGGCGTCTTTTTCATCAAGATGACGCAAAAAGCACATGATCAGTTCCGACCGTGATCCCAGTTTCTCCTCGCCCTCTTTCAGTGCCCGTAAAATACCGGAAATGACCGTTGCGAACGGGATCCCGCGTTCCGTATGTGCTCTGCGGATCGAAAAAAGGTTCTGTGTGAATGATATTCTGCTGCCGGCATATTAACAGGTAAGCGCGGACAAGCTCATAAAAATCCTCTTCCGTGCGGAGAACCTCGGCTCCCCGGTAATAAATATCCAGAAAATCCTGAAGATCGCTAAATTCATAAGCCCGCCGCAGTTCTTCAACGTTTTTAAAAGGCAGTGTGACATTGTTCCGCCGGGCCAGTTTGAACATAAGTTCAGGTTCAAGGGTTCCTTCCAGGTGCAGATGCAATTCAGCTTTGGGCAAAGCATGTAACCACTCACGGCTTACCGCACACATGACAAACCTCGCTTATTGGTTTTTTTTCATTCAGATCGATATAGACAGGATCCTTTTACAATGCTTTTTAGTAGAAATTCTATGTGAAAATATACATGTTGATACTGATATAAACAACAGATCTTCCGGAAAACCTAGTCCGGGATCGTTCCTTGATCAATTTGCCAGCGGTCCGACGCCGAACGAATGATCAGGCGCATAATATCACGCAGCTCAAGATTGTGGCTTTTTGCTGCGATCGTCAGGGACGCTTTAGGATGAAGACTGGGAATAGGGTTCAACTCAATAAAATACGGTTTGCCGTTTTCGTGCAGGCGGATATCCACACGGCCCATATCGGGACATTTCATGATGTCGAAGACCTTTTCGGCCATTTCCGTTACGGCGTTCTTTTCAAGGGCGCTTAATGCGGCCGGACATTCGGGAGTTACTATTTTTGCCGTGTCGCCCTCCTGTTTCATGTCGTAATCAAAGATATTGTATTTTACGTTTCCGTTTGATCTTTCTTTGAAGGTATACTCGACAACGGTCAATATTTTTCCGGGGAAACTTTCAAGTGAAGGAACGCAGAGTTCACGTCCGGGGATAAATTCCTCAATAAGCAAGCCGCCGGTAAAATCATCAAGAATATCGCGGACACGTTCTTCGGCTTCTTTCTTTGATTCTGCAACCGATTCCTGGGAAATGCCTTTGCTCGAACTTTCCAGATTGGGCTTGATGATCTACCGGATAATCGATCTCATCAGGAAGATCCTGATGCTTTTTGCTTATCACGGTACCCCCTGGAACCCGGATGCCGTGAGTTGCCAGCAGTTCTTTGCTGCGGTTCTTATCCTGATTAATACGCAAAAAAGCGGAATCTCCGCCCGTAAAGGGTATCTGCAGCTTTTCATACATATCGGGATAAAAAGTGTTTTGGGAGCTGTCAACCGTTCCCGGTGCAAGATTCACGATCAGTTGCGGCCCGCTGCTGAGGATACGGTCGGTGATCTCATCTTCCGTACCGGAAACTTCAACGGGTGTGACAGTATATCCGAGACTCCGGATAGCGCTGCATATCCGTTCAATTTCTTCTTTGGTCAGCAATTTGGCATTGGCATCCTGCTTTTCTGTCCGGAGATTGTATGTTACGCTGATCCTCATTGCCCGTTCATCCTCGCTTTTTTTTCGTTGCGCTTCATGATCCCTTCAGTAACATGGGGAATTCATTTAACATATTCAATGGAAATTTTGGCCGAAGAAAAATAATGAACTCTGAGGAAAATGCTTTATTCTCCGGACCTTTCACAGTTTGCGGGCAAACGGAAAGAAAAGCGTTCAAAAACGCTCGTTCCCTTCAACTTCTTTTCTCAGCACACGGATCGTTCATTCTTGTCTTCAGGCTTCTTGCTATTGTTCTTTCATGGCGTTCAGGTTGGCATGGGCGATCCATTTCCAGCGGTTCCCGTTGTGTATGAAGACGGAGAGCCGTTCGGCAGGATCGGAGGACAGCACCTCACCGCCAATGGTCTCCAGGACTGCAACGGTATAGGTTACGACCAGAACATTCCCGTTCTGTGTGGAACTGAAGTCATTCAGGGTATAGTCCCCGAGATGGAGTTCCACAAGCAGATCAATTTCCTCGTTTCTGTTCCGTGCCCTGTCTTCGTGAACGGACTGAAAACCTTCGGCGATCCATTCTTCGAATATCTGCCGTTCTGCGGTGTTGAAATCCGACCAGAGCGCACGGACGACCTGTTCACCGTCTGTGACGGGCGTCCGCTTTACTTTCACGCATCCCGCCATGCAGGAAAAAAGAAAAAATACGGCGATCAACAATACGGTTTTTTTCATATTCACCTCAATTATTGGATTGTATAAAAAATATAGTGAAAAAATGCCGCCAATAAAACAATAATAAAGTCGCCCGCGCACCGGCCACGGGAATATTATTTCACTAAGCTCATCTTTCCGCTTAAGACCGTCCTGCCGGCATGCACTGTGTAGATATAGGTCCCGGAAGACAGGGCCTTACCGTCGCTGCCCAAAGCATCCCAGGGAATGGCGTAATGACCGGGACCGTGAATTTCGGCATTCAGACCTTGGATAAAATGTCCCGCCGCGTCATAGATCCTGATCTCCGCCTTTTCACGAATGTGGCTCTTTACGCGGAAACGGATACGGGTGGAAATATTGAAAGGATTCGGCGATGCCTGAAGGTCTGTGATAACGGGAAAATGTGCGGGCGTGTCGGCAAGAGAGACCGGGATGCGGGTTTTCAGGTCCATGATACGGTTATAGGAGCGGTTAATACGCTCCAGCGGGATAGTGCCGTTGTCAACATTTTTGCGGATGATACCGATCACCGCTGCCGGCAGGGAAGCGCCGTTATGAATATTCCCGGGATAGAGGAGAATATCGGTACCGGCATTGACCGCCAGGACAACGGCTTCTTCAAAACCGTAGTTGTTGGTCACCGCTCCCATGCTCATGGCATCGCTGACGATCACGCCCTCAAACCCCAGACTGTCACGAAGCAGGCCGGTGACCGTGCTTTCGGACAGCGAAGCCGGGTAAACGGAGTCCAGTTGCGCATTATAGAGATGTCCGGTCATGATCATATCACCATATCCGGAGTCGATGAATTCCCGGTAGGGAATGAGTTCCTCCTCCGTCCAGGTCCCCGTAATGTCCGTAAAACCCAGATGGGAATCGTCCACCGCACTGCCGTGCCCGGGAAAATGTTTCAGCGTGGTGACGATATTTCTTTGCTTGAACCCGGATACGAACCATGATGCATGGTCAAAGACCTTGAAGGGGTAGGCGGAAAAACTGCGGTCCAGATAACCGATGGCCGGACTGGAAGGATTCACGTTCACGTCCACAACAGGGGCAAAATTCGTGTTAATGCCCGACTGCGAAAGCCAGTCCGCCATCATTGCCGCATAGTGACGGGTGCTGTCCTCTTTATCGATGACACTTCCCAGACGGTAAGCGTCCGGAGTGCGTGCAAAACCGTTGTTCTCATCCAGGCGGGCCACGTAGCCGCCCTCCTGGTCCGTGGCGATCAGCAGCGGTGTTCCCGCATGTTCCTGCAGAGCGGCGCTGAGTCCGGCGATCTGTTGAGGACCCTGAATATTACTTGCAAAGTACAGCACACCGCCCAGGTTGCGGTGCTCGATATCATGATACAGCGTATCCACGGCATCCGTCCATTGAGAAAAACCCACCATGACCATCTGCCCGATCTTCCGGTCGAGTTCATCCTGCGTATATCCCGGCAACTGGTACAGCAGGAAGAATACGGCAAGGATCACTATTTTCCGCAGCAAAAAACTGAAAGACCTCATTATTATTTCTCCGGTTTTTTATCTGACGCCGACAAGCTAAGATATCAAAAAAAGCGCTGAAGATAAAATGCTTTCATCAGCGGAATGATATTTTCTTCTCCTCCGGGGAATATACTTTCCGGTATTGTGGGTTAATGGTAGAAAATGAGGCTAAATACCAGGAACTTGGCTCAAGTTTTTACGGGGAGATACAAAAGAACGTTTCTTCTTCTCCGCCGATTGGCGGATTTGGAGAACAGGCCGCATCGTCGTAAAGGCAGTACCCGGTACATTTTTTTATCGATGGAAACGGTACACCGTATTTTTCCCGTGATGATACGTGAACACTTCAATATTTCAACAGTGCTTCAGCACTTATTCCTTTGTCACTCTCCCTAATAAGATGTATATTTAACAACGATGAAAAGCTTACAAGAAAAACGTCTGAACGGTGAGGCCGTCTTTGACGGCGCCTTATTACATGTGCGAAAAGATAGCGTCAGGCTGCCGAACGGGAAAACCGGTGTGCGCGAATATATCGAGCATCCCGGCGCGGTGGCGCTGGTTGCCTGGCTGCCGGACGGAGGACTGCTGATGCTTCGCCAGTTCCGCTATCCGCTGAAACAGGTATTTATTGAATTGCCGGCGGAAGAGATCGATCCCGGGGAAATGCCGGAAGTGACCGGTTTGCGTGAACTTGAGGAAGAAACAGGCTACCGGGCAAAGGAATTGCGTTTTCTCACAAAAATTCATACCCTGCATTGGATACAGCGATGAAGTTATCTATATTTATGAGGCGTTCGGACTTGTAAAGGGGGAGAAGAAACCGGATGATAATGAGTTTATGCAGGTATTCAGTCTCTCCCGCAACGATGCCGTGAAAAAGTGCAGGCAGGAGAGATCAGCGATGTGAAAACAATGATCGGCATTCTTGCCGCTACAATGAGAAAGGATAGCGATGAGTCTCAAAAATAAAATGCATCATATACGTGACGGGGTATGTCATGATCCGCATGCCGTCCTTGGCATGCATGAGAACAGCGAACTTGAAAAGGTCATACGTGTATATCAGCCCGATGCGAAAGCGGTATCCGTAACCCTAATGGAAAGCGGGAAACAGCTTGAATTGTCACCGGCGAAGGTCAGCGGATTCTGGACCGTCACCTTCACATCCGAATCCTTTGAAAAATACGAAGTACATGTGAAATATCCCGACGGCAACACTTTCGACTATATTCATCCCTATCAATTCATGCCCTGTATTACGGAAGAGGATACCTATCTTTTTCGGGAAAGGCGACCATCATTTCATCTACGAAAAACTCGGTGCGCACATTTGTGAGATCGACGGCACCACGGGAGTTTCATTTGCGGTCTGGGCACCCTCCGCAAAACGGGTGAGCGTAGTGGGGGATTTTAATTTCTGGGACGGCCGCAAGCACATGATGCGTGTGCTGGGTTCTTCCGGGGTCTGGGAAATATTCATTCCTGGTGTGTCCGCCGGTCGGAATTATAAATATGAGATCTATTCGAATGACGGCAGGCTGCTTTTAAAAAGCGATCCTTATGCTTTTCGTTTCCAGCTGCGGCCGGACAATGCCTCGCAGATCTTTTTTCCCGATCACAAATGGAAAGATAAAGAATATATGGACTCGCGTCCGGAACATACGCTGGATCAGCCAATGAGCATTTATGAAGTGCACTTGTTCTTCCTGGCGGAGAAAAGACGGCTGGGAATGGTATAATTACCGCGAACTTGCGCCCATCCTGGCAACATATGTCAAAGAACGCGGTTTTACGCATGTTGAGCTCATGCCGGTCATGGAACATCCCTTCGATGCTTCCTGGGGATATCAGGTTACGGGGTATTTTGCTCCCCCAGCCGTTTCGGCAACCCGGATGATCTCCGGTATTTTGTGGATTATTTTCACCGGCAGGGGATTGGCGTGATCCTGGACTGGGTCCCCGCACATTTCCCCAAAGACGAATTTTCACTGGGACGTTTTGACGGTTCAGCACTGTATGAACATGCGGATCCGCGTAAAGGGGAGCATCCCGACTGGGGTACGCTTATCTTTAATTACGGGCGAAATGGTCGCGGATTTCTTTTATCAAATGCCCTTTACTGGTTGAAGGAATTCCATGCGGACGGGCTTCGCATTGATGCAGTTGCCAGCATGCTTTATCTCGATTACACGCCGCAAGGACGGTGAATGGATCCCGAACCGTTACGGCGGCAATGAAAATCTCGAGGCGATCGAATTCATGAAAAGCCTCTCAACCATCGTGGGGAAATATTTTCCCGCCTCCCTTCTGATAGCGGAAGAATCCACAGCCTGGGGCGGGGTCAGTCATCCCGTGCATGCCGGCGGACTGGGATTCGACTATAAATGGAATATGGGGTGGATGAACGATTTTCTCCGCTATATGTCCAAAGATCCCATTCACCGGAAATATCATCACAGTGATATGACATTTTCCATGTTGTATCAGTATTCGGAAAATTTCATTCTCACACTCAGTCATGATGAAGTGGTGCACGGCAAAGGCTCTCTGCTCGCCAAAATGCCCGGCGACGATTGGCAGAAATTCGCCAATTTCAAGCTTCTGCTGGCATTTATGTACTGTCACCCCGGAAAAAAACTGTTGTTCATGGGCACTGAACTTGCTCCCTGGAGCGAGTGGAATGAGGAACATGGTGTGGAGTGGGAACTCCAGCAGTGGGAACCGCACCGCACGGCGGATAAATATCTTACCGCATTGAACATGTTCTATCAGTCCTCACCTTCTCTCTGGCAGAAGGATCAGGAACCGAAAGGTTTTGAATGGATCGACGGCGGGAACACGGAGCAGTCCGTATCCAGTTTCTTCCGCAGGGGAAAGAAGAAAAAAGATGATCTTGTCGTGATCTGCAATTTCACTCCGGAAACGCATTTCGATTTCCGGCTCGGCGTTCCGGAGGCAGGCGTCTATACGGAGGTATTCAACAGCGACAATAAAGAATTCAACGGAAGCGGCGTGATACGGAATGAGGAGCAGGAATCCGCCCCGGTGGAGTGGAACGGACGCAGATATTCCATCATGATCGGTGTTCCTCCGCTGGCATGTGTGATCTTTAAACGCAAAGAAATTCCGGATGCAAAATAAAACGGTTCTTTATGCGGTCATCAACTGGGGATTGGGACACGTAACACGCTCGGCACCGATCATCCGGCACCTGATCGCAAGAGGAAATCATGTCATTCTGATCTCTCACGGGAATGCCCTGGCTTTTCTCCGGAAAGAGTTTCCCAGCTGTACCTTCCATGATATCAAAGACCAAAAGATCGATTATTCCCGTTTTTCCTTTATGTTCGTGTTCAAGATCGTCTCGCAATTGCCGAAAATGCTTTTCGGCTGGGGATATGAGCGAAAAAAAATGCAGGAACTGGAAAACGCGTATCATCCGGACCTTATCATCAGTGAAATGCGCCTGGGTTTCTGGTCAAAAAAGATCCCTTCGGTGCTGATCACCCACCAGCTGCGTTTTCATCTGCCGCCGGTATTACGCTGGGCAGCGGTCTTCGGGGAGATGCTTCAATTTTCTGTATTCCGAAAATATGACTATGTTTTTGTTCCCGGACGCAGAAGGACGGCCGAACCTTTCCGGAGAGCTCTCACATAAGGGCCACGTTTGCCGTCGTGTCGAAAGATCCGTTATATCGGCTGCCTGTCAAGTATTGTTCCCGCAACGGATCCGCCGGAAAAAGATATTGATCTCCTGATCAGCATTTCGGGACCTGAACCTCAGCGAAGCAGCTTTGAGGAAAAGGTCATACGGCAGCTCGGGGAATAAGGGGTGAAAGTATGGCTTGCCCTGGGACAGCCGGATGCCGGCAGGGATAAGGTCCTTGAAGACGGGCGGATACGTATTCATTCACACCTGAACAGGAAGGATATGGCGGATGCGATGCAGCGTGCGAAGTATATTATATGCCGTTCGGGATATTCCACGGTGATGGAATTGCTGGCGCTCCAGGCGCTCGGCATTGCTGGTCCCGACACCGGGACAGACGGAACAGGAGTACCTGGCGGAATATTACGAACGCGAAGGGCTCTTTGATTCCTGTCCGCAGGAAGAACTCGATCTCCGGAACCTGAAGATGAAAACCACCCGACAGGTCGCAAAACACAATATACCGGTCAACCGGCTGGAGCTATATTGAGGAGTTACTGGACACATTATGCAACTGAGCCTGCAGATCATCATTATTATTTCCTATGCCCTTGCCGGCTGTTACACGCTCTACATTCTGTATTTTTTCTCGGTCTACGGCGACTTCGGCCGCACGGACTGAAAGCGGATAAGGATTTGCCGCCGCTGACCGTGATCGTGTGTGCGAAGGATGAAGAACCTCATATCGCGGATTGCATTGATTCGATCTTTTCGCAGGATTATCCGCGGGATAAATATTCCGTCATTGCTGTTAATGACCGTTCTGAAGACGGGACAGGTGCCATTCTCGATGAGCGTGCCGCCAGGTATGGATCATTACGTGTCATTCATCTTGAAACATGTCCCGAAAATGTTTCCCCGAAAAAAAATGCCATAGCGCAGGCGATAAAATATTGCAAAACGGAATTCATCGTTGCCACCGATGCGGATGCACAGCACCGGGAACAATGGCTGAGGAGTTGCGCTCTCTGTTATGATAAACTCGGCGCTTCCACCGGTCTGTCAATGTTCAAGAAAGATACATACACATCAGCTTGGGAACGCACCTGGCAGTCCATGCAGACGCTCGAAAATCTGTCACACAATGTTGTGATAGCGGGTGCCATGGTCAACGGATTCGCCATTACGGCGAACGGGAACAATATGTTGTACCGAAAGGAATTATTCCGGGAACAGAACGCTTTGAAGAACGATGTTGTGACGGGGGATGACTCCGATATCATCTATGAAGCGCAGCGCCGCGGATACGACGTGGTGTTCAATGCACATCCCGCTTCGGTCGTACGGCTGGTCCCGGAAGAAAGTATTCCTGCGGTCATCAATCAGCGTATCCGCTGGGCATCGCATATTATGAAAGCCACTTTACCGGTCATCGTACTGGGCTTAACCGTGTTTTTCTTTCTGTTGCGATCATTCTTATGCCATTACTTGCGTTTTTCGGGATTGGGATTCTCTGGTACTGGGGCGGACTTCTGTTCATTAAGGCGGTATGTGACTTTTCATATATGCTGGTGACGCTCCGGAAATTCGGGATCCCCTATAAATTAGATACCTTTTTCTTATGGAAATATTTCACGCTCCTTTTATTGTCTGGGTGGGCTTATACGGTACTTTTGGAAGATTTACCTGGAAGGGGAAGCGTTACAAACAAACGCTTTCTGAGAACACATGAAGAAAATTCTATCAACATTGTTGAAAATAGGTGTAAGTGCCGACCTTTTCTGGTGGTTGTCACGGTATGTAAATGTCAAAGAATTGCTGGCTTTCTATCATTCCCTTTCCCTGCCGCTGATCCTGGCGGTGCTGGGACTGGGAATATTGAATATCGCCGGACAGGCTGCACGTTTTTTTTACACCGCAAGCAAGCTCATGCCGCCCTTTACGTTCAGGCAGGCCCTTATCTCGCATTTTTCCGGCTTTACGTTCCGGCTGGCACTTCCCGCCAGTATCGGGGAAGTGGGGAAGACCTTTTTATTGCCGGGAACCATAAACAGCGTATATATACTTTTCTGATCGATGCGTTCTACTGCAGCGGCACGATGTTTTTCTTTTTCGGCATAAGCACCTATCTGCTTTTCCCCAAAATGTGGTACATCCTTGGATTCTGCGTTATTTTTGTGGTTTTTTTCTGGATCTATCAGCTCTTAAAAAAGTATACGGGGTTTGGAGATTATGTGCCCGAAGATGTCCGTATTTCAGATCGGCTCATTCAATATTATCGTGACCATCTTCACCTACGTTACCTTTATATCCCAGTACTGGCTGATCTTGCGATCCTACGGAATAGGCTGGCTCGAACAGGCAAAGGTATCATTTTTCATTCTGGGGGTCGGGTCCATCCCCGTGTCCTTTGCCGGGCTGGGTTTCCGGGAGACCGCGGCGCATTTTGCACTCCGGGAATTTGGTGTGCCCTCAAGTGTCGCGGTCGGTACGGCATTTTTTATCTTCTTTGTCAATGTTTTTATTCCGGCTGTCGTGGGAATTATTCTGCTCAGTTTCTTTTCGGATGTAAAGTTCAGGCAAATCCGGGAGCTGATAAAGAAGAAAGAGGGAAAACGTGACCCGGGGCATCATGCGCAAGATCAAGAATGAGGCTTAATGGTATAAATAGGGGCTAACAACGTTGTAATTAATTGAATGATACGTTTTCTGGATATGGTTTTTTATTTTACAGAATAAAAAGATGACAAAAACGATGCTCGATATGTGGTTCTTTTCATATGAAAAAGAATGGAAAAAAAGAGGGTAAAAGACATTACTACTCTAATATTTGACATAGTATCTATCGCAAATGAAAATAGCTTGCAAACGAAATAAATCCTTCTTTTCTCCTTCTTTTCTTTGCTGGTCCAAAGAAAATGAAGCAAAAGAAAGACCTCCGCTTCTTCCCGCCAATTGGCGGACTACAAAATCCTCTGTGTTCGCTAAAATGCAGAAGGTTTTGTCTGCTCAACCGCTGCATTTTTTTACGCTCACGTATCGGATTTTCTTCACGCGTCGTCGCGATGCGGCATATGAAGATCATTTATAAAATTACCGTAAACCTACATTGCGTCTGAAATATGATCATGTATATCCTGTCCCAAGGGGAGAAGCAAAAGAACGTTTCTCCTTCGCGAAGCTTTAGCGTAGGCGGACGTCGTCGCGATACGGCATAGGAAGATCTTTTATAAAATTGACTCACATTTTTACCATTATTGCGAAAAACGTGACCCGGGGTATACACGCAAGATCAAGAATGATAAAAAACGCCCGGTTTTCCGGGCGTCGTATCATCAATACTTAAAAATATTGAAAAAAGTAGGAGAGAGATAAATTCGTATTCTTCGGCTTTTCTTCGTTCCCGTCATAAAAAATACGGTAGGTTTCAAATGAAGCGGTCAGACTGATCCCCTGTTTTAGGAAAAGGGTTCCGCCCCAGCTGAAAGAGGAACGAAAACGGTCCGCAAGTTCGCGGGGACAGAGTTGCCAGACTGAAACCGTTGAGTCCCTGGTAGGCATCCGGGAGATACTGATATCCGAAATAAAAATGCAGAGGCAGTTTTGGAACATGCAGTCCCATACCGAAATGATGGGCGTGAGTAACCGTGAAATTATTCATGATCTCGCGGTTCAGCTTCATCCTGGGCGATCAGTGTCAGATCGGAACTGCTGACGTACAGATCCTGCCAGTTGGTATAGTCATAAGAATAATAAAAGTCTACGATCTTCAGCGTAAGCGCCAGTCCTGCACGCAATACGGCAGGGGAACGGAGGGAATAATCAACGGAACCGGAGCTGTTTTGGTCATATTCACGCAGAGAATAATTAGCAGCCGATAAAAGAGTGGAAGATCAACGGACAGGCCAAAATTAAGTACAGGAAGGAAATGATAGGTCATTCCGATCCTTCCACCGATGCCGAAATATTTATTGTCCTCAATAAAGCCCTGCGTTTCATCTGCAGCTGCTGTTTTGAAGGCGATGTCATTATGTTTATTACCGCTCAGTAAAGATGCTTCGGCACCGATATCAGACGTTTTCTGCATCTCAAAAGCGGCGCTTAACCGCCAATTGTAAAGTCCGCCTTTGCTGCGTTGAATAATATCGTCATTCTGGTACATACAGGTGATAATCCTTTTCCCTGTTCATTCCGGCAGCAAAAGTCATACTGCCGCGGTATACCGGAACGGAACTAATATAGGAAATACCGGCGAGACTGTTTTGACTTACACCGTTATATTGGTTGAACAAACCGCCGGCCCGGACAACATTGTATTTTGTCATTGCAAGATTTGCAGGATTGATCGTGAATTCCGGTGTCATATCTCCGGAGGCAACGGTTGCTCCGCCAATAGCGGTGCTTAGAGGACTTCCGGTATTTATCGCAGAAGTGCGGAGCACATAATTATAGGGATATCTGCTGTTATAGTGTTCGTCATCAAAATCATAGCTGTGAAGAGGAGCTATGACATCCACCAGATCCTGTGCATTAAGGATGGTAAAAATGCTGATCAGAAAGAACAATAGTATTTTTTTCATAATAAGATCCGTTTATTCGCTTTTTTTACTTTAGAAGATGAAGATTCATTATTTGAATTCTTGCTGGTTGAGCGTGTTGTCGAGGAGGATTTACTCTTTGTATTCCCGGATGAGGAAGATGAACTGGAAGAAGAACTGCTTGAGGGACGGTAGCTGGGTTTTCTTGAAGAAGTGGAAGTCGACGAAGGTTTTTTGCCGGAATCGGTCCCGTCTTCTTTATAAAAACTGTCGCTGGGGTCATTTGAGCGTTTTCCCAGAGATTCAATTTTGGTGCGTTCTTTGTCCCGAAGCGTTATTGATACCCGAATTAATATCTATACCGCTTCGTGTTCCGGGTTTGGAAATACTGTTGTTCTCATTGCCGACGGAAACAAAAGGTACCGTTTCACCTCCCGAACTTGTATTCATCAATGTCCGGTAGCCGGGTTTTTGTATACGATCCTGATCCTGCTGTCCGCCTCCGGTACCGCCGGTCCAGCTGCCGTCGTGCCAGCGATAATAAGGATCATGATAATACCAGTACCGGTTGCGCGGATTGTAATAGTAGTAGCTTCCATGCCAGTAATACGCTTCCCAGCTGACAATAGCCGTAACGCCATAATAAAAGGGATCCCAGTAACAACTTACCGAAGCAGACTGTAGCGCTGGTAATTGGGTGTCTGATAATATTCGGTGGTTTCATAGTAATTATTAATGATCACCTGACGGGCGGAATCCGGTACCTCTGCGGCAGTGTCGAAATTCTGATTTGCCGGCGGATAGAAGGTCGTATAACATCCCGATAAAAGTATGAACGAGATCGGAAAGTCTAAATATTTTTCTCCACAATTCAAACCTCACACGTTTTCTGTCGTATACACGAAATGTACGCGAAAATAGTTTCAAAATCAATGTTTCTGCAGAAGATATTATGCAAAAAAACACGCCTTTCCCAAGCCTGAAGATATCGCGGAGATGATTTGCTGAAAATGGGGCTTAACGGAAAAAAATGAGACTAAATACATTATAAATAATTGAATGTTAGGAAAATACGGAGAATTTAATTTATTAAGCTAATAATGAAAAAAATCCTGTCCGCAATGTGGTTCTTTTCTCCCGAAAAAGAATAGGAGAAAAGAGTATAAAAGACATTACAACTGCGATGTTTGACACTGTATCTGTCGTAAATAACTATATCTTGCGAACGAAATAAATCCTTCTTTTCTCCTTCTTTTCTTTGCTTGATCAAGAAGAAGGAACAAGGGAGAATCAAGCGCTTCGGTACCGCCGGCTGGCGGAAAAAATCCTCCTCATTCGCCCTAAAGTTACCGCAGCGGCTTCGCTATCCGCTCATCCCGGAAACTTTTTAACGCTCTTTCGTCCAATTTCTCTACGCGTCGCACCGCATGCGCCTCTCAATGTCTTCTCATGGAAAGACATTGTACTCTTTTCCTCTAATTTGAAGGGATCGTTTTTAATGCTCCCTTAAATACATGTCTGTTTAGCTATTGTAAAAATTATTTAGGACAGCAGTTTTCACACTGTATCCGTCGCAAGTGAAAATAGCTTACGAACGAAATAGATCCGTCTCCTCCTGTCTTTGCTTGTCCACGAAGAAGCGCAGCGAGACAACTTCGCTGCTCTGCCGCCAACTGGCGGACCTGCAAATATCCTCTGGCGTTCGCTGATCGGGCGGAGGGTCTCGCTTCCGCTCAACCGCTTGCATTTTCCAGGACGCTCGCTTATCGGATTTTTTTTCACGCGTCGTCGCGATGCGGACTGGAAGAGACCGGGAACTTGGCTCAAGTCTCTCGTGACAATTACTCGGTATAATGCGTGTTGTTTTTCCTTACGATGCGCGAAAACAAGATTATGAGTCTATCTTTAAAACATCACAAGGGTTTATATGGTATCGCGATCTGTGAGTTGTTTCAAGCTTGACCCAAGATTTTGTTGTTGTTGTCACTTTTTTTGCGTTCATAAAAAAACCCCCGACAGGACCGGGGGCTTTTATAATTATCAGTGGTTGTCACAGAGCGGTTTAGTTTCCGCCTTCAGTTCACGGCCGCGGTTGTAGTACCGGAGACCTTCTCCAACCTTTCCCTGCTGGGTCGAGCGTAACGCCGAGGCGCTTGAGATAATCCGGGTTTTCAGGTTCAATATTCAGAAGCTCGCGGAAATACATTTCTGCCGTGGTATAGTCTTTCAGGTCAAAATAGACCTGTCCGACCATTGCGATCGCCTGTGTGTCCTCGGGATCCAGTGCAACCACGGTTTCAAACTGGTTTTTTGCTTCATCTATTTTATTCATGCGCAGGTAAGCGAGTCCCAGGTTAAAATAAAGATCCTTATTTCCCGGCTTGATATTAATAAGTTCCTTATAGATCTCTGCTACTTTTCGAACATTTCCTGATTAAAAAGGAACTGGTGCATATCGTAAACCGATGGCCATATTTTCAGGATCGGTCTCCAGAGCCTGATCGAACATTGCCAACGCTTCATCAACGCGGTCCACTTTTGCCAGGATACGTGCTTTTTCCGCTTTCAGATCACCGTTTTTCGGTGCGCGGTCGATGGTCTTATCAAGAAATTCCAATGCGGTCTCGTTGTCATTTTCCAGTTCACTGTAGATGCGCGCGATCTGCAGCGGGGCTTTCGGGATCTTTGGGCTTAAGGTCCCAGGCGATCTTGAAATGCGTCTCATGCGTTTTAGTGCAAGGTCTATTGATACGGTTCCTCTGATTCGTTTCTGATGACTTTATTGTAACTGTTGACAGCGGTATTGAAGGTAAAACCGTAAAGCTGTTCCTTAAATTGTTTTACGAATTTTGGTTCATAATTTGGGTCACGTTCCAGGGTCATATCCAGATACGTCGGCTCTGCTTCTGACATACCCCGTCATCCCGCTGTTCTTGTTCGCATAGATCTCCACTGCCAGGCCGATAGAGGGATTTCGGGATTTTCCGGTTCGACATCCAGTGCTTTCAGGAAGTTGAGTACGGCCTTCGCAGCAATCTTTCTGCTGTACATACACTTTTGCGGATGTCAACTCTTGTGACTGGCATCCGAAAAAGGCAAATGCGGCTATCAGGATAAGCGTAAATGTAAAGAATTCGATATGTTTTCATCATTGTAACTCCTCAAAATATTTTGACGGTGGAAGTGTGGTATAAAAAACAGGTAAATAAAAGTTAAAAGAATAAATCACGTTCACCTTTTTTTATACGTTCAATGTAGCAGCATGTTTCTTGTTCGACCTTTTTATCTTTCATGGCGGAGAGATTCTTCTCGATAACGTTCCACCCTTTTTGTGCGGTATCGCCGGGCGCATAGTCCAGAAGATATTCCGACAGTGTAAGGATCGCGTTGGGAGTGCAGTAGCGTTTGATGAAAATAAAACAGAGATGCATAAAATGTTCGCCGGTACGGCCCACGCGGTGAGCACGCCATTACGAAAAGGAAGGCAAATAACCGTCCGAAAGAAGTTCATCAATGATCTCGTTCAGCGACCGCGGATCGTTGATCTCAAATTGTTCGCGGTTCAGATTCTGCATGGCGTTCTTGTTTTGGGATGGGAGCCGACTCAAGCTTGGTGCCGCCGTCTGAGAGACACCGTAACGCATTGCTTCTTTGCGGACAGCCAGCGGTTCACGTGCGGTAAGGATCATTCCGGTGTAGGGGACGGCAAGTCGTATGACGGCGATAAGATGAAGGAAATCCGCAGTGGCTGACAATGGCGTCATCACCCAATATCGATGCCGGCAGCGGATTTTATGCGGAGGAGTGGTGGGGACCGATGTTGTATCCGCTTCGAAATGATTGGTGTCGCATTCATCCAGCACCTCATAACGCCAACCGTAAAGTCCGAACAACGCGCCGATGCCCAGATCGTCGATCCCGCCTTCCATAGCCCGGTCAAGGGAAGTAAGTCTCCAGTTGAAATCATTTTTCGGGCCGGAAGGATGGCAGTGATCGTACATTTCCGGGTGATAGCTTTCCTGAAAGACCTGATAAGTTCCGATACCCGATTCTTTGACCTTTCTGGAGACCTTGATCCAGGAGCACATTATTGATGTTCACCCGGCGGATCTCGCCTGCCTTTACGACCTCATAAACCTTTTTTACCGTATGGGCAATAAATTCGCATCATGATTGCGGGTGTTCTCCGTAAACCAGGATCAGGCATTGTTGACCATTTTCTTCTGACGCTTCCGCTTCCATTTTGATTGTGTTCCTGGTTCAGCGCGTAATGCGCTGCTGATCCTTGTTGGAAGTCCGGAACCCGCAGTATCTGCAATTATTCACGCATTTATTTCCGATATACAGGGGGGCAAAAAGCACAATGCGGTTACCGTAGATACGGTCTTTAAGCGTGCGGGCACCCTTTTTGATCTCCGCGATCAGTTCCGGGTACTTTTGCGTTGAGCAGATCGGCGGTTTCGGCAAGGGAAAGGCGTTTTTTATCCAGGGATTTTCCGATGATCTGCCGTATGCGGTCTGCATACCGAGCCGCAGGCGGTCCAGATATTCCTGCAATTCCTCCGGATCTATAAAGGGCTTCATAGCCTCATCGGAAATCCGGTATTTTTCAGGTGAAAATTTCATTTATTTCCTTTGACAAAACAAATAATGTAAAGAATATTATCGGTAAAAGACAATGGATAAATATAATTTCCGTACCGTGGTTCTGCTGAAAAAACGCTTCATTTGTCATCTGCTACCTTGCTTTCTTCAGAAGTTTTGCCATGCAGCAGGCTCAGGACTTATGCGATGTACAAATAGAGGTGAGGTTTATGAAAAAGCAGCTTATATCTTTTCCGCCAGTGCCGGTTCCGCCTTTTCTTCCACATACTGCAGAAGATCGCGGGGCGTGATCGGTTTATCCAGATAATCGTCCGCGTTGATCCGTCTTTTCTTCTTTGGTCTGTGTGGAGAAACGATAACCGGTCTCATGTCCCGTTGATGTAAAGATCACGACCCAGCGTTTCTCGCGCTCCGGCTGGCGGTTCATCCAGTGGCAGAGCACAAAACCGCTGTCAAAATGCTCCATTACCAGATCACAGAAAATGATATCGGGATCGAATTCCTGAAATATCGTTTTGGCTTCTTCGGAATTATATGCGGCTTTCACATTATAACCGTGTTGTTTCAGATAGGGCTGATACATTTCGATAAGATCATGATCATGGTCAACCAGCAATATTTTTTATTCATAAGCCATCCTTTCTTATATGGATTCGCGCTTCATGTACCGGGTATCAAGAAGTTCGTGAATCTTTCCGCCCGGTTTGCCCGGTAGAATGGTGATCACGCCTACCGCAAATAATATGATGTGAACAGCGCTTCGGCCAGGAGCGGTCGATCTCATAATACCCTTCCATGCGTTTCCCGCTGTTTTCGATACGAGATGGTCGCCCGTTGATACAGCCGCCGGGACATGCCATGACCTCGATAAAATGGTATTCGATTTGCCGTTTCGCACATCTTCAAGAAATGGTAAATCTGTGCAGTACGCTGACCGCGGCGACCTTTTAAAGTGGCGTTCCGATCTTAATGCCGGCTTCTTTGACACCCTGCAGTCCGCGTACCGGGGTAAAATCGATCTGGTCCATATCTTTTCCGGTTATCAGATAGTGGGCGGTACGCAGTGCGGCTTCCATAACGCCGCCGGATGCACCGAATATTACACCGGCACCCGTGGACTCACCCAGCGGATCATCGAATCCTTCATCTGGCATACGGGTGAAATCGATCCCGGCAATTTTCATCATGCGGCCGAACTCACGTGTTGACAGCACCACATCCACGTCCGGTGTGGACTGGTTCACCGAAAGTTCGGGACGTCCCGCTTCGAATTCTTTGCCGTGCAGGGCATGATGGGAGGCGCAAAGATCTTTTTCGGGTCGATGCCGCTCTTTTTTGCATAATCGGAGTTAATAACGGCACCCTGCATTCCCTGAGGTGATTTTGCAGGTGGAGATCTGTTGGACGGGATAAAAATGTTGAGCATATTTGATCCAGCCCGGTGAACAGGAGGTGAAAAGCGGCAGTTTTGCTCCGCTCTTTATGCGCTCGATCAGTTCGGTGGCTTCTTCCATAATGGTAAGATCTGCGGCAAAGTTTGTATCAAATACCTCATTTTGCGCCGATGCGCCGGAGAGCGGCGGGGATCTTCCCCGTGGAGATCGTTCCCGGCGGCATACCGAATTCTTCGCCGATAGCGACCCGCACAGCCGGGGCAACCTGGGCGATCACATGGGTGTCCGGATCGTTGATAGCTTCCCATGCAGCCTTCAGATAGCTCTTTTCACGCAGTGCACCGACTGGACAGGTGGTAACGCACTGACCGCAGTAGACGCAGGCGGTCGTGTTGAGGGATCGATCCAATGCGGGAGCGACCTGGGAAAAGAATCCGCGATCCACAAAATCAATGGCCCCGACGTTCTCCGCCCTCATGGCACATGCGTACGCAGCGGCCGCAGAGGATACATTTCTCGGGATCGCGTTCCACGGCGGGACTTGCAAGATCCAGCTTTCCGCTGCGTTTTTCGCCGACATAGCGGTAGGAGCGCACACCGTATTCCTCGGCAAGGTCCTGAAGATTACAATTACCGTTTCGGACACAGATCAGACAGTCCTTTGGATGATTCGCGATCAGGAGTTCGATAATGGATTTCCGTGAGCGGCGCACTTTTTTGGAATTTGTCTGCACGTCCATCCCCTCATGCACGGGGAAAGCACAGGAGGGGACCAGCTGTCCGCCGCTGATCTCCACCACACAGATTCGGCAGGCGCCGGTCGGGGATAATTCGCTCATGTAGCAAAGCGTAGGGATCTTGATACCTTCCCGCCACTGTGCGACCTGAAGGATCGTCTCACCGGGGTTGCCCAATACGCGTTATTATTTATTTTTATGTTCATATCGTCCTCTTATTTATGATTATTTCTGCAATGATCGCGTCAAAACGGCAATTCAGTTCGCACTGTCCGCAATGGGTACACTTATCCTGATCGATATAATGCGGTTCTTTGCGGTTCCCGCTGATAGCGTCAACCGGACAACGCAGAGCGCAGAGGGTGCATCCGGTACATTTTTCTTCGTCGATGGTATAGGTCAGCATTTGCCGGCAGGCTTTGGAAGGACAGGTGCGGTCGTACAGATGCGCTTCGTATCCGTCACGGAATAATTTCCAGGTGCTGATAACCGGATTTTCCGCCGTCTGCCCGAGTCCGCACAATGACGTATCCTTGATCACATCCGCCAGGCGTTCCAGATAGAGCATTCCCTGAAAACGCATAAGCGAAGCCACTTCGTTCTCTTCCTCGCGGTAGCTTTTGGTAATCGTTACAGATCTCGGCGAGGCGCTGGTGCCTTCGCGGCAGGGAATGCATTTCCCGCCAGATTCGGAAGTAATAAACTCATGAATCTTTGCAAGATCAACCATACAGGTGGATTCATCCATGACCACGAGTCCGCCGGAGCCCATCATGGCACCGATCTCTTTCAGGTTTTCATAATCTATTTGCGTATCAAATTTTCCGGAAGCGCGCCGCCGGAGGGGCCGCCGATCTGTACGGCTTTGAATTTCTCTGCCTTCAATACCTCCGGCCGACCGTATAAACCAATATCGCGGATGGTCGTGCCCATGGGAACTTCCACCAGGCCGGTGCTGACCACCTTTCCGGACAATGCAAAGATCTTGGTGCCTTTTGACGTATCGGTTCCGATGGATGCATACCAGTCCGCGCCTTTGCGGAAGATAACGGGGACATTTGCGAGGGTTTCCACATTGTTGATGATGGTGGGTTTTCCGAATAAGCCGGAAACCGCAGGGAAGGGAGGCCGGGGGCGGGGCATGCCGCGGCGGCCTTCGATACTGTGATGAGTGCCGTTTGTCGCCGCATCGATGCGCGGCGCCTTTATCTTCGGGTAAAATCAAAACCGCTGTTCAGAATGTTTTTGCCAGCAGGTGCCGTATTCCGTCGCATCGGCAATGGTCTTTTCGAGCCGTGAGATCGCCAGCGAATATTCAGCAAGCAATAGATGTATCCTTCCGATGCTGCGATGGCGAAAGCGGCGATATACATGCCTGACAACGCCGTGGGTCGCCTTCACGGAGTTGGCGCGGTCCATAAATGCCACCCGGATCCTTTCATCGGCGTTACAGATGAGATATTTTTGATCGCTGTCGGCGCGGTAAGCGAATTCCCATTTCTTTCCCGCGGGAAAACCGCCGCCGCCGCGGCCGCGCAGTCCCGCCTTTTTGGTATCCTCAATAGCATCCACGAGGATCTTCGTCAGGACCTTCAACAGGGCACAGTATCCGCCGCGCGCCAGATATTGGTCAATGTTTTCCGGATCAATGATGCCGCAGTTTTCAACGACCTTTTTCTGTATTTTGAAAAAAGGAATATCCTGCAGAAACGGGATCTCCTTCCACAGGGAATCATCGCTGTGCGGGTATTTACCGAGCGCTTTCTGAATGACCGGGTCCTTATTGATGATCGTGCGTTCAATGATCGTCCCCACATTGTCCGGGGTTACCCGTTTGTACGAGATACGGGGATATCCCGGGACCTTGACATCCACGATGACTTCCTCGGCGCAAAAGCCCACGCATCCGACCGGGGTCAGCGCGGCATCGATCTGATGTTCCTTCAGAAGTTCTTCGAATTCTCGTAAACATCCTGTGCACCGTTCGCCATCGCAGGTCCCCATACCGACCATGATGACGGGTTTATCAATGTTCTCAAGATGCCAGTGCACGCAGTTTGGCAACGTCATCTGCGGAAACACCGCTTTTATTATCTGCGGTATCGCCGTTGATAAGATCAATGAACTGCTCTGCCGGGTATTTTTTGCAAGAGTTCTTTAAATGTATTCATATTTTTACCTGAATTAATCTTTCTTTTTATACGTGCTGATCAGTTTATAGATGGATTTACTGGTAAGACCGCCGTAATATTTTCCGTCTATCACAATAACCGGAGCAATACTGCAGGCCCCGATACGGCGACATCTAATAGTGAACTTCATGTCCTTTGTCGTTTCCCCGCGCTTATACCCAGGTTCCGCCTGCAGGGTTTCCAGAATTTCCAGTGAGCCTTTTCCCTGGCCAGCGGTACGCGGCAACCCGGATCACGTGCTTGCCGAGCGGTGTCGCGGAATTGATTGTGGACGCAGCCGGTAAACGCGGCTGGATTTTGGCACGCCGTATATTTTTACCGCGCAATCATTTTCAGGGAGATACCGTGAATTTCCTGGATATCCTGAGCGTCTCCATCATACCGGAGGCTTCATTTTGCGGTATTTTTTATAGATCGCTTCTGAGCTCGAGTAATTCTCCTTTTTTCGTGGCCGTCGGTACCCCCATTACGAACGAACGCAGATTATAACGAATATACATATGCATTACAAGAAAAACAGAAAATTTTCGGCGGATTTTCCGTTTACGGGTAAAAAGTCCGGAAAATCAATGACGGGACCGTTAAAAACTCTTGTTAAAACTCCTCTCCGTTTTACTGTTCACAAAAAAATCACTGTTATTTCACGCTGATATTATCATCTTGTGAAAGAATAAAGCAGCAAGTTCTCAGGCTTTGTTCCCCGCTTTGGAAAATTCGAACATTTCCTGGCGAAGTGCCGCCGATCTTTAATGCTTGATTATTATCGTATATTTTGCGTATGCTACATAGATTTGAAAACTTGAGGAGAAATTATGTTATCCGATCATGCTTACAAGCAGCGGAAGGTGCTGCCGAAAATCAGGCCGCGGGGCGGCATCACCAGTTTCCTTCCTTGCATTCTGATCAGTCGCGATACTGTGGTTCCTTATGATCATGCCCCAGCGCAAGCGTCAAGAGGGGGCCCGAAAAATGCTCGAAAAACACTTCAGCCCAAGGACAAGGTCGTAACCATCGGCGGAATAATTGCAACGATCCAGAAGGTCGAGAACGATACGGTCGTTCTGAATCTTGGCAAAGAGATGCAGATGGAAGTGCGTAAAAGCGCGATCGCTTCCAAGCTGGGGCGACGAACCGGCAAAGCGATACGGAAAAGAAGTAAACAATAAGCCCGTCTCGGACTTGCTCCGAACGGGCTTTCGTGGATGAAATCTTAATGTCTCTGCCTCGATCCGGATCTACGGGGATCCCGAACTGAGGAAGAAATTAGCGGCGGTCGATTCTCACGAAGAGGTCCTGCCCCATATTCCCGGTATGATCGAAACAATGTATAATGATGACGGCGTTGGCCTCTCGGCCAACCAGGTCGGCGTGAACAAACGTTTCTTTCTCATGGGGAAGCGGCTTTTGAAGGCGCCCGCCCGGATACGGTCTTCATAAACCCGGTCACTCCCCACGCCTCGGAAGAAAAATGGCGATTATGAAGAAGGTTGCTTATCCGTTCCCGGCATGATCCGTGAAGAAGTGGAGCGTCCGCTTACCATTACCGTACGTTATATGGACATAAAGGGCAAGGGACGTGAAGAGACGCTCGGCGATCTTCCCGCACGCGTGTTCCAGCATGAATTTGATCATATAAACGGCGTTTTCTTTGTTGACAGGATCTCATCGCTGCGCCACAGTATGATGATGGGACTCAAAGAATTCTGCAAACAACATTCCTAGATCCATGAAGCTAGTTTTTATGGGTACACCGGCTTTTGCCGTTCCGGCACTTGAAGCGCTTTGCGCCTCACGGCATGAAGTGAGGGCAGTGATCACCGCTCCGGATAAGCCGCGGGGGCGCGGACGAAAAACATTTCCCTCCGAAGTAAAACAGAAAGCCGTCGAACTGGATATTCCGGTGCTGACCCGGAAACTCCGGGATCCTTCATTTATTGCGGCGTTAAAAAGATTTTCCGGCGGATATTTTTGTCGTTGTTGCCTTTCGGATACTACCTCCGGTATTAGATATTCCTCCTTACGGGACCATCAATGCACATCCTACGCTTTTGCCGAAATACCGGGGGGCACACCCCATTCACTGGGCGGTCTATAATGGTGAAAAGGAGACCGGAGTGACCGTATTCCGGATGAGCATAAGGTGGACACGGGCCGGATCATCCTGCAGGAACGGGTGCCGGTCCATGAAGAGGACACGACAGGCAGTTTGTACTCTGTTCTGAAGCATTTATCCGCCGATGCCTTGCTGAAGGCCCTGGATCTGCTGGAGAATGATAACGCAAAGTGCCTACCAGGAAGATGGCGGGCAACGCCGCGCCCAAGGTGGTGGATACGGGAAAACTGGATTTCGCGGGACGGGTCGTGAACTCTGCCGGGCGGTCCGGGCTTTCACTCCCCGGCCGGGTGCGTATTTGAACTTGTGGGAGAACGCATCGAGGTCGGTAAGGCAAGCTATGATTCACCGAAACCTCTCCCGGCAGGATCGATCTTGCTGTCGAAAAAACAATTCGCGATCCATTGCAGGGACGGCTACTTCCTGCCGCAGGAACTGCAGTCCCCGGGACGAAAAATGATGAAGGTAGCGGATTGGATGAACGCTGCCGGATCTGACAGCAGGATAAAAGCGGAATAAGAAAATAATGAATAAAAACATATTACGGCGCTATGTTTCTGCAGGAATGTGTCGTGGTGATGGTGTGGCAGTTGATGTTTAGTTGATGAGAGGGCATTTGTTATAACGTTCGGATGTAAATTGCGTTTTAATGCAATTTGCACTTTGTTGCGCTTTCGTGCTTTGTTTCCATATGTCCGTGTGGTGGCGTGAAAACTCTTGCAACCGCAGGAACAGCCTGTCCCGCCTCTGCCGGAAGATTCAATTCAAATCGAACTCGGGACAACTTGTGCTGGATTGCGGCATGCTTTCCAATCATTTTTTAAATTGTTTTCAATCCCAATTCTTTCAAGAATTCATTGTGTTTGTCTGTGTTGGTTTTGATTCTCTCATTTATTGAAGTCAAACTCTCATTAACTTTATTCAGGTCAATTTGTACTTCATCTTCCGATGTGCTCACATATCTCGAAATGTTCAGGTTGTAACCGTTCTTTTCAATTTCTTCCATCGAAACTTTACGTGAATAGCGTTCTTTTTCTTTTCTGTATTTATAGGTCTCAACAATGTTTCGAGTATGTGTTTTTACCCCAGGCTGAGTTCTGACGCTTTCCAGAATCGTACTGCTCGCATCGACATTGATGAATAAGCACATCGTCTTCCTTCTTACACTTTCTTCAAGTACAAGAATGCAAACAGGTATCTCCAGTAGAATAGAACAGGTTTAGAAGGCGAGCCGAATGACGGTATCCAATGTTATTATCTTTTAGAAGTTTCGTTCTGATGCGTTCTTCTGCACCGCCACGGAATAAAACACCGTGAGGCGATATGATCGCCATGGTACCGTCCTCGACTTTAAGAATGGAATAACCGTGTAACAGGAAAGCAAAATCAGCCGCTGATCTAGGTAGCGAGACCCGTAACTCTTGAACCGAAAATCCTCAGCCAAGGTATCTATTGGGCTCCCAACGCAAACTGAACGGAGGATTGGCAACCACAGCATCAAACTCCATGTTTTTCAACGGATTCATTTCGTTCAATAGTATCCCATTGATTAAGCAAAGTGTCGCCATGAAATATTTCAAATTCGGTATCTTTCATGCTCCGTGCAGAAGCATATTCATACGGGCCAGGTTGTAGGTGGTGATGTTGTTCTCTTGCCCGGATAAATTTTACCGACTATTCCGTCATTTTCTTTGATGCGTTTTCTTACGTTCAGCAACAACGAACCCGAACCACAAGCAAAATCCAGCACGTTTATCCAGTTTACTTTTCTTGCCGGTACTTGGGTCTTGACTATCAAGTGTAACAATTTCTGAAAGGAATGGTTAGAAATTTGTTGGGGCGTATAAAATTCGCCTGCTTTTTTCCCGAACCTGCGGCAAACTGACCAATCAGATATTCGTAGGCATCTCCAAGCGTATCGGTATCGGTGGAAAAATCAGCAATTCCTTCCGCAATTTTTTGGATGATGGTACAGAGTTTTTTGTTGCGGTCGGTGGGTGTTTTTCCCAATTTTTCCGAGTTCAGGTTAATTTCCGAAAACAAGCCCTGGAAAGAATTATCAAACGATTCATTTTCGATGTATTGGAAACCCTCTTCTAATGTACTAAGCAAATCTCCATCCTGGGTACGGGCAAGTTCAGGTAATGTTATTCCACAAAAATTTCGGTTTGATCACATAATGCACTTTTCTGCGCATTTGCTTTTCGAAATCCACCACGTCGTCCGGGTTTTACTTTTATACCACTGCTCTAAGGGTGGTTTTACCCTGAGTTTCGACATCTTATCCGGAGGTGTGTCGCTGGGGTAATCTCTTCCCAATTCCTTTTTTGCAGACTCTTCGTAATTGGTAGATAAATATTTTAAAAACAGAAATGAAAGCATATAATCGCGAAAATCATCTGCATTCATTGCACCACGCAGTTGGTCTGCTATACTTCCAAAGGGTTTTACCCGAGTTGCCGTTGTTCTTTTTGTGTCATACTAATGGTTCCATATTTTTTCTTCAGCAAACAAAAGTTCGTTGAATTTATAATTACTTAAATAATTGTTGAAGATGCTTCTGAAATATTCTTTTATTTTCTTCCACCATCTCTACTGGTTCCAAAAGGGAATAAGCTCCATGGCTCTAGTGATATTTGCCAAACCTGAATGTTAAGGTATCTGCGCATCGTCATCGACGTCTATATTCCGATACAATCTGAAAATTTTGTATAGCCATGAAAATTGGCAGCCTTTTCAAGTATAGTTCTTAATACGTTAAAATGATATGTAAACAAACGGTCTTCCTTTATCGCCTTTTTCAATTCCTGTATTAATGCCACATGGTATACAAACGGAGAATCAGTTGTTGTTTTTGTGAACGTGTAGCCATCGTCATAATTTCTTAACGAAAAATTTCTTTGCATTACCAAATTCATTGCAAAGCACATTGAAAAACAAAGCATGATGTGCTCGATATTACTACTTTTGTTTCAGTACCACTCTGCTTTAATCATTTTCGCTAAATGATGAGCAACAGAAATAGCATTGTGATCATCTAATGATGTAACAGGGTCATCAATATAAATATATTTAACCCAATTGTAAGTTTCTTGTTTGTCAATTGCTAATTGCATAATGGCTAAAAAGAAACACCAAACAAAAAGCCTTTCTTCCCCTCTGGAAATTTTAATGAATTCGTGTGTGACAGTTCCTCCATCCACTCGTTTCTTCTCGCTGAAAATATTACATGCCAATTAGTGTAATCAATTCTAAAGTCAAAGTCCACATATCTGTTCAGCAATGGCTTAATCCTGTTTTCCATTTCTAATTCTGAAAGACCTTCGAAAAAACCTAGAATCTTCATTAATCTTTAGAATTCTTTCTGTGTCGTTAGTCTAAAATCGTTGTCCCAAAAGAATAAATCTTCTGTAAATGCATTAAAATACAAAGTATCTCTATCAAGCACAGTTCCTTCATCGTCAACTGTTTTACCGGCTTGTCTAAAATTCATTGATAATCGTGTTTTGCCAGTTCCATTATAGGCAAAAAGCAAATGGACCTCTTTCTCCTGCCCTCTAGTGAGATGAGCTAAAATCTTTCTCACTGCGCAAATGAATAATGTTCTATAGCTGGCATACTCTAATCATTAATTTTAGGAAGCAAACCCTGCATCAAACCTTTTTTATGCTGCTGCAATTGCTCTATTTTTTCTGATTGCGCCTTGATTAACTCATCCAAAGCCGAAAGACAGGAAGCGATTTTTTGTTGTTCCTCGATACTCGGAGGGAAGCCTATTTTGAAATCTCGAATTTGCTTACGCACTAATGTGAGGAATCCCAGAACTTGTATTTACGTTATCGACATAATTTCCTGAATCCGTTTGATAGAAAATATTGATATAGATATTCAACATCTGAATTTATCGCTTTTATTCTTGCTACTCGTTCGATTAAAACTGCTCCGGCATCTTGTTTTGAAATCGAAAAGCAACATTTTTTCCAACCTTAGAACCATCCATTCCTATTACAATGTCATTCTCTTTAACCAAATACGTTCTCAATTTCGGAAGTATCTCCTAAATAATATTTATCCATTTCTTCTGAATGACGAATTTGACCTTCAGTAATATTGATTCCTCTGAGTATCGGTGTTCCTGATTTGTCGGCAATTAGTTTCGTTGCTTTTCAGTGCGATTCCAGAAATCAAATCAATATTTTTTTCAAACGCTACTTATGTTCCACTCCCCATCCTTCTCAAACTCCGGAAAGCGATATTTAGGCACTTTCTCACCTTCTTGCGGGAAAAGATTTTGCATCAGCCCTTTTTTATGGTTTTTGAGGGCTTGCAGCTTATCGTTGTGGGCGGCTATCAGTTCATCTAAGGACGAAAGGCAGGAAGCGATTTTTTGTTGTTCTTGGGGATTGGGGACAGCAATTTTAAGCTTAGAGAAAACCGAAATCCAATGTCTCTTGTGGACTCCTACTTCATAATCAATAGTTTGCAGTGACTCATATACAAACTTAATATTGTATCCATTTTTCGCCAACAAAATCTTCATTGCTGAAGATTTTGTTTTGAGGGCAAATCGAACAAATCTTTGAAGCCTGTTTCTAAAATCATCAAAAATAATTACCGGCAAATTACCCTTGAAAATCCCCTTCTTGTCATCCGTGTATCCTAGAACAAATGATTTGCCTGCGGTTAATACAGTTGTGTTGTCATATTCATCCTTGCGGTTGTGGCCTTAAACCAAGTAAGGAGTTCATCGCAGTCATCAAGGCACTGCTCTAATTTCTTCCAATGCCCAATCTCTCATCACAACTCAGGAAAGCGCAATTCCGGTATTAATTTTTTCTCCTTACTCATCTGCAATTGCCTTTAAAATATTTTCCACCGATTTTTATCTCATTTCGAGAAAGCAAACCGGTTTACCCAGGTCTTTCGGGAAGCGCCCAAATGAAAGACCTTGTCCTCGTTGATAATCAGAAAGCGGTCGTGGCTTTTGCTAAAGGTTTTTATTTCGAAATTGCCGTATTGCCCGTTGGCTTTTTCTACATCCAACGCCAGTTGTTTGTTGCTATTTTTAGATAACAAAAGTACTTTTACCTGCTTGCTTTTTTGCTCTAAATGGGTCAATGTGTTTTCATCAATGTAGTTGTCAATCAATACAATACTCTTGTTTGGCCGAGCGGATGATTTTGGAGGCCAGTTTGTAGGTGTCGAACACCTGCCCATCAAAGAATACGCCCTGGTTGGGGATTTCTTCAGACTGAATCTTGTAACCAAATTCTGTATGCATTTTTCTGCAAGATTTTCAACATTGTTTTCAATGCGGTTCATTCGTTGGTTCAGGGCATAACCCTTCAGTAAATAATTTTTCAAAAGCATTCGTGGCCCATATTCTAAACTGGGTACCTTGTTTAAATTTTACGCGATAGCCCACAGAAATAATTACGTCTAAATTATAGTATTCAATCTGTCGTTCTGACTTCTTCCTCCCACCTTCCATTATCAGTTGCGCCAATTTTGCGACAGTTGCCTGTATAAGGCTCACCTTCTGAAAAACATTTATTGATATGCTTCCCAATTGTTTTTATATTGTTGCCAAATGAAAGACAACCATCTGCTGTCGGTTCAACCATACAGTATCAGCTTCCATACCTCGCTTTAAACGTTACGAGTAGCTATGCTCGATTAATATAAAACAATTTCATTACTCATAAGCTGCCAATCCTGATATTTCTCGCCCCTGGGCTAATTCTTTTAATTGTGGAACCAGGTCTTCCATTAATGCCAGTTCCTTTTTGTCTGCGTTCTTTCCAGCTTCAGTTCAAAAGGGTCTAACAGTTCAGTAAGTTTTTCACCGTCAAAAATCATTCGGCTCATTATTTTCTCAACAAAGCTTTTTAATGCCTTTGCCTGTAACCCGTGTTTATTGGCAATTGCAGATATTTCCTTGTCGTATTTTTCTATCTTAAAGGTTTCAAAGTTTTGTTTCAGCTCTTCTGCGGTTTGACCTTTGTTCCAATCTACCTGGTCAATATAGTCTGTTAAATCTTCCTCTTCTTCCATCAGGTTTGAGTTCGATTTTAGCAAACTAATTACCTGTGCCTTGGTCATTTTCTGCTTAGAAGGTTTCTTCTGCGTGCTGTCTGCAATCAGGTTCATGATGTAATCGTAATCAATCACCGCAGAGGCAAACAACACAAACTCAAAATCCAATTGCTGGATATCTTCCGGAGCATCGTCACCTTCTTTTTGCTGTATTTCACGTAATTGTTTTGCTGTTTCTATATATGAACTTCTGAACTCTTGCAATTTTTCTTTGGGCAAATGGATTCAATTTTTTCTTGCTGCCCTTCATCCAAATCGGTGTACTGGTCAAGTTGTGTTTTAAGTCGTTGTACTTCTTTAAAGTTTTTGCACAACGGCAGTTTTGGCAGTATCACGCGCAGGTTATACACTTCCTGTGGTTCGTTTATAAGGTTATGTTCCTGCATAAATTCGTCCAATTCTTCTACCGCTTTTTGGTATTGGTCAATCACTAACCTGGCAGGGTCAAACCATCCAGATTCCTTTGCCCTGTCGCCGTCTTCACCTGAGAATGAGTGTAATAGCCTGGTTTACAACTTCCTGTTGCGAACGAAAATCTAAAATATTTCCATAGGGTTTAGTATCATTTATTACCCGGTTGGTGCGTGAAAGTGCTTGTATCAAACCATGATGTTTCAGGTTTTTATCCACATACAAAGTGTTGAGAAATTTGGAGTCAAAACCCGTGAGCAACATATCTACCACGATGCAATATCAATCTGTTTTTTGATGCGGACAATCCTTGTTGCTGAATTGTTGGTCTTTGATGCGCATTTGAACATCCTGATAGTAAATATCGAAGTTATTATATGGTCATGATTAGTGCCATATTGATTATTGTAGTCAGCAATAATCTCTTTTAATGCCGCTTTCTTTTCTTCAGGATTTTGTTTGTTGTCTTCCATTCCTGGGGTAAATCTTCCTGCAGTTGCTTAATGTCTGCCGCATTTCTTTGACTTTGTTGGTCGCCATTCTTGCAATCAATTGAGCAGGAGGAGAAAAAACACATGCAATATTAAGCGGTTTAAATTCAGGGCTTTCTTTCAATTTCTTCTCTTGTATTGCTTTGAACAGGCGATAATATTCAATGGCATTGTTAATAGAAGCAGTTGCTAGCAAAGCATTGAATTTACGTTGGTGTGTTGCTGCATTGTGCTTTTCAGAATGGCCTCAGCTACCGCTTGCTCTGCAATAGCTTCACCCGGCTTGGTTTCTGCTGAACCTTCGCCTTTGAAATAATCGATATGAAATTTCAGTACATTTCTATCGTCAATGGCGTGGGTAATGGTATAGGCATGTAATTCCTTCTAAAAAACTGGATTCTGTGGTCTGGTAGGTTTCATATTGGTCTTCTCTGATTTTTAAGTTGCATTTTCATCAAAGATGGGCGTTCCTGTAAAACCAAAAAGCTGAGACATTTGGAAAGAACTCTTTTATTGCTTTATGATTTTCGCCAAACTGTGAGCGGTGGCACTCGTCAAAGATGAAAACCACCCGTTTGTTACTTAATGAGTTCCAAACCGTTCTTTAAGTTTTTCTTGTATGCGCCATCCAATGCCAATCCCAACTTTTGAATGGTGGTAACAATAACTTCGTCGGCATAATCCGTAGAAAGTAAACGCCTTACCAAAGTTTCGGTGTTGGTGTTTTCTTCCACGCTGCCTTCTTGAAATTTATTGAATTCCTCACGGGTTTGCCGGTCAAGGTCTTTACGGTCAACCACAAACAAACATTTTTCAATATCGGGATTGTCCTTCAGCAGGGTTGATGCTTTGAAAGAAGTCAGTGTTTTACCGCTTCCGGTAGTGTGCCAAATGTAGCCGTTGCCTCGGTTTTGGTGAATGCAATCAACAATCGCCTTAACCGCATATATTTGGTAAGGACGCATCACAAGTATTTTTTGTTCGCTTTCCACCAACACCATATATTTGCTAATCATTTCGCCAAAGTGCATTTTGACAAGAAACTTTTCAGTGAATGGTTCAAGGTGGGTTATTTTATTGTTCTTTTCGTCTGCCAGCTTGTAAATCGGCAAAACCTGTTCATCAGCATTGAATTGAAAATGCTGATGTTTGTTATTGGCAAAATAGAAGGTGTCGCTGCGGTTACTAACGATGAATAATTGCATGAAACACAATCAGTGTATTTCCATAGCCGTTGCCGGGTTCATTTTTGTAATCAACGATTTGCTGCATAGCCTTTGCGGGGCGAGATGTCCAGTTTCTTCAACTCAATCTGAACTACAGGCAAGCCGTTAATCAATAAAATGATGCGTCATACCGTTGATTGCTGTTTTCTGTATCTAATTCTCGAAGCTGGCTAACAACTTCGTATTCATTCTTGCACCAGTTTTTAATGTTTACCAGTGTGTAATGCAATGGAGTCCGTCTTCTCGTTGAAAATATTGTCTGCTCGCTGTAACGTTTTTGAACGCTGCAAAAACATCAGGATTTATTATTTCCTCGCGCAGACGTAAAAACTCGCTATCCGAAAGTCGCACACGGTTTAGTGCTTCAAACTTGGCTTTGAAATTCTGTTCGAGTGACTTCCTGTCAACTATATCAGGTCGATGAGTATATTTCAACTCTTTTGAGTTGTTCAATCAGGTTTTCTTCTATTTGATGTTCTTTAGTCATTCAAATCTTCTTCTTTTAGTAAATCCTTTTGATTGACATTTAATATTTTTGCTATCTCATAAAGCACTTCAAGTCTCGGTTGCTGTCTATTTTGAACACAACCATTTACCATATTGTAACTCTTATCCGTGCTGTTCAGCCAGCCACTTCTGTTTTAATCCTCTCTCTTCGCAGTACTTCATTTATTCGGTTCATATCCGCTTTTATTTATGTGACCAAAATAAATAATTTATACTTATTATCTCGAAAAACAATATAAAAAATGTTCATAATACAATTTTTCAGTCAGCGCAAGTCAAAGGGGCAAGCTCTTTTGCTGTGGAAGAACAGAACAGCAAATGTGCTTGACCGTGTGGTTGGTTCTTTCAGCATGAAGCACAACGTCCGTATAAACACACGTGCTGTTTATACTTTTCCATTTTGGGCGCGACACGGGTGTACCGGTACACTTATTTTCTCCTGGACGCTCGAAAGCTCTATCCAGTAGGACTCGTGATACTAATCAGCCCTTTATAGTGTGCCGAATGGTCATGGGTTCTCGTCGTTTAGCTATCTGTCTTTCAATACTGCCTGAATGTAAGGAGGGTGGAGTGGAGTTCACAAATATGACGTTATAAAGAAAAATACTGATAAATTATCGTAAGGCGCTGAGACTGCTTGCCACGCTGCGGCCAGAAGCGGTTGAGTCGTCGAGTTGTCTAGTCGTCGAGACATCGGGTTAGTGCGCGCCGGAAATTCCGCTCACCGGCGTATTCACTCCGGTCGAAATGACAGTATATTTTGTTCATGTGCTGCACCATGCCGTAGCTCCGATCGATAGGAGCGAAGGCCGGTAGCTTTGGCGTAGGAGGGTCTAACGTTCCGCAAATATGAGAAGTTACCGTCGCGAGCTTGCGGCCAAAGGCAATTTGGGTTAAGCCGAAGGCGTAACCTCATATTTGCTGTCGAATGTAGTTACCAGACATTCTTTCCTGGCTCCTTTCCAAAAGTACACGGACGTGGCTTTTACAGCAAGTCTTTTAACGACCACTTAAGCAAGTCTTGCGTAAGTTGGCCTGCGCGTCTTTGCGTCAGCAAAAACACGCACCAATTCACAAGACTGCTTTAATTCTTAATAAAAGCACATCCGTGTACTTTGAAAAAGCAGAAAGAAATGTCTGGTACTACATTAACACAAATATGAGGTTACGCCTTCAGCTAACCCAAATTGCTTGGCCGCAAGCTCGCGACGGTGAGTTCTATTTGCGGAACGTGACCCTCCTACGCCCAAAGCAGCTTTCGCTACGTGCGACGAAGGCTACGGCATGTGCAGCACATGAACAAAAAATATCTCAAAATGCGCCCCGGTGGCGCGTGTCGACTGGACAACTCGACAGACTGACAGCTTTGCGGCAGTCTCAGCGCCTTTATCATATATTTTCTTTATAGTTTATTTATAAACTCCAGCCTGCTCTTCCTTACATTCAGGCATTGAAAGACAAAACAAACAGACCTGGTTGGCAGCTAAAGGGCTGATTGCGTGAGGCTGACATACAGGAGAAGTGCGTGTGTACAACACGTGTGGCACCAAATGGAAAGATTGGACGCGAGTGTTTCTGGACATTGTGCTTAATTCAGAACCAACCACACATAACACCGTTGCTGTTTTCTGTTCTTCCACAGCAATTATTATGAACATTTTATATTGTTTTTCGAGATAATAAGTATAAATTATTTTATTTTGGTCAGAGCAAAATATCAAACCGATAAATGAAGTACTGAAAGAAAAGGGATTAAACGGAAGTGCTCGCACGGCATAAGAGTTACAATTAAATGATATTGTTCAAAATAAACAGCAAACCGAGACTTGAAGTGCTTTATAATCCAGCAAAAATATTGATGTTCAATCAAAAAGTTCTGAAATGACTAAAGAACATCAAATCAAAAGAAAACCTGATTAAAGAGTTGAAATATACTACGACGACCTGAGATTTGACAGGAAGTCACTGGAGTTTTCAAAGCCAAGTTTGAAGCGCTGAAGTTCATATCGGATGCGCGAGTTTTACGTCTGCGCGAGGAAATAAATAAATCCTGATGTTTTTTAGCGTCGAAAATGTTACGCGAAAGAATTTTAGCCGGAAACGGAACTCCATTGCATTACACTGGTAAACATTTTTTTTAAAAACTGGTGCAAAATGAATACCGAAGTTGGTAAAGATACAGAAAACAGCGATCGACGTTATGACATCATTTTTATTGAATTAGTTTCCTGTTGATTGAGTTAAATTTATCAGGCCGCCAATATAGCAAATCCGTTGATTCAAAACCCGCAACTGGAAAATACACTATTGTCTTTCATGGATTATTCCATGGTTAGATTAACCGCAGCAAACACTCTGAGTTCAAAATAACAAAATTTTGGCCGTTTTGGTGAACGGCCGTTCACCAAAAAAAAAAAAAAAAAAAAAAAAAAAAAAAAACACCAAAAAAAAAAAAAAAAAAAAAAAAAAAACGGCCAGATTCACATAAACGGCCAAAAAACAGAGAACGGCCGTTCAACAAAATTTAGTGAACAAAAAAAAAAAAAATCCAAAAAAAAAAAAAATTTTGGTTGTTGATTCGTTCACCAAAAACCCCCCGACAAAAACGTGCACTCTGGCCGGCTACCCCCGGAAAAGTTGACTTACCTTTTCCTAGAGCCTACTGAAAGAAAAATGTTTGCTTGTGGTTAGCGGAAGACCTTGGCGGCAAAGCATAAAAAATTCAATAATTTCAGAGGCAGCGTGAAGAAAACACCAATACTGGTAAGCGTTCGGATTATGCCGACAAAGTTATTGTTACCACCATTCAAAAGTTGGGATTTGGCGATGGCGCTACAAAAAACTTAAAGACAT
>JAXHMX010000002.1:0-461875 GCA_034521145.1 Fidelibacterota bacterium | reverse complement strand
TTTATTTTGCAATAAAAGGAGCTATTGCTCCTTTTTTTACAATATCTGGCGTTTTATAAATCGAGAACAGGTCTTAAAACAGGGCTCGCTGGAGCGTTTTAGCTCATTTCACAATATTTACAAAATATAGAGAGGCATTTATCAGCGCAGGGGGAAGTACAGCCTATAGTTCATTCTGTTTAAAATCTCGGGTAAAAATATTGGTTTATCGGATGGTATTCTTTAGAAGGGATATTGCAAAATTTTATTCTTGTAAGTAGAACCGTTTTGGGCTAAAATATTTATACAAAAATACTTATGGAGGACAAGATGAAAAAACAAATGATGATATTCTTAAGCATCGTTTTTTTCTTTTTCTTTTTTCATGTTTTAACCCACCGCAGGAGGGTAAATCGACAGGGAATCTGACCTTTCGCACTATGACGTGGAATGGATACATGTCCGGAATGCAAAAAACAACCGTTGATACATTCACATGTCCATTAATAGATATCCGTCATCTGTTGGTCAGTATAGAGGTCACAAAAGACACCATTGTCCACGGACAGCCGATGGACCAGGAATGGATCACCTTTTATGAATCGGATGAAATCCTGCTGGATTCAGAAGAGATATACGCGCCGTACTGGACACAGGTACATATAAAGGCATAAGAATCAAAATGCAGAATTTAAATTATTGGGTCTGCACCCATCCCGATAATCCGGAAGACACACTGGAATTCTATAGTCTGCACGATGATAATGATACAACTGAAGTCGGTGTCCATGATACATTGGTTGATTATTTTGGAACGGACGGTTTCTATCATTTGATAAATGGTACCCTATTTAAATTCTAATATAGTTGGGGGAGGAGGGCAAAGATGAATTCTTTGGCTGTTATTTCAAGA
Source organism: Fidelibacterota bacterium (assembly GCA_034521145.1). Lineage (GTDB taxonomy): Bacteria > Fidelibacterota > Fidelibacteria > Fidelibacterales > Fidelibacteraceae > M50B103. Next base: position 460,983 of record JAXHMX010000002.1, on the reverse strand, counting down.
TATTTCCCGGAAGGACAACTGAGGTGACCTTGCGAATGAATATTGTCTCTTTAGATTGGCTGGATTATAACGAAAACGGGATCTTTTGAATATTGGGGTGGTGACAGTTTAAAAAACTGGGCATTGCCAAACGATAGTATTATTACCATGTTTGACTTCATTGTAAATTATATGCCGTAAATATCGGGAGTGGAAAAATATTTTATGTAAACGATCAATCAATCATAGTTATTCATTCGTTGGAGTGTTAAATATGCCACAGCTAGTGTCAAAAATAATTCAGTACAGGGTTTTGCTTAACAACACGGCTTTTTCAAAAGGTGTATTTGATTTAGACGAACCCGTGCATTATCAATATGCTGTTGGAGAGTTAATCCCAAATCTTATACCCAAAGACTCCAAGTTTAATTTCGATGAAACAGATGGGGTGAGGTTTCCGCTCTTTAATAAAGCAAATCACGCAAAAATATCAGAGCAAATTGGTCAATTTGGCTTATTGCACATTCTGCTCGAGCCTAAAAATATTTAAAAGAAATTTACGTAGAACCTGATGGAGTATCCGTTGATATTCTTTTTGGTGATAATGACCTTATTGTCTATGAATTTTACAATCCAACCAAAGCTGATACGATTACAATTCGAGCAACTTTAGATGATGATTCTGAGGGAATAATTACAAAAATTAGAGCACACGCCGATGATCTGGAGTATCGACAATACTTTCTTAAGAAGGCCTTAAAGAAATCCGGCGTATCGCCTGTTAAAGAACCCCGAGTTGAGTATCCGGATCTTATGACAGCGGAACAAGTTGCTGAATATTTACAGATCAGCCCCAAGACAGTTCGAAATAAAACCAGCTCCGGTGAAATTAAGTCACACTTAGTGGCGGGTGTTAGACGGTATAAAAAAGAGGATCTTCGATGATAAAATGTTCCCAAAATGTTCCAGTTTTGTCGAGATATTCCGGGATGATACGGGAACTTTCGGGAACATTACAGGGTTATTATACTGCATTATAGCTAGCTAATATGGGTTTTTATCAGTGTTTAAGCGGGCCCTGAAAACACCCGGGTTCGAATCCCGGTCTTTCCGCTCTATATGCACTGAGCTTGTTCTTTTGTAAAACATTTCGTCGGGGGACGAACCAATGTATTACACATACTTTATAAAAAGTGTAAAATATGATTTTCATTATATTGGACACACAAACGATCTTAAACTAAGTTTAGCTCATCATAATTCCGCTAAATCTAAATCGACCAAATATTATGCTCCTTTTGAACTAGCTTCTTACGTTGCTGTAAAAACCAGGAAACAAGCGTCTGATTTAGAAAAATATTTTAAAACCGGTTCAGGGGCTCCTTTCGCAAGAAAAGGAATTCTACGCTACGAAGCTGCCGGCAGGTAGTGAAGAACATCGGAAATGACGATTTCGATTGGACTTATATCGGGATTTTGCGTATATTGGTTATGTGTCATTTATCTGACAAACGATGCTAAAAGAATCAATCAACAGTTATTTTTTATCGTGTCAATTTCGTTATGACCTGAGGAAATATTATGAAAAAACTTGATATGGATTTTGTCCGTTCACAATTTCCGGCTTTTACCGAACCCTCCATGGAAGGCTGGGCCTTTTTCGAAAGCGCCGGAGGTTCTTATCCTTGCCGGCAGTTTATCGATCGACTGTCCGGCTTTTATATGAAAAACAAGGTACAGGTGAATTATCCCTATCCGGCTTCCATGAAAGCTGGTGAGTTAATGGAAGCCTCTTACAAAAGAATGGCTGATTACCTCAATGTTGATGAACTTGATATTCATTTCGGTCCCTCCACTACGCAAAATGTTTATGTGCTGGCGAATGCTATGCGTCCCCTGTGGGAAGATGGCGATGAGATCATCGTGTCCTGTCAGGATCATGAAGCCAACTCAGGGGCGTGGCGGCGATTGGCTGATCGCGGAATGAAGATCCGGGAGTGGCATGTCGATCCCGAAACGGGGCTGCTGGATCCTGCGGATCTCGAAGAGCTGTTCTCCTCCCGGACAAAAATGGTTGCCTTCCCACATTGTTCAAATGTTATCGGACATATCAACCCGGCAAAAAATATCAGCCGCATGATCCATGACCATGGTGCCTTGTCTGTTGTAGATGGCGTTGGATACGCCCCTCACGGTTTCCCGAATCTGAAGGATCTGGATGCCGATATCTACCTTTTTCTCGCTTTACAAAACCTTCGGTCCGCATCTTGGCTTAATGTATGTCAAACGAGCCCTGGCGGAAAGCATGGAAAATCAGTCCCATTTTTTCAAAGAAGGCTCTGTAAGAAGCATGCTGACGCCGGCAGGTCCCGATCACGCGCAAATCGCGTCAGCCGGCGGGATCCTGGACTATTTCGATACTCTTTGTCAATATCATACGGCAGAGGAGAAAAAGTCCTTCGAGAGAAATGCGTCCGTCGGGGAGCTGTTCAGAGAACATGAAACAATGCTTTTGGAGCATCTGCTGGATTTCCTGAGATCACGTAATGATGTCTGGATCGTGGGCCCCCATACCGTGGGTTCCAGATTGCCGATCGTATCAATCATTCCCGGAAAAGATCTGAAAAAAGTTTATACCAAATTAACCGCTCACAAACTAATGCTGGGAATGGGACATTTTTATGCGGTAAGACCTTTGATGGATATGAACATTCCTTTACAGCCGGGTGTCATCAGAATATCCTTTCTGCATTATACCACGATCGAAGAGATCGACCAATTGATCGAAGGATTGAAGATCGCATTGTCGTAAATTCTTTCGATCCACTGAAACGAAAAAATAATATCTCAGATCTCTGTATTTTATCAGTACCTTCTTTTTACATCAAAGAGATAATTTTATATAATATAACACGCCTTATCCCCTGTGATAAAGCCGGTATGAATCTGTCACCGTACTGCCGGTGCTTGTCTGTATGATTATTTAGAAGATTTTATCGCATATTATAAATAAATTGCATACTCACAATATAAAATTATAACATTGAAGTATGATCGGCTGGAAATGTTATTTCTGTGAGTCTCTACTCTTCTTCACTGTTTTTTCGGGACCGATATGTGTTTCTGCCGACATATCATGTTCTTACTTTAGCAATAATACTTTACTGACATGTTTTTCCCGTTTTATCTGCAATTGCACAAAATATATCCCTGCGGGCATCGTTCCTGCGTGCCAGATGAAGGTATGGTTTCCCGGCTCCAAAAAGCCGTCGACCGGTGTCGCGACTTTTCGGCCCGACAGATCGTAAACATAAAGCCTTACCTGCGCCGCATCCGCAGTTGAAAACTGACGGTGGTATGACTGTTAAAGGGATTGGGATAGCAGCGTAGCTGCAAAGGAGCGCTGTTCTCTTGGTGGCCGCTTATGCTTGTCTTGATGTGCACATCAAAGGTATAGGCACTGTCCGGTATCACGCTTGGGGGATAAACGAAGGGAATGCTGATCGTGTCCGGGCGGCTTTCCCGATCTGCAGCGGAAAGCAGGAGTTCCAGCTGAAGGCTGTCACCCGTTTTTGCGGGAAAATGATATGAACTTTCCCGAATATTATCATAAAAAGTGGTGTCTCCCTTAACGGACAGGATGAGAGAGGTATCGGCGCTTCCCATGATATCGACCGTTATCGAAGTTGCGCTGTCGATTGGATGCCTAATCAGGTCCAGATAGCACGTTGCCATTTTATATCCAATACGGTTCAGCGCATTCCCGTTATAATGAAGATTGTCCTCGCTGATGCGGTATGAATCGCAATCGTCAATATCGACCCAAGCGGAAAATGCCCGATCATGCGCAATTCCCATCTGGGCCTGTCTGACGGTCTCTTCATACATCGATGCGGGATTCCAGAGGATCCTTACACAAATAAAAGGCAGTGCATCCACCTCCGAGCTGTTCGGTAACAGTTCTCTGACACGGCCGACAAAATGATATAAGCTGTCACCGTACACGGGTGCGCGATCCGGGGTTCGGTCGCTTTCTCCCTGGTACCAGAAAAAACCGATGTATTCGGGCTCATACCCTTCGGCTCGCATGGAATCCACTGCATGCCGGTGCATCTCTTTGAACCACAGCCATATCTCGCCCCCTTCTTTCCATTGATCCACCAGGCTGGTCCCGCCCCACGCGAACTTCATAACGGCAAGTGAGTCTTCATAATGTTTATAAAGGGTCCTTCCCAGCAGCGTCTCGATCCCGAAGTTATCCCGGTCCCAAACACCGAATTTCGAAATGAGTCCCAAAGTAGCCAGCCCATGTTCCACACCGTTACTTGCCAAAAAATACGGTATCTTTTTATCAATGCTGTCCGGTATGAAAAACCGATAAGTCCCATTTGAATTTGCATTGGACTGACCCGCGATCACCAATACCTTTTTCTTTTGCCGTGCCGCCCTGAAATTGATGCTGTTGTGAATGCTGTCGCCGGCACTTATCTGAACATTCGCCGGTTCAAAAATAAAGCTGTTCAAGACCGGAGAGAACGTGGTGTCGGATCCCCGTGGAATAGCGAAAGCGTAATATCCAAGCGGACCTGTTTGGGTATCCGCGATCCTTACATTGGATAATCCATCTTTGTTAAGCGTTACCCGCCCGGATACGCGAAGTGTATCGTCGCAAAACATCAATGATATTATAAGTAAATACAGGACAATGGTTTTTTTCTTCAAGATCAGCCTGCTGTTATGTGTAAATGACACCGACACCCTGAAGTGTCATCTTTTATCCTTCGGATCATTCTCTTTCGCCGGAGTATTTCCCAAATCCCTCGGGGTGCTATGTGCGTTTATCTTTATTGCGCCACTCAAATATGTGAAATTTCTTTTTTTGTTTGACATTCCGACTTTTTTGCGTTATTCTTTTTGTGCATGTGATTATCGTCACACCCGAAAGTTAATTACCAATTCAGAATAAGATTTTTCGTCCCCCTCTTTGGGTAACTCCTCACGGAGTTGCCCTATGCGGCGTTTTTTTGCATACGCGGATCACGCTTTACCCATGGTCGCCAGCATGACCGCTTTAATGGTGTGCATGCGGTTCTCGGCTTCATCCCAGACCTTGCTGGCGGGCGATTCGAACACTTCGTTGCTGACCTCCATGGATTTCAATCCGTACTGACGATGTATCTTTGCTCCGGTGGCGGTATTAATGTCGTGAAAAGCGGGAAGACAATGCATAAAAATTGTGTCTTCCTTCCCGGTTTTTTTCATCATATCACTGTTGACCTGATAGGATCTGAGCAGTTTTATGCGTTTCCCGAAAAGTTCTTCCCCGCATGGAGACCCATACATCCGTATAAATAACGTCTGCATTCTTTACACCTTCATCAATATTTTCCGTCAATAATATGCGGCCACCGTTCTCTCCGGCAATTTTCTGTGCCTTCCCGACCAGATCTTCTTTCGGAAAAAGTGAGGCGGGTGATACGATCCGGAAATCCATACCCATTTTAGCGGCTCCGATCATCAGTGAATTTGCCATATTGTTCTGTCCGTCGCCCACATAAGTGAAAATAACACCCTTTAAACAACCCTTGTTCTCCTTAACAGTAAGAAGATCTGCCAGTATTTGTGTGGGATGAAAGCTATCGGTGAGTCCGTTCCACACCGGTACGCCGGCATATTCAGCAAGCAATTCAACGGTTTGATGCTGAAATCCCCGGAACTGTATGCCGTCGAACATTCTGCCAAGCACTCTCGCCGTATCAGCCACGCTTTCCTTGGTCCCGAACTGAATGTCGTTTTTTCCCAGAAACTCCGGATGTGCTCCTTCGTCAGCTGAAGCAACGGTAAAGGCGCAGCGTGTGCGCGTGGAATTCTTTTCAAAAAGCAGAGCAATATTTTTATGCTTCAGGCGCTCCGGAAATATCCCGGCTTTTTTCTCTTTTTTTAATTTTTCCGCCAAATCTATCAGATAACTGATCTCTTCGGAACTAAAATCCAGAAGTGTTAAAAAAGACCTTCCCGCTAAATTGATTTGCATCGCTGAATCTCCTTTGTTTGTTGCTTAAATATAAGAAAAGTTCTGGCTGCGGTGAAACAGAGAATTTATTTCCTGTTTTTTATTCGCGCACGAAACAAAGCATTGTTTTATTGAAAAATTCATGTAACTTCCGCGCATGACTGAACTGAGACTTTTACTGAAACGTTATCTTTCCGTTCCCCGCGCTATTAAATATCTTGTCCTTGGATCGTTTTTTCTGCAGCTACTCAATGCGTCATTTAATCTCATATTAAACATTTATCTCCGAAAAAACGGTTACACGGATGCAGTAATCGCCAATTTCATTTCTTACCGTTTTATCAGTATATTATTATTCAGTATTCCTTTCGGTCTTGCCATAAAAGGGAAGCGGCTTAAGCCCTTTTTTATTGTCGGAGCACTAATTATTCCTCTCGCCGGAGGAGCGATGCTGCTGGCAACCCAGGCACATTTACCGGTCCTCATCAAGTCCTGCTTTTTCGTCGGCAGCATCGGCTTTATGCTGATACACGTTACAGCGCTGCCTTTTATCCTTCGCCACAGCAAGGATGAAACGCTGAGTGAAAGTATTGCCATGAACTTTGCGGTCTGGAGCTTTGCGTCAATTATATCGGGTATATTGATCAATGTCTTCTTTAGGGTTTCCGGTTTTTTTCCCGCTTTTCATATTACGGAATACGAAGTACTTCTGCTTTTTGTTTTTCTCAGCTTTCTGGGGGTTTTTGCCTTTTCACGCATTTCCGAAAAAGCACCGCCGCCGGCTCCGCGAACAAGTGTTTTTTCACATTTGAAAAGTTATCAGTGGGGGAAAATATTTCGGGGACTTCTGCCAATGTTCATTATTTCGGTAGGGGCGGGACTGACGATCCCTTTTATGAATCTTTTCTTTAATTCCGTGTTCAATGTGGACTCTGATTCTTTTGCCATCATGGGAAGCGTGGCGGCGGCGCTGGTATTCCTCGGCGGCATTCTCACACCTATTTTACGCCGGAAGCTCGGCTACGGCCTTTCAATTTCCGTTACACAGTTCACGGCGATCATGTTCCTTGTGCTCCTTGCTTCCACGGAATTATTCAGCTATTTCGGTTTTGCGCTTTGGTTTGCCGTTGGTGCCTTCATTATTCGTCAACCTCTGATGAACATGGCTTCCCCCATTACCAGCGAACTGGTAATGAAATATGTCGGACCGCAAAACCGAGAATTGATCTCCGCCATTCAAAGCGGTATCTGGAATGCTTCCTGGTTTATCAGTGCAAAGATCTTTCAATTTCTCCGGCAAATTGATCTGGCTTATTATAAGATCTTTATTGTAACGGCATTGCTTTACAGTCTTGGTACGGTCAGTTATCTGCTTCTGGTTAAAAAATATAACCGGCAAAATGCTGCCAACGATGGGGAGTATTAAGGCGTTTGCCTTCCGGCGTTATTTTCCCTTACTTCTTGAGCACGCTTGTAGGCTTCTTCGTAGCGCAGGGTACTTTTTTCCCAGGAATAATCCTTCTTCATTGCTCTTATCTGCATGGAGCTGTAATGCTCCGGCCGGTCATAGTAAGTTGAAACAGCCCATCCCACCGTATTATATACAGCTCTCGGCGTTGCATCATAGAACTTGAATCCTGTCCCCTCTCCGCTTGATTCATCGTATTGTTCTACGGTATCATCAAGGCCGCCGGTTGCACGTACGACAGGGAGCGTCCCATATCGCAGAGAATATATTTGGTTCAGACCGCATGGTTCATACAATGAGGGCATAATAAAAAAATCGGACCCGGCTTCAATATTGTGCGCAAGCTCATTGTCGTATCCGATACGGACGCTGACAAGTCCGGGATATTTTTCCTGCAGGGAGGCGAAATAATTTTCCAGTTCTTTGTCTCCCGATCCCAAAATGGCGAATTGGATCTGCATATTGTTTACGATAGCTTCAATACTGTCCGCAAGCAAATGCAGGCCTTTTTGTTCCGCCATGCGGCTTATGATCCCCATCACGGGAATGTTTGGCTGGACATAAAGGCCCAGCCGCTTCTGAAGGTCATGTTTGCATTTGATCTTCCCGTCCATGTTGCGGACATTAAATTTATGCGCAATATGCTTGTCCGTTGCGGGATCCCATTCTGAATAATCAACACCGTTCAGTATGCCGATATAATGCTCCCCCTTTTTTCGCAGAAAAGGATCGAGCCCGTGTGAATATTCCGGCGTGAGGGTCTCATTTGCATATGCGGGACTGACGGTGTTGACAATATCCGCAAAATAGATCCCTCCCTTTAAAAGATTAATGCCGCCGTAATCCTCAAATATTTCCGGTATGAAATCCTGTTCGCGCAAGCCGAGATATTCGTATGCTTCCCGTGAATATTTACCCTGGTAGCCAATATTGTGTATCGTCAGGACACGGCGGCTCTGCCGACAAACGGACAATCCCGGTGATGCGTTTTGAGGTAGGCAAGCGCAGCTGCCGTTTGCCAATCGTGCGCATGAACAATATCAACTTTTATGTTTTTTGTTTTGCAGAGATAGAGCGCCGCCTGAGACAAAAAACCAAAACGTTTCGGATTGTCTTCATAATCCTGCATAGCATTATTGTGATATAAGCCCTCGCGGAAAAAATATTTTTGAAAATCAATAAAATAGTAACAAAGACCTTCCTGTATTTTTTTGGAATGAACAAGGCACCATTCTTCGTGTTCGTCCATCCACACATTCATGGAGAACGGCGCTTCTTTCGATCTTGTCAGTTCTTGGGAGGATTGTCGCATAATAAGGCATGACAACAGTAACATTGTGACCTTTTTCTGCAAGTTTCTTTGACAACGCGCCTGCCACATCGGCAAGGCCGCCGCTTTTTGCAAAAGGCACGCTTTCCGACACAATAAAAAGTATATTCTGCGGACCTTCCATACTCTCCCTTTCTTCTGTTATGCTAAATACGTTAGTTTGCTACAAATAAAAAACCTGCGTCCACATAAGCCGGCTTATTGTTTCAGCAGGTTTAAATAATCGTTTAATTTGTGTTCAGTCTGAAGGTAACCGGTATGGATATCCAAACGCCGACATCACGGTCGCGTTGTTTTGCGGGTTTAAAGCGCGTTCTTTTTATCGCATCGATCGCCGCTTCATCCAAGCCGGTCCCGGGCATGCCTTTCAGGATCAGCGCGTGTTCCACCACCCCTTCTTTATTTATAAAGGCCTGAACTACGACCTGTCCTTCTATACCCGCTTCTTTTGCAATTGGGGGATAAACAACATTCCGGGAAATAGCCGCCTGACCGCCGATCGGAGTGGGGGGCTCATCAAAGGCGATAAATTCAACAACTATACCGTTTTCGTCACCGTCTGATGGCGGAGGCGGTGCATCGACAGCTTCATAATCTTCAAAATCCATATCTTCGATCGTAAAATCTTCGGAAATATCCTCATCCTCGCTCATTACGGGAATAGAGGGGCGTTGCTGTGGAGTTTCCATTTGCTGGAGCTCGACCTGCGGTATCTCTTCGGACTGGATAAATTCGATTGTCCGCTCTTGCTGCTGCCGGGGTCCGCTTTCAAATTTCGGAAAAAAATAAGCGGCCAATACGATGATCGCCAAAACAAGCACTAATGAAATTTCCGTAATGAAGCCGGAGCGGCCTTTAAAACTTTTGTATTTTTTTGCTGCCATATAATAACTCCTGTTTGCCTACTTGCGTTTCGCGGAGTAATTTACCTTCAGTGCACTTGCATCACGCAATTCGTTCTGCACATCAGAAACAACTCCCATTTGTGTTTCCTGATCGGCGCGCATTGATATGGTCAGCCGGTTATCTCTTTGTCGCAACGGATAAATCACTTCCGATACATCTTCCGCATTCATCAATTTGTCCTGAATGCTGATGCGACCGGTACGGTCAATAAATACGTACAGAACCGATGGCTTGGGGGTATCAAGTTTTGCAATAGAGCGGGCACGCGGCAGTTGCACTTTAAGTCCTTCCACCGTTTTGAGGGAGGTCGCCGCCATAAAAAAGATCAGCAGCATAAAAATAATATCGGACATGGATGCTGTCGGGATACCGCTTCTGGCTTTAGATTTTTTTTTAATTGCCATATATTTCTCCTACTGCTCCGTTCCTATCAGTGCCAGTTTTCTCACATCTGCAGCAGTCAGTTGATCAACCACATCGATATAATCCTGATATCTTGTTTTCCTGTCCGTTTGTACGGAAAAAACCATTTTGGGGTTTCTTGCCTCAAGTTCGCGGGCCCGGTTCTCTATTTCATTCACCGGGACAACTTCATTGCCGAAAAGCACTTCACCTTTTGCGTTGACAAGAACCATCGTGATGTTTTTCGGGTTCAGCTTGATCTCTGCCTCGCCTGGCGGCGGTAGAATAACTCCGATACCCTTATCCACATCCACGTTGGAAACGAGAAGAAAATATCAGTAACAGAAAAGCAATATCTGACATGGACGAACTGGGAACTTCCGCAGGTGGACGGCTTTTCTTCTTTATCATGTCATTTCCCCGTCTGTTAATTCTTCTTTATATTCTTGTTTTCCAGATCATCCAGCAGATCTAAAGAATTTTTCTCCATTTCCACAACCAGATTGTCGATCTGAAACAGGAAGAAGTTTTGGAATATTTGAATGATCATGGCAACGATCAAACCGAACAATGTCGTTAACAAGGCCTGTGAAATACCTGTTGCCACAACGGCCGGGGACATATCATCTGCCGCTGCAATATCCTGAAACGCCTTTACCATTCCGGCAACCGTACCGGTAAATCCCATCATCGGGGCGATAACGATAACCGTGGATAGCCAGATCTGATTCTTTTCAAGATATGTCATTTCCAGCGCACCGATGGTATCAAGGGTCTTTTCTATTTTTTCAAAACCTTTGTCAAAATGGCGCAATGCTTCTGAAAACATTGCCGCTACCGGACTTGTGGATTCATCGCATGCCCTTAGTGCACCCTCAACACCTTCTTCCTCTAAAATATCCCTGATGTCTTTTGTAAATGCTTTTGTTTTAGCGGTAATCGTTACAAGAGCATAGAATCGCTCGAAAACAAAAACCAATCCAATGATAAATAGTCCCAAGATCGGCCACATAAAGGGACCACCTTCTAAGAAGAGCTCTACCATAAATTCGACCTCCAAATTATCAATTTAATTCAAATACAACGATTCATTTTAAGAAAATACGACTATAAAGTCAATATATTAATGCAGCGCGAGAATTTTTTGAACATTCTTTATGGATCCCATTGCTTTTTTAAATTGATTATCGCGAAGAAGGCGCGCTTCGTAATAAGCATTGTTATCCCACCAGATCTTTGCCATTTCGGCTTTTACCTGCATTTCCAGATATTCTTTGTCTTTCCGGAGCTCTTCGATATCAAGATCTTCTAAATCCGCGGAAATAAAATCATAAAGATCTGCAATAAAATCTTTGCCCAGATCCGTTTGATAAATGAAGGTATCCGGGTCCGTTTTATATTCCGGGCGGTCCTGCGCAAGTTTTTGTGCGTATTTGAAAAATAAACGGACATTTTTGCTGAAGATCTTCATTGTACTTTCACTCAGATCATAATTGCGCTTCACAACGATATCCGGTGTGATCCCGCCTGCCGCCGTAAACCGTCCTTCCGTTACGTGTGGAATATTTCGGCCGTTCATCCAGGTGCTTGTCCAGGGAATCGCTGAATACGCTGTCGGGCAGGGTGTAAAGCTCTTCGTAATATTGGGCGGTCCCGTTATCATAGGGCCGCTGGATCAGGCGGCCGGAGGGTGTGTAGTAGCGGGCTATTGTGACCCGAATAGCGGATCCGTCCCGCATGCTCCATTGGCGCTGGACAAGTCCTTTCCCAAAGGATGTTTCCCCGACGACCAAACCACGGTCCAAATCCTGCAGGGCTCCGGAGATGATCTCGGATGCGGAGGCAGAGCCGCGATTGATCAAAACGGCAAGAGGGATATCTTCGTATTTCCCGCGCTTTGATGAAAGGTGCACTCCGTTCGCGGAGCGGATGCGTCCTTTTGTGTAGACCAGCGTATCTCCGCCTTCAATGAATTCATCCAGGATCTCTATTGCCTGATTCATGTAGCCGCCGCTATTGTAACGGAGGTCAACAATAAGCCGTTCCATTCCTTCTTCTTTCAGATACTTCATAGCATCGGTAAATTCATCGTGGGTTTTTTCGGCAAAACGGTTTATCAGAATATATCCGGTCTCATCCTCAAGCATGAATCGCGCCGAAACGGAATACAGCGGAATGTCGTCACGTGTGATCGTTACATCAAACGGTTCTTTCACTCCCTGGCGTTTGACATTGACAACCACTTCGGTTCCCTTTTTCCCGCGGAGCCGGTTTTTTGTTTCTTCGCGTGTGATCTTATATGCGGATTCATTATCGATCTTTAAAAATTTGTCGCCGGACTGCAGGCCGACTTCATCCGCCGGTGTACCGATTATCGGAGATATTACGGTTATATAACCGTCAATAATATCATATTCGATCCCGATACCCTGAAACTCCCCTTCAAATTCTTCTTTCACGGTCTCAAACCGTTTGGCGGGAATATAGGTGGAATGGGGGTCAAGCTCTTCCAAAAGCCCACGGTAGGCTCCTTCCATGGTTTTTTCCCATTCTACCTCCTCAACATAATTCTCGTTGACAACACCGATAATATCCGTTAACACCTGAAGTTTTTCATATATATCCCTGGCCTCGGCCCGCACTTTTGTGATATGTACAACACTTAACGCCAACGCCAATACGACCATCGAAAGCACTATTGCTTTTTTATTCTTTTTAATGAAAACCATAATATTTCTTATCTCCATCTTTTCTTACCCGTTTCTCCGGCAATGCAATAATATAAATTTTATCGCTTATCTCCTATGTTTTGTTTCCCGTTTCTTTGTTTTCTAATAAATATCATCAAAAAAGCACCCGCGCCTTCCGGGTGCTTTTTTCGTGAATATTAAGATGTTTTAGATGGTTATTTTGAAATCATAGGCCTGAACAAGGCTGTCAAGCACCGGCGGGAACGCGGCTTCCCTTTTCTGCTCACGCACTGCTTCTTCGATCTCGCCGCGTACATCTTCAAGTTTTTTTCCGTATTTATGATCTTTTTTCTTGATAATGTGATAACCGTAAGGGGTCTCGACCAGGTTACTTATCTCGCCGACTTCCATATTGAAACTTACATCTTCAAAAGCCTGAACCATGCGGCCGAGGGGAAATCCTCATAGAGACCGCCGTTTGCCTGTGACCCGGGATCATCGCTGTATTCTTTCACAAGCTCCGCGAAATCTTCGCCCTGCTTTGCAAGCATAAGTACGGTCTCTGCCGTATCTTTGATCATGGCTTTTTCTTCTTCTGACTTTCCTTGCGTCATGAAGAGGATGTGGCGTGCGGATACCGTTGTCCTGTGAATAGCGTTCCTGATTCTCTTCATAGTATTTCTGAATGTCTTCTTCACTTACATTGACATCGACATCCGCCAAGGCAACTTCATCAACATATTTCATGATCAGCAAATTGTTCCTGGTGTCCTCGCGGACATAGTCCATATCGATCTGCTGAAGCTTGATCTGTTCAAGAAATGCTTCTTTTCCGCCGTTCGGCTCATACAGGTTTTTTTCAATAAAGGCATCAACACTGTCTTTCGGAACACGGAGACCCGCTTTCTTTGCTTCGGCAAGTAAAATATCCTGTTGTGCTTTCAATGTAACAACCTGGCGAATAAAGGCCTTTATCCGGGCGGGGTCAACATTTGAAATGATGCTTGTATCGCCGCGCATTCCCTGATAGATATTATTCATGACATCTGTGTTCATGATCTTAAATTCATTCGTTGTGGCAAGCACCACGCTGCTGTCCGGATTCATATAGGGAATTTTCTCTGACATGATCTCAAAGAATTCCGTCTGTTCCGGGGTCAGGTCGTCGGATTTTTCCGAACATGCCACGAACATCATTGCTGCTGCAAGCATAATAAATAAAATCCTTTTCAGTTAAAATTTCCTTTCTTTTGGGTTTACATATTCAATTTCGAGGTGATAATCCCATTGGTCAAAATAGAGGTTGCCACCCCGCCATTCTACTTCACCGCGCTGAAAATCATTTGTTTCACTGCGCATATAATTTTTTGCGGGGAAAAGCGTTCTGGCATAGTCGTCGTTCACGATCAAACGGTATGCATCCATACCGCCCAGGAAAAACCAGTGAACATCTTCGTCGTCAGATTCGACAAGCCCGAAGGACTGGTCAACGGGAACCCATCCGATCCCCTCAAAGTATATTTCACACCAATCGTGAAGGTTTTTACTTCCCGGGTGCAGCATCCATCCGCTCTGCCAGCGGGCGGGAATGCCGTTGTAACGGGCAAGCACCATAAAAAGCAGGGTAACCTGTCCGCAATCACCGTGCTTGTTTTCTATCACATATTCGGGAATATTTTCGATGGTCGAATATTCACGTGCACTCGCCCAAGGGTAATTATCATTTATGTATTTAAAAATTTTTCTCGCGATCAGATAAGGATCCTTTTCGTCACCGACGATCTTTTCTGACATTTCCTTTATCTTTTGTGTGAAAAGAAGATGGGGTGATCGTTCAGCCGTGAAATGCCGGTAAAGTTCAGTGCTTTTATCATAGGGTTTAATATCGGCACTCTTAAGATCAATCCATTGGGCTTTTGTGCTTGTGCTGAAAGCGGTCTCAAAGACTGTGGGTTCACCGGCGGTCGCAGGTTTTTGCATATATAGAGTGCGCTGTAAAAGATCATTGGATGCAAGAACATAATTGTCGCAACCGGCAGACAGAAATTTTACATCTTCCTGGCGAATATTTCCTTCGCGGGGAAAGGGCAGCCAGCAGCGTATCACTTCACCGTCGGGAACTGCATCTGCATCTACGGTTAATGTGAAAGTGAATTTCATTTCATGTTCTTTTCCGGTGGTCTTCTCCTTGTCCTTCAGATCCTTGATAAGCGGGGGAATATAAGATTCAAGGAAGCGGTCAAGATTATCTTTTTGCTTGCCTTCTATTTTTTGCTTTCGGGCTTTTGCTTCCTTGTTAATACGGAAAAGATTTTGAACTGCACGTGCAAAATACCGTTTTTCCCCGTTTATGATCATATACTCCAGGGCTTTTTCTTCTTCCCATGAGCGGATCTGTTCATTACTAACGTCGGGATAATACTGTTCTATGTAAGGCAAAATATCTTCGCGGGTTTTATTGAAATCCATCTCTATACGGTGCATTAGTTCCTTTTTATTCTCCAGTTCGATACGTCTTGACGGGGCTAATGTTCCGGATGCGATTTTTTTATTGATCTTTTTCTTTGCCATATCAAATTGTCCCTTATCAATATGTTCATCGATACTTTGACATCCGGCGGTCAGAATAATGAGAAATATCGCAGGAATAAGCCGTCGTATTCTATTCATAACGGACTCCTATTTTTTTTCGATCATTTCCAGATTCGCCCGCGGAAGAAGTACTTCTTTTTCAGTATCATAAAGCTTTATTTTGGCTACTCTGGCCAGGGATCCCGATTCAAGTCGCTGCAGCTCGTGCGGCATATCAAGCACTTCACCCAGCATGCCGAAATAGGGGGCACGGATAACCCGGACTTCAGTTCCTTTATCAAGACCGAAGAGTTCGGCTTTTCTGTCCTGGAGTTTTTCGTCGCCTTCCAGAGGAATGATGATCTCCGGACGTATGACGCCGGCGCGTATCTGTGTGGCGCCGTTGATGGATGCACTCTTTCCTTCCTGGGATTTCAAGAGGTCAAACGTATGTTTTGCCATATTCACTTCGCCAAAACCTTCGGTAATGATCAATGTGGTGTTGGTATCTTCCTGTCCGGTAATTGCCACTCCGATATCGTATCCGACGATCTCTTTAATATCGCTGTAATTGAAACCGCCGACAACAACGCCGACAGCTTCGACTTCCTGCGCTTTTTGAAAAGCTTTATCAGTGAGAAATGAACCGCAGATCAATACTTTTCCCTTGCATGTGGGGTTAATCATTTCTTCTGTTATTCTGGTCTCGGTATCGGGCGCCAGAATCTTGATCTCACCTCTGCGCTCCCCGCCTATGCCGAAAATACCCTGTATAAATGAAGCGGTGGTGCTGACTTCGACACCTTCATCCGGAATAATGCCGGTAACTTTGCCGTTAATATAGGCCTGCACGGAAACCGGAATGGGGGCTTCGCGAATGATCGTCTGGCCGGTGATCTTCGAGACCGTTTCAATCGTTCCGCTTGTGGGGGAATAAGCTTTGCTTTTAAATAAACCGAAAATACCGGGTGTTTCTGCAAGCAGATCTCCCTTTTTAATTTTGTCTCCGGGTTTCTTTACCAGCATTTCCATGATCTCGCTTGCCTCAACATTCAGTGTATTTGCCAGGTTCATCGGAACAACATTCCCGGGAAGATCGGTCGTCGCTACCGTATCCTCGGCAGAAACCTTCTGTCCTTTTTTTACAACAACTTCGCCCTTCAGCGGAAGCTGCCGTGTTTTATGTACAACGGTTTTCGGGATGACCTTTAGTCCGGGTGTATATGCGTGTGCCATAACTTCTCCTTTTTATTATAAATATTGAAGTCTTCGCTTCAACTATTTATCATCAAATTCATTGATCGCTTTACTCCATTCCTGCAGTTTTTTCACGCGTTCGCCGGGATTTTCCGGAAGAACAAAGGGCCTTCGCCGCATGCATCAATCATAATGCCGACCAGGCCGCCGTATATGGTCGTTTTTATTGCCTGTCCCACACCTGCGCCCACATCAACGCCGCGTCCCGGTGTGATCTCTGCCTTAATGGGTTCATGAGGTGCTTCAAATAATTCCATTTCCCCGAGCTTGTAGGATTTGTCGATTTTTTTACCGCCGGGAAGCGTAAATGAAATATGCATGTATTCCTTTTTGGGCTTTATTGCTCCAACGGGAGCGATACAGGTCCCAAGGCGCAGAAGACAGTCTTTGTCGAACACTTCCGTTGCGGCTTTTTCGTGAACATCTGCAAGCACACCAAGCTGCGGCATCATAAAGATCGAATCCACCGCGATCTGCGTTTATCCCTTCCGGTAAAAAGGAATCGATCATCATGGGGCGGACTGATGCCGGCGCGGTGCGTGTGAAAGGATACCGCCGGAGCCGACAATAATGTCCAGATCCATCATATTGACCAGTGTCTCGCCTGAAGCGGATTGGTCAAAAGCGTCGGATATGGTGCGTTCCCTTTGTACGCCTTTCAGTCCCACCGCAAATTCTTTATGCTGTATAAAGGAAAGGCGCAGCGCTTCGCGTCCGATCGCCTGTTCGATCTTTAATTCTTCCAGAGATTGCGGAATCAGTTGTCGGCCGGATCATCTTATTACCGATGCGGTTTCTCAAATCCACTTCATCGATCTCGAAGGGCACCCAGCGCAGGATGTTCGGCAGCGTGGCCGAAGCAAGTACATTGGAAATGGAATAACTCATTCCAAGGTTTGCACTTACGGTGCGGTTGAATACCGGCTCTCCGTCCTCAAGATCCCGGAACACGGAAAAAACGTCTGTTGTTGCACCTTCCGATATCCACACCCAAAACGGTTATGTTCTCTTTTTTGGCGATAACCTGCATGATCTCCCCGACCGCTCCGGGTGTCGGCATAATGCGGGCGTCACACATGGACATAAGTTTTTTGTATCCCGGGGCCTGTGCCATTACGTGTTCCATAAAAAGATCATGGATCTTGTCGCGTGCAGGTCCGAGATTCTCGCGCTCAAGAACCGGACGAAGGTTGGGTACGATGCTCAGGTCCGTTTCTTCCGAAAGATTTTTTTCGATTTCCTTAATCGCTTTTTTATTTCCGGCATAAATTACCGGTAATTTATAATTAATGCCCAGGCGGGGTTTGGGATTTGCCGCTTTGAGCAATTCGGAGAGTTCAACAACATTTTTAATGTTTCCCGAATCCGTTCCTCCGGACAGTAATATCATATCCGGACGCAGATGGCGTATCCGCTGAATCTTTTCATGCGGAAGCCGGCCGTCATTTGAGGCGATCACGTCCATAACGATTGCACCTGCCCGAGAGCGGCACGTTCGGCGGATTCTGCGCTCATTGCTTTTACAATGCCGGATACGACCATTTGCAGACCGCCGCCCGCAGAACTGGTTGATATGTAAATATCTACGCCGGTGTCAGTTTTTTGCGGCGTTATTATCTGGTCGTTGTCAAGGATCTGGCGGCCACGAAGTTCCTCAACTTCTTTCACCGCATTAAGAACTCCTTTTGTCACATCTTCAAATGGAGCTTCCACGGTTGTCGGTGCTTCACCGCGCACGATCAGGCGATATTCATCTCCCTGTTTTTCTATCAGGATCGCTTTTGTTGTTGTGCTTCCGCAGTCCGTCGCTAGAATGGATTTTATGGTTTCCGGTTTCATAATGTCCTCGTTTTTACTTTATCATCTGATAAATATATTTTGTTTTTTCATTTTCCGGTCAAGCCGGTAATGTAAAATATTTTTGGAAAAAAACCACCTCAAACAAAAAATTTAAGATAAATATAGATCCAGTAGAGCGGTGCTACAACGGAAAGGGAGTCGAAGCGATCTAAAAAACCTCCATGTTCCATCAGAATATTCAACGAATCTTTAATACCAATCTCTCTTTTTATCTTTGATTCGACAAGGTCCCCCATCTGTCCGAATACACCCGCAAAAATTGCGACGGACAAATAATCAAGGGGTTTAAAAACCGGTACAAAATCAATATACCATAACACCATCATTGTAACACTGCAAAAAATAATGCCCCCGACGGACCCTTCAAAGGTTTTCTTTGGACTGACGGACGGAAAAAGCGGGTGTTTTCCCAGATATTTTCCAACATAATAGGCCGCGGTATCTGTAGAAAAAACGCCCATTATCAGGGTTAGAACTATATTTCTTCCAACAAGTCCCGCACTGTAACCGTCCAGCTGGATATTCCTGAGCAGGATCATAGTCCCCAGACAAAGACCGGGATAAACGATGGATCCGATACCGACAAAGGACATTTTCAGATATTCGCTTTTTTTGTAAAAGAGCATGCTGATATTTGTGAATATTGCCGTAAAAAGCAGAATAATGATAACTAATTCCAGCTTTTTGTAGTACATGGCAATAAGGCTTAAAGGTGTCATGAATAATGCCAGTACCGTTAATACGCGCGGAGGATAGTGTACCATTTTTAACAGTTCATATACCGAAAAAGCTGCAATAAGACTGACAACGACCAAAAAAACCACCCCGCCGAACCATGCGGCCAGCAAAATAAGCGGTGCACCGATAATACCGATGATCAAACGTTGTTTATGTGATCTGTCCATTACGATTTTCCATTTAGAAAATATAGATAATATATGCGCGTTATTAAATAACTTTTTTATAAATTCTCTATTCAGCGGATCTCAATGACATGAATATATTTTTCGTTCGTATCTATACCGTGCCGGCGCACATCATTCAGGTCTGTGGTCGTGATCAGTGCCTGCTTCTTTTTCATGATATTTTCCACTATGCGTTTGCTGTTATTTACATCAAGTTCCGCAAAAAGATCGTCAAACAAAAAGATCGGTTCTTTTTTTTCAAGGGTGCTGATAATCTCTCCCTCGGCCAGTTTAAGGAGTGTCATCCAAATTTTATGCTCTCCCTGCGATGCATAATTTATAAGAGGAATGTCGCCAAGACAGAATATATATTTATCATAATTCGGTCCCCATAAGGTTCTTTTCAGGGAAATTTCCTTTCCGATGTTTTTCTTTGTCTGCTCTTTGATCATTTCCTCGTTGTCTGCGTTTTCATTTTTTTCCATAGACGGCCGGTAGTGTATCGTACCGCCGGGACCGCTTCCGAAGATCGTCTTATAGAGGAAATCAAGATGGCGGTTAAATAAACGGATGAATTGTGTCCGGGTTTCTGTAATGCGGCACACCAGGGGTATAAGCTGAAGATCATATATTTCCAGTTGTTCCGTATACCGGTAATTTTTTGATTCATAAAGATGTTTTAAGTATGCGTTGCGGTTTTTCATCACATTGCGGTACTGCATCATATCGTGAAGATATTTTTTGGAAACCTGGGAAATGATGCGATCGAAATAAACACGGCGTTCTGCCCGGGCTCCGTTACTTTGAAATCTTCCGGTGACTGAAATACCATGGGGAAACTCCCCACAACCTGGGAAACCCGGGTCAGTGTTTCTCCGTCAAAAATGAAGCGTTTACCTTTTTTTCTGAGAAAATTTCCGCTGGCACGCTGATATTTTTCTTCTTCCCATTCTGTATATATCTGAAAAAAATCTTTTCCAATCTGTATCATATCATCATCCCGGGGCGCTTTGAAGGATTTGCTGAAATTCATGAAATATACCGCTTCCAGAAGCGACGTTTTTCCGGTGCCGTTCTTTCCTAAAATAATATTGATGCCGGGATGCAGATGAATTTTTTTTTCATTAAAGATACGAAACTGTTTTACGTGAAGCGTTTTGATCATCTCAATATTCGTTTTTCCTGCTTAATATAAAAAAGATCCCGCAAAATCGTGCGTTTTTCTTCTTTTTTGCTAATTATGCGATGATCTTTCCGACATTTATCCTATCGCTTAAAAAGCCGGGATTCCAGGCCGACAGAAAAAATAAAAGGAGCATACATATTGATCCCATTAAACTGTGAATAAGAGAGGCCCGCCTGGGCGTTGATCTTGAACTTCTCAAATCCGACCGCCAAAAATACCAGGGGCTCGATAAACATATCCATTGCTCTCTCTTCCTGGTCAATACCGTCAATACGTGTCTTCCATGCATCTACAAACGCTTCACGCAGTGCAAAGCCAAAATCGATGTATCGTGTGCGCAGGCCTATATCCTGCTGAAGATAGAGTTTGTTGTAATTTGTGGTCCGAAGAGAATTTATATCGAGATCTTTTGAATAGCTTATCCCGGAACCGGTCCCGAGATAGCCTTCGATCACGAGCCAGGGCCGAAGTGAAGTAAATATGCCTACCGCTACCTCACCATAGTAGTTGCCGTTCCAGTATCTAGTACCGAGCTCCGTGTTCGTAATGTTGACGGCATTTGCGTTCAGCTGAAACCCCACATGATCGGAAAGCGCAAAGGCGCTGCGTAGGTCTACACCAAGTCCCTTTACGGCTGCAGAAAACTGCATTTCCTTTTTTCGCTCAATAAGGGAGTGTCTGACACCGTTCGGGTAATAAATAAAGGACGAACAAGAAAAAAGAAAGAATACAGCAAGAAGGAAAATCATAAACTTTTTCATGATATGATTCCTTTATGGTTTATATAAAAATCTACATTAAGCGTATAGGCATAAGGAGAAAAAGGATCTCTTCATCCGGCTGCTGCTCCACGGGAAAAAAGAGTCCTGCCATTAGGTGATTTTTTAGGTTAATCTCCACGGTGTCCCCGTCGATATGGCGGATCATTTCTCGCAGATAATCGGAATTATATCCGATCGTGAATTCTTCACCTTCATAGGTTAAGGAAATATCTTCCTTTGCCCGGGATGAGGTCTCAATATCTTCTGCTTTTACGACGGCCTTGTTCTTTGAAAAAGTCAGTGATATCTGCCGGGTATTCTTACTTGCGAAAATCCCCACCCTTTTTACCACAGCAAGCAATTCATCAATATCGACAAATATTTTTTTATCATTCTCTGCCGGAATGACACTTTCATAGTCCGGAAATCTTTCTTCAATTATTCGGGAATATATCGTCGTGTTTTCAAGTTCAAGCATCACATGATTGCTTCCAATCCGGAGCGTGACGTAATCGATATTTTTTATACTGCTTACACATAAATTCAAAAATTTCGGGGGAATAATAATGTCTTTGATATTGTCGGTACCTTCAAATTCTTTCAGTGTGTATTTCACCAACCGGTGCCCGTCGGTTGAAACCGCCCGCAGTTCTTTTTTAAAAAACTGAAAAAGCACACCGTTCAGTGCAACTTTCATTTCATCCCTGCTGACGGCAAAACCGTTCTTTTCCACAATACGTTTAAATTTTTCCGCCTGAAGGGTTACGATCTTACTGTCGTCAACAACCGGTTCGGTGGGGAATTCCATTGCGGGATGCCCCATGATCTTATATTCTCCACCTTCTTGCGTTGTGATGATAATTTGTTCATCTTCAATCCGGAAATGAAGATCCGTATCGGGAAGTTCACCGGTGATCTCTTTAATGATCCTGCTCGGAACGGCTATTGCTCCTTCTTCTTCCATACTAATCTCACAGCTGGCCGCCATACTGATTTCAAGATCTGTGGAACGCATTTTGAGAACGTTGTTTTTTACGGTAAAAAGAATGCAACCTAATATGGGTAAGGTTGAACGAACGGGAGTAACATTGGAAACTTTCTGCAGTACCTGAAAAAAATTTTGTTTTGAAACGGTAAATTTCATATAGACACCTCTAACAATTACACAATTACGCTTACTAATTTAACATCTTTTTCTTTAAAATACATAGTAAAATTATTAATCGTGTGAATTTCGTGAATACTTTTCAAATAAAGCTTTAAATGAGAACGTTATGAAAGGTTTTATGAAGTGGATAAGTGTAAGTGGATTGTGGATAAGTTCACGGGTTCAACCCGGCCGGGACAAGGAGCGGAAAATTAACGGAATTGTTCATATTTTAGAGCTTTATTTCCACATAGTATTTTGCATAAAGTTTATCCATCCAGGAATTCCAGAACCGCATTTGTTTATCCCGCAACGCCATATTTTCTAAAATAGGATAATGCTTGTCGATCGTGATCTTTTCCGAATCTAAGTGCTTATTAAGACGTAAGATATGATAACCATATTCAGAGGAAAAAGGCATTGATATCTCTCCGGGTTTAAGCGTATCCGTAACGTCGGCGAATTCCGGTATTTGCATGGTTTGAACAGCGATTTCACCGAGATGACCGCCGTTTGCCTGGACATCGGGATCTTCACTGTATTTTCGGGCAAAATATTCAAAATCACCCCGTTCAATAATGCTGTCACGGATGGTGGATAACATGTTAATAACTTCTTTTTTGTCATCGTCGCTGGATTCAACAGAAAAGAGAATATGCCGGGCATGGATCAGATCCCCGCGTTTTCGACCACTTTTATCAGATGATAACCAAACTGTGTTTCAACGGGCATGGAGATTTCGTCAGGCTCAAGCTCAAAAGCGGCTTTTTCAAATTCCGGAACAAATGTGCCCTTTGGAACAAAGCCAAGATCTCCGCCGTCGGCGGCAGAACCGGGGTCTTTGGAATATTCGCGCGCAGCTTTTTCAAAACGTATTTTATTGCTTATTATATCATTGCGAACGTCCATCGCCAGCTCATAGCTTTGTTCTTTCGACACTTTAGAGGGTTTTTCGGTCATCAGTATATGATGAATGTCGACGCGCTCGGGAAGATCGGGAATGGAATCCTGATTTTCACGGTAATATTCGACAACCTCGGGACGCGTAATACTGATCTTTTCAAATTTTTCATTCCGCAGCTGTTCGGAGATCATTGAGCTTTTGATTCGCTCATAAAGCAATTCCCGTATTTTTTTCATCGGTGTATCAAAATACATTTCAAGCATCTCTTCAGAACCGGCCATTTGCACGTATTGTTGTATCTGCTGTTCAAGAGTGTTCTGAATATTGCGTTCGTTCACCTCAATGGAATCGGTTTCCGCCTGGAGAAGAAGTATTTTGGCATTTACCATATCTTTCAGGGCTTGTTTTTGCAGGGACTCGAAAACACCGGGGTTTTTGGAAGGATCGATACCGTTTTCCTGCGCAAGCTCAAAAGCATACTGGTTCATTTCAGAGTAAAGGATAATATTTTCACCGACAATGGCAGCAATACCATCAACAAGTTGCTGTCCCGGAAGAATGCTGCCGGTGATGATGAAAATAAAACTAATCAGGTATTTTAAAAATTTTGACATTCGATCTTTTCCTTAATTCTTTTTGTTTTTTTTGATGGGCATCAAGATATGTTTGGATTTTCAATCTTTGTATGATCTCGTCCCGCACATGTTCCACCCGAAGTTGCGAATTGGCGCGGTAGCGTTCCAATACGGAAACAACATAATACTTTTCCCTGATCTGCAGGGGTCCGAGAAGATCAGCTCCCGTTTCCCGAAAAAGTGCTTTTTCCAGTTTTTCCGCGCACTCACCGGATATTAGCAATTGCCGCTGAGGCTGTACGGGAGGTGTTTTTCGGTCACCGAGCATTTGCAAAACTTCTGACGCGGCATCTGCATTATTACACAAGTATAGATCGGCAAAAACCGCTTTTTCACGAGAAATGAAATCTTTTTCGTTATCGCGGTAATATTCCAGAACATCATTTTCGCTGACATAAATATTTTCCCGCAAATACCGTTCACAGTATTCATTCACAAGCAGCTGCCGGCGGTATTCCCGTAATTGCCGGCGCATGCGTGGGTTCATGCGGATCTGTTTTTTTGCCTCTTTTTCCCAGAGCCGCTGGTTTATCCATGAATCAACGAATTGTTCTTTTTCCTGGGGTGTGCTGTTCTTTCCGATCTCATTATGCATCTCGGACAAACGAAGAACTTTCCAGTTTACTCTTGCAAGGCGGGGGTCGTCGCGATAGAATAGTATATCACAGGATCCCGCAAACAACAGGACAAGAGAAAAGACCAAAACATGTTTCATTTTATATAGGATGGATTCACCTTTACATTGTACATTTTTCTCAGCATTTGTCGCTGTTCTTCCCGTTTCTTTTTCATGTGGGCGGAACGGTAATCCGTGAGCAGTCGATAGCTGACATCCTGCATGCTTTTATACGTTGCGGGTATTTCTTCTATGCGCTGAATGACCGAATAATGTTTGCCGATCTTAAAAGGTCCGGCTATCTCATTGTCCCGCATATTAAAGGCGGCAATACCCATTTCTCCGTACTGAGAGCGTTTTACGGGGGTAAAAGACCCTTATTCTTTTTCCCGATATTGCGCACGGAATATTCTGTGGCAAGATCAGCCATGCTTTCGCCGCCTTGAGCTTTCTCAAGGATGGAAACGGCCAAAGAAGAATCTTCTACCAGAACTTCGCGAACCCGTATGGTTTTTTCGTTATAATATAAACTGTCCTTATAGTCTTCGTAAAAAGCATGTAATTGTTCTTTACCGGGATTTATCTTTTCAAAAACATAACGTTTGTCAAAAAGGTCTGCAGATTTTTTTGCAAGATAAACATTCAGTCTTTGCCGGTATAACGGCCGTTCGTCAAGTCCCGACCGAAGAGCGCTTTTATAAAGGAGCGCACCGGTGAGATTGCGTTTTACAAAATTTTTAAGATCTTCCACATTCTCAAAACGCGGGGGAAGCTGCAGTGAAAGGAACTTAAGATACTGATAGATCCACTCCTTATCAATGGGGTCGTTACCGATCGTTCCCACCTGAAGTGTATCGGGAAAAACGTCAAGGATATCATAGGCGGTAAAATGTTCAGAATAAAAAACGTTTTCCGAAAGGCGGGTAAAACGGTCGATAAAATCCGCAAGCAGGGAGTCATTATAAACAACCGGATTTTCCCGGAAAAGTGAATCAAAAACCGCATTTTCCCTTTCCATGAAACGGTTTCGCCATTTATTGAAAGCATGTTCGCGAATATTTTGCTTCATTTCCTCAAATGGAGCCAGAGGGACTTCCCGGCGTTCGTTACATTTGATGATATGAAAACCAAAGGCTGTTTCTACGGGCTCGCTGATCTCCCCGGGTTCAAGTTTAAATGCCCGGTCTTCAAATTCCGGGACCCAGTGGCCGCTGCGCCCCCAGCCCAGATTTCCCGCATTTTCTTCTTTGGAGGCATCATCGGAATATTTTTCAACAAATTCGGAGAAATTCTCATCGTTCACTTCTTGGCTGAGCTCTTCTGCAAGTTCCCTGGCTTCTTTGCGGCTGCGTTCATTCATTTTTCGCGCACCGTCATAGCCGATGAGAATATGGCTTACGTTGATTTCATATTTAAGCTGATCATACAGGTCGCGCATTGCCTCCGGGGTGAGGATATGATCGATAACAAGATCCTGATAAGCACGATTGGCAAGTTCACGAATCTTCCACACGCCGACCTCCCATTTGACATCACCGGAGGAAAGAGCGCCCCGTTCCTCAAGATAAAATCTGGCAAGATAATCATCGCAGAGTTTTTCAAGTTGTTGTTCTTTTACCTCCGCCGGCAAGCTCTGAAAATCAGTTTCCGGGTAATACATGTCAAGTTCATTTTTGTGGATTTTCTGCCCGTCTACTCTGGCCACCTCATTCTCATCAAATTTAGCACAGGATGAAAGCACAAGAACAAAAGAAAGCAATAAATACCATAAGCGCATCATAAAAACTCCATTTTTTAACTCTGTAAATTTACTATACACCTTGACAAAATAAAATCTTTTAATTACCGGGCTTGGAATCCTGAGAATGATGAAAAGTTCCCGGGTAAAACACATTGAGAAAATTTTTATTGACCTCTGCCAGGAGGCGGGTTTTGGAAATGAAACGTATGGGAATATCACGCTCATTGCAATACCGGAGGAGAGAGCCGGCGGAATCCTGGATGGTCTTGACGGGGACATCCCCGGAGAAAGCGATCATCAGTTTATTGTTTTTGCGATATAGTTTTTCAATATAGTAAGGTTTCAGGGAAAGGGAGAAGCGCGTATCGTTAAAAAGATTTTCGGCAGCGGCAGGCAGCGGTCCGAATCGATCCCGGCAGGAAGCATAAAGCCTTTCGATTTTCTGCATACCCGATCCCGTATCCCCGGCGCGCGAAAGTATTTCACTCAGTTCCCGGTAAAACGCAATTCGAATATCTTTATTCTCAATATAGGTTCCCGGAAAATAGGAAGGGTGGTCAAGCTGAATATCCGGACTTTCCGGTTCCGGCGGAGATGCCGATTTCACCGATTCAAATTCCTCTTCAAGTAAACGATTGAAATATGCATATCCCAGACGATTGATATGGCCGCTTTGCTCGACGCCGAAAAGATCCCCGCGCCGCGTATTTCAAGATCGCGCATAGCTATCTGATAACCGGAACCCAGATCGGTATAGTACTCAAGAGTCTGCAGACGTTTTACCGCTGACGGATTCAATGCTTTTGAGCGGGGTACGACAAGATAGGCAAATGCTTTTTTAT
Organism: Fidelibacterota bacterium; assembly: GCA_034521145.1. Taxonomy (GTDB): domain Bacteria; phylum Fidelibacterota; class Fidelibacteria; order Fidelibacterales; family Fidelibacteraceae; genus M50B103. Next base: position 433,770 of record JAXHMX010000002.1, on the reverse strand, counting down.
AGGAACGCCCTACCCGTCCGCGGATCTGATAAAGTTGTGACAATCCGAAACGGTGAGCATTTATCACAACGAGCGTATTTGCATTGGGAATATCAATACCGGATTCAATGATCGTGCTGGAGATAAGGATATCGAATTTATGATGGTAAAAGTCCAGCAAGATCTTTTCCAGTTCCGCACCGGGAAGCTTGCCATGCGCGTAACGCACCTGATGAAAGGGAAACATGGAAGCGATTTTTTTTTGCATGGAAGGCATTTCATTAATATTGTTATTGAGTATAAAGACCTGGCCGTTTCGTTCAAGTTCGCGCTCGACGGCGGAACGGATTTCATCATTATTCCAGTAAATGATCTTCGTTGCGATGGGAAGACGTTCTTTCGGCGGTGTGTCGATCTTTGTGATATCCCGGAGTCCGCCGAGAGTCATCTGCAGTGTCCGGGGGATGGGAGTTGCCGTAAGTGTTAAAACATCCACGTGCCGTTTTAAATTCTGAATTTTTTCTTTATCGTTAACGCCAAAACGGTGTTCCTCATCAATTATTAGAAGACCTAAATCATTAAATAACAATATATTAGATAATAATTTATGTGTGCCGACAAGTACATCTATTTGATGCATTTTCAGATCTTTCAGCCGGTGATTTAACGTTTTTCCATGGACAAAACGGTTAATATACTCAACCCGGATACCGAATTTTTCGAGGCGTTCCCGGAAACTTTCATAGTGCTGAAAACAGAGCATTGTCGTCGGTACCAGGACCGCGACCTGTTTATTTGAATAAACGGCCTTAAAGGCCGCGCGGATTGCCACCTCTGTTTTTCCGAAACCCACATCACCGCAAAGAAGACGGTCCATAATAAGCGGCTGCTCCATATCTTTTTGGATATCTTCAATGGCGGTTTTCTGGTCCCTGGTTTCGTCATAGGGAAAATCCGCCTCAAGGCGGAACGCATCCGGAGTATTTTTTTCGAAGGCAAAGCCCGGAAGTTTTTTGCGGTCGCGGTAAAGGGATATCATATCGAAAGCCGCTTTACGCAGATATCTTTTTGTCGAACGTTTTGCGTTTTCCCATCGCGCGCTTCCCAAACGATCAAGAACAGGGGTTTTCTCTTTATCCATAGAATAATGAAAGATCTTATTCATATATCGGACCGGCACATAAACCTTATCCTTATTCTGATACTCAACAACCATGGCCTCCTGTTTGGCCCCGCGGAAAGAAAGCAATTCAATGCCGCGGTAAATACCAAGTCCGTAATCCACATGTACGACGGCATCTCCATAGCTAAGGGAAGCAGGAGAATCGATACGCCCGGAACTTTCGGGAATAAAGTGACGGTTAGGATTGACATAATGTTCTTTATGGTAGATCTCTCTGCCCGATATCAGAAGAAGGTCCAGATTTTTATATTGAAAACCGCTATGGACATTCGCTTTCACATAATCTGCATGCTGTTTGAAATTGTCATAAAGAAATTCAAGAACAAGATCATGCTCTGAGAACACAATGATCCGGGAAAAATGTTCAAGAAGCTCCCGGTAATAATTTTTATTCCGGACATCCCCGGGCGGGACAAAATCCGCAACAGGAAAAGAAATATCGGGACGAACGGTACGTAAATCAAAAAGCACCTGTTTGAAAGGTATGTCAGACGAATATCCCGGGAGCTGTCCCTCTTTTTTAGGATTTGGGATCCGGACCACAAGCGTATTGCCGGGAAGAATATTAAGCATTTTTTTTTTGCGTAACGGAAAAAGATGCCGGCGGAATACTTCCGTGATCGCACAATTCAAATGTATTCTGATCATTTGGGTTAAAACGGCGGATCGAATCGATCGTGTCACCGAAAAATTCAATTCTTAAGGGATAGGTCTGTCCAAAAGGATAGATATCTGCAATCCCGCCCCTGAAAGTAAACTCACCGCAGTATTCCACCAGTTCGCTGCGCTGATACCCCATTTCCGAAAGTGTATCACCCAGTGAAGAAAAAGAGATCTCATTGCCGACACGCAGGTGCAGGATTTTTTCCGCCAGTGTCTTTTTATCGATCACAGGATGTTTAAACACTTTTTCTGTTGAAATAAGCAGATCAAGTGATCCATCATAGAGCTTTGAAAAAAAACGGTTCAGATGGTTCTCCAATGCCGAATGTCCGGTTAAGGAGGAAGAAGAACTATCGAAGAGGGGGATCCATCCAATGGCGTCAGACAGAAAAAAAGAAATGGCATCCGAATAGAATGACTCGGCATCCAGCTCGCTTTCTATGATCACCAGCGGAAGATACCCAAGTTTTTTTGCCTGTCGCAGCCAGAACAAAATAAAACTTGTATTGGAGACATTGATGTTCAGGGAAATGCGATGCCGCAACAGCGAGAAAGAGGACATGAACACATCATCTTTTTCAAAAAGCGCTGTGATGTCATCAATATCCAGAGTTTCACGTGAAACGTTCTTTTGGGCGTTTTTGTTCATAAAAGCATTATACAAAAATCAGAAGATGTACGAAATAAAAAACAGCGGAGCCGCATAAAGAATTATGCTGATCGATGTTTCACGTGAAACAGTGAAATAGTTTTTCATGTTTGATATTCATGCAGCGAATGCCTATATTTTTCAAACGGGATCATTTACAAAAAGGAAAAAAATGCAAAACAGATTTTATAAATATCATGGGGCGGGTAATGATTTTATCCTTATTGATGATATCGGACAAAATTTCCCCCGGACAGATCATGAGATGATACGGAAAATGTGCAACCGTCATTTCGGCATCGGGTCGGATGGATTGATCCTTCTTTGCCCCTCCGAAAAAAATGATCTTGGAATGATATATTATAATTCGGACGGATATCCGGGCAGCATGTGCGGCAACGGGGGAAGATGCCTGCTTGCTTTTGCGCGTGATCGCGGTCGCATATCGGGGAAAGGCAGGGTTTCTTTTGATGCCGTTGACGGGGTGCATGAAGGTGAATTTGTCAGCCATGATATTATTCGCTTAAAAATGAACGACGTAAAGATCCCGGAAAAAAAAGAGAAAGGATACTTTGTTAACAGCGGCTCCCCGCACCATGTTGAATATGTGGATAAGCTCCGCGGTCTTAATGTGGAAAAGCAGGGAAAGAAACTCAGAGCACACAAAATGTACGCCCCGGAAGGCTGTAACATTAATTTCATTAAAGAGGAAAAGAACGGGAGTTTGTCGATACGAACCTACGAGCGCGGAGTGGAGGCGGAGACACTTGCATGCGGCACCGGTGCTGTTGCGTCGGCGATCGTGCATTACGCATCGGATCATAAAAAAGATGCGTATGAGATCAACGCCCGTGGCGGGAAACTGAAAATATATTTCAGAAAAAATCACGGGATCTTCTCGGATGTATGGCTTGAGGGACCCGCGGTCTATGTTTTTGAAGGAGAAATAAAAGAATGAGAGACTTTAATATCACGGAGTATTATAATAAATTTAAATACGGCGAAGATATTTTCCGGGAACTTATGCGTTTTCGCGTAAAGCGCATTCTTTTGATCTCCACATTTTATGATGCATTTGTCTTTGAGCATGACGCCCTTCTTGGAGAACAGGTCTTTATTGAGTATATGGAATTGAATCTTTCCTCGCCGCCGGAAATTGAGGCTGTTCCAACAGGCGAAGAAGCTATTAATCAAGTAAAAACAAATGATTACGATCTAATAATTACCACGCTGCATTCCGGGAAGATAAGTCCTTTCGATGTATTGAAAGAAGTGCGCGAGCATCGGCCGGACCTGCCCGTGGTGCTTTTATTGACAAGTATGGCGGATATGAAAGTTGTTGAAGATCGTCTTGAACCCGGCTACGCTTTTGATGAAATATTCTTATGGAAAGGAGATGCAAACTTATTTTTAGCTATTATCAAATCCATAGAAGACAGAAAAAATGTTGCCCGGGATACCCGTATCGGATTAGTGCGCGTGATACTTCTGGTTGAGGATTCAACGCGTTTTTATTCAACATTTCTTCCCCTTCTTTATCAGGAGATCGTAAAGCAGACACAACATCTGATCATAGAAGAATTAAACGAGCGTGAAAAACGCTACAGGATGAGAGCACGGCCAAAGGTGCTTCTGGCAAAGAATTATGAGGAAGCCACAGCCATTTACGAGACCTATAAAAACAATCTGGTGGCGGTCTTCTCGGATATGCGTTTTAGCCGGAAAGGAAAAGATGATAAGACCGCAGGACTGCGACTGCTGGAATCATTCAGAAAAGAGGGAACCAATCTTGCCTCGGTTATTTTATCCGCTGATCCCGAAAATGCTCAAATAGCGAATAACTCGGATTATGCTTTTTTGTATAAACAAAGCCGGCATATTTTACACGGATTGCGGCATTTTATCATGGAAAATCTTGGTTTTGGCGATTTTGTGTTTCGTGATAAAAACGGAAATGTGATCGACAGAGCGGTATACTTGGCCGAATTTGAGAATAAATTACAAACAATTCCCGCTGAAAGCCTTTTGTATCACGCGGGAAAAAATCATTTCAGCGCCTGGCTGATGGCGCGCGGTGAAATAGAGTTTGCCCGCATTATACGGAAAATGCACGCCAAAGATTTTGAAAATACGGAGGCGATACGCGAATTCCTGATCGATACGGTGCTGAAAATTCAAAAGAAGCGCAATCAGGGTGAAATAATAAAATTTCATAAATATTCCATGCCCGAAGAAAACGAGATAATTTTGCTGGCAGAAGGATCCCTTGGCGGCAAGGGCCGTGGTCTGGCGTTTTTAAATGCCCTGCTTACCCGCATGGATAAAGATAAAATATTTGAAGGTGCACCGGTTCGCCTTCCCGGTACCGCAGCCATAGGGATCAGTGAATATGAATTATTTGTGGAAAACAATCAAATTGACAAAAAGATCCACGATGACCTTACAGATAGAGAAATTGATGAAATATTTTTAAAAGGTGATCTTTCCAGATCTCTGAGCAACAAACTCCGGCTTTTGCTCCAGCGTATCCACTACCCGCTTGCAGTGCGGTCTTCCTCATTACTGGAAGACAGCTATTCACAGCCTTTCGCCGGTATTTACCGGACATTTATGCTGGCAAACAATGATGAGGACACAGAGGTAAGACTAGAACAGCTGAAAGATGCCATCAAGCTTATATATGCTTCTTCTTACAGTACGGGAACGCAGGAATATATTGAGCACATCGGTCATCAGATGGATGAAGAAAAAATGGCCGTTATTATACAGGAAGTTATCGGAACACAGAATGAGCATTATTATTTTCCGCATATCAGCGGCGTCGCACAATCCTATAATTTTTATCCGATAGCAAAACAGAAACATCATGACGGGATGGCTTCACTTGCGATCGGTCTGGGAAAAATGGTGATCGAGGGCGGTAATGTTTTTCGCTTTTGCCCCGCATCACCGAAAGTCAGTCTCATGACACAGGAAGAATTATTAACTGCCGGGCAACGGGAATTATATGCGTTGGATCTCAGAAAAACGCGGGTTAAACTGAGTGACCCGGAAACTTCTGCATTGGTACGATTACCGTTGTCCAAGGCTGAAAGCTTCGGGCGGCTTAAGCATCTTGTTTCGGTCTTAGATTATGAAAACAATCGCCTGTGGCCGGGACTGGACCGCAAAGGACCGCGCGTGGTAACCTTTGATAATATTCTGAAATATGGATATTACCCCCTGAGTGAGATCATTCAGAAATTACTATCCATCGGAGAAGCCTCAATGGGGATGCCGGTTGAGATCGAATTTGCGGTCGATCTTGAACGCTGTACCGAAGCCGGTTGTGCCCCAAGTTTTTATTTGCTGCAAATCCGGCCTCTTGCGGTTTCCGGGAGCGACACAATTGTTAATATTTCCGATTATGACGAAAAAAATATTATTCTTTACACAGAACACGGCATGGGAAATGGGGAGATCATGGGACTTCACGACATTATCTGGTGTCCGCCGGAGAATTTTGATAAGATGGAAACACTGAAAATGAAAGAGGAGATCGAAAACATTAACGCCAAAATGAAAGAAGATGATCGTCATTACATCTTAATGGGACCCGGACGCTGGGGAACCCAGGATCGTTTTATCGGGGTACCGGTTCAATTCGGGGATATAAGCCAGGCAAGTGCGATAGTGGAAACCGTAATAGAAGGATTCGAGGTAACCCCTTCACAGGGAACGCATTTTTTTCATAATGTTGTGGCAATGCAAATCGGTTATTTTTCTGCATCCTATATGCGCAATAAAAAAGATTTTATTAATAAAGATCTACTGGAAAGCATGAAAACTATCGGAAGAAGTAAATATTTTAAACATCTGCGCTCGGCAAAACCACTGTGTGTCAGGATGGACGGTAAAACCGGAAGAGCCGTGATCTACAGGGAAAAAAGAAAACATTAACGATAAACCGGAATTCCATCCGTCTATCGCTATAAAACTGTTTCATCAGATCATATTTCTTTTTTTTCGACTGTGCTTTTCGGCTGTTTTTCCCAGCGGTAAAGCAGGTACGAGAATGTCAGCATTTGCAGAGTGAGCTCGGGAATACCGATAAGAGGATTAATAAAACCGATGCGCGTGTAAAGCCAGCCCTCGATTAATCCCGGTCTGGTGATCACCGCCCCGACCCCCGAAAAGACAAAGAGAAGAAAGAAAAGCTTCAGTCATCCATATCTGGTTTGTAAAATTGAGCGAAAAGGATAAAATGCAAGTGCTAAAAGCAAGCCCCGTAATATCTGAGAACAAGCGGTGCAAGACGGATCTTGAGTGTTGACGGGGAAAGCATGATATCTTTAAGCAGATCATGCTGCCGGAAAAACGCAAAATAATCCAAAATGAACATAAAGAGAATACCGAAGAAAAGATAGGTCAGGACGTGAAGCAGTGTAAAACGGAACACGAAATGATCACTGATGTTCTTCATTTTTTTCTCTCGCAGATGCTTAATGATGTATTAGTAAAGAATAGGCTTTCCCGTCCAAACGCAAAAGAAATAAACAGTAAAAAAATTTATCCATAAAGCATTAACGCCCCCAAGAGGGAGCGTTAATACAACATTTTACCGAAATCGTTCTTACCAGTTTCTGCGAGTCTGTCTTGGACGATCGGTCTTTGGGCGGGCCAGATTCACTTTGATGTTTCTGCCCTTTTGATCACTGCCGTTGAGTTCATCAATGGCTTTTTGGCCGGCTTCTTCATCATCCATTTCGACGAATCCGAAACCCTTTGAGTTGCCGCTGACCCTGTCTTTGATGATGTTAACACTGCTTACTGCACCGAATTCTCCAAACATTTCACGAAGATCTTCTTCGGTTGTTTCATACGACAGGTTTCCTACGTAAATATTCATACTCGTTCCTTATTTTTGTGCGTTAAATTAACTAACACTGTCAGACAAAAAAACGCACGAACTTGTCCGCAGTGCTTTGCCACTATTGGCTTGGGGTTATAGACTTCAGAATTTTATCATGTATGTCATATCCTTAACACATGTAATGTAAAACGTTCATTTTGAAATAACAAGTATAATTATTAAAATTATTTTCTTGAAAAAAACAGATATATGATCAAAATAATCTCAGAGAAACAGGCGGGTGAAATAAAGAAAAACAAAGGTCTTTTGCCAGTATCGGTGTTTACGCCAATTTGCGGTGACACCGGAAAGTTATCGTGATGGAAACGATCATTTTGCCAGAAAAACAAGTAAAACCTGAATATCAGCCGGAGATATTCCGCGTATGCGACTGGCCTGTCCGATGGTTTCCGGGCGAAATTTTTTAAGCTTTTCCCTTCCTTCGTTTGACAGTGAAGCTATCGCATCGTATCTGAACCCCGGTGGTATCCTCTTTGCTTCCAGCTGATGCATTTTTTTTACCTGCTTGGACTGCCGGTCAATATATCCCCTGTATTTTGTCAACACAAATGCCTGATCAATAGAATCATAACAATATTCCGGGAAATACATACGCTGGATCTGCGGAAGATCTTTCTCACTGATCTTTTGCTGACGTATCAGTAAAGCGAGCGAAACAGCATTTTCAACCGGTATATTCAGCGGATTACCGGGACGGAAGCGGATCTTATCGAAGGATTTTTGTAAAGTCCGCGTTTCGGCACGAATACGTTCAAATTGATCCAGCAAGGCATCTGATTGCAGACCGATCTCACGTGAAAGGTCAAGCAGTCGCAAATGCGCATTATCCCAGCGGAGCAGAAGTCTGAATTCAGCAAGACTTGTGAACATACGATAAGGTTCCGTGGTTTCTTTTGAACAGAGATCGTCAATAAGCACTCCTATATACGATTCATGGCGTTCCATGATAACCGGCGGTCTGTCATCAAGTTTCCGGACAGCATTTACTGCAGCCATGAATCCCTGAACTGCGGCTTCTTCATATCCGCTTGTACCGTTGATCTGTCCCGCAAAATACAAACCGGATACATTTTTGGTTTCCAGGGAACGTTGTATCTGATGAGAGGGAAAAAAATCGTATTCGATCGCATATCCTACCTTGATGAATTCCGCTTGTTCAAGGCCCGGAACAGACCGGAGCGCCCGCACCTGAATATCCACAGGTAAAGAGGATGAGAATCCGTTCACATACCACTGGGATGCGCCCTCCCACTCCGGTTCAAGAAAAAGCTGATGCGACGGCTTCTCTGAAAAACGTACGATCTTATCTTCAATACTGGGACAATAACGGGGACCTGTTCCCGCGATCTTCCCGGTATAAAGCGGTGAGCGGTCCAATGCGGAATGCAGGATACTGTGGGTAATATCATTGGTATAAGCGAGCCAGCAAGGAATATTTTTCGGATCGAATGCCGTTGTTGAATAAGAAAAAGGAAGCGGACCCGGATCGCCATCCTGTTTTTCCAGTTTGGAAAAATCTATGGAACGTTTACTGATCCTGGAAGGTGTTCCCGTCTTTAACCTGTCAACAACAAAGCCCATGGATCTCAACTGATCGGATATTCCAATACTGGGAAGTTCTCCGTATCTGCCCGCGGGGATCTGAATGTCCCCGATGTGTATTTTTCCCCTTAAAAAAGTTCCGTTTGTCAGAATGCAGGCGTCACTGCGCAGAACGGAGCCATCCTGAAGAATCATGCCGCGCAGGCGTCCGTTTACAATATCGAGCTTCTGTGCATCGCCTTCGATAACATTAAGACAGGGAGACACGCCGACCTTGTGCTGCATAAATTGTTCGTATTTACGTTTATCTGCCTGAGCACGGGGTGACCATACGGCACGGCCTTTTGAGCGGTTCAGCAATTTAAATTGAATTCCCGTGGAATCGATCGCCTTTGCCATTTCGCCGCCCAGAACATCAAGCTCTCTTACCAAATGTCCCTTGGCAAGTCCTCCTATCGAAGGATTACAGCTCATCCGGGCGACAGATCGTAATTCAAGGGTGACCAGAGCCGTTCTTTTGCCAAGCCGGGCAGATGCAAGAGCGGCTTCAACACCCGCATGTCCACCTCCGACAACTATTATATCATATTTTTTTTCCATATCAATAAATGTACGTTATTTGGAAAATGAACGCAAACCTTGTACAGATAAATATTTCTCCACCACAATGATCCGTACACCGGACAGTGAAAAATAAACATGCTGATGGCAGCTCAGACGGGTAACCCGTTGAAGCCACGGCAAAAAGGATATATAAAGTTAAGAACATGATCACCGCAGACACATAGAACCGCCAGAAGCGAAAAAAAGTATCAGAAAGCACTTGATTGTCAAAAAATTATATTTCAAGTTATAAGACAGGTGTCCGTATTAAGCAAAGATCGAAAAAAATATTCCGCAATGTCAGGGCAATAAGAAAGGATAAATATGATCAATATTGCTATTACCTACAATGAACGTACCGGAAAAAATGAAGAAGAGGGTGAACTGTACTATTCCGGGGAGATCGATAAAATTGTCAATGCCATTTCGTCGCTGGGTTACAAGACAACAGCGGTTGAGGTATCGGGGCCTCCGGATGAAATGGTTGACAGACTGCTTGCAGCCAGGCCGGACCTGATATTCAATATTGCCGAAGGAAGATCTTTTCAGGGGATAGCGCGCGAAGCCTATTATCCGGTTATTTTCGAATTGCTGGGACTTCCTATACCGGCGGGAAACCCTCTATACTTTATGCCAGTCTGGACAAACGTCTTACCGCCAAACTTCTCAAACTGCGCGGGATCACCATTCCGAAAGGCGCTGTGGTCACACCGGAGAAACCCGAGATCCCGGATGAGATACCTGCGCCGCTTTTCCTGAAACCGAATTATGAAGGAAGCGGAAAGGGCATATCACAAGAATCGGTCGTGGAAGACCGCGAAGAAGCCCAACAGCGCGTGAGAGAACTTCTGGAAAAATATTCCACTGGGGTGCTTGTTGAACAATTCATTTCCGGCAGAGAGCTAACGGTCCCTTTTCTGGATGATTATCCGGGAACGCTTCTGGAGATCGTTGAGCATGATTTCAGCAAAGCTCGCGGCAAGTATAATATCTATGACTATGAACTGAAGATGACGGATGAAAATGTCCAGACACACTGCCCGCCGCGTCTGGACATGGATCTACGTTTCCGCATACTAGATTATGCCGCCCGGATACGAAAAGCATTTCCCTGTTATGATTTCGGTCGTATCGATCTGCGTCTCCAAGAAGACGGCTCCCTTTATTTTCTTGAAATAAATCCGCTTGCCCGTCTGATGCCGGACGGCTCCCTGATCATTGCTGCCAAAGAAAAGGGACTTGAATACGAGGAGGTTTTTAACTGCATTATCCGCTCGGCTGCCCGCAGGAACCGTATCCCACTTGAGGGCATAAAACAGGAACAGAAAAAATAATATTATCTCGATCCCCCGGTGACTGCATTGCTGCACCATTTAGCTTCAGGTGCTGCTCGATCCGTAATCTTTTTTTCCAAACCAGGAGAAAGCGAGGACAATCAACAATTTTTGCGGGTTCGGGCAAAAGGACCCGGATTGATCATTACCGGGATATTTTAATGGTTTGCTATTTTCCGATACAAAAACGGGAAAAGATATTATTCAGGACGTCCTCCGAGGTGGTTTCCCCCGTAATGTCATCCAGTGCATGGATCGCCTCACGGATATCAAGGGCGGGAAATTCATTGGATAATCCTTCAGAAAGCGCTTTATCCGCGCGGATGAGAGCATCGAATGAAGAACGCAGAGCACGCAAATGGCGTTGCTTCGTGATCGCCACACTATTACCGTCTACATGATAATGCTTTTGCACTGTTGTCAGCATTTGATCAAGGAGAGCATCAATATAATAAGATTGCGTTGCGGAAACGCCGATCATGTTCTTTGCGCCGGTTTCCGGAAGTGAATTATTCAGATCGATCTTATTGCAAACCAGAATAAGAGGGGTGTCGCGATGGCGGGAAATGAACTCTTTTTCAAATTCGTATGTATCTTCAAGGCTCAGGTCAAGAACAAGCAGGATAAGATCCGCATTTTTCAAAATGGCTCTGGCGCGTTCGGTCCCGATCTTTTCAATATGATCTTCTGTTTCCCGGAGACCGGCAGTGTCAACAAGCCGGAAAAGGAAACCGTCATGCAAAAAGGATTCTTCTATCGTATCGCGTGTGGTGCCGGGGATATGGGAGATAATGGCACGGTCTTCTTCAAGTAAAGCATTCAGCAGACTTGATTTACCGGCGTTGGGCCTTCCGACGATGGGAACGAGCGCTCCTTCCCGCAGTATCTTACCACTGTTATAGGACCGGGCCAGAAGATCAATATGATTCTTTGCAAGACTGATCTTTTTTTGAACATCCCTGCGTGAAACGGGAGTGATCTCTTCTTCGGAAAAGTCCAGCTCCAGCTCCAGCACAGAAGCAATATCCGTGAGTTCTTTGCGCAGAGCGGATATTTTTTTCGAAAGTTTTCCCGTGAGGGCACGGGTAGCTATTTTCCGGCCGCCGGTCGAAACGGCATGAATAAGATCAGCAACAGCCTCCGCCTGCAGAAGGTCCATTTTTCCTTTCATAAAAGCCCGGCGGGTAAATTCTCCCGGCAAGGCGGGCCGGGCACCGAAATCATATAAAAGGGACAGGATCGCAGGAGAAGCCGCATCGCCTCCGTGGCAGGAGATCTCCACCGTATCCTCTCCCGTATAGGATGCGGGCGCTTTAAAATAGGTGACGATAACATCATCGATCACCAGCGAAGTTTCCGGATCGGAAATACGGGCAAATTGTGCAAAACGCGGTTTCAGCTTACGAATATTCAGTGCTTTCAGTGCCACGGAAAGCGCATCGTTCCCGGAAAGCCGTATGACGGCAATACCTCCCACACCGGGCGGGGTGGAAATTGCGGCAATGGTGTCATTGTAGTTAAATATGGTCATTATTTTAGCAGTACGATCTTTTTATTGGAAACAACTCTGCCCGAATAATATAAACGGGAAAGATAAATGCCGGCGCCCAGTCCGCGGGCATTGAATAAAATATTATGCTGTCCGGCGGGAAAAAAACCATCAGTCAGGGTTCTCACCTTTCTTCCCCGGATATCGTAAATATTCAGGACAACATTACCGGGTTCTTCCAGTATAAAAGCGAGATTTGTTTCGGGATTAAAAGGATTGGGATATGCATTCAGAAGTTTTCCCTTGTGAGGGATACTCCTAACGGCGGTGTTGACAGCTTCTTTTGTAAAAAGTATTTCAGGGTGAGCACCAAGATGACCAAGGTCCGGCGCGGTTCCGGAAAAATCCGAGACCGAATAGTTTATCAGATAATAAACGCCTTGTGTGTAGAGAGTGGTTCCGGCTTCCCGGCAGGGCGATGAAGGTGAAAGCGCATATCCGTTTTCAAAGAGCGGATCATTGTCCGTAACTGATGAAGCGGATATTGCGGAATTGTTATCATCATTACGTGATATTCCCGCCGTACCTCCCATGAGATCGGTGTGAGAGATATTAATATCCGAAAGTTCACTTGTTATCTGTATTTCACCGGGATTCCACACAATAGAGTTCACGAGGGAGAACGGATCATACTGTGATATCAGATAAAGCACAGCCGAGCTGTCTTCATCATTGCTATTGTCGGCGATCGTTGATTGTAAAATTTCCGTATTCCCGTAACGTGAAGCAAGAACGGCTCCGGTGTTCTCACTGTGGTTTTCACTCAAAAGGGAATTGCGGATAAGCAAATCGGTATTTTTGACATAGATACCCCCGCCATACTCTGATATGGATAAGGATTTTTCCAAAACCGGAGAATATGATTTTTGGGCCGTATTTGCGGAAATATCCGAATACAGTATGCTAAGCCGGGAAAAATCTTCCGCATAAATGCCACCGCCGGAAGAAGCCGAATTATTGCGTATTGTTGTATGGGCAGCTTTGAGGGTGCTACCGGAAAGTCCCAAAGCACCGCCAAAATACGCATAATTATTTTTCAGCTGCACGTCATGGAGATGCAATGTTGAAGCCAGGGCATAGATTCCGCCCCCGGAAAAATCCGCATGATTATCCTCGATTCTGACATGCTCAAGGTAACAGTTACTGTTCTCACAGTAAACCGCACCGCCGTAAGTGTAATTTGGATAGAAAAAACGCCCGCTTCCCTCTTTCAGGCTGAGGCCGAGAACGGCAACGGAATCCACTCCGATAATTGTTAGTACCGGAGAATGAACCGAAGTGTCGGCAAGCAATACGGTATTATCCATGGCTGTACTGTCATTATCAAGAATATAGGTTGAAGCAAGAGCCAGAGACTTCTCTTTTATTTTCACACTGCCGCGGTAGGTGCCGGAGCGTATAATGACGGTGTCATTATCAGCGGCAATATCCACTGCGCGCTGAACGCCGGCAAAAGGAAGGTCCGGACTGCCATTTCCCCAAGTATCGTCTCCGCCGGGATCGACCCATATCTGATTTCCGGCATGCTCAGGCACGTGGCGTTCGGACTCAAAAGCTCCCATGTCCGGCGGCGCCCATTCCGGAGCGGGGCGTGGATTTCCGATCAGATCATTGCGCGGGATGCCGCTGGTATCGGGATTTCCGGAAGATATACATGGAGATACGGAACGCAATACCGGAAAGGGATCTTCAGTGTCGATATATGGATCAGCGGAAATATTCCCGACTCCGGGGAATTCCAACGGAAGGGCCGAATAGGTGACGGTAAATATTGTTTCATCGTCCGGAGGCGCATGATCAAGTATACTGTTCCTGATATTGACCAATGAACTTTCTGCATTCCATCCCGAAGACGAATTGTTAAAGAAAGTTACAAAATCAAGTTCAATTTCCGAAGCAGAGACATGAAAGAGATTTTCACATTCATTCTCGAAAGCCGCAAGATTATCAGCAGAGAGAGAACTGTTATTGTTAACGGAGAAAAGTGAAGCAGCATTCTGCGAATGCTGGATACAGCCGCTGATTCGCAGATCGGAATCGTCTGTCATGATAACAGGATCGCCGCTACTGTCAAAAGAATACAAGCGGCTGTTACTAAGGTGCACGTCCGAATGTAAAAGCTTTATTCCGTTTCCCTTGAAATGCGCACCTTCAATGTAGACGCCCTGTGAATTTATTATGCTGAGGCCGCCGCCCTGTTGTGTTCCGCTGCGGTCAAAGAGCATGCCCCTTATTATACAACTGTCGGCATTTTCAATAAGCAAAAGCGGAAAAGTATTATCATCATTGTAGACGGCAACGCCGGTGGAGAAATTGTAAGAAGCGGATTTTTCACATAGTTATTCACCAGGAGAATTATTTTTTCTCATAAATATGGACGGCCCCGGCATTCTGAAAAGATCTCATAACAAGGACCGTATCGCCGGAAACAGCGGTATCGACAGCCGCCTGTATGGTGGAAAGACTGTCCGGAACGCTCCAGACGGCAGCTTTGAGACTTATCGTCAAGAACAGAGTGAGAAGGAGTAAACGTAAATATTTCACGTCATTTTAATTTCTGTTATTTTCGCTTTTGGAACGGTCAATCCGTTAATACAACATTACCAAAAACAGCATTCATTTCTATTGTGACAGGGTAGGTATATGCAGATTCCACCCCCGGTTTGCGCAGATCGCCGATCTTTCCAAACACCGGTCCGCCGTGTTTGGTTACATTCCAGTTCGCCGGGATGGACATACGGACTTTCCCAAAAACAGCTGAAAGTTCGATATAAGCACCCGTCCGGGGAACGGATTGACGAAGATCAATATCAAGATTACCGAATACGGCAGTTCCGTGGCCCCCCGCAAGCTGTTTATCATTGATCACTTCTCTGCGACCCCGGAAGATCGTATTTATATTAAAGGCATGGTCCTCACCCGCATTGTGTCCTTCTTCGGTTGGATCACAGGGTCTTTCTACGGATTTTTTACGCGGCCAGACAAGAAAACCGATCAGTATCAACATAGCCGGCCAGATCAGATCGCTGATATCATAGATGCCATGTGTATGCAGGAGCATAACAATGCCAAGAATTACAAGGAACATACCTCCGCCCCAGGAGCCGCCCGGAGCAAACATGGTTATAAAACCGAGAAGAACGAGAACCAGGGGCCACCAGGTCAGAAAAAGATCATCGATATCCCACCAGCCGATATTATTTCCCAGGGCAATAATACCGAAACAAATAAAAACGACCGCGAGGATAATACGGAATAAATTATGTCCGACGCGTTGTTTTTTCATTTTTTATCTCCTTGACTTTTTGGATAAAATAGCGGTGTATTCTTGTATCTGCTGTAAGTTCCGGATGAAAACTTGCACCGAGGTGTATTCCCGATTCGATCAACACCGGTTTATGTTCATATCTCGCGAGAACACGAACGGACTTACCGGTAGATTCAATTTGCGGCGCCCGAATGAAAACGGCATGAAAACTTTTATCCGGATCGAATGTTAATGATATTTCTTCAATAAAGGACTCTTTTTGAGAACCGTATGCATTGCGAAGATTACCGGCATCAAGAAATCCCAATTGGCGGACACGGGGATCGTTGCAACCCCGGCCCAGCATGATGAGCCCGGCACATGTCCCGAAAATGGGATGATCCTTTCCATACTCCCGGATATCATCGTATCCGATACGAAAGTCCATCATTTTTGTCATCGTCGTTGATTCTCCGCCCGGAATTATCAGTCCGTCTATTTCCCTGAGCTGTTCCCGGTATTTTACCATTACGGCCGGTACGCCGGCAGAGCTTAAGATCTCTGCATGCCTGGAACAGGCACCCTGAATGCCCAAAACGCCGATATGAAGTTCTGTCATGGATAATCCGTTCTTACCAGCCCCTTTTTGCCATTTTATCCTGTTCATCGAGGGCGGATGCCGAAATACCGACCATTGCCTCTTTGAGGTTTTTGGAAATTTCAGCCAATGCGGCAGGATCATCATAATGGGTTACCGCTTTAACAATAGCCTCGGCGCGGGGTTTCGGATCGTCGGACATAAAGATACCGGAACCGACAAAAACCGATTCCGCGCCCAGCTGCATCATTAGGGAAGCGTCTGCCGGAGTGGCTACTCCGCCCGCTGCAAAGTTCGGAACCGGCAATTTTCCGTTTTCGGCGACCCATTCCACGAGAGAAAAAGGCGCGCCGAGCCTTTTGGCTTCCGCCATTAATTCGCTTTTTTCCAGTATGGTCAATTTCCGTATCTGCATTTGCACTTTGCGCATGTGGCGCACCGCTTCAACAATGTCTCCGGTACCCGGTTCACCCTTCGTGCGGATAAGGGCGGCGCCTTCTCCGATGCGCCGCAATGCTTCGCTGAGATCGGTACATCCGCAGACGAAAGGGACCCGAAAATCCTTTTTCCAGATGTGGTTTTCTTCGTCCGCCGGTGTCAGCACCTCCGATTCGTCAATAAAATCCACGCCGATCTCCTGGATGATCTGCGCCTCGGCAAAATGACCGATGCGACATTTTGCCATCACCGGAATGGAGACGGCTTCCTTGATCTTAAGGATCATTTCCGGATTGCTCATGCGGGCAATGCCGCCGTGTGCTCGAATATCCGCGGGGATCCGCTCCAGGGCCATCACCGAGACCGCACCGGCATCTTCGGCAATTTTTGCCTGTTCCACATTGGTAACATCCATGATCACCCCGCCTTTGAGCATTTCCGCGAGGCCGACCTTTACTTCAAAAGTACCTTTTTTCATTCCTATGTATCTCCGTTTAAGGTTTTAATATAATCTACGATGTTTTCTATAAGATCACTGGGGGTACTTGCTCCCGCCGTTATGCCGACTGATCTGCAATCAAGGAACCATGACGCATGAATATCTTCTTTTCCCGAAACCAGATACGTCCTTTTATTAAGCGAACGGGCAACCGTGAATAAACGTTTTGAATTTGCAGAAGCCGGATCTCCGATAACAAGCATACAATCATTACTGACTGCCAGTTCCCGCACTTCTTTCTGGTTCCTTCGCGTCGGTTCGCATATCGTGTTAATGATACGGCAATCCATTGATATTGTCAATATATCCGGCAATATATCCAGGACATTTTCAAAGCTCTGTGTGCTTTGCATCACCACTCCCGTTCGCTGTTTGATCTTGCAGCTGTCCACCTCCGAGCGGTCTGAAATAACACAATAATCGTGTAAGCGGGAAATGATGCCGATAACTTCATCGTGAAGTTTATCTCCGATAACAATGATCTGCCTGCCCTCACTTTCGAGTTCTCGCGCATGTATATGGATCTTTTGTACCAGCGGGCAGGTTCCGTCAATAAGATCGATACCCGCCTCTTTTGCTTTATAAACCAGCGAGGCATGCGTACCGTGTGCACGAAGAAGAAGCGGCAAATTTCCAACCTCTTCCAAGTCTTGTACAAAAACAAGTCCCTTTTGTTTCAAACGCTCCATAACGCGCCGGTTATGCACCAGGTCCCCCATGACAGCCACACGGCCATATTTTTTCAGGGACGTGTGAGTAAGCTCAACGGCATTTTTCACGCCGGAACAGAACCCGCAATTTTCAGCGACTTGTATTTTCATGGTAGGTTTCTCTTACATGGTTGACCATTGCATCGATCACTTTCGGATAGAGTTCCGAAAGAATTTTATCACTCACGATCCCGCTGGCATGTTTATGTCCCCCGCCTCCGAAACGGCGTGCTATACCATCTGTGGAAACGGAACCCTTCGAACGGAAATTTATACGCGTTGAACCGTCGGTTCGTTCCTTGAACATAATGCTCACCTCAACATTATCGATCATACGCAAAAAATCCGTAATTCCCTCTGTATCACTGTCGTCCGCATCGTTTTCTTCCAGCATTTTCCGGGTGATGAAAAACCAGACGATTCGCCTGTCCTCGGAAAAATGAAGTTCCCTGAGAACGGCAGAGAACAACTTTACACCGGAAATGGAAATATTTCCAAAAAGCCGGCAATAAACATCATAGGCATTAATATTATATTTCATCAGTTCCGCAGCGACCCGGTGTGACCCGGATGTTGTGTTCCCAAAACGAAAATTTCCGGTATCACCGGCAATAGCGGCATAAAGTTCTTTGGCGATAAGATCATCGATCTTATCCGGATAAGCGTATTGCATGAATTCATAAAGAAGTTTGCCGACGGAGCAGTCCCGCGCGTTCACGATTTCCTGAAGATAGAAGGAATTATTCTCTTTCGGATGGTGATCGATGACAATAATGGGGAGAGATTCTTTAAGGGCGTCCTCTCCGACACGGCCGACACGTTTAAATGAGCCGGCATCAAGAACAATAAGCATATCCGAGCGAGAAAGTATCTGCTGATGTTTTGAAGGCTCATAACGTTTACACTGTGATTCCGGATCCAGAAAACGCAGGTTATCGGGAGTGGGAGAGATATTCAGAATATGGATCTCTTTCCCGAGTTTTTTCAGGAGATGGTACAGGGCAAGTTCGGAACCGATTCCGTCGGCATCCGGATTCTGATGTGTGGTCAGTACGAAAGTAAACCCAAAATGTATGCGTTGTTCCAGTTCTTTCCATTGCCGAAGTAGTGTGTCTTCCGAAAACATAACAGATATTCTCCCTAAATAGCAAACATTTTACAAATATCGCGGGTGAATACAAAGGGAAAAGAAGATAAAAAGAATGTTTATCTGTTGATATGTTGGTCTTTTGAGAAAAGACACAGATGTGTTTACTGATCAATATAATAAAGAAAAGGAGCCGGACGGGCTTGCCGTTTATTTGATAGGATCTTTTGCGGGAACGGTTAATACTGCGGGAGACATAAAAAATTCAATTTATTCCAGAGTCCGGCAAATCATGAAAAGCAATAAAGGACAGAGGTGCCGCGGTATTGTATCCGGTATATAATTTATCCGATCAATTCCTTCATATCTTCTTCCACGCTATTGATACCGGAGAGCTTGAATTTTTCAACAAGAACATTTGTCACGGCGGGAGACAGAAAAGCCGGCAGTGTTGGTCCGAGATGGATATTCTTTACTCCCAGATAAAGCAATGCAAGCAAAACGATAACCGCCTTCTGCTCGTACCAGGCAATATTATAGGCAATGGGCAGTTCGTTGATGTCGTTGAGTTCAAAAACTTCCTTAAGCTTTAGGGCAATGACAGCAAGGGAATAAGAATCGTTGCACTGCCCCGCATCCAGTACGCGTGGGATCCCGTTAATATCTCCGAGTTTGAGCTTGTTGTAACGGTATTTTGCACATCCGGCAGTTAGAATAACCGTGTCTTTGGGAAGTTTTTCAGCAAATTCCTCATAGTATTTCCGGTCCTTCATCCGCCCGTCACAGCCGGCCATGACAACAAATTTCCTTATGGCACCGGATTTGACGGCGGGCACGATCTTATCCGCAAGGGCGATAACCTGGTTATGGGCAAATCCGCCGATGATCTCACCTTCTTCAATTCTTTCCGGAGGATCGCAGCGTTTCGCCTGCCGGATGATTTCCGAAAAATCTTTCGGTGTGCCGTTCTTGCGGTCCGGAATATGCGTGCACCCCTCAAAGCCTGCCGCCCCGGTCGTATAAATACGTTCCTTATGTTCTTCCTTCGGCGGCACGATACAGTTCGTGGTAAAAAGCACCGGTCCGTGAAAAGACTCGATCTCCGCTTTTTGCTTCCACCAGGAATTTCCGTAGTTCCCGACAAAATTTTCATATTTTTTGAAAGCCGGGTAGTAATTTGCCGGAAGCATCTCCCCGTGGGTGTAAACGTCAACGCCGCTTCCTTTTGTTTGCTCAAGCAGTTCTTCCATATCTTTCAGATCATGACCGCTAATGAGAATGGCGGGATTCTTGCGAACGCCGATATCAACCCGGGTCATCTCGGGGTCACCGTAACTCTCCGTGTTTGCCTTGTCCAGCAGCGCCATGGCCTCTACTCCGTATTTGCCGCATTCCATGACCATTTCCACCAATTCGTCTACGGTCTTTTCCGGATCAAGGGTTGCGGAAAGACCACGGTGCATAAAAGCGAAAACATCGTCATTCTTATACCCGAGGTTATAGGCGTGTTCAGCATATGCGGCCATTCCCTTGATGCCGTAGGTCAACAGCTCATTCAGTGAGCGTATATCTTCGTTTTTTGTAGTAAGGACACCGATTGCTTCACTTTTTTCCCGAAGAGCTTTTTCACTTTCCGAATACCAAGTGACCGCATCCGGAAGATGTGCGGGAAGGCGGACGCCATGATCACGTATTTCCGCAAGCACAAAATCGCGTACAGAAAATCCTTCACTGATCTTTGCCAGGATCTTGTTTTTATCGAAATTCGTATTTGTAACTGTAACAAAGAGCGCCTCAAAAATAAACTTATCGGCCTTTTCAATAATGATGTTCTCTTTTCTTGCATGGTTGGCAAGAAATGACACTCCCTTTGACACATAGATCAAAAGGTCCTGAAGATTGGCAATAGTATCTTTTTTCCGCAAACACCGATCACCGTACAGCCGTGATTCTTTGCGGTTTCCTGGCATTGAAAACAGAACATACTCATGATTATTCCTTTCTTTTTGACCGTCAGTAGAAAAAACGGTGGTATCAAAACAAATATCTACCGGAATATTAAAACCATTCGTTATATTATGCAGTAACAAATGATACAATTTCTAAAAATATTTTGCCGTTATGAATATGTATGAAAAACTTTTGCAGAACAAACTGTTTCAGGGACTGGATAAACACACGGTCCAAAAATTGCTAGAAGAGATCAGTTATTTTCGGAGAACATATAAGAAAAATGAGATCATAGCGGGTGAAGGCGATAAGGTCAACGGTCTGCTGCTCATCCTGAAGGGATCCGTGACGGGAGAAATGTTAAATCAGTCGGGAAAGATCGTAAAGATAGAAAAAATAAATGAAGGGCACGCGTTAGCGGCGGCATTTTTGTTCGGCGGTGAAAATTATTATCCCGTTAATATCATTTCCGGAACCGAAACCGAATGCGTTTTTCTGAGAAAACATTCATTAATGCGCCTCCTGCAATTGAATGAAAAAGTGATGAAGAATTATCTTGATATGATATCGGAGCAGGCACAATTTCTTTCTGCCAAAATACGCTTTCTGGTAATGCAGAATATCAAGGGGAAGATCGCCCATTATCTTCTGGAACAGGAAAAAGGACCGAACGGGAAAAATATTTATTTGTCCTGCTCACAAACGGACTTGTCGGAACTTTTCGGCGTGACTCGGCCGGCCCTGAGCCGGGCTCTGCGGCAGCTGCATGCGGAAGGAATCCTTGTTGTTGAGGGAAAGCATATTCTTATCAAAAATAAAACCGCTTTACGTAAACTCCTCGAGTAATACTCTTTACGAAAAACATCCTTCAATAGAGTGACTTTTGTCACATTACCGGGCGCAATAATATGTTTTCTGTGTAAAAATGCGTAATATATATAAAAAGGGGACGAAAAATGTATATACGTTGTTTTTCGCATTATCTGGAATTATTTGAGCCCCGGGAAAGCTATGTTTCCGAACTCCGCCTTCAGTGCGCCTGGAAAAACGGTCTCTGGAAAAGATCTTACAAAACCCACAGGGGACAGCCGATACGTGTCATTTGTCCGGGCCGGCATAATTTCAGTGACGGGCCGGATTTTTTGGATGCGCGTGTTTTTATTGGGGACAGGCTTTATGCCGGGGATATTGAGATACATCATTATACCTCGGACTGGTATGCGCACGGACATCATAAGAATCCCGGATACCGGGACTGTATTTTACATGTGGTGTTCCATCCGCCCCTGGACGATATGAAAGTTCGATGTCGGCAGGGACGTGCCATTCCCCTTTGCTACATTCCGCTGGAAGAAGTTCTGAACATGCCGGCAAAGAATGCCTGCCGGATCTTCTATACCGACCCCGAACCTTACTTCCGCATCCTGAAAGATTGCGGATGGAGGCGCATCAGAGAGAAGATCCGCTATTTTTATGACCGGCAGGCGCGTTTCCCGGGTGACGTAATGCTTTACTGGGGAATTTTTAAAGCCTGCGGTTACCGCTATAACGAAGAGAATATGATACGACTTTTTATGTCCTTTCCCTGGGAGCATTTTTGCAGCGGACAGCTTATGCCGCAGCAGATCCCGGAGCTTTTGCGCGGGCCGGCCGGATTCGGGGAAGATAAAAACAAAGCACCCGGCATTCGCTGGACACGCGCCAGAACACGCCCGGCGCAATTTCCCGAACGGCGGATAGAATGGCTTACAAGGCTTTTACAAAAATATAACGGGGAAATGATATCGGAAAGACTTTATAATATGCTCGAAAAAGAAAAACATTGGAAAATGATCTTCAGCGAGTTTTTCCGGGTATCCGGCGATGATAGTGCCGGCAGGACATTTACCGGTTCGCCGGGTGCCGGCATACGAAAAGAGATCGTTCTCAATACTATTCTTCCTCTGATGGAAGCCATACGCCTGCAGAAAAAAGACGGTGATCGTCTCAAAGAAAAAATATATGATCATATCTCACGATCCCGTCTACCGCAAAGCTACGGACTTGTGAAAAAATTTCATTCACGGCATGGTATAGACAGCAAGGATCGCCGGTGTAAAAACTGGCTTTCCGCACAGGGCGTGTTGTATATCCGCGATCATTACTGTTCTCAGGATATGCAGAGTTGTTGTCCGATCTGCGGAATGGACAACAAAAACGGAAAAAATGAATAATTATATTTTTCGTGGCTTCATTTCATAAATAATCGTACATTAATAAAAATGAAAAACATATTTCACACAACAGAATGGCAGAGATTGCTGCATCTCTGTAAAAAATGGAAAACGGAAGGAGAGGCAGTGGTTTTCACCAACGGCTGTTTTGACGGATTGCATCGCGGACACCTTGCGCTGCTTGACTTTGCCCGGGAACAGGGCGAACGGCTTCTGGTGGGCTTGAACAGCGATAAAAGCGTTCACGGATTAAAAGGAGAAGGCCGTCCCGTGTATTCCGGAGAAAAACGCGCACAGGATATAATGCAGAGCGGTTTCGCAGATGCCGTTGTATTTTTTGATGAACCGACGCCCCGGAATATTATCTCCCATATACAGCCCGACATATTGATAAAAGGAAGTGATTATAGCATGGATACCATTGTCGGCGCAGATGAGGTAAAAGCCCGCGGCGGCAAAGTTTTATTATTCCCGCGTATTGCCGGTTATTCCAGTTCGGATATATTGTCAAAGCGCAGGAAAGAAAACAGGAAACAAAAAAACGATAAGGTGTTAAGCCGATGATGAAAATATCATGTAAACATATCTTATTGTGCTTTCTCGGGGTTTGTATTTTACTGACACCTCCGTTGCAATCAGAAGATATTCTGAAAATACTTGAAGGGTACGGACGTGATTCGATCAGTGCTTATGCCGAAGATAATGCACAAGAAGAAGCAGCAAGACTTTTTAATCTTATTCTTGATCCCGACGGAGAGATCGTGGTTACAAAAGCGGAACAATATTTAAGTAGCTGCAAATCCGATATAGTAAGATCATATCTTTGTGTAATTCTGGCCGATTATGCCTTTGTGAATAAGCGCGACAACAACGGGTTGAATTATTTGCGCCGCGCAGTGGAAGAATTTGATCCCATACGCAATGACAGCTATTACCGGCTGGTGCTTTCGCGCGCACAGAAAATAATTGCGGAATCACCCGGCAAAGAAATGGAAAATAAGAACTCGGTCCTTGAAAAATACTCCCCCGAACCGGTAAAGGAAAAACCACCGTTAAAGACGGTCTCGAAAGGAGAAAAACCTCTCAAACAACGCACACCGGAATTACCGGTACAAACAGATACGGGGGAAACGAAAGCGGAACCAAAAAAAACGGTCAATTACCGCATTCAGGTGGGAGCCTATTCCTTGCAGGAAAATGCTCTGCAAAGAGAGGCTTTTTATAAAAACAAGGGTTTCTCCACTCTGATCGAGACCCGTCAGGCAGGAAACGGGACATTATATCTTGTAAGAATAGGAGCTTATGAAGAATATAATGAAGCAAGACGGGCACTTTCTGTATTGAAAGACCAGGATCCCTCTGAAGAAGGTATTGTCGTGAAGGTTGAAAAAAATGAAGCGCCTGCCCGCCATTTTTTATACTCCTCTGCACCGGCAGTCTAATGGCGGTTGTCGGCGACTGGAAATACTATGGCGCACGACTGACGCTTCACGATCTGTATGTTTCCGGTGAACACTTGCGGGCCGCAAGCAGCGACGGATTGTTAACGTTCCATTTCCATCATGAAGACTTTTCGTCAGCTGAGAATAACAGCCGGCTTGAACACATGGTTTTGCGGCGTTATTATGTGAACAGTGACAGTTCGGAATGGTTTTCGTACGGGGGCGGGACGGAAGGTATTACCTGTATTACATCTGATGGAAGGAACGATTTTTTTGAACTTGGTTTTCGCTATGTGAACGCTTTTTCGGGGAATGCCTCCAATGTTCTGGCTACATATAAGAGCGATTTCAGTCCGCAGATCACACATTTCATTAAATATAATCAGCGTTATATTTTCAAAGATATTTACAATCAATTTCCCGGCGATCCGCAGGAAATCCACGACATTGCATTAGCTGGAGATAGCATTTTTGTTGCTGCGGACAGGGGAATATATAAGGCCTGGCTTAACAGTGCAAACTTAAAACCCGCCGCGGCATGGACGCTGCTGCCCACTGACAGCACGGCGGTTTATAAACTTTATTCCTGGGGCGACAGTCTGTATTATGCCGGTGAAGAACAGACAGTATGTTTATATTATCAGGGAGAAAAACAGACACTATTCAGCACAGACAGCCAGCCATTGTCTTTTTACCGGCGGGACGGTTCGTTGTTCTTTGCGACAGAACACAAAGTTTACGATGTTTTTTCTTCTGCGACAATATACGAAAGCGCGGATGTGTTAAGCGGGTTTTCTTTGCGTAATGATACACTGTGGCTGGCGAGAGAAAGTAAGGGCCTTCTTCGGGTCCCGCTTGCCGGCGGGGAAAAGAAAAGCTACATACCGAACAGTATGCTTCCCTTGCGCGCCAATGCCTTAGCGATAACCGAAGATCAGCGCATAGCTGTTTGCGGTTTAAGCGGTGTGTCAATTCTGGACGGGAGACAATGGCATAATCTGGTGTTTTCACCGGAAAAAGAAGTTATTCACAGCGACCGGGAAATGAACGCTTATTCCGCCGACACACTTAATATTTCCTACCGGGAAGGCGGCCAAACGGCTGTTTATGATGCCCTGGTCTCAGGAAACGGAATCCTTTATTATACAATTACGGATGTTACCGCAAGACCCGTAACGGGACAAAGTGCCGGAGCACAAGGTCCCGGCGCTCTTGTGGAGATCGACCTGAACGATCTTCAGCATTATACGGTCTATGACACCAGCGACGGTATTATTGTGGGGACACAACAACTCGGCGGCAGTTCCTATTATCTGAAAATGCGCGGCCTGCAGGAAGATAATGTCGGAAATATCTGGGCACTGAATGTCCATACCATGGATGCAAAACCGATCATTCTTTTCCGCCCGGACGGCAGCATCCGCAAATTTTCCGTTGAGGAATCCGGCGGCAAGCTGCAGATCCTGGCAAGAGAAATGGTCTTTGATAGATACGGGCATCTCTGGATCGCCAACGAAGCGCGACAGGCGGATGTACCGCGGACGACAGGCGGTATCACGGTTTTTGATCCACAAAACAACATATGGGAGTTGATCACCGGTTCTGATGGCCTGGTCAGTAATGATGTGCATTCGCTGGATATTGATCCATTGACCGGAAACATATGGGTGTCCACTGCTTCCGGAGTGCAGATGATACGTCCGCCATCTTCGCTTTTGACAACAGATAATTTTAATCTTAACCCTCCTCTTGACGGTTTGAGCGGTATGGTCCCGAAAAAGATACGCATTGATCCGAGAGGAAATAAATGGATCTTGACCCAGAGCCAGGGGGTTCAGATCTATATGACGAACAATACGTGGTATAATAACGGTAAGGGGCTTCGCAGTACAAATTCCGGCCTGCCGGATGATGTCGTTTATGATCTGGTCTTCGACACCCGGAACGGTTTTGCCTATATGCTTACGGAATCCGGACTCAGCAGATATGAAATCGCCTGGACAGAAGAACGCCGCGAAATGAAGGAATTGATTATTTTCCCTCAGCCATACCGGCCGGGAATCGATGAATATCTGGCCATTGACGGATTGGCCGAACAAACCCAGGTTTTTATCAGTACCCTTGACGGGCGCGTGATAAAGCAGTTTTTTGCCAATGATGCGGAAAACAAAGCGAAACAGATCGTCTGGGACGGAAGACTTGATAACGGCAAATATATCCCGCGGGGTGTTTATCTTGTTTTTGCCGAGAATATTGAAGGATTGAGAGCCACGGCAAAATTTGCCGTTGAATAAAACGTATTCTGCAAATTGTGAAACGCTTTTTGAAAGGCTTCCTTAAAAGCGTCCTGCTCAAAATTGCTTTTAATTTCTTTATCCTTTCACTAAGTTTATTCGCTTTATGCAAATCGCGGTCTTGAAAAAGGGAAAGCATGGATTCAAAAACAATACGGCAACAATTTATTGATTATTTTAAAACGAAACGGGATCATACGGTGGTTCCCGGTGCACCCGTGGTTCCCCAAAACGATCCGACGCTTCTATTTACGAATGCGGGCATGAATCAGTTCAAACCTTATTTTCTCGGTGAGCTGATACCACCCTATAAGCGGGCGGTGAACACGCAAAAATGTATTCGCGTGAGCGGAAAGCACAACGATCTTGAGGAAGTCGGCCGTGATCACAATCACCATACGTTCTTTGAAATGCTTGGAAGCTGGAGTTTCGGAGATTATTATAAAAAAGAGGCCATTGAATGGGCCTGGGAGCTTTTTACTGTTGTCTGGGGGATAGATCCTCAACGCCTGTATGCCACAGTTTATACGGACGATGAAGAAGCATATGAAATATGGAAAAATATTCCGGATATAAAGCCGGACCATATATTGAGATTCGGTGAAAAAGATAATTTCTGGTCAATGGGCGAAATCGGCCCCTGCGGCCCTTGTTCCGAGATCCATTATTACAATGGTGATGATCCGGATAAGCAGGACCCCGGCAAAGTGAACAGTGGGGATGAGGAATATATGGAGTTGTGGAACCTGGTTTTTATCCAGTATAATGCTACCGGGGACGGTAAACTGCAGACACTGGAAAAGAAGCACGTGGATACCGGTGCCGGATTTGAGCGCATTGCGGCCGTCCTGCAGAATAAACACAGTAATTACGAAACAGATCTTTTTAAACCCATTATTGAACAGATAGAGCTCCTGTCGAAAATTGCCTATGAGGAAGGAGCAGACGGGATCCCCCACCGCGTTATTGCCGATCATATCCGCATGTTGACGGCAGCCATTGCCGACGGCGCTATTCCCGGCAACGAAGGCCGCGCATATGTTTTGCGACGTATATTGCGCAGGGCCGCAAGATTCGGACGAAAATTGAGGATGAAAGAACCCTTTCTTTATCGTCTCGTTCCCGCGGTAATACATATACTCGGTGATGTTTATCCGGAACTTGCCACACAGCGCGAACATATTCAGCGTATAATCCGTGCCGAAGAGGAATCTTTTGGAAATACGCTTGATAAGGGACTTGAGCTTTTTGAACGTTTTGCCAAAAAGGCAAAAAAAAGTCCGGAAAAACAATTGTCGAGTGAAGATGTTTTCCGGCTTTATGATACATACGGATTCCCCGTTGATCTCACACGTCTTCTGGCCGGGGAAAAAGATCTTAGCATGGATGAGGAAGAAATCGAGAAACTAATGGAAGAACAACGGGAGCGCGCTCGTGCTGCCGGAAAATTCAAGCACCGGTCTGTGAAAAAACTTGACTGGACAGTGCTGCAGGAAAATATCAAGCCGGAATTCACCGGATATGATAATTTTTCAACGCAATCCCGCCTGATCAAATTTGCCACCGATAAAGAACATTCCTATCTTGTCTTTAACAAAACCCCATTTTATGCCGAGTCCGGAGGACAGGTCGGCGATAAAGGAGAGATCCGCGTAAAGACGCCGGGCGGTACCCGCAGCCTGGAAATACTGGACACACAGCTAATGGGTGAAGATATTGTGCATATTACAAAAGGCGATATCGTGAAGGTCATTTTGCAGAATAATGAAGTTGAGCTGCGGGTAAATGAAGGGACGCGACTGGACACCGCTCGCAATCATTCCGCCACGCATTTACTGCATGCCGTTCTGGAAAACATCCTGGGTGAACATGTCCATCAGTCCGGCAGTTATGTGGGTCCCGACAGACTTCGTTTCGATTTTACGCATTTTAAAAAGCTTGGTGATGAAGAGATCACAGAGATCCAGAAACGGGTAAATACGAAGATCCTTCATAATATTTCGGTGCAGACACGGAAAGAACATTATACGGAAGCCATTCGGGGCGGTGCAAAAGCCCTGTTCGGCGAAAAATACGGAGATGAGGTCCGGGTTGTGAGCATGGGAAATGAGTCTTGCGAGCTATGCGGAGGTACCCATGTTGACCGTACGGGAGATATCGGAATTTTTATCATTGTCAATGAAAGCAGTGTGGCTGCCGGTGTGCGCCGTATTGAAGCACTGACCGGCGTTCCGGCTATGCGAAGGATAGAAAGTCAGCAGTCACTGCTTTCTTCATTGCGCAGGCAACTGAAAGTTGAAGACAACAAGATCATGAAACGCATTCGCGTCATGCAGAAAGACATCAAAGAACTTGAAAAAGAGAATCTTGAACTGAAATCCCGATTATTATCTCTGGATATTGATAAGTATTTTCAAAACGTAAGCCATTATAAAAATGTGTCCTTATACGTGAACCGGATAAATGTGGAGAGCATGGATCAGCTCAAAGAGCTTGGCGACAAGGTCCGGGGAAAAATGAAAAGCGGGATCGCGGTTTTCGGCACGGTGATCAAAGACACTCCGCAACTGCTTTGTGTTGTCAGTGATGATCTTGTCAAACAAGGCTTTAATGCAGGTGATCTTGTACGTGTTCTAGGCAAGGCACTGGGCGGCGGCGGCGGCGGGAAGCCGCACATGGCCACGGCAGGCGGAAAGGACGCCGAAAAGTTAAACGGGATCCTTGAAAAAGCCGCCATGATCCTTGAGGACACATAAAGTAAAAAAGCCTCTACGGGAAGAAAACAAAGGAGAATAGATCATGGAATTAAATCTTTGGCATTACCTGATCGCAGCTGTCGGTATCAATATTTTAATGTTTATTCCGGCGTATCTTTTCAAGACCGATAAATTCACGGATCTTAGTTATTCTCTGACATTTATTATCCTGATGATTATTGCATGGATACTTCAGCCGTTTTCCGTTGAAAATACGCTTGTGACGGCTATGGTCGTCATTTGGGGACTCCGGCTGGGCACATTCCTGTTCGTGCGGATCGGAAAAATGAAACGGGACAAGCGCTTTGACGGTATAAGAGAATCATTTTTTAAATTTTTTCAATTCTGGGTTCTACAGGGTATATCGGTATGGATCATCCTGCTCCCGCGCTGCTTTTTATAGAGAACGACGCTCCCCGACTTTGTTATGCCGGACTTGTTATCTGGGGTATCGGCCTGATAATGGAATCCATTGCGGATGCTCAAAAATATCGTTTCAATCAGGAAGTTTCCAACAAGGGGAAGTTCATTGATACGGGACTGTGGAAATTCTCACGGCATCCCAATTATTTTGGAGAGATCCTTTGCTGGACAGGGATCTACCTTTTTGTCTTTTTATCATTCACGCCGCGCGAAATGCTGATAGGACTGGCAAGTCCTCTATATATTATTTTCATTTTACTTTTTCTTACCGGTATCCCCACG
The DNA here is from genome assembly GCA_034521145.1 of Fidelibacterota bacterium. Lineage (GTDB taxonomy): Bacteria > Fidelibacterota > Fidelibacteria > Fidelibacterales > Fidelibacteraceae > M50B103. Next base: position 403,417 of record JAXHMX010000002.1, on the reverse strand, counting down.
GTGGAAAAACGCGCCAATGAGAAATGGGGCGACGATCCGGATTACCGGGAATATAAAAGAAAGACCAGTATTCTGATACCCTGGTTTAAAAAGAAATAGCTGTCCGCGAAAACGTTTTTCGTATAAAAACATGCTGAATTTTAGCCGCACGCGCAGTTTCTGCTAACTATTTTCAGTGCCTTCATTTCTTTTTGTGGAAATGTTCAGAAATTTACCCGGAACGGGAATGTTCCCGGAATGGTTTACAACGTATATAGACCGTCCCCCTTCCATCACCGCGCGCGCCGATCATCTTGTTCTCTCTCAAAAACAAAAGATCCTTTTTAATGGTATTTCTGTTCTGTTCGGGAAGGTGTTGCATAATATCGGAAATCTTCAGCGGAGCATATTTTATCACGCAATAAAGTAATTCCCGGCGCCGGGGATTAAGATAGGGTGATAGTTCGGCGCTTTGTATGTCCTGCATGGCAGGCCAAGCGTGCTGATATGTTTCCAGAAGACCGGAAATTGCTTCAGGAAGCATAACGAGAAGATCGGAAGATATGTTTTTCGGGGGATCGTTAAGTATATTGATCAGCGGTAATTGCACAACAAAAGGGTATCCGTTCCGAAAAAGCAGAAAATATGAAAGGATATTCGCGAGCAGAACATTTCCGGAGATAAAGGGCATGGTCCGAATGAAAACCGCACGGAATACGGATATTGTGAACAACGGATGACGATCAGGGCGAGAAAGAGCGGTTTGTGTGGTTTCCAAAAAGTGTATGAAGCTCTTCGTCCGGAGCTGCACGGTAACGGCCGCGGTATTTGGCATCACGCGGACTGTATTTCAAAAGTTGCCGGTGTAAAGCTTTCACCGATGTATTAGAGAGTGAAAAAGGGCTTTGTCCCACATGAAAATTCTCCAGTAATTCCCGCATCCCTTTTGCGATGAGCGCTTCACGGCTTCCGGGGACTGAGGTGTTTTTATACACTCCATTTTCGCCGACAGCCCCGATATTTGCTGCAGTAAGACCGGATAAATTTGCAGATAAACGATCTGTACGGGCGCAGGCCGCAAAACAGGATTGTAGGCTGTCCGCCGTAAACCAGGCTGATTTTACATAAATATCCATAATTTACCCGTTCATAATATATAAACGTCATTTTTGAAAAACAAGCAAGGGATAAGGCAGGCATAAAAAAAAGATAAATTTTTTATAAAAACCGAAATGAAAAGATATTAATGTAAAGGAAATTACCGGTCAGTAATGTGCATTTATATCCATTCGCAGGGAAACACCACAACATCCATATTATATCCAATAGAAAAGATCAAATTTCTCCCCAGTAAAGGCGGGTTTTTTTATTATCTCGCAGGCAGGAGAGTCCCGCATCTTCCGTAAAAGCGAGCGGGATAATTTTTTGTTCATGTTCTCCGGTACGTAAAATGGCCGTACGCCCTTTACGGTAAAGTACATTATTGAGCTCCGGAAGATAATTGGCCAGGCCGTGTTCCCGAAGGCCGTCATAATACCGGTCAAGACAGGTAATTAAGGTGTGGAGAATATGCTTTATGTCTGCAGCTGCGCCGCTGATATCTTTGATGCTCACCGCCGGTTGACGCAGTTCTTTAAGTCCCTTGACCGGATTATTCACATTCAGTCCGATACCGATAACGCCATGTGTCTCATCGCCGCAGGCAGTGGATTGCGGAAGAATACCGCAGATCTTATTATCCTCGGCATATACATCATTCGGCCATTTGATGGAAAGTTCCGAAGGAATATGTTTTTCCACAGTACGAACAACAGCAAGCGCTGAGAGAAGACAAAAAGGGAGTAAAATTCTTGAGATATCAACATGTTTCAGCAGGATACTCATATATAATCCGCCTTTCTCCGAAGACCAGTTGCGTTGCCGCCGGCCGAGGCCTGCCGTCTGGCGGTCAGCAACGAGCACGGCACCGTGTTCATAATGATCGGTATTTTCCAATAAGGCCGTATTTGTAGAGGGAATGGAACAGACCCGGTAGATGTGTGAACCTATGATGTGCGGGCGTATACTCATACCGAAAAATACATTCTTGTGAATAAAAAAAAGAAGAAAGAAACCGCCGTGAATGTCTTCCGGGCAACCTTAAATTCCGGAGTCTAAAAGGAAGATGGAAGTTGCACAGCTTTTAATCACCGGCAGAAGACAGAGAAATAAAATAATCGATGGTCAATAAAAGAAAAGAATTTTTAAAACAAGGGCAACAAATGAAGTTCGGTATAAAATATGGAACTTACAAGGGGCCGGGTATATTGAATATGCAAAAATTTTCAGGATCGGTGTTGAGAACTTATCGAAACTGTTCCGGCTACAAGTATGCTTATAACATCTTTTTCAACTCTTGTAAAAACAATGTAGTTATCCACCCTTTCCTGCGGGCATGAAGAAATACACATTCTTTTCGAAATACGAAAAGATCTCGCTATGGAGATGATCCGGCGGGAAACGGGATCTTTTCGAGGGGGTGTAAAACAGAGATATTATTAATTGCTGTCTTTAACGCGGTATTTATAAATAAAAGTGGCTGCCGTATAGCATAACGCAGCGAAGAAAAGTCCGATCAGAATGCGATAGTCTCCCATAACAATTGCCATATTGACCGAGTCCATATCCTCAACACCGAGATGTCCGATCATGGATAGGATATTGGAGAACACACCCGGAAGATAAATGGTGTGGCGGAATATTGCTTCAATGAGCGCAAACACGCCTTCAAGAATGCCGAGGAACGCAAGCCCTTTCAAAAAGGCATTGTTACGGAATATGGCCGAAAAAAGAAAGAAAAGGCTTCCGAGTACCATGGCCGTTTTCAGATACAGAAGCCAGCCCAGGAACGCTCCGTACAGTGCTTCACCCGGATAAAAGCCCTCGGAGGCAAAAAGCATCACGATACTTAGAATAACGGCAAAAATGATACCGAGAGCAAGCAAAAGCAGGGAATGTGCATAGACATGCATAAGATATTTTACCATGGTAATATGCCAAAGGTTTACAGGCTGACAGCGGAAAAAAAGATCACAGCCCAACTGCTTCTCCTGGTTCAGACTGCTTTGGGAAGTGAGGACAAGGAAAACAAAAAAGACCATGGACAGCGAGAACATGATACCATACATGCCGATACGCAAACTATCTGAGCCTCCGCCGCCATGGAAAAATATATCGGAGGAATAAGGATTGAGCCAGGCAATAATTACCGCAGCCAGTGAAATGACGGTAAGCCCCACAATGATCCACACCGGCCACCAATAGCTTTTTTTTAGCTTCTGGTATTCAACACGAAATAATGCATATATCTGATTCATGATATCTCCATATTATTGGTTAACTATGGCGACAAAAATATCGGAAACGGAAGGCACAAAGATCTTGGCGCCGGGCAGTTTTTCGTGACCTTTAATAAGTCCGCGGACCTTCCCCAGTGAATGTGACATCGCCTTCGGTGAAAGATCGGCAAGTTCATTCTGCCGGTCCTTCGGCACTTCCACGATATGCCATTGGTCCTTGAGTTCCTGTACGGGTTTGCTGAGCAGCACCTTTCCTTCATCCAGAAAGATCACATCCTGCAGGATGTTCTCCACTTCGGCCACCTGGTGGGTGGAGATGATCACCGTCTTGCTCTCGTCAAAGAACTCGCCAAGCAGAAGGTCGTAGAATTCCTTGCGGAAAACGATGTCAAGTCCCAGCGTCGGCTCATCCAGGAGCAGGATGTCCACATCCTTCGACAGCGTCAGCAGCAGGTAGAGTTTGGTCTTCATTCCTTTCGAAAGCGTGCTCACCTTCCGGTCGCAGGGCAGATCGCTTTTGGCAAAAAGCCGCTCTGCCTTTTCCGCATTCCAGGCGGGATTGACGGCGGCGGAAAAGTCGATGGTCTGCCGCACGGTCAGCCGCGGGTCCAGTCCGCTGACATCGGGAATGAAGGCGACGCGTTCATAAAGCTTGTGCTTCCATGCTTCGGCGGGTTTGCCGAACATCCGGATATCGCCCTCATACTTCAGTAGCCCGAGCAGGCATTTGAGCAGCGTGGATTTCCCGCACCGTTCTTGCCCAGCAGACCGACGATGCGCCCGCGCGGTATATCCAGATCGATACCGTCAAGAGCACGCACCTGCCTGTAATCTTTTATCAACCCCTTTACACTGATCATATTATCCATTTTCTCTTCCTCGTTTATACATTGCGATATTTACGATAAAATAAAATAATGTTTTTTATCCGTCCATCTCTATTTGCCCGATCGTATGATACGATGCGGCATCGTGTGAACATACAGAATGGTATTATGAAGGTATTTGCGTGCGGCACATTTTTTAAACATGGTAAAATAACTTCTCTTTGCAAAAATTATACTTACTTCACCGGCTGCAGGATGCGGATGTTCAGGTTTTGCACACAGGCGATACGGCTGCCGTGACGTTTGATGCGATCGTTTCGTGTAAACATGGTTACCTCTTCTCTTTTAATATTAATGTGTTCTCTTGTTGTCCCGCTTATTTTGCCGAGCGTATGATGCGGTTGGACATGCTCTGCAGGTACGCGATGGACCGGGTGTGGCGATAATAGGTGCTGATCATGGTTGACTCCTTTTAGTTGTTGTATTGCTTTTTTATCATTTCGGACAATGCTTCCCGGCTGATGTTCAGCATCTTTGCCTGACGGACCAGCGCCGGGACGGACGTTTCTTTAAATTCGGCGACCGCGGATTCCTTCAGGGAGCCCTGGGCGAGGTCGGTAACGAAATATCCTCTTCCGCGCCGTTTCTCCAGAAGACCTTCGTTGACGAGAAGCTGTGTGGCATTCAGAATGGTCTGCGGATTGAGCCGGTATTCCGCCGAGAGTTGCCGGACGGAGGGTATCGCCTCGCCGCGCTTCAGATCTCCGGCCATGATGGCCTCGCGTATCCGGTCGGCCAGCTGCAGGTAGATGGGTTTGTCACTGTCGAAATTAATGCTCATTCTGCTTCTCGTTTCGGTGTTGCGGTCTCTTGTATTCCACTGTTCTACACAAGTATAACACTATTACAGATAGAGTGCAAGAAAAATTTTCAATAAATTGAATTATTTTTTAACAATCATCACGATAGCCAGTACTTGCGCTGCAGCAGAAGATCATATAACCTTAAAGTAAAAAGTGTTCTTATGCGGTTCCGGATGCATCATATGATAAAGGAAGTAAAAGTAATACCACCCGTGAAAAGCCAAAATATCGTTTTGTCTGTGGAAATAATAATATATTGAGTTTACCGCCGTAACGCTCTCCCGCAGGTAAACGCGGATCACATAAAAAAACATTGCTTTTCCGTATATTATATTTCATATTTCAGGGCTTTGTCAGTGTGCAGAACCAAAGGAGAAAAAAGTGAAAGAAACATATAATCCGAGTAACCGGAAACGCAAGAACAAACACGGATTCCGGAAACGCATGAAAAGCGTAGCCGGACGGGCAGTATTGGCCAACCGCCGGAAAAAAGGCCGGAAACGTCTTACCGTTTCGGATGAATGAATGCAGGCTTAAAAAAATCGGAGATACTTTCTGATAAAAAAGAGATCTCACGCTTATTTGAAAAAGGGAAATGGAGTAAAGGGACCTATATCAATGTCGTTTCCCTGCCGGCAAAAGAACGCCGCATTCTCTTTGCGGTTGCACGGCATATAAAAGGTGCCGTTCACCGGAACAGGGGGAAACGTTATCTCAGAGAGGTTTACAGAACCAATAAAGAATATTTTTCCCCGTTGTGCGTCTACGGAATAATTTTAAAGAAATTTCCGGTAAAAAAACCGCTGCAGCTATTGTTGTCCGATATAAGATCAATAATCCAGTATGAGTAAAAAAATATTTTTATCACTTATCCGCTTCTATCAACGGGCCGTTTCACCGTATCTCGGCCGAAGCTGCCGTTTTTATCCAAGCTGTTCGCAATACACGCATGAAGCAATTAACCGTTATGGTGCTTTTAAAGGGCTCGGGTTTGGCCTGAAACGTATTTTAAAGTGCCATCCTTTTCATCCGGGGGGTTATGACCCGGTTCCCCGGAAAGAACATCATTAAAGGAGCTCATTTTGGATAGAAAAACCATTATTGCATTTATCCTGGTTGGTATCGTTATCATTTTTATGCCTTACTATCAGCAAATGGTGAATCCACAGGAAGCCACTCCTGCGGTACAACAGGAGGCTGATAAAGCTGAAGACACCTATATTCCCGAAGAGCCCCGGGAACCTGTGAAAACGGAACCAAAAATTAAAACACGGGATATTTCCGTGGAATCCAAAGAAGTGGTTATCGTGAACGATAAATATGCCATGGTCCTATCCAATCTGGGCGGAGGCACGGTCCGCGGCTATCAGCTCTATGAATATGAAGGTCCCGACGGAGATCCCGTTCAGCTCATTCCGGAAGATGCTTCGGCCAATCTGAATATTTCTTATACCAACATATATCAGGATGTATCCGACCTTGAGAACCGGGCTTTCGATTGTGCACAGCTTGATAATATGGAAAGTGGGGACACGCTTTTCGTTAAGCATAAGAATACCCTTTCCTATACGATCGAGACGGAAGAGGGAATACAGCTGGAAAAACGCTTTACTTTCTATCCGCACCGTTATGATTTCAATATGGATGTTATCATCACCGATTATCTGCAGAAAATGGCAGGATTGAAATACACGGTTGCCTGGAATGACGGTTTTGCCATCACGGAAAATAATGTATCCGATGATATTATGTACAGTGCCGTTTATGCGCAAATGGGATATGAGCTGGTAAAACAGGAAATGAAAAAAGTTAAAAACGGCGAAGCGGAAACAATAAAAACCAACGGTCAGACGGACTGGCTTCTCTTCAAATCCAAATACTTTTCAGGATTTATCGCTCCCCGGGACGAAAAGGGTATTCGCTCCGAACTCATGTTGTATAAAGAAGATGATAAGCGCGACTTTACCGCCCGCATAGATATGGGTCTCTCGAAAAGTAATTATCAGAAGAACTCGTTTCTTATCGGACTCGTTCCCACAGAAAAGGCCCTCCTTTCATCTTATGATATGGAATTTGAGAAGACTATGAACTGGGGCGGAAAGATCATTAAGCCCTTTTCGATCGCTCTGCACTGGCTGCTGGAATTCTTTTACCGGCTGATCCCGAATTACGGGGTGGTCATTCTGGTGATCTCGGTCGTTATTAAGATCATCACCTATCCGCTCACACACAAAAGTTACAGTTCAATGAAACGGATGCAACTGGTCCAGCCGAAGATCAAAGAACTTCAGGAAAAATATAAGAACAACAAACAAGTTTTACAGCAGAAGACCATGGAGCTCTATAAAAAAGAAAAGGTCAATCCCATGGGCGGCTGCCTTCCTATGCTTCTCCAACTTCCGCTGCTTTACGGACTTTTTATTGTTTTCCGTACTGCCATAGAGTTCCGCGGAGCGCCGTTCATGCTATGGATACAGGATCTCAGTGCGCCGGATGCAATGTTCAGTTTTGGAATGAATATTCCCCTGCTCGGCTCGGATTTTAACCTGCTGCCGGTATTAATGACCGTTCTTATGGTAGTGCAGCAAAAAATGTCCGGCAACACCAATGCGGGAACGCCGCAACAGGCACAGCAGCAAAAAATGATGATGTGGCTCATGCCCGGTATGCTTTTCTTCCTGTTCTATAATTTCCCCTCGGGTCTGGTACTGTACTATCTTACGTTCAATGCGCTTACAATACTTCAGCAGAAATTCATTATTAATAAACAGGTTGAAGAAAGTTTCAGTAAAAGTCATCCGGAAAATGTTAAGGCAAAATCATCTGGTGGCAAGAAAAGATCATAAAGAAGCGATAATGATAAAAGCACCGGCCGGTACCGGTGCTTTTTTTATGGACCATTTTTTTCAGACGGAAAAAGCGGACATCCAAAATATCATGATCTTTCAATAAAGCCCGCCGGCCATGCGGTGCGGCGGAAAATTTCCCGCTTGTGAAACATCGGCCTATAGACACATTGAATAAAGTTTCTCAATATCAGACTTGTTCATTTCTTTCGGAGCCCCGATGCATCCGTGTCTGTTCGCACTTGTGCGAAGGACCGATTTGGCCAGTTCGGGAATGAAACCGGCAGGGATATCAAGATCGCCAAAGAACAGGTCACGATCGATACTCTTCAGCCATTTTCTGAAAGCGGCAATGGCAGAGTCCTCGGAATAAACGCTTTCGTCAAAAACTTTTCCAAAAGGAATGAGTTTTGCGGAAAGCCGTTCTTTGAACATCTCCAGATATTTTGGAAAAAGGAGAGCAAGTCCACGGCCGTGTGAAATATCGAACATTCCGCTCAGGGCATGTTCCAGGACGTGCAGAGTATGCGGCCCTTCACGCCCGGCCTCGTTAATACCGATCAGTGCAACGGTGGAAGCCCAGGAAAAAGCGGCCCTTGCATCCTCATCTTCGGGATCTTTGAGAATACGAGAAAGGCTCTCAACGACACTGGCCGTTAACGAAAGCGAAAGTTTATCGTTGAAAACAGCGTCTTCGGAAGAAGAAAAATAGGCTTCGCTTGCATGGGCGATAATATCCACAGCTCCGTCCAGAAGATAGTTTTCGGGGACCGACATCGTCAGGCGGGGATCAATAACAGACAATACCGGTTGTGCTCCCCTGCAGACAAATCCATTTTTATCCAGCGTCTCGTCATTCGTTATTACACCGAATGGATTTCCCTCCGAGCCTGTCGCACTGAGGGTGGGAATGCAAATTACCGGAAGCGATTCCCGAACGGTCTTGTTTGCGGTAGTATAGTCCCAGATCGCCCCGCCGTTCTTTGCCACAATGGCAACACCCTTAGCGGCATCCATGGCCGAACCGCCCCCAAGTCCGATAACGGCATCCACATGAAGGTTTTTTGCCAGACGGCCACCGGTATTTACCATTCCGGCACGTGGATTGGGCATAACCTTATCGTAAACATCTGCACGCACACCGGCGGTCTCGAGCTGATTGAGAAGGTTATCTAAATAACCGAATTTGACAACACTTCCGGAGGAACAGAGGATAAGCACTTTCAGTGCGAACTTCCGCACCTCTTTGCCGGCGCGCCGGAAAACACCGTTACCAAAAATGAATTTTGTTGGCATATGTAACGTAAATTCGTGCATTTTTCACTCCGCTTTTTCCATAATTTACTGTATCTTTCGCACAGAAAAAAAGGAAAAATCATGTTCCCGCTTTTACACGCCTTCCGGTACGGATGGCAGCAGATGCAAAAACACATTTGGACCTTTCTCGGTCTGACATTGCTTTTATCCGCTACGGATATCTGGGGAATATTAGATTGGAGAACTCCAATATTGATGAGATCCTCATGCTGGAAAATGCCTGGCAACTTATTCCCTCCGACCTGATCCTCTGGATGAGTTTTCTCATTTTCCTTATTATTTGTATAAATTTTTTTATAACCGCTGCGGTATTATCCGTTCTCCGCGGAATATCCCCAATGACGTATATTCAAGAAAAATTCCGCCTTTTCCCGGCGTATCTTATTCTGATGATACTCAAATATCTGGCTATCGGGCTTGGGCTGATGTTGTTTATTATACCCGGCGTGGTCATCATGCTTGGACTCTATTTTGCCGAATATCTCCTTATCGACAAGGAAATTCCCATTACAGAGTCACTGAAAAAAAGCTGGGAGATAACGCGCGGATTCCGGCCGGGAATTTTTCTGTTTGAAGTAAATGTCTTTATTATCTCATACCTTCTTTCTTTTCCGCAAATGATATGGCCGGGAACAACAATAACCTATATTATTCTGGCCCTTATCAATATTGTATGGCTCCCCGTCGCATGGAATGCAGCGGGACATATTTACCGTTTTGTGTCGGAAAACCCCATTGTCAAACCGTAAAACGGCAATAACGAGAATAATTACACGAGTTTCTCCCCTTACCCGCTGATCATCTCTTTATTATACGGATGTTATAAACATTTATACCCGCCTTAAAAATTTCCCTTTTTATTTTTGAATAATTTTGTCTATAATAAGATGAACAAAAGGAAACCAAAGATAAGATAATTATTCTCTTTGTAAGGAGCATCAATGGATACTTATGGCTGGTTATCACTACTGCCGCCGCTGATCGCCATCGGTCTTGCCATTAAAACGCGCCAGGTATATTTTTCTTTAGGTGCAGGCATCTGGCTTGGCTGGACAATACTGAGTAACTGGAATCCGCTGCTGGGTGTGGCCAATATGCTGGGTTCAATAGTCAAAGTGTTTGAGGATCCCGGCAACACACAGGTCATTCTCTTCTCGGCCATGGTAGGAAGTCTGATAGCACTTACCCAGCGCTCGGGGGGTATTGACGGTTTTGTAGACTATATTCTTCACAAAAAATGGATCACCGGCCGTAAAAGCGCGGGATTGCTGGCGTGGATTCTCGGAGTGGTGATCTTTATTGAATCGAGTATTAAAATACTGATAGTGGGATCCATCAGCCGCCCCGTATATGATAAACTTCATATATCGCGCGAAAAGCTGGCGTATATTGCCGATTCCACTTCCGCGCCGGTTTGTATGCTTCTTCCGCTGAATGCATGGGGCGCATTCACGATCGGATTGCTGACCACACAGGGCATTCCCAATGCCACAAAGGTCCTCATTCAATCCATACCGCTTAATTTTTACTCCATTGTGGCCGTCATAATGGTATTTATTTTTATATTTGTCCCTTTTGATTTCAAAAAAATGCGGCAGGCGGAAAAACGCGTACGTGAAGAAGGAAAGATCCTTCCCGATAACGCGGTTCCGATGATGGATGAAAATCTGACAGGCATAAAACCAATAGAGGGCGTCAAAAAACTCGCACGGAATATGATCATCCCCATTTTAGCGATGAGCTTGTTCATGCCGGTTGCACTTCTGATTACCGGAGTCAGTAATTTATCCGCAACTGCAGGCGTTTCTCTCGGAATTTCCGAGGCCTTCCGGCAGGTCGGACTTTTGGGGATCATCGCCCAGGGATCCGGTGCTACATCGGTATTCTGGTCCGTAACCCTTGCAATTGCCGTTGCCGGCATTATGTATCGTACGCAAAAAATGATCTCCGGGAAAGAGATCTTTGAACTGATACTGAAAGGCGCCGGCGGAATGATATCACTTGCCTTGCTGATGATGCTCGCATTTTCACTTGGTGCGACATGCAGGGAATTGGGAACGGGCGCTTTCGTTGCGCAGGGACTTTCCGGCTCGCTTCCGGCCGCCCTTGTGCCACTGATCGTTTTTCTTTCGGCAGCTTTTATTGCCTTTTCCACGGGAACCAGTTTCGGGACTTTCGCACTGATGATCCCTCTGGCCGTACCGCTTGCGCTGAATCTAGACGTAAGCCTGCCGCTTGTCGTATCGGCCGTACTCGGCGGCGGGGTGTTCGGCGACCATTGTTCCCCCATATCGGATACGACGATCGTGGCATCCATGGCTTCCGCCTGTGACCATATAGATCACGTGAACACACAGATCCCTTATGCGCTGCTGAGTGCGGGGATCGCATCGCTTTTTTATATAGCAGCGGGGTTGTTAACGACATGAAAAATTCATTAAAACATTACGTAAAGCTGGCGCGGCCGGCCAATATCGGTCTGGTAACGTTTGTTGTTCTGATCACTTCGGCATTATTCGAACCGTTTCCGCCGGTATTGCGCGTACTGCTAGCGATCATCTGTGTGGTATTTATTACTGCAGGCGGAAATGCACTCAATGACATTTATGATGTTGAGATAGACCGCATCAACAAGCCTAAACGTCCCTTGCCGGCCGGACTGATCTCCATTGCCGGGGCACGCGGATTTATGGTGGCAATGTTCGTTTTTGGTAATCTGGCGGCACTTTTCCTGGGCTTATGGCCTTTTGTTATTTCGGTTTTGATCGTTACTCCGCTTTTATACTGGTATGCCAGACATCTGCGAAATGTCGCACTGGTCGGAAATATTATAGTGGCTTTTCTGTCGTCAATGACTTTTCTGTTTGCAGCTGTCGCCTTTGGAGATATAAGTGCCGGTTATGTGCCGGCGATTTATTGTTTTATGCTATCACTCATACGCGAGATCGTAAAAGATCTTGAGGATCTTGACGGTGACAAGGCGAATGACAGCAATACCCTGCCGGTGAGCATAGGGGAAAATTCAACACGTGTTCTTGTTGCGATTATGATCCTTTTCTTTTTGCCCTTCCTTCCCTTACCCTATGTAGCCGGATTATATGGGAAATGGTTTTTCTTTATCGCCTTCGTCGGCGTTGGCATTCCTCTGATCATTATGATGATACAGCTTTTTCAGCTCAAACGGAAGATCAATTATTATCAGATCGCGTCCGTCATGAAGATCGTTATGTTCATTGGTATCCTGGCCATATTTCTGGGAAAATTTTAAAAATTTCACATAAATCTCTTTATTATATTTATTTTCGCGCCTTCTTTACCTATATTCAGGAGAAGATGAAGCAAAGAATAAGCATAAAAGAAAGGAAGTAAAAAATGGTAAAAGTCAGTGCGATCCTTCATTATTACAAAGAAAAGGCTTTTAAAAAAGAACAATTGAAAGCTGAGCTTGAAGGACTGAGAGACCAGACTTATGATAATATTGAAACGATCATTATCGGCGATGATCAACAAGCTGCCGCCGAAGCATTCCGCGACCTGGATTTTACGTGGGTGGAATGTCAGAAAGATGTTGCCGCGAATATGAACAAAGCATTGTCACTGACAAAAGGAGAATGGGTGCTGATCATTGACAACCGTGAAAATCCGGTGATCATGAAGAAAGCGGCCGTTGACGGTTTTATGGTAGGTGCAGAGCGCCACAGCGATGCCGGTCTCTTTTATACCAGTTATGAACTGGAAGACAGCGGATCGGTAAAAGAAATACATTTGCTCGATCATCATCTTGGCCGGGTAAGGGATAATATGGATTTCGGCAAAGTCTTTTTCGTGCGCAAAGCTGCATTGGATGAGATCGGTAACTTTGACGAGACCGTAAAGTACAACAGTTTTTATGATCTGCGTCTCAAGATATCGGAAAAATATAAATTATACCGCATAGCGAACCGGTACAGTGGTTCTTACTACCGCGTTGTTGCGGCCGGAAAGAAAGCGGATGTTTTTGATTACCTGAAAGCCGGCAAAGAAATACAGCTGGAAGCGGAAAAAGTATGTACGGAACACCTGAAACGGATCGGAGCTTATATGCCACCGGGTGTTTTTATGCCGAAAAACGATACCTATAAAGACGAACCGTCTCTTACGGCTTCGGTGATCATCCCCGTGGGGAATCGTCCGGAATTTATCGGTCCGGCAATAGAAAGCGTTCAGCGCCAGACCGTGCAGGACATCGAAGTGATCGTGATGGTGAACGGCGGAGATGACGATCCGACAGCCGGAGTTGTAAAAAAATACATGGAAGGCGGAGAGAAACACGATCCCGATAAACCGGATGTTCGTCTTTGCGTTATTGATATCAACAGTATCGGTCTGTGTCTGGATCTCGGTTCAAAGATGGCCCGGGGAAAATACTATGTACAGCTCGATTCCGATGATCAGCTTATAGAAAATGCCGTGGAAAAAATACTTGAGGTCTATAAAAGCGATCCGGAAACAGGAATGGTCATCGGGTCTTATGAAGTCTGGGAAAAACATTCCGACGGAAGTATTTCACGCGTTGAGGATATGCCGGTAGTAACCCATGGTGAATGGACCGACGATAACGGCCGCAATAATCTGCTTCGCATCAACGGTGCGGGAGCCCCTCGCTCCGCGCGTATTGAGGTCATAAAGAATGTCGGATTTTTCAGCATTAACGATGACCCGTATGCAAGAAATTACGGCGAGGATTACGAACTGGTTCTTAAAATATCCGAACAGTATAAGATCGGTCGTGTCTGGGATCCCATTTATAAGGTCGTCCGCCATGCCGGAGGAACGGACCATGCGATCGACCAGCATACCATTGATCGAAACGATAATGCCAAGGACTGGATGCGAAAGGAAACCATCCTCCGCCGCCAGGCATTCAATAAAAAATAAACGCGTTTAAACCGTTTGTTAAAATGATCCGCCGGAAACTGCGGATCATTTTTTATACTGCAGGTCTTTTATGCGGCAACCGGAGCCTTGCAGTGCGAAAGAAACCAACGTTGGAAAGCTTGCTCCGGCAGGGAAAAAATGTTCTGATCTTTTACGCCGCGCACATTATCATGTAAGAACATTCTGTGTTACCGGTATTGACACTCCGCTTTCAGCGACCGGTATTTTCAGGGTTCAAAAGGCACACCGCCGTATTCAGAATTTGCCGATGAATTCTCCGGACCAATTTTCAATTGTAGAAGCTCTTGCGTTGCATTTCGGTTGAAAACGTTGTTAACTTCCCGTGAAAAGCAACAAGAATTATTGAATAATAAATTGTGATGTAAAGGAGCAAAAATGGCAAAAACATTATTAGTAGGTATAGACGGAGGTGCGACAAAAGTCAGCGGATGGACAACAGAGGTCAATGAAGACAAGACCTTTATAATGGGTGACATTAATGTGATCAAAGAATACCGGGAATATGAAGAATATATGCCTTCATTCCGGCCGGTGAATATTCAGCTTCAACTCGGAGAAATGAATGAAGGGGAAATTGACCTGACGGTTGAAGAAAAACTTCACGGAAAAGCATATATGTATGCCGCTGCAGATGTGATCATTGAGCTGACAGAAAAGGTCGGCGCAGAAAGTGTACTTGTAGGTATCGGAATGCCCGGCCTGAAATCAAAGGATAAACGCGGGATCGTGGCACTGGCAAATGGTCCCCGGATGCCCGAATACTGCAAGGTCATTGAAGAACGGGTTAACGCTACGGGCATCAATATGAAAAAACCCATTCATCATCTTGGCAGCGATGCGGATTACTGCGGTATCGGCGAGGAATACAGCAAGAACGGATTATTCCGCAATGTCGAAAACGCCTATTATCTTGGAGGAGGCACCGGTGTGGCGGATGCAATGAAACTGAAAGGGAAATTACTCCCTTTTGATAAGGCAAAAAGCTGGATCGCCAAATCCTGGGAATTGAAAAACAGCGAAGGGAAATCCCTCGAACGTTATGCCTCTTCAAAGGGGATTCAGGCGATTTATGGTGAATTTGCAGATATTCCGGTGCAGGAACTGGATAAGAAAGGGGTATATCCTCCGCAGATCATGGATCTTTATAATGAGGACGGAGCGGCAAAACGTACATTCAATGATGTAAGTTACAATATTGCCAAGCTCTTATTTGAACGTATAGTGACTTATTATAACGGATGGCATCATTTCTTTGAGTTTGTTAATTCAAATCGTGCAGACCTCAGTGAAAAACATCCTTACCGCGGAACATTGCTGGACAGTATCATTATCGGGCAGCGGCTTGGAGATCTCCTTGCGGAGTCGAAAGGCAAAAATGTATTTTACGAACCGTGCCTTGAATTTTTAACAAAATTTATCACCGAATCTCCCTATCTGGATGCAAAATTCAAAAAACATTATTTGAAAGACGGTGTTTTCCATCAGGATATCATTAAAATCTCACAGCTTCGCGAAGCACCGGCCATAGGCGCAGGAGTGGATGCGTATTTAACCTATCACAAGGATTGAGCCGACGTTGCAAGAACAATTGATCAAGCTGAAATTCAAGGGTAATCGCCGGGAAGTACTACACTAATCCCATGAATTTTCCCATTCAGAAAGGCGACCGGCTTGTTGTCGAGACCGACAAGGGACTGGATCTCGGAGAAGTAACGGCGGTTATCCGGGGTTTCACCCCGAAGATATCCGTTTCTTCCTTTGAGATAATCCGAAAAGCGAATGAAACGGATATCGCAGCAATGGAACGGAACCGGCAAGAAGAACAGGAAATTTTAAAGCAGACTGTAAAAAAAATTAAAGAACTCGGTCTTGTCATGAAGCTTATGGACGTAGAATATCAACTGGACCGCAAAAAGCTCTCTTTTTATTACACGGCCGATGAACGGATCGATTTTCGCGAACTGGTACGTATCCTTGCAGGCATGTTCCGCACCCGCATTGAAATGCGGCAGATAGGTGTTCGTGATGAGACCAAGCGAATGACCGGTGTGGGATCCTGCGGACTTCCTCTTTGCTGCGGCGCATTTCTGGAAAATTTCGAACCGGTAAGCACGCAGGTGGCAAAAGATCAGGGCTTGTCGATGAATCCCGTTAAGCTTAGCGGTCAGTGCGGAAAATTGAAATGCTGCCTGCTTTATGAACACGGATTTTATCACGAAGAACTGCAGAAATATCCCCCGGTCGGAGAGCCGTTGCTGAAAGATCAGCGCAAAGGGTATATTCAGAAGATCGATATTTTTAATAAAACCATAAGCTGTTACTTTGAAGATGACAGCAATGAAGTGATCTCGCTGTATGAAATACGTGATTATTTAAGCGCTGCACAGAAAAAGGGACTGAAAAAACTAACCGATGTTTTGCATGATCTTATGGATAATGATATCCGGGATCTGGAAAAGATTGAAGACAAATAGAAAATAAACACAAATGAAAAATGTCGGCCTGACCGGCGGCCTGGGTTCGGGTAAATCCACCGCCCTGAATATTTTTTACGAGTTGGGTGCCAATATACTGGATGCAGATGATATTGCCAAGAATTTGCTGCAATCGGATCAAATCCTGGTAAAGAAAGTGAAAGAGATTTTCGGCAGGGATTGTTATTACAACAATAAACTGCAGACTTCCGTTCTTGCGGAACGGGCATTCCGGTCCAGGGAGAAGCAGGAATATTTACACGGGCTCGTATATCCCCACTAAAGGAGCAACTAAGCAAATATCTGGCAGCATGCAGGTTCCTGCAGGGCGTTATGATGGTGGAAGCGGCCCTGTTGTTTGAAGCCGGATTTGAGAGCATATTCGATATTTCGATCCTGGTGACAGCGGAGGAAGGAACACGCATAGCAAGGGCATGCTCGCGCGGTGCGCAGAATAAAACCGATATCAGAAAAAGAATGGCACTGCAGATGCCTGAAACGGAAAAACGCAAGCGTGCGGATCATATCATCGAGAACAACGGAGACATACAGCAGCTTCGCAAGGACTGTACGGAGCTCTGGAAAAAGATCATATCGGTATAAATAATTTTTTGATAATAAAAACAAGAAAGTCCATTCATCATAAATGTGGGCTTAGTGGCAAAAACAGAGGGCTAAAAACGTTATAATTAATTGAATGTTCGTTTTTTAGATATGATTTCTTATTTTTCAAATAAATAGATGCCCGATATGTGGTTCTTTTCGCACGAAGAAAAGCTCTCCCCTTCTTTTCTTTGCTTGTCCAAAGAAAAGTCCCAAGGGGTCCCCAAGGGATAAGCAAAAGAAAGACCGCCGCTTCTCTTCCGCCAACTGGCGGACTACAAAATCCTCTGCGTTCGCTAAAATGCAGAAAGGCCTCGCTCCGCGCAACCGCTGCATTTTTTACGCTCGCTTATCGGATTTTCTTTACGCGTCGTCGCGATGCGGCATGCGAAGATCTTTTATACAATAGCCCCCTAAAATTACCAATAGGCCTAAATGCGGGATGCTGAATATTTTCACAAGCTGTGATCATTCCCTGCTTTTATGTCCCGCTTTTCTCACCCTGTGAAGCAGTATCAATTTTTGCAGTGTCTTTCTCCGCATGCTTTCCCAGTAACAGAATAAGTACAACCACAGCTGCGGCTCCGAAGACAAGACTGACAGATACCGGCAGTCCCATTGCGGTCGGGATCAGACAGACAATGATGCTGATAAGCGCAACGGGAATGGCATACATCAGCTGGGTGTTTACGTGATCGATATGATCACATGCCGCGCCCATTGATGAAAGTATCGTCGTATCCGATATGGGTGAACAATGATCTCCGAAGATCGCACCGGTCAGTACCGCCCCGATACTCATATACAATGACACCGGGTCGGCGGATACCGCATAAGCCAGGGGAATTGCAAGCGGCATGAGAATACCCATCGTTCCATAAGAGGTACCGGTAGCAAAAGAGATCAGGGCGCCGAGGACAAAAAATGATCGCAGGCAGAAAATAATGCGGATCTTATCTCCGATCATTCCGACAATATAGTTTGCCGTTCCCAGTTTACCGATAACACCGCTCAGGGTCCAGGCAAGAATGAGGATCGTAACGGTGATGACCATACCGCCGCTCCTTTGATCCAGGCATCGACGGCATTTTTCAGGGAATAGATCTTTTGCCGCCATCCCATGAATATTGCGGTCAGACTTGCAAGTACGGTGGCCTGTGTCATTGCAATACTTGCATTTGCGGCACTGAAACATTCGCGGAATGTCGTAAAAGAGAATGAATTGCGGACAAGCCTGATCAGAGCCATATCATCACCGGCCAGAATATTCTGATATCCGTTATAGAACAAGGCCGCAAAAGCACCGATAATAAGAGTTAGAATTGGGACCACCGCATTGGATATTCTCAATTTGTTCTTGCTGGCAACGGCAAGTTTCTCGGTATCAACGGCAGACATGACCGTTGCATTGTCGTTCGTCAGCTTTCCTTCAAGCCGTGCGCGGCGTTCCGCTTTCAGCATGGGTCCGAAATCACGCCGGGTTTTTGCACTGACAAAAATAAAAAATAGGATTAGCAGGCTGTAAAAACGATAAGGGATCGTATGAAGAAAAACACTGTAGGCGTTAACGTCGACGCCGAGTGCATCATAGCCGTGCTTGATCAAACCGAGTTCATAGCCGATCCATGTAGAGATCAACGCGATATCGGCGATCGGCGCAGCCGTGGAATCAATAATGAAAGCCAGTTTTTCACGGGACACCTTCATTTTATCCGTTACGGGACGCATAATAGGCCCAACGGTCAGCAAATTGGCATAATCGTCAAAGAAGATGAATATTCCCATAAGCCAGGTATAGATCTGTGCAGAGGCTGCCGAACGTGCGCGCCGGGCTAGTTTTTCTGCGATAGCACGGGTACCGCCCATCACGGAAATGAGCGCGATAAGCCCGCCGATCGTAAAGGTCTGTATCACGATCCCCGCATTCCAGGGGTCGGATAATGCGAGTACGAATTCTTTTGTCATCAGAACAAAGGCCCGAATAACTGCCGTCAGTTTTGAAGCATCGTTCAATGCAAGCAGATAGGTGCCTGAAAAAATACCGATAAAAAGAGAGACGACAACATTCTTGCTGATAAATGCAAGACCTATGGCGACCAGGGGAGGTAAAAGGCTCCAAATCTTCCAGTTGCCGGAGAGAATGTGAGGCCAGAAAAGGCATGACGATCAGGAACACCAGAATAAAAACAAGGGTAACATTTCGCTTCATATTATTTTACCAGCAGTATTTTCCGGGTCAGTCGCTGTTTACTGTCGATCTTCAGATGGCAAAAATAAATACCCGACGGCAGTCCGGAAGCATCCCAGAGCACGGAATGACTGCCCGCATTTTCCGGGCGTTCAACAAGGGTCGTAATTTTTTTACCATGCAGATCATAAATGCTTATGCTGACATCAGCGGAGGCTGCAAGATCATACCGGACAGTTGTTTTGGGATTAAAGGATTGGGATATACGTCGAGCAGAGCATATTCCTTCGGCATATCCCTGTCAATGGAAGTCTCGGCTTTTGGCATACTTACGGTAAGGTCGTCCACCACGATGTATCCGCCGGTCTCATCGTAATTGAAAGCAAGATATACATCGCTGTTCTTATAATTCTTCAGATTAAAGGTATATTCCGCCCACTCTTCATTATGCGGGGCGATCGTTCCGAGTTCATGGGTAAAACTGCTTCGCACGGTATCGTTCTGTGAAAGCAGGACCCCGCACTGCTTTCCGGAATTCAGCATTTTAGCCCATACGCGCAATTCCGTATTATCATTATCGGGGATCCGAATCCTCGGTGTGATCAGCCATTGATCCTGACTGTCAAAACCGTAGGCATATTTTCCGGTATGTACCATATCGTACCCGCCGTTTTCGGTATAAGGGCCGGCACCGTCATAGATCCAGCCGGAAAGCCAGTATTCAAAACCGCTGTAAGCCAGACGTGTGACTCTCGTCAGTATTTTTCCCGATCCCGAGAACAGCGGCCTGCCGTTCGCTGAAATCATATCCGTCTGTGGGTGTAAGAGCGCTGAGAAGGAACCAGCCGTCATAATTACCGCCCCACCCCCAGTTAAAATGGAAATAGGTATCCGTAGTAACACGGTAACCGTCCATTAGATACGCATGTCCGCCCTCATCTCCCTGTCCGCGGTAAGGAATGGGATCACCGCTATCCAATGCCGTTTTAAGGGTGGCACGCCATTCGGAGGCGGAAACGGAATCCGCATTACGAATATACATATCGGGGGAATAATCAAAATAACCGACCAGGGAATACATCATATCCTCATATGTAGAAGACGAACCGTCAGGTTGAAGGTCCATATCCACCGAAACGGCGGATTGATATAACAGCCGGGAAACTTCCGCAATTTCATGTTCACCGGAAGATCCGCTGAGAGAGTCCGGCATATTATCCCAGTCATAGAATGTCGTGTCAAACCATGCACTCAGTGTACTGTCCGTGGAGTAGCTGTAATACGATCGCCGGCCGGCCCCGCGTACAGGATGCTTATAATAACGCATTAGCTGTCCCATTACCACCGCGACACATCCGGCATAAGCTTTTTGATCCGTATAGCCGGCCAATGTCAGGTAGGGAAACCGGTCATTGTAATACGGGGACTGGTCCCATTTACTGCTTATAAGTGGCAGCACTTCGGCACCGCTGGTTGTTTTTTGAAAATTCCGCGGAGAGAGGTATCCCAATCCGGATGTGTTTCCCGGGAAGAGGAAAGCAAACCGCCGATCTGCCGGGAATACGCGTCACAGCGACTTTCAAAAGCGGAAGGTACCCGTTCAACCGGGGCGGTGCGGGAATATCCAAGAACCGGCGGAAATGCGTCGTCAGCGGAAATGAGAACAAAGCCACCCTTCTCAAAGGTACTGAGATAAAGCTGTTCGGATACGTTACGGCAGGACACAAGATTTTTATCCGGAAAGAATGCGGCGGCAAGATCTTTTGCCTTATCAATGTCCACCGGCCGTGCACATAAGAATGTATATGCAGCAAAAAGAAAAAACAGATAACAGATTTTTTTCATGATCGAAGCCTCGTTCCTGTTGATTAAATTAATATATCGGCAGCATGAATGAAACATTTTTAAAAAGAAACACCATCTGCGGATTTTACCGGAATGTCAGGACCGGAGCTGATTCTTCGAAAGCCGGAAAAAATCCCGAGGGAAATAATCCCGGTAATTCCTATATTCCGGTATGTACAGGAATATCAGGTGTAAAACCGCGCTGAACAGGATCAAAAGCAATTATCTGCCCTATCGGTGGGATCTGAATATCTACCGGGGCTGTGCGCACCGCTGCCGTTATTGTTATGCGCTGTATTCGCACCAGTATATTGAAGGCGGGGATTTTTTCAATGAGATCTATATCAAGGAAAATATTGTCGAATGTCTGGAAAAGAAACTGCGTTCACCCTACTGGAAGCATGAGACCGTCAATCTGGGAGGCGTTACGGACAGTTACCAGCCTGTGGAAAAAGAAAAAATGATCATGCCCGAGATCCTGCGCCTGTTGATCAGATACCGCACACCCGCTTCGATCTCAACAAAGTCCACCCTTATTATGCGGGATCATGATCTGCTGGAAAAACTTGCGGAAACTGCGGGTTTACATCTTTCATTCAGCATTACGACAACGGACGAGGAACTCCGGAAAAAGATCGAACCCGCTTCGGCACCTGCCGGTGAGCGTTTTTATGCGTTGAGATCTTTCCGGAAGACAAAGGCGGTAACCGGCGTATTGCTGATGCCGATCCTGCCGTATCTGACAGATACGGCAGCGAACCTCCGTGATATTTTTCAACAAGCGCAGAAAGCGGAAGTAAATTATATTATTCCAGGCTTACTGAATTTGCGCCAGCCGACACGGGGACATTTTTTACATTTTGTTAAAAATGTTTTTCCGGAAAAATATCCGGCATACATAAATTATTATTCGGGGCATATGGACAAAAAAGCATACCGGGAAAAACTCTATACGTGTATTGCGCGGCTAAAAAAGGATTATCCGCTAACACCGAAAAAGAACAGCTTCCCGAGCCATCCCCGGCAGATGGAACTTTTTTAACGGTTTTCCGAAGCAAAAAATGTTTTTACCTGACGTACTTTTTCTTATATTCGATGGACACGTCAGAAAACCTGGAGGGAAAAATGAAAAAAACAATACTTGTTTTTGCTGTTGTCGTCTTTGCGCTCTCATTGTCGCTGCAGGCAGATGAGATCGTTAAGACCGGTATCAATGTGGGACCGCTGCCGTCAGTGGCTTATAATACCGATACCGGTTTTCAGTACGGGCTTTTAGCAAATATTTTCTTTTACGGAGACGGGGCGATCTATCCGGAGTACTATCATAATATTTATGTTGAGTGGAACCGGACTACCAAGGGCGGCGGACTGGCTCAGATCGAATACGACTCCAAGCATTTACTGCCGGGAATACGCATAACGGCCGATATCAGTAATATTGTTCAGCAAACCTGGGGTTTTTACGGATTTAACGGCGCCCAATCCATCTACAACGCTTCCTGGGTGGATGAAGGATCCGTAGCCTATAAAAACCGGCTCTATTATGCCATGAAAAGGAATTATTTTCGTTTTCTGGTAAATTTCCAGGGCAACATCACCGGCGAGGAATTTCGCTGGCTTGGGGGCCTGGGATTTATGAATTTCGATGTCGGCTCCGTAACCGAAACCAATGCATGGGATACCACGTTCACCGACAATTCAACACTTTATGACGACTTTGTTGACTGGGGAGCTATTCCCTCAGAAGAAAAGGACGGCGGGATAGTCACTTATCTCAAGGCCGGTGTGGTTTATGATACACGCGATTTTGAGGCCTGTCCCATGAAAGGAATGTGGGATGAGTTCGTTATTACCGCCGCGCCCGGTTTTCTCGGGAATAAAAGCGGTTGGGTACAGCTCACCGCTATTCACCGACAGTATTTTACCGTCATCCCGAAAGATCTTTCCATTGCATACCGTTTAGGCTATCAGGGCGTGGTTGCAGGGGATATGCCTTTCTACATGCAGGGCATGATGCCGAATTCCCGCAAGACGGTAGACGGACTGGGCGGCAATAAGACCGTGCGTGGTATTATGCGCGCGCGGATGGTCGGCGACGGATATCTGTATGGCAATCTGGAAGCACGCTGGAAGGCCGTACATTTCACCCTGGCGAACCAGAACTTTTATTTTGGTTTGAATCCGTTTATTGATGCAGGTATGGTAGTTCAGCCTTATGATTATGAAAAAGGCGGAATACCGGTAAATGTTATTGATGATTATATCAGCGAGGATGCGGAAAACATTCATATCGGTTATGGTATGGGTATTAAACTGGCAATGAACCAGAATATGATCCTATCGGTGGATTATGGATTCGCCGCCGACAAAAATGACGGTAGCACCGGTTTATATATTGGTTTAGGGTATTTGTATTAATTATCATTAATGCCGGCCTGATAACAGACCGACATCTTGTTATTAAATAACCGGGGCAGATGATCCGCCCCGGATCAATAATAAAATTCGTTCAAAATATTTGATGCCATTCAAGCATAAAATTTATCCGTTTACAATTGCTCTTTTTGTAAAGTTGTTATAATTTCCAATGATATTTATAAGTATTCGTTATGCAGTGCGGTCGCTCCGGCGACGCGTTTTATATTAACCGGGAAATTTAAGGAGTTTTTATCATGGCAAAATACCGCATAGGATGGATGCCTGGCGACGGTGTCGGCAATGAGGTGATGGAAGCCGCAAAGATCATTCTGGACAGGCTTGAGCTTGACGCCGATTTTATTCACGGCGACGTCGGCTGGAAATATTGGCAGAGCGAGGGAGAAGCCCTGCCACAGCGAACGATCGATATGTTAAAGACAGTCGATTGCGCACTTTTTGGTGCGATCACTTCCAAACCAAAAGAAGAAGCGGAAAAGGAACTGGATCCCGGGTTGAGGGATAAAGGCCTGGTCTATTTCAGTCCCATCGTTCGTATGCGCCAGCTCTTTGATCTGCACACGAATATGCGTCCCTGTAAGGCGTATAAAGGTAATCCGCTTAATTACAAAGACGATATTGATATTACGATCTTTCGGGAAAATACCGAGGGGATGTACGGCGGTATAGAATTTTTTCCGCTTCCGCAGGAGATCTACGATGTACTGGATAAGAACCATCCGAAAATGAAAAAATTCAAGAATGCCGGTGTGGAAAATATCGCATTATCTACGCGTATCATGACCGCCGTGGTTGTGAGCACATTGTGACCGATGCCTTTGAATACGCCAAAGAGTTCGGCAAAAAAGCCGTCACGGTCTGCGACAAGCCTAATGTTCTGCGCGAGACCGGCGGCCTGATGGTGCGCACGGCACGCGAGATAGCCAAAAAGTACCCGGATATTGACCTGTGGGAAACCAATATTGACGCTCAGTGTATGTGGCTGGTCAAAGATCCCGGCAATTACGAGGTCATTGTAGCGGAAAATATGTTCGGAGATATTCTCAGTGATCTCTCCGCACAGCTGGTGGGCGGACTGGGATTTGCCTACAGCGGAAACATCGGTGATGAACTGGCGATCTTTGAGCCTACTCACGGCTCCGCCCCGAAGTATTACGGTCAATACAAGGTGAATCCCATTGCCATGATACTGGCGGTTAAGATGATGCTGGATTGGCTGGGAGAAAAGGATATGGCTGAGCGCCTGGAAAAAGCTGTTGCGGATGTCATTGCGGAAGCAAAGGTTCGCACCTATGATATGGGCGGTAACAACACGTCGATCGAAGTGGCGGATGCCATTGCCGCAAAGTTGTAAGCGTATGTAACAACCGACAGAGGTGAAATATTACTCAAAACCCGGCGAAAAGCCGGGTTTTTCTATTTTTCAAGTATTTTTATATTATCAAGCAGCAATCCTGTTTATCCTGTAATCCTGTCAAAGAAACATCCAGTCTATCCTGTCGGGCTTAACAGCTGCCTTCTTTCAGCACCGTCTCTATCATCGCAAGATAATTCTCGGGTTTCACGTATTCGGGAATGGAATTCGATGAACCGGCACACCAACCGCCCCTGCCGTTGGCGACCTTAATAAAATCCCGTGTCATGTTTCTGATCTTTTCCGGCCGCGCACGGCAAAGCTGATCGACATCAATACCGCCGCAGAGACAAAGCTGATCGCCGTAACGTTCTTTAAGTTCCGCCATATCCATGGAAATTGGTTCAACGGGGTGCAGACTTGTAATGCCGATATCGTTGATAAGATCATCCATGATATCGTATAACACACCATCAGAGTGAAAAATAAAAGGAATGTTGCGGTCTTTCGCCAGTTTCCCGATCCGTCTCATATAAGGGAAAAGATTTTCGCGATAGAAGTCCGGACTGACCATCAGTCCCGAGGAATAGGCAAGATCATCGCTGTACCACAGTACTTTAACATGATCCATGCCGGCCATTGTCTCGAACATGCTGACCACCAGCTCACCGATCTTCTCGAACATTGCCGTAATAAGTTCCGGATCTTCGTATATTTTCATGGAAAAATTCTCAAAACCGAGCATTTCCCATACAGTGGTATAAATATCCCCGTACTGGCCGATAACACCCATGTCATCGGGTATCAGCTTTCCGCTTCTTCCATTCGCGAATACTCAAGATCTTCTTTTTTCACCCACGGATATTTTTCAAAGGATTCCCAGTCATGTACAACGCCGTCATGTTCGGATGACCAGGAGCGGTCGGCTGCCACATTGGCGTTTTTGGCGACGGAACGCTGCGTGTCGATGGTAATACCCGGCTGGACCTTGATAAAATCATAGCCCATGCTGCGCATAAAGTCAATTTCTTCCTTGACGCTTTTTACCGGATGCCCCATGATCTTTTCCCGTATTTCCGGATGGATGCCCAGCTCGATAAGGGGAATATAATCACTGGTATTGTTGAACAGAGTCTGCTGAAAATGTTCAAAATCGGGTTTGTGTAAATGAGAGAACATATATATCCTTTTACGCGGCTATGCCGAGAAGACGTTTTGCTTCCGCACGGCCTGGTTGGCGTTTTTCGCATATCCTTCGGCGCCTATTTCATCGGCAAATCCCGGAGTAACGGGGGCACCGCCGATAAAGATCTTATTTTTCAGATCATGATCGCGAAGCATATCTATGACATTTTTCATGTTTTGCATGGTGACGGTCAGCAAAGCGGACATGCCGATAAGCGCATCGGGGTTGTTCTTTGCCGCGTCCAGAAATTTTTGCGGGAAACGTTAATACCCAGGTCCTCGATCTCAAATCCAGCGCCCTCCAGCATCATGCAGACCAGGTTCTTCCCGATGTCATGCATATCTCCCTGGACGGTCCCGATAACGACTTTCCCTAAAACAAGGTCCGATCCTTCAAGCAGTAGCGGGCGGACCAGCTCAAGTCCGGATTTCATTGCTTTCGCCGAAAAAAGCATTTCGGGAACGAAGATCTCGTTTTTTTCATATCGCTGTCCCACGATCGTCATGGCGGGGATAAGGGCGTTGGAAAGAATATCTTCTACGGCCACATCCTTATCGATCGCCTGCTGCGTATATTCACGTACGCCTTTTTTTCCTTCCATTTCTTTGGGGAATTTTGAGCCGGCATCAATATGTCCCTGTATCACACATTCTTTGATCGTTTCGATTAATGACATAAAAGCTCCTTATTGGATTATTGCACTTGTCACGGCAGTCAAAAGAAAATATATTGTTTACAACGGCAACATTCAATAAAAATAAACCCGCCCGCGTTGACACATAGATAATGTAACCCAAAGGAATTAAAAAATGGTACGCTGCGTCATAAAACATGTTACCGTAAATCCTGAGGCCGTGCGGATTGAAAAAAATTTTATCCATATATGCCTCTGTCATTGACACCGGAACGAAAAAAGCATAACGTGATCCGCAAAGAAGGGATACCCGCCCGGCAATAAATGAAATAAGAGATGAAATTCATCCAAAAAATTCATATCTTTGAAAAAACCTTATAACTCATAAGGAGTGTGCTATGAAAAGATTAAAAGAGATCCTGTTAAATATTCAAAAACTGTCTTCTGCAGCCTCCGTGCTGCACTGGGATCAGGAAACGTATATGCCGGAAGGCGGAGGTGCATTCCGTGCGGATCAGCTGGCTTATCTGAGTCTGCTTAAGCATCAGATGGCGACCGGAAAAGAGATCAGGCATGAACTGGAACGCCATATTGACTACGACAACGGGAAGATCATTAACATAACCCTGAGCAAAGATGAAAAAAGGATGGTGCAGCTGGTACGGAAAGATCTGAAAAAACTGACGGCACTTCCGGATGATTTTGTCGAGGAAATGTCCCGGCATGTTTCCAACTCTCAGCAGGCCTGGATCAGGGCGCGGAAGAACAGTGATTTTTCCGCCTTTTCTCCCTATCTCGAAAAAATGATCGCACTGAAAAAACAGGAAGCGGAATATTACGGATATGAAGATAAACCCTATGATGCCTTACTGGATGAATTTGAGCCCGGAATGACCACTGAGCGTATTGCAACATTATTCGACGGCCTTAAGGTCCGGCTGGTAGCATTGGTCAAACGGATCCAAAGCCGGGAACAAATTGATACGGCAGTGCTGGAACAGAAGTTCGATACCAAAGAACAATGGTCGTTCGGTATGAAGATCGCGGAAGCGATCGGACTTGATATGAAACGTGCCCGGCAGGATGTATCGGCGCATCCCTTTACCATCGGACTTCATCCCGATGATGTGCGCATCACCACGCGTCTGAACGAAGAAGCGCTTTTATCCGGACTTTTTTCCACCATTCATGAAAGCGGCCATGCGATCTATGAACAGGGACTTTCAAAAGAGCACTACGGCACGCCGCTCGGGGAGTCGGCATCTTTTGGTATTCATGAAAGCCAGTCCCGCCTCTGGGAGAATATGATCGGCCGCAGCCGGGAATTCTGGTCCTACGCTCTGCCGCTGCTGCAGACGTATTTCCCGCAGCTGAAGGAGATCGGCCTTGAAGAATGGTATCGCATGATAAATACGGTCAAACCCTCGCTGATCCGTGTCGAAGCGGATGAGGTGACCTATTCTCTGCACATCATGCTGCGCTTCGATATTGAGAGTAAAATGATCAACGACGATATAAAGGTGTCCGATCTTCCGGATCTCTGGAATGCCAAGATGAAAGAATACTTCGGGATCGAACCCGAAAAACGATGCCGAAGGCGTACTTCAGGATGTGCACTGGTCCATGGGCGGTGTGGGATATTTTCCCTCCTATGCCATGGGAAATCTTTACGGCGCCCAGATCATTGAACAAGCAAAAAAAGACATACCGGACCTTTACGAAAAGACCGGTGCCGGAGATTTTCTCCCGCTGACAACCTGGCTGAAAAAGAATGTCCATCTGCAGGGTCGCCGCTACGATCCCGAAAAACTCATTGAGGTGATCTCCGGGCGAATCCCTCAGCCCGGACCCCTTCATGGATTATCTGGAAAAGAAATATTCGGAAATTTACAAGCTGTAAAAGCTGCAGAGTTCGTTCTGTTTGCGGGTGGGAAGCTTCTTGAAGGATAGTAGAAGATTGTGAGGATTAGCGTTCCTAAGGTATATGCGATAGCCAAAGTACAACTTTTGAAATAATTTCCCGCGCCAACCACTGGAACACAGAACGTGTGAAGGCGTTTCTTATTCAATTAACTGGCTCACTTTGTTTATCACTTTGTATTCCAGATCGTCAAATTCGTTGAAATGCGCTTTTCCGCATTTGATCTTCAGCTGTTCATTCAAATGCAATTTCGACAGATCAACGCGGTCTGTACCGGTGTCTTTGGTTTCCGCTACAAAATAGATTTTCTTATCATCTTCAAAGACGACCGCCCAATCGGGATTGTAGCTGCCGATCGGTGTCGGTATTTTAAACCAGCTTGGAAGTTTAAGGTAGAATTTCACCTGTTCACTTGTTTCACAGTCCCCGCAAACCGGTTTTCTACATTGGAATCCAATGGGATAAATTCTTTATAAATGGTTTTTGAATTATTCGAAACGGTAAATGTAAAATCATTCAAATAAATTTCAAGTTCCTGGGCTTCGAACAGGGCCATTTCATATGCCGAATCTCCAATATGCTGATACTTGATCCCGTCGATCATCAGGGAATACAAGGTTCGGCTGATTGCCTGAGAAACCAGATCAAGAAATAATTGAGGGTTGATTAAGACATCACTGACACGTCCCGATTTAACCAGTATTTCATAAATAGTAGAACGGGTTAATTCGGTCTTGCTTTGGATGTAAGCTAAAACATCGGGGATTTTCCAGGAATATCCACCATACGTTTCAATCCGGTCACCCACATACTGTGTTCCAATCCCCTCATCGGTCATTTGGACCGATACTTTGGTTGAGCGGATGGACGGAGCTTTTATTTCGGGCAGATCTTTCACCGCTTTCGATGCTATTGCAATCAGGTCGCGGGTGTTGTAATCGACCCGGTAAGTGGTTTTCTTTTTGAGTTTTTCCCAGATTTCAAGAAAACGCGGATCGGCTTCAAATCCTTTGCGGTATTTGACAGCTGTCCTTTCGGCTTTGTTTTTGATCCCGTCTTTGAATTTAACGCTGCAATCTTCTTCGATTTCGCGTTGCAGAGATTTGGCAAAATCGTCATAGGCTTCGTTGGCAATAACGGTCAAACGATTGATATTCCGGTCATAAATGCGGTTGCCGTTTTGTTCAATCGATAGACGCAGTCCCCGTCCGATCTCCTGTACGTTTTTTTAAATCCGATCTTGTTTCGTTCAAGGTGCAGATCTGGAATACATTCGGATTGTCCCACCCCTCGCGCAAGGCAGAATGCGAAAAAATAAAACGCAGTGGCTTTTCAATATCCAAGAGCTTTTCTTTATCTTTCATGATCAGGTTATAGGTGTTGTCATCGGCTTTCGTTTCGCCTGAGGTGTCTTTGAGCTTGCCTTTTTTGTCCAGCGAAAAATATCCGTCGTGTACTTTTTCAACCGGGTGCTTATCTAATATCTGAAAAGCGGGTTTTGCGACATATTCGTTATAAATTTCTTCAAACCAACGGGCAAATTTGCCGGGAACGGGATTGCCCGCTTCATCATATTGCCGGTAATTGGCAACTCTATCAATAAAAATCAGCGATAATACTTTTATTCCTTTCGGATTAAGGCGCAATTCTTTTTTCAAATGTTCTTCTACGGTTTTACGGATCTGAAATTTCATGATTTCATCGGTCAAGCCGCCCTGGGTGCTTCCTTTATAAAGAATATTGCCGCTGGAAAGGGCAATGCAGTTGTTTACGGCGTCTATTTCCTCGATCATACAGCCGTCGGCATATATTTCACGTTCATTAGATAGCCCGAACAAATCATCACCGACCTTTACACGTACGGTTTTTTTCTTAACTGCACCCTTGTCGTTTACATAAATTGATAGTTTTGCTGTAACTTTTGTTTTACCCGCCTGTATGGATTCAACGGAAATATAGGCATCGTTAAATGTATGTTCTTCAACGATGGAGTCGACCTCAATTTGCTTTACCAGGCCCAGATCATAGGCTTTTACGGGATTCAGACTGTAGGTTAAATTATACAGGTTCCGGTGTGTTGCAGAATAACGCAAAGTGCAAAGAGGGTTCAGGTTCGCGATAGCGGAAATGCGTTTCTCGGTTTCCATGTTCTGCGGTTCGTCAACGATCACTATAGGCTTGGTTGAGCGGATAAATTCAATGGGATTTTGTCCGTTCAGCTTATCGTTGGGTTTGTTGATGATGTTCTCATCTTTGGCGAAGGAATCGATATTGATGACCAGTATTTCAATGGTGTTTCCCGAAGCAAAGCCGCGCAGGGCGGAAACTTTGCTGCTGTCGTAAACCTGATAATGAACGGGACAATTGTCGTAGAGGTTCTGAAAATGCGCATGAGTGATCTCAAGATTTTTCAAAACGCCCTCGCGAATGGCCACCGAAGGGACGACAATAACGAACTTCTTAAACCCGTACTGTTTGAACATTTCGTAGATGGTGCGAAGATACACATAGGTTTTACCGGTCCCGGTTTCCATTTCCACGGAAAAATTCATACCATCCAGTGCCGTTGAAATTTTAATTTCGTTTTCTGCCTGTATTGTCTGCAGATTTTTTAAGAGCTGCTCTTCTGAGAGCAACAGTTTATTGCCGATGCCGTTGATCAGGTTCAGAACGCCGTCTTCTTGCATGAAATTGAATTTATCCGCGGAATCTTCAAGCGGCTGGCCCTCAAACAATGCGGTGATTGACCTGATGGCGTCCTGCTGAAATTCAAGATCAGGCTCAAAGGTTAATTTCATTTTCCTTCTTCCAGTTTTTTCATTTCCATCCGTTGTTTGGTTTCCAATAAAATACTATGGAGTTTTTCCTCCAGTTTCTCTTTGGGCGGAAGTTCCGGCCAGTATTCAGCTACCATGATGCCGTCTTTGTGCATCTCTAATAATTCGACTTGTTCCCTGCTTGCCTCGGCACAAAGTATCAATCCTATCGGCGTGTTTTCACCTTCTTGTTTTTCATGGCGGTTGAGCCATTTCAGATATAATTCCATTTGTCCTTTGTGGCTTGCTTTAAATTCACCCAGCTTAAGTTCTATAGCTACGAGCCTTTTTAGTTTGCGGTGAAAAAATAAAAGATCGAGATAAAAATCGTTTCCGTCGAGTATAATGCGTTTTTGTCGTTCGATAAATGAAAATCCCGCCCCGAGTTCTAAAATGAACGTTTCAAGTTCCCGGAGTATAGCGGTTTCCAGGTCTTTTTCAAAATAGCCGTCCTTCAATCCCAAAAAATCAAGAAAGTACGGATCTTTAAAAACGCCTGTTACATCGGTATAGTCTAATGTGTTTACCAGTTGTAGATCTGCAATTTCGGAGCGTTCATAAGCCTTGCGTTCTATTTGATGGCGCAATTCCCGTTTACTCCAATTGGATTCAATTGCTTTTTGTGCATAAAATATTCGGACATCGTTGCTTTTCAACGGCAAGAGCGCTAAAAAATGCGACCAGCTTAATTGTCGTGCCAGTGGAACGACAATCTCAAAATCGGGAAAAAGGTCAGCAAATTGCATCATGCGATAAAGGTTTTTGGTTTCAAAACTTTTACCGAATTGATCTACCAATTGTACCGCCACAGTCGCCACAATCTCTTTTGAGTATTCTGCCCGCTCATTATTGAGTATATGCTCATTCATTGTTTTTCCGACGTGCCAATATGTCAATACAACCGTGTTGTTAACCTGTGTTGCCACACGTTTTTTGCCTTGTTCGATGATAGCGGAAAGCCGATTGAAAAGTGCCGGTACACTGTTTTGAAGCTCTGACATATCTATCCCCCTGAGATCGTTTTAAACTCAATGCCCGCATCTTTCATCTGCAGGACGGTATTGGTCTTTAACTGATCGTTGCCCGTGAACAAACGATCAAGCGCAATGACTTTTTGCGGTTTTTCATTTAAAACTTCCGTTACAATTTCCTGCGTGGCTTTTTCGAGCATCAGAACCATTTCATTGGTGTTGATACGGAAATATCCGTCTTTATGCTCAATCGTTGAATTGAGGTCTTTCCGCTTTTCAGCAACAACTCATAGACCATGTTTTCTGTCGTGGCGGAATCGGAAACCGGGTCAACAAACAGCTTTATTTGTTCTTTCAACGCTTCTGCTTTGTCTCGTTGGACTAACATGAGCATCCGCAGCTTTAGCGAAGGATGCCCATTGTTTGAAATTGCTATTAGAAAGCCGATAAAGCTTAAAACCAAAATCTCCAGAATCATATTTCAAATTTTTAAATTGTTTGCAATTATTTTTGATTCTTCTAATTGCAAGTTCGGAAATTGTTTTGAACCCGGCTTTATAGGCGTCGTTGTCTTCTTTTATTTTTTCATCAAGCTGTATGAGAATAAAACTCACGTGCTTTTTATACTCTTTGACCATGTTAAAACAAGAATGGGCAGTTGTACCATAACCGCTAAAAAAATCTAAGACTATATCTCCTTCAGAGGCCCCCATATGAATTATACGCTCTATAAAATATGGAGATTTGGGATAATCTGGATTTATGTCTGGAAACAGTTTTTTAAACTCACGATTTGCAACATCAGTTGATATTTCTCCGCCCCACCAAAAAGATTTTGATTTAGAGGTTCTGTCATAGTTTTGGTCATCATCATCTGCTTCTTCGTCTAAAATATCATCATTAAGACTTAAGTTGAGATATACTCTATGTTGAATATCCCATCTATCTTTCTGTTTGGAATACTTTGGATGTAATTGCTCTAAATTAGCTTTTACTCTGTCTTTACCCCATCTCCAACGACCATGGCTTTTATTACCTCTCAGAGGTATTATTTCAATTAAATCATCATTTACTTTATCTAGTATAGCACGTGTCATTTGTTTTATCATAATAAATAGGGAAGAACATGTTAGGTCGGTCTTCTCTTCTGTCTGGCCTACCTCTTTTACGTAAATCTCTTAAAGCATACTTTTCACCATTTTCGTCTGCATACTTAAATTCTTTTAGTTTTTCCTCTGTTAAAGGAAGTCCATTAGAAATAAAACCTCCTTTTCCATAAAAAATTAAAAATTCATGTGCAGTTGCAACATTTGCCTTATCATTACGCCCTTTCATATTGTTTATTACCGAAATTGTAGCTATGTGATTTTCTTCACCATAAATCTCATTCATGATTAACCGAAGGTTGTCAATCTCATGGTCATCAATTGAAACGAAAATGACACCATCTTGCCGTAATAGGTTTTTGGCCAAAAACAAACGGGGATACATCATATTCAGCCAGTTGCTGTGGTATTGCCCGTTTTCCTTGCTGTTTTTTTTGAACATGCCTTCGCGGGTCATGTAGCCTTCTTCGTCTTTGTCGCCAACACGGCGCTGGTATTCGTCTTTGGTTTCAGAGAATTTATCGGGATAAATAAAAGAGTCGTTACCGGTGTTGTAGGGCGGATCAATGTAGATCATCTTGATCTGCCCGAAGTAGCTTTTTTGCAGTATTTTCAGTACTTCAAGGTTTTCACCCTCAATAAAGATGTTTTCGGTGGTGTCAAAATCAACGGATTCGTCTTTGGCCGGGACCAATGTTTTGGTGCTGGGCATTTGCAGGGCTTTAAATGCATCGCTTTTTCCCGCCCAGTTCAGCACGTAGCGCTCGTTGCTGAAATTGATATCCTCGCCCAGCGTGGCTTTCAGGCGTTCAAAATCCACCTTGGTCTCGCTGAACACTTCGGGCATAATTTCTTGCTGCTGTTTCAGCTTCAGCTCTTGAGGTGTCAGGCTTTTTCCGTCCATATATTGTTAATCTCCTGTTTTGACAAATTTAAAAACAAAAACCAACAATTACAATTTTCTTTATCAATCTGTTCGAGAGATATCGGCAATACGATTCTATCTCTAACCCCTAAATATTTATTTAATGAACGTTCAAAAAATAGCTACTTCCAATATACTGTGCTATAAAGGATTTCATTTCATGGCCGAAAAATTTTGTTTATAAGTCGATAATACCATTTTAGCCTTTTTTTTATATAATTTAAAGTTAAGCTAAGTTCAATTATTAAACGCTTATTTTGCGGTTCATTCTTCCATTGATCGGTCAGATCAGTCATTATTCTATTTGTCAATTCATAATACTTTGGAAAGTTTCTCAATTCAAAAACCGTTGCTATTTGTCTGTCAAGTTTTCTATCAGGCGGAGTTACCAAGTCTGCTATTAATTGATGATAAGTTTTAAATCGTTTGTCTCTTTGTTCCTCTCTTTTTTGGGAGAAATGTTTATACAAGGGAATAAAAACAGTCAAAATAACAATAATCAAACCTAACAATTCAATCCATTTTGATTTAATATAATCTTTAAATGTTTTTTGAGATTCGTTTGACATCTCATTTTTATTTTCAACCTCGCCCATATTTATTTCGGAAAGTTAATTCTGGTGTTGTGTTGTTACTTTGAATATCTTCAATTGAATCATTATTTGAAAAATGAATAATATTATTCGCATTACCTGGTATCAAATAACAGAAGCAAATTAAGAAAATTAATATTTTTTTCATTTTACATCTTCTTACTATTTTGTGAACAGCCGAAGTTGGCAATCAACGAGAGCAAATTTGGGTTTAGCGAATTTTGGCTTGGTGATCGCTGTTGGAGGAAGTAAAAAATTATTTTTTATGTATGCCAGCCTGTGGATATTTTTTTTGTAAATCAGCAATAGCATTTTCATCAATTTTTGTCATTATATCTTTTGACGGTAAGTTTAAAACCTTTTTATTATTTGCCAGAATCCAATCTAGTATTTTTTGAGTTCTATTTAATTGGTATTCAATATTAATTATTGAATCAGTTATATCAATTCCACCTACAGAAATCCCCATTATTTTGTCTCCTCATTTAACGTATTTATATTCTCGGTTTTTGAAACTGATTCTTTTATTCTGTCATATGATAAATTAGCAAATATGCCTGTTATAAAAGATAAAATTAATGATAAAATAAATCCGAATTATTAGTTTCCTTTTTTTATACCAAGGTCTTTCAAATGGATAATATGTTTTCATATTACATTCATCACATTTGACGATATTGCCAATATCAACAGCTTGATGATCAAAGACAAGTTTGTTATCGCAATTTGGACAATCAATAATTACTTCTTTTTTTGTGATAGTTTTAAGTTGCGGTTGGACTCACTAACTACAACACTCAATTTTTGGGGCATCTGTGCCATCGGAACCCTTATTTATTTCAGATGTTGTATGCTAACAAACTATATTTATATTTGCAATCTTATTTTCGAAAAATAGGAGTGGGGAGAAACGTCGATCACCTGCGCCCCGAAGGTCCGGAGCTTCAGAGATTACAATCTGCAGATGAAACGACTTCTACAGCTGTGTTTTGAATAATGAACAAGAAGCACCGATATGCGAATTCAGAAGAAACCAATGATGAACAATCGGGATGATCGGCTTCATTAATCAATTGCTGTCAGCTTATGCAAAGGATTCTACAACTTTATTCTCAAACATTATTGCTTCCTCTCTCGTATTCGGATTACACATAACATTTCAATTGAAGCACTTCATCCACAGCAATTAACTTGTTAAGAGAAATATCAACGGCATAGTGATCAGGCTTATGATGTATGTGGCGATAGTGATAGCCGATGCCAAACCACCGTCAAGTCCATAGCGCGCGCCGACCACAGCCGCGATCGTCCCCGATGGCATTCCGGCTTCGATGACGAGTACTGATGACTCGAAATCAGGCGTTCCGAAGTAATGCGCACCGGCAAATGCCAACAGCGGTTGAATAATCAGCTTGATCATTGCCACAGCCAGAATCAATGGAAGTAAGGATTTCATCGGTATAGGTCTCAGCATAAGTCCGATAGCGATAGCAACGATAAATATCAGCGAACCACCAATAATGTTAAGTAAATGATAGAAAAAAGCCACCACAGGATTTGTCTCGGGAAGGTGGAGGAATGAAAGGACGATCCCGAAGATCAACGACAGGAAAATGGGAGATTTAAAAAAGGATATCGATGCAGCCCACTTGTTTTTCGCTGAGGTCGC
This sequence comes from Fidelibacterota bacterium, assembly GCA_034521145.1. Classification (GTDB taxonomy): domain Bacteria; phylum Fidelibacterota; class Fidelibacteria; order Fidelibacterales; family Fidelibacteraceae; genus M50B103. The sequence continues at coordinate 366,588 of JAXHMX010000002.1, read as the reverse complement.
TGTTCCCCCGAAGTAAACAGCAATGGCAACACCAATAATGAAAAACGGCATGGTCGCACCGAATTCACCGATAATAAGCGCAACATTCACGGCTCTTGGGTCACTTCCCATCATCTGTTGTACGAGCGCGTATCCGAGAGACGCCGAGCTACCGAAGCCGGAAACCAGAATAAATGCTCCGAGCTTTGGTTTATTGAGACGGAAAAGCCTCCCGACTCCCCACGCTAAACTCAAACAAATTATGCTCACAACCAACATAATTAAGGCCGGAAACAGGTCTTGAAACTTGAATGTGTGTCGTGCAAACGTTTCGATGATGAGTGCCGGTAAAACAAAATCAGTAACCAAGCGCGAAAAGATTACCCGATTCTCGGCAGTAACTATCCCGCGTCGCTTCAGCCAAAGGGTGCACGCGATCAGGGAAACCAATAATAACAGCGATTGAATGAGCAAGTTGGTTTGTGTCATGTAGAATCCTCTTATTTGATGCGTCTAACATAAGATTAGGTGTGCTAATGAAAAAGCAAAACCTGCTCTTCATGATTACCTAATCAATGTTGCTCTCTATGGCAACCCAAACTAAAACCAGCTTCTTCTCTTCAAAATCTTACAGATAACGGTTGGCAATAAGAAACGCAGGGCATTTTAAAACTCCTTCCTATCAAGACTCCAAGCCGTTTATTAAATGTTATGTCTTTCAAATTTAGCACTTTCTGCCCTATGTTTTTTATTGCGTGTTGTGTGGTGTTTATTCATATAGGTCTTCTACATTTACTTTACTTAATTCAAAGAGTACATTTCCTATCTTTTCAGTTACGTCTTTAAAAAAAATCTCTCCTTTTTCCTTTGTCGCCAATCTTGGATCTCCTATCCCTGTATCTTTACTAACTTTTGACCATTTACGTTCTGACCATAACCAGTCCTCATTAAAAGATTTAATCTTATTCTTTTTTTCTTTTCCATTACCCCATTTATCAATTGGCAAAACCAGTTCAGGTTTTAAATATAACATTAAGCTAGTTTCCATTTCTTCCGCATGATCTCCAGGATTCTCAAAGTACTTTAAGCGATCTAAAGCCTTAAACCAGTCTGATGTACAAATAAACATTTTTGGAAATTTCAATCCCAATTCCCTAAGAAGCGGTTTAAAATCATTTCCCCCATGGCTGTTAAATATCATTAATTTATGAATATTTTGTCGATTTAAAACTTCTACAATATCATTCAAAATTATCAATTGGGTGCTTGGATTGAGATTAATATCAAGATATATATCAGGCTGTCCTGTATTAACACCAAACGGAATAGTAGGTAATACAATTACTTTTGCCCCCTTTTCCCATGCGATTCGTGCAGATTCAGCAGAAACAAATTCTGATTCAATTATATCACTGGCATAGGGTAGATGATAATTATGGGCTTCTGTCGCTCCCCACGGCAATACAGCTAATTCGAAATTAGCATCCTTTATATAATCCCAATTTGATTCTGCTAAAATGTAAGGTCTCATATGTTTATCTATTAATATCATTCGGCTTTTCCAAAATACCACACAACGTATAGGTATACGTCATATGGCGTTTATTTTTTCCTTATGGTGATATGATCAAAAGGGCTGATAATTTTACCAACTCCTTTTTGTATATATGCGCAGCAATTTCCATGATCTTATCCATTTCTGCTGTTCGTTTCTTCGGTGCTTTGTTTTTTACGCTCCCGGCTTTTTTATTTTAGATGTTAAAAACTAACGAAATAAGTTTTTATTAGCAAGCGTAATTCCGCAGGATGTGAATTCGGTCACGCGGAGAAACGTCGATCCCCTGCGGCCATCGAGATACAAGAGAAGGGATCCCTCCACTCCGGTCGGGATGACAATTTTATGGGTTTTGGGTTCAAGGGACGAACTAACACTGACCAAACTTTCCCCGGACGAAGGGGCTTTTCGGACAAGGCATCGGGCTTCATCGCCGGCCGGCGGACTACGTCCTGACAAGTTGCCTTGTTCCTACACCTTCATATTTTTGCTGCTCGCGTTTGGGCTAATGGTAATTCGCCCTACTCTTCAAAGGAGCGCAAGCAACATTCATCGTTTATCGTTCATCGTTTGTAAAATTATTTACCGGGCAAATCACAATTCGCCCAACTGCCTGCCGTTTACGAATGAAATTCCTCCGACCAAACTTCCCATCCTCACAATTTCCTAATTTCATTGTTCAAGGGGCATCCGGGTACAAACGAAGGGATCCTTCGACTGCGCCCTCCTTCGGAGGCCTTCGCTCGGGATAACAATTTTATGGGTTTGGGGTTCAGAGAGGAACGCAGGCAACATTCATCATTTATCGTTCATCGTTTGAAAAAAATTAACCGAACAAATCACAATGTGCTCCTACCTGTTTTTTTCAATTTCTCGCAGGAGTTCTTTCGCGTGTCCCATGCCCTGATTGACGCTTTTTTTGGTCCAGTAATACGCGTCTTCAAGGTCTTCCGGGTTCTCTGCGGTCTCATAGAGCAATTTCCCCAGGAGGTATTGCGGATAAGGGTGTCCGCCGGAGACGCTCTTTTTAACCAGCGAATAGCCTTGGAAGTATCGGGCTCAACGCCGCGTCCGGCGCTGTAGATCTTTCCCAGCATATATTGCGCCTGATCATCACCTGCTTTTGCACTGTGGGTGAACCATTTGACGGCGCTGGCGTGATCCTGTTCCGCACCGCTCCCCGAATAATAGATCATCCCCATCTTGTTCTGTGCCCGCGGATACCCTCCCGTTGCCGAGCGTCGATACCAATCCAGGGCGTTACCGGCATTCTTTTCTACACCGACACCGTGCTGATAGAAATGTCCCAAATAGAACTGAGCTTCGGAATTGTCGTCTTCTTGCGGCGGACCGGAAATATCTTATTGCCCGGGCGGTATCGGGAAGCGTCAGACTATCCCCGCTCATCAGCAGTTTCGCCTGTTCCAGGTCGGATAGCGCCGGGTTCGGAACATGATATGATCAACATAATCAATATGATAACAGGTAAATATTTTTTCATAATGTTTCCTCTTTTCTTAAGGGTAAAATATATCAAGAATTTAACAAATCATAGTCATGAAATAGATTTAAAACATAGGCATCTTCTTTTCTTTGGACAAACAAAGAAAAGAAGGTTTATTTCCTTCGCAGGACACAGTTACTTACGACAGATGCAGTATCAACTATTACAGTAGTAACGTTCCTCTGTAAGTTCTTTATCAAAAACTATATTGCATAGAATAAAACGGGATCCCTGTTTTTTTTTATTTTCAGCGCTTTTTTGGGATCTCCGGCCTAATGCTAAAATGTGGAACAATTCTATAAATGATCTTCCTCATGCCGCATCGCGACGACGCGTGAAGAAAATCCGATAAGAGAGCGTAAAAAATGCAGCGGTTGAGCGCAGCAAGACCTTTCTGCATTTTAGCGAACGCAGAGGATTTTGTAGTCTGCCAGTTGGCGGAAGAGAAGCGGCGGTCTTTCTTTTGCTTACTCCCTTGGGGATCCCCTTGGGATTTTCTTTGGACAGGCAAAGAAAAGAAGAGCTCTTCTTCGTGCGAGAAAAATTACATTCCGGGCATCTTTTTATTTGAAAAATAAGAGATCATATCTAAAAAACGAACATTCAATTAATTGTAAAGTTTTTTAGTTTCTGTTTTTACCATTATGCTGTATTAATTGAATTATGAATTGTCTGTCCTGCGTAGTACGAAGTTTATGGATCGTCAATCGCTCTTGCCTGTTTGACGGCATTCAGCCAGCCCTTATAGTATTTTTGTCTGCCCGTGTCATCCATATCCGGCTTGAAGCGGATGCTGTCTTTTTTACTTTTCGTAATATCGGCCGTCGACCAGTACCCTCAGGCGAGACCGGCAAGCAGTGCGGCTCCCAGAGCGGTAGATTCCACATTGAGATACGGTTGACGGGACAGTTGAGGATATCCGCCTGGAATTGCATCAGAAAATCATTAACGGTGGCTCCGCCGTCGACATTCAGCACAGCAAGCTTTACACCGGAATCGCATTCCATTGCATCCAGCACATCCCTGCTTTGATAGGCGATGGATTCCAGAGCGGCGCGGATGATATGAGCGGCCGTGGTACCGCGGTTCAAGCCGCTGAGAGTTTCCCGCACGTTCATATCCCAGTACGGAGCGCCAAGGCCGCTGAATGTGGGTACGAAATACACACCGCCGTTATCCTTCAGCGTTGCGGCGGCAGACTCAGAGTCCTTTGCGGTCTTAATGAGCCGCACATTGTCCCGAAGCCACTGGATCACGGCGCCGGCAACAAACACACTGCCCTCCAATGCATAGGAGATCTTTCCGTTCAGTTCCCAGGCAATGGTGGTCAGAAGTCCATGATTGGAAGCGACCGCTTCCGATCCGGTATTCATCAGCATAAAACAGCCGGTACCGTAGGTATTTTTCGCCATGCCGCTTTCCCGGCATCCATGACCGAAAAGCGCAGCCTGCTGATCGCCCGCAATACCGCAGATGGGAATAGACGCACCGAAAAATTCCGGAAGGGTCTCCGCATAAACCTCCGAGGAACTCCGCACTTCCGGCAGCATTGATCCCGGAATGTCAAAAAGCTCAAGTAGTTCGTTATCCCATTTTAATTCATGGATGTTATACAGCATTGTTCGGGAGGCATTGGTGACATCCGTGATATGCAGTTTCCCGCCTGTCAGTTTCCAGATCATCCAGCTGTCGACGGTACCGAAAAGAAGATCACCCTGCCGGGCGCGCTTCTCAACACCGGGTACGTTTTTAAGGATCCAGTGAATTTTAGTTGCCGGAAAAATAGGAGTCTATGATCAGGCCGGTCTTTTCCCGGATGATTCCGGAATAGCCCCGGGCCAGTAATTTTTCACAGTGATCTGAAGTACGCTTATCCTGCCAGACAATGGCGGGATAGACCGGTTCGCCGGTGTGACGGTCCCACACAATAGCGGTTTCGCGCTGATTGCAGATCCCGATGCCGGCAATATCTTTCGTGGAAAGGTCCAGGCGATCCATCAGGCGCCGGGTGATACGCAGCTGCGTTTCCCAGATATCTCCGGGGTCTTGTTCCACATATCCCGGCGACGGATAATCCTGGGGGAATTCGGACTGTTCCATCCCGGCGATGTTCTGATCATGGTCGAAAAGGATCGCACGTTCACTGGATGTTCCCAGATCGAAGGTCAGAAGATAGCGGCTCATGATGTCATATCCTTACCGGTGGTATGTTATCCAATCGTAAATATCCTTAAAAACCTGTTTGCGATTGATCTCGTTTGTCAATTCATGCCGCGCACCTTCGTATATCTTCACATCGACTTCTTCAAGCTGCAGCTCCCGGTACGTTTCTGCCACCTTTTCGGGTGCCTTACCGAAATTGCCGACCGGGTCATCGCTTCCGGACATGATAAGCACAGGCAATGTTATCCGGACCCAGAGATTGTGTTTTTTCCCGGAAATATAGTGAAGTCCGTAAAAAAGATCCTCAAAAAAACTTACGGTGCAGACAAAACCGCAGTACGGATCTTCACGGTAGCTTTTTGACTTTTTCCTTATCCCGGGAAAGCCAGGCCAATTCACCTTCATTCTCAAAAGCCTTGTTGAAAGAGCCAAAACTCAGTTTGTCAAAAAATTCCGACGGCTTTTTACCCCCGTAAAGCAAACGATGAAAAACAGCAAGCGCACGCCCCGCCGTAATACTGAGAGGATCCTGCGTACCGGTCCCGGAAAGAATAACGCCGTGAATATCATCATAGAGGGTAATATAGGTACGCGCGAGAAAAGAGCCCATACTGTGACCGAAGAGGAAGACCGGTGCTTCCGGATAGTCTTTCCTGATGATCTTCGTCAGCCGGCGCATATCGGTAACGACTTTTATCCAGCCGCTCTCATCGGCAAAATATCCCAGTTTGTCAAGCGAACCGGCTGTTTTTCCGTGTCCGCGATGATCATTTGCATAAACGGCGATCCCGTTCTTACACAGATAGGCGGCAAATTCTTCATATCTGGCGGCGTGTTCCGCCATGCCGTGCGCTATCTGAACGGCAGCCAGCGGCTTCTCATCCGGCAGCCAGCAGATGAATGCAATATCAACACCGTCATCCGTCGAAAAATAATCCGTTTTTCTCATTTCATTTATCCGTTTTTAACTTTTTCTTTACTCATTATTTACTCGTGAAGGTATTATATATTTTTGCCCTTATCAATAAAAAAACGGTATGCGGCAATGATATCCGGTGACGGAAAGAGCGTATTTGCCGGGTTCATCTGTCATAAGCAGTAAAGGACCGGAAAGTCACAAGGACACAGCATTATTTTTTCTCCAGATAGGAGCGAAGGATATCCGTTTTATCACAGGTTTCCCAGGTGAATTCCGGGCGGCCGAAATGTCCGTAAACGGCTGTCGGCAGATACCGGGGTTTTTGCAGATCCAGATGTTTGATGATGCCGTACGGCGTCAGCGGGAACACGTCCCTGACGATCCCGGCTAATTCATTGTCGGACAGGCGGCCGGTGCGAAAAGTATCGACCAGGAGGGAAACCGGTTCGGGTTCTCCTATCGCGTAGGCCAGTTGTACTTCGCAGCGTTTGCAGAGATCCGCCGCAACAAGATTTTTTGCAATATACCGGGCCATATACGCTGCAGAACGGTCAACCTTGGAAGGATCCTTTCCGGAAAATGCGCCGCCGCCGTGCCGCGCCATTCCGCCGTAGGTGTCCACGATGATCTTTCTTCCCGTCAGTCCCGCATCGGCGACAGGGCCGCCTTCGGTAAAGGCGCCGGTGGGGTTGATGTGAATATGCGTATCTTTGTCCATAAGATCACCGCATACCGGCCGTATGACCTGGGCTTCGATATCTTTTTTCAGCTGTTCCTGGGTAACGGTTTTCGTATGATGATTGGATATCACCACCGCCTCCACACGTGCGGGATATTATCGTCGTATTCCACGGTGACCTGGGTTTTCCCGTCCGGATAAAGGTAGTCCAGAACACCTTTTTCCGCACTTCCGCCAGCCGCCGCGCAAGAGCATGTGCAAGCGATATTGGCAAGGGCATAAGCTCCCTGGTCTCGTCGCAGGCATAGCCGAACATCATTCCCTGATCGCCGGCCCCCTGTCTGTCCACACCCTGACTGATATCCGAGGCCTGCTCGGAAATGGCGCTGAGGACGCCGCAGTATTTCCCGTCAAAACCGGTCCCGCCGTTATCATATCCGATATCCAGCAGGATACGGCGTGCGATCTTCTGCACATCAATATATTCTGCATGGGTTGTTAATTCACCGGCAATAATGACAAAGCCGGTCTTAATGAGCGCTTCAACGGCAACACGTGAATGCGGGTCCTGCTCAAGAGCTGCGTCCAGTACGGCATCGCTGATCTGATCACAGATCTTATCCGGATGTCCCTCGGTCACTGATTCAGAGGTAAAAAAGACTTTTTCCATAAAAGAACACCTATGGGTTTTCAAATTACACGCCGGGTTTGCTGTTTTACGTCACCAAGAACTCTGAAGAGGGAAGAAGGGAAAATAACGTTTTGACTTCTCCGGCCCACATCGTTTTGCCACCGTGGCGTTACTCGGTTGGCGCCCCGTTCCGGGGACTCTTGATGCGAGTAGGAAAATAAAAGAAAATTTTTCTATCGTCAATATATTTTTTTCGCGATAAGAATAAGTAAGAATAAGGCTGAGGTTAATTCTGAGGTTAAGGCTAAGGTTAAGGCTAAGGTTAAGGATTAGGAGAAAGAAGAAGTACAGGAAAAATAAAATAGCGAAAGGCGTAAAAATAAAGAGTATGGCTCTTCCGTGTTTTGCCGTCATTGGGGTATCCCAGCAAATATTTCCGCATATTTTAGGCCACATTGGTTTATGGTCAGAAAAGCATTGCATTTAAATACACTTGCAGTTAAATTTTCGCAGGATAAATGTGAGGGTGCTTTTATTATCGTATTTTGTTAAAGGCTGTTGAAAACAGGTCGATACTTCCGGGCGCGCCTTTAACGAGTATGTCTGCCGAACGTTAACGCCCGTTCGGTTTTTTTTAGAGGAAAACGTGGATTATTTAAAGATCATTATTTTAGCCATTATACAAGGGTTAACGGAGTTTTTGCCGGTAAGCAGTTCCGGTCACCTTGTTCTGGCGGAATATTTGCTGGGAATTGAGTCCCCCGGCGTTACGCTGGCCGTTTTTCTGCATTTCGGTACCTTTCTCAGCGTATTGGTTATTTTCTGGAAGGATATTGTCAAGATCGTGATCGCGATGATCGCCAATTTCTGGAAAGTATGGAAATATCCCGTTTTACTACGGGAGAATGAAAATTTTGCGATGGGACTTTTCATTATCTTATCCATGATCCCGGCAGGATTGATCGGAATATTTTTTGGCGATGAGATCGCGCTCCTTTTTGAGAATATTTATATGACGGGTATTGCCCTGCTGCTGACGGGAACACTTGCTTTTCCTTACCCAGTGGGCGAAAGATACGGAACGTCCGTTGAAAGGCTGGCGGGCATTACTGATGGGGATTGCACAGGCGGTAGCGATCATTCCCGGGATCTCACGCTCGGGCAGCACCATTTCCACCGGCATGTTTCTGGGAATGCCCCGGAAGAAAGTCGCAAAATTCTCCTTCCTTATGGCCTTGCCGCTCATTTTCGGAGCGGCGCTTCTGGAAGCCAGAGACGCTTTTGCAACAGTCGATTTCGTTTGGTCGGGTATGATCATTGGAACCGCCACCTCCTTTCTTTTCGGCTATTTTGCCGTCAAGTGGCTGATGAGAGCCATCATTAACGGGAAATTACATTATTTTGGTTTTTATTGCCTGGCACTGGGTTTTATAACACTCATTTTCGGATAAATACATGAGTTGGTTCAACGATTACCGGCATGAAATAGGACGGATAAGAAGTGGAGAGATCCGCCCGTTGTATTTTCTTTACGGTAATGATCTGTACCTGCGCGACAGGGCCGTACAGGAAATACGGAAAGCGATGAAGGACAAAGGTATAAATCATGACTATACGTATCTGTATGCATCGGAGATCGGCGGCGACGAACTGCAAAATCTGCTTTTCGGCGCATCGCTGTTCACATCCTCGCGCTGCACGGTCATTCATGAAATAAAACAGCTTTTACCCTCGGCAAGAAAAATACTGAACGCCTATCTGAAAAACCCGGAGCCGGGCAATGTGCTAATTTTGACAGCACCGGCGTTTGACAAAAGGAACGCTTTTTACAAACGCATTCAATCCTCTGCACTGACACTGAAGATCAACACTCCGTTTGAAAATGAGATACCTGCGTGGATAAGGAGATATCTGGCAGAGCATATGCGGAAGATTCGACGCGGAAGCAATAAATGAACTTCTTCGCTACACCGGGGACGACCTCGGCAAGTTAAGTAATGAACTGGATAAACTTGATATTTACCTGCCGGAAAACAAGACGGTGAGCAAAGAGGATATACGCTGTGTAAGCGGTTATTCCAAAACATTCAATATTGAAGATCTTTTACAGGCGGTGGAAAAAAGATAAGCGCAGAGCCGTGGCAATTTGCAAGAATTTAATTGAAAATGGTGTCAATGAGGTCTATCTTATAATTGCATTGTATCAAATTTATCTGGAAATTGATCATGCTGAAGGATAAGCGACTGATCACTTTACCCGAATATGATAAGATCATAAAAATATATAAAGGCAGAAAACTGGAACAATATAAAGTAGCAGCAGCGAATTACCGTCAGATAGAATTAAAAAACGCGCTTGAAGCACTGGTCAACGGCGACCGCCGCATTAAAACCACAAGTTGTGATCAGTTGAGCAACTTTATGATCATACTTGATGGGATAATTGCTTAATGAATAAAAAAAATATCAAATACAGTGACGAAGAACTTATTGCCCGTTTCCAGAAAGGGGATGAACGGGCTTATGTGGAACTGGTACACCGCTACAAGGACCGGCTGCTGAATTTTGTCTTCCGCTACCTGAATTCTTACGAACAGGCTGAAGATGTGGTGCAGGACACCCTGATGAAACTGTATACCAGTGCCCATATGTACCGTGAGATAGCAAAATTCAGCACATGGATATTCACTATTGCTGCAAATCTGGCCAAATCCGAATTACGGCGCCTGAAACGGCGGAGGGTAATATCCATTCATAATATGGGCTTTGACGACAAGGAATATGAAATTCCCTCGGAAACCTACGATCCCGAAAAAGAGACAACGTCGGCCTATGGTGAAAAGCAGATCCAGCAGGCCATTGATCTTCTTCCCGACCAGTTTAAAACCGTTATCCTCCTCCGCGAAGTGCAGCAGCTTTCCTACGAAGAGATCAGTCAGATACTCGGAGTTTCCATCGGAACCGTTAAAAGCCGGATAAACCGCGGAAGGCTGCGCTTACAAAAATTGTTAAAAGAATTAAAAGAACATTAAAAAAAGCAGGAACTTTTTGGAACACAATGATTTTATAGTGATGTTTGAAAAAATCAAAGTGGGAGGAATTGCGTATTGATGGATTGTTACAGTTTTGAGAAGATCATTTCTGATTACATTGAATCAAATCTGAACCCGAAGGAACGACAGGAAGCAAGCGAACATATTGCCGAATGCCAAAGATGCCGGGATAAACTGGCGGATATGATCAATATACTTTCAGCAATGAAAACGCTTCCGCGTTACCGTACGCGCTCAGATTTTGAATCACGGCTTATGGTCTGTGTGGACCGCCAAAAACAGCAGAAAGAACATCCGTTTCTTCATGTTTTGCAAAATTATTCCCGGGCGATATCCGTGGCGGCCGCCGTTCTGCTTTTTGCCGCTACCTCGTTGTTCATCTATACTTCAGTATCGGTCCCGAAAAACTCTGCAGCGATACCTGCCGCAGAATTGCGAAGTGTTGACGGAGGCCGGGGACTTCCCGCTGCAGTCCTGAACAGCACACCGTCTTTACCAATACGAATACGGAAAAGACGCCGCCGGATACGGGAAAAGCAGAGAACCCGGATTATAATCGCCGGATCATGATGGTCAACGAATAAATAATTTGTATTTCTGCAATTATTCCTTATATTTTCCGGCGAATAATTGACTGGAGGTTGCTATGGCAAAACCACAAGGCTTTGGAGCTAAGATTGCACACCGCGAAAAGACAGGAAAAACCTGTCCGGTTTGCGGGCAGCAAATTTCATATGTGAAACATTATGCGAGTGTAAAACACTCAAGCGGAAATGTTAAATATAAACAAAAGATCGTTGGAATTTGCGGGTGCAACAAAAAAGAATATTTTTGGTTAACATATATTCTTTCTCAAGCTTAGATCACCCCGGGAAACGGGGTGATTTCATTTTCGGCTGATTTTCTTGCGTCTGCACCTTTTGCTGTTTTATTATTATGCTTTTTTCCTTATTATTTAGCGATGAATAAAAAATTTATTATTTTCACTATTGCCGTATCCATTCTCCTGCTGTCCTGCGGAAGCCGGGAACTGAACAAGGAACTTACCGAACAAAAACCCGACACCTACCCGACACGAAGCATACTGCATTTTATGCATGGTGAGATCTACCGTTCCTCCGGGAACTACACGCATGCAAATCTGGAATATCAGCGCGCACTGGAATATGACACCAGCGCAACGATACTGGGAGCCATTGCTGAAAGCTACCGCCAACTGGGAAAAAATCAGCTGGCCAGGGATTATTTTGAAAAAGCGCTTCAGCTGGATCCCGACGCCGCCGGAGCAAGGCAGCATCTTGCTGATCTTTATGTAAAAGAATCGCGTTTTGAAAAAGCAATACCCCTGCTGCATCAGCTTCTGGAAAAAGAACCGGAAAACATCACGTTTCACCGCCGGCTGGCGGAAGCGTACCGAAAAATAAAGGATTATGATGCTTCGCTGAAAATGCTGAACAATATGATCGAATTGCGGCCGGACATACCATGGTCGTATATTTTTGCGGCAGAGGTCATGTTTGAAGATGACCGTATCGCCGATGCATCAGCCTACCTGGAAAAGGCAATATCACTGGTCCCGCCGAACGATGATCTTTATGAGTTCTGGATCCGCGCCCTTTACGAAAAGAATGACCGCCAAAAGATACGGAAAGTACTGCGTTCATGGATAAAAACGCAACCGGATCGCCCCGGTCCGTATTTAATGTATGCAGATTTCCAGTTTCAGCGCGGTAATATAGATTCCGCCGGGCAGGTGCTCTCCATGATCAGCGATCGCTGGCAGGAAGACAGCCGGATATCCTATTTCCAGGGGATCAGGGCAATGAGCGATAATGAAAAAGACAGTGTCATGTTCTATTTTAAACGTGCGGACAGCTTTCCGGATGCCGGCCGCGAGCTTTATCACGATTACGGTATGTGGTTCTGGGAACAGGGAGAATTTGAAGCGGCGGAATATATCGCCGGCCGCGCCATTACGCGCTTTGGACCCGAAGCGCGCTGGCTTCACATGAAAGCTCTGATAAAAAAACAACAGGGGTATCCGGAAGAAAGTGAAAAACTTTTTCTTGAACTTCTGAAAGAAAATCCCGGGAATACCGGTGCGAAAGAAGATCTCGCAAACGTTTATCTTGAGTACGGAAAAGGGGATCTTGCCGATTCACTGTATTCGGAACTGCTTAAGGAAAACCCGGAAAATATGCGCTATACTCAACAACTATGCTTTTATACTTGCACAGCTTGACCGGAAACTGAATGAGGCGTTGTCGTATATCAACAAAGCACTGAGAGAAAAGAAGAACGCAGCGTATTGTGATACGAAAGCATGGATCCTGTACCGTCAGGGAAAATTCAGGAGAGCCTTGAAATGGGTAAATAATGCACTGAAGTATTCTGATGTGAGCAGCGAAATATATTTGCATAAGGGGAATATACTGCGCAAACTGCAGCGTTACGAACCGGCACGTGAAGCATTCCGGAAAGCGCTTTCGCTCGATCCGGAGAATACCTTGATAAAAAAGGCATTGGAGGAAATAAAATGATAGATATATCTGTCGTTGTTCCGGTCTTTAATGAAGGAGGGACCGTTGAAGAATTGGCGCGACGCGTAAAAACGGTATTTGAACAGCAGAAACTCAATGGCGAGATCATTTTTGTAAATGACGGATCCGGCGACGGGACCACAGAAAAATGTGAAAGACTTGCCGAAGAAAATGCGATGGTTCACCATATTCATTTTCACAGGAACAAAGGCAAGGCAGCCGCACTGCAAGCGGATTCGAAGCTGCGGAAGGGGAAATAGTCGTTACCATGGACGGCGATCTGCAGGACGAACCCGGAGAAATACCCGCCTTGGTCGCCAAGCTGGACAAGGGCTGGGATATCGTATCCGGATGGAAGAAAAAACGCCATGACCCGATAACCAAACGCTGGCCGTCCAAGCTGTTTAACTGGGCGGCCCGCTGTATGTCCGGCATAAAGATCCATGATTTCAACTGCGGACTGAAAGCCTATCGTCGGGAAGTGGTGAAAACGATCAGGATATACGGCGAAATGCATCGCTGGATTCCCGTACTGGCAAAAGTGGAAGGTTTCAGGACCACAGAAATGATCGTAACCCATCATCCCCGTACTAGCGGAAGCAGCAAATACGGGTTCAGCCGCACTTTTAAAGGATTCTTTGATTTTCTTACCGTCTTTTTTCTCAGCCGTTTCACGCTGAGGCCTATGCATTTTTTCGGTTTTTTCGGACTCCTGTCCGCCGCCGCCGGCGTTATTGTTGAAATCATTGTCCTGATATATAAATATGTTTACGGACAGCCATTTCAGTCGCATCTGGCAATGCTGATCCTCGGTGTTCTTCTGATCGTTCTGGGCGTACAGCTCTTTTCTATCGGCCTGATCGGTGAAATGATCGTCTATCAATCCAAAAAAAAGTATAAATAATGCAGGATTATCCCTTTCGTTTTTCCGTTATCGTACCGACTTTTAACCGGCTTGACGAGATCCGGGAACTTCTGGATTCACTTGAAAAACAGAACTTTTTCTCATGACGCCTTTGAAGTGATCATCGTTGACGACGGTTCTGTGGACAACACGGAATCCTTTGTGGCAGAAAAGACGGAAAAAGGCAGCCTGAACCTGTCTTTTTATAAACAGGACCACAAAGGCCCGGGTCCGGCCAGGAACAACGGTATAGGACGCGCGGCGGGAGAATACTATATCTTTATCGACAGCGACTGCATTGCCGATGAAAACTGGCTTAACGCTTATGACAACGCCTTGAAAAAACCCGTCGCCGGGTTCGGCGGCCCGATAAGGTGCAACAGGATTTTTCTCCTCTTCAGAAAGCGATCGACTATTCAATGACCTCTTTTATAACCACCGGAGGAATCCGCGGTTCATCAAAGAGAAAATTTCAAAGTATTATCCCCGAAGCTTCAATATGGGCGTTCATGCCGAAACGGTAAAAAAGACCGGCGGTTTCGGAACATTGCGCCATGGACAGGACATCGAGTTCACCCACCGTATCCGCCGTCACGGAAAAGTGATCAAAGTAATGGATGCCGTTGTCTTTCACAAACGCCGCACGTCCTTATGGCGTTTTTTTAAACAGGTCTATAACTGGGGTGTGGCGCGTATCAATTTGTACAAGATCGATAAGGGAATGCTGGAGCCCATTCATTTTTTTCCATTTATCGGCACCGTCTTGTCCCTTGCTTTTCTTGTTTGCCTTTTGATCTGGCCGTCGCTGTTGTGGCCCTTTCTTGCCGCCGGGCTGGGGGTGCTCTTGTTAATGGCGCTGCACGGTGTGGTCAAATATAAAGATATACGCGTCGCAGTATTTATTCCGCTTGTTGTACCAGTGCAGGTCCTGGGATACGGACTCGGGTTCGGGGGAGCGCTGATCCGCCGGGTGATTTTCGGAGGAAGGGAAAAGTCCGGCTTCGTGAAAAACTCATTATAAATAGACCGGAGGTTTGTCATGCAGCAGAAAAATACATCTTTCTGGGTAAAAGCACTTATTGTTTCCGCCGTTTTGCTTATTCCGTTGTTTTACTTCTTTTCCCCCATGATATTTGAAGGCCTGCGCCCCACGGGAGCTTGATACCTCCGCTTCACTGGGCAACAGGAACCTTTACATGGAGCATGAAAAGGAAAGCGGAGAAAAGGCGCTGTGGAATCCGAATATCTTTGCGGGAACGCCGCGGTATCCGCGCATAACACCCAAGATCATCCATGTTGACAGTTTTATCAATCTTCTGGGGAAAGTTGTTTACCGGTATTTCTGGTATTATCTGATCGGGAGGACTGGGCGTTTTCTTTTTGCTGCGGTACAAAAAGATCGAGTGGTATATTGCCCTGATTGCCGGTCTGGCGTTTATTTTGCTGCCTCACTGGATATCGCTTCTGCATGTGGGACATTTTTCAAAGATCCGGGCTTTTATGGTCATACCCTGGCTGATCCTCAGTTTCCAGTATCTTTTCGATAAACGCAGCTGGCTGGCCGTAGGATGTTTTGCCGCAGCGTTCTCCTGGATCACGCGCACCCAGCATTTCCAGGTGGTGTTTTACGGTATCCTGATCCTTCTATTTCTTTATCTTGTGCCGGTGATACGCATACTTATCCGGAAAGAATGGAAAAAATTCGGCGATCTTGCACTGAAAGTTATCGCCGGTATCCTCCTTACCGTTGCCGTTGCAAGCCAGCCTTTTATGAGTCTGGAGGAATACACCCCCTATTCCACCCGCGGTGGGAATGCCGTCAGTATTGAGGACAGCGGGGATCAAGGCAGTGAAAGTAAGGGCGTTGGTCTTGATTATGCAACACGATGGTCCCTTGACGGGAAAGGTATTCTTTCGTTTGTCATTCCCCGTTTTTCCGGCGGGATGTCGCAGGAGGTGTATACCGGAAATCAATATTCACGCCTGCAGGGACAAACGATCCCCGGCTACTGGGGAGAAATGCCTTTTACGCAAAGCTACGATTTTGTGGGTATTCTCATTTTCCTGCTTGCGATGACAGGGATATGGGCATACTGGAAAAAGGACGGATTCGTCCGCGGACTTAGCATTTTTTCGGCATTTGCCCTGCTGCTTGCCCTGGGACGGCATTTTATGCCGCTTTATAAGGTGTTCTTTACCGCAGTCCCCTATTTTTCAAAATTCCGCGTCCCTTCCATGATCGTTAATATGATATTTATTGCCCTGGTCATTCTTGCAGCTTACGGAATAAAAGCCGTGATCCGTGAAGCGAAAAAGAAAAACTGGAAATTATTTGCCGGTGTTTTCGGCGGGGCCTCGGTGTTTTTGCTGCTTGTTCTGCTTTTCAGCGGAAGTTTTGATTATGCCCGCGCGGGAGAGGCTGCCCGGTACGGCGCACAGAATATGGAGATCATCCGTTCGATAAGGAAAGAATTTCTGCAGAACGATACGATAAAAGCACTGCTTTTCTGCCTGGCGGCCGGAGGCACCCTTATCGGGTATACATTCAACAAGATCAAAAAAGTACCGGCATTGATCCTTCTCGGTCTGTTAATAGGACTGGAGCTTTTTTCGGTTACCAATCGCGCCTATGAATATATGCCGCTTGGTAATCCGGACCTTCTGGAGCGGCGAGAATTCCGAAGTTCGGACATTACGCGATTTCTTGAGGATAAGCCGGAAAATGCACGGGCGTTCGCGCTGGGAGAGGACAGTAATCATTACAGCTATTTTTATCCGACGATCAGCGGCTACAGCTCCATCAAGCTTCAGACCATCCAGGATCTGCGGGAACATTGTCTGTATGCAAATAACAAACTGAACTGGCAGGTGGTGAATATGCTGGGCGGCAGATATATTATTGCCCCACGTCGCCTGGAAGAACCTTTTCTGCGTGCGGCCGCCGCCGATCAGCGCCGTAAAGAGATCCTGTATGTGAACCAGAACGCGCTTCCCAAAGCCTGGTTTGTTGAGAAGACACACAGTTTTGAAGATTTTGGCAGCATGCTTCGCTATATGAATACAGCGGAATTTGAACCTGCCGGGAGGTGCTGCTTCTTGAAAAAACCGCGGAGAAAATACAGGCATATGACGGAGAAGGCAATATTGTTATGCTTGAATACACCCCCAATACGATCCGGTACCGCGTACAGACCGATTCACCGCAGTTTGCGGTTTTTTCGGAAATGTACTATCCCGAAGGCTGGAGATTAATGAAAGGTGATCAGGAGATCCCTCTGGTGCAAAGCAATTATGCCCTGCGCGGCGCGGAGATACCGGCGGGAGATTATACCCTGACCATGGATTTTCACCCGGTGTCATATTATGCCGGTATGAAAGTCGTATGGATAGGGAATATCATCATGCTTTTATTGATAGCAGGTTCACTTATATATCATAAGCGCAAAAAGCTGTTCCCCGAGAAGTTCGGCGGGATAAAGAGAACACGCAAAAATCAGGCGAAGAACCGCAATAATATGAAAAAAGTGTTGATCATTACCTATTACTGGCCACCGGCAGGGGGTCCCGGCGTACAGAGAATGCTGAAATTCGCCCGGTATCTGCCGGAATTCGGCTGGGAACCCGTTATTCTGACCGTAGAGAACGGAGAATATCCCGCCAGGGATGAAACGCTTTTATCCGAGGTACCCGGCAATATCCGGGTTTACAGGACCCGGAGTTTCGAGCCCTTTTCCCTGTACAAGAATTTTTCCGGGACAAAAAAGATCAGACCATACCGGTAGGGGTACTCGCACAGAAGGATCTGTCCTTCCGAAAAAAAATTGCGAAATGCATTCGCCTGAACCTCATTATTCCCGATGCAAAAAAATGGTGGAAACTTACGGCCGTCAAAGCCGGGTGCAAGATCATACGGGATGAAAAGCCCGATCTGATATTTTCATCTTCACCTCCTCCCAGCGTACATCTTATAGCAAGAAAGCTGGCAAAAAAGAATCATATACCGTGGGTCGCCGATCTCCGCGATCCCTGGTCGAAAATTCATTATTATTACAAGAACAGATCGGGTATCACCAGCTGGCTTGATGCCGCCCTGGAAAGAAGAACGCTCTCCGATGCCCGCAGGGTCGTGACCGTCAGCAAAAATTTCGGTGACCTTATTGAATGCGATAAGAACAAACTGGAACTTATTCCCAACGGATATGATCCCGCCGATCTTGAGAATGTGGGAACGGAACACAAAAATAACGCCCAATTTGTTATCGCCTATGTTGGCGGATTGAACGAGAACCGCTATTATCCGGAATTTTTTCGCGGACTTCGGCAGTTCGCCGAGGAAAAAAAATTAAAGAGAACGGATATAAAATTGTGCCTGGCGGGAAAAATACAGGAAAAATACATCAATGACATACGGGACATATTATCGTCAAAAGTATTACTGGATATCAAAGGATATGTACCGCACCGGGACGCGATAAAGGTAATGAGAACTTCCGACCTTCTTCTTCTGTTCATGGAAAAGGCCCGCAATTATTCGGGACATATCCCCGGGAAGCTTTTTGAGTATCTTGCAACGGGAAATTATATCCTGGGAACCGGATCAAAGAGAGGAAGCGCGGCGGAGATCCTGCAGAAAGGGTGTGCCGGACGCATACTCGGGAAAGAGGATGATCACAAAAGCGCTATCGCCGACATTTATAAAAAATGGAAAGACGGGACATTACGGGGTGCCGATGCCGCATTCGCAGAAAAATTCTCAAGAAAAAAACTCACCGGGCGTCTGGCTGAGGTATTCAGGGACGAGCAATGAACATAAAAAAATATTTTTTCATGCTGGATAAATTCTGCAGGGATATCAGAACGCCGAAACAGCGGTATCCGATCGCAGCGGACCTGCATTCGAAAGAGCTCGGGGAATACTATTTTGTGTTCGATGAAGAACGGGTGCGTTCCGGCGCCGACCAGCCCCTCATCAGCAGATTTGACGAGAACGGCATACCGGTCAATAAAACCTATGTTGATGTCACAGACAAAGAATATGTGTATTTTCCCATCTCGATCGGGCAGCTGGGACTGGCCGTTTTCCACACCTATCTGAGGACAAAAAGCAGTGAGGACAGAGAACGGTTCTTACAATTTGCGGAGTGGTATGCCGATGAAAGGAATTATCATAAAGACAGGCAAACGGGTGTTCGCTGGCTCACGGACGTCTCATTGCCGCAATACAGGAATAAAGGTCCCTGGCAATCGGCATTTTCACAGAGCCGCGGGATCTCGATATTGACCCGTGCTTTTCAGATAAGCGGCAGGAAGGAATATTCCGATATCGCCGGGGCGGCACTGACATGTTTCCGTCTGCCCGTGAAAGAGGGTGGCGTGACGGTCTACACCGAAAAGGGTCCCTTTTATGAAGAATATACGGCCGCAGTTCCCACGCTGGTTCTGAACGGGATGATCTTTGCTCTTTTTGGCGTATATGATTTTGTCCGCGCTTTTCCCGAAAACGCGCAAGCCGCGAGTATCTTTGCGGAGGGAACGGAAACACTTGCCCGGCTGCTGCCCGAATATGACCTGGGCTACTGGTCGCGTTATAACCTATGCGATGCGCCCTGGTATCCGGCAGTCGATCCTGCAACTATTGCTTATCAGCGCCTGCATGTCGTGCAGCTGCAAATACTGTATAACATCACAGGGAAAGAAATATTTAACACGTATGCCGATATATTCAGGCGACAGGACACCCTGCCGAATGCACTTACTATGTACATGCAGAAGCAGAAAGCCCTCAAAAAACTGGGCAGATTGTGATTTTTTATCTGAAAAGATAACAACATGCTCGCATTTTTATGAGAATATCACGTTAAATTTTTACGAACGGAAGCAGAAAAACAGCAAAAAAAGCCTTTTTTTACCATATTATACCGCAAATTTTTTAAATAATTGCAGATTTCACTTGTGGATTCCTTATAATATGGCTAAAATTTAGCTAAGGATGTAAAAACATTAATGGAATAAGAATTAACATTATGTAAGATAGCTAAGGATAATAACTAAAGGAGGTTATTTATGAAGAAGCTTGTTGTGGCCGTATTAGCTATTCTTATGATTTTACCTATTTGCGCTTTTGCGCAAGCAACAGGTAAGGTCGTGGGAGTAGTCACGGACGCCGAGACAGGTGAGCCCCTTGCCGGAGTGAATGTTCTTATAGAAGGAACCGTTCAGGGAGCAGCAACCAATGCTGACGGCTCATATATTATCTTGAACGTCCCGGTTGGAACCTATGATATTTCAGCGTCGATCATTTCTCACAAAAAACTCACGGTAGAGGACGTACGCGTGCTGTCGGGAGTTACGACTGAGTTAAATTTCGGGCTGGAAGAATCAGTGATCGCAGGAGAAGAAGTGACAGTTGTCGCGGAACGCAGGTTGTTTGAGAAAAGCGTGACATCCAGTGTTTCGATGGCCACATCCGATGAACTGGAGAATATTCCGGTCCGGGTGTGGGAAATGTCATTTCAAACATGGCGGGCGTGGTAACCCAGGACGGTTCTATTCACATTCGTGGCGGTCGGCCTCATGAGGTAAAATTTTATGTCGGCGGAGTTTCCACTTCCGTACCGACGACCAATACCAACGTGATGACCATTATTCACGATGCGATCGAAGAAATTCAGGTTTTTGCAGGCGGTTATACTGCCGATATGGGAAATGCGAATGCCGGTATCGTGAAAACAGAACTTAAAGGCGGCGGCACGGAATTTAAAGGATCGCTGGAACTGAAAACCGACGGACTCCGTGATCCCTCTCAAGGCAAAAAAGTACTTGGGACCTATAATTACGGGCACCAGTCCGCCATCGCAACGGTGGGCGGCCCGCTTGGTGAAAAGGCCCGCTTTTTTGTTGCCGGTCAATATGAGAACATGGAAGATTCCGAAGTCCGATTCAGTGAAGGATTTGAATTCCTCGACAAAGTGAACAACAACCCGAATGACCCCGATAGTAAAGATACGGTAGACCTGGTCTATCCGGATGGATTTACCCCCCAGGCAAGCCGGATGAATTACGCAATTAATGGTTCGGTTACTTTTGAACTTCCGGTCCGCCTGCGTGTTGATTTTCTGCATGACTTCACCAAATGGGACAGGACCTACAATAAACCCATTATGCTGAATACGCTTAATGAGAGGACGTATTATTACACGTCACCGACAACATTGATATCAGCAAAAGCCACCAAACTTTTTTCATCAAATTCTTATCTTGATGTCAAAGGAAGTTATTTTCATTATGGACGGGAGCTCAATGATCCCTATTTTGGAAATGACTGGACAAAATGGTATGACAGTTCCGCTGTTCATGAAGCTACCGACGGTGAAGTCGTTTACCGCAATGCATGGCGTCCGAAGCGCGATTATGTGATCCACGGTTTTCCCGTTGCAAGAGACGGAGTACCGCTGGCAGTCTATTCAAACCTTGATCAGACCTATTGGGGACTGGGTGCTGATTACGTAAATCAGATCAACCGCCATCACGAAGTAAAGCTCGGCGCGGAATATAAGCAATATACCGTTCGCCAGTATTCGGTCTACCCCGGCGCAATGGTTTTTGCAGCCGATTCTGCAAGTGCAGCCAGTGCCGGTTACGCCGGCTACGGAAGTCTGGACAGTATTCCCAAGCAGATCTGGATGTTCAACGGTGGTGTGAATGCTTACGGATTTGATGCATTCGGCAATAAGATCAATGATAAGATCGAATATGATGACGGCACTTACATTGACGGACCGAAACATCCGGTTGAATTTGCCGCTTATCTTATGGATAAGGTCGAGTATGACGATCTGATCATCAACGCGGGTCTTCGTTTTGATTATTTCGACACGGATGACCGCGAGTTGAGAAATCCGGCAGATCCTGCCGTTGATCAGAACACCAGCATGCTTGCAGATACCGCATGGATGGATAAAGCTCCGTCACTGCATCTTAGTCCCCGGCTCGGTTTTTCATTCCCCGTGGATGAAAAGACCGTCTTTTACCTGAACTACGGACAGTTTGTTCAGATGCCGAAACTGAGTGAAACGTATTACAGTTCCTTTACCTATGCACGGCAGATCGTGCGGCAGGGCTATTATTTCCTTAATCCTGTAGGTTTTGGACTTGATCCTCTGCACACCACCTCTTACGAGGTTGGTTTCCGCCGCGAGATAAGCGATTTTGCAGCATTTGATCTTACCGCTTTTTACAAAAACGTAAAAGGTCTGGTTGAGGTCATCAAGCAGATGCCGGAAACGGGATCAACCATTCCGGGCTATTATGACCGCTTTGCGAATGGTGATTTTGCAACGCAAAAAGGTTTTGAGCTTCGCATGAATATGCGCCGGACCAACCGCCTTGCCGGCAGTATTAATTATACGCTGACATTAGCGGAAGGAACCGCTTCAAACAGTACAGCGGCTCACGGTGCATTATACATGAACACCATTATGCCGTCTACGATCAATCCGCTGGATTTTTCACAGATGCATACCGGTGCGATCAATCTTGATTATCGCTTTGGCGATAATGACGGAGGCCCTCTCCTTCAGAACACGGGTGCAAACCTCTTGTTCAGTTTTTCAAAGCGGACATCCGTATACAAAGGTTGATGTTCTGGTTGGCGGACAAACCGACCCGTATGTTGCAGGTGTAGATTATATGTATGACACCCGTAACCGGATCGCGGAAGAACCTATCGGTGCCTCAAAGACACCTTGGCAGTTCTATACCGATCTTCGAGTGGATAAAACCTTTAAACTCGGTGGTTTGAACGCAAATGTTTTTATGACGGTAACGAACCTCTTTAACCGTAAAAATGTCGTCAATGTCTATGAATTTACCGGAAATGCGGAAGATGACGGTTTCCTGACAGATCCTGTTCGTTCGGAAACGATCATCGCCAACAACGGCGGTCAGGACTACGTAGATATGTATACAGCAATTAACCTGGTCAACGGCCAGGCATATTGGGAACATGTTGGAAGAGAGCTCTATGGTAATCCGCGTCAGATCAACGTTGGCGTTCGCTTATCATTCTAACATTGATGAAACATATAGTTAAGGAGATAATAATGAAGAAATTAATTACATATGCAATCCTTGTCGCATTGCTCTTCTCGGTCGGGTTGATTGCTGAACCATTAGACGGTCAGCCCCTGCAAAAGACAGCGGCAACGACGGCGGGCCAGGTAACACGGTCCCTGTCGAATATTTCCAACTGGGCGTACTGGGTGTATTATAACGGCCAGTCCGCTCATGCCCCCGACGGCAGTTCCGGCGGTGTTTATCCGGGCGGTACCGCCGGCGCCATCTATCAGGATGGTTTCGTGTGGGGCGGTAAATATGATGATAATGATATCCGCGTCGGCGGTCAGACCTATAATATCGGCACCCAGCCGGGCTGGGTCATTACCGGCGGCGAATATGATGATCCGAACGTGGAAGTGGCAGATCCTTCCGATCCGGCAGTCCGCGTTTACCGCATCCGTCCCGATTACGAAAGTTTAACCCATGCTACACTGATACAGGATGCCGCGGAACAGAATATGACGGATCCAACCAATGTTACGACAGCAATGACCCAGGAGATCATGGACCAGTATGCACTGGACTGGGATGAATGGCCCGTGGAACACGGTGCACCGTATTATGATCATGATAATGACGGTATTTATACCGCAGGCGTTGATGAGCCGGGCATTGCACAGGCAGATCAGGTTGTATGGTATGCCGTGAATGATTACAGCGTATCGGCAACTACCGGTCTGTACGGTTCCAACCCTATCGGTGTAGAGCTTCAAACTACACTCTGGGCCTATAATCAGCCGGGTGTTCGTCTGGGACAGATCATCTTCAAATCTTTCAAGCTGATCAATAAATCCGGAAAGACGATCACGGACATGTATGTGTCCCAGTGGTCGGATCCCGATGTGGGCGGCGCTTCCAATGACTTTGCCGGATGCGATACGTCCCTGAGCCTCGGATACGCCTACAACGGCGAGGCAAGCGATGCGGATTATGCCGCCTTTAACCTTGCTCCCGCAGCAGTCGGCTATGACTTTTTCCAGGGCCCCATGGTTCCGGGAGCTGCCGGCGATACGGCAATTTTTGAACTTGAGTATGTGCCCGGATATAAAAACCTTCCGATGACATCTTTCGGATGGTTCGCCGCAGGGTCAAATATCACCGACCCGCCACTGGGCGAATATGAAGGGACTCTGATGTTTTATAACCTCATCAAGGGCTACATTCCCACAGATGACGTGAACAACCCGACGCCCTGGCGTATTGGAAATGTAAGCGGGAATGCAACGACTATGTATCCGCTTTCCGGTGATCCCGTTGCCGGTACCGGCGACCTGGACGGAGAGAATGAGTACTTTAATCCCGGCGACCGGCGGATCTGTTTGTCTTCGGGACCCTTCGATTTTGCACCCGGCGACGTACAGGAGGTCGTGGTCGCTGTAGTGGGCGGAATGGGTGCGGATAATATCGGCTCCGTTGCCGATCTTAAAACCATGGATGCCGTTGCGCAGGAATTGTTTGACGGCCTTTTCCGTGAAGTTCCCAAACCCCCGGTTTCTCCGAATGTTACCGCACGTCCCCTGGAAAATACGATCTCACTTGAATGGGGAAGCGATAAGGACCGGGTTGCCGAGATCGAGGAAACCGTTGTATCCGGCTACAAGTTTGAAGGTTACAATGTTTACCAGCTGCCGAGCTCCTCTGCTACAAAAGGACAGGCAAAGCGGATCGCGACCTTTGATGTTGTGAACGGCATAAAACTGATCTATGAAACGCGGACACCGAATGAATTTGAAGGTGAAGATGTCAGCGTTCCGATCATTTACGGCGATGACACCGGCGTGCAGCGTTATATTGTCATCGACTGGGATTATGTCAATGACCAACCGCTTTATGAAGGCAGCACCTATTATTTTGCCGTAACCGCCTACAATCAGAACCATGATGAAGGCCGCCTGGCCGAGAAAGCCATGGAATCTTCCATTGTTCCTCTGGGCGTTACGCTGCAGGAACCGCTTCCCGGAAATGCAATTAATACCGAACCGGAAAGTGATGTGCCTGTTGTTCATTCGGCAGGTCCCGGAGACGGACAGGTAGGCGTTACCGTCGTTGATCCTTTTGCCATTACCGGACACGACTATAAGGTCACATTTAGCTACAATGCCGATTCTTCTGCAATACTTTATAATGTGACAGACGTCACTGATGATGTTGTGCTCAGTACCGGCAATAAACAAGTTGCCAGTCTGGACGATAAAGGCGGAGCACCTGTCGTTGACGGTGTGGAAGTTAAGGTCTCCGGCCCGGAACTTGGGCTGAAATCGGTACAGCAATTCGATCAGGATGACAATTTGGTCGATAACGGCGTATCCATTCTTGAATTTTCGCTCGGACCTCCCGGATATATCGTATCCAACCTGGCCGGCGGTGTAAATCAGGATCCCTATGCCAGCGATTTTGACCGCTTCGGCATCTGGGGAATGGATGATATAGAGATCGATTTCGGTGACTCTTCCGTCGCTTGGGATTATCTCGGAGATGTCTGCCTGACAGAGAAAGTTCCCTTTGCGGTCTACCGTCACAACTTTGAGACCGGCGACAAAGAACGTCTCTTTATCGCCATTTATGATCAAGGTTACAGCGACTCTACCGCGGCACTCGGAATGGGTGTCTGGGATACGACCGGTACGGACGGACTCTTCGGAGCAACCACGTATGAGCCTATTTATGCGTATGTGGGGCCCGAACCCTACGATCCGGCAAAAGAGGCACAGTACATTTCCGCCAACGACATTTATTCAGCTCCTTCAAATACAGGGTGGGGTTCACCGACCAACCCGTTCGGTTATCCGTTCCTGAATGCAACCCTGATCGTTGATTACTTTGCGAACTCTGCTGATCCCGAAATGAATTATATCGGTTATCCCGATGGTGATAAGATCATGTTCTCGACGAACAAGATCAACACGCTGGCTGATGAATATTCTTTCTCAACCGCCGGACTTGATCCGACAAGCAGCGATTCATTGATGGCATTGGCGATCGAAAAGATCAACGTATTTCCGAATCCCTATTATGCCTATAACGAACAGGCTACTTCTGCTTATGATCAGTATGTGACCTTCACCCATTTACCCGGGAAGGCCACGATCAAGATCTTTAACCTGGCAGGTGTCCTGGTAAATACGATAGAGCATGATAATGCTTCTTCGCAATTTGCCAGATGGGACCTGACCAACGCATCGAACATTCCCGTCGGCAGCGGTATGTACATTGCACATATCAATATGCCGGATGCCGGTGAACAAAAGGTCCTGAAATTTATGGTCATTCAGAACAAACAGATTCTGGAATACTATTGATGCCACATGAACGAACATATAACAATAAAGGAGTGTTATGATGAAACTTCACAATAAATTTATGTCGCTTGTCCTGGTCATAGCCCTGCTCGTCAGCGTGGCTTATGCCGGGGATGTTGACCGCGCCGGCACCACCTCAGGTGTCCAGGTCCAGATCCCTGTCGGCGGGCGGACATTGGGTATGAACGGCTCCGATATCGCATACACCTCAGGTGTCGATGCCATCTACTGGAATCCGGCCGGATTAAGTGATTTTGAGGGCAAGGTCGACGGCTTGTTCTCATCGGATAATTACATGGCCGGGATCAATAATAACTTTTTCGGGCTCGCATTCAATACCGGCAGCGCAGGGGTACTGGCTGTCAGTATGAAAGCCATGACCTTTGGCGAAATTCCTCTGACAACCGTTGAGGATATGGACGGCGAGAGCGGAGCAAGTTATTCACCAAGCTTCAGCGTGATGGGACTTTCCTATTCCCGTAAGCTGACGGACAGGATCAATGGTAGGCCTGACGGGTAAGCTGATCTATGAAAGCGTGCCGCGTGCAAGTGCTACGGCACTGGCTTTTGATTTTGGTTTACAGTACAAAGACCTGGTCGAGGTCGAAGGTCTGTCACTTGGTCTGGCTATCCGCAATATTGGTACGAACATGCAATATGGCGGTACCGGCCTGCTGAATTCCGCAAGAGTTGAAGGTGAAACCTACGATGATTACTTCTATCATCCGACTTCATCGGATCAGCTGCCGGCCAGCATGGAAATGGGATTATCCTATAAAGCAGGAGACATGCTCATGCTAAGCGCTGTTTATCAGAACAGCAATACCGAAACGGATTATTTGCGTGTAGGTACTGAGCTGAACTTTGCCGATATGGGTTTTGTTCGCGCCGGTTATGCCTTTCAACTTATGGACGCTGACGCGGAACTCGGCGGAAGCGTTTTTGGGCTAACCCTCGGAGCCGGTGTGAAATTCCAGGTGAGCAGCACCAATATCAAGGTTGATTATGTATTCCGTCCCGCACAGCATTTCGGAAGTCAAAATCTGATATGTCTGGGAATCGGGCTGTAACATATAAACCAATAAAACGTAAAAGATGCCGCTTTTCAGCGGCATCTTTTTTTATATGGGAAAAATCCATCACTTCGAAAAAAGCCGGAAAATTCGGCCTAATACTAAAAATGCGGGGAAATTTTATAAATGATCTTCCTATTCCGCATCGCGACGACGCGTGAAGAAAATCCGACGAAAGAGGGTTAAAAAGTTTCCGGGATGAGCGATAGCGAAGCCGCTCGGGAACTTTAGCGAATGAGGAGGATTTTTTCCGCCAGCTGGCGGACCGAAGCGCTTGATTTTCTTTTGTTTCTTTTCTTTGATCAAGCAAAGAAAAGAAGGGGTAAAATCAAAACTTATTCAACTCCTCAAGGGTTGTATTTTCGGAAGTGTAGACCACGGGTTTCACCTGGGCATACTTTTCTTTGGACAGGCAAAGAAAAGTAAGATTTATTTAATTCGTAAGCTATTTTTATTTGCGACAGATGCAATGTCAAATATTACAGTAGTAATGTCTTTTACCCTCTTTTTATCATTCTTTTTCGTTAGAAAAGAACCACATACCGAACATCTTTTTATTTAAAAAACAGGAAGTCCTGTTCAATATTTTGACATTCAATTAATTATAACGATTTTAGCCTCACAAAATCACCATAAACCTAAATATGCGGAAATGAAGGAATTATTGGTTTTACAGCCTTTTTTTTCTTGGAAGATTACGAAATATCGACTAATTTTAACATTAAGCGGAGAAAAGCAATATGTTGGACCAAAAAGACAAAACAATACTAAAGATCCTTCAGCAAAATGCAAGGACTTCAAATGCAGAGATCGCCCGCCAGATGGGCATGACCGCGTCTGCGATCTATGAACGGGTAAAAAAACTCGAAAAGACCGGAACCGTAAAAAGCTATGAAGCACGGCTCGAGCCGTCCGTTCTGGGACTTCATTTACTGTCAATTGTGCTTATTTCCCTGCATGATCTTGCAAAAATGCGTGATACGGGAAAAGTACTGGCGCAATTTGACAAGATCCAGGAACTGCACTATATCGCAGGAAAAGGATCAATTTTGGCAAAAGTCCGGACATCCGGTACGGAGGATCTGGAAAAGCTGCTGGACAGTATTAATTTGATAGAAAATGTTAAAATGACAGAAACGACGATCGTTCTGAAATCTGAGAAAGAAACTTCGGGATTATACCTGGAATAATATATTAAGTGGAGGCAATGATGAAACGTGTTGTTATCGTAATGTTTATCGCTATACTCTTTATTTCTTCAGTCTATGCTGAAAGAAAGGCGGAGTTGCCGGTAAACCAGAAAAGTCGCGTAGAGCGTATGATAAAGGAAACAGGAAAAGAAATATACAGCTCACAGTTCTCAAAGACAAACGTGAGATCCGCATCAGATTATGATCCGGAATTCACGGCTGTTTTGATCGATTCGAGCAAGAACGGTTTCGGTATGGTTTCCGGAGTTACGAACCCCATTTCTCACAGCGGGAATACTTTTGTTATGGCTTATCGCCAGTGGATCGGTATTGAGGAATCTTCCGGTGCCGTTGGAATGGCCTACAGTCTGGACGGCGGCGGAAGCTGGACCAATCAGAGTAATCTGAACAATACTTCTCCCGGCGAACTGGTGGGACGTTATCCCTCCGCCATCGGAGCGGGCGATTATCCGTTTATTGCCTGGTCCGAATATGTTGGCGCCAACTCCGGCCTGGAAAGCGACGCAAAACCCCTGTATGTGATCGACATGCTCGGCTTTGGCGGCGGTTACCTCAGCAGTCCGCAGGTAATAGGCGCATCCAGCACCAATCCGGAAGGATTATGGATGGGATGTCCGGACTATTCCGAAGAGCCGGACGGGGCAGGGCATATTAATATGACCTTTACCACATGGCGTGAATTTGATGTAAATGACGTCAGCAGCCACAATATCTATCTTTTCCGCACCACGAGTATCAGCGACGGTTCCGTCAGTTTCTCCGGTGCCGAAAAGATCCTGGACGCAAAAACCTATTTTGAAGAAGGTTCCACTGACGGGTCCACCACCTCCGATGCACTGGTCTCAATTGCAAATAACGGGGTTGGTTATATTGCAAACGTTGCCTATTGGCACGCCGATTATCAGGATCTTGTTGATAATAACGCATATCATACCTTTAAATTCCGGAAAACGACAGATTACGGGGAAACCTGGAGCAGTACATCTTTTGATGATGATGTCCCCTATTATTATGTGCCGGATAATATTTTTGATGACAATATTTTTGATGTTTATCTTCCGAGCCAGCAGTTTGAAGTGGCATATGGTACCGATACGCTTGTGGTTGATGAACTTACGGGTGAGGAAGACGAGATACTTGACACCCTGAACTATCCGGGCTTGTTCATGGGTTATGATAATGATATGATCGTGGACCAGAACGGAGGCGTCCACTTTATGTGCCTGGTCATTCCGGAATCGGAAGAGGCCGGTTACATTATGCCCACTGTGCACGAAGGCTGTGGTTTTTACCACCTTTATTGTGCGGATCCCGCATCGGAAAGCGCAGAATGGGAAGTTTCTTTTGTAACAAGCATGCAAAACACCTGGCGCTTCAGTTACGGGAAAAGCGATCGTGCATGGCAGAGCTTTTTCCCGACAATGGCAACATCAACGGAAGACCCCGACATACTTTATGCCGTTTATCCCAAAGGCGATATTTATAAGGAATACAGTGAAGCGGAAGCAGATACCATGCTTTATTTGAACAGTTATGATATTTTTGTCCGGCGTTCGCTTGATGCAGGAAAAACCTGGCAGCCGGAGATCAATGTTACCAACACACCCGATTTTGATGAACTGAACGCCCATACGGATCCCGACGCCACCGATGATCATGTATATGTTGTTTACGAGGTCCCCGACTACTCAACCCATACCGTTGATCAAGATACTCTGGATGCGGTGCCGGAAGATTATAAGAATCTTGTATATTTTATGGATGTACATTACGATCTGACCGCAGTGGAAGATGTAGCGAATATTCCTATGGACTTCGAACTTGAACAGAATTACCCGAATCCTTTCAATCCGGTAACGAGTATTTCTTTCAACATTCATAAAGCTGGCGAATACCGGATGGAAGTATTCAATACCCTGGGACAAAAAGTAAGAACATTGTTCAGTGATCACCGGGATGCCGGCCGTTACGAGATCGAGCTGGATGCTTCGCGCTTTCCTTCCGGGATCTATTTTTACTCTCTTCAGGGCGAAGGCCATACAATAACACGCAAGTCGGTTTTATTAAAATAAATCAGTTAATAAACAGCAGATGTCCCGTGTCTCACGGGGCATCTCTTCGTAAGGGGATTGTATGAAAAAGGCTCGTAACCTTTTTATGATTTGTCTCATGATTTTCGGAGTTGCCCGTGCCGATATTGTCGGCTCTCTGCGCGGGACCGTTGTGTCTGCCGAGACCAATGAACCCATGATGGGCGTGAACGTCATTATTGAAGATACACGCAAAGGGACTTTTACGGATGAGACGGGTTATTACAATATTATAAATCTTCCCGTCGGTGAATATTCGGTCACGTATTCAATGATCGGCTATAAGAAAATTATCCAGCGGAATGTGAAGATCATCCGTGACCAGTCCACTATTATCAATGTCCGCATGGAAGTGGAAGCCGTTCAGGGCGAAGTTGTAGAGGTCGTGGCAGAACGCCCTTCCGTGGAAAAAGATGTTGTCGGAAGAAAAATTACCATGGAAACGGAACAGGTGATGAATCTTCCGGTACGTGATATGACGGAGATCTATACACTGCAGTCCGGTATTATCGAGATCAAAACCGGCAGACCTTGGTATTCCCGGTTTTGAGGAACGCGGGATCGAACAGATCCACGTACGCGGTGGACGCGCCAATGAGACCGGTTTTATGGTCGATGGTATGTATATTGAAAATCCCTTGTACGGCGGAAAAGGAAAAGGCACGCGCCTGAATCAGTTTGCCGTGGCGCAAGTGGACTTTCAGACCGGTTTTTTCAATGCGGAATATGGTGATGCCATGTCCGGCATGATCAATACCGTTACCCGCACGGGACCGGATAAGTTCACCGGTATGCTGCGTTTGGAACGCAGTAAGCTTTCGGACCTCTTTCCGCCGAACAGGACCGTCTCCGCGATTTTAAAAAAATTGCCGGAGGTTTCGGCGGACCTTTATTTACCGATAAGATCCGATGGTGGACCAGTTTTGATCAGACAAAGCAGGCTTATGCCGTTTATGAATTTGATGACCTTGCCTTTGACATGGATAATCCTCTGAGTGATTACAACACCGAAAATCATATTAACCCGCTTGATACCATCCCTGGCTGGCGCGATTTCGGTTTTGATAACACCTTTGATATTTTCAGCAAGCTCAGCTTTATCGTTTCACCGAAGATCCGGCTGAATCTTTCTCATTGGTATGTAAATTCAAATTATAAAGCTTTTGATCCGACATACATTTATTATGATCTGGGGAAAAATGAGGTTGAGAAAGTATCCCGGCGCTATGCAGTTGAATGGCGTCATCAAATAAATGATCAAACATACTATACCGCAAACTATTCCGACTTTACCCAGGAAATGACAATGCGGGTTCGGAATTACGACACTGATAATGACGGGTACCCGGACTGGGTGGAACAGCGATACTGGTCCGATTTTTATGACAGCACAAAAGTTCCGTACATGGATCAGGACGGCAACAATGTTCCGCGTGAATATGTCATTTCCGGTGCGGATACGATATGGCGGTATACCGATACGCCTGCGGACCAAAGTGAACAGGGTCTTCAGCTTCCCTGGTGGATGAATGACATCCTCGGCAGGGAATCAGGCGACTGGCTGACACCGGAACAGTATAATCAGCCTTATATTATGTATCCTTTTATTAATGAGGATATGATCATAAAATACCAGAACAGTCCCAACTTATGGAAATACTACGGGGAGTTCTATTACAGCGGAGCGGACAGATATTATCATTATACCCGCTCCCGGACACGGGAATTACGGCTGGACCTGACCTCTCAGGTCGGCCGGCACAATCAGATCAAAACGGGCCTGGATTATAAAACGCATGACATCGTCTTTGACGAAACGCAGCTTCCCTGGCTTTCGACACCGTATACGGAGAATTACCACCGTGTTCCGAATGAATTCGCCGGCTATATTCAGAACAAGATGGAATATCCCTGGATGGTCATCAATGCGGGTATGCGTTTTGATGCATCAAACCCCCAGGATTCGATGTGGGCGGATCCGCGCATGCCCGATTCCACCCTGCACCCTGTCGGCTGGGAATTCCTCTGGAGTCCCCGGCTCGGTTTTTCTCATGTGATCACCGAAAAATCCACATTCACGTTCGGATACGGGATCTATTATCAGAATCCGACCTACCGGGACATCTATAACAATATCGACAAGCGCGACGAGCTGGATGAATTTTTCAATACACCTATGCCGCTGGTAGGCAATCCCTCCGTAAGTGCGCAGAAAGTTACCAGCTATGAATTTGGATTGAATACCGAGGTGGCAACAAATTATGTTCTCGGGCTGGTCGCATGGTCGAAGGACTACAGTAATATGAATTCGACCGAACAGGTGCGCGTCGGCTCGGTTACTTATACCACATTCGTGAATTACGATTACGGTTCCGCACGGGGTCTCGACGTGATATTCGAGAAACGCCGCGGGCAATTTCTCACGGGAAATATTCAATACACCTATTCGGTTGCCAAAGGGAACCGCTCCGATCCCTGGGAAGGATACCGTAACTCGGAGAATCCTCTCACCATGCCCAAAAATGAAGTTCTTCAGGACTATGACCGCACCCATGATCTGAGTGCACAACTGACCTTCCGTGTACCGAAGGGATATGGGATCCCGCTGGGGGCCTACGATCTTTTTCAGAATACCATGACCAATCTGACCTTCGTTGCAATATCCGGCGCTCCCTATACGCCGATCTTACCGAATGACCAGGCAGGTCCCCAGAACAGCGAACGCATGCCGATGTACTTTACCACGAATATGGCATTCCGGAAATATCTGAACCTGTTTGACAATAACCGTCTGGTACTCGGTTTTATCTGCACAAACCTGTTCAATCGTAAAAATGCACTTTACGTTTATCCCCGCACCGGCGATCCGGAAAATCCCGGCGGTGTGGATCAGGGGTATATTCTGGAGGGACTGCGAAGCACCAGTTTTTATGACAGGCCGTGGTATTACGATGCGAAACGAAGTCTGGACTTTTTTATCGAAGTGGAGTTTTAAGGAGTTATGTTCATGAAATATATTCAACGCATAGGATGTTTATTACTTCCCGTTCTGTTATTTGCTATTCCCATGGAAGTAAAATACGGTTCCGGGTTTAAAAAGACACTGGCAAATCCTGTTTATGAACGCGCAAAGAGTTACGCAGATCAAGGGAAATTCAAGACCTGTATCCTGAACTACGGAAATTTCATCGATCACTGGCAGGGTGACGTAGCCGGTGCATGGGGTGAATATCAGTATATTGCCAATGTATCTTTTATGCTGGGGGTACCGGGAAAAGATAAGGAAGGGAATCCTTATCCCTGGGCAATACGCCCGCACCCGGAAAATCCCGATGAAGATATATACTGGGGACCGACCGTTTCGGAATCCTGGTATGACCGTACCGGGAATCAGATCAATACGGACTGGGATGTTGTTCTTGGCTCAAAAGGCTCTACGTATTCCGGTGATATCACAGCCGGAGATTATGCCGGTGGCGTATGGACGGATGAAAATGACACCTGGCCCCTGCTTGCAACCTCCATTGTTCCGGAATCCTGGCCGAAACGGGAAAATATTGACGGTGAAGAAGAATCGTACTGGCCAGGCTGGTATGCCACGGATACGGATCCTTCTTCCCCCACCTATATGCAGGAAGTAGACGGCCGCTTCACATCGGACGTGGACATCTATCTTGAATTTGATGATAAATATGCCGACCGGGAGCCCGTTTCAAAGTTTACGGGATATCCTACCGGCAGCCGTGTATATGCAACTGTGCATTCCTACGGCCGGGCTTATGCCGAAGATATTATGTTCGTTACCATGAAAGTGGTGAATGAAAGTGATAAATACGGATTGAACGGGGGGGCCGGATACGATTATGAGGACGCATATTTCGGCTTTTATTTCGATGCGGATATGTTCAGCGCATTTTATTATGGAGGATTTCGTCCCTGCAACACGAATGACGGTGATATGATGGGCTATAACAGCACTTACGATTATGCATACATCTATGACCTTGATCAGCAGGAGTGTGGCGGCTCTTATCAGGTTGATGCCTTTACCGCCGTAAAATTACTGGATACCCCACGGGCCAGTGATACTGTCTGGCTGAATGAAACAAACTATATTGCTCCGGAAGAAGAGCTGGGACTTACGGACTGGCATTGGTTTGACTGGTATAATCGACCCGGAGTGACGAACAAAGAGGGATCGGGAGGCCCCTTTGTCGGTGACGGATCGACCCCGGAGTCGGATAAAAAAGAACAGCTTATGTATCAGCTGATGGCAGGAGATACAACCGGTTTAAGCGATAAAGAAGGCAACTGGTATTTTCATCCGGATAACAGCGGGAAACTGAATCCGCATTTTGACAGTATGGAAGGCTTGCAGACAATGTTTCCGGAAGGACTTGACTGCGTTTCCATGATGTCATCCGGTCCTTTTGATTTTAGTGTCGGCGACACGGCAATGTTTTCTTTTGCGGTTATCATGGGAGAAGATATCCCGGACCTGAACCGTAATGCGAATATGGCACAGATCATGTATGATCTGAAATATCAGGGCTTCTCTGCTCCGCAGGCGCCCGTTGTTTCCGCTGTAACGGAATGGTAACCCGAGACCCAGAAAGCGGCGGTACGCCTTGTCTGGGACGACGGTGCGGAAAACTCCCGGGATATCGTGACCGGTTATGCCGATTTCGAAGGGTACAAGATATATAAATCTACCGACGGCGGACAAACATGGGGAGAACCGGTCTATGATGTCAACCAGACGCAGGTTGGCTATAAGCCGATCGCCCAGTTTGACCTGAGCCTGGCGGAGGACCTCACCCGTTACGGACGCGATGTGTCCGGACCGGATCCTATGGCCCCCTGGTTCAGTCTGGGAGAGAATACCGGACTGCAGCACGAATATGTTGATAACAATGTTCAGATCGGGAAAGAATATACCTATTCCGTGACCGCTTATGACATTGGCATTGAGCCGGGTTTCACGGTCGAAATATACAGCGAGGAAGTTGTGGACGACTCTTCCGGCCTGACATATGAAGTGATACGCTATGATACCACATGGTCACAAACAAATACAAAAGATCAATGGGCAACATATTCTCTTGAAAGCCTTGAAAATCCCCGCGGCACTACTCCTCTGTCCCCGCAGTTCGTGAAGATCACCCCTTCCCGCACACCTCTGGACATCAAAGGAAAGATCGATCTTGATCCGGCCGCCGGAAGCGTTGGGAACACGGAAACAAATGTACGCATAGCGGATCCCTCCGCGGTTACGGACCATGAATATAAGATCAGCATCACGGCGAATAATGCTACTGCAACAGGTCCGAAAATAAAAAATCCGAAATATAGCATTATTGATCTGACAGAAGGAGATACACTGATCCACGAACACACCAACAATGATATCAATCCCAATATCAATGACAATTACCGGCCGATCTTTGACGGACTCCAGGTGGTGTTTGATAATATTGAATCTGCAAAAGTGAAAGAAGTGGAGTGGGCATCCGAACAAAAATACATTACCGCCAGTCCCCGTTCAAGCCTTACATATCCCTATGCGGCGGATTATGCGGTCATTTTCGGAGCTGAAGACGACGTTCTGGATACGGTATATCTGAATTTACCGCTGCCGGCAAATGCCGTGCCGGTTCCGTTCAAGGCGATAAACTTACTCAGGGATGAGAAAGCGCCGCTGATCCTCCGAAGTCCCGGCGATACCACATTAAATTATGATGATGAGATCGTTTTTTACGAAGAAAATGTTCCGGGAAGCAGCAGACCCAAAGAAATAACCTGGATAATCAATTTTTCCTGGGATACACTGCTGGTTTCTCCTGAAGAATATCCCTTTACAGCCGGAGATACTCTGTATTTTTACACGGAGAAGCCTTTTCACGACGGCGATGAATTTACGTTCAGCGCAGCAGATTATCAGGAAGAGGTCCCGCTCACCGAAGATGACCTGGCTGCGATCAAAGTGGTCCCGAACCCCTATATGGTTTCCGCACAGTGGGAGCAGAGCCAGTACAGGAAACGACTTCTTTTCACAAATCTTCCGACAGAATGTAAGATCACGATCTTTACTCTGACGGGAGAATATGTCAATGAGGTTGTTCACGACGATCTGTACGACGATTCGGCTGAATGGGATCTGACAACCGTTAACCGCCAGGAAGTTGCCCCGGGTCTATATGTGTATACGGTAGAGCTCCCGGACGGCAAAAAGCATGTTGGCAAATTCGCAATTATTCGATAGGAGAGCGCAGATGATGTTTATGAAGCGTTCATTCATAATATGGCTGACCGTATTGTTATCAACAACCCTTTTTGCTCAGGATGTTGACATACCCGAGGATATTTCAAAAGTGGCAACACGTGCCTGTCAATTCCTGAAGCTCGAAGTCGGTGCCGAAGCGGCGGCTCTTGGCGGAGCACGCGTTGCCGGTGTGAACGATCTTTCCGCTCTTCACTGGAATCCGCCGGTCTTTCACATACCGGTCAGAGCAGTTTTTATGGAACCTATACTTCCCTGTATGCCGGTATTCAGCACGGTTTTGTTGCATACGGCACAAAGATCGGGCATTCCGATTATTTAGGAGTAAGCATTACATATCTGAATTCCGGTGAAATGGAAGTCACAACACTTGAATATCCCGAAGGATCCGGAGAAGTTTTTACGGTAAGCGACCTCGCCCTGGGGATCTCCTATTCACGCATGCTGACCGACCGGCTCAGTGTCGGCGGAACCGTAAAGTTCATTAACGAAACGATATGGAGGGAATCCGCCTCTACCTTTGGATTTGATATCGGTTCACAATTCGATACGGGAATTAAAGGCGTTCAGCTTGGAATGTCTATTACCAACTTCAGTACAAAATTTAAATTTGACGGACCGGATCTCAATATTGATGTGGACACGGATCCCACCTATGACGGAAATCCGGATACGGAGGCCCGCCTGAATACGGAGGAATGGTCCCTTCCGCTGGTCTTCCGCCTTGGGATCATGCTGGATCTTTTGGGTCCCGAGAGTGAAATAATGCTCAATCCCAGCCATCGTTTGACATTCTCTTTTGATGCCAATGATCCGCTTGATCACTTTCTGCGCTTTAATACGGGACTGGAATATTCTTTCCGGGAAATGCTTGCGTTGCGTATGGGATATCATATTAATTATGACCAGGCCGGATTTTCCGCGGGTGTCGGTCTCGAACTTGATCTGAACAGTTTGCCTTTGAATATTGATTATGCTATCGTAAATTACGGTGTTTTAGGCATGGTTAACCAAATCAGTATTCAAATAGGATTATAAATATATTAAAAACAGTTAAAAAAAGGAGAACACAGATGAAACGTGTAATTGCTTTGTTATTGATCGCCGGGGTCGCACTCTTCGCGGCAACGGCGCCCCAAAGTGATCTCAATGTGAAAGCTGGTTCACCGAGAGAAAAATGGGAGAAGCGGAAATAAAATTCGCTCCCATTCCGGTGACCGAGAACCAGCCGTCACGGACGTTCACCGCTAACCGCACAAAGGCTCCGGCCATCGCGGTTGACAGTACGGAAGTGAACCTGATCTATTTTGAGGATTTTGAAAGTGGAGCACCCGGATGGGTGCAGTTTGACGGTACCGCACCCGATCCCCGGGCCGAGTGGCACCTGATGGATGCCTTTGGTACCGGTGATTCACTCTGGTGGTGCGCCGATACTGCTCTCGGCGGTTATGTTAGCCATTGGCATGTCGCCCTGGAAACACCGTCCGTCGCATTGTCAGCCGCAGACAGCACTCCGAGTTTTGACCTCGAGATGTATGCGGAAGGGACCGGCGGCGAACCGGCAGGTTACGACGGCTGGGACGGCGGGAACGTACAAATCTCCACGGACGATGGGGCCAACTGGAGCGTTCTGACGCCCGAAACACTTCCCTATAACTGTACCAGCCTGTATTCATTTGGCTATGAGTTTAATATGGGACCGGGAATCCCCGGCTGGGGCGGTGTACAGGTCGGTGACGTAACGGTCAATTTGGCGGACTATCTTGGTGAAACCGTCAAGATCCGCTTCGTATTCGCTTCGGACCCCGGTTACGATGTTCTGGATAACGCATCCCTTTACGGTATGTTCGTTGACAGTATTGATGTCGCAGGCAACGCCGTCTACAACGGAAGCACAAGCGACGGACTGGTCTCTTATTCCATCAATGCCGCCACCGGCGCATATTGGAGCGTATACGAAACTACCGATTCGATCCCCTCGCCGACACACCTGGCACGAAACTACGTGCCCGGCGACACAACCTACGCGACCGGACTGGAAGACTATTTCGTCTCTCCGTCCATTACCCTGCCGAACGAACCGGCAACGCTCATTTATTGTAACTTTGAGTTCTTTGCGGATTTTATCGACGAAACCGGTGAATTCCCGAACGTTGATTTCTGGCGCCTTGAAGTCTCACCGGATGACGGTGAAACCTGGAATGCTATCTCCAATCCTCTTGGCGACCTCGCCCTGCCTAATTATGTCTACAATCATCATATACCGGTCTGGTATGATTTTCAGTATGCTTACGGTGAAAGCTGTGATCTGACAGCCCTTGCCGGCCATACTGTCAAATTCCGTTTCTATTTTCACAGCGATGATGATAAACCTGCAGGCCGCGGTCTGATGGTCGACGATTTTGTCGTCTATTCACAGCCGGATCTGCCGATCCCGACCAATCTGACAACTGCGCTAAGCTCTGAAGGTGATGTTGAGATCAGCTGGGATGATATGGACGGAACGTATCAGATGCACAAATCCTTTATGGCGGTCAAACCGGAATCCGAAACGATCGGGGCGTATTATGCACCGGGATATACATTCTTCGGCGATGACTCAACTGCCGGTTACGGACTGGGTCAGGCATACAGCACCGGCGGCAAAGACTTTAATTTTACAAGTCTGGAGTTTGCATTGTTCAATATGAACCCTTATCAGGACAGTGTCAGCATTGCCCTGTTTGGTGTTGACAGCGTAGTTAACCTCTTGTACCAGAGTGATCCCTTCGTTCCGGATACGGTCAATTCCATCCAGAGCCTGAATATCAGTTCGGAAGAGATTAGCTGGAAAGGCGACTTCTGGGTCGTTGTATTTTGGGAAAATTCACCCCTTTATCCCGGCTGTTATCTCGAGGGCGGTTCGGGCGGTAAACTCTACCAGCCCGGAGGCGGTTTCTATAATATTTCCTATATGACACCGATCGGGGCAAGCGGTTACGGTGAAGTGACCTAT
Source organism: Fidelibacterota bacterium (assembly GCA_034521145.1). Classification (GTDB taxonomy): domain Bacteria; phylum Fidelibacterota; class Fidelibacteria; order Fidelibacterales; family Fidelibacteraceae; genus M50B103. The sequence continues at coordinate 326,596 of JAXHMX010000002.1, read as the reverse complement.
TCCGGACTGGAATACAATGTCTATCGCCGTGTTTCCACCGAGACCACCCTTCAGTCCGTTGCTGCAAACCTGAGCACGAACAATGTAGTAGATGATGCCGCCGATCCTCTGGTTGAATACGAATATTTCGTTGCAGCCGCACAGGATCAGTTCGAAGGGCAGCTGAGCCCCGGATCATCTATCTTTGTTGTGCCGCCGGATGTTGAGGAAGTCGCTTATGACGACGGTGGTATTGATGACTATTTCGAACTTGGTATGGATACCATGCTCGTGATCAAAGTCGCTCCGTCAAGTTACCCGGCAAAACTCGAAGCTCTGCGTTTCTTCGGAGCATGGGCCGGTGACGTCTACAAGATGAAAGTCTTTGCGGACGACAGCGGAATGCCCGGCGACAGCTGGCTGAAGATCGAACCCCCGGTTACTTGCATCGAAGGCTGGAACACCTTTAAAATTACCGATCCCCTGACGGCCACCAGCGACGGTATTGTGGTTCGCGAAGGTGAAAGTATCTGGATCGGCGTAAAAGGTGCAACCCCCGGAGATTATCCGGCATGGCTCGGCCTGGACAGCAGCAGTCCCTATTCCGGACTGGCAACGATCCAGGTTCCCGGAGGCGGCTGGACCTCACCGGTAGCGATCAAGTCGGGTAATCCGATGATACGCGGTTATTTTGATACGGACATTGATACCACATCGGTATCTGATATTGTTCCCGCCAGCTATGAACTGGCACAGAACTATCCTAATCCGTTCAACCCGGTAACCACCATACACTTTGAATTGAAAGAAACCGGTATGACAACAATAGATGTCTATGATGTTACCGGCCGTCATGTACGGACTCTGATCAATTCTCATATGGAAGCCGGCGCTTATGATCTGCGATTTGACGCTTCGGCCCTGTCAAGCGGTATTTATTTCTACCGTATGACATCCGGCGACTTCACGAAGATCAGGAAAATGTCACTGATCAAGTAGATCATTAAAACGACAGATCAAAAAAAACCCTCCTATCCGGAGGGTTTTTTATTTTATCACGAAGATCCGCCGGCTTGCAGGCAAAGAAGCGCCTCCTGCGTTCTTTCACGGCAATGCGGGTGCTGCTCCGCTTCGCTTTTCCCGGCCACAGCCGGATATTACACATCATTTTTCTTCTTGCTCAAACTCTCCTCTCTAAACTCTAAACTCTGCTCTCTGAAACTCTAAACTTTCAACCAATTTTTTGCTCTTGTATTATCTCCGCAAAAACCCTAATATTCACCTGTTAAAAAACGGATCTTATCAATGAAAAAATTATTTTTACTATTTTCGCTTTTACTTCTTGCAGCATCAGTATATGCCGCAGGACCCATCTATTACGATAATCATATATTATTTTCTTTGAATAAAGAAGAAAGTCCCCTGAGCACGGAAGAACGGAAGACCCTCCACACCCCTTATCCCCGCCTGAACACCTTTATAAAAAAATATAATGTCCGGCGCATTGAGCCGTGGCTTCCCAATGCAAAGCCGCATGAACATGACGGGGATGTCTATCTTAACCGCATTTACCGGCTGATTTTAGAGAGAGACATTCCGGCTGATCTTGCTCTGACCGTGGAGTTAAAAGATCTTACTTCCGCTATTGGAAAGGCCGAGCTTGAACCGGTAATGAAAAAATACGCCATTCCCGATGACCCCTATATAAAAAACCAGTGGTTCCTCTCAAAGGTACAGGCTGTGGAAGCCTGGAAATTATGGGATCTGCAGGCAGGGGAAAAACCCGGGGACAGCACCATCGTGATCGCTATTATCGATGACGGTGTGGAATATACGCATCCGGATTTGGAAGAGAATATCTGGATCAATCAGGATGAGATCCCTTCGATCTATTTCGATCTGGCGGATACGGACGGGGACGGATATGTCAGTGCAAGAGAGGCGATCAATTTTTGCGGGGATGCAAATGGTGACGGAATAGCAAATCTTAAAGATGTGGTACATTCCAACTCACTTTTTGTTAACGGTTCCGATAATGACGGAGACGGCTATATCAGTAATATTATCGGATGGGATACCGATGTGTTGGGAGGTACATCAGATGATGATAACGATCCGATGCCGAAAAACAACAGCCACGGTACGCATGTGGCGGGATTGGCCGGTGCGGTAACGAGAATGGAGTAGGAGTAGCATCTGTAGCATACAATATCAGTATTATGCCGGTAAAAGCCACGGGGGATGAAACCTCAGAAAGCATTAACACCGGTTATGACGGAATGCTGTATGCCGCTCATGTGGGAGCCGATATCATCAATTGCAGTTGGGGCGGCCCCGGCTACAGTTCTTTCATGCAGAACCAGATCAACGTTCTCTATGATCAGTATAATGCCATTATCGTGGCAGCGGCGGGAAACGGGGATGATGAGGACAATCCCAGCGATGAGCCACACTATCCCTCCGGTTACGATAATGTTGTTTCCGTTACCGCCGTCAGTTCACAGGATGTATTTTCCTGGGCGAGTTACGGAGCACCCGATCCCGATAACAATTTTTACGGTGTGGATCTTGCCGCACCGGGTGAGAATATGTACAGTACCTACCTGACAAAGACAGCACCCTATGCCAGTCTTCGTGGACTTTCCATGGCCTCCCCGCTGGTGGCATCCTGTTTCGGACTTCTGAAATCCTTTTATCCGGACAGTTCCCGGGAATGGCTGATCCGCCGGCTGGTGGACAATACCGATCCCATTGATCACATTAATCCGGACTATGAAGGGGAGCTGGGAAGCGGCCGGGTTAATATTCTTAAGGCGTTCGTTAGCGATAAATGGCCAAAACTGCGTTATGTTGCGCATGAAGAAAGTATTATCGGCGGAGATGCGGATTCGGTCCTGAATCCCGGTGAGGACCTTGTCATGATGATCGAATTGAATAATGATACCGGGTGGGCGGAAGCACGTGAAATAATGGGAACACTAAGAAGCGATCATCCCGGGATCGCAATAACGGACAGTATCGGTGTGTGGAATAGTATTCAGCCGAACGATACGGTCCTGAATGATGATGATGGTTTCGGGATTAGTTTTTCCGGTGAACTTCTGCCTGCCGATTATGCTTTTACACTGGAATTGTTGTCCGGTCAGACGCAGGATATTCCTTACAAGACAACACTGGATATCGTTATTTCACTTTATCTGGACCAGCAGGGATTCCCCTTTTATGCGGAAAATGAAGTTGAAGCATCGCCGATCTTCCTGGATGTCGATCGGTAACGGACTGAAAGAGATCGTTTTTGGGGATAAAAGCGGAAATCTCTATGTGGTCAATGCACAAGGAGAAGTCCGTGATGGTTTCCCTGTCAGGCTTGAAGGACAGATCGGAGGCGTTGCTGTGGCGGATCTCGACCTGGACAATATTCAGGAGATCGTTGTAACCCTGTTCAATAAGGCCGTACATGTCTATAACATTAATGGAGAACACAAATGGAGCCGGCATATTGACGGTTTTATTCCCGCCATGCCGGCGATCGGAAATCTTGATGAAGATGCTGAACTCGAAGTGGTTGTGGGAGCATTTGATAAAAAGATATATGTAATGGATCACGACAGCAGTGATGTCAGTCCTTTTCCCCTTTCTGCCGGCCAAAGCATTCGTAGCGGTGTTTCACTGGCGGATGTGAACGGCAACGGAAAAGATGAGATCATTTTTGGCGGAATGAGCGGTGAGCTGAACATTATTGATGCAGCGGGAAACACACTCAGCGGCTGGCCGCAAAGCACATCCGGTTCCATCAGCAGTGAACCGTTTGTCCATATAACCGGTGAAAATGCAGCGATCATCCTTATTGCCAACGACCAGGGAGATATCTATGGATTTGACCTGGACGGCAGTCAACGCTTTGTGATCGCCGGCAGCGGCGCGTTCAAGGCTTCCCCGGCGGTATACACGCGGGAGGAGACCGTTTTTGCCGCCTTCGGAAGCACCGAGGGAAATATTTATCTTATTGATGTCCTTAACGGTACCCTGGTCGAAAACTGGCCGCAGAAGATCAGTACATACAGATAATTCTCTGGCTTGTGCCGACGTTTCAGATGATACGGATTCGGCACAGGATATTCTGGCTCTCGGTAATGACGGAAGGATCTACGCTTTTACACATGAAGGGAAACCGGTGAACGGCTTTCCGATCAATACGCGTTTTCTTTCAAAATCAAGTCCGGCGATCACGGATATTGATAATGATAATGATAATGAGATCATTTGCGGCACATATGCAGGTATTTCCGTTATCGATCTGAAGAATGAAGCCGGCACGGTAAGTTGGGCAATGCATCGCGGCGGTACACAGCGCAGGGGATCTTTATACAGCACGATCTCCGCCGTGGAAGATACGTATCTGCCTTATGATTTTGAATTCGAACTTATCGGCAATGCCCCGAATCCCTTCAATCCGGGAACGATGATCAGATTTATTGTTCCCGACCCCGACCCGGTCAAATTACAGGTTTTTTCTTTGGACGGGAAGCAGGTGATCGTACGGAATATCCGTGAACCGAAGATCGGGATGAATGATATCTATATCAATATGAGTGATTTTGCAAGCGGTATTTATGTATATACTCTCAGTCAGAAAAATATCAGCAAAAAAGCAAAGATGATCTTTTTGAAATAAAAAACGACTGTCGCTGAAAGATACGATCGGAAGGTGTATTCTCCCTGTATAAAAAAAACCATTTCGGTGCGTGATCGATAAACATCCATTAATAATTCGGGACCATCATGTTTTTGTACATTCTGAAAGATGGAAAAACACCGGTGACCGGTAGTGAATCTTCCGTAAAAACACTTGCATAGCAATCTGAAAGGTTTTATAATATCTGGCTTGAAATTCCGGGCGCTTAGCTCAGTTGGTTTAGAGCACCTGCCTTACAAGCAGGGGGTCGCAGGTTCAAGTCCTGCAGCGCCCACAGCGTTTAAGAAATAAGAATAAGTTTGAGGTTTGAGGTTAAGGCTGAGGTTGAGGCTAAGGCCGGGTTATTTGAGTAACAGGAGTTTTTTTGCGCTTAGCATTACGTCGCCGGTGTGTGTGGTACACTGCATCCTGCAAAGATAGACACCTGATGGAAACGCGCCGGCGTTCCACTGCACGCTGTGTTCGTAAGGTCGTAAATTCTTTCCTTCGAACAGTGTCGCGATCCGGACCCCGCGGATATCAAAGATATTCACGGAAAGCTTTTCCGCTTTTCCCGGAACGTGAAAATGGACGGTCGTACTTGTGTTGAAGGGGTTCGGATACGCTGACAAGGCAAGGTCCCCGGGAAAGACCGGAGCTGCCGCGGTCACGGCGATGAGAATGGAAACACTGTCGAGATAGCCAATATTACTGGCTTCATCAACACCGGCAATGCGGTAGAAATATTCCATACCGTCTTCTACGGAAGAGTCGGTATAAGTATAATACGTGGTCGTTGTAACCGTTCCCTGTCCAAGCAGGGCATCATTGTGCAAAAAGTCATCAAGCGGATTCCACGAAGAATCGGGATCCGTTCTTCTCTCCAGAAGGAACCCGAGATTTTGGGTCTCACTTGCCGTTGACCATTCCAGAAGCACATTATCACCGCTTTGTGAAGCATCAAAGCTCAGAAACTCAACGGCAGCAAAAACTTGAATGGCGATCAGAAGAATAACAATAGAATAAAAAGTTTTCATGAAGTTTTACACCGGCCTTTTTCTCTTATCATTCAATTTACGGTAAGACGCAATAGTATTCAAGTTATTTGTTTTCAGTTAATTTCACATAAAAGGGTTTTATAAAAGCGGAAAATATTTTAAATTATCTTAAATAAAAATAAGAGGAGATTGTTCCTGATGTCAAAACTGACAGCCGACACTCTGCGGATCCTCGCTGCAGAGATGGTGCAGAAAGCAGGTTCGGGACATCCCGGCTTACCAATGGGAATGGCGGATTGTGCTGCCGTTCTATGGACGAGATATCTTGCGCATTGACCCGAACGACCACAATGGCCAGGACGTGACCGTTTTGTGCTGTCCGGAGGGCACGGGTCCGCCCTGCTTTATTCGCTTTTGCACTTGTCGGGTTATGATAATATGAGCATGGAGGAGTTAAGATCATTTCGTCAATGGAATTCCCGAACACCCGGACACCCCGAACATAGAATAACAGGAGTTGAAACGACAACGGGGCCTTTGGGACAGGGATTTGCCAATGCGGTCGGTATGGCCATAGTGGGTCGCATGAGCGCTGCCAGGTGGAATACAGATGAATATCCTCTTTTTGGTGAACATTTTGTTTATTGCTTTTGCGGGGACGGTGATATGATGGAAGGGCTCAGCCATGAAGCGTCGTCACTTGCGGGACATCTCGGGCTGGGCAAGCTGATCTGTTTTTATGACAGCAACCGGATCACCATTGACGGCAGCACGGATCTTAGTTTTTCCGATGACCCGGTAAAACGGTTTACAGCATATAACTGGCATGTCCAGGATATCAACGGTCATGACCGGCAGGCTATAGCTGAAGCTGTGGAAAGAGCCCGGCAAGAAGAGAATAAACCGTCTATGATCGTAACCCGTACGCAGATCGCACACGGGAGTCCGCATAAAGCGGGAACGGCTGCCGCGCATGGAGCGCCGCTCGGTGACGAGGAGATTCGTCTGACAAAGAAAGCACTGGGTTTTCCGGAAGATAAAGATTTTTACATTCCGCCGGAAGTAAAAGAGATCTTTTCATCATATAAAAAAGAAATGATGAACAAATACTCGGAATGGCAGCAAGCCTTTAACCGCTGGAAAAAAGCCGAACCGGAAAAATATGATGCATTCCATTTACAATGTGAAAAGACCATACCCGAAAATATCGAAGAAGAAGTAATGCGTACACTGACAGGAAAAGAGAATTCCACCCGTGCACATTCCGGAAACATTATTCAGGAACTCGCAAAACGCATACCCGGACTTACCGGAGGCTCCGCAGATCTTGCCGCTTCCGATAAAACCACTATTAAAGATGTACCATCACTGTCAGGGGAGGACTATTCCGGCAGAAATATTCATTACGGGGTGCGGGAATTGGCGATGGGTGCAGTTATGAACGGTATTGCACTTTATGGAAGCGGCTTTATTCCTTTCGGCGGTACCTTCCTTGTGTTTTCGGATTATATGCGTTCTGCGATACGTCTTGCCGCACTCATGGAACAACAGGTTATTTTTGTATTCAGTCATGACAGTATTTTTGTCGGTGAAGACGGGCCGACCCACCAGCCGGTCGAACAATTGATGTCCCTCCGTCTGATACCGAACTTACAGGTCATACGTCCCGCCGGTGAGCTGGAAACAGCAAAGGCCTGGCTGGCGGCACTGCGCTATAAAGACGGTCCGACAGCTTTGATATTGTCGCGCCAAAAATGCCGGGAACCGTACCGGGAAAAAAGATCCGGACATGTTCATATTGACAAGGGCGGATATATTGTCGCTGACAGCAGGAAGATCCGGAATTGATCCTTGTTGCAAGCGGTTCTGAACTTGCTCCCTGTCTGCAAAGCCGCCGAAATGCTGGAAAGAGACGGTATGGCGGTCCGCGTTATCTCAATGCCCTCCATGGGAACGTTTTTATGGCAGGATAAAGATTACCGGGATACGCTTCTCCCAGGCCGGGAAATACACCGATCTGTTTTCACCGAAGCGGGCTGCACCCTGGGATGGGGACAGTTGACCAATAATCCGAGCTTGTTCATTGGAATGGACACATTCGGACGCTCGGCGCCCGATACCGTACTGGCGGAAAAATTTGGCTTCACGGCCGAAACGCTTTATCAAAAAATCAGGAACTGGCTTAACGAAAGTCGGGATTAAATTTATTCAGAAAAAATAATGATTTTTTCCCGGAAGGTAGTATATTAATAAGCTGTATGCCACCTTAGCTCAGATGGTAGCAGCGACGCTTTCGTAAAGCGTAGGTCGCCGGTTCAAATCCGGCAGGTGGCTCAACAAAATATCAAGGGTTTATTTATGAGTATGTTCAAATGGTTAAATACCGACATTGCCATAGATCTGGGGACGGCCAATACACTGATCCATGTGCGGGGACAGGGAATTGTTATCAATGAACCTTCCATTGTCTCAAAATCCATTAAAACGGGAAAGATCATTGCCGTCGGCAATGAAGCCCGTGATATGCTTGGCCGGACGCACCCCAATATTACGACTATCCGTCCGATGAAAGACGGGGTCATTGCCGATTTTGAGATGACTGACGGTATGCTTCAGGGATTCATCAAGAAGATACAGCTGTCACGTTTCGCACGTCCGAAAATGGTGATTTGTGTTCCTTCCGGGATCACCGAGGTGAGAAAAACGCGCCGTACAGGAAAGTGCCGAACGGGCAAACGCCAGCAGGGTTTATTTAATTGAAGAACCCGTAGCGGCAGCGATCGGTATCGGTATTGATATAAGCAAACCGATAGGAAGCATGATCGTGGATATCGGCGGGGGCACCACAGAGATCGCAGTTCTGGCGCTGAACGGTGTGGTTGCTAAAGAATCCATACGGGTCGCCGGCGATGAACTCAATAATGCCATTGTGCATTATTTCCGCGGCAAACATAACCTCCTAATCGGTGAGCGCACTGCGGAAGAGATCAAAAAAGCGGTCGGTTCCGCCATCCCGACAGATGAAAAGATCATCGCGGTCAAAGGAAGGAATTTACTGACCGGTATACCGCGTACGGTAGAAGTTGACGCAAACGATGTTTCTGAATGTTTACAGAAAACCATTGAAATGATGATCGCAGCGATCAAGCGCACCCTGGAACACACGCCCCCCGAATTATCTGCAGATATTCTGGACCGCGGTGTGATCCTGACCGGCGGCGGGTCATTGCTTCTGGGACTTGATGAAAGAATACGCCGCGAGACCAATCTTCCGGTAAGTATCGGAGATGAGCCTCTTCTCTGTGTAGCGAAAGGCACCGGAAAAGTTTTGGAAAATATTGATAATTACCTCGATATCTTATTGTAAATGCTAGTCAAACTATATGACTTTATTATACGAAAACATATAGAGATATTGACAATCCTTTTTGTTGTCATCTCTCTGCTTTTTTTATCCCAGACGGAAAATCATGTAATTGTTTCACTCCAGACAAAATGGCAGGATATTTCCACATTTATTAAAAAACCCGTTCTGGAACAGCAGCGCAAAAAAAAGGTAATGAAAGAGAACAAAGATCTGCGAATGGAGATATTCCGGCTCAAGCAGGAACTTGCGGGGACGCAGAGCCTGCAGCAAGAAAATGACCGTCTTCGCGATATGCTCGGTTTTCGCGATACCTCAAAATATGAGACCATGCCTGCCCTTATCATTTATAAAGGGTTCAAAGAGGGTTCAAATATTATCATGCTGGATAAAGGGGAAAAACATGATGTCAGCGAGAATGACGTTATTGTATATAAAGACGGCTTGGTCGGGCGCGTTCTGGCAAGTGGGCAACACAGCAGCATGGCAAGCATGATCGTTGAACCGGATCTCCGTGTAAGTATACGCATTGATCCTACACGTCTTATGGTATTCTGAAATGGCATCACGGGAACACTTTTTGTTATTGATGATATACCAACAAGTGTTGAAATAAGTCCGGGGATGACCGTTAGTACATCCGGGTTTTCCGATATCTATCCCGCGGATATACCGGTAGGGCTGATCACAGAGGTTGCTTCATCGGAAAATGGTTTTACCTATCTCATAGAAGGTGATTACGTTGTTGAATTTAATAAACTTCGTGAAGTCTTTATTCTGAGGGAGAATGGAAACTAGAACAAAAAATTCGCTGATGCTTTATATAATTCTGGGCATTCTGTTTATTATCAGCATCATTGTTAACGATTTTATCGGTATAGCCGGCGTTCATCCGGATATTCTTTTGATTGTGCTGTTTTTTCTCGCATTCAGGGAAAGACCTTTTATCGTACTTATAGCCGCGTTTGTTCTTGGCTTTTTGCAGGATATCTTTCTTCCGGGAAGTATTCAATACTGGGGGCTTACACCGTTGTTCAAAACACTTATTATATACGGGCTTCTGAAACTGAGACCTTTTTTCAACAACCTGAAAGGTGTTGGTTTCTTTGCGGTTCTGTTCGGTATGATCTTTTTGTATTTTATGTTTTATGACCTGCTGTATTATTCGGGATACATAAAACCTTTTATTGTTTTATACCGGTTTGCGCTGCCGGAAACTGTCTATACTTTTATTGTACTTCTCATTGTTCATTGTATTTTCCCGCTCAAAAATAAAGAAAAAAGTTTACTATGAAACGGGAAACAAAGAATCTGACAAACAAATATCGGATAATTACGATAATAGCTGTATCACTATTAATATTTATCGTGTTAATTGCACGTTTTTTCAATCTTCAGATCATCAATTATTCCACATACCACAGTGAAGCGCTGGGAAATATGCTGAACCGTATCGATATTGCCGCTCCGCGCGGCCTGGTCTATGACAGGAACGGCAAGAAGATCATTTATAATGTTCCCTGCTATAATGTGGTCGTTTATCCCCATATTATTAAACAAAATCCGGGAACCTGGAAAAAACTTGAGGCAGTCACCGGCGTACCGGTGGAAACACTGAAGAAGAACATGAAAAAAAATCAGTACGGAGCTTATCGCCAAGCCGTCGTCTTGCGTAATATTGATTTTAAGACAAATAGCGAAATAAATGAAGATATCCGGAATTTTCCGGGAGCAGAGGTGGTATTCAGTCCCATACGTGAATATAGCGATGATATTAAAAGCGGCAACATTTTAGGATATACGGCACAAATTCGCAGAGGGGATATTTATAAATACCGGCAACTGGGATATAAACCGGGAGACTATATCGGTTTTGACGGTATAGAAAAACAGTATGAACATCTGTTGAAAGGAGAACGCGGTTACCGGTATAAACAAGTGAACGCAGTAGGGAAATCGATCAGCGATCAGGCGTATGAGCAGATCAATCCCGTTCCGGGGAATGCGCTTTATTTAACGATCGATCTGGATTTGCAGGCACATGCCGAATCTCTTCTTCAGGATCATAACGGAGCGGCCGTGCTTATGAATTATGAAAATGGTGAGATCATTGCAGCAGTATCATCTCCAAGCTATGATCCGGATATTTTTACCGAAGGCCTGACACAAACGGAATGGGACTCCATCATGCAGGACAAACGCATTCCATTGTTTAACCGTCTTATCCGCGGCCAGTATCCGGCAGGTTCCGTTTATAAGATGATAGCGGCAATAGCCGGATTGGAAAAAAATATCATCACACCGTCTACGGAGTATGAATGCACGGGATTCTACGAACTTGGTAACCGGGAATATAAATGCACCCACGCTCACGGTATTGAGATCCTCAACGAAGCTATAGCTCATTCATGTAACGTTTATTTTTATCATATAATACTTGAGATGGGAATTGATATATGGAGTGATTATGCAGAACGGATGGGGTTTGGCCGGGCGACCGGCATAGACCTGCCCGACGAACTGGCGGGACTGTCCCCGGACAGGGAATTCCTTGATGAACGGTATGGAAAACGGAAATGGTGGAAAGGAATGTGGCTGAACATGGTCATCGGACAGGGCGATGTGTTGGTGACACCCATGCAGATAATTTCTTATACCGCCACACTGGCAACACACGGGAAAATTGTCACTCCGCATCTTTTACGCACTGTCCATTATACGGATGACCGACCGGAAGAAAAGTGGAATATCCCTTAAGGTACATTAGTGATATTTCTGAAAACACTTGGAATGAAATCGAATCGGGAATGCGGAATGCCGTTCAAAGCAGCTGGGGCACCGGTCGAACGGCAAATGTCCCCGGCCTGGATATGTGCGGGAAAACCGGCACCGCACAAAACCCGCATGGCCGGGATCATGCATGGTTTCTCGGACATTCCCGGAAAAAGGATTTTCCTTATGCAGTTGTTGTGTTTATAGAACATGGTCGATCCGGAAGTGAAACGGCGGCGCCTATTGCCGGCCAGCTTCTGAAAACGTATTATCATATGAGATAAGCATGAGATTCAAAGATTTTTTTACCTTTAAAATATCTGAACTGGATGTGCCGTCATTGGTCCTGGTCTTCATCCTCACGGCTTGTGGTCTTATCGCAATATACAGCGCCAGCTCCTTTGTGGGTACCGGTGCAAATATGCAGTATTTCTGGAAACAAATACTGGGTATTGCCGGTGGGCTGGCAATGTTCATCATGCTTTATTCCATACGGAAGAGTTTTTTGCTCAGTTATGCGGAAGTACTTTATATCGCGGGTGTTTTTCTTGTAATTATTCCTTTTATCCTGTCCATGGTTAATTCCGGAACGAATCGGTGGATCACATTGGGCTCCTTTCAGATACAGCCTTCGGAGTACATGAAATTCATTCTTATCATTATGCTGGCAAAGATCTTCAGCGAATCAAGACGTTCACCGCAGAATCCGGGCTACGTTCTTTATCCGCTCGGCGTTCTGCTTATTCCTGCAGGACTTGTATTTCTTCAGCCGGACCTGGGTACAACCTTTATTTATGTTGTTATTTTTTCTGCGATGCTGTTCGCGAGCGGATATAAACTTTATTATATATTTTTGATCATTGCGCCTTTTATAACGGTTTTTGCGGCTTTTAACAGCTGGGTTTTTCTGGTATGGGGAATTATTGTGGCCCTGATCATTTTTCTCAACAACAAAAATATTATTTTTTCGGTTATAATGTTCCTGTTGAATATACTTGTCGGTATTATGACCCCCTTTTTCTGGAATGCGATCAAACCTTATCAGCAGCAGCGGATCCTGACCATGCTAAACCCGCATCTTATCCCATGGGTGCCGGTTATCAGGTAATACAGTCACAGATCGCCATCGGCTCGGGAGGACTTCACGGTAAAGGTTTTTTGCAGGGCACGCAGTCGCATCTGCATTTTTTACCCGAACAGCATACGGACTTTATTTTTTCAGTGATATCCGAAGAATTCGGTTTTATCGGGATAAGTGTTATTCTTTTTATGTTCTGTTTCCTGATCCTGCGCTGGTTTACGATGGCGCTTCATGCCAGGAGTACCTTCAGTGCCATGCTGATCGTCGGGGGAACGAGTGCCCTGATGGCACATATTTTCATTAATGTGGGCATGACGGTCGGTCTTTTGCCTGTCACCGGAAAACCGCTGCCGTTTATCAGTTATGGAGGAAGTTTTTTACTGACCGCTTTCGGGTTGGTGGGACTTGTTCTGAACGGCAACGCCGAATAATTTTTTTATCATGCGGATCGTGTGCTGTTGAACTTTCACGCGAAAGACGATAATTTCTGGCTTCTAATTAGAGAATAACTTCGTTATATTAATCCGATGGAAAAACTGATCGTAAAAAACAGAAAAGCATTTCACGATTATCGCATTCTGGATAATTTTGAAGCCGGTATCGAACTGCACGGAACGGAAGTGAAGGCTATACGTGAAGGAAAGATCAATATCAGGGAATCGTATTGTGCATTTCATGAGAATGAACTTTTTCTCTTCCAGGCCCATATTTCTCCCTATTCCCATGCAGGTTATGAAACACATGATCCGGTGCGGCCAAAAAAATTACTTTTACATCGCAAAGAACTGCAGCGTCTGAAAAAGAAAAGCAGTGAACAACATCTTACCATCGTTCCGCTGCGGTTTTATTGGTCCGGGAATCATATTAAGGCCGAAGTCGGACTGGCCAAAGGAAAAAAATTGTATGATAAGCGCCGTGATATTGCTGAAAAGGACATGAAGCGCAATCTTGAGCGACATGCGAAGCATTGAGAAAAAAGGAGCTGCAGATGGATCGTTTCCCTCCTCTGAATGAACAGATGGACATAATCCGTAAAGGTGCCGAAGAGATCATTCCGGAAGATGAACTTGTAAAAAAAATTGAAACCGGCATGAAGAAAAAAGTTCCCCTGCGCGTGAAGCTCGGTGCCGATCCCAGTCGACCGGACCTGCACATCGGACATGCCGTTGTTTTGGGAAAAATGCGGGAATTCCAGGATCTGGGACATAAAGCGGTATTGATCATCGGAGATTTTACCGCAATGATCGGAGATCCCACTGGCCGCAGCAGGACACGACCGGCCCTTACACTGGAAGAAACAAAACAGCACGCACGCTCCTATTTTGAACAGGCCGGCATTATACTTCGCAAGGACAATCTTGAGATCCGCTATAATTCGGAATGGCTGGATGCGATGAACTTCAGGGATGTGATCAATCTTTCCGCAAATTATACGGTGGCAAGAATGCTGGAGCGTGATGATTTTGCCCGGCGTTTTTCAAAGGGAATTTCGATATCTGTACATGAATTGCTGTATCCGCTTGCACAAGCCTATGACAGTGTAGCCGTGAGGTCCGATATAGAACTGGGAGGAACGGACCAGAAATTCAACCTGCTTGTAGGCAGGGATATTCAGCGGGAATACGGGCAGATACCGCAGGTTATTCTTACCATGCCGATACTTGAAGGACTGGACGGTAAAGAAAAAATGTCCAAATCCCTGGATAATTATATCGCCATTACTGACACTCCGGAAGATATGTACGGTAAGATCCTATCCATTAGTGACGACCTGATCATGCGATATTTTACGCTGGTCACCGATCTTTCTCCGGAACAAATTGCGGTTCAGAAAAAAGCAATGGAAAAAGGAGAGAATCCCCGGGATATAAAACACCGGCTGGCATGGCAATTGGTGCGTCGTTACCACGGTGCAGAGGCAGCCGATATGGCAAAAGAACATTTTCAGAAAGTTTTCGAAAAAAGGATATTCCCGACGAAATAGAGGAATATTATATTTCAGAGACCCCGCTTTTCGTTAGCAAGCTCATGGTGGAAAGCGGACTTTGCCGGTCCGGCGGAGAAGCCAAACGCCTGATCGCCCAGGGAGGTGTTTATATTAACGGTGAACGCGTAACGGATCACACACTTCCCCTGAAGGCCGGCGACGGGGATATTCTCAAGGTCGGTAAGCGAAAATTTCTCAAACTTCGTATAAAGAACACATAACCGCCCACAGGCAAATTTTTTAAGATACAGAATGAAATGGTCCACCCTTGCTGAAAGAACACATCAGGAACTGAAGCGGCAAGCGATCTTCGATCCGCACGAACATTTGTTACTGGGATTTTCCGGGGGACTTGACAGTATGGTTTTGCTGCATGTACTTCTGGAGCTGCAGCCGTACTGGCAATGGAAACTGTCTGCCGGACATATCGATCACGGACTTCGGCCGGAATATGATGAG
The DNA here is from genome assembly GCA_034521145.1 of Fidelibacterota bacterium. Lineage (GTDB taxonomy): Bacteria > Fidelibacterota > Fidelibacteria > Fidelibacterales > Fidelibacteraceae > M50B103. Next base: position 311,281 of record JAXHMX010000002.1, on the reverse strand, counting down.
AAAGAATCTGCCTTCTGCAGACACTATGCGGAGAAACTCCGATTACCCTATCTCGAAGAAAAACTGCAGTTGCACGCCCCGGAAGTAAAAGAATATTATTCATCAAAAAGCACGCAGAGTCCCGGACTCGAATCTCTGGCGCGTGCGGAACGTTACCGTATTTTTACAACATGGGCTGAAGACGTGAAAGCGGATGCGGTGCTGACGGCACATCATGCCAATGACCAGGCAGAAACGATACTCTACCGGCTGCTCACCGGATCGGGGATGCGGGGACTTACCGGGATCCCGCAAGAGCGGGGAATTTTCCGCCGGCCCTTTTTGTATGTTCTTCGGCGGGATCTTGAAGATTATGCGCGTGAGAAAGAACTTCCTTTTTGTGAGGACCTCAGCAACGCAACGAAAACATTATCAGGAATAAAATACGGCACCGTCTTATCCTTTTTCTGAAAGAAATCGGTTTTACGCAAACGGAAAATAATCTTGCACGCTCTGCGGAAGACCTGGAAGAAGCCAATGAAGCGCTGGCGGTTTTTGAGGATATATGTATCGATAAAGTAATGCACAAGACCGGAAAGGGAATACAGCTGAAGCGTGCTGAGTTTAAAGAACTGCCCCGCGATATGCAGAACAGCATATTGCGATATGTCTTTGAAAACGAGAAAAACGAAAAGCGGCATATTTCCCGCCAACAGCTATCGCAAATAACAGACTTTATCATCCGGAGCGATACCGGCAGAAGCATGTATATTCTGGGACATACCATTGTAAACGAAAGAGAATATATTACATGGCCCTGCAGTGCCCGGGAAAAAATCTATTATGTGTTCAACTGTGAGGAAAACAAAAGTGCCGGCGATCAAGATGCGGGATATCTATATATTGATATTGTACCCGATACTGCATCGTTTGATGATCAGCAGCAGAAACAGGCATTTTTTTCACCGGAGATAAGAAGCAAAACCCTTATCTTGCGTTCATGGGAACCTGGAGACCGGATGACACTTTTCGGTTCCTCAGCTACAAAGAAAGTAAGTGATATTTTAAAGGATAAAAAAATCCGGGCATCAGAAAAGGACACGTACCCGGTATTGCTTGCGGATAATGAAATAATCTGGATCCCGGGAGTAAAACGTTCAAATAAATTTCCGGCTGAAAAAAAGATAAAAATATTGTGCGGATGATCTATAAAAAAACGGAGAATATATATGATCAAAAAAACCTTAACCCTTGATTACGGCGGCAGTTTTGATGGTACGGTGCTCGATCTGCTGACCTCTGAAGAAGAAATACAGGAAAAGGTCAAACAGATCGCCAGGCAGATCTCGGCGGATTACCGGGATAAAGAAAAACCGCCGATCGTTATCGGTGTGCTGAACGGAAGCTTTTATTTTATGGCGGACCTGCTTCGCGCAATGAGTATTGAAGCAGAAATGGATTTTATTAAGATATCTTCCTATCAAAAAGCGGGGTCAACAGGCACCGTACGGCTGATCAAAGATATCAGTGCCGATATCTATAACCGTGATGTTATACTGGTTGAAGATATTATTGATACGGGACTATCCATAAACTATCTGCGCAAACATTTTGAAAACAGTCACCCCGCCTCGGTTCGTGTTGTTGTGCTCCTGTATAAAAAAGAGATCACGGAAGTGGAAGTTGAACCCGAATATGTGGGTTTTGAGATCCCGGATAAATTTGTAGTGGGTTACGGACTGGATATTGAACAGCAATACCGGCGTTTGCGTGACATTTTTGCCATGGATATGCCGAAAAAAGAATAAAAAGGAACATTATCTCATAATAATTTAGTATATTACTTAATTGTAAAGGAGAATCAATGTTCAAACGTTTTTACCATAGTCCCGACAAAAATCAAGATAAAAAGCAACCCCAGCGTCCTCCGGGCAATGGACCTGATTTTCAGGGACCGGTAAAGGTGCCCAAAACACCACTGATCTGGATAGGATTGATCATTGTTTTACTTATCCTTGCCCAGATATTCGGTAATGCCGGAACCGCCAATCAGAAAAAGCTTACATACACGGAATTCAACCGTTATCTGGAACAGGGAAGAATTCAAAACGGTGTTTTTGAAGGTAATGTTATGACCGGGAAATTCACGGAACCGGTAAGTGAATATGTAAACGGCAAAGAAGTTGAATATACCGAATACAGGGTGACGATCTTACACCTGGACACGGAATTACTTGAAAAATGGGACGAGGCGGGACTGAAGTACGAGTTTAAAGAACCGACGGTTGGGTTCCAGGATATATTACTGAATATTTTACCCTGGATCGTCATTATTGCCGTGTGGATAGTTCTGATGCGCAAAATGTCTGCCAACCGCGGCGGGGGTTCGGGCGGAGGCCTGTTTTCTTTTGGGAACACAAACCCTGCGAAGAAATTTAATCCGGAAAGTTCCAAGATCACATTCCGGGACGTTGCAGGCTGTGTTGAGGCCAAAGAAGAACTTGAAGAGATCATTGATTTTTTAAAAAACCCCGAACGTTTTCAGCGCCTCGGCGGCCGCATACCGCGCGGTGCGCTTCTTCTGGGACCTCCGGGGACCGGAAAAACGCTTCTGGCAAAAGCGGTGGCCGGAGAAGCGAAAGTACCTTTCTACAGTATTTCAGGCGCCGATTTTGTTGAAATGTTCGTCGGGGTCGGAGCGAGCCGTGTACGGGGACTTTTTGAGCAGGCACTGAAAAATTCACCGGCGATCGTATTCATTGACGAGATCGATGCTGTCGGAAGACAGCGCGGCGCCGGACTGGGTGGGGGGCATGATGAGCGCGAACAAACATTGAATCAGCTGCTGGTGCAAATGGATGGATTTGATTCCGATGCCAGCGTGATCGTGATCGCAGCCACAAACCGGCCGGACATTCTGGATTCCGCATTATTGCGGCCGGGACGTTTTGACCGGCAGATCGTTGTGGATATGCCGGATGCAAAAGGCCGGGAAGGAATATTGAAAGTCCATACCAAGGATATAAAACTTGCTTCCAATGCAGAGTTGAAAACCATTGCAAAGGGAACACCGGGCATGGTAGGAGCCGATCTTGCAAATATGGTCAATGAAGCGGCATTGCTGGCCGCTCGGAGAAAATCATAAATCCGTGACCATGAAGGATCTTGAAGATGCAAAAGATAAGGTCATGATGGGAACGGAACGCAGATCCATGCTCTTAAGCGAAAATGACAAACAGATCACCGCGATCCATGAGGCGGGACATGCGTTAGTCGGACTTCTGCTGCCGGAGGTTGACCCGGTCCATAAAGTTAGTATAATTCCCCGCGGTGGGCACTGGGTACGACGCACATGCTACCGGAAGTGGATAAGTATAATTACACCAAATCCTATATCACTGCACAGCTGCAAGTGATGCTGGGCGGGCGTGTCGCCGAGGAGCTTGCAAACGAGGACATAACGACCGGTGCAAGCAATGATATTGAGCGGGCTACGGAAATGGCGCGCCGCATGGTCTGCGAATGGGGAATGAGCGATGCATTGGGAAGTTACCGCATTCGGCACCAAAAATCAGGAAGTATTCCTCGGCCGGGATTTCGGAACTTCAAAAAATTACAGTGAGGCTACTGCACAGAAGATCGATCATGAAGTGCAGCGTATCGTACATACAGCCTATGAAGGTGCAAAAAGCCTGTTGAAAAAACATTTTGAGATCCTGGAAAAGATCTCTGCGACCCTCTTGGAAAAAGAAACCCTGGACCGGGAGCACTTAAAAAGATCCTGAAGGATAACGGGATCGAATTAGCAAAAAAATAACGGTTCTTTGATATAATATGGTGAATGATCTCAGCACAAAAATCATGGGTATTCTGAATATTACCCGGATTCTTTCAGTGACGGCGGACGCTTTTTCGATCCTGCTGAGGCATATGCGCATGCCGTCAGAATGCGGGATAATGGCGCGCACATTATTGATATCGGAGGCGAGTCCTCACGCCCGGGATCTCAGCCGCTTTCTCTGCAGGAAGAACTGGATCGTGTCATGCCCGTTCTGGAAAAAGTTGTCAAACTGGACGTTAGCGTATCAATCGACACCACGAAAGCAGAGGTCGCCGAAGAAGCGCTGCGTCTCGGCGCCGGTATAATCAACGATATTTCCGGTTTGCGCTTTGATCCACGGCTTGCTGATATCGCTGCCCGGTACAAGGCCGGTCTGGTGATCATGCATATGAAAGGAAAACCTGAAAACATGCAGCAGGCACCGGCGTATAGTGATGTTGTTCAGGAAATACATCGGTTTTTCCGAAAACAAATGAAGATCGCTTATGAAGCCGGCCTGCATAAAGAACACATAATTCTCGATCCCGGTATCGGTTTTGGGAAACGGCTTGAAGACAATATCGCGATTTTCCGGAACCTCGAAAAATTTCTGGACCTTGGGTGCCCGCTGATGATAGGCGCATCACGGAAATCAATGATCAACGCTATCTCGCCTGCAGCTGTTGATAAACGCTTGCCGGGATCGATCATACTTGCCGCCGTTGCCGTGCGTCGCGGTGCGAAATACGTAAGGGTACATGATGTGGCTGAGACCGTCCAGGCATTAAGGGTTTTAAAAAGCATATGGTAGAATTGTTTAACATTGGTTTTATTTCGGTTTCGCTTATCGATATCATCGATATAGTCGTTGTCGGTTTTGTTTTTTACGGGACCTACCTGCTTTTCCGCGACACCCGTGCGAGCCAGATGCTGTACGGTATGATCGCGATCGCCTTTCTTGGCTTCATTGCTCATTTGCTGAATTTCCGGGCGACTGCCTGGCTTTTTGAACGCCTGGCCACCGTATGGGTCATCTTGTTCATCATACTTTTTCAGCCTGAATTACGCCGCATTCTTTTGTATATAGGTCAAAATCCGCTTTTACGCTGGATGTCAAAAGCGAACAATAGTGAGACCGAAGAAATAATCACGTCGGCCATTGAACTGAAAAATACCGGATTGGGTGCGCTGCTTGTCGTTATGCGTGACAGCGGATTAAAGTCCATAATTGAAAGAGGAGTAAAGATTGATGCACAGATCAACCGTGATCTAATACTATCGATCTTCAATACGGGATCACCGCTGCATGACGGTGCGGCGATCATTTATGAAGATCGTGTATTGGCGGCAAAATGTATTCTGCCGCTTAGTGAAAATATAGAGTTGGACCCGACGATAGGGACACGGCACCTGGCCGGTCTGGGATTGTCGGAAGAAGTGATGCGATGGTGATCATTGTTTCCGAGGAAAGCGGAAGAATCTCTGTCGCCTATCAGGGAAAATTAAGACGGGACCTGAATGAAGATGAACTTCGTACATCCTTGTACACGTATTTATCAAACCGGTAAAAGCATTATAGTTTTGCTGATGCTTTTTGGCGGTATGCTCATGGCGGCAACATGGCAAGCCGATGAAAAACCCGAAAAATTTTCCTATACATGGGAAATGGACCCCGGTGATATTACACATTTTGTAAAGCACGGATCGTTTCCCGAAAGCGGTATCGCCGGAAGCTTTTTTTATCAGGGGCGATATTATCCGGTATATACCCTCATGATCCGGAATGACCCCGGAAAACTTGCCGTTCAGATCAAAGAAAAAGAAGAAAAAAACTTTTTTGCGCCGGAAATTTCCATGGACTATGGGGAAATTGAAGAAGATGCCATCGATGCCTTTGATATACATTCATTAAATGATTACGTGCGCATTCAGGAAATACCGGGCGTGGGAAGCCTTCTGGAAATAACGCCCCTGCTCCCCGGTGAAGACGGACAGGTGCGCTGCCTGACAAGAGCAACCATAGATCTTCTTTCCACGACGGCTGCATCCCTGGGAAAAGCGGATATTTCCGGAACAAACACCCGCAGCTTTGCAAAGACCACATCGCTTAAAACGGAACTTCCGGAAGAATTCTTAGCCCTTTATATCACGGAACCCGGCGTTTATCAGGTCACCGGCCAGGATCTTGAGGACCGAGGTATCGATCTGCGGACCGTGCATCCGGACAAAATCAAGTTGTACCGGTGGGGCGAAGAAATACCCTGCCGGGTCTCCAGCACCTACGAGCGTGAATATGAAACATTTCAGCAGCATGATGTCGTTCAGTTCCATATCCCGGAAATGAAAAATCCTTACGGCGATTATTTGTATAACCCTTTTTCGGATTACGAAGTCATTCATATGAACTGGTCCGGGGAAAACGGTCTCCGTTATGTGCAGGAAAACAGCGAAATTACCGGGAATGCAACCTTTTTACCGCAGGAAAACCGGACCTTCCGCAGTACCGTACACATAGAAAAAAATATGCAGTATCAATCGCTTGCACGCCTGCATGAACAGGAATTATCGCATAAATATGAACATGAATTCTATTCCCCTCGATCAGCGTGGGGCGAAGCGTTTCCTTTCCCTTTGAACTCCGGGACCCGGTCACGGATTCACCGTATAATGTGGATTTTACCTTGCGCATGCAGGGCCTGACCTATTCCGTTGATGATGAAATGGACCACCAGATATACGTAACAGTAAATAACCGGTATTTGCTTGAAGATGACTGGGACGGCCAGGTGCCGAATATTTCCAGTAATGCCGACATGCAGTTCAGCCATGAATATTTAAATGATGGCGACAACAGTATTAATATTTCGGTAAAAGGTTTTGAGGAAAATCCCTATATGGATGACCAGGTCTTGTTCGACTGGCTGAAAATTTCTTACGACCGTTATATGATCGCACACAATAACCGTTTGCGTTTCTCGCCGCAGCACGGACCGGGTACCTATTTGTTCCGGGTAGAGGGACTGACCTCCGCATCGGATGTTTTGATCCTGAAAAATGAAAGCAACTGGATACGGGGTTATTATGTGTCACCTGAAGATACGGTTGGCGGAGAGGTGCGGTATTCCATCTATTTCGAAGATGAATGCCGCGGCGACGAGGTCTATCAGATCGCCGGTCCGGGAAAGGAAGAGGATCCATCCTTCGGGTTCGCCGGGGTAGATTCCATACGGTATGTGAACGCCTCGGAAAACGAAATGTACAACACAGCGGAACAGGGCGATTATCTTATCGTCACACATAAGGATTTTTATGAGAAAGCACAAGAACTGGCCGAACATAAACGCAGTATGGGTTTTACGCCGGTCATATATGAGCTTGAACGTATTTATGATGAGTATAACTACTCCAATGAAAGTCCTTATGCGATAAAAAAGTTTTTGACGGACGCTTATAATGCCTGGTCCTCACCACCGCGATATGTCCTTTTTATCGGGGATACCAAGACGGAGAATCCGCTGCCCGTGATCAAATACCAGTCCGCAGGCGCCCGCGGTGCGGTTCTGGCCGAGCCCTGGTTTGTTGACATTGACGACGATTTCGTCATGGAAATGGCATTGGGACGCCTGCCGGTCAGCACGGAAGATGAACTGGATAGTATTATTACAAAGATCAGGGTGTATGACAAGAGGGAAACCCCGCCGGCTCACCGGAATCGTGCGGCATTGCTGACCGGTCCGGAAGCGACGTTCAAGGTCCAGATGGAAGATTATATTAACACCGTTTCTCCGGACCATGTCCAGACCGACCGCCTTTATCTTTATGATTCCCATGTGACCGGAGATTTTGATGCGGACTGTATGCAACGGACACACTGATCAATTTCATTAATGACGGTATTTACTGTATCAATTATCTTGGTCACGGGGGCGGTTATACCTGGGATAATTATGTGCTGCCGTACAGCGCTTTTGAGGAATTTTCCTTTATAAGACCGTTTATTGTGAACTCCTTCACCTGTTTTACGAATACCTTTTCCAACGATAATGCCATCGGGGAAATGCTTATCAGGCATCCCCGGGCGGGAGTGTCGGTATTGTCCTCCACCGGGTACGGGTGGCTCAATTCCAATTATTATATTTATAAAAAAGTAACGCAGTTCATGTATGAAGATCAGATGTCCCACGGCGACGCCATGCGTCATGCCCTGACGGATTATTTCTTCTCGACCTTTGGCAGGAATTCAAATTTCAGGGACAATGTGGACGGACAGATCGTTTACAAATATTTCCGGAAATCGCTTTATTACCAGATGTGCATTCTTGGGGATCCGTCCGCAGCATTTCCTCAGCCCGATATCAACAGTTCCTTTTCACTGGACCCGAAAAGCGCCGTTACCGGTCAGAATGTAGATATACAGGTCACGGATCCGGGAATTACCCGGGGAGTTCTTGATATTGTCGGTACGCGCGGTGAAGAACGAAAATATCCCGTCCGGCAAAAGATCCCCCTTGCTTTTCAGAATGGACAGGCGTCCTTTATGATGCCGGAACACCATAATATTACCGACGGTCTTGCTCAACTTGTTTACTGGGATGATAACAACAAGGTTTATGCCGGCGCGGAACGTCTTGCATTTAATGCACCGTATATTTCATCACTGGATTACGATCCGGGACAACCCGGAATATCCGATTCTGCCGGGGTACGTATCCGGATGGAACTTGATACCGAGAAAAATATAACGCAGGCATATTTACGCCTTTACCGGGATCCCGTCAGCAATGCTTCCTATAGCAGCCTGGCCCTGAATGAGATTGAAAACGGAGTTTATGAAACAGAATATAAGATCTATTATACATCGGAAACGTCGTTCTATCTTGCAGAAAATGACACCGCATCCGCCGTTTCATACCATAACGGAAATTATTTTATGCCGGTTCTTGCCGTGGACGGCGACAGCCTCACGGGAGATTATTACCGGCTGGCACCGGTTGTCCCTTCCGGGAAAGACATTTCCATACTTGATTATTCCATAGAGGACGGAAAAAGTAAGCTTGTCCTTTTCAACCAGGCGGATACTGCGGTGCATGTCGATCTGCATATTCGCGTTCCGGGAATGGAAAAATTGTCCTACCGTGATACATTGCTGACCATGTATGATGTTGACGGGCAATACGAAAGCGGTACGGAGAAGATCAACACCTATCACCTTGATTTTTTGCCCGCCTACGGGAACGGGAGTCTGAAAATTGACATTGATCCCATTGAGATTGCCGATACCGATACGGCAAACAACAGGCTGGTAATGAACGTGAATAATCCATGGCTGCTTTCACAGGACGGACAGTTTATCAACACGGACAGCGATACGGTCCCACTTCCGGGAACCACTTTTCTCAATATACATCCCGGCACGGACAACGGCTCCCGCCAGGCTATTTATATCAATGCCTATGACCGCAGTTATTCTCTTTCCGGTTTCGGAGCTTCTCAGGCGGTCCAGAATCTTATGTATATCAACACGCCGTCGGAGCAGATCGATTTCCGGGTTTCTCTGCCGGCGGAAAGCTTGAATAATAATAAGATCCTGGCGTATCTGAGTACGAACGAGGATGAATTCCATACCATGCCGCTGGAAACGGAAAGCGGAACGGTTTATTTTCCGCTTCGTAAAAAAGGTTATTATTTGATCGCATATCCCGATGAGAATACGGCACCGGACATCGAGGTCAATCTGAATGCACGGGAAATACTGACACGGGGATATGTTTCCGAACGTTCGGATTTTTCCGTGATCCTGCGCGATGAATACGGCGTTAATCCCTTGCCCGAATTTTGGAATGTATTGCTGGACGGCGAGGAGATCGACAGGAATAATATCAGTATAATCCGGGACGGCAATATTCGGGAAATGGGACTGAATTTTCAGCTTAATATGGATGTGGGGGAACATACACTGCAGATCGTTGCTCATGACCTGGTGGGGAACCGGGCCGAATCGGAAGAATTCCAGATCGTCTATACCGGAGAATCACGACTGATCAATTACGGAAATTTTCCGAACCCCTTCACGATAAAAACCACCTTTATTTACGAACTCACTGAGCAATTTGATGATCTTCATATCAGCATTTATACATTGTCCGGCCGGAAGATCTATACAATGTCGGTACAGGAAAATGCCATTACCGACCTGCCTCTGCAGAGTATCGGCTATCACGAAATTCCCTGGTACGGTAAGGATGAATTTGGCAACACGGTTGCCAACGGCGTGTATTTTTATGTGATCGAAGGGAATGTGGATGGAAAGACCATTAACGTAAAAGGGAAAGTGGCGAAACTCCGATGAAAAAACGTATAATAAAAACGGTTCTTATGCTGAGCCTTTTCATGTCCGCATTCGCCGATTACGGTTTTTACGGCGATGCGTTCATTCTGGCGGGAAGATCATCGCAGTCCACAGCCATGGGCGGTACGGGCCTGACATCCCTGAACGGTATTTCCTCGGTGATCTCAAATCCCGCAGGTCTGATCGGTTTCCGCGATAAAGAGGTTTTTACACAGTTCAATAATTTGTACGGACTTGCTTTTCAGAACAGCCTGGGGATCTCGATGCCTTACGGCGACTATCAGATCGGTGCGATCGTAAATACGGTGGGAGTGCAGTTGTACCGGCGGGAAGATATTGTCAATCAAATACCGAACATCAATCAGAGAAGAGATTACATCAGGGATTTTTTGCCCACAGAAACATTTTTTGATCTGGAAAATGCCGTTTTACTTTCCGTTGCCCGCGAAACGCCGCTGGACATAAAGCTGGGCTGGTCCTATGACCGCTTTATTATTAACATGCAGTACGGAGCGAACGTAAAATTCATATATAAGACCCTGGACGGCAGCTCCGCCCTCGGTGCGGGTATGGATGCCGGTATCCGTTTTCTTATTCCCGGACATGAAGTTTTTTACATAAAAAGGCTGGGAGAAATTTCCCTCGGCCTGAATGCGGAAAATATCATTAAGTCGCCCGTGATCTGGTTCAATAAACTGAACGACTTCGGCAATATGCGGCTTACCGGCGGTATAGCTCTTCATCAGCCGATAAAAGCTTTATCCAGCGAACTCTCCCTGGTGCTTGACGGCTATATTTTTGAAAGTAGGTTTTTTCCGCCATACGGTGTGCGGTACGGCTTTCAGTGGAAGATCAAGGATCTTTTGGATATCCGTTTCGGGAAAGACCTCAGCAGTTTTACCGGGGGAGCGGGCGTGATACTTCCCGTCGCTGCCGGAAAGATGCGTGTTGATTATTCCATACAGCGCCATGAAATCAATTGGAGCCATCTGATATCTTTATCATATTACTGGGGAGAGAAAGAATAAGAATGAGAATGAGTGGGAAGAATGAGGGTTAAGGATAAGGCTAAGGATAAGGTTAAGAATAAGAATAAGAATGAGAAAAAGAGCAAGAGAAAGAGAAAAAGAAAGAGAAAGAGAAAGAGAAAGAGTAAGAAGAAGATGATAAGACAGGTTGTGACAGGATTATTCGTAATAGCGCTGCTGGCGGGCTGTTTTGAGCCGCCGGAGATCTCTGTGCCACAATTTATACCCAAGAGTCCGCCGGACAGTCTGATCGAGCAGGGGATCGATGCACATCCCGATAATGCGATCTATCTTGAATGGGAGGAACCCGATGCCGCGGAAGAAGAGGGAATCCTCGGCTACTACATTTACCGCGGAACGATGACAGATCAGGAATATGATTTTACGCGCATTGCCACCGTCAACCGCAGTGCCGGGGTCTTATATGACAGCGACAAGTATATCGACAACACCGCCCACCTGGATACCATGTATTATTATTATCTTAAGTCCTATAATGACTTTACGGTCAGCAGTGAAAATTCCGACACCGTTTATTATCAATTGGCACGGAAGGCTTCTTTACAAGAACCGGCAGGAGATATATATAATGAACAGCCGCATTTTTATTTTACGTATACGGCACGATTGGATAACCGTATAAATTACCTGTACCTGAGACTATTTTATCTTGAAGAAGGAAACTACAGGCCAAAGCTATTCGTCAAAAAACATCGATTTGATCTGTCAAATTCAAGATTTTATGTTTATCTCAACGGGAATGACGCTTATACAACGGTATTGTGCGACAGCCTGTGGATAAATGCCGATGAACAAAAATATCTGAAAAAGGGAACTACCGCTGGCGAGTGGATGCCGTTTCCGGTGAAGTGGGCGGCGCAGCGGAAAGCCAGGGTTCGGAAAGCGACTGGATGTATTTCACGGTTAAATAAGGAGAAACACTATATGAAGAAACATCTGATCATTGCACTAATGGCAATATTTATCATAACCGCTGCAGTTGCGCAGGACGGTAGCAGCAGCATGTCGCCGCGTTTCAGCGGGGACAGAGAACTGACCATACCGGTAAAGGTCTGGGGCGAGGTTGAACGGCCGGGTATTTTCGACGTTCCTATCGGCTATGATATGCTGGGTATCCTTTCCATTGCGGGAGGACCCAAGCCCCGCACCGCAAAAATGACCAATGTCAAAATTATTCGCGGACAGAGATTGAATGAGGATGAACCCCTCGTGATCTTTGTGGACCTGGAAAGCTATATTGAAACCGGAGACGATTCACTGATCCCGGAGATCCGCAGAGGGGATACCATTATGATCCCTCCGAAATTCGGGAAAAACTTTACGCAAAATTTAGCTTCCCTGCTTGCGATTGCACAATCCATAACTATTATCGCCTATTACATAGACAGAGTTGCGGAGTAAGATAATGATAAAATACAAGATAAAAGATATATCCCTGGCAAGCTTCGGTCACAGGGAGATCGAATTGGCCGAAGCCGAGATGCCCGGTTTGATGGCACTGAAAGAAAGATACCGGGAAAGCAAACCATTAGAAGGGACCCGCATTACCGGCAGTCTGCATATGACGATCCAGACGGCTGTTTTGATCAAGACCCTGGCCGCCATGGGAGCGGAGATCCGGTGGGCGAGCTGTAATATTTATTCCACACAGGACCATGCAGCGGCAGCGGTAGCGGATATGGGTGTTCCGGTCTTTGCCTGGAAGGGAGAGACCCTGGAAGAATACTGGTGGTGTACGAAACAGGCCTTGCTTTTTGAAGACGGGGGGCCGGATGGTATTGTGGATGACGGCGGAGATGCAACACTGTTCGTGCATGAAGCGGTACGGCTGGAGAAAGCGTATGCGGAAACCGGCCATCTGCCGGAGGCCGATTCTGAGAATAAAGATATGCGCATCGCTCAGGAACTCATCATTGCAGATCTGAAAAAACATCCCGGCCGCTGGCAAAAGATCGCAGGTTCCATTCGCGGAACCAGCGAGGAAACCACTACCGGCGTGAACCGTTTGTATCAAATGATGAAAAAGGGGAATTGCTTTTTCCGCCTTTAATGTCAACAATTCCGTAACAAAATCCAAATTTGATAATCTTTACGGCTGCCGTGAATCCCTGGCTGACGGCATAAAACGTGCTACCGATGTCATGATCGCCGGCAAGATCGTGGTGATCTGCGGTTACGGCGATGTCGGAAAGGGCTGTGCACAATCCATGCGCGGACTCGGCGCAAGGGTCATTATCACCGAGATCGATCCGATCTGTGCTCTGCAGGCGGCAATGGAAGGCTATGAAGTAAAACGCCTTGATGATATGGTCGAAGAGGGCAATATCTTTGTTACGGCCAGCGGAAATTGCGATGTGATAACCACAGACCACATGCAGCGTATGAAAGATAAATCCATTGTCTGCAATATCGGGCATTTTGACAACGAGATCCAGGTGGATGCGCTTTATGCACTTCCGGGAATAAAGAAGATCAATATCAAGCCGCAGGTGGACCAGATCATGTTCCCGGACGGACACTCGATCATTCTGCTGTCGGAAGGCCGGCTGGTTAATCTCGGGAATGCTACGGGGCATCCCTCCTATGTGATGAGCAATTCTTTTTCCAATCAGGTACTGGCACAGATCGAGATCCGGCAAAAGCAGCATGAGAAAAAGTGTATACTTTACCCAAAAAACTGGATGAGGAAGTCGCACGCCTGCATCTGGGACAACTTGGGGTAAAACTTACTGAACTTACTCCGGAACAAGCAGAATATCTTGGTGTAGATCCCCGCGGCCCGTATAAATCCGACCGATATCGTTACTGATATCACAATTTTCCAAAAAAGGAGAAAACAGTTCTCCTTTTTTGTATATATGCTATTTTTGCGCTGAAACCAAAAGGAGCTTATGAGCGATATTTTATCCGGATTGAATCCGCGCCAGAAAGAGGCGGTGCTGGCAACTGACGGACCGGTTTTGATCTTCGCCGGAAGCGGATCCGGGAAAACGCGCGTTCTGACCCGTAAGATCGCGTATCTCTTGGAACAGAAAAAAACAAGCGGAAATCGTATTCTTGCGGTAACTTTTACGAATAAAGCCGCAAATGAAATGAAAGAGCGCGTAAACAGTCTTCTGGGACATATAAATTACGTTAACATTGGAACTTTTCACAGTATTGGCGCACGCATCCTGAGAGGAGAAAAGAACCTCCCCGGTTTTCCGCCGGATTTTACCATCTACGATACCGGCGACACCAAAAAAGTCATTAACCAGTGCCTGAAAAAACTCAGTATAGATCCGAAAGTCTTTCAGCCTTCTCAGGTCCTGCATTACATCAGTCACCGGAAACAACAGCTTGAAACACCCGAAGAGGCGGAAAAGGAAACTAAAGGTAGATACGTATATGAAAAGCTGGCATTTATTTATAAAGAATACGACAGCGAGATGAAAAAAAACAATGCCTGCGATTTCGACGATCTGTTAATGCGTCCGCTGTTGATGTTCAGAAAGTATCCACTGTCGCGGAAAAATACCGTTATCGCTGGGATTACGTATTGGTTGATGAATATCAGGATACGAATACGGCACAGTTCAGAATGATCAAATTATTTTCTGAAAAAAACACGAATATCTGTGTGGTCGGCGATGACGATCAGTCCATTTACGGCTGGCGCGGAGCGGACATTCAGAATATTCTGGAATTCGAGAGATCCTTTCCCCGGGCAAAGACCATTAAACTGGAGCAAAATTATCGCAGCACAAAAACCATTATCGAAGCTGCCTCCCATATGATCAAAAGCAACCGGCACCGTGCGGACAAAAGTCTGTGGACAGCGGCGGAAGAGGGTGACAAAATATATTACAAAGAATGTGACAAGGATTTTGACGAAGCGGACTACATTGCCAACCGCATTCTCCATTCGGGACAACCCCTTCGTGATTTTGCGGTCCTGTACCGGACGAATGCGCAATCACGGCTTCTCGAGAAATCATTATTTGAACGTGGTATCCGCTACGTACTGATAGGCGGAGTAAAATTCTATGAGCGGAAAGAGGTCAAGGATATCCTGGCATATCTGAACGTCCTGGTCAATCCCCGCGATACCGTCAACCTCAAACGCATCGTGAATGTCCCGGCCCGCAGTATCGGGGACGTGAGCATTGGCAAACTGGAGAAATTCGCGGCAGAAACCCGGCGGACGCTCTGGGAGGCCTTTCAATATCCGGAGGAGGCGGTCTGCATGCCCACGCGCAGCATCAGCTGCAGAAATTTATGGAAACGATGATCTCTCTGCGCTCGAAGTTAGAAGCGCTCCCGCCGTCCGGCTTTGCGGTGGAGATCCTTGAAAAAAGCGGTTTGCATGCATTATATAAGGACAAAGATGATCCCGAGCTTCAGGAGCGGCGGCGTAATCAGGAAGAGTTCATCAACAGCGTAAAGATGTTCGAGAATTTCAATCCCGAAGCCGGTATTGAGGATTTCCTTCAGGATGTTTCCCTGCAGACGGATATTGACCAGTGGGAAGACAGTGCCGAGGCGGTAACACTGATGACGATACACAGTGCAAAAGGACTGGAATTCCGCCGTGTGTTCATTGCCGGTATGGAGGAGGGACTTTTTCCGCTTGAGCGGGCCCGGATGGACAAGCGGGAGCTGGAGGAAGAGCGGCGCCTGTTCTATGTTGCCCTTACCCGGGCAATGGAGAAGGTCACCATCACGTCTGCACGTCAACGCATGCAGTACGGTCAGTTGCGGGGCGCAAGATCTTCGGAATTTATTGAGGAGATACCGCAAAAATATTTACAGAAAGACAAAACGCACCGGCAAAAGCGCTATGACATTCATACCGGCAGATCAAAAACCCTGAACAGAATTTCTCCGGCGCCGGCGGAAGGGCAAATAATCCTGGAGCAAGAGGATAATAAACCCATTCAGCGCCCACGCCGGGTTCCGTTACCGTGGGAGATCGTGTAAGACATAAGATGTTCGGAAAAGGAAAAGTGAAAAGTATTATCCGCTCATCGCAAATTTTGCTTCGTATCGAATTCAATAACGGCGTCAAAAAGACCATCGCCGAAAAATTTGTGGAGAAAATATGAAACGTCCGGATCTGATATGCTATGATTTTGACGGTACCTTGTGCAACACGCTTCCCGATATCACGGAAAGCATGAACGTTGTTCTGCAGAAAAACGGTTTTGAGGCCGTTCCGGAAAAACAGATACGGGGTTTTATCGGCAGCGGTATCGGGAAACTGGTTGAGCGGGCTATCCATTATGCACTGATGCAGCATGAAGAGATACAAACGGATATGTCCGCCGTTACCCGGATCGGAAAAGAGATGGCGGAGTATTATAATGACCATCTGATCGTTCATTCACATGTTTATCCCGGCGCAGAAGAGATACTACGGCATTTCTCGGATCTGCCGCAGATCATCGTTTCGAACAAACCGGAAGCAATGGTACGGAGAATGCTCGAATATTTTCAGATCGACCGGTATTTTGAACTGGTCGTGGGCGGTGATACCCTGGATGTCAGCAAACCCGATCCGGCAGTCTGGGAATATGTCAAAAAAAGATGAAACTGCCTCAAAATATTAATGGTCTTATGGTCGGCGACAGTCTTCCGGACATGATCTTCGGCAAAACGGCGGGGTTGAGAACGATCGCCGTTAGTTACGGATACAATGACGCAGTTTCTCTGGAAGATGCCGGTGCGGAAAAGATCATTGATTCACTTAACGATCTGAGAACAATTATATAACGTTGAATTTTTGAGGGGGAAAGAACATGAAGAAGATCTTCATGCTGTTTGCGGTCTGCCTGTGTTTTGCGGCTGATCTGCAGATCATGTTCTGGAATGTTGAAAATTTATTTGACATTGAGGACGATCCAAAGACCCGGGACGGGGATTTTATGCCCGGCAGCCCCAAGAATTACACCTATCGGGCATATTGCCTGAAAACGCAGCATCTTGCCGATGTCATCAATCATATCAACCCGCATATTCTTGGTATGGTTGAGGTGGAAAACCGGACAGTTCTTGAAAAAATTAAAGGACCGTCTTTATCATACCGCCGACTGGGAGATCATTATAGATGAGGGACCCGATATACGCGGCATCGATCCGGCGCTGATGTTCCGGAAAACACATGCAGAATATATTTACCATAGCTACTATCCGGTCTTTATTGCTGAACGCGGTTATCACAGCCGCCCGATTATGCGTGTCGATCTTTGCCTGAAAGAGAACAAGGACACGCTAAGTATTTTTATTAATCACTGGTCGTCCCGGCGCGGCGGCAAAGCACAAACGGACCCTTTCCGTATTTATGCTGCGGGCATACTTTTGGATGCCGTAAAAGAAGTAAGGAAGATGCACCCGGATTATACCATACTGATGACCGGGGATTTCAATGACGATTCCTGTGACAGCTGTCTGCAGATACTTTATAGGGAACCCGGTATACAATATCTGAAGAAAGACCTCCCCGACGGAGTGCAGGGGACATATTATTATAATGGAGAATGGACCAGTTTCGATCATTTTCTTATTTCTTTTCCCGTATCCCCGGTTTTTACAACCCGGGACGTACGCATTTCCGCACTTGCACTGGATCAGAGAAAAAGGAACGGACGGCCCATTGCGATTTTATAAGGGTGTAAAGTTCAGCGGAGGCTATTCCGACCATTATCCAATTTGTTTAAAACTCGCCCGGAAGAGAAAAAGTGTTGAATAATAAGAGAACAGGTGCTAAATTCTGTTCAATTATGGAAAAAATAATGAACACGTATATATTAGCGACACATAACCGGGATAAGGTTCGTGAATATCATCAAAAACTGGGTAAGCGGATACGGCTTAAGACACTGGATGATTTTCCCGCTATGCCGGAAGTGACGGAAGACGGAAAAACACTGAAAGAAAACGCATATAAAAAAGCCAGGGCAATTCATGCATATACCCGTTTGCCGGCCATAGCCGACGATACTGCCCTGGAGGTGGATGCCCTGAATGGCGCTCCCGGCATATATTCAGCACGTTATGCCGGTGAAAATGTCAGTTATCGGGAAAATGTGATCAAGCTGTTAAAAGACCTAAATGGAATTCCATTGGAACAACGCCGTGCATGCTTCCGTACAACAATCGCTTTTGTTGGTCATACAGAGGCTTGGGATGTTGACGGTGTCGTAAACGGTTTTATATTGAATGAACAAAAAGGCAGCATGGGATTCGGTTACGACCCGGTTTTTTATTATCCGCCCTTGGGAAAAACTTTTCCGAATTGGATATTAATGAAAAAAACAAGATCAGTCACCGCGGAAAAGCAATCGATGCCCTGAATCCGCAAACTAAAAGAAAAAAAATATATTTAGGAGAGACAGCCGGACCAATTTGTTAACGAGTTGATGTTTCGAGAACCAAAAAAGGCACGTATTAAAACCTTGAAGCAGAAGCGCAGATTTATTACCGGTCTGGTCATCCTCTTGCTTTTTTCCTTTATAACAGGAGAAAGTATATCTTATACCCCTGAATTTACTTTTCAATACCGCTTTCCGGGAATAATGCCCCTCACCCCGTCTCCTCCGGTCGGATTTACGCGTGCTTATGATCAACCCTATATGCCGGTCAGCGTAAATTTTCCGGGAATGTTCTCTATGATCAGTATACATGGGGCAAGCGGTGATTCCGGCAATGTAATGCGTTTATATGAAAAACTTGGTGATGATGCACTGAATATTCCACGGTATATTGCCTTTGAGGACTATTTTAAAAACCGCATGCAATATGATGTCAATAATATGTGGTATAAAAAAGTTGCAATGACGGACACGCTCTATCATATAGACCCGATGCAGCAGCAGGGGGGGCAATCCCTGGAAATAATCGGTGCGGATATTGCCGGCCAGCGCGTTGCTCTGCGCATCCGCGGATTAATTTCAATTACAGGTAAATACAATCAGCAGAACAATTCCATTATGGCAACCGGAAATATGGAAAATGAGCAAAAGAATTTTCTCATGGACCAGACGCAGCAGTTTACGATAGAAGGGACGATCGGTGATCGCATTACCATCTCGATCGATGAGGACAGTGAGCGTGATTTTGAATTTGAAAATGCCATCAAGATCGATTACCGCGGAAAAGAAGACGAAATTATTCAGCGTGCCAATTTTGGGAATATCGGACTTTCGCTTCCCGGAACACGCTTTGTGACGGGTACATCTTCTTCCAGCGGTTTGTTCGGAGGGAAAGCCCTTATGAAATTCGGGCCCGTGGATGTAACGGCTATTGCCTCCTATGAAAAAAAAGACAGCAAAAAGAAATCCTGGGGCGGTGCTTCCGGTGACGACGGCGGGTCCAAGATAGAGATCTTTGATTATGAGTATAAGCGTAATGTATATTTCTTTATCGATGAGTTCTTTCGAAAGGAAATGTATCCTTATGACCTCCAGAGCGGAAAATTTACGTATTCCGACATGATAGAGGATTATGATATATATATAAGTTGCAATGAACGCGAAGACACAAAAATGCGAGCGGTGGCTTTTGTTGATCTGGCGCCCGACGGGACTCCAACGGTCCTTACAGAACATCCGGAAGAAGATGTTGCGGATTCAATATATTTCCGCAAACTCGAAAAACCCAGCGCTGAACAATTCGGAGAATATGAAATAAATCTGTATCAGGGATATATCCGTTTAAGTGTAGGATTAAGCGATAACAGTATTCTCGCCATTGCGTATAAAACAAGCAGCGGCAAAAAATACGGTGATCTGCAGAACGGCGAATATCTGAAGATCATAAAAGCGGAAAACCCCAAACCCAATTATAAAACCTGGGATCTGGAGATGCGGAATATTTATGATCTGAAAGCAAGAAATATCGATAAGGAAGGTTTTGAACTGAAGGTATTCTATAATGGCGCGAACCAGCCGGTGGAATACATTAACGGTACGCCTTACCTGCAGTATTTTGATCTGGATAATTATAATCAGAACGGGGAGCCCGGAAATGACGGTAAGATCGACATCACTCCGGAAGGACTTGTCGTTGACCTGCAGCGCGCGGGAGCTTTGGATGCCTTATGTTTTGCCGTTTCAGGCCGCGCCGGAAGATAATAATACCGAAGGCATATATAACGAAAATTTACGTTCCGGAGAAGATTCGGAATTGCCATCAGCCGGGAAGATCTATAATAAATCTTACAATGATCCTGAGCGTCTGGCAAGAAAATACTATATAGAGGTGCAATACTCCAACCGGAGTTCAACCATCGACCTCGGTGAAATGTTCATCATTGAGGGCAGTGAAGAGATCCTGATCAGCGGAAAAAAAATGACCCGGGGTGTTGATTATGACATTGATTATTTTTCCGGGATCATCACACTGAAGAGCGCAGAAGCAATGGATGCCAATGCGAAGATCGATATTAATTATGAAACAGAACAAATGTTCGGCGGGATCGGAGAACAAAAGTTTATGACCGGTGTGCGGGCGGAATACCGCTTACATGAAAATGCTTTTCTCGGCGCCACGGCAATGTATTACAAACGCAGTGTGCTTGATGATAAGAATGTTAATATCGGTGACGAACCGTTCCAGAACTTTATCTGGGATATAAACGGTGAATTTGCTTATGAGCTGGATTGGCTTGACCGCGCCATGAACGCACTCCCGATGGTTCACATTAAACGTCAGAGTTCCCTAAAATTCAGCGGTGAAATTGCCCAGATCCTTCCGAACCCCAATACCATTGAAAATAAAGCGAGCGGTGATCACGATGGTGTTGCAAAACTGGATGATTTTGAATCGGCAAGTCAGAAAACGCCCATGAACATTAATTTCCAGAAATGGACTCATGCCAGCAAGCCGGAAAACACTTTTTTTGCTTCAAGTTTTAAGGAACGCGGTTTTATGTTCTGGTATAATCCTTTTTATGTTGATAATAACGGCTCCAAGATCTTTGGTATATATACAAAATATATATGGCCGCAGAAAGAGGTCACCGAAACGGATCAATATACCAACGTTCTCAGTGTGGTCCTGGATCCTGAGGTCAATGGGATCACCGGTAGGGAAACCCAGAATGATACGCGACAGATATGGGGCGGTATTATGCAGCCGGTATATATGTATGACCAGAGTAAAAGTAAATATATCGAGATATGGGTGCGCGGTGAAAAAGGGCAGCTTCAGATCGATATCGGAGAGATCACCGAAGATTGGTATAATACGAATTATGATCCGGCGATCCCGGACACGGAGTATGGAGACGGTATTTTGAATCACGAAGACCAAAACAATAACGGGAATCTTGAAATATCAACCAATTATAATGAAGATATCGGGATCAATGGGTTAACGGACGAGCAAGAAGAGCAACGTGGATGGGATCCTCTGGTTGATAATTTTGATAAAGAGGGGTATAAAGAAGGTGAAGTGCGCTTTAGTAACGGTACGGACGGGAATGCCGGTTCTGACGGTATTCAACCGTATCCCGATACGGAAGATATCGACCGTGACGGAAAACTGGATCAGGCAAATAATTATTATTCTTATACGGTGGATCTCGGAAGCGACCAATGGCTGGCTTCCCAAACGTACTTCAACAACGGAGAACCGACCGGATGGAAACAATACCGGATCCCTCTTACGGCTGTCGTTGACAGCGTGGGTATGCCCAACTTCATGTCCATACGCATGATGCGGATGAGTATGTTCAATGTTGAAGACCAGGATACTATCCAGTTTGCCTCCGTTTCGATCGTGGGAAATGAATGGCAGGAACAGGGTCTTGCCGGTCAGGATGATAATTTCTTTACCCCTGATGATGACCGCTTCTTCATTACCGTAAAGAACACGGATGAAGATGCTGATTATATCTCACCGCCGGGAATCAGCGGCCGCGAACACGTAAGCCCGCTTGACGGTACAACGATCAAGGAAAAAGAACAGGCTCTGGTACTGAACCTGGACGGGTTGAAGCCCGGAGAAACCGCTCTTGCCGAAAAGATCATGCTTGAAAGCAAAACGCTGTTAATGTATAAAAAACTGAAGATGTTTATACACGGAGATGAAAATGATCCTGTTACCAATTCACCGATAAGATTGTTCCTGCGGATTGGCCGTGGCGGAATGGAAGAGTATTACGAAGCAGTTACGGAAGTTTATCCCGGCTGGGATGAGCGTAATAATATTGAAATGATATTTGAAGAGATAACGCAGTTAAAAAACCGTGTGGATTTTGACGGTGTTGAATATTTTAAATATGATGACGGCAATATCCGGGAGTACCGGCAAAGGGACCCCGACACGGAAGAATATACGGGAAAGATCTACCGTGTAGTGGGGAACCCGTCATTGTCCCGTATTGAAAAAATGCAGGTAGGCGTGCGGAATGCGGATAATTTCAGAAATTATACCGGAGAGATATGGATCAATGAAATGCGGGTTTCGGAAAGCAAAAATGATCCTGGTACGGCTATGCGCGGTTCTTTTGACTTTAATCTCGGGGGCTTATTCAATTTTAATGCAAATGCCAGAAAAACCGATGCGGATTTTCGTCAGGTAAATCAGCAACAATCAAACAATCAAACGACAAACGAAGCCTATAACCTCATCATGACAGTCAATGCGGACAAACTTCTTCCGGACGACTGGAATGTCAGCATGCCTATCAATATATCCCGGAACCAAAGTCAGAACACGCCAAAATATTATCCCGGATCCGACATCCCTTTACGTGATGAACCCGAAGACAGCCTAAAGTCAATATCAAATTCACGTTCTGTCAGTACTTCACTGCGAAGGAGCGGTGATAATGACGATCCGTTATTAACGCGCGTACTCATTAACCCGCTACAGGCAAGTTTTAATGCCTCGACAGTGAAAAACAGCAGTCTTGAAATTGAAGATCAGCAAAACCGTTCCGTGAATGGAAAATTATCGTATCAGCTCAATATCAATAAGGGAGAAGGAATATCATTTCTTTCCTGGGTCCCGTTTTTGAACGAGGAAAGTAAAGAACAGAAATTTTACTGGAAACCTTCCTCTTTCCAGTGGAATATGAATGTTTCCGAACGTGACAATGAGAAGATCACACGCAGCACCCGGGATACGATCAACAGTTACTCCTTTAACATGTCCAAAAGCATGAGCCTGAACTATGATCCTTTTCGGTCCATGAAGATCAGCTACAGCCGGTCAACGAACAGCGATCTCCAGAATTATCGGTATGACACCTGGCGGCTTTTTACGGATATCCGTTATGACAGTCTGATGAACGGTGTCAATGTCGGAGAGGTGACCCAATTAACGGAGAATGTAAATGTTAACTATAATCCGGAAATCAGCGTTTGGTTAAAACCGAAATTATCATATTCTTCAGGTTATAAATACAACACGCAAAACAACTGGAATTATGCCAATGTGTCCGTAACCCGCAGTATTACCGCTTCAACAAACCTGTCACTCAAGCAGATATGGGACACTTATGAAAAGAAGATCAGCGAACACCGGAAGTCCAGAGAAGAGGAGAAAGAAAAAACAGCAAAAAAAGAAGAAGACAGACCGCCCCAAAAAAGAAATTACAGCGCGACGGGGATGATGCTGATCTGACTGCCCGGCCCGAACCAAAACAACAGCAGGAGACCGAAAAGAAAGAGAAACGCAAATTGAAGATCGACATATCGGAATTGATCGGAAAGATCGATCCTATCCGAATTAATTATACCGATGATTTTCAAAAATCAAACAGCGGGATCATCGGCAGTGATACAAGCAATATCTATAAAGATGTTACATATAAATATCGTTATGGATTTGGCGGATACGACTATCTTCCGACAGAACGATTTGAGGGGAGTATCACCCGGCCCTTTACGAACAGACTTTCACGTTCACTGAGATTGTCCAGCGGTGTGAAGCTTACGCGCTCAATTTCTTTAACGTCTTGATTATAAGCAAAACATGTCAACGGGAAGACAATATCAGTTTAAGACAACATCCGGAGATTATTACGATGAGATCGTGCACATAATAGCTTTTGAAGATACACTCGAACTTCTTCCCTATGATTCTTCCGTAACACGAAATTTTTTCCCGGCAGGTCCGACCGGGAAAGACGGTTTTGTCGCCGAATTATTCATTGACCTGGCGTATAAATCCCGGACAGTATAAATGGCTGAAAGGTAAATTGAATTTTATAAAAAGTATTAATTTACAGCATCAAATGTCCAGCAGTGAAAGCGTACGATATCGTTTTAATGAGGACGATGGTCAATATTATATCGGAGAAGAATCCTCCACATACACCCTGAGTTTTAGTCCGCTGATCAAAGCCGGCTTTTCCTTTTCCGGCAATCTGCGGACGGATATAGGATATAACAGAACAATTAAGACGGACAATCGCGGAGATGTTTTGCTGAACTACAGTAATGCCAGCATTACAAAAACATTCCAGGATAATATGACCCTGAACTTATCGTATTCATATAATAAGGGCATTACGATCCCGGTGCCTTTCATGAAAAATATAGACGTTATCAATATGAAGAACGAGATCACTTTTTCGCTGCAGGGAAAATACGGCATGGATAAAAAGATCGTGAAATCGAGCGAGTGCTGCGGAATTTGGTGATCCGAAAAATTTCCGGGTAAACTGGGAGATCGAACCGCAGCTCAGTTATCGTTTCAGCAAGAACATTGACGGAAGATTTTTCTTTAAGTACGGTCAGCGTATTGATAAAACCCAGATCCTTGACGGAGAGCATAAGAAAGATGACTACAAGGACTTTGGAGTAACGGTAACCATCCGTATACAGGGATGATAAAATGAGATATTTTCTTGCCTTCTTCATGATTTTTGCGGGTCTCTTCGCACATGACATTCCTTATGATGCATACCGGGCATTTCACTATCTGGAAAAACAAGTACAATTCGGGCCGCGGGTTCCCGGCACAAAAGAACACCTTGGTTGCCGGGATTGGATCATTGAACATGCGAAAACATTTGCCGACACGGTCATCATACAAGATTTTACGGCTTACCGGCCGGTTATAAAAGATTCTGTCGACGCGTTCAATATTATTGTGCGTTTTAACACTGAAAAAAAGAACGCATTATTCTCAGCACGCATTGGAACACCCCTTTGCCGACTTGGACCCCCTCTATCCCGATCAGCCTGTCCCGGGCGCAAATGACGGAGCAAGCGGTACGGCGGTATTGCTTGAAATGATCAATCATATCGATCAATTCCCCAATGATCCCGCAGTGGATATCATTTTCTGGGATGCGGAAGATATGGGGATTTCCGGGACCGGCGCTTATTTCTGTCAGGGTTCGGAATATTATTCCAAAAATCTTTTTGAACCCGTAGCCGAAAAAGGAATACTTATAGATATGATCGGGGATCAAGATCTGCAGGTACCGATAGAGATAAACAGCATGAAATATGCACCGGACCTCGTTCTGGAGATATGGGATATAGCTTATAATCTTGCCTATCAGCATGTTTTTCCAAAAAGGACAGGATATGAAATACATGATGACCATATCCCACTTAACCAAATTGCGGGTATTCCCACGATCGTTCTCATCGACTTCGATTATACGCACCGCGGCCGGAATCTTTGGCATACAACACATGACCTTCCTTCTTATTGTTCTCCCGGGAGTCTGCAGATCATAGCAGATGTTTTAATCACCTGGCTTTTACGTCAATAAAGCACTTGTTATTATATCACTAATACGCTATATTATAATACTATCAAGACGATGTATGAATAGGCAATATAAAATATGTAAGTCCGATGAGATCAGCGTCCTTGAAATGGACTGGGATGCACCGGCATGGTTGCAGACGAAAACCGCTGTTATAGCGAATTTTCATGCTGAAAGCTCCCTGCACCGCCCCATTACGGAAGTGAAGATCTGTTATAATGATGCAGGTGTCTTTCTGCTGTTTCGCGTTCGGGACCGTTATGTCCGTTGCAGGCATACACGTTTCAATTCCCGGGTACACGAGGACAGTTGTGTTGAATGTTTTTTTCAGCCTTCGCGAGCTGAAGGATATTATAATATTGAAATAAACTGCGGTGCTGTACTTCATGTCAATTATATCATAGACCCGGAAAGGGATGAAAGCGGAAAGCGCAAGGATGTGCGTACCCTGCCCGAAAATATTGCCAAAAAAATAAGAACCAAAAGCAGCTTGCAGCATATTGCGGCCGAAGAAATAAAAGAAGCTCTTGAATGGAAAACTTGCCGTATATATTCCGTTCGATTTTTTTCTTATTATACGCCCCCCGGCCAGGTGAAAAATTCTATCTGGAAGGGAAACTTATATAAATGCGGAGATAAAACTTCTCATCCTCACTGGGGAGCATGGAATCCGATCAGGGAACTGAATTTTCATCAGCCATCCTGTTTTGGCGAATTTATCTTTTCATGAGATTGCCGTTATTGTATATAACATATAATGGCGGGGTAGTTTTATTATCAATAGTAAAAGGAGAAAATGTAATTTTAAACGGGGGATGATGATATGAAAGAAAAAAGGATTATGGAAAAATTTCATGTTGGTAACATTAACGGTACGGTTTCATTTCTTGATATCGAAAATTATTCGGGGATCACCGAATTTCTGAGCCCGGAAGAAACGCATGGAATACGTTTCTAAGGCCATAACTCCGCTGGCTGATTGTGTGAAGAAACATCGGGGGTATGTTTGTCAGGTCCAGGGAGACTGTATTATGGCAGTTTTTGGTCATAATAATAATTGTACCCGGCATGCATTATGTGCAGCGAATTGTGCTCTGGAACAACAAGAATTGATCGAAAAGCTCAATCCGGTGCCTGTTAATTCCTATAAGCTTCCTCTTGCAGCGCGGATCGGTATCAGTTCCGGTCCTATGTATGCCTGCTACTGCGAGACGGATGCCAAAGCCGACTATACCGTTCTGGGAAAGAAAGTCAATATTGCGGCCCGGCTGCAGAAAATTAATAAAAGAGTATGCAACGAATATCTTGATAGATGAAACGGTATTTGCTTATATTAAAGAAAACATTATCACACGGGAACTGGATATGGTAAAGATAGACGGATGTACCGAAACAATGCGGCTTTATGAGGTCTTGTCCAGAGCAGATGACTGCGAAGAAGAAACAGTTAACTGGAAAGAATATTATGAAGAGGGACTCAGATACTATTTTTGCGGGAGAATGGAATCGCGCAATTCAGTGCTTTTCCCGGATCGAGGATGATAAAGCAAGCTATATGATGATCGAGCGGTGTAAAGGAAAAATTCGAGATCGTCGATTGATAGCATTGCAGTAAAATATAAATAAGAGGTTTCCATGGAATATATACTTTTTATGTCCGGGATTATTCTGGGCGCAGTCATTATTTTTTTGGTTTTTTTGTTTTTGCGGAAAAAAGACAAAGATCTTCTGGAGGAACAGCGCATCAGAAATGCGGAGATCCAGGAACAATTGATACGTTTCGAAAACGGAAAACCGCATGCTGAAAGAAAAAACACAAGAGAATGAAGAGATCCGCAAAGTCTTAAGTGAAAAGTTTGAAAATCTTGCCAATAAAATTTTTGATGAAAAGGACCGAAAAAGCACCGATAAGATCAAACTGGTACTGGAACCGATCGAAAAAGATATTGCACATTTTCGCAAGAAGATCGAAGAGCTTCACACTGGCACCACCGACAGGATGACCGTCTTAACCACCAAGATAGAAGATCTGCAAAAATTGAATAAGATCATTACGGAAGAGACCAGTAATCTTACTAGGGCATTGAAAGGGGATATGAAGAAACAGGGCAACTGGGGTGAACTTATTCTTGAACGCCTGCTCGAGATGTCCGGACTACGGAAAAATTTCGAGTATGAAACACAATCTTCTTTCAGTGAGGAAGGGAGTCGGCTCCAGCCTGATGTGCTGATCAAGCTCCCGGAAAACAAACATTTGGTCATTGATTCAAAGGTTTCATTTCTGGATTACGAAAAATATCTTCACGCCGAGAATGAGTCAGATAGAAAAAAATATAAAAAAGCGCTCATTTATTCAATGAAACGTCATATAGACGGCTTGCACGAAAAACATTATCAAAATCTTAAAAACATTAATTCCCGGACTATGTATTTATGTTCATTCCCGTTGAAGGTGTCTTCGCGACCGTGATGGAGCAGGATATGTCCCTTTATCAGTATGCCATTAAAAAAAATGTGATCATGATCGGACCTTCTTCGCTTCTGGCCTCACTCCGGACGGTCTCTTTTATCTGGCAGCAGGAAAATCAGGCAAAAAATGCGATAGAGATTGCCGTAAAAAGCGGTGCGCTCTATGATAAGTTCGTTCTTTTCTTTAAGGACATAGAGAAGATCGGCAATCATTTGCGTATGACGCGTAAAACCTACGATGATGCTGTCAATAAAATGAAAACGGGAAGAGGAAATCTGATCGACCGCGCAGAAGAACTTAAGAACATGGGCGCACGGGCAAGCAAACAACTTCCTTCCTCCTCATAAAAATTATTTGTTAACATTGCGGGTTCCAATGGGTCTAATTAATGAGTAACAGGTCAGGGCATGGTAAAAAAGAAAGAATTTGAAAAATGGGTTGACGATTACCATGACCGTATCTACGCAGCGATCTTTCATATTGTGGGAAATGAAGATGATGCACTGGACTGCACACAGGAAGTGTTTCTGAAGGCGTATAAAAAACGCGGAACGTTTCGCGGAGATTCATCGCCGTATACATGGCTGCACAGGATTGCAGGGAATCACGCGTTGAATTTTGTAACACGGAATAAAACAAAGGTCTGGGATGTTTATGATGAATATGAGCATATGGCGGAAGAAGATGAAGAAACGAAAGCACGCAGTTTCCGGAAAGAGTGGCTTCAGCATCTTACAAAAACAGAAGGCCGGGTGATCATGAGCCGTGTTTTTGAAAAGAAGTCCTTTCGTGAAGTGGCCGAACAACTGAATACGACGGAAAACAGTGCAAAAGTTCTTTTCCACAGAGCCGTAAAAAAACTTCAACAGGTTGTAAAATGAAATGTGAACATATACAAGAATTATTTCCCGAAATACCTCAGCAAGCCCGATGCTTATCCGGAGGTAGGGGAGCATATGGAGAAATGTCCATCCTGCAGAACGCTTTTTCATATTTTTCAGGGTTTTGATGACAACAGATCTGTCAGCTTACCGCATCCTAAACGGGAATTAAACCGCAGAAAGATTTATAAAAAAATGCACCGGCATGATATTTTTGTTCTGGCCCGGCGTATTTCCGGAGCTGCCGCCGTCTTTCTTATCGTACTCTTATCCGTTTTTCATTTTGACAATATATCTTCTCCCTCTATGGCGGATATATCCGATGACGTTCTTTATCTGGAATCCGATGCAAATGTGATACCTCCACCCGATATTGACGAGGAGGCAATGATCGAGTATCTTGCTCAAAATGAATCCGTTGAATATCTGGGAGAATTATTTTAAATGATTTGTAAGGAGAATAAAAAAATGAAAATATCCACCAGAATATTAATGATAACGATTCTGCTTGCCGGCAGTCTTTTGGGTCGTGGACTGATGCAGCAGAATAATCACCCCAATCCGGGATATTATAAATATATGGTATTCCGCATGACGGAAGAACTGGAACTAACGGAAAAAGAAGCAGAGAAATTTTTCCCCCTTCACCGCAGCTACCAGAATAATAAATACCAGTATCATCGTGAACTCGCTGCGTTGAGCGAAAAAGCATACGAAAGGGAAAATGTTAACGATGAAGATCTTCAATACTACAAAGAAGAAATTAAACGTTTGAAACAGGAAGAACTAAATCTGGACATGAAATTTTATTCTGAACTTGAAGATTTTCTAAGCGCTGAAAAGGTTCTGCGGTATATCTTTTTTGAACATCATTTCCGCAGGGAAATGTCCCGGGAATTGAAAAAACGCTATCAGGGATCAACAGATGACAAAGGAAGATCAAAAGGTTTTTGGCCAAAAACGAAAAAATAAAAAGGAGATAAACATGAAACGTAAAACACTTATCTTTACCGGCGCCCTGCTTGCAGTCGGAATTGCATTAGCTGCCAGCGAGAAGTATCGCCAGGACAAGCCCTATGTGCCCGGTCCCGGGACAGGGGTAAATGCCCGGACATCCGTATTGACGGAAGATGAACAGAAAAAGTTCTACGAAGCAAAACTGGAATACGAAAAAAAGGTTATTCCGCTTCGCGCCGATCTTCGCGTTATGCGCATGGAAATTGACAAGATGATCCGTGAAGGAGGATCTGAAAAAGATATTCAGAGCTACCTTAATAAACTGAATGATCTGAGAACTTCATTGAATAATGAAAGGATCTCTCATCAGATTGCGATCCGGGAGATAGTCGGTGAAACCAAGTATATGCAAATGGGACGCCATCGCAGATTATCCGGCCGTGGCGAAGGACCGGATTCCCGGATGGAACGCAAATCCCGCGATAACCGGCGTTATAACCGTGATTGTTATTACGGAGAACGTTCCGCTAACAGCCGCCGCAGATAAAGTACGATCTACCGGCACAGAAAAAGCCCCGGCGTTTTATCCTCGCACGGGGCTTTTATTATTATGATCAAAAATCAGATAGAGAAACCATATACAGGTCATATTATACGGCCTATTGGTAATTTTAGGGGGCAATTTTATAAATGATCTTTACGTGCCGCATCGCGACGACGCGTGAAGAAAATCCGATAAGAGAGCGTAAAAAAATGCAGCGGTTGAGCAGAGCGAGACCTTTCTGCATTTTAGCGAACGCAGAGGATTTTGTAGTCCGCCAGTTGGCGGAAGAGAAGCGGCGGTCTTTCTTTTGTTTACCCCTTGGGGATCCCCCTGGGACTTTTCTTTGGACAAACAAAGAAAAGTAGAGCTTCTTCTTTGTGCGAAAAAAACCACATACCGGGCATCTTTTTATTTGAAAAACAAGAGATCATATCTAAAAAACCAACATTCAATTAATTATAACTTTTTTAGCACCCTGTTTTTACCATTAAGCCTATTATACGGAGATAGCATAAAAAAAGTTATTCGTTCTCTGCAAAATTGTCGAGGGTGATATAACTTCTAAATTTTCGGCAGGAAGACCTGAGTACGGCTTTTGACGTGATATAACATGATCGAATATTTTTAAGCCTCAGACTCATTCAGCACTTTACGGGACAGCTTTTGCGCCAGTGCCGTACAATTTTCAAGATCATTTTTTCCGGCGGAATATTTCGCTTCAACGGATTCGCCGACAGCTTCCCAGCCCAGTGTTTCGACAAGTTTATTCAATGTCTTCACCCCGCCGCCGCTCCAGCTAGCCGTACCGATAACACCGACATAGCGGTTTTTCATTTTTCGTTCCAGAAATTTTTCAACCACATTTTTTACGGAAGGAAAAAGATCATTGTTATAAGCGGGAGAGGCCAGAACAACACCTGTATATTCCCAGACGGCACTCAGTATATAGGAAGCATGGGTCTTTGAGGCATCATATATTCGCACTTCCGGAACACCGGCCTCTTTCAGCTT
Source organism: Fidelibacterota bacterium (assembly GCA_034521145.1). Classification (GTDB taxonomy): domain Bacteria; phylum Fidelibacterota; class Fidelibacteria; order Fidelibacterales; family Fidelibacteraceae; genus M50B103. The sequence continues at coordinate 279,508 of JAXHMX010000002.1, read as the reverse complement.
CCGTGCCGTATGTTCCGCCATCGCTTCTGTATGTCCGTACATAGAACCGTAAACAACGACAACTCCGGCTTTCGTATCTTCCCGGCTCCACCGGTCATAGCGGGAAAGGACCCAGTTAAGATCGGTCCGGAAAACAGGTCCGTGTGCGGATGCTATCATTTTGACCGGCAAATCTTTCAGTGACGTTAACGCGCGCTGGACATTTTTCCCGTATTTTCCGACAATATTCGAGAAGTAGCGCCGCATCTCATTCTCAAAATCATTCAGATCAAGTGCATCGTCAAAGATCGCACCGTCCAGTGTTTTAAAGCTGCCGAAAGCATCTCCGGAGAACAAAACTCCGTCATTTTCATCAAAGGTCATCATGGTCTCCGGCCAGTGTATCATGGGGGTGGAATAAAAGCGCAGTTTATGCTTACCGGTGTCCAGAAGATCGCCGTTCTCAATGATCTTTTTGTTCTTCCAGTCTCCGTAGAATCCCTCGAGAAAACGGAAAGTTACCTTATTTCCCACAATACACAGATCCGGCCAGGTTTTGACCAGCGCATTAATTGCACCCGAGTGATCCGGCTCAGTATGATTGACCACAAGATAATCCAGATCCCGGCCGTCGAGGATAGCTTTTACCTCCCTGATCAGATCATCTGTTTTGGAAATTTCCACCGTATCGATCAGTACATTTTTCTTGTCCCGTATCAAATAGGCATTGTAGGCGATCCCTTCGGGCAGAGGCCAGAGATTTTCAAAAAGATGTGTGCGGCGGTCATTTACACCCACGTAATATATGTCTTCCGTGAGTTTTATATTCCGGTTCATATCAGCTCCTTTTTATTAACGAGTTTCATGTACGTACCCAAAAAAATTCTATTATCATGTATTATGCAGAACAACATAGGTCACACCGGTCCCACCCTGCTCGGGAGGGGCGAAATCAAAGCGCAGGACCCGGGGGTCTTTTGAAAGAAAATCATGGATTACCTTCTGAAGAATGCCCTGGCCCGTCCCATGCAGGATCTCCAGTGTGTACAAACCCGACAGTACTGCATTGTCGATGAACTTATCTGTTTCTTTCAATGCTTCTTCGGCACGTTTCCCGCGGAGATCCAGATGATAATTTGACATATGCTGCGAGTATATTGCAGATGTATGTGTTTTCTGCTTTGTTTTTCGCGCCGGTTCAAGCCAGCCGGGCTGAAGACGTAATCGCGAACCATCGACATCAACCCATACTTTGTTGGTCTTCGGATTGATCTCCAAAACTTTCCCGTTTTGCCGCATGCTTTCGATGTAAACCGGCATACCGATACGAAGATCCGCGAGTTCAAGTTCTTTCAGAGGAAGGAAGCTCTTTGTGTGCCGTTTCCCCGATCATCTTTTCTGCATTGCGAAAGCTACTTTGCGCTTCTTTAATGGAGGCCTTGCTGGCCCCTCTCCCGGATACTGCGAATATTCGCTTCAAGTTCTTTCCGCAGATCCGCGACCATTGCTTCCGCACGCTTCAGCGCATCTTTTTCCGCACGTTTATGTTTTCTGTCGATATCTTTTTTACTTTCCTCGATAGTCCTCAATTTGTTTTGATAGTCCTCCGCCTTCTCTCTGGTCTCACGCAGCAGGCTGTCATAACGCGCGATCTTGCGCTGAAGGTCCGTAATAAGGCGTTCCAGTTTCTCACGTTGTTTGCCCAGGCGCTCACGTGCATGCCGGATCACATTTTCATCCAACTCATAGCGTTTTGCGATCTCAAGTGCATAAGAACTTCCGGGATTCCGGGGGATAAATTCATATGTAGGCTCCAGATCCCGGTCATTAAAGCTCATACTTCCGTTCTCAAAAAGAGGGTTTTCAAAGGCAAGGGTTTTTAATGCACCGTGATGCGTAGTGGCGATCACCGTTGCGCCCCGTTCGCTGAGGACTTTTAGTATGCCTTCGGCAAGAGCTGCTCCCTCATCCGGATCCGTACCGGTACCGAGTTCATCGATCAGTACAAGACTCTCGGGACCGGCATTTTCCAGAATATGTTTTAAGGATAGAATGTGGGAGGAAAAGGTTGAGAGCCCTCCGCCAATGGATTGCTTATCGCCGATATCTACAAAAATACGGTCAAATTGCGGCAGGAAAGTAGCGGCTTCAGCCGGGATCAAAAAGCCGGCCTGGTTCATCAGGGCAAGTAAGCCGATGGTTTTCAGTGCAACGGTTTTTCCCCCGGCATTCGGACCGGTGATAATGATACCGCGTTTTTTTTCTGACAACGACAGGTTCAGGGGTACCGGTTCCCGTGTAAAATGGAGTTCAAGATTGCGGCCGTTCCTGATACGCAGAAGATCTTCAACGAACACCGGTTTGTCGCAACGGTAATCAAGCGCAAGTTTGGCACCGGCATGAAGAAGATCGAGAACTTCCAGCATATGAATCACATCCCGTAACGGTGAGAGGAAGGGACGGATCTCAGCGGTTTTTTTTATCAGAATACGCCGTATCTCATTACGTTCTTCCCGGCGTGCCTGATAAAGCTCATTGTTCATTTCAACGATGACCATGGGCTCGATATAAACGGTTTGTCCGGTCTGGGACTGGTCATGAATAATGCCGGGAGCTTTTGAGCGGCGCGACGCCCTGATCGGAATTACTTGTCTGCCGTTACGGAATGCAACGGAATCATCCTGTGCAGTACCGTCTTTCAGCCATTTTCCCGCAATATTGCGTACTTTTTCACTGATGGATCTCTCCGTCTTTGCAACATTCCGGCGAATAGCGTGCAAGGCGGGGGATGCATTATCTGCAATATTTTTTCTTCATTGAAGATCTTAACAATGGATCTTTCCACTTTTTCGAGTCCGGGATCATAAGCACGTACCATTTCCTCTAAAGCGGGATATGTGTTTTTTCTTTTTTCAAAATAATTCCGGTTAAGCCGGCCGTGACGGAGTATTCCGGCAATGGTCCAGAGTTCTGTTTCATTCAGCAGACTTCCTTCAACCGTTAATTTTTTGATCGTTTCGGATTGTGCGGGAAAGGCGATCAAGGGCAATGCCTTATCCAGTGCCAGAAGATCACGCATTTCAAGCATTCTGTTCTGGCGTTCTTCATAGATCTCTTTCGGCAGGAATGATACGGCTGTTTCGGCACATTTCTTACCGTTTTCGGTCACTGCATAGGAGGCCACTTTTCTGCGTACCGGTTCAAATCCAAGTTGTTGATATAGATCTTGCATATTTTTACATAAGAGATACGGGATCCCGGTTGATCAGGATCTGCACATATTTTTCTTCCTGTTGCTTTTGTTTGATCACATGCATGAGAACAGATGCCGTCCGGTTGCCGTTGGGATCGTTCTTACGGCCGGCTTTGACCAGGATCTGCCAGCGGCTCTTGTTCTTTATCCGTTCAATGGGTGCCGGTGCGGGACCGAGGCAATTCGCAGCGGATAATTTCGATATAAGGGAACGGTGTATGCGTGTTGCGGCAGCCTCGACATCCTGCGGCAGCTTTCCGCTGATCCGTATTAGGAAAAGTCTGCTGAAAGGCGGATAATGCAGAGTCTTTCGCTGAAAGAGCTCAAGATTATAAAATTCTCTCAACTGCAGTTGAGAGGCCATTTGGATGACCGGTTCATCGGGAGAGTAGGTTTGAATAGAGACATTTCCCGGATGCCTGCCGCGTCCACTGCGACCGCTCACCTGATAGATCAAATGGAAAAGCCGCTCGCCGGCACGGTAGTCCGGAATGTCGATCCCCATATCCGCATTAATAATACCGACGAGGATAACATCGGGAAAGTCAAGCCCTTTCGCGATCATTTGTGTGCCGAGCAGAATGTCATAACGGTGTTCTTCAAAATCCGTTAAGATACGGGCATGCGCGTGCCGGGTGCGCGTGGTATCCATATCCATACGCACAATGCGTGCATCGGGAAAGAACGTCTGCAGCTCCTCTTCAATTCTCTGGGTGCCGCTACCCATGGGTTTTAATGTGCTTTTATTGCACTGTGGACAGATCTTTGTCCCGGGATAAGTTGCATTGCACATGTGACACATCAGTTTATTCAGCCGTTTATGATAAGTAAGCGAGACACTGCATTTCGGGCATTGTAATACATGTCCGCATTCACTGCAGACAAAAACGGTGTTGAAGCCCCTGCGGTTTTGCAGAATGATGGCCTGTTTCCCCTTTTCCAGTGTATCATAAACGGCTTTCAGCAATTGTTCGCTGAAGATGCCTTTTCGATCCGCATTTTTCATATCAATGAGTGATACGCCGGGAAGCTGTGCGCCGCCATAACGTTTTTTTAATTCCAGGCGTTTATATCGTTGAAGCGCGGATTGATAGTAGGACTCCAGGCTGGGAGTTGCAGAACCCAGTATTACCGGAATGTTGAGAATATGCGCATACATCACCGCAGCGTCGCGGGCATGGTACCGCGGCGTCTGATCATCCTGTTTAAAAGACGATTCCTGCTCTTCGTCAACAACAATGAGTCCGATATCCGGCAGGGGAGCAAAAAGAGCGCTCCGTGCCCCGACGACAAGACGGATCGTGCCGCGCAGCATCTGATTCCAGGTCCAGAGCCGCTCCGCATCGCTCATCTGGCTGTGCCAGATCGCGACCTTATTACCGAAAGTTGTGCGGAAACGTGCCGCGATCTGAGGCGTTATTGCAATTTCAGGAACAAGGATCAAAACACTTTTACCGGCTTCAAGCTGACGTTTTGCAAGCTGGATATAGATCTCCGTTTTACCACTTCCGGTAATACCGTGTAAAAGTACGGGGTAAAACGTATTTTCATGCCGCACGATTTCCGAGATAACCTTTTTTTGTTCTTCTGATAAGGAAATATCCCGCCGGCGTTCGGAACAAAGATGATCAAAAGGATCTGCGGGAACTTCCATTTGACATTTTTCCAGCACGCCGTTCTTTATAAGTGTTTTGATCACAGAGGTCGTTACACCAAGCTTTTTCTGAATAAGGCGTATTTCTTCAAGAGGCTGATCCAGAGAAGAAAGAAGGTCAACGACCTCCTGCTGCCGTTCAGTGATCTTCCCCTCGATATTCATTAAACGAACGGCCGTAACCGTGCGAATGTTCTTTGTTTTGGGAAAATATTATCTATAAGTAAAGCTCCGGCATCCAGGCCCCTTTTAATCGCTTTTTGTCTTTCGTCGGAAAGATCGAAAAAGTCATGTGTCGATAGACCGGTTTCCGGAATTTCCGGCCAGTTTACAGGATCCTCTCCGGAAGCCACAAAACAATATTCAACGCGCTTGTAGCCGAGTTCGGAAGGATGTGCTGCACGGAAACATAATCCAACGGGAGCAAGATAGTATTCGGAGATCCATTTAATCAGGCTGATCAGCTCTTTATTGAAAAGCGGTTTTTTATCCAGAATACCTTCAAGTGTTTTATAGTGTAAGAAGGTTTTTCAGCAAGGGATCCAAAGCGGTCGATACAATATCCGATCTGCGAACGCGCACCAAATGATGCTTTGACACGCATACCCGCCTGAAGCACGTCCTGCAATTCATCCGGAACTTGATAGGTGAACGTCCGGTATATTTTATTCGGAAAAGCGATGGAACAATACATTATGAAACTTACCTGAAATACGCCGGGTTTTCAATAAAAAAAGCGTTCTCATGATAAAGGTCACAGTTGTAAAAAGCAACTATATGCAGGTGGTTTTTGTTAATACCGCGAACACCCCGGACGTTTCTACAAAAAAGAACAAATAAAGTTTGGAAAAAAAGTTCATTTGGCCTATGTTACTACGTATAGAAACAGCGGAGTGGCTTATGCATTCATATGGAGAGATAGTAAAGGTATTTTGTCGTATTCGCAAGGAAGCGGAGATGAAGAGATTTCTTGAAGAAGTATTGACAGAAAGTGAGCTGGACGCATTGGTTTTCCGATGGCGCCTGATGAAGGATCTGTATCACGGAGAGACCCAGCGTCATATTGCAGAAAAACACCATATCAGTCTCTGCAAGATAACACGGGGTTCTAAAATACTTAAGGACAAGAAGGCGATCAGCCTTAAAATGTTGAAAGAACTGGAGAACGAAAAATGATGAATTTAGTGCAAATGCCGGATGCCAAAGGCAATTTCGGGGAATACGGCGGTGCTTTTTTGCCGCCGCAACTTACAGAAGTTATTAGAGATATTGCAAAAAAATATGAAGAGATAAAGGAAAAAACGGATTTTCAGGAAGAATTATTTGATCTGTATACCCATTACGTCGGACGGCCGAGTCCGATCTTTCATGCGCGAAGATTGAGCAGGAAACTGGGCGGAGCACAGATCTATTTTAAACGAGAAGATCTTAATCATACGGGTGCGCACAAGATAAACCATTGTCTTGGAGAAGCCTTACTTGCAAAACGCATGGGAAAAAAGAAGGTCATTGCTGAAACCGGAGCCGGTCAGCACGGTGTAGCCCTTGCGACAGCAGCCGCGCTTTTGGGTCTCGAATGTGATATTTACATGGGTAGGGTCGATATGGAAAAGGAACACCCCAATGTTATTCGCATGAAGATACTGGGTGCGAATGTAATCCCGGTAAATACCGGCACAAAGACCCTGAAAGATTCAGTGGATGCGTGTTTTGCAGCATACCTGGAAGATCCGGAAACGCAAATGTATTGCATCGGTTCGGTCGTGGGACCTCATCCCTTTCCGGCAATGGTACGGGATTTTCAGTCCGTTGTCGGACGTGAAGCGCGCGAACAGTTCCGGAAAATGACCGGAGAACTTCCCGGTAATTTAATAGCCTGTGTGGGAGGAGGATCAAACGCCATTGGACTTTTCACGGCTTTTCTTGAAGATGAAGATGTCGTTATGTACGGGGTAGAGCCTTCCGGCATAAGCTTTAAACCCGGAGAGCATGCCGCTACGATGACAATGGGAAAACCGGGCATGATACACGGGTTCCGCTGTTATCTTATTCAGGATGAAAAAGGAGAACCGATGCCGGTGTATTCCGTGGCGTCGGGACTTGATTATCCGGGAGTAGGACCGCAGCACAGTTATCTGAAGGATATCCGGCGCGTGCATTATGTAACCGCCAGCGACAAGGAAGCAATGGATGCGTTTTTTGAGATCTCACGGGTTGAAGGTATCATCCCGGCGCTGGAAAGTGCCCATGCAATCGCGCAGGCCATTAAACTTGCTCCGGAACTATCCGAAGACCAAACTATCTTGGTCAATCTTTCCGGCCGCGGTGATAAAGATATTGATTTTGTTGCAGCGAAATACGGAAAGGATTACGGAGTTACGGAAGAATAGAACGGGAAAAACATATCAGCAGGTACGCAAACAGCCCTTAAACGCAAGTCAGCTTTCTGACCGGATCTTGTGCGGCGAATTCTCTATAGTTGTAAAATTTCGGCTTTGATTATTTCCCGGAAAAACATATTTTTGCTCAAGAAAAATAAACAAGGGAGAATTCATGAAACGCCTTATCACATTGGTATTCGTACTTTTGTTAGCGGTCGGCTGCAAGAACGTTACGGTTATGAGCTACAATATTCATGCTATGCGGGGTATGGACAAGGTTCTGGACGCCCGTCGCATTGCAGATGTCATTCTTGAACAAAAACCCGACCTGGTCGGACTGCAGGAAGTGGATCATCTGACGGAACGAAGCGGAGAAATGGATGTCATATCCTTTTTTGAGGATTATTGCGACATGCATGTGGTATACATGAAAACCTTTGATTATCAGGGTGGTGCCTTTGGGAATATGATTCTCTCCCGCTATCCGGTGATCGACAAGAAAATGATCCGGTTGCCATCGCGGGCGAATTACGAACCGCGCCTCCTGATGATGGTCAGTGTCCGGACAGGCCGCAGTGATACACTGCATTTTTATAATACACATCTGGACCATCATGCAAATGATTCCGACAGGCCGGCACAAATGCGAAAGATCGTGGAAATTGTTTCATCCGATCCGGAAAAGTTGATACTGCTTGGTGATCTGAATTGTCAGCCCGGCAGCGAACCCCTGGATATACTGGATAAGGTGCTGAGCCGTTGTGTTTCCGAAGACAAGACCTATCCCACGGATGAACCTGAGCGAATAATTGATCATGTTTACTATACAGCCGATCGTGGCCTGGAATGTAAAGATATCAATGTTATTCCCGAAAAAGTTGCCTCCGATCACCGCCCGGTGGTGGCGCGATTCCGACTAAGATAAATTGTCGTGGCGTCGATGTGTCGAGTTGTCGAGTCGTCGAGGTCTTGTTAATTTGTTGATATGCTTTTTGGAGAGTTTAAATCCATCCGGTTAATCCCGTTATCCTGTCTAAAATATATTCATCATGTCAATAAATCGTTCAGTAACAAAAAAACGGCACCCGTTCCCGTTGCCGTTATCGTACCCGGGGCGGGATTTGAACCCGCATGTCCGAAGGACACTAGACCCTGAACCTAGCGCGTCTGCCGATTTCGCCACCCGGGCAGGTGTTTTTCAGGCAATGTTATTTTATCTTTTCTTCCGCCTGAAGATCGGTCACTTCTTTTTCCAGTGAAGCGATTTTCGCCTTCAGATCGCGGATCTGAGTTAACATGTCATCAATATGATCAAGTTGCTGCATGTTATAATCTTGTTTTTCATCCACCCATGCGGCCACTTTTTCACCCAGTTCCTGATAACATTTCAGTAAGATGCGCCGTGTCTGATAAATATCATATTTGAGTTTACCGATACGACCGAAATCTTCAGCTTTTTCCTTTGTGGTCTGATAAGCATCATCAATTTTGGGACTGATGCTTTCCCACCACCGGGCCAGCCTGCTTTTTGTGTTATCTTCTGTTTTCATAGTATTCTCCAAGCAACCACGCAATTTACATGATAATAACCATTCTGTCAATGACAATATCTTTTTAAAATTTGTATATACGGGCGTTATCAGCGGCCGATTTTATAATAAAGTGCATTGTTGATATTGATCTCTTTCTCTTTCCGGACACGCCCGACAGTGGTTGATGTAAGATTGTAATTGGATGTAATTCTTGCAAGATCGATGAGTTTATTTTCTTTAATACTGATCAAAAGTGCCGCCTGAGGCTCTCCGAAAACAAAACCGATTCGGGACTTTTACGTTCAGAATAAACAGCGGCGCCGAGTCCGGAACCACAGGCTTTATACAGTGCAGCAAAAAGGCCCCCGCGTTGAATGGGATTGACAGAAGACAGTATTCCTTTATTTTTACACTCATCAAGTACGTTTATCAATGCTGCTATCGTGCCGCGCATCACACCCGGCGGTGAATAACGGCTTTTGATGCCTGTGGCATCAGCATATGCCGAGCCTCTGACCGTACCGCTCGGGTCACCCAGAAGACAAATGAAATCTCCGGGATCCTGAAAGGTCTGCGGTATACGCTGATCACTGAATTTTGAAATAAAGAAGAGCTTTAGCCGATTGCGTTCACCCGGCACCACACAACTGTTCGCTATCGGGATCTCAAAAAGTTTTGCATTCTTGTTGATGGATGAAAGAAGCTGGTCGAGTTTCCGGGGCACGGAAACACTACTTTCCATATAATACGTTAAAGCCAGAGGTATCAATCCCTGTGCGTATAGATCGACTATTGCCGCAAGAGTATGTAATTCTATACCGTTCTCATTAAATGCAAGACCTTTTAGCGGAAAAGGATCGATCTGCAGCTCAGGTATTTTATCAGAAACAGTATAAGTCTGCGAAGGGTTTTCTTCGGCTTCATTTTTCAGATATGCAACAAGTTTATCCATGCTCTTTTTCGACGCAGCATTAATTTCCGGTAAAGGTGTGTTATTGATATTTTCGCGATATGGTGTGCGGTTTTCCATATATTTTTGCATGGATTCCTGAAGCAGGCGCAGTGTAGTAATGGGAATTTCCAGAAGGCCATCCTCATTATCGAGACTCAAAATAGGATAAGGTACGGTTTTTCCGATGAAATGCGGTTGCTGTTCAAAAGCTTCAGCAGTTTTTCTGAAAGAAAGATTAAGATGATCCGGCACAAAATAAAGCAGTCCGTTCGCGTAATTTATAAAAAGACGCTGTGCCGATGCCGTAATATGTCCCCCCGTATTCGTGGTTACACAAGTCCGGCAGAGACGTTCCCATGGACTTTCATCACGGATAAGTTGCATATGATCAGCAAATTCGCTGACGGCATGCAATAAATTTTCATCGATATTTCCGGCATTCTGTACAAATATCCGGTAAGGGATTTCCACGGAACGCATACGGCGATTTTTTTCCGCATGCGCGATACCAAGCATGATGCTTCCGCCATCATGTTTATAGCACAAGGTGGAATCGAGATGCCGGGTCGCCATATCAAGTTTACAGCGAAGACGGCTTGTATGGTGGCTGATATAGATAAAATGCTCATCATCTATGTTCAGATATAAAGGCCTTGATTCGCTGTATCGGCGAAAACGTTTCTTACGGTCCGCGGTATCCGTGTCAAAACAGGAAAATGCTTTTAGTTCCATTTGGCTTGGTTCACGGCCAAAGAGCTTATGCAAATGGTTTTTCAGATCGCCCATACACCCTGCCTTTGTTGTTTTCGGTTTCTCCGGTAAAATACATTATGTAAGTGCGGATAGTGAAGCTTTTTTAATAATAAATATTTTTTACCGGAAAAGCCAACTTGGAAATGTCCTCCCATTGCTGTAAATTCTTTTTATATATAAGGAGAATAAAGATGCATGCAGACCAAATAAAAGATGTGGTTTTTGCACAACGGCGTTTCTTTGCCGGCGGAAAAACAAGGCAGCTGCATTTCCGCAGAGACAGTCTTAAAAAACTGAGGAAGATGATCTCAGATCATGACCGGGAGATCATGAAAGCGTTAAAAGAAGATCTTGGTAAGTCATCTTTTGAAAGTTATGCTACGGAGATCGGACTTGTAATTAATGAGATCGACCGGCATTTGCGCTTTCTCCGGCGGTGGTCGCGGACAAAACGAAAGCACACCCCTTTTATACTTTTTCCCACAAAAAGTCGCATCCTGCACCGGCCCTACGGCTGTGTCCTTATTATCGCTCCCTGGAATTATCCTTTTAACCTAAGCATGATGCCGCTGATCGGTGCGTTATCTGCCGGTAACTGCGCCATTGTAAAAGTCGCCCACTACTCCGAAGCCACGTCCGCACTGCTGGAAAAATTGATCGCAGCAACTTTTCCGGAGGAATATGTCCGGGTCTTCCGCGGCGGCCGTGATGTGAACCAGGTCCTGTTGCAGCAGCGTTTTGACTATATATTTTTCACCGGCAGCCCTTCGCTGGGCAAGATCGTTGCAAAGGCCGCCATGGAACATCTTACACCGGTAACCCTTGAACTCGGCGGCAAGAGTCCCTGCATTGTGGACAAAGATGCCGATCTGCGGAAAGCCGCCCGGCGCATCGTGTGGGGAAAATTCCTGAACGCCGGTCAGACCTGTATCGCACCGGATCATCTTCTGGTGCACTGGGATATCAAGGAAGAGTTGCTGAAGCATCTGTGCGCCGAGATCGAACGCCAGTTCGGCACGGATCCCTCGGAAAGTCCCGATCTCGGACGGATCATCAATGATAAGGCCTTTGCGCGTGTCAGTGCTTATCTGCAGAACGGAAAGATCGTCTGCGGCGGCAAGACGCGGCAATCGGACCGCTATATCGCGCCGACACTTTTGGACGAGGTTTCTTCGAAGTCTCCCATTATGCAGGATGAGATCTTCGGTCCCTTGCTGCCGGTGCTGACGTTTGAAAATATCGATGAAGCGGTCAAGTTTGTATCGTCCCGCGAAAAACCGCTGGCGCTGTATTATTTTACCAAAGACGTCCGCGGTGCAAAAAAACGGATCCGCCTGATGGATTCCGGGGGAGTATGTATCAATGATGTGGTGGTGCAATATGGCAATCCCCGCCTGCCTTTCGGTGGCGTGGGTAACAGCGGCATGGGGCGCTATCACGGAAAATACAGCTTCGACACCTTCAGCCGCGAACGCGCCTGTGCAATTTCACCGACACTCTTTGATATCCCGGTCAAATTCGCGCCCTACGGGAATAAATTGCGGATACTGAAGAAGATATTTTAGGTAGACGGAAGACAGGAGACAGTAGACGGTAGGGGCCTTGACCCGTCCTGAAATAGGTTGACACAAAAAAGGAGAAAGAAAGCGATGTCAACTATGAAGATGTATCGTTACAGCGAGGCCTTTAAACAGCAAGTCGTCAAAGAGATTGAGGAAGGCACATTACGTATTGCAGAAGCCGCCCGAATGTATGATATTAGTGTAGCCGGTATATATAAGTGGCTGCATAATCTTGGGAAAGATCATTTGATTGGAAAGGTGGTGTATGTGAAAAAGCGCAATGAGTTGGACAAGATCAAGAAATTAGAGTTAGAGAAGAAGCAGTTGGAGGCGGCATTAGCGAAGTCGCATTTATCTGTATTTTGCCTGGAATCGATGATTGAAGCAGCGGAGAAGGCCTACGGGGTAGACATTAAAAAAAACTCTGGTTTGAAAGCATCGAGGAAGGCAGAAAACGCATGAGCAAAGAGAAGAGACGCTTCAGCATCGGCCAGATATGCGGATATTTCGGTTATAGCCGTCAAGGTTACTATCAGCACAAGCAACTGGAGCAGGTCCGTGGTACAGAAGTAGATCTGATCGTTACTGCAGTGCGGGAGATCCGCAAAACCCAACCCCGGGTTGGCAGCAGAAAGCTTAAGAACATGCTATGCGCTGAAGGAATAGACATCGGCCGGGACCGTTTGTTTGATATTCTCAGAGACAACAAGATGCTGATAGAAAAGCGGCGGGCATATCATAAGACAACAAACTCACTGCACGGATTACGCTATCATCCCAATCTGATCAAAGATCTTGAAATATGGTATCCGGCTCAGGTATATGTGTCGGATATCACCTATATCCATACCCTTGAGGGTTTTATGTATTTATCTCTGGTAACTGACCACTACTCCAGAAAGATCGTAGGATATGACCTGAGCGAAAGCCTGAGTGTGGAAGGAAGTCTCAGGGCATTAAAAATGTCCCTTAAGCATGTGAAGAATACGCAAATGCTGATCCATCACTCAGACCGGGGATACAATACTGCAGCAAAGCATATACGGATATGCTGCGAGATCATGGTGTAAGTATCAGCATGACAGAAGAGGATCATGTTTATGAGAATGCATTGGCAGAGCGTGTGAACGGTATCCTCAAAGATGAGTTTTATCTTGGACAAACCTTGCGCTCTAAAACAATAGCGCATAAATTAGTACGTGACTCTGTTAAGATTTACAATCAAAAACGTCTGCATATGGCACTAAATTATCATACTCCCGACAGTGTGTTTTATGCAGCTTAACCTGTCAACTATTTTAGGACAAGACACCTGAACAATTGACAAAGGACAATGGTCAATTGTAATGCCGGTATAATACGTATCCTGATCATTCTTACTTCTGAGAATATAGACGTATTTCATCTGTTCGTCCCCACAGATATGATCGCTAACCGCCTTCGTCCGCCGGCTCCAGGGGAGTCCCTTCGGGATTGGCGGTACTTCGGCGCTTGAAGTGGAGCATAGGAGGCTCGAACTCCTGACCTCCGCATTGCGAACGCGGCGCTCTCCCAGCTGAGCTAATGCCCCGGATTGATCCTCTAAGAGATCAAATTTTATTCCAGGCGATAAAATAGTCAAAAAAATGCCTGATAAGGTATGAAAAAATGAAATATTGTTAGAAAGCGGAAAAATCCCTGCTTCACCTGATCAGACGGCGTATAGCATAGCAGGTCAGCTGAAAGCTCTCATGCATTATTGCATTTCTTCACTATAGAGAAGATCCCTCTACTTCTCCGGGGGGCGGATTCGAAGTGCAGACTTTCAATTTTCCGGTACAAGCAGCGCCACCGTTTCAATGTGCGCGGTGTGGGGAACATGTCTACCGGCCGGATCTTTTTCGCGCTGTATCCCGCCTCCGATAATTGCACAATATCCCGGGCCTGGGTGGCGGGGTTGCAGCTGACATACACGATACGCGGGGGCCGGAGCGCTATGAGCTGCTGCAGGAATTTCGGGTTGAGTCCCGAGCGCGGCGGATCGACGATAGCCAGATCCGGTTTTTCCAGTCCGGCGATCAATTCCGGGTTCCGCTGCAGAAAACGGTCCAGGTCCGCTTCGAAAAATGCGCAGTTCTTAACGCCGTTCCGCAGCGCATTCCGTTTTGCGTTGTTCACCGCATCTTCCACCAGTTCGAATCCGTACACCTTTTTCACTGTGTCCGCAAGATAGAGTGCGATGGACCCCGTGCCGCTGTAGAAGTCCCAAACCACGTCCGTTTCGCTCACTGCCGCAAAGTCACCGACCACCCGGTACAACTGTTCCGCACCGGCCGTGTTGGTCTGAAAAAAGGCATTCGCCGCAATCTCGTAGTTTTTTCCGCCCAGACTGTCGTGGATCACGGCTTGTCCGTGCAGAAGGATCTCCCGCTCGCCGACGGAATGGTCGCCCTTCGAATCCGTAATATTATTGACAATGGATGTGATCTGCGGGAATGCCGCCAAAACCTTTTGTACCAGCGGTTTCAGCATGTTCGTGTTTTCATGGCGGGTCACAAGATTCAGCATCATCTCGCCGCTATGTTTTCCTTTTCGAATAATAACATTCCGCAGGAAACCCCGGTATGTGCGCTGGTCGTTCAGCGGTATCTTTTCTTTTTTTGCCCAGTCGCGCACCAGCCGAAGCAGGGCATTGCATTCCTCGTCCTGCAGCAGACAGGCCTCGACATCCAGGATCTTGTCAAAACGTCCGGGCGCATGAAGCCCGATGGCAAAGTTACGCGGGGTCCCGGGATCGTTCTCTTTCAGCATCCAGCGGGACACACCGGTGGAAAAATCCATTTTGTTGCGGTAGGCATAGATCTCCGGGGCGGGCAGCGCGGGAAGGATGGGAATGTCGGGCATGCCGGCAAGATGGGCGTAGAGTTCCCGGACCTGCGCGGTTTTCATTGCCAGCTGGGCGGGATAGGACAGGTTCTGAAAGCGGCAGCCGCCGCAGTCGCCGAAATAAGGACAGGTTGCGGGAATTTCATCCGGGGAGGACTGAAGGACTTCCGTGATGATCGCTTCGGCGAAGCCGGATTTCTTTTTAATGATCAGCGCTTTTACCCGCTGCTCCGGCAGGGCGTTGCGGACAAAGATCACAAAATTGTCTTTCCGTGCGATACCTTTACCGCCAAAGGCGATGCTTTCGATCTTCAGTTCCAGGGTGTCGTTTTTTCTGATATCTGTCATGTTGACCTTGTTTCTCTTCAATGAAAATGTAAGCAGGGATACGCGGAAAGAAACCAAAAACGCACTATCGTCCATTCAGTTCCTTGCGCCGGGTTTTCCAGTCGGGCAACACGCTTTCCAGCAGGTCATAAAACGCCCGGTTGTGCGTGGGGACCTTCAGATGGCAGAGTTCATGCAGGATCACATAATCGATGAGCTCCGGCGCCTTTTTGATCAATTCCGTGTTCAGGGTGATGACACCCTTTGAACTGCAGCTACCCCAGCGGCGTTTCATGCGGTAAAAACGCAGTTGATGCCCCGGCAAATTTAGCCCGGACAGGCTTTCCGAAAGCTCCCAAAAACGCGGCGTCAGAATCCTGATTGCCTCCTTCCGGTACCAGTGCTGCAGGCGTTTTTCAACGGCGGCCTTATTTCCGGGGTCCGGCAAAAAAACACGGATCTCATTACCTTTCACACTTACGGAAGCCCGGGCCGACTTGTTCAGTATCAGACGGTATTCACTGCCGAGGCGGGAATCGCATTTCGCCGGACACGAATGCTTTCGGCGGAGCCGGCGGATGTTCTTCAAAACGCCGCAAATGTTTGTCCATCCACGCGGCGCGTTTGCGGACAAAGGCCTGCACACAAGAAAGGGAAAATCCCGGAGGGACTTTTGCGACAACCTTCCCGTCAGGAAATATTGTCAGCGACATCCTTTTACGTGCGCTGTAACGAACATGCACCGGGATGCGGCGTTCATTATAATGGATGATCAGTTGGTTATTTGCTGGCATCTTTCAGTGTTGTAAGAATATTTTCCGCTACTTTTTCCGGAATACCCGCTTTTCGGGCAATGCCCGGGGCATCTTCCTTCAGCATTTCCTTCACCGATCCGAAGGACGTCAGTATTTTTTTCCGGCGTTTTTCCCCGATACCGGGAATAGTATCCAGAACACTTTTGGTCATGTTCTTTCCCCGTTTACTTCGGTGGAAACGAATGGCAAAACGGTGCGCTTCATCACGGATGCGGCGCAGGAGAATAAGCGCCGGAGCGCTTTTGGGAATATTCTGTGCCTGGGAATAGCCCGGCACGAATACCTCCTCGAGACGCTTCGCCAGTCCAATAACGGGAATATTATTCAATCCCAGCTCATTCAGCACTGTTTTTGCCGCATTCAGCTGACCTTTGCCGCCGTCTATAAGAATAAGATCGGGTAAGAATTCGTTCTCTTTCAGCACCCGGCGGTAACGCCGTCCGACCACCTCGCGCATACTCTTAACATCATCGGGCTTTTCAACGGACCTGATGGTAAATTTTCTGTACTTTGAACGTTTTGGAACACCGTTCTCAAAATACACCATGGAAGCGACGGTTTCCTTGCCCTGAAAGTGTGATATATCGAAACCTTCGATATGTAGAGGCGGGGCGGCGAGGTTCAGCGCCTGCTGCAGGGATTCCACCATCTTATTCGGCTGTACGGAGTGTTTCATTTTCTGAAGGAGAATGTCTTTCAGGATCATATCGGCATTTTTCTTTGCCAGTGTCAATAGCCGGGCTTTTTTTCCGCGCTCCGGACGGATAATACGTATGCTGCTGTTTGATATTTTCTTCAGATAATCTTCAAAAAGCGAAATATCTTCTTGAAGGTCAAGAAAGACCTCCTGTGGATACAGACTGGTTTTTGCATAGTAGGACCGCATGAATTCCTTGAGTATATCCTGCTCGCTGCGCTGCTCAATGTGTTTAAGATGAAAACGTTCCCTGCCGATAAGCACGCCTTCACGCAGGCGAAAGACCACTACGATGGCATCATGCTCCGCAATGGAAAGTGCAATGACATCACGGCTTTTGAAATCCGTCTGTATAACCGTTTGCCGGTTTTTATATTTTTTCAGAATGTGCAGGCGGTCCCGTATCCGGGCAGCATCCTCATAGCGCATTTCTGCGGATGCAGTATCCATTTCCTCTGTTAAGCGCGTGATCACGGGACGGGTATTGCCGTTGAGAAAACGTACGATCTCGTTGATGATCTCTTGATATGTACGCTGCGATATATTTCCGATACAGGGAGCATCACAGTTCTTCAAATGATACTGCAAACAGGGTTCGTCATTGGGGTTCCCGCCGGCTCGATATTTTTGTTGCAGGTCCGCACCGGGAATATGCGGTAGATGGTTCGGAGTAGTTTTTTGATATGCCTTGAATCGGTATAGGGACCAAAGTAGCGTGCGCCGTCACGGACAACGTTGCGGGTGGAAAATACACGCGGGAAAGGCTCATCGGTGATACGGATATAGGGATAACTTTTATCGTCTTTCAGCATCACATTATAACGTGGTGCATGTTGTTTGATCAGATTATTTTCAAGGAGGAGCGCTTCCACCTCGGAATCCGTAATGATCCAGTCAACATCCGCGATCTTGGATACCAGAACACGGGTTTTTGGGATCCGGTGCCGTTCTGCGGAAATACGATAAAACACGATTCCGCAATGATTTGGCCTTGCCGACATAGATAACCGTTTTATGGAGATCATAATAAATATAGACACCGGGTCTGTCCGGGAGATTATTTAGCTTCGATTTGGTGATATCTGTCACGGTATTCATGCTCCGGGTTGCAGTCTAAAATGAAAAATCATACATTTACCCGAGAAATGCAACTAAAACCAACGAAGAAATTCCTGTAAACCCAAACGAGAAAGGAGAGGGAGATGAATAGGAATTCGGCGAATCGAGTTATCCTGGTCGGCCATACCGGTATGGTGCCGGAAGTGAAGACCTTAAACAATGACCGGAAAGTTTCGCACTTTACGCTTGCCAGTAATTACGGCTGGCGTGACCCAAAGGGAGAATACCACAATCGCACCGATTGGCACCGTGTTGTCTGCTGGGGGAATATGGCGGAATACAGCCGGAAGATCGCCAAAGGTCAGCAACTTTATATCGAAGGAAGTCTGCGGACTAGAGAATGGACGGATGACGATAAGAAAAAGCGTTACATCACTGAAGTCTATGCAGATATGCTGACACCACTCGGAAAGCGCAAAGAACCCGATGAAGAAGGCGCAGAAGCCGAGCAAAATGAAAAAACGGGGGATGATGTGCCCTTTTAAAGGGTGTTGTCGAGCGAGAGGGGGTATAAGAAGGGGGATTTATTATCCCCCTTCTTATTTTTAGCGCATTAATATTTCAGGCTTAATGGGAAAAAATGAGGCTAAATACGTTATAAATAATTGAATGTCAGGAAAATGCGGAGAATTTAATTTATTAAGCTAATAATGAAAAAAATCCTGTCCGCAATATAGTTCTTTTTGCACGAAAAAGACCCTTACTTTTCTTTGCTGGTCCAAAGAAAAGTCCTAGGAAGATCCCCAAGGGGCAAGCAAAAGAAAGACCTCTCGCTTCTCTTCCGCCAACTGGCGGACTACAAAATCCTCTGCGTTCACCAAAATGCAGAAAGGTCTCTGCTCTGCTCACCCGCTGCATTTTTTTACGCTCACGTATCGGATTTTCTTCACGCGTCGTCGCGATGCGACATATGAAGATCATTTATAAAATTGCCTCAGAAATTACTATTAAGCCATATTTCACTATTGCAAGGTTCAGGGATTTAAATGTTGTTGTCCCATATCCCAGGAAAGGTGGAATTTTGCCTGTTGAATACTTTCTGCCGGATCAAATCCGACAGCGATCGTGATGCGGTTCTTTGCCGCCGGCAGGGAGAAACCGATACCGATATGGTGCGTCAAAGCCTCTTTATTGTGTATCAGTGCTCCGTCATAAAAGAAGAACATACGGGTGTTATCATAAAAATATCCGCTTTCCAATTGCCAGCCGATAAATTTGTCCGTAATAAATTGTTCAAAATATGCTCCGCGCAAAAATTCCGCCCCGCCGAGCTTGAATTTATCGTAAAGTGCAATTGGTTCACGGGATACCAGCAGTCCTCCCAAGATCTTCATATTAATGCCCAGACGGGACTTCCGTATTGAAAGTCCGGCATCAAGCAGCGAGCGTGATATCAGGTCGCCGGATGCAAGTTTGATCCCCGACCGTGCATTTATATATCCGTAGATGCTTTTCCGGGGAGATGTCCAGTACAGGGAAAGATCCGAACCGGACCGCCGCCGGGTAACAAAACCGGAATCACTTCCCGTCTGCGTTGTGCTGATATATTCATTCTGATAGCTGATCCGGAAGTGTGAACGCTGATCGATATGGTAGATCACACCGATATCAAGATCGCGCTTCACGTAAAGGCTGTCCTGATAGCGCTGCGAGAATGCTCCGCGGAGAGAAAAAGGTTTGTTCAGTATATAGGGTTCCGTATAGGAAATATCGATCATATTTACTCCAAGCGAGGGTCGCGACCAGTAAAAACTTGCCAACCGGCCGAGTCCGCCCAGATTTACCAGTTCACAGGAAATATTTCCGACGATACCCCTTTTGGCGGTCTCTTCTTTATAAGCTGCTACCGCATCAAAGCGGATGTTTTGTTTTGCTTCCGTATAAAAACGCACACCATTCTGATAAATGTCAACACGCTCCTCCACGTTAATAAGCGGATCCGATCTCAGCTCATTGATCATTTCACGAACTTTTGAATAGTGAAAGTTTCCGGATTGCGGGAGGGAAATATAACGTGAAAGCAGAGAGATCTCCCGGGGAGAATACTCTCCGAAAACAACAGTATCGACAGTGACCTTCTCGCCTTTCGCAAGACGATAATGAAAAAACTCCGTATTTGCGCTCTTGTTATAGGAATCGAGAATAAGTTCCACAAAGGGATAACCGTCATTTCCATAATGAATAAGATATTCCGATAAGGTATTTTGTATTTCTTCATCGTCGTCTACCCGGAATGTATCCTGTTCAATGACGAGAAAATTTGCGGGTTCCGCACACAGGATCCCCGTCAAAGAAATCATACTGAAAAGAAATAATATGTAATGTTTCAGACGCATTTAAAAATATGCCTTTACTTCCACGTTCGCCGTTACAATACTTCGCTGTTCCGCCCGTTTTCTGAACTGAAAAAACGCTGCAACGGAAATATACTGATTGATGCTTTTTTCGTAGCGCGTTGTACCGGCCCAGGACCAGCCCACGGGGAGGCCGTCCGCCGTTTCATAGGGCAGGCTTCCGGTATAAGCGCTTATTACACGATCCAGTCCTCCGGAGAAAAAGAAGCGCTCGCCGGACACTCGATACCAGGTGCATTGTGTTTTCACGGAGATCCGGTGTGTGATGAAGGTATCCCGGAATTCTGTTTGTATATATTCATATTTCCCTTCTGCCGACAGACGGAGTTTCCTCGAAAAAAGGTATTCCGTATCCACACCGCCTCCGTGTGATGAAGTATGAACACGATACGAATTCAAGGGCATGCGGTGCTGCTCCCGGGAATTGTATTTGTAATAAAGATCCACTATCAATTTATCGGGCTTAATGCGATATTTGATCCAGCGGGCGGTTCTTGCATGGACATGTTCATTGTAAGCTGTCTGAAAATTCTGTCCCCGGATATTTTCCAGCAAAACGGTCAGTTGCCGGTTCCCGTCTAAACCACCAAGGCGGAGTTCATGCTTAAAACGTTTATTATTGTAATAAATGCCGGTGTCCGGATCGTCAACATTAACGGGAAGGTAAAAATGTAAATACGGTGTACGCAGATCGCTGCTGCCGTTGTGAGAAAACTGAATACGAATGTTTTTCAGATCTTTTTTCCAGTTAAGGGAACTGCCGAATTTTGTAATATACTGATCCTGCCGTTCATTGGTCAGCTCGCTGCGCAAAATAAAATTCCCCATGTCATCGGGGACATACTGTCCGTGATCATCCAGACGGTAATTTCCGAGACCGTCATCCACAAAAATAAAAACCGCTTCACGTTTTGTTTCCGATGTGCGATTGATGTTTGCCTTCAGATTCCCGCTAAGTCCGATCTCCCTGAACTGAAAACCCATTCTGCTTCCGGACAAAATATAATGATTGTTCATTTCCTTTCGCTGATCAAAACGGTAACTGGCAGAGGCATCCCATTTAATACGGTCCTTAAAAAAAGATTGATCGAAGCTTAATGCCAGATCATGTTTCCGGGAATAGGAAATGAAAGCGGAATCCGCGTCCACCCAATCGTAATCTTTACGGTAGGTATAATCCATTTTCCATTTTTTCCAGGACATACCCGCCGTTGCCGCTTCCGTACTGTAGGGCGAGACGCGGGAGAAGAGGGGTTCAAAATGTTCACGGAGCCAGGAAGCCGAAAATGAAAATTTATCCCCAACGGGAATATGGGCAGATGTGTTCAGGCTGTAATAGGGCAGAAATCCCGCGTCAAGCAATTGGGACCAGCTATAACGGAATTCCGCGCTCCTGATCTTGCTGTTCCCCTTTGCCAGAAGCCGGGTGCGTGTGTTGTTGTCCACATCGGATACATATTCCAGGGAGGTTGCCGAGGATAAAATTTCATGTTCCGTTTCTGCAGTGAAAGAAGCGGTCTGTGTAATGGTATCGGAAACGGAAAAACCAAGATAACGCTCATAATCCGGGCGGGTTCAATTCAGAAAAAGCAGCGAAACCGGGATCTTTCAGCCAGCCGTTTGTTTGCAGGCGGAAAATTTTGCCAAGGGGGACCGTTGCATCCCATTTAAGTGCTGGCGTAATCCGGCGGCTTTTTTTGTTATAATTATTCGGATCGAATCCGGAGTATGCACCTTCAAAGACACCATGTGCTTTGTCCTTTTGCCCCAGCTCCAGATCCACGGTCCCGATCCATTGGGTGGTGGGCAGACTGATCTTCCGCCGGGGGAAATATTGGGAAAGCGCATCCTCGGGGGCATAGGTATATAACATTTTCCCTTCGTTGTTATAGGTCCTTACATAACCCCCGTTACGATTTTCACGATAGAAATAAACGGTATGGGTTCCCCGGTTCTCTCCGGCATAGACCCACCGGCCGTCTATACTTCTGTAATCACCGCTGCTGTCGGCAATAGCTGTAGAAATGGTAAAATATCCATCATCGGTGATGATCTGCGAAAGCGAATCTGCAGGCATATTGGAAAGATGCACATCAACAGGATTATTTTCATCATCTTTTTCACGGATATAGGACGTTTGGAGCCGGATATTCTTTCCGAAGCGCCATGAAGAATGAGCACCAATGGAGGTGCGGGAATAAAATTCATTTACATAGTTGAATTCCGCTACGATCCGTGAGTTTTCCGAGATCATGATCTCCGGGGAAAAAACAGTTCGGCATTCCGGTAATAAAGGGTATACTGTGATTTATCAAGAGCCACACCGTCAATGTAAATATATTCGGATTGTGGGACGATCATAATGGCGTTATTACCATTATCCGCAAGCAAACGGTAAGGTCCCTGATCACCGTTACGGGCACTGAGTTCCTGACGCTGGAAACGGCCGCGCGCACTTCCTGCGAAGGCTGCTCCGGCATAACGCTCACCTTGGTATTCCACCTGGGCTCCGAGCAGCTTGCGCCGGTAGCGGTTCCAGTAATTCCAATTGTTGTTTACGTAAATATCTCCGATCTGAGAAGAAAAATCATCCGAATAAATATGGATCAGCACATTGTCCACATCCTGAACGGATTGCGTGGAAGCATAATTTTCAAAGGGAGCGTCATTATCGGAAATAATACCTTTTATTTTTTACTCCCGGTGACAGCTCTCCGGATATTTTCAGGTCCAGACCCCCGCTGAGCATGCTTTGTCCTGTGGATCCCACTTTCAAGTTTCCGGGAAATGGAACCGCTGGTCCTGACATTGGAAAGACCGTCATCCGGCAGCGCGGGACCTTTTTCTGATCTTCCGGGAACCATGTGGAGATCCTGCCGACTCCCAGGCCCATCTTCCGGGGAACATCAGCATCACTGTAATGATAATGAATGACGATAGTATCGGTTTTTTCCAGTGGCTGCAGGATGATCACTCTGCCGTAAATCACATCGAAAAGCACATTAAGATCGTCGGTGCCCTTCAGGGAATCAACGACTATCAGATCATGCTGCAAGGGATAAACGGTTTTTCCCGGCTGAAGGATAATTTGTTCCTCTTGTTCCGAAGCCGGACATGGATGTATATAAAAAAGCAGAAAAGCACAGCAGGAACTGAGGATTTTAACTATGTTCTTTGATCGGATCATTGAATATTTATAATAAGACCTTGTCGGTTTATAAGTGTGTATACCTTATTATCCGCGCTTCATAAAAACAGGTTCCGGCATATCGCTGAGATAACGGCACATCTCTTTCTGAGGTTCCCAGATATATATACCGCTCCCGCATGAAAGTCCGAAAACACTCCTGTCCAGCGGAAAGATCCGTTGAACATCAAGAGAATCCGGAATAACATATTCCATTAATGTTGTTCCGTTGTTATCGGAGATGCGAATACGTTTACGTTCTGTTAAATATATCAGTACCTCCTGACCGAGACGATGAAGCTCAATATCTCCCGAAACCGCAAAATCCCCCCATCGATGCGGATAGTTTTCATTTGGAAAAATCTGCAGGATCACCTGATGAAAATCATCATAGATAAGCCAGTCGTATTCCGAAGTCACGGTAAATTCCGAGGCTGAAATAATATCTTCATGAAGGGAAGTGATCGAATGCAAATTTAAAAAACGGTCCCATGCGATGATGCGGTTGTTTGCAGCATCGAGCAAATATATTTTATCCGGACCGGCCAAAACGGGCCTGACCGGTTCCTGTATGATAATATTATTAGCTGAATGGCTGCCGGAATACATGTTCAGCAGTTTTTCTTTTTGATAGCGGCGCAGTGTTCCCTCAGAACGCGACAAGGTGAATATATCATCGAAAAGATTCATCACCGCCTCATCACAGGGCGCAATTTTCAGGGTGTCGGAAGCTTGCGCGGTAAAACCGCCGGCCAGCAGGAAAACACATAACATGAACAGAGAAGCTTTCATATGAAAATTTACTTGAAGAAAAGAAGAATACCAAACAGGAAATACGCACATAATTCTTCCATTTATCTGCGTATGGCATTACATTTCACTATGTTGATCGTAAGCGCATTATTTATCGAGGCAGCCCCGCTAATAACGGCTCTTGGTGCCCGGAGGGCGGAAAAGTACAGTAAAAAAGCGGTATTATACCGTTCGGCAAAGCATGATATCCTGATCACGGGTGTCGGTAAAATGATGGCTGAACGCAGTTTCCGGCGATACAGGCAAAATAATCATGCGGATATCATGCTGAATATCGGTACAGCCGGTATACTTGACCCGAGCATATCCCTCTGCCACGTTTTTGAAATTAGTGGTTCCTGCAGTGAAGAACATTTACAGGGTGAAGAATTATTTCTTATTGACGGTCATTATACGGCAAAATGCCTTACGGTGAACAAACCTCTGACAGATGCGGCGGAAAGGGAAAGACTTTTTCAATGCAGCGGTGCCCGCCTGGCGGATATGGAATGTTATCATCTGGCCCGTATGGCAGTCCGGAGCGGAATAAGAATGTCAGCTCTGAAAGTTACTACGGACTTTGCGGATGAGAATACGGCCGCCCGTTTTCCCGATACGGCCCGGCCGGCGATAAGAAAATTGACAGAAACGTGCATGGATAAAATGCTAAGGGAATAAATGATTAAAGGAGAACATAATGAAGAAGACCATTTTACTTATCCTCGTTGGTAAGCGTAAAGAAGCCGCTGTAAAATTACAGAAAATCCTCACTGCCTGGGGATGTCTCATTAAAACCCGGCTTGGACTGCACTCCGGGGTGATGGATAATTGTTCAGAAAGCGGATTTCTGTTCCTTGAACTATACGGTTCGGATAAGGATAATGCCGAATTGGCGCGAAAAGTCGAGGTCATTCCGGGAGTCGAATCCAAACTTGTCATTCTCGATCATCCGGACGAATAGTAAGTTTCCAAAACTTGGGTCAAGTTGATCTGCGCAAGGTCGCAATAACATTGTGAGCTATAAAAGTTACCTGTATCCGGAACAAAACACCATGCTCCCGTTCAAGCATAATAATAGCGTATGGGGAAACAGATGATTTTTTTACAAGATTATTTACAGGAAACAGGCCGGCTGCTTTCAGAAATGGCTCCCTATCTTTTACTGGGTTTTTTGATCGCCGGTATACTCAAATACAGTTTCCGGCCGGGACGTTTAAGGTATTATCTCGGCGGTGCAAATCTGCGTTCCGTATTATACGCATCCCTTCTCGGTGTGCCCATGCCCCTCTGTTCCTGCGGTGTGATCCCCACAGGTGTCAGCCTGTACCGAAATGGAGCATCCAAAGGCGCTGCACAGTCCTTTCTGATCTCGACGCCGCAGACCGGTGTGGATTCCATTATGGTCACCTATTCGTTGCTGGGACTGCCATTTGCCGTTATCCGACCGATTGCAGCCTTCATTACCGGTATTTTCGGCGGAGCCGCAACAAATATTGTTGAAGGTGAAAAACCGCATGAATACGCAGACCGGCCTGAGGAAGCGTATCCTCAGGGTTGGAAAAAGATCTCGGCAATGCTGAAATATGCCTATATCGATTTTATGGCCGATATCGCGAAATGGCTGGCGATCGGTATTCTGGTAGCAGCCCTGATATCGGTATTGCTTCCGGAAGATTTTTTTCTGCAGCACCTTTCAAATCCTTATTTATCAATGCTGATCATGCTGGCGGTTTCAGTACCGCTCTATGTTTGCGCAACCGGTTCTGTGCCCATAGCGGCCGCCTTGCTTATGAAAGGACTTTCACCGGGTGCGGCACTGGTGTTCCTAATGGCAGGTCCCGCAACGAATGCCGCAACGATCTCCGTGATAGGGAATACTCTTGGGAAACGATCACTGATTGTATATCTGTCGACCATTATTTTGGGTGCTTTTGCCGGCGGAGTAATTCTTGAAGAGGTCCTTCCCGCCTCCTGGTTCGGTGTAATACTTACAGACGGCCACCAGCACCGGATGCTGCCGGAATGGCTGAAGATCGCTTCTGCTGTTATTCTCGTCATATTAATAATTTATACCCTGGTGAATAAAATGATCAAAAAAATTCAAGGAAAACACTCGGACAATGATTCCTGCGACATTCCCGTGAAAAAGAAAAGCAACGAATATTTTGTGGAGATCGAGGGAATGAGCTGCCGGCATTGTGTTATGAGCGTAAAGAAAGGACTTTCTTCCCTTGACGGAGTGACCGGAGTTGACGTAAATTTAGAGGTGGGAATGCCAGAGTAACCGGCACCCCCGACACTGAAGAGATCAAAGAGACCGTTAAACAATTAGGTTACAAAGTCAAAAGGATAATAAAATGAAAGCAATAATTCCCGCTGCCGGTATCGGAAAACGTCTGCGTCCGCACACATTCAACCGTCCTAAAGTAATGGTTCCCGTTGCAGGGAAACCTATTCTGGAACACATTGCCGAAGCGCTTTTCCAGTCCGGTTTCAACGAATTATCCATTATCGTCGGTTATCAGAAAGAAACGGTCATCGACCATTTTGAAGACCGGTATCCCGGACGCTGCCGTTTTCTTGTCCAAGAAGAGATGAAAGGTCTCGCACATGCGATACTTCTCGGACTGGAGGATCGCGACGAACCGGCGCTGATCATTCTTGGTGATACGATCATTGACATGGACCTGAGCCGCTTCCGGGACAGTAAAGAAAATATTATTGCAGTGGTCAAAGTCAATGACCCTTCACGTTTTGGCATCGTAGAAACGGACAAGAACGGTTTTATTACGGATATGGTGGAAAAACCGGAGAATCCCGAAAGTGATCTGGCTATTGCAGGCGCTTATTTCATTAAGAGTCAGAGCCGTTTAAAAGCGGCGATCGAGGAACTGCTGGAGAAAGAGATACGGACACGCGGCGAATTTCAGCTGACGGATGCTCTTGCCATCATGATGGATAAAGGGGAACGTTTTAAAGCAATGCCGATCAACGACTGGTATGATTGCGGGAAACCGGAGACTCTGTTGTCCACGAACCGTTTTATATTGAGCAAAGGTACGGACAACAGAGGCGAATGTATTAATTCCCGCATTGTGGAGCCCGTATATATCGATGAAGGAAGCAGGATCGAAAATTGTACTGTCGGTCCGGATGTCGCTGTCGGAAAGAATGTATCAATTCAGGATTCCGAAATTCAGAACAGTATGATATTTGAAGGAGCGGAACTGAAAAAAACAACGCTTTCCGATTCTATTGTCGGACGCAGCGCCAGGGTATCCGGTTTTCGGGGGACATTGAATACCGGCGATGAAAATGCGATAGAAGGGGATATTTCGTAAAATTTTAAAAGTAATCTAATAATTACCATACCGTAAATATTTTATCCGGTATATACTTGTATCAATTTGATCCGCTTATTAACAGATGAAAAATACGAACGGCTTCGATAGATATTTTCACTCGAATTTTTCAACGACCAATTTTAATGTTTCGGGTATGGGAAGGCGTTGCGGGCATTTTTCAAGACATTCACCGCAGGCAACACAGTTCGAGGCTCCCTTGCCTTTATCAAGGACTAGCAGTTTGTAAAGGCGTTCACCCTCATCCCAGTTATTGATCATGGATGCAAGGTTCAGATATTGGAAACAATTGGGAATATCCACATTGTGGGGACAAGGCATGCAGTAGGCGCAACCCGTACAATTGATAATGGTTCGGGCATGGTACATGTCGCGGATCTTTTTAATGTGATCCTTTTCATGTTTTTTCAGTTTATGCATGGCGGAGCGGTCGGCTATTTTCAGGTTTTCGTCCACATGCTTCGGCTTTGTCATCCCGCTTAGTACAATGCCGACTTCCGGCTGATCCCAGAGCCAGGTAAAGCACCAGTCGGCAGGTGTACGCTCCGGCGTTAATACCCGCCAGGCTTTTTGAATATTTTCCGGGATATTGTTGGTCAGTCCGCCGCCGCGGAGAGGTTCCATGATCACCACTCCCATGCCCCGGGAAGCGGAAAGTCTCAGACCTTTCAGTCCGGCCTGGAAATCTTCATCGATGATATTGTACTGGATCTGACAGAAGTCCCAGTCATAGGAATTAATGATTCCTTCAAAAACCGGATAATCATCATGAAAGGAAAAACCGATATAACGGATCCTGCCGTCCTTTTTTGCCGCTTCAATAAATTCAAAAACACCGTTGTCCCTGACAGTTTTCCAGGTTTTGCTGTTCAAAGCGTGTAATAAATAAAAATCGATATGATCAGTGTCCAGACGTTCCAGTTGTTTATTGAGATAGTGATCCATATCCTCGCGTTTTTCGATCAGATAACAGGGAAGTTTTGTTGCAAGAAAGACCTTTTCACGGTATCCATCCTTCAGGGCCCTGCCTACCAACGCTTCGCTGTTGCCGCCGTGATATCCCCATGCGGTATCAACATAGTTCACTCCGCCGTCAATGGCCCGGCGGATCAGAGCGACCGCCTTTTTCTCATTAATGCGGTTTATATCGCCGTCAATGACAGGAAGGCGCATACACCCCATGCCCAGTGCCGAAAGTTTTACACCGGTATGGCCAAAATCTCTGTATTGCATTGTTACCTCAGTTTTAACTGTTAAAGGATAAAATCTTTTTTATTAAAATGCAAGAAAGGAAGAGCATTCGAGAGATCTTGAGTCAAGATTTTGCGTATTTTGAAAGTATTTTGAACTTTGTGAGCATACCAATAAGGCAAAAAGCCGGAAAATCACTTGGGTCAAGTTCTTCGAAGTTTTCAATGTCTCAAAATGCGTTTATGCTGATAAATGCAGAATATTCATAAAAAGTTGTCTTATAAAAACTTGAACTTTCACCCCAAAAACCGGTGAAAAATCTTGAGCCAAGTTATTCGCGCTTAGTTGTTTCAATTTTCTCCGTAAATTCTTACATTTATTCTGGTAATAAAGGATACGATAAGCATGCTTTCGATGATAACGGTATTCGGTATTGCGGTGGGACTGGCGATGGACGCCTTTGCCGTTTCCATCTCTTACGGTTGCGGACTGCGAAAATTCAGTCTGAGGGTGATGTTGTGGGTGGCGTTTTCCTTTGCTGTTTTTCAGGGGGGTATGACGCTGATCGGTTATGCCGCCGGCAGTGCCTTTTCAGAATATATTCAGGCAGTCGATCATTTTATCGCTTTCGGTCTGCTGCTATTTATCGGAGGAAAAATGATCTGGGAGGCTTTTGCCGGGGAAGAAAACTGTGAATTGGTGGATCCGAAGATGTTCAATATGCGCCGCCTGCTTTTGCTCTCCGTTGCTACCAGCATCGATGCGCTTGCCGTTGGGTTGAGCTTTGCTTTACTGGAGGTTCGCATCATGAGTGCTTCGCTTATCATTGCCCTGGTTACGCTCGCCTTTTCCATGATAGGAGTAAAGGCCGGACATGTGCTTCAGAAGCTTTTCGGCCGTAAGATCGAGATCGTGGGAGGTATAATACTTATAATGATCGGAATACGTATCCTGATCACGCATCTGCAAGCCGCATAAGGAGAAAACATCATGAAAGAACATGTAAAAAGTGAGGATATTTACCGTCTGTACTTTGTTTCATCGCCGCAAATAACTCCCGGTGCCGATAAGATCATCTATGTAAAAAAACGTGCCGATAAAAAAGATAAGTGCTATTACTCCAATCTGCACTGTATCCACATACAAAGCAAAAAAGATACGGATTTTACCTTTTACGGAAAACATCTGGACAGTATGCCGCGGATCAGTCCAAACGGCAGGCAGTTGCTTTTTCTCCGTGTAAAGGACGGCCAAACTTCTTTGCGCACGATCAGTATGTATGGCGGAGAATCCAGAGAGATCTGTGATCTGCCGAACGGAAAAATAACGAATATAAAATTTTCCCCGGACGGAAAATATATCGCCATTTTATTTGCAGCAAAGAAAAAACATATTCCCTATGAGAATGGAAAACCGCAGGAGCCCGTATGCCGTGAAATTCATGATCTTTTTTACCGGCTTGACGGTCACGGTTTTATCGATGAAAAACCGGCACAGCTTTATCTCTTGAAAATGTCAGGCGGAAAAATGAAAAAGATCAGTGACACTGAATTCGATATTAGCAATTTTTGCTGGTCTTCTGACGGTAAGCATATTGCCTATACTACTGTGGACAAGCTGCGGCCGGAGCTGCATATGGATGAAGAGGATATATTTTTACTGCGCCTTCACGATAAAAAAGTTTCCAAACTGAACAAGCCCGCCGGACCCGTAGGATTTTTACGTTTTTCTCCGGATGACAAAACCCTTTATTTCAGTGGACATTTTCATCCGCATTACAGCTGGGGTGCGGATAATATGGATATTCATTCCCTGGACCTTGAAAACGGCGACCTCCGAAACCTGACGGGAAAACTGGACCGCACGACCGACATGCTTACGCTTGGAGATATCACACCCTCCTTTGTCGGGCAGGAGCCGGTCATTTTCGGCAGAAAAATGCTCTTTACCCTGAGTTCGGAAGGCGCAAATCCCCTGTATGCGCTGGATACGGATTCCGGCGCTGTCGAAACGGTTCTGGAAGGTCCGGAATGTATTGTCAGTTATTCCGCTTCCGCCGACGGGAAACAGCTGGCTCTGCATCTTGCCCAGATGGAACGGCCCGATGAAATTTGGTACCTGGACCTGCGGGAAGAAAAACATTTGCTGCGCATGAGTTTCGCCAATGACAACTATATGGAAAATGTCAGTTTTCGCCTGCCGGAAAGGGTCACGGTTAAAACAAAGGAAGCGGTAATTCCGGCATGGACCCTGTTGCCGCCGGAATACGATGATAAGAAAGAATATCCGCTGATACTGAATATTCACGGGGGACCGCGGACACAATACGGCTATACCTGGTTCCATGAAATGCACACCTTTGCAGCCCGCGGTTATATTGTGGTCTATTCAAATCCTCGCGGCAGCCAGGGCTACGGGAAAAAGTTTGCCGATGCGATCACCGGAAAGTGGGGACAACCGGCTTATGACGATCTGATGGCGGTTGTGGATGAGGCGGTCCGGCAGTTTTCTGTTGACGAAAAACGGCTTTATGTCACCGGCGGCAGCTACGGAGGATATATGACCAACTGGATCGTTTCCCAGACCCGGCGTTTCCGGGCGGCGGTGGCACAGCGTTCCATCAGTGATCTCGGAACGTTTTTTGCAACGTCGGACATCGGATGGGATCTGATCAACGAATTCAAAGCGCTTCCCTGGGAAGAACCGGAAAAATATGCTAAATGGTCGCCGCTGAATTATCTGAAGAACATTGAGACGCCGCTGATGCTGATCCACTCCGAAAATGATCTGCGCTGTCCCATGGAACAGGCGGAACGTCTTTATGCGCCGCTGAAATATATGGAACGTGATGTGCGTCTGATCCGTTTCCCGGAATCTTCGCACGGCCTTAGTCGCGGCGGTCGTCCCGACCGCCGGATACGGCGTTTGGAGCTGATATTATCATGGTTCGACACGCACCAGTAGAAAAACGGGATCAGAACCGGAAAAAATGAGCGGAAAACAGGGAATATGCAGCGTATATTTCGCAATCCGGGTGCAAAAGAACATGTTCGGATGCGCCGGTATAAGTTGACAAAGAGAAGGAAAAGCAAGAGCGAGAGGTTTTTTTGCGTTATAGTACCCCCTCCGGGGGAACAAGAAAAGATTCT
This sequence comes from Fidelibacterota bacterium, assembly GCA_034521145.1. Lineage (GTDB taxonomy): Bacteria > Fidelibacterota > Fidelibacteria > Fidelibacterales > Fidelibacteraceae > M50B103. The sequence continues at coordinate 247,584 of JAXHMX010000002.1, read as the reverse complement.
TTTGGTTGAAAACAGTAAAATAAAAGGAGCATAACATGAAGTACACAAAACTGGGAAAACGCGGACCGGAAATATCGACGATCGGTTTCGGAGCATGGGCTATCGGCGGCATGAACTGGGGGAAAACCGATGATGACGTATCCCGGAACGCCTTGAGAGAAGCGGTTGAAAATGGAGTAACATTTATTGATACGGCGGATGTCTACGGTTTTGGACATTCGGAAAATCTCGTTCGCGAAGTACTCGAAGAAATGAAAGTCAAGGATAAGGTTGTTGTCGCAACAAAAGCCGGAAATGATTTCTATAATACCAGCAAGGAAGACGATGCGGGTTATGGTCCCATCCGGCAAAATGCAGATTACGATTATATTATTTCCGCTGCGGAAAAAAGTCTGGAACGCCTGAATGTCGAAGCCCTTGATATCCTCCAGCTTCACAGTCCCGACACGGAAAAACTGAAACGCGATGATCCCTGGAGAGCGTTGGAAAAACTGAAAAAAGACGGTAAGATCAAACACGCCGGCTGGAGTGTGCAGTCCTTCCAGGAGACCAATCAGGCATTTTTACTGGACGAACACCGGGATCTTCTGGACGTGATCCAGGTGCGTTACAATCTGCTGGAACGCGAGGCTGAGAAAGTCCTGTTCAAAAAATCACAGGAATACGGGATCGGAGTGATCGTGCGTATACCGTTGTTATTCGGTTTTCTGACCGGGAAATTCGATAAGGATAAACGCTTTAGTGAAGACGATCACCGGAGCATGAACTTATCTCCCGAAAAGCTAAAAAAATATCTGAAAGAACTGAAGAAAATGGAACCGCTGTACGAAAAATATCCCGATCAGACCAAAGCACAGCTTGCATTACGTTTCTGTATTTCCCATCCCGCCACCCATGTGGCTATTCCGGGAGCAAAAACAAAGCAGCAGGTCCTTGATAATGTAGCCGCTTCAGATCTTGGCCCGCTTCCGGAAGCGGACATTCCCGAACTTTAAAAAGCGTGAGAAATAAGGGATTAAAAATACCGGTCCGTATCAGACGTTGTACTGGAATGAAATGCCGGCGTGCGATGAATTGTTTATAATTATTTACGGCTTTTTATATGCGGCGTTCTGAAATTATTCAGTGTCGCCCTCAATGATCTCTTCATTGAGACTTATTGATTTCCGCTTCAGTTCTTTAAGAAGTTTTTCCTGCATTTCTTTGGCCGGATCTTCGCCGGTGATCTTTAAAAGATAGTTCAGAGCGATCGTTTCCACGATAACCGAAATATTTTTCCCCGGATTGATGGGGAGGCGCACATGGGGAATATCAACGCCGAGAATATTGGTATAATTCTCCGTAAGTCCGAAACGTTCATACGAGGCTTCCGGGTCCCAGTATAACAGCTCGATCATCAGTTCCACGCGCTTCTGCACCCGCACGGCCCGTGCTCCGAATATTTTCCGGATATTGACAATACCGAGCGCCCGGACCTCTATCGTATCCTGCAAAAGTTCTTCAGGTTTTCCGATAAGTACATTTTTTGCCGTACGCTGTATATCCACAACGTCATCGGCAACGAGACGGTGACCGCGGTCCACAATTTCCAGCGCGATCTCGCTTTTTCCGATCCCGCTTTTCCCGGTAAGCAGGATCCCCACGCCGTATACATCCAATAAACCGCCGTGAATGATGGTCGTAGGAGCAAATTTCTTATATAAATAGGTTCCTGCATCCTGCAAAAACTGCATAATATTAACGCTTGTCCGTAAAAGCGGGATGCCGGTCTCCGAAGCCAGTTCAATAATAATGGGCTGGATATTCGGCGTGTCAACAAAGATCACACCCGGGACCTTATAAGAGAACATCTTGCGAAAAAGATTTTCCATTGCCGAAGGGGATAAGGTTGAAATGAACTGAATCTCCTTTTTACTGAAAACCTGTAACTTATGTCCGGCAAAGTCCTCCCAGAACCCTGTCAGCTCCAGACCGGGAATGTTAAGCGCCGAGGATCGGATCAGTGAATCGTCCCCGACTTCCGGATTGATCTGTTCCAGATACAGCTTATTTTTTGTTTCCGATATTAGTTCGCGAACCGTTAATTTTTTCATGGCCGGGTCCTTAATTGATCTTTATATTTTTTTAACTGCCGTATCATTTTGTCAACAGCGAGATCGATCGATTTTGTAAGTTCTTCATCTCTTTCATGTATGGTAAGTACTTTCAAAGGAACCTTTACGACGAGTTCCGTTTGATAAATATAATCTTTGATCTTTTCAAGTATTACATGGACGGAAACAAGCCGGTCAAAAATTTTTTCCAGCCGCTGTACCTCATTGTCGGCATATTTCCGGGTTTCTTCGGAGATAGTAAAATGTCTTGCTGTGATTAAAACTTTCATAGCTTTCTCCTTTTTTGTTCTTTTTCAGATGATCATAAAAAAATATACAACAATATTCCGCGAATGTAAAAAAATTAATCTTCATTTTGTTTTTTATCCGCACGCGGATGTGCTTTGATATAGGTGTTTTTCAAACGCCCTTTTTCTACATGCGTATATATCTGGGTCGTAGATAGACTTTCATGTCCGAGTATCATGCGAACCGATTCCAGGTCGGCGCCTTCATCAAGCATATGCGTGGCAAAACTGTGCCGTAAAATATGGGGACTGTTCTTTTTTGCGCCGTCAGAGACCTGCCGTAAATATTTTTCAACGCGCAAACGGACGTTCCGCACGGAAATGGCCTTTCCCCGGCGGGAAATAAACAACGGGTCATCGTGCGAGGGTTTGCCGAAATCCTTTTCATAAAAAACCAGATATTTTTCAATGGCGTTGCGGCTGCTTTCTCCCAGGGGGAGTATACGCTGTTTGTTGCCTTTACCGACGACCGATATGAGCATCCGCCGGAACTGAATGTCCCTCAGGCGTAAATTCAGCAGTTCGCTTAATCTGATGCCGCAATCGTAAAAAAGTTCTACCATCGCAGCATCCCTGGCCGTAATGAAATCATTTACTTCAAAAAGCTGAAATAATCTTTCGGTTTGTTCTTTGGTCAGCACTGAAGGAAGGCTGCGCGGTACCCTTGGGGATTTTATGGCATAGGCGGGATTGTTATTCGTCCATTTCCGCCGCAGAGAATATTTGAAGAATGATTTGAGCGCCGCCAGTTTCCGGGCCGATGAACGTGAAGTATAGCCTTGTTCCGTAAGCATACCGAGAAAATGGCGGATAGTGATCTTATCCACATCAGCGAGACTGACGCTGTCGGTAGCGTTATAGTCACAACAAAAAGCGTAAAACTGGTTCAGATCGCGAAAATATGCGCTCAGCGTATGTTCCGAACAGGAGCGCACCGAACGTTCATAGTTAAGAAAATCCCGGATCGCATCAAAAAAGGTCATGTGTTTTTCCGTTAAAGAAAAGTTCAGTGATATTTTACGAATATTTTGTCACATCCCGAAGATATTTTACCGCTTTATCCATGTCTTCGGGAAGCGGGGCGTTGATGATGATATTTTCACCGGAAACGGGATGTCTGAAATGCATTTCGGAACAATGCAGGGCCTGTCTTTTCATCATATCAAGAAGATGTATGGCCCGGGTCCGGTATTGCGGCAGGAGTCCGCTCAGTTTTTGCGTACGTCCGCCGTAGAGAACATCACCGAAGACCGGATGTCCCATATCACTCAAGTGGACCCGGATCTGATGCGTACGGCCTGTCAGTATCTGAACACGGAGCAGAGAAACGACACCGAAGGATTCAAGTACCTCATAGCGGGTTTCGGCGGCTTTCCCCTTATCCGGATCGGCATAGGCGGCATATTTTTGCCGGTCCCTTTTATGGCGCCCGATATATTTCCGGATCGTGCCGGTTTTTTCTTTCGGAACCCCCAGACCATCGCGGTATAAAATTTACGGATATTCCGGTATTCAAATTTTTGCGCCATTTTCGTATGCACAAAATTATTTTTAGCTGCGATAATGGCTCCCGAGGTGTCTTTATCCAAACGATGCACGATACCCGGACGGTATTCGCCGCCGCTGCTGGAAAGTGTTGTACATCGGTGAGCCAGGGCATTGACCAGCGTACCGGTGCGGTTACCGACAGCGGGGTGTACAACGAGTCCCGGAGGTTTATTGATCACAATGAGATCATCATCCTCATAGATCACATCCAGGGGAATATTTTCCGCTTCCACTTCAAGCGGGATAAAGCGGGGGACTTTAACCGTGATCATGTCTTTGGGAGTGACTTTATACGAAGCTTTTATATCCGTTTCTCCGTTCACCGAGATCAAATGCCGTTCTATAAGCTGTTTCACTTTCGTGCGTGAAATATCGTTAATGGATTCGGTAATAAAAGTATCAATACGGGTGGGCCTTTGTGCGTCACGGACCGCAATACAATACGTATCGTAGTTATCGGTTTCCGTATAAAGCTTATCCTGCATGAGGATCTTTCCGCTCATTCTTTTTATTACGCTGTTTTTCCCGGATCTCTTCGCTAATCGTAAAGATCAGGTAGAGAAAAACCCCGACCGTGATACAGGAATCGGCGACATTAAAGATCGCAAAGGGATTGAATGGCCAGAAACCCAGATCGACCTTAATGAAATCCGTGACCTGCCCCCGGCTGAAACGATCGATAAAATTCCCTGCGGCCCCCGCCAGGATCAGAGTGAATGCAATGTAATTGATACGGCTGTCAGGATTTTCTTTTAGGATGCGGTAAAAGAAGAACAGGATAAACAACAGGGCAAAAAGAGAGACATACCTGAGCATGGGAATGGGTATACTGAAGGCGACACCGGTATTCTCTACGTGTGTAAAGCTAAGCCATTCACCGAAAACAGTGATATCCTCCCAGGCATAATAATTTTCCATCGGCATGATACTGCGGATCCGGTGTTTGCTCCATTGATCAAGTCCTGTCAAACTCAGGAAAAGCAGCAGGCAGAGTATAAGCAATAGTGTTTTCTGTTTTTTTTTCATGTTCCATCCGGGTATTTATTCTTTTTTTTAAAATACATATTCAACTGGGTCGGAAGCAATGACAAACTCAGGAACATGGAAACCATCATTGCCACCCACATCATGATGGAAATATTCATATGGATGGTCAGCGGGGTTGTCACCAGCGCCGTCATGCCGATCGCCAGTCCCAGCGCATTGGTCATAACGGGACGGGCGGTATAATCAAATGCTTTGTGGACATCTTTTAATTTCAGTGCGGTATAGGTCAGATGCACAGCGTAATCAACGCCGATACCGATACTGATACTGAAGACCAGAGCGGTTACCACCGAGAGCGATAATCCCGAAAATCCCAGAAAACCGTACAATGCAAAGGTTGTTATCAGTACCGGAATAAGAGAAAGCAATGCGGGCACGAATCTGCGGAGCGAAACGAAAAGCAGGAGAAACATGATCCCCGCGGAAAGCATCAGGGTGTTTTTCAGGTTGCCGACCATACGCCGGTTAAGATCTTCCATGATATATGATATTCCGGTAATATCCACGTCTGTATTTGCGATACCGGCGGAATCCACGATCTTTTTCATGGCGATGAGCGTATCCGAAGAAAGAGAGAAAGGCATTACCGTGATCCTGGCGGCATGTTGTTCGGTATTGATCATATATCCGAAGGGAAGTTGCTCCATCTGCAGAATATCGGTCAGTATCTCATGTTCAGAGGAAAAGTACCGCATCATCCGGAACTGCGGCTGTTCCGCAATGCGCCCAAGTACATCATAAGGAGAGAGCACCTTTCCATAATGTCGAAGGCTGTCGCAGAGACCGTTAATGCCGGATCTCAGTTCATTATTCAGGATATCATTATCATGCCGGACGAAAAGATAAACCGGCAAACTGCCGCCCTGGACTTCAGCGATCGCTTCCGCACTTTTAATTACATCCGTGGAAGACTTGAACATAGACAGGGGATTGAAATCCGTTTTTACGGAGGGGAAACCGATAAGTGCAAGAATAGTGATACCCGCAGCGACAACAAAAGAAGGTTTTCCCCACAGCTGCCGCTTTATTGCTTTGCCGCCTATCGGAGGAAGGTGTATCCGTGATGTTTTGAGATCCATCACATTGATCAGAAAAAGAGGCAGCAGAAACCAGGTAGCCAGAGCGGCAAATACGATACCCGCTGTTGTAAAAACAGCAAGCTCCCAAACGGCATCGGTATTCATAACCAGCAGAGATAAAAATCCCCCGGCGGTAGTCAGCGTTGTAATGATCATCGGAACCCCCACCAGGCGCAGGGTAGAGCTCACGGCCTTCTTCTTCGCTTCATTTCTTTTACGCGCCTCGATATAATGAGAGACAAAATGCAGTCCGTCCGCACTTCCGATCACAATAGTGAAAATTGGCGCAACAGCCGTCACAATAGAAACCTCCTTCCCGATCCAGCCGGCGAGTCCCAATGTCCACACCGCGCCCACAATTGCGGGAAGCACCGACATAAAGGTGGCTTTTGCGGAACGCATCTGAAAGCGAAAGACCAAAAGAATAAGGAAAATGGAGATAAAGGGAAGATAACACAAGATCTGTAAAATAAAATCCACCAGCCGTTTCTGCAGAAATGCCGTTCCGGTGACATCATAATTCATTCCCGAAGCAGAGAGCAGCGATTCAATATGCTCTATTTTGCTGCGTCCCGGGATCTCTGTGGTAAATATGGATATAAAGATCTTCCATTGGCCTTCATGGCGTTTTATTACGGATATTTCTTCACTCAGGGAAGCATCCGTGAAGTGGTGGTCGATAACCGGACTGACAACGGAAGCAACATAAGGCAATGAATTCAATGTATCGTGCAGAGTGACCACCGAATTCCGGGTCTCGGCATCAAGGGTGTCCTTTCCCGTATGCAGCATGACAATAAGTTCGTCCCGGCTTTCAAACACACGGTTCATGGCTTCAAAGGAAGTTTTTGCGGGAGATGTGCGGGGCATAAAGATCATCAGGTCGGGATTGATCCTGACCCGGAATATTCCGCTATTGAAAAAACAAGAAGCAGGGCAAAAAGCGCAAAAAATATTCCGCTTCTCTTTTCAATAATGTTTGAGAATCGCTGATAGGATGACATGGGGACTTATTCGTCGTGCATGATTTTTAAGTGTTCGTGAATCAGGTTGTGGCATTCCCGCATCAGTTTCCGGCGGTCTTCATATGTATATGCACGGGTATCAACGGGGGGAAGAATATCAATGTTGATATCGGATTTCCTGAACAGTTTTTTATGAGGAGGCAGCATTTCGCGCGGCCCCTTCAGCACGACAGGCAATATCGGAAGATCGTTCTGAATGGCCATAACAAAGGCCCCCGGACGGAAAGGCGACAGCAGTTCATCCTTAAAACGGCTTCCTTCCGGGAAGATCATCAGGGAAAGCCCCTCCTTTTTCAAGCGGTCAAAGGCCTTGTTCAGATGATCAATGGAATGCCCTTTTCGTTTATTGTCCACAAAGATAAAGCCGGTACGTTTCATCGCGGTTCCGAGAATGAAGGTCTTCTTCAGTTCTTCCTTGGCAACCATACGCATAGGAACGGGGATCTTTCCCAGCAGGAGAAAAACGTCGACCGCACTTTCGTGATTTGCAATAATAATATAGGATTCACCGACTTTGATATTATCGAGGCCGTTGACCTTTACTTTTCCCGGCAATGCCAGAAGCGCCCATTTCCCCCAGACGGTGATCATACGATTATAAAAAGACATACGGCGGATAAAAAATGAGCAGAAGATCAGGAATCCGCCCAAAATAAGATTTCCGAGGTAAACATGCGTGTAAATATAAATATTTCTCAGGACTTTTTTCAGCATGAGCTAACCTTTGATAAGGTCGGTTCCGAGATAAGGCTGCAGCACAGCGGGAACCGACAAATTGCCGTTTTCCAGCTGATAATTTTCGATAAGGGCGATCATCAGTCGCGGGGTTGCCACGCCGGAGCCGTTGATCGTATGTACATAATGAAGGCCGCTGTCGTCCTTGAAGCGAATATTGGCGCGGCGAGCCTGAAAATCCTCAAAATTGCTGCAGCTTGAGACCTCCAGCCATTTCCGGCTGCCGGGTGCCCACAGTTCAATATCGCGGCAGCGTGCGGCGGCAAAACTCAGGTCACCCGTGCATAGTTCCATTACGCGGTAGGGGAGCTCCAGTTTCTGCAAGATCTTTTCCGCATGACCGATCAGTTCTTCCCAGTGCAGGTGTGAATTGTCCGGATGCGTGAACTGCACCATTTCCACCTTATTGAACTGATGCAGGCGCTGAAGACCGCGAGTGTCTTTCCCGTAAGAGCCCGCCTCCCGGCGAAAACATCCCGAAAAAGCGACATACCTGAGAGGGAGATCCTTTACGGAAAGGACTTCTTCCCGGTGCATGTTGGTTACCGGCACTTCCGCCGTAGGGATCAGCCATAGATCGTCTTCCCGCAAATAATACATATCGTTCGCCATTTTTGGCAGCTGGCCCGTTCCCGTAGCCGAATCCGAATGTACGACAAAAGGCGGGAATATCTCCGTATAGCCGTGCTCGGAAATATGGAAATCCAGCATAAAGTTGATCAGCGCGCGTTCCATGCGCGCACCCCAGCCGGTATATAGCGGAAATCCGCTGCCGGCGATCTTGGCGCCGCGCTTCATATCAAGCATTTTCAGCGCTTCGGCCACATCAAGGTGGTCTTTTGCTTTGAAGGAGAATTCGTGAACATCGCCCCAAGAGAAAACCTCTACGTTGTCCTGCTCGCTCTTACCGACGGGAGCGTCCGCGGCGGGACAGTTCGGCACTGCCAGAAGCCGGGTGTTCAGATCATCCTGTATGTTTGCCAGCCGCGCATCATTCTCTTTGATCCTGGCGCTGAGTTCCTGCATATCCCGTATTTCTGGACCGGCATCTTCCTTATTGCGTTTTTTTGCGCTGATAGCTTTGCTTACCGTATTCCGGCGGTGTTTCATGTCGTCGGTCTCTTTGCTCAAATTCCGGCGTTCATCGTCCAGTACCAGAATAGCATCGATATCCGTATCCGCTTGCTTGTCGGCGATCCCTTTGCGCACCGTATCCGGATTTTCACGTATTTTTTTAATGTCCAGCATAAATTCCTTTCTTTATCTGCGAAAAATACAAAGATAAAGCAAAAATACCCATAAAAAAATCAATTGGCAATGGAGAACAAAAGGGCGAGAGACTTTGCTTGGCAACGATCCTGAAACAGACCGGGATATTCGTATTAGTACTGTTCCCGTATGCTGTGACATTTCTCAAGGACATCCAACAGCCGTTCGATGTCCTTATCAGCATGCGCTGAAGAAAGCGCAAAACGGAAATAATCGGATTTTCCGGGATAGCTGATCAGAGGCGGATAGATACCGGCCTTTACAAGTTCATCCCGGAGCACGGCCGCATCTTTTTTATGTTGAAAACAAATACTGATCACCGGTGTGGGGATCACCGGAATATTATATCCCATATCCCGCACACGTTGTTTGATCTTCAGGCAGCGTTTCTGAAAATCCCGGATCAACCGTGAATGTCCGCTCAGAAAATCAAAGGAGGCTATCCCGGCTGCGGTCATCGGCAGGGACGGTGCGGAAGTGGTTGCGTAAGTACAGGTGCTGCGCAGCTTTTCGATACATTGTGAAGGACCGGCGACAAATCCCCCCGAAGTACCGCAGGCTTTGGAAAGAGAGCCCGTTAAAAGCAGCCGGCCGGTGTCCAGATCAAAATGTTCAAACGCTCCGCGCCCGTGTTTACCGAGAATTCCCAGCGCATGTGCCTCATCTATAAGCAGAACACCTTCGTGTTTTTCCGCAAGCGCATGGTATTCGGGAAGCGGCGGAAGATGATCGTATACGCCATCGGTGACAATAAGCGGTTTTTTCGCACCCTTTCGTATTAACGCGTCAAATTGTTCACGGGAATCCGGAATTTCAAAAGCCGGAAGGCCGCTTATTTTAACGGCAGCTTTCAAACTGGGGTGGCTTTGCGGATGATAATAACAGATCACATCCTTTGTTCCCAGCAGTTCGAACAACGCAAGATTCGCCATATATCCCGCGGGAAGCAATGCTGTTGAATTCGTGCCGAGAAATCCGGAAATGCGCGCTTCCAGCCGGATATGCAGAGGATGATTCCCGGTTGTGATCCTTGAACCCCCGCAATTCAGACCGTAACGGAAGAGAGCATCCTGTGTCGCCCTGAGTATATCCGGATTTCCGGAAAGGCGATGGTAGTCATAGCCTCCGAAAAAAAGATATTTTTTTCCTTCCCACATAACGCAGACATGATCGGAAGGCTGTAAAACTGGTATTGACATCATGTTACTTTCCTTATCCCAAGGTATAATATACGGCTTTTCCAAAACCGTGGTCAAGCTATTAATAGTTCAGACGTGAAGCCTTTTCCCCAACGGAGAGATTCGGCGAATTTCCGGTCCGGCTTTCTCAGGACCAGCGGAATAATTGCTGTTGAAGTATTTTGTTTTCCCTGATTTTCTGTTGTAAATTTCCGGGTAAATGAAAGGGATAGTATGGAAATTTTCGAATCATTTTCTCCTCAGGCAGTGCAGTATCTTATCATACCGCTGCTTATCATGCTGGCCCGTATCTGTGATGTCAGTATCGGAACCATCCGCATTATTTTCGTATCACGCGGAGAACGATTACTTGCTTCCATGATGGGATTTCTTGAGGTGCTGATCTGGATCGTTGTGGTTTCCCAGATCATAACCAATATCGGTTCCTGGATAAATTATCTGGCGTATGCGGCGGGTTTTGCCATCGGCAATTATCTCGGGATCACACTGGAGAACCACATGGCAATGGGCATGGTAGCGATGCGCGTTATCACGAACAAACCGGCCGACAAGCTTATTGAAAACCTTAAACAGGAATATCACGGCGTTACAACAATTGCCGCAAAAGGCTCATCGGGTGATGTTCGTTTGCTTTTTGCCGTTATCAAACGTAAGCATATTCCCTTTTTTCTGGAAATGGTGGACAAATATAATCCCAAGGCCTATGTGTCCGTTGAAGATGTGAGAACATTAAGTAAGACACATCTTCCGCCGCGTACTCCCAACAGGCAGTGGATAAACAACAGATTCAGATTTTCATTGAAGAGAAAGTAAACAGAAGGAGTTCAGCATGAAAAGGCTACCGGGAACAGCTTATCTTATTTCACTGCTGATATTAATTTCATGTGGAGATACTATGACAGAAGCACCTGACGCAAAGAAGGTCGAAAAAACATTAAGCATTCACGGTCAAACACGCATAGATCCCTATTATTGGCTTCGTGACCGTGAAGATCCGGAGGTCATCGATTATCTGGAAAAGGAAAACGCCTATACCGCGGCAAAAATGAAAGATACCCGCAAGCTGCAGAAGAAGCTGTACAAGGAGATGGTCGCAAGGATAAAACAGGACGATTCCTCCGTACCCTACCGTAAGAACGGATATCTGTATTATCACCGGTACGAAAAAGGCAGCGAATATCCGGTCTATTGCCGTAAAAAGAATGAGAATGCAGAAGAGGAGATCCTGCTTGACGTGAATAAAATGGCGGAAGGCTACGCTTATTACCGGATCTCGGGTCTGTATGTTTCACCCGATAACCGTTTGCTGGCATTTGGTGAGGATACGCTGAGCAGGCGGAAATACACGCTGCGTTTCATCGATCTGGAAACAGGGGAATTCCTCCCCGACCGCATTGAGAACACACCCGGCTCCGCTGCCTGGGCAAATGACAGTAAGACCGTTTTTTATAATACAAAGGACAAAACATTGCGTCCCGCAAAAACCTACCGTCATCAACTGGGGACACCGGCCGCTCAGGACGACCTGGTCTTCCATGAAGATGAAAAGACATTTTACCACGGTGTCTACCGGTCTAAAAGCGGTAAATATATCATGTTGGTCTCCGAGTCTACGCTAACCAGCGAGTACCGTTTTATTCCTGCCGGAGAACCCTTTTCCGAACCCGTTATAATTCAGGAGCGTACACGCGGAATTGAATATCATCCCAGCGATGTGGGAGAGGTTTTTTATATTCTTACCAATGAAAATGCGAAAAACTTCAAACTGGTCGCGGCTCCCGTAAATGCACCGGGCAGAGAGAACTGGAAAGAGATCATACCGCATCGCCAGGATGTGCTTTTGGAGCGTGCGGAGTTTTTTAAAGACCGCTATGTCGTACAGGAGCGCAACAATGCGCAGCCCCGCCTGCGTATTCTCGGGTACAAAGGCCGGGTTGACCGCTACATACGTTTTGATGAAGAAGCCTATAACGTGTGGATCGGGACCAATCGCGAATTTGACTCGGAAACCTTACGTTACGGATATGAATCAATGACAACACCCCGGACGATCTACGATCACGACCTGCTCAGCGGTGAACAGATCCTTATGAAACAGAGCGAGGTCCTTGGGGACTTCGATCCCGCCGATTACGAAACCCGCAGGATCTGGGCGAATGCGGATGACAGCACAAAGATCCCGATGTCCATGGTATATAAAAGGACACACCCCTGGACGGAAGCGCACCGCTCGTCCTTTACGGGTACGGATCCTACGGCATGAATATGGATCCTTATTTCAGCTCTGTGCGCCTCAGTCTGCTGAACCGCGGTTTTATTTTCGTGATCGCCCATATTCGCGGCGGGCAGGAGATGGGCCGTTATTGGTATGAAGAGGGCAAGCTTCTGAAAAAGAAAAATACATTTACAGATTTTATCGACTGTGCGGACCATCTAGTGGAAAATAATTATACACAGTATGACCGGTTGGTGGCTATGGGCGGAAGCGCCGGCGGTCTGCTCACGGGTGCCGTTGCCAATATGGCTCCGGAAAAATTTGCCGGTATTGTGGCACAGGTGCCCTTTGTTGACGTCGTTACCACCATGCTGGACGAAAGTATTCCGCTTACGACCAGTGAATACGACGAATGGGGAAATCCCAACGAGAAGGTCTATTACGACTATATGATGGAATATTCCCCGTATGACAATGTAAAGGCACAGGATTATCCCGCCATGCTCATTACCACCGGTTTGCACGACTCGCAGGTGCAGTACTGGGAGCCCACGAAATGGACCGCAAAATTGCGGGATATGAATACCGGCGATGATCTGCTCCTGTTAAAGACCGAGATGGATTACGGTCACGGCGGTGCATCGGGACGGTTCCAGGTATATAAGGAAATTGCGTTTACCTATGCATTTATCATGAAAATAACTCCATAAGGCATTATCATATATGCTGCAGGCGCATATACCGCTTTGAATGAACGACCCGCAGTACCTCAACTATTGTTCCTGATCGCGCTTTTCATTTTTCATCTGCCTCGGGAATGCTTATATTTCTAATTAGAAAAAAAGGAGTTAGAATATGCTGGGCAAGAAAACAGACCCCAAAGAACTGAAAAAAGCGTTGTTCTGGGAACGCAAAAACGCCTGGGATCATATCCCGGAACCCCAGATGAAGCATCTGGAAAAATATATGCACGAATACCGTTCTTTTTCTGGATATGGCCAAAACCGAACGTGAATCGGTCGAGACCGCTGTCGAAATTCTGGAAAAAGCCGGGTTCAGCGATATCAGAACAACCAAAGTTACCGATAAAATATATTATAATCATCATGACCGTGCGCTGGCGGTTTTCCGCCAGGGAAAAGCCCCGATCCAGAAAGACCTGCGTATCATCGTAGCCCATGTGGATTCTCCGCGGCTGGACCTCAAACAGTATCCCCTCTACGAAGATGAAGAACTTGCTTTGCTGAAGACGCATTATTACGGCGGCATAAAAAAATATCAGTGGGTATCCCGACCGCTTGCCCTGCACGGCGTGATCGCTTTCCCCGACGGAACGGCGGACAGTATCGTCATCGGAGAAGCAGAAGATGATCCGGTCTTTACGGTTTCCGATCTTTTACCGCATCTGGCCAAAAAAGCCCAAATGGGAAAAAAGGCCAATGAATTCATTCCTGCGGAAAAACTGAACATTCTCTTCGGCGGCCGGCCTTTTACGGATGATAAAGAAGTCAAAGACCGTGTAAAACTGCAGGTGCTTTACCTGCTGAATGAGGCATACGGGATCACGGAAGATGATTTTATATCCGCCGATCTTGAGATCGTACCTGCCGGAAAAGCCCGTGATGTCGGACTCGACCGCGCTTTGATCGGCGCTTACGGGCAGGATGACAGGGTGTGTGCCTATGCTGCACTGCGTGCCGTAATCGATGCGGATGATCCTGAAGTATCATCACTGATCCTTTTGCTGGACAAAGAGGAGATCGGCAGCGAAGGCGCCGCCGGTGCCAATACCTGGATCGCCGAACTGGTGCTCGGTTATATTCTTGCGCGGCACGGACTTGATCAGTCCGGCGTTGTCCGTCGCCTGCTGGCTAATGCCCAGTGCCTGTCCGCCGATGTGAATGCAGCGGTGCATCCGGACTGGAAGGAGGTCCACGAACTGCGGAATGCCGCCTATATCAATGGCGGTCTGACACTCTCGAAGTTCACCGGTGTGCGCGGAAAAGGCGGATCCAATGAAGCGCCGGCGGAGTATGTTGCCCACCTGCGCGATATTTTCGACCGTAATAATATCATATGGCGGGTTGCCGAACTGGGAAAGACCGACGAAGGCGGCGGCGGCACCATTGCGAAATTCATGTCATATTACTGCATGAAGGTCATTGATGCCGGCGTCGGTGTGCTGGATATGCATTCACCCTTTGAGATCACCTCCAAAGCGGATATCTGGATGATGTACCGCGCCTTTGGTGCTTTCCTGGATCAATGAGGACCCGGGAGATGTATTTTATGAAACGGCTGCTCCTGTTGTTGCTGCTGACATGCTTCCTGAACGGCGCCGTATTCCTGAACGGCGTGAACCTTGATGAAGTGGATTGTCATTATCTAACCGTGGAAATAGATGAGGATCTGCGAAAAACACAGGTTTATGCAGATTGCGGACGGGATGAACCGGAACACCGGCGGCGGGTTACGGATAAAGAAGGGGAAACAAAACTCTTTCATTCCGTCTCGGGTGCCCTGAATTTCTTTTGCCGCAACGGGTGGGAGATCAAAGACATATACACCAAATCCTCCCGCGGAAGCGACGTTTCCTCTACTTATACTTCTACTACACACTATGTTCTGCAGCGGGGAGCAGATATATAAATACCGTCAAAAGGAGCATGCATGAAATATTTTAATTACATCATTTTTGCATTGATCATTGTTCTCAGCAGTTGTACGGCCCCCAAGGGGGATATCACGATCCTGCACTGGAATGATTTTCACAGCCAGAATCTGCCGTGGATACCCACATCCTATAATGAAGAGGGACATACCGTGGGCGGCTACGCACTTTTCGATGCCTATCTCGATAGCCTGGAAGGCGTTTATCCCACAGCACTGCGGATCCATGCCGGCGATGATTTCCAGGGATCACCGGTATGCGCCGTCACAAAAGGCGTTTCGCAGATCAAGATACTGAATCTTGTCCGCCCGGATTTCTTTACGATCGGAAATCATGAATTTGATTATTCCTGGCGCCATGTTGATTCACTTCGCCGCCATCTTGCGGAGTTTGAGATGTATGCTGCGAACATTATCGATGAAAGCAGCGGAGAGAGTGCTCTTCCGCAATACAAGATCTTTAGGATAAAGCGTTATCCCGTTGTGTTTATCGGTCTTACTCACCCGCGGATGGATTTTTTGACCATGCCGGAGAACCTTGAAGGAATAGACGTGGCCGATCCGGTCACTACGACAAAAAAACTGATCAAACGGCTGGAAAAACGCGGCTTGCACACCTTTGTTGTCGTATCACATATTGGGATTGACGGTGACCGCGAACTTGCCAAAGCCGTTCCGGAGATCGATCTCATTGTCGGCGGACACAGTCACAAATATATGGATGAAGCGGAAAATGTGAACGGTGTATGGATCGTACAGGCCAATGCACGCGGCCGTTATATAGGAGTAACACGTTTTCATGCAGAAAAGGGAGAAATTATTTCCCTGGATCTCGATTATGTCGAAACCGTTGCGGGAAAGCTCAAACCCTCGGAAGATGTTGAAGCCGTGATCATGGAATACGAGAATGACATGGCGGAAAAAATGAACGAGCGTATCGGTGAACTGAAAAAGCCCTGGGTCCGCAGGAGCGGGGAATCCAATATCGGCAACTGGATCGCAGATGCTTTTCTGGATGCGGTGCCGGCCGATATCGCTATTATGAATAACGGTGGAATACGTAAGAATATGGCGGTGGGACCGGTATTGGTCCGCGATATCTGGGAGATCGCTCCCTTTGGCAACAGCCTGGTGACCTTTGAATGGAGCGGCGAAGAGTTGCTGGAGGCGCTGAACAATATGGTGGAAAAACGTCGCAACCTTCAATTCTCGGGAATAAAACTGGTCCTGGACCGGGACAGCGGCGTGATCAGTGCCACAGTAAACGGTAAGGACGTCCATCCCGAAAGGACCTATACGATCGTGACCAATGATTATACCGCCGGACAAGCCCCCAATTACTTTGGAATGAACGTGCCCGGGTATACGGAAACGGGACTGCTGGACCGTGATGTGCTGATACGCGCTGTCCGGAACGATCCGGTGATCATTTCTGAAGTTGAAGGAAGGATCGTTTATAAATGAAAATTATACTTATTCTGTCTTCCCTTTTTCTTTTATTGTCCTGTCAGGATGAAATAATGACGACCGGTAATGAAGAGCAGATGTTCTTTGGTGATATCACCGAAAGAAATGAGAGCCGCCGTGAGACCCTTGTGCAGCCGCTCCGCATGGGTTTTGATGATTTTCCGCGAGTAGTACCCATACCGGAAGTGACCGCCGCACGCGCCGGAATATACAATGCGGATGCGGAAGGGGATTATATTGCCGAATATACACAGGCGGATATGGCCGATACGCTAAGCGGATATGTTACGGATAACAGTGCTTTTTTCGAAGCGGTCCTGCTTCCGTCACTCGAACCGTATCTCGATTCTCTGAATGTTCTGGAAAAATATCAGGCTGTGAATGTGCTGACGTTGTTCATTCATGAGAGTTTTCAGGATTTTTTCGGTTTGAGTTATTACCGCTGGGGCGGCGATATCACCGATCGCGACCAACCGCAGCCACCGGGCTATACGCGTTCGACAAAACGTTACGGTATGGACTGTTCGGGATTTGCCGCATCTCCCTACGAAGTCGCCGTTCTACTCGGGATCCTTGATTCCACGCAATATGAATCCGCATTTTCCTGTTTTGGTTTCAAACATATTTGTGAAACCGATCCGGAAATTTCAGACGGCGGCGGCCGCGGCGGGTCTGCGAACAACTATCGCCTGGAAGTTTCCGATATGGCAAAGATAGGCGAAACCGTAACAACGATACCATCGGGAACAACGCCGACAGATACACAGATGGAACTGATGCAGGCGGGAGACCTGGTCATTAAAAGCGGACATTCCGGTATTCTGATTGAAATATACGATGAGCTTTATTTTTTGGAATCGGGAGGGGGCACTCTGCGTGAAGACGGGTTATATACCCCTTATCGCGCAAAGGAAGCACTGGCGGATTTTGCCGTTTCGCGGACAACCACCATTCGGCGCTGCCTTCCGGAAAAAGAAACAATTTCCGGGATACGGCATTAATTAGATCATAATTAAAAAGGAGATAAACATGCGACGTTCCTTTCAGGTATTTTTCAGTATCGTTCTGATGCTGCTGCTGGTATCTTGTTCCGGTACCGATCAGCCGCTGCATTTCGCCTTTCTCACCGATACACATATCGGTACCGGTAATGCAGCACAGGACCTCCGCAATTCCGTGAAGGATATTAACAGTATAGAAAAAATTGATTTTGTTATCCTATCCGGCGATGCAACGGAATATGATTTTGCCGGCGAGCTTGATACCGTGAAAAAGATCATGGACAAACTCAACGTTCCCTACCATATCATACCGGGTAACCATGAGTTAAAATGGTCTGCATCCGGCGGAGAAAAATTCAGAAAGCTTTTCGGCGACGACAAATTCAATGTAAGCTATAACGGCTTTCGCTTTATCGGAGTGAACCAGGGACCTCTGATGCGTATGGGAGAAGGTTTTATTGCAAGGGAAGATCTTAACTGGGTAAAAAAACAGTTGAGAAAAATGTGGCCGAAACGCCAGCCGGTTTTTATAGTCACGCATTACCCGATAAATCATACCGTTACGAATTCCTATGATTTTCTTGAGATCATCAAGCATTATAACGTACAGGCTATTATGCACGGACATGGACACCGTAACCGCTTAAATGATTATTCGGGTATAACCGGGATCATGGCAAGGTCAAATCTTAGCAGAGGCGGTCCCGGAGGATACAATATCGTCACTATCGAGAACGATACCATGACCTGGACAGAACGCCGACCGGTAGAGAAAAAGACACTGGAACCCTGGCTGGAGCTTCCGCTGAAGGAGAACACCTACACGGATTCACACGAAGAATTGAAACCCGATATGAGTATAAACAATAAGTATCCTGAGGTTCAGGAAAGCTGGGTATATGATTCCGAATATTCGATCACCGCGGCTGCCGCTATGGTTGGAGATCTTGTGATCTTCGGCAACCGTTCGGGGGCCGTTCAGGCGATCTCTGAGGAAGACGGATCAAAGGTGTGGAGTTATCAGACCGGCGGACCGGTCTTTACGCAGCCGGCAATCATTGATTCTTTCGTATACGTTACTTCAACAGACTCCATGCTCTATTGTCTGGATCACCGCACGGGAGATAAGATCTGGACATATAAAACACAGGCACCTATTGTTGCCCATCCTGCCGTTGACGGTAAAAAAGTGTATTTCGGCGGCAGCGACGGGAAATTCCGTGCCGTTGATGCGTTAAGCGGAAAACTGATATGGGATTTTATGCGTATCGGGACCTATGTGGAAGCCAAACCCCTCATCGCCGAAGGAAAAGTGATATTCGGTGCCTGGGACACCTACTTATACGCCCTGAACAGTGATCGCGGGAATCTTGAATGGCAGTGGAGAGGGACAGGACCGGCCGGCTGTACTCACCGGCGGTTGTCCATCCTGTCTATGCGAACGGAAAGGTCTTTATCGTTGCGCCCGACCGTGTGATGACGGCCATCGATATAGATGACGGCTCAACCGTATGGCGGTCCGATACCTTCAAAGTCCGCGAAAATATCGGGATCTCCGAAGACCGCTCTACCGTTTATGCAAAAACGATGTGGGATATTTTCTGTGCGGTTTCCACGGAAGGAAATGAGCCGGAGACCCGATGGAGCAGTGAAGTGAATTACGGATTTGAGATCGATCCCTCATACCCGGTTGAATATGAAGGCAAGGTGTATTTTACCACACAATTTGGTTTTGTCTACTCTCTTGACGCCGGTAACGGTGACATCCTCTGGGCGCACCGCGTGGGATCCAATCTTTTAAACACACCTGTGTTGTATGACAACTCAATGGTGGTAACGGGGATGGACGGAAAGGTTGTGAAAATACATTTTTAATATAACGACAGATCCTCTTATCGTGTAATAAAGAGGTGAAATATGCACATTCGCCGTTTCTTATGTGCAGTTGCCTTTCTCCTTACGCCGCTTTCCGGTCTGCAAGCCCTCGGCTTATCCACCGGTTATCAGTACGCCATTGACGAAGAATATTTTTCCGCGTACCTGATGATTTTTGATATGGCGGGCCCCGTAGGGATATACGGCAACTTTTACGGTTTTGGGGCAACCCGGTATCCCGATTATCCCGAACCCCGGCCGGGTGATGAACGTATGTTCACCATGGACCGCGATTACTGGATGGCGCAGAGCGCCGGACTTACATTACGACTTTATGACGGCATATACCTGTATACCGGCTACTGCAACGGGCGCTATGTCTCCGTGCATGAAAGTACCCGGTTCGATCCCACCTATACTCTGAGCTACGACGGTTTTTACACAACCCAGGAACGCAGTTATAAGCGGAAGCCGGGCATTGACGCGGGACTCAGTATTATCCCGCTTAGCTTCCTGGGTATGCAGGTGGGATATAATACGTCGCTGAACGCTGTGGTCATCGGCCTGAACACCAGTCTGCACTTTTAAAATAATGTGTGTTGAGTTGAGGGGCGTACCGGGATCACACACCACTTATTACACATAACGCATCTTTCATCAGTCCATACCACACAGCCAATTCCGAAAGATTTGCGAATAATGTTCATTTATTATAATTTTTTTTCATCACAAAAAGCGCTTCACTAAAGGCTGATCGCAGACTTGCGAAAAAAAATATTAAAAAATATGCATTTTTTTCTTGCACCCTATCTGTAATAGTGTTATACTTGTGTAGAACAGTGGAATACAAGAGACCGCAACACCGAAACGAGAAGCAGAATGAGCATTAATTTCGACAGTGACAAACCCATCTACCTGCAGCTGGCCGACCGGATACGCGAGGCCATCATGGCCGGAGATCTGAAGCGCGGCGAGGCGATACCCTCCGTCCGGCAACTCTCGGCGGAATACCGGCTCAATCCGCAGACCATTCTGAATGCCACACAGCTTCTCGTCAACGAAGGTCTTCTGGAGAAACGGCGCGGAAGAGGATATTTCGTTACCGACCTCGCCCAGGGCTCCCTGAAGGAATCCGCGGTCGCCGAATTTAAAGAAACGTCCGTCCCGGCGCTGGTCCGTCAGGCAAAGATGCTGAACATCAGCCGGGAAGCATTGTCCGAAATGATAAAAAAGCAATACAACAACTAAAAGGAGTCAACCATGATCAGCACCTATTATCGCCACACCCGGTCCATCGCGTACCTGCAGAGCATGTCCAACCGCATCATACGCTCGGCAAAATAAGCGGGACAACAAGAGAACACATTAATATTAAAAGAGAAGAGGTAACCATGTTTACAAGAAACGATCGCATCAAACGCCACGGCAGCCGTATCGCCTGTGTGCAAAACCTGAACATCCGCATCCTGCAGCCGGTGAAGTAGGAACGGGGTAAACGAAAGGGGTAATGACATGAAGGCACATAAAAAAGGATCAAGGCAAAGAACAGACTTCCATCTCCGGCAGTGGGGACCCGGTATAGTCTGGCAGTATGTACCGGAGGGGACGATGCGGAAAGCAACGAACGAACGGTATTCGATCCGGAAATGAGGGAACGGCGAAACAAAAGATCAGAGAGCGAACATGCCTTTGACCCGAGAACAACGATAAAATTGATCTATCACATATAGCAGACAGGAAGGAATATGGAACATTATATCAACATACGTCAACTATCAAAGAACTACCGGACCGTCCGGGCACTGAAAGAAGTCGATCTGGACATACCGCGCGGGCGCATCGTCGGTCTGCTGGGCAAGAACGGTGCGGGGAAATCCACGCTGCTCAAATGCCTGCTCGGACTGCTGAAGTACGAGGGCGATATCCGGATGTTCGGCAAACCCGCCGAAGCATGGAAGCACAAGCTTTATGAACGCGTCGCCTTCATTCCCGATTTCAGTGGACTGGACCCGCGCTGACCGTGCGGCAGACCATCGACTTTTCCGCCGCCGTCAATCCCGCCTGGAATGCGGAAAAGGCAGAGCGGCTTTTTGCCAAAAGCGATCTGCCCTGCGACCGGAAGGTGAGCACGCTTTCGAAAGGAATGAAGACCAAACTCTACCTGCTGCTGACGCTGTCGAAGGATGTGGACATCCTGCTCTTGGATGAGCCGACGCTGGGACTTGACATCGTTTTCCGCAAGGAATTCTACGATCTTCTGCTTGGCGAGTTCTTTGACGAGAGCAAGACGGTGATCATCTCCACCCACCAGGTGGCCGAAGTGGAGAACATCCTGCAGGATGTGATCTTTCTGGATGAAGGAAAGGTGCTGCTCAGCAAACCCGTACAGGAACTCAAGGACCAATGGCATATCGTGGAAGTGCCGAAGGACAAAAAAGATGAATTGTTGAAACACGATCCCTGCGAACTTACGTCCGGCCTGGGTCGAGTGCGCGCTCTTGTTGAAGGCAAAGTAAGTGTCCCGGAGGCATCTGTCATGATGCCCCGATTGTCGGAGATCTTTATCGCCGTAACCCGAAAAAACGCATAGAGGATAAAAAAATGTCACACTTTACAACATTGGTGAAAACCGAATATTTGAAAAGGAAGAGCAGCTACTGGCTTCCCCTGTGGATCGTGCTGGCCGTCACCGTATTGATCCTGGTTTTGGTGCTCACAACGGCTATTGCGAACCTGGAATCCATTCAGCTCGGCTTACTGAACATGAATTTTGATTACGAGGATATCCGGGGCGGCGTCACAGCCGCAGCATATGGAATGAGCATGTTCGCGGCCTTTATCTTTACGCTCTTTATGATCATCAACGCGCAGAACAGCCTGTCCAGGGAAAGTGAACTGGGATGCGAACTGTTTTACCGCTGTCAGCCCGTAAATACCTGGGCTTATACGGCAGTGAAATATCTGATGCACGTATATGCGACCACCGTGTTGCTGCTGGGAGCCGGCATCGTTCTTGCACTTATCATTGCCGTTTTTTCCTGGGCCAGTGTGGGAGGATTCTATCCCGGCGCCGCACTGCACGGCATGTTCCTCGGCCTGGTCGCCTTCATCAAGATCTGTCTCGTATTCGGCAGTCTGTATTACCTGTTCTCCGCCCTTTTCCGTAACAATGCCTTTATCAAGGGCACGGCCGCACTGGGGGTGATCGAATTGATGTTCTATATGATCGAGAAACTATTCAGGAATACGATCGAACTGCCGGATATTTTTCCGGCCCTGTTCTCCCTTCTGGGGAACCTGAATTTCGAGAGCGGACTCAGTCTGAGGTATGCACTCTGGGATTACCGCCTCTTGCTGGCGCTCGTCTTTGCGGGTACCTGCTTTGCTCTGGCTTCGCTGCACTATAAATACAGAACAAACAAAGTATAGGAGTTGTCATGAAAAAGAAAATATTATCCGTCATCATACTGATCAGTCTCGTTCTTGTCAATACGGGATATGCCAAACGCATCTATGCCCGCGGCGGTCTGGAGACCAAAGAGGTCCGTGTGCGCTCCTTTGTAAAACTGGATGTGCGTACACAGATCGATGTCTATCTGAGCCAGGGAAACGAAGAGAAACTGGTGATAGAAACCTACGAAAGCATCATGCCGCACGTCAATGTGGACCAGAAAGGTAAAACCCTGAATGTCTATCTGGACCGGAATATCAACCGGATCTTATGGCAGAACCGTTCGCATATGCTGAAGGTATTCATCACGGTAAAGGATATCGAAGAGATCAAACTTTCCGGCAACTGTGATCTCATCATGCAAACGGAGCTTTCCGTGAAGGACCTGAAGATCGATGCCAGCGGTGCTTCCGATCTTTCCCTGAAAAAGATCAGCGGAGAGAATATCAAGATCGACGCTTCCGGCGCCAGCGACATCAAGAACGCGGAATTTGAAGCGGCTTCCCTGTACATCAACGCCAGCGGCGCCAGCGATGCGAACGTATGGGCCCGCGCAAAAAAGGTGACGATCATCTCTTCCGGCGCCTCGGATTTCGATCTCGTTACCGAAGGCGAAACATGTGCCCTGAGATCCAGCGGTGCCTCGGATTTCGATGTTTCGGGGACATGCAACTATCTGCGCGTGAATTTCAGTGGCGCTTCCGATCTGGAGGCAATGGCACTGAAAAGCCGCGATGTAAAAGTCGACGCTTCAGGCAGCAGTCATGTGCGTGTTTACGCAAGCGAAAAGCTCGACGCCAATTGTTCCGGCATGTCCACCATTCACTATACCGGAAATCCCGGAACCCTGTCGACCAATGTTTCCGGACTTTCCTCCATTAAAAGCAAATAAAACATATACGAACAAACAAAGGAGATAATAATGAAAAGGATCATCATATTTCTGCTTATGGCATTTCTGCTGTTCGGATGCAACGTGGACAGTGACAAACTTGAACGTGTCCGTATCAGCGGTGATGTTGTCAGTAAAAACTTTGAACTTGAACCTTTTGACAAACTGGTCGTTGCGGGGGCCGGTGCATGTGATCCTCGATCAGAACCGGGGTAGCAGTGCGAAAGTGACAAGCTATGAAAGCATGATGGAGCTGTTCAATGCAAAGGTTCTCGACGGAACGCTGTACCTCTACGTCGTGGATACCACGGACGGTAAACATTTTCATATCGGGAGTGACTTCGAAAAGTTCAGTTCGAACGCTCTCTTAAGCGGAAGCCGAATCAGGTGGCCGAAGAACGATAAACTCCTTGACGTACATTTGTCCCTGACGGACCTTGAGAGCATTCAGGTCATCGGAGAGTGCGAGATCACGAACGAAGATCCCTTCAGGGGCGGCGAACTTGAACTGGATGTTGCCGGAGCGCTGCGCATGGAAACGAAACTGGTCCTTGAGGAATTCGATGTGGAAATTGCCGGTGCCGCCAATCTCGAACTAACGGGAAGCTGCAAGCGCTTCATGCTGGAATGTGCCGGCGCCGGGAATATCAAAGCCTATGAGTTCATCGCCGACGACGTCACCATCGATGTGGCGGGAGCCTGCAATGCTCACATCTATGCTCTTAAGAGTCTTGATGTCAATATGGCCGGACTCGGAAGCATAAAATATAAAGGCAATCCGGCGCAGACCAATTTTGAAAAAGCCGGTATCGGTAAGATCCGAAAGGCGGAAAGCAACAACGTTGAATTGTAAATAAACTTGTAATATATTTGAGGCAAAAATGAAATCGAGAATATTATTGATGTTGATATCAATATGTATGGTAATGATCTTGTCGGGAGAAACCCTGAACCTTGAGCAATGTATTGACATCGCCAGGAAAGGCAATCCCGCACTGCAGCAGTCCAGGATCGACACGGAGATCGGACAGTCCAGAGTACGCCAGGCCTACAGCCCGCTCATGCCGAACGTTTCGGTATCTTCCGGCATCTCTTCATCCAACCAATCCAGCTGGGATCTGGGGAAAAGCGTTGGACTCAATGCTGGCATGACTTTTTACAGTCCGGGAATGTATTCCGGTATCAAATCCTCCCGGATGAGCGCCGATGTAAGCCGGGCCCTTCGGGAAAGCACCGAGAACGACGTCATTACCCGAATTAGTAGCCTGTACTACCGCATTTTAAGTACACAAAAGCTCATACGGGTATATGAAGCGAATATCAGCACCGCAGAAGAGAACATCAAAAAAACCCGTGCCATGTATGATATGAATGTGATAACGGAATCGGACGTATTGAAAGCCGAAGCGCAGAAAGGCGATTTTGAGTCCCGTCTGCTGAACCAGAAACAGTTATATGCTTCTTACATACATTCCATGAACATTCTCCTCGGCCGGGAACCGGATGCCGCACTGAAGCTGATGGACGTGGATGTGGAAAGCACACGTATCCCGGAATACACGAATGCCAGGAATGTGATGCTGGAACAGAATCCCGATTACCGGGTCGTCCGGCTGCAGAAAGACATGGGCGAAGTCCTTCTGAACGCATCCAGGGAAACCTATCTTCCGAGCGTTTCCGGGAATTACAATTATTCCAATACGCTGGAACCCTCCGTAGATCCCGTCAATTCCGTCAGTTTATCGGCAAGCTGGACATTATTTAACGGCCTTTCCCGCCGGGAGAACGTTCAGCAGCGGAAACTGCAGCTGCGGCAGACGGAGATCGAACTGAACAATATGGTACGCGTTCTTGAACAGCAGCTGCGGGACCTCTATACGCAGTTCGAAACCTACAGCGAGATGATCGATATCAACCGCCGCCGTCTTGTATCCGCGCAGCGGGATTTTGAGATCGTGGACCAGCAATACCGCCTGGGCGAGGTAACTATGCTGGAACGCATGCAGGCACAGGTTGCGGTACTGAGCGCCGAAAGTTCGCTCGTTGAAGCACAGTATTCGCGAAAAGCCGTAGAATATGAAATATTAAAGCTCATCAATAAAATATAGGAAGGGTCATGAAAAAGAAAAAAGCACTTATCATCATATCTCTTATTGTCGTATTAGCCGTGGTTCTGTTCTTTGCTTTGCGGCAGGACAACAGCAAGACAGTTGCCGTACAGATGGAGAAGGCCGCACTGCGCACCATCGAATCAAAGGTGTATGCAGCCGGCAATGTTCAGCCGGTCGTCAACGTCAATATCTCCGCCAACGTTGCGGGGGAGATCAAGGAACTCTACGTTGAAGAGGGACAGGAAGTGAAAAAAGGCGAATTGCTGGCACAGCTGGACAAAGTAATGTACGAAGCCGAAGTGGATCAGGCGGAGTCTTACTACCGTTCCTGCCTGTCCGCCAAAGTGGTCGCGGAAAAGGAGTTCCGACGTGTAGAGAAGCTCTATGAAGCCGATAATTACAGTGAATCCCAGTATGATCAGGCCAAAGCCCGGTACGAACAGGCAGTGGCCTCGCTGGAACAGGCATCCGCACGACTGAAGCAGGCAAAAGACAATCTCCGCAAGACCACGCTGGTGGCGCCGATCAACGGTACGGTCATCGGACTGAAGAAAGAAGAGGGTGAGATCGCCATGGGTTCCACCTTTCAGGCAGATATTATTATGACCGTCGCGGACCTGTCCGGCATGGAAGTGGAAGTGGATGTCAATGAGAACGACATTGTCCAGGTCGAGCTCGGTGATTCCGTGGATATCGAGATCGATGCACTGGAAGAAAAGGTATTTCCCGGCGTTGTTACGGAGATATCACAGCTGGCAAGTACAACGGGCACCGGTACGCAGAATGCGGTGACCAACTTCAAGGTCATTGTCAAAATGGTGAGTATCCCCAAAGAGATCCGTTCCGGTATGAACGCCACCGTGGAGGTCCTGACCGACCGTAAAGAGAATGTTGTGTCGATCCCCATTCGTTCCGTCACCGTGCGTCCGGAGGATAAGGTGTACAAAAGTAAGGCGGACATGAAGAAAAAACCCGAACTTCTGGAAGTGGTTTTTGTCGTTAAAGCCGATACGGTTCGTGCCGTCCCGCTTGAACTGGGTATCAACAGCGAAGATTATTTCGAGGTCGTCAGTGGTATTGATACCAGTGATGTTATCGTTACCGGCGATCATCAGGCGCTGACCTTTGATCTGCAGACGGGGACGGCTGTAGAGAAAAAAGAAGAAATGAACGGCAAGTAAACGGTAAATGCGAGTAAAAAGAGGACACAGTATGTCATTACTGAAACTTCGGAACATATACAGAACCTATCATATCGGGGAAGTTTACGTACATGCGCTCAACGGAGTGGACTTTGATGTGCAGAAGAACGAATACCTCTCCATCATGGGACCCTCCGGCAGCGGGAAGTCCACACTGATGAACATTATCGGTTGTCTTGACACGCCGACGCGCGGCAGTTACGAACTTGACGGGCAGTCCATTCACAAAGAAAAGGATGATGAGACCGGAACGGCAAACGACGATCAGCTGGCTTTCATCCGGAATCACAAGATCGGTTTTGTGTTTCAGACCTTTAATCTTCTGCCGCGCATGACGGCCCTCCACAATGTGGAACTGCCGCTTATCTACGGCGGAGTACCCAAAAAAGAACGTATGGAACGCGCACGGGAAGCGCTGGAAAAGGTGCAGCTGTCCGACCGCATGTATCATCATCCCAACGAGCTTTCCGGCGGTCAGCGCCAGCGTGTGGCGGTCGCCCGTGCGCTGGTCAACAATCCCTCCATCATTCTGGCGGATGAGCCCACCGGCAACCTGGACAGCAGGACAAGTTCCGATATCATGGACCTGATCGACCGGCTGCATGTGCAGGGAAACACCATTATCCTGGTCACCCACGAACATGATATTGCGGCACGGGCGCACCGTGTCATTCACATGTTAGACGGAAAGATCAACAAAGACAATATAAAGAAGTAAGCGATGTTCAATCAATTATATGAAAGTTTTGTGATAGGTTTTAAAGCGGTCTTTCAGAACAAAGGCCGTGCCTTACTGACCATGCTGGGTATTATTATCGGTATTCTCTCTGTCAGCCTGATGGGAACGGCCATTAACGGTATCGATAATGTCTTTGACGAAACGCTCGGCATGTTCGGCGAGGACGTGCTTTATCTTCAGCAATTTCCCTGGTTCATGGGCAATGCCGAGTGGTGGGAGTTCCGGAACCGGCCGCGCATTCAGGAAGCGTACGCCGAAAAGATCGAGGAGCGGGCAATGTCCGTTTCCTTTGCCAGTGTAGAGACCCAGCGTAACGTGACGCTTTCCTACAGGGATAAGAACAGCGAGGGCGTCCAACTGAAATGCTCCGGATGGCAGTCGGCGTACATTGACGCCGCCAAGATCAAGGCCGGAAGATATTTCACACAGCTGGAGGACCGGCATGGCGCGCGGGTCATTATTATCGGATCCGAAGTAGACCGCCTGTTGTTTGAAGATGTCGAAGATCCCTGCGGAGAGATGATAAAAGTAAACGGCCTCAAGTTTAAGGTCATCGGCGTATTTGCGGAGCAGGGAAAAATGTTCGGCCTGGTCAGCGTAGACAATATGGCCGTCATGCCTTATCAGACCGGTAAGTCCTTGTTCGGTCGCAGTCAGTGGCTGAGCATTCCCATAAAGATACGCGACGGTTTCAATAAGCAATACGCGATCAATGAGGTTCGTTCCATTACCCGGGGACTTCGGGGACTGCGCCCGCTTGAAGGCGATGATTTTGCCATCAACGAACAGGAAGCCGCCGAAGAGGAACTGGGGAAAATAAAATCCACCATCAGCATTGTCGGTATCGGTATTGCGGCGCTTTCCCTTCTGGTGGGCGGTATCGGCATCATGAACATCATGTTTGTGAGCGTGAAGGAGCGCACCAAGGAGATCGGTATCCGTAAGGCACTGGGAGCCAAACGCTGGGTGATCATGTCGCAGTTCCTCCTGGAAGCGGTGATCATCGCCGTGATAGGGGGTGCGATAGGACTTCTTCTGACCTCCCTGCTGGTGGGAGTGGTCAATAAATTCTTTGTGGCCAGCATGTCCGCCGGCCTGGTACTGACCGCCTTACTCGTATCGGTCGCCGTCGGTATCCTTTCCGGTATCGTGCCGGCCAGCCAGGCAGCAAAGATGGATCCCATTGAAGCAATGCGCTACGAATAAAGGAGGTTTCGTGGATTTCAAAGAAATATATTTTTCGGCACTTCTTTCGATACGGCAGAACAAACTGCGATCGTTCCTCACCCTCCTCGGTGTGGTGATCGGCATCTTCGCCATTATCGGTGTGATGACCGCGATCAATATTCTTCAGAAGACCGTGGAGGACAACATGGGCGGACTGGGGGCCAGCACTTTCCAAGTCCAGAAATATCCGAACATGAATATCGGCAACTCCCACTGGAAGTACCACAACCGTGAAAATCTGGATTACCGGGATTTCAAGCGTCTGCTGCCGAAACTGGATGTCGTGGATTATGCCACGGCGGAGGACTGGAACCGCGGCAAGAAGGTCTCCTACAAGGATAAAGAGACCAAAAACAATATCACGATGGCGGGGATCACCCACAACTGGGAATTTACCAACAACCTGAACATCGAGCGCGGCCGTATGATCACGCAGGCGGATGAAAAAGCGCATCCCATGTATTGGTGATCGGCTATGATGTGGTAGATATCCTTTTTGCCAATATCGATCCCGTCGGCAAGGATGTCAAGATCGACGGCATCAAGTACCGGGTGATCGGCGTGGCGGAACGCAGAGGTCAGCGCTTCGGACAATCCCAGGACAACCGTGTCTATGTCCCTCTCACCACCTATTTCAAATATTACGGCCAGGCCAGTTTTACCAGTCTGAACTACTGCTTCACAGTCGTAGACCCCGATCAATTCGAAGCAGGGATGCAGGAAGTGATCCATGAACTGCGTTTGATCCGCGGCGTGGAGGTCGGAGAAGAAAATAATTTTGAGGTATGGACCAATGCGTCGCTGATCGATAATTTCAATCAGATGACCGCCGCCATCAAGATCGCCGCCGTGATCATCGCATCGATCGCGCTGCTGGCATCCGGGATCGGGATCATGAACATCATGCTGGTCACCGTTTCCGAACGCACGCGAGAGATCGGTATTCGCGAAGAGTATCGGCGCCAAACGCCGTGATATCCTGTATCAGTTTATGCTTGAAGCGCTCATCCTCACGGAAATGGGCGGTATTATCGGCATCATTCTGGGTATCATTGCCGGGAATGTAATTGCCGTGATCATGGATACGTCGGTGATCTTTCCCTGGGACTGGGCCATTATCGGACTGGCGGTATGTTCCGCCATTTCCCTGATCTTCGGGTCCTATCCCGCCTACAAGGCCGCACGGCTGGATCCCATCAAGGCTTTGCATTACGAATAGGAACCCTTGTTTGTTTTGGTAGACGGAAAAAGCGGTGCGAAAGCGCCGCTTTTTCGTTATTGGGTGTTTTGGGCAGTGAAAAAACGGAAAAAATGGATTAATGGTAGAAAACGAGGCTAAATACGTTATAAATAATTGAATGTTAGGGCAAGACGGGAAATTTGATTTTATTGAACTAATAATAAAAAAATCCTGTCCTAAATGTGGTTATTTTCGCACGAAGAAGAACTCTTGTTTTCTTTGTCTGTCCAAAGAAAAATCCCAGGGGAATCCCCTTGGGAGAAGCAAAAGAAAGATTATTTTTCGTTAAAGCTTTGGAGAACAGGCCGCATCATAACGCTTGTCGCGATGCGGAATGTGAAGATATATTTATAAAATAGCCTCAGAAATTACCGTTAAGCCGAAAAAATGATCAATCGTGTTCCGGCATGCCGGGATCCGGGTCTTTGCGCAGAAAAGCAAATTCGCCGGGATCTTCCGGAAGCGGTATCCGGACATTTTCTGCGCCGCCGTGGGCGGCTTCTTTTTTCGTCCCGGCGGCATCCCGTATCTCTGTGACCGTCAATGGCACATCCCCGCCGGGAGTAATAAGCGTCAGATGATCGCCGGGCATAAAGCGGTTCTTGACCTCTATCTCCGCCAGGGAGCTTCCGGGATCGTAGTTCCGGACCACACCAACGACGGCCGCACCGATGCCTGCGGAAAACCCATCCTCGAAATTCTCCCCGAACTGACGGGGATTGCGGGTATAGAAACCGCTGGTATAAGTGCGGTTGCTCAGACGCATGAGATCGCGGAGGTTCGCCGGGTCGAAAGGCCGGCCGGCAAGATGATCATCAAGGGCGCGGCGGTAGGCACGGGAGGTAATGGCGGTGTAATATGCCGATTTGGTACGGCCCTCGATCTTCAGGCTTACCACCCCGCTGTCCAGAAGCTGCGGGATAAGCTCGATCGCACAGAGATCTTTTGCGTTCATCAGATAGGTTCCGTGTTCATCCTCGGAAAGCGGAAAATCATCCTTCGGGCGGTGGGTTTCACGGACATAGAAACCGCCGGGAGGAGGCGCTTTGTATTCATAGGTCTTCTGTCCCCGCTCAATATCCAGCAAAGAGCCTTTATCGTATGCCAGCCGGTATTCCCAGCGGCAGCTGTTGGTGCAGGTACCCTGATTGGCATCCCGGAAATGCAGATAGTTCGAGATCAGGCAGCGTCCGGAGTAGGCGATACAGATCGCACCGTGTACAAAGGCTTCGAGTTCGATATCCGGTACCCTGCGATGCATTTCCGCGATCTCCTCCAGGCGAAGTTCACGGCTGAGGATAATGCGCTGAACCCCCAGGTCCCGCCAGAATGCCACGGTCGTCCAGTTGACCGTGTTTGCCTGCGTGGACAGATGTATGGGCATATCCGGATAGCGTTTGCGTGTCTGCGCGATCATTCCCGGATCCGCCATGATCAGCGCGTCCGGCTTCATGGGCACCACCGTATCCAGTTCCCGCAAAAAAGCATCCACCTTGAGATTGTGCGGAAAGATGTTCAGTGTAAGGTATATCTTTTTTCCGTGCCGATGGGTATGGTCGATAGCTTCGGCGATATTGTCCGGCGTAAATCCCGTTTCCCGGGTTCGCAGCGAGAATTTCGGAATACCCGCATATACCGCATCCGCACCGAAAGCAAGCGCGGTTTTGAGCTTTTCCATATCCCCGGCGGGGGAGAGTATTTCGGGTTTTGTTCTCATACAGGAATCTTAGAAAAAAAAGTGCAGAGAACCAAATAAATCATCGTTGAAAAAGCCGGGTTCAGAGTTGAAGAGAAATAATTAGTGAATAGCCGGCTGCAGGAAATTTCTTTTGGGTTGCTGTCACTACATTAGTATATTGAAAATAAACAAAAAAATATTATTATCAAATATTACGGAACGGGCAAAAAATGGGCAAAAGATGAAGAAAAAAAACCGGGATCAGATATACCTATAGCTGCTTCCCGGACCGTTATAGATGCAGCGCTTTTGAAAAGAGATAGAAAAAATACATATAATTGGGTGTATTTTGGTATTAGCAAAGGTAGCAAGGGTATGAGAAATCCGGCCGATTTTTTTAGTCCGGGCTGCCAAAAAAGCAACATATACAAGGAGAAAAGAACAGGAAATATAATGTATAAATCAAATAATAATAAACAATTATCGAACAAAAAGCAATATAAGACAGGCAGTCTGAAAAAGCAACCTTTGCTTTTCCCATTAGTACAGCTAAACTTATGTTATGGTGAAAAATTTAAAAGGAATCTATGGAAATAATAGTGCCAAGTATTGTGGGAGTTTTTTTGCTGTATCTTGTTCTGGCGCATTATGTAAGCTATACTTTGCGCAAGAAGCAAATTCTCAACGAGCATAAGTGGGATTTGAATATCTGCTGTGGCAAAACCGACGGTGGCGGATTGAATGTCGATATTATTAAGCATCAAGAACTGCCGCGCTTCATTCAGATAGACGACATCTACGATCTGCCATTTGCGGATCATGAATTCGATTCAGTTTTGTGTTCACATACGATGGAACATGTAGATGATCCCAGACGGTTCTATGCAGAGTTGCAACGTGTAGGCAAACATATCACGGTCGTTGTTCCACCTTTGTATGATCTCGCTGCTGTGTTCGATATTTTGGAGCACAAGTGGATTTTTCTGACATTCAAAAAGCGACATCATGCCTTGCCAAAATTTGTAAAAGTGCCGTTCGCCGATTTGTTGCATAGGCTATTGGGTCAGAAAAATTATACATAGTGTTTCGAGTTGCAGAAAATTCAGCCATAACAACCGCATCAACACGGACGGCAATCCCGCTGCGCTCCGTAAAAATCAGAGAGCTCAATCGAAAAAACAGATAAAGAAACTCCAAAATCCATTCGATAATACCGTTTGACAACAGAAGATTTTGAAATGCCGGTCATTGCGGAAAGGTGATCTTATGAATGATGAATACGCATACATTCATAGAACAAGCGATTATAAGCGGGAACTTTTCTCACATATATCCAATAAACTTAACGGCCCATATAAAAACCCGAACAAAGCCGGTGATCCCCAAAGCCGGTAAATCATTTATGCATGATCGTTTGATTTTTTTCGAAAAGGAGGCTTAGTTGTCATGAAGTACATCAGCATTGCCGTCTTTGCATGTATGCTTCTGACCGGATGTCAGGAGATCGGCACGAATGATCTGCCGCCCCAAGAGGGAAAGATCGTTTTCGGGATAGGTGAACGGCATGAGGAATACGGCGAAGTGAGCGACCCGCTTATTCACATGTTTCTGTCAACGGAAAAGATCTATCCCTGCTGCAATTATCTGATCGTGACGGATCATTATGTTAGCGGCAACAACATCGAGGTGGAGATACGGGGGATCCGCGTTCCGGAAGGATGTTTGACAGCCCTGGGTCCCGCCAACACTTCATTTTTTCTGCCCCTGTCCCCGCAAAGCTATTCCCTTGAAATAACGGGGGCGGATTATACGGATCACTATACGGTTGAGGTAACGGATTCCACGCTGGAGATCTCCGGAGATCCCACGGAGCATACCGTCCCGGCCAGGAACCGGGTCCGGCGCTACCCACCACGCTCATTTGTGTATTTGTTCGGCAGTCTGTGTGCAGATACGGTCCTGAGCCGGCAATTCCTGGATACCCTGCGTTCTGTCGTGGAGGTAGAGGAATTCACCTTTCCCGCGAATGTCGATATCCCTTATCAGGATTCAAGTTCGGGCTATTACTGCAATATGGCTGCCCGCTACTTTTATTACGATACTGAAGAGGATTTCGACCGGGTGGGAAATGTGCTGAGAGATTTTACCCTGACCCGTCTCACAGACAAAGAAGGTATCGGGATCTCGGTCCGCAACTGGCGCAACCGCTTTTTTGCCAGCTGGATCTTCGAAGAATAACGAACCGCGAAGAACATAAATTAGTTTAGAGTTTAGAGTTGAGGAGAAGCGTTTCAACCGCTACCTCCGAAACCTTCCTGACCTGCGAATCCGCTGGCCGGCGTCGCCAGGCTTTTTCGCTTCCTTGCTTCCCTGCTTCCGTGTTTTTTCTCCTCACACTTCACTGTTTACGGATCACGATGAACATGCTTGACTTTAGCTTTCCGAAAAGCTATTTTAACAGGCTAAGTGATTTATTTCAAGGGGTATAATGGAAATCAAAGCTGAAGATATAAAAAAAGATGAGAATAAGCCGCAGCACGTGGCCGTCATTATGGACGGCAACGGCCGCTGGGCAAAAAAGCGTGGCCTGCCGCGCATGATGGGACACAATGAAGGCGTGAAGACGGTGCGCGAGATCGTCACCGCTTCTGCAGAAGCTGGCATAAAATATCTGACGATCTATGCTTTTTCCAAACAAAACTGGAACCGTCCCGAAGATGAAGTGAGTTCCATCATGTCCCTTCTCCTGAAAACGACAAAGAAAGAAATAAGCGAATTACACCGGAACAATGTCCGCCTCAAGATCATAGGAGACAAGAACGATTTACCGGCTGAAGCGCGCAGTGTGCTTGATGAAGGTGAAGAACTCACAAAAGAGAATTCGCTTTTAACGCTTGTTGTTGCCATCAGCTACGGGAGTCGCGATGAGATCCTGCGGGCGGTCAGGGATTTGACAGAAGAGGCGGCCCGCGGAGATCTAAAACCGGAAGATATCGATAAAGCGTTATTTGAATCCCGTCTTGATACCTGCGATATTCCTGATCCCGATCTCATTATCCGCACGAGTGGAGAATACCGGATCAGTAATTACCTGTTATGGCAATCCGCGTACGCAGAATACTATTTTGCAGAGGAATTCTGGCCCGACTTTCACCGGCAGGAATATTACCGGGCAATTAAGACCTATATGCAGCGGGAACGGCGTTTTGGAAAAACCAGTGAACAGGTAACAGTATAATCTATGAAAAAAACAGCACGATCAATTTTACTTCTTTTCATTCTCGCCTTCATTAATGTACTATTTGCCCAACAGGAAAGCATGCGCGTTGCCAGCGTTACCGTCATGGGGAACGAAACCGCATCCGACCGTATTGTCAAGCTTTCCATGGGACTGATTGAAGGCAGTGAGGTCACATCGGCGAGCATTCAGAACGGTATCAAAAAACTCTATGACCTGCGCCTGTTCAGCGATATCAAAGTCATTGCCGGCGAAGAAACTTCCGCCGGTGTCCATATCATCGTCCGGGTATCCGAGTATCCCCGACTCAATGATATTCTCTTCGAAGGTAACAACAAATACAAAGATGACAAACTCCGTGATGAGGTCAACCTGATCCGCGGACAGGTGTTTACGCCGCATCTTGTCAATAAGGCAAAGAACAGGATCGAGGAAAAATATAAAGAAGCGGGTTATTACAATGTTTTTGTTGATGTCACCGCAGAGCCTTCCGATGAGAAAGAAGGACGGGTGGATGTTACGTTTATCATTGAAGAAGGCCAGAGGGTCTTTATCGATGAGATCCGTTTTCATACACAAAAGGATATTTTTCCCGAATGGCGCCTGCGCTGGCAGCTGAAAGACACAAAACAGCGCGATTGGTATACCTTTTTCCGCAGTGCAAAATTCGACCCGGAAAAATTCCTGGATGATAAGAACAAGCTCCTGCAATTTTACCGTGACCACGGTTATCGTGATGCACATATCACAAAAGAAGATATCGAGCTTGATTCACTGAACAAAAAGATGGTGCTCAATATACATATCGATGAAGGGCCTCAGTATGTGTACCGCAATATCAGTATCGAAGGTGCGGACGTATATCCCGCAGGTTTTTTCCTGAAAAACCTTGATATGGTCGGCATACAAAAGGGCGAGATCTTTAAAGAAAATTATTTTGAAATGGCCGTCGATAAAAAGATACGAAGTTTATACATGGATACCGGCTATCTTTATACGCAGGTTACTCCCGAAATAACCCCGATGGGAGAAGACTCCCTTGATATTGTCATAAAGATCCAGGAAAATCATAAAGTTACGGTACGGCGAATAAATTTTTCCGGCAACACTCGCACCCGGGAATATGTGATACGCCGGGAAATGCGGCTCATGCCCGGGGATGTATTTAACCGTGAAAGGCTAATGCGGTCCCAGCGCGAGATCTTTATGCTGAACTATTTTGCGGATGTTGTACCCGAGATCGTACCGGTAGATGATAAGACGATCGATGTTGAGGTTACCGTCGAAGAAAAATCAAGTGACCGTGCAAACGCTTCCATCGGTTACAGTGAATATGACGGACTGACAGGCAGTGTGGGGGTGGATATCAATAATTTCGGTGGCCGCGGCCAGCGACTATCCGTCAGTTATCAGAAAAGTGCGGGCACCGATCATATCAGTCTGGGCTTTACCGAACCGTGGTTGATGGGCCGGCCCAATACGGTGGGAGTGAATTTTTATTACTCCAAGCGCGAAATGACAGACCGTACATACTACTGGGAACCCTACGATCGCAAAACCATCGGAGCGACCACACAGTTCGGACGCCGCTTCCGCTGGCCGGACAGTTATTTCCGCGGAAGCTGGGCCCTGACATTTGCCTATAAAGAATATTTTAATGTTCGTGACGAAAATTACTTTTTGCGCTATAATCCGTCGGGACAAAAAAAACTCTGGGGAAACAGTTTTGCGCAGGTTATTACGAGGGACAGCCGGGATAAGCCGGAATTCCCCACCCGCGGTTCAAAATTCGTATGGAACTCCCAGCTTTCCGGCGGGATTTTCGGCGGGAAAGAACAGTTCGTAAAAGGCCGCATCAGCTTTGAAACATTTACTCCCATCATAGAGAAAGTCGTATTTTACCAAAACTTCGATGTTGGAGCAGTCGTTCCCTACGGAAAATACGGCGTGATCCCCTATAATGAGCTTTTTCATCTTGGCGGTGCAAATGCAATGA
Source organism: Fidelibacterota bacterium (assembly GCA_034521145.1). Lineage (GTDB taxonomy): Bacteria > Fidelibacterota > Fidelibacteria > Fidelibacterales > Fidelibacteraceae > M50B103. Next base: position 210,279 of record JAXHMX010000002.1, on the reverse strand, counting down.
GTTATATTACTCCGTTACGTGGTTATCCGGACGGCAGTATTTGTCCCCCCAATTCCTCTTATGAAAGCGGGAAGGCTTTGCTGAAGTATTCCAGTGAACTGCGCGTACTGCTGTCGCCCAATCCCACTCTCTATCTTCTGGCATTTGCGGAAGCGGGACGCATCTGGGATGATGTCCGTGATATAAAAGTCCCCGAAATGGCGCGTTCAGCCGGAGTGGGCGCACGGGTATATATGCCGATGATGGGATTGCTCGGTGTTGATTTCGGATACGGTTTTGATGAACTGTATTATTACAACAGCAACGGAAAACAAGTCTATAAAGCTCCGGGCTGGGAAACGCACTTTGTATTTGGAATGCCATTTTAATATTAACGAAGGAGAATATGTCGTGAAAAACTGGAAAAAAATACTTGTATTACTAACACTTGTGTTCACTGTCGTTCTTTTCGCACAGGGACCCAAGATCGGTTTTATCTATTCCGAGCAGATCATGGTCGAATACCAGGAAGCGGTCGATGCTATGAAAAAGCTGGAAGCGGAAGCACAGGAACTTCAGAATGTGTACAGGGAAATGCAGGCGGACTATCAAAAGATGATCGAAGATTATGAAAAGCGGAAAATGGTCAGCTCGGATGCCTGGAAAACACAAAAGCAAAAAGAGATCATAGACAAAGAACGTCAGCTTCAGGAATATCAGATGGAAAAATTCGGCCAGGAAGGCGAGATCTATCGCAAAGAACAGGAATACCTCGGTCCTGTATTGGATAAGATCAACCGGATCCTGAAACGTGTCGGTGAAGAGCAGAATTATGCATATATCATTGACGCATCAAAAGGTACGATCGTTTACGCTGATGAAAAAAATGATCTGACAGACCTCTTACTGGAAGAACTTCGAAAATCACAATAAAAGTGACCCCTGATCTGCCGGTATGAATACTTTTTTACGTATTTATGCCGGCTTTTTTATTTGTAGCAGTGATGAAGTCAATAATCTACATTATTTCGATTTTTATCCTTGGAACCGGCGTTTCGTTCTCCGGAACCGATGCCGGATCTTCCTTATATATGCGCAAACTGAATATGCTGTCCCTGCCCCGCGTTCAGCATCGTCCGGCCGGACTGCAGGCGGGCGCCGCTTTTGCATTTATGGAATATGTTCTTCCCCAGCTCGGTGTGAATATCCCTTTCGGGGGAGCATATTATTTTACTGGTGATATCGGTGCCGTTAACGAACCGCTTTTTCGTGAATTGCTGACGAAATATTCCCTTGGTTTCGGGACCGGGGGCAAGTTTTCCGGGGATTCTTCGTATCATTATGCGGCCGGCACATCAGTCAGCAATTACCGCACACCGACATACAGTAATTTATCCGTTGCCGTTCATGCGCAGCTAATGAAAATGGCCGCCATTTACACTGGCGGCGGAATGGAAGTCAGCTTTCAGCATCAGCAAATTCAGGAAAACGAGATCCTGAACGAATGGAATGAGCGTGTTTATATTCTGATGCCGGAGATAGGTCTTTACAGTCCGTACGGGAATATCAGCATTAAGGCTCTGCGGAACGCATTTTCTGCGGGGATCTCCTGGACACTAAAACTGGAATAAAAGTATATGAAAACGATCGGTTTATTGGGTTCTACCGGATCCATCGGAAAAAATGTTCTTCGTGTTGTGCAAGCCCACCCGGAAGAATTCTCCATCACATATATGGTTGCCAATACACAGGTTGAAGTTCTGGCGGAACAGGCAAAGACCTTTCGTCCGCAGATCGCGCTGATAGGCGATGAAAAAAAGTATAAGATCCTTCAGCAACTTCTCGCCGGTGAGGGCATCCGGACCGCATGTGGACATGAGGCCATTGTGGAGCTTGTACGCGATGTGAATACGGATATTGTGTTCAATGCCATTGTCGGAAGTGCGGGACTTAAGCCGACAGTCGCCGCGGTGGAAAAGGGACGTAATATTGCACTCAGCAACAAGGAAAGTCTGGTCATGGCCGGTGAACTGATCAACAATATATGTGAAAGGACCGGAGCGGAAATCTTTCCCGTGGACAGTGAGCATTCGGCAATATGGCAATGCATGAGCGGTGAATCGGATCAGGATGTTGAAAAGATCATTCTAACCGGATCCGGAGGACCCTTCCTGCGGCGGGAGCTTTCAAGTTTTGAACAAATAACTCCGGCAGAAGCCTTAAAACACCCAAACTGGTCCATGGGAGCAAAGATCAGTATAGATTCCGCCACAATGATCAATAAGGGACTCGAATTGATAGAGGCCTATCATCTTTTTCATCTTGATCCTTCCGATATTGATATCATTATTCATCCGGAGTCCGTTGTTCACAGCATGGTCCAGTTCCGGGACGGCTCGGTAAAAGCCCAGTTGGGTGTTCCGGACATGAAAGTGCCTATTCAGTATGCCTTGGGTTTTCCGCGGCATTTGCCGGCGGACTGGCCCCGGCTTGATCTCGGCAAGACGGCAGCGTTGCATTTTGAGAAGCCGGATATGGAACGTTTTCCCGCTCTGGACTTGCCCTGGACGCACTCGAACGGGGACAAACCTTTCCTGCGGTCTTTAACGTTGCCAATGAACAGGCTGTTCAGCGTTTTCTCGGGGAGAGATCTCTTTTCCCGAAATAACGGTGGTCGTAAAAAGAGCGCTTGACCGCCATAAAGCCCTTGACCCGCTACGGCTGGAAAACATTCTTGCAATTACCGGGATATTAAAAAAATAATTTTTATTTTTAAATGATTCCACTATATTACAATGATTCAAATTAACTGGGGATAACATGAATGAGCTCATTGCAGTTGTTGATGATGAAAAAAGTATACTTGAATTAACAACTATCCATTTAAAAAAATCCGGTTTTCAGGTTGTAAGTTTTACCAATGCACAGGATTACCTGGACTTTATTCAAAAAACCATACCGGATCTGACCATTCTGGACCTGATGCTGCCGGATATGGACGGGATGGATCTCTGTAAGGACCTGCGTCGTGAAGATAAGTATAACAATATGTCCATTATTATTCTGTCCGGACGTATCGATGAATCGGATACGATACTGGGACTGGAGCTGGGCGCTGATGATTATGTGAAAAAGCCCTTCTCACCAAAGGAACTTGCGGTCCGTGTAAAAACCATACTCCGCAGAAAAAAATCTCAGAACACACAGGACAAAAATCAGATCAACATCAACAACAAGATCATTATTGATATTGACCGGTATGAAGTTCGCATTGACGGAGAGGTGGTTGCCTTTACTCCGACGGAATACCGCATACTGAAAATGCTCGCGGAAAAAAACGGGAATGTCCTCAAACGCGAGGAGATCCTCTATAATCTCTGGGGAAATGAAAAGATCGTGGTTGACCATACGGTTGATGTTCATATTAAACACTTGCGGGAAAAATTAGGAACGTATGCCGAACTCGTAAAAAATGTACGCGGTGTCGGTTATAAACTCGCGATCTGACCCAACTGCAAAAATAATAAAAAAGAAAACAAAAGCCGTGATCTGCGGCTTTTGTTGTATAACCGAGCCTATTGTTAATTTTAGGGACAATTATATAAAAGATCTTCACATGCCGCATCGCGACGACGCGTGAGGAAAATCCGATACGTGAGCGTAAAAAAATGCAGTGGTTGAGCGGAGCGAGACCTTTCTGCATTTTAGCGAACGCAGAGGATTTTATAGTCCGCCAGTTGGCGGAAGAGAAGCGGTTGATTTTCTTTTGTTTCTCCCTTGGGATTTTCTTTGATCAAGCAAAGAAAAGAAGAAAAGAGCTCTTCTTCGTGCGAAAAAAAATCACATACCGAACATCTTTTTATTTGAAGGACAAGAGATCATATCTAAAAAGCAACATTCAATTAATTATAACGTTTTTAGCCCCCTGTTTTTATCATTAAGCCTATAATCGCAAAAAAAACAGACAATAAATTATTTGTAAATTATTCTAATACAAGAACTTATCCTTAAAAAATATTTTTGAAAATAATTATTGCATTTCGATAATTCAATTGTAAATTCAGTCAGATTAAATATGTGTTGAACAAGAAATTGACTGACGATCCAAAGGTGGGTTATGTCTTTAAAAAACAGTAAGATGCGAGAGCAAAAAAAGCGGCCGGGTATATCCCCGTCATTAAGACTGTCGCCCCTGGCGTCGTTTACTGTTTGTTCTTATTGCCGTCATTGTTGACGGCATTTTTATATCTGTCCAAAAAACAGGAAAAGGAGAATACAAATGCGGCGGAAAAAACGGAAAGCAGCAGAGAAACGATTACGGATTTTGCGGTATGGGATGCCGCTGCGTCCTTTCTTTATTATTTTTATTGCCGTCATATGTTTGACGGCATTTTTATATGCGCAGGGAAAAAGCGGGAAGATCAGCGGGAAGGTCATTGACGGAAAAAACGGAGAACCACTGATCGGTGCCAATGTGACGGTAAAGGGAACAGCAAGCGGCGCGGCCACGGATCTGGACGGATATTACTATATTACGGGTCTTGTTCCCGGAAATTATCAGTTGGCGGTAAGTTACGTTGGATATGAAACCCGCCATATTGTCAATGTACCGGTAACGCAGGATAAGATCCATTCCGTGAATATTGTTCTTCAGCCATCGGTAATGAACATGAACGAAGTTATCATCGAAGCCCGTGCGGAAGCCGGTTCGGACGCTTTTCTGCTTGCCGGCCAGAAGAACAGCGACAAGATCCAGGACGGTGTTTCCGCAGATCAGATGTCCCGTTCCGGAGACGGGAACGCCGCCGATGCCGTGAAACGCATTACGGGAGTTTCAGTGCAGGACGGGAAATATGTATCCGTTCGCGGACTCAGTGACCGTTATGTGACGACCGAAATGAACGGGGGTCCGGTCCCAAGTCCCGAACCGGAAAAGAAAAGCGTTCCGCTGGATCTCTTTACGACCGGTATTCTGGAGAGCATTACCGCTTATAAAACCTATACGCCGGACCTTCCGGGAGTGTTTGCCGGGGGTTTTGTCAATATAAGAACCAAGGCGTATCCCGATTCCCGCGTTTTAAATGCAAAATTCGGCTTAAGCGGAAAGACCAGCTTCCTGAACGCAGAATATATGACCGGTACCCGGGGCGGAACGGATTATCTGGGATTTGACGACGGTACCCGCGCGATGCCGGACCTGATCCCCGGCGACCAAATGTTAAGTGAATGGTCCCCGTTGCCCGGGTATTCCTACAGTGAATGGAAAGTTCAACTGGGGGAATACGGAAAAAGTTTCAGTACGGATTTTACCCTTAAACCGTCGCGTATCGGACAGCCGCTTTCACTGGGCCTGAATTACGGGAACCGCTATGTTGTCTCGCAGGACTTCGAATACGGTTTTTACACGAACCTGAATTTTTCAAACGGATACAGTTACAAACAAGAACTCTACCGGCGATATGCTGTTTCCGATACGGATATAATGTCCCGCACCGATATCAGCAACCGGAAAAGCGGATATACGACAAATATGAGCCTCAGCGGTTCGACGGGATTCAAACTGAACAGAAAACATAAAGTCAAACTATACGCCCTGTACACCCATAATTCCGAATCAGCCCTTACATTCGGACAGGGACGAACACCCAATCTGGATGAGAACGGTATCGATATCAAAGAGTATTTTGTGGAAAAAGTATTCTGAACGGCACACTGACCGGCGAACATGTCTTTGATGACCGTTTGAACAGCCGTCTTGAGTGGGCAGGCAATGCCGGGATCTCCCTGTTACGTGAACCGGACGTAAAAAGCCACAACTACAAATATACGTCTTCCGGAAACTATTACGAAATATCCCGTTCCAGTGCGAAAGCCGGACAGCGGTATTTTACCGACGGTTACGACAGGAATGTGAACATCGATATCAATTATAGAACATCACTGAACGACCGGTTCGGCGAGCGTTATAAATTCAAGATCGGAAGCCGGGTCCAATATAAGGATCGGGATTTCCGCAAACGGATCTTTTATCATGAATACTCGGACGGTGCATGGCCGCTGGAGCTGATCCGCATACGGGACAATAACTTTGGCGAGGTGTTCGGGGATTCGAATTTTGTATCATCGGAAGATAGCGAAGGACTGATCCTGCTTGAATCCACCGATGTGGCGTCACGAAACGCCTACTGGGCGAACGAGTTCATTACCGCCGGCTACATGATGGCGGATATTCCGCTGGGATTCAACACCTGGAGTTATCTGAACCGTTTTCGTTTCATCGGCGGATTTCGATATGAGTTCTATTATCTGAATCTGATACCTTACAACCCCGTAACCGCCAGGCAATATACCAGTCCCCTCATCAATGACGGTCTTACGCCGGTAGAGGCGGATATTGTTGAGAACGAGATCCTGCCAAGCATAAATTTTCAATACGAGATCACACAAAACATGAAGATGCGTGTATCGTACAGTAAGACCGTTGGCCGGGCGGAGTTCCGCGAAATAGCGCCTTTTGAATTTCAGCAATTCTATGGCGGAAGCGCCATAGTGGGATATCCTTTCCTTAAGACCACGGATATTTATAATTACGATATTCGCTGCGAATGGCATCACGGCACAGGTGAACTGCTTGCCCTGGGAGTGTTTTTTAAGAATTTTATCAATCCGATCGAGATATCCCAGATCGAGACAGCGGACGAATCGTACCTCACGTATCAGAATGCCCTGCACGCTTCTACCCGGGGGATCGAATTTGACTTTCGCAACAATACGGGACTGATCGATCCCGCAAAAGGACGCCTGATGGTAATGTTCAACACGACCCTGAGTTTATCCGAAGTGCAGGCGGACGATATGATCACCCTGTTCAACGGAGTGCGGATAAGGAATAATTCGACTACCCTGAACAGACCCTTACAGGGGCAGTCAAATTTCATGTGCAACGCAACATTATCCTACAATGATATAAAGGGCTGGAATGCCGCCCTGGCATACAACACCTTCAGTAAACGTTTATCCGCACTGGGCAGCGGTTCCATACCGAATGAATATGAACTGCCGTTCCATTCATTGAATCTAACCATGAGCAAGAAGGTCCGGAACATAAAGATCAGTCTCAAAGCAAACAACATCCTGAATTCCCGGGTTCGTTTCGGCATTTTTGATACGGATGATACTTTTTACGCTACCCGTGAATATCATCCGGGGATCGGCTATAGCGCAAGTATACAGTATGTGTTTTAATAAAATGCAAAACCAAAGGAGAGCAAATGAAAAAGACATACGTAAACGGGATTGCCCTGCTGGCAATACTTCTGACATTAAGCGCCTGTAATCTGTTCGATGGAGGCGACGGCGGGGGTACAAGTTATCCCGGCTATGATGTGGTCCTGGACGGGAATATTACGGAAGATCTGACATTGTATTCAGATGAAGCCATTTTACTGGCCGGCCAGACCTTTGTGGATTCCGGTGTTACCCTGACCATAGAGCCGGGTACCGTGATCAAATCCCTTCCCGATGACGGCGAGGGACTTGCACCCGCGTTGGTTATCAAGCGGGGAGCAAAGATCATGGCGGAAGGGACCGCAACACATCCGATAACATTTACTTCCAACCTGCCGGCGGACCTTCGTGATCGCGGATCCTGGGGCGGTCTGATCCTTCTTGGTAAAGCGCCCATCAATAAAAGCGGGGGACAGGCTTTTGTCGAAGGACTGGTCGGTGTGCCCTACGGCGGAGATGACCCCGATGATGACAGCGGCGTATTGAAATACGTGCGCGTCTGGTACGGAGGACGATCGATCGGTCAGGACAATGAGATCAACGGGATCACATTGGCCGGTGTCGGACGAGGCACGACGGTAGAATACTGTGAAGTCGCCTTTAACCTGGATGACGGTTTCGAGATGTTCGGCGGTACCGTGGATATTCGATACTGCTCCGCTCTGTTCGTTGGTGATGATGCATTTGATACCGACCTTGGTTATCAGGGCCGCGGACAGTACCTCTTTGTGATGATCGGTGAGGAAGACGGTAACCGCGGTTTCGAGATGGATAATGACGGTTCGGACATGGACAAGCAGCCCCGCTCACATCCCAAGTTCTCAAATGTGACCATTATCGGTTCCGGGGACTCGTCCGTTGTTGCGGACAATGATCAGGTGATACGTATGCGTGAGGGATCCGGCGGTGATTTTCGCAATATGATCATCGTTGACGGAAAAGCCAGCGGGATCCGTATTACGGATGCACCTACGCTGGGCCTGGTAAGTACCACACCCGGGACGGCTCCGGATTATCTGTATTTTTCTCCCAATAATATCATCTATAACTGCAAATCCGGGCAGTTCAATGACGATTACGGTTTAACGGCCATCGATACGGCGGTAGTGATCGGAGCGATCGGTCGTGAAAATGCTGCGGACGGTTCCGTGACCGTGCTGCCGGCATCCGGCGGCCCCGCTTACCAAAATATAGATGCGGTCATCAATGATGACTTCTTTGAAACGGTCAATTTTAAAGGTGCTTTCACTACAACAAACTGGCTGTTGGACTGGTCCTGGCTGGACGAGAACAACCGCTTCTAGATAAGATACGCAACCAGCACTGTTCCCACAGAAGGAGCGTTGATACGTCGACGCTTCTTCTTTTTTAAAAAACTGCTTTGTAAGATTTGGACGGCATAGTAAATTCAAAGTCATAGAGGAGAGGAAAAAAGATGTCAGTATACATAATCATGGTAATAATGTTGTTGTTTTTGGCAGCATCGGACCTTGTTGTAGGTGTATCAAATGATGCTGTGAACTTTTTGAATTCCGCAAAAGGTGCGCGTGCCGCCAAAAACTGGATCATAATGCTTATAGCAAGTATTGGCGTTTTTATCGGAGCCACGTTTTCCAGTGGCATGATGGAAGTGGCCAGAAAAGGAATATTTCATCCTCAGTCGTTTGTCTTTTCCGAGATCATGATCATTTATCTGGCGGTTATGCTGACGGATGTTATTCTGCTTGATACGTATAACTCTTTTGCTCTTCCGACATCAACCACTGTCTCCATTGTTTTTGAATTGCTCGGCGCCGCCGTTGCGGTCTCTTTGCTGAAGATCGGTCGTGATCCCCTTGAATCGCTCGGGGATATGGCAAAATATATCAATACCGATCAGGCATTTCTCATCATTTCGGGGATATTGCTGTCCGTGATCATTGCCTTTACGGTAGGGTCCGCAGTGCAATTTCTGACCCGCCTGATCTTTACCTTCAAATATAATAAAAGACTTAAACGGTACGGAGCGATATGGGGCGGATTGTGTATTTCCATTATCACTTATTTTATTTTGATCAAAGGAGCAAAAGGTTCCTCATTTATGACCTATGAGGCCAAGGAATGGATCCGGCTCAATACCTGGCTGATACTGGCTGTGTCCTTTATCGGATGGGGTATCATCGTTCAGGTGACGCGGTCGCTCTTTAAGATCAATATTCCCGCATGGTCATTTTATTCGGTACATTTGCACTTGCCTTTGCCTTTGCGGGTAATGACCTTGTGAACTTCATCGGTGTTCCGCTGGCCGGACTTAAGTCTTTTCAGGGGTTTGCCGCCGTACCCGGAGCGGATCCAAGTTCTTTTTCCATGGCCTTTATGTCCGGGGAGGTGCAGACCGAAACCTATCTTCTGCTTATCGCGGGACTTATTATGGTCGTTACGCTCTGGACATCAAAAAAAGCGCGCCATGTCAGCAAGACCGAATTGAGCATAGCCAGTCACGAGACCGGTAACGAACGTTTCGGTTCAAGCGCCTTATCGCGTTCGCTGGTGCGTTCCGCCGTTTCCATGGGACAATTTCTGCAGGTTATCGTTCCCGTAAAACTGCGGAATAAAGTAAATGAGCGTTTTTCGCGTCCCGTTACCGCCAGCACTGCGGAAGCACAGTCCTTTGATATGATACGCGCTTCAATGAATCTTACCGTAGCCAGCAGCCTTATCGCACTTGCCACATCTCTGGGACTTCCCCTTTCCACAACGTACGTTACCTTTATGGTCTCCATGGGTACCACGCTGGCGGACCGCGCATGGGGAAGGGAAAGCGCCGTTTACCGTGTTACGGGAGTATTTACCGTGGTCGGCGGCTGGTTCCTTACCGCCATTATTGCTTTTACCGTATCAATGGTGTTCGCAGCGCTTATTGATCTGGGAGGACTAGTTGCCATTATAGCGCTGTTCGCTCTGGCTGCTTTTCTCATTATCCGTACGTTCAAAAATTTTGAGAAAAGAGAAAAAACGGAAAAAAAGGCTGTAGATGAAATGAACGATGAGAACATACTCAATATCTGTAATAACTACACCACCAAAATACTTGATCTTATTCCTGAAATGCTGGGAGATACGTTCACGGCTTTACATAATGAGGACCGGAAAGAGATCAAGAAACTTAAGGATAAAGCCCAAGCCTTATTGCTGGAGACGAAAAACCGGAAAAACCATTTTACGATACGCTTGCGCGGTATTGATGAGAGTTCAATGGAATATGGACACTTTTATCTGCAGATGCTGCATTATATGCGTGAATTCTCGCATAGTCTGTATAATATCATTGACTCCTGTTTCGATCATGTCGATAACACGCATTGCGGGACCAACCGGCAGCAGCATGATGAACTGATCAAACTGCAGCACGAGGTGAACCGTATTTTCAGTACGGTCAGCAATATGGTCAAAAAACAGGACTTCAAAGAAAAAGAACCAATGAAGAGAATTCAGGAAAAACTTCTGGATGAGATCGTTGAATATCAAAAAAACCAGGTCAAACGGATCAAGAACGGCGAAACAAATACACGGAATTCCGTGCTTTATATGACAATTCTCACCGGCACAAAGGATCTTCTTGTTGATGTGATTCGTCTCCTGAAAGTGCAAAGCAAGTTCAACCCGGTAACGCCGCTCGACAATAAAATACCGCCGCTAAGCGAAAAAACTTGAAAAGTCACACCGTTATCCTTATAATTTCCCGAATTGAAAGGAAAAATGAAAAAAAGGAGATAGCATGTTAGGAGTCCAAAACAACTTTTTCTGGATCGTGCCCATTGCCTCAATTCTGGCGCTGTCTTTTGCCTGGTTTTTCTTCAAACAGATGATGAAACACTCCGAGGGTACCGTCAAAATGGCTGAGATCGCTCAGCACGTTCGTACCGGTGCGATGGCATATTTGCGTCAGCAATATAAGGTCGTTGTTATCGTGTTTGCGGTATTGACTGTATTGTTTGCCCTGATGGCTTACGTATTAAAAATGCAGAATCCCTGGGTACCCTTTGCATTTCTCACCGGAGGTTTTTTCTCCGGACTGGCCGGGTTCTTCGGCATGAAAACCGCAACCTATGCATCGGCCCGTGCGACAAATGCTTGCAGGAAGTCCCTTAATAAAGGACTGCAGGTGGCTTTTCGTTCCGGTGCTGTGATGGGACTTGTGGTCGTCGGCCTCGTGCTGCTTGATATTTCCGTCTGGTATATTATTTTAAATGCTTTTGTTGAAAAAGTCGGAACAGGCGCCACGCACAGAATGGCGATCATTACCACAACGATGCTGACATTCGGCATGGGTGCTTCCACGCAGGCACTCTTTGCACGTGTTGGCGGCGGTATCTATACCAAAGCCGCCGATGTGGGTGCGGATCTGGTCGGCAAGGTTGAAGCCGGGATCCCGGAAGATGATCCCCGCAACCCCGCGACCATCGCCGATAACGTGGGCGATAATGTGGGTGATGTCGCCGGGATGGGCGCGGACCTCTATGAATCCTATGCCGGATCCATTCTTGCAACGGCCGCACTCGGTGCAGCTGCTTTTATGCAGGACTTCGACATGCAGGTCAAAGCCGTTTTCGCACCGATGATCATCGGTGCCGTGGGGACACTGCTTTCCATCATCGGGATATTTGCCGTGCGCACCAAAGAAGGCGTGTCGCAGAAACGGCTTCTCGGTGCTCTGGAACGCAGGATCAATCTGAGTTCCGTTCTTATTGTCGTGCTTTCCTATGTAGTTCTCCGCCTGCTTGGACTTCCGAATCATTTTGGTCTGTGGATCTCTATTGTCGTTGGACTTCTGACCGGCTGGCTTATCGGGAAAGAAACGGAATATTTTACCTCAGCGGCATTCAAGCCCACACAGTCGATCGCCGAAAAAGCAAACACCGGTCCGGGCCCGGTTATCATCAACGGTATCGGTACCGGGATGCTGTCAACCGCATTTCCGGTATTAACGGTCGTTATTGGAACTATCCTGGCGTATTTGTCCGCCGCCGGCTGGGATTTTGCGAATATGTCCATGGGACTCTACGGGATCGGGATCGCGGCTGTCGGAATGCTGTCCACCCTGGGTATAACCCTGGCAGCGGACGCCTACGGTCCGATCGCGGATAATGCCGGCGGAAATGCGGAAATGGCCGGACTCGGGGAAGAGGTCCGCAAACGTACCGACGCCCTGGATTCACTGGGAAATACCACCGCTGCTACCGGAAAAGGATTCGCCATCGGTTCCGCTGCACTGACAGCACTTGCATTACTGGCTTCCTATATCGAGGAACTGAAGATCGGTCTGATCCGTCTGGGCGAAACCACTATGTACATCGGCGACCGGGTCGTGGAGACTTCCGCTGCAACGCTGACCGATTTTATGACCCATTATGACGTTACCCTCATGAATCCCAAAGTGCTGGTCGGAATGTTCACCGGTGCCATGATGGCGTTTTTGTTCTGCGGACTGACCATGAATGCCGTGGGCCGTGCCGCCGGCAATATGGTGGATGAGGTCCGGCGCCAGTTCCGTGAGATCAAAGGCATACTGGAAGGAAAAGCACAACCCGATTATGAACGTTGTGTTGCCATCTCCACAAAAGGCGCCCAGCATGAAATGCTGCTGCCCTCCCTGCTGGCGATCTTTGCTCCGGTCGCAATGGGAATTGTTTTTGGTGTGCCCGGTGTTATGGGACTGCTGACAGGCGGATTGTCTTCCGGTTTTGTACTGGCGATTTTCATGGCCAATGCCGGCGGATCCTGGGACAACGCAAAAAAATTCATTGAAACGGGTGCTCACGGCGGAAAAAATTCCGAAGCGCACAAGGCAGCCATTGTCGGTGATACCGTTGGTGATCCGTTTAAGGACACCTCCGGACCAAGCCTCAATATTCTTATCAAGCTCATGACCATGGTGTCGATCGTTATGGCGGGCCTGACCGCCGCGTGGTCGCTGCTGTAGTTAACAATAAACACAACATTATAAAGAGCCTCCATGTGGGGGCTCTTTTTTTGTAGGGTATAATAATAGATAAAGGTTTGAGGCCGGAAAAGAAAAATATTAACTCATCAAAATTTCAAGTTTATATTTGGTCTTTTTCCAGTTGGGTAATAACTCTTCTAAAAGTTGAAAAAATTCTTTACTGTGATTTGAATATTTCAAGTGACACAATTCATGTGTTATTACATAATCAATACATTCTTTTGGGGCTTTAATAAGTTCAAGATTTAAGGTTAGTATTCCTCCCGGAGAAAGCGAACCCCAGCGCTTTTTCATGATCTTTACTTGCATACGTGGCATATCGAATTTTTGTGCAAATTCATTTCTCCAGCATCGTGCTAAACTGCTTTGAAATTGTTCTTCTGCTTTTTTTCTATACCATTTTTGCATATGGGCTTGAACAAAATGTTGGGATTTATCATGTGTGTGAATAAAAAACCTTCCGTTCCTTAATAAAACCCCCTGATTGCTGTCTTGGATCACTTTCAATTGATATCTCTTGCCGAGATAAAGGTGTGTTTCTCCACTCAGGTAATAGCGTTGAGTCATTTTCGGATTGAATTGTTCAAAATACCGTTGCTGTTTTAGAATCCAGCGCGCACGACTTTTAATTTTTTCGCCAATTTTTATTATGTCAGCATTAACAGGGGCTTTAACAATGATGGAATCATCCGGGTGTACGGCTATTTCCAGGGTTTTCCTGTTGACACGGATAAGTTTATAGGTAATATCCCGCTTTCCATATGTGAATGTGTGTATTTGGAGTGTCATGACGTGTTTCGGTGCTTTGCAATACGAAAGGTTTTTTCAACGACCTTGTCGATATCATCAAATTGAAGGCTAAGCCCTTTTTCTTTATTGATCTGATCAAGAAGGAAGTCTTCGATATCATTAAAAGCACGATTTTGAGCATCCTTATCCTCCCAGAATTTTACTTTCATATGTTTTTTCAAGATCTCATCGATTTTCAATGCAATCTGAGAGGAAATGTTCTCAAGCCCTTCATCTGTGAGAGAATATTTTTTCAATATTTGCTTTATTGAACCAAAATAAGCGGTGGCATGTGCATTTTCTCTAAGAACGAGCGGAATATCTTCGCGAATATTACCCGATACCTTTTCCCGAATATCAGAAACTTTGCCCAGATAATCAATGTCCGAAATCCTTTTAGCCCTGAAATCGTCAATAGCTTGCTGGATCAGAACGGAAAAATCCTCATAAAATGCCGGATCTTCTTCCATCCTTTCGGTAATACTTTTTTCATTTCATGTGCAATGATATCTGCGCGAGCAGCCGTGCTTTTATAATCACCGAAAACTCTCCGTTCATCTTTGATCTGATGAAACATACTGTCATCAAAAATATTGACTGCTTTGTTTAACTGAACAACATCGTCTGCCCGGATCTGTGTATCCAGCAGTTTTTTATCTTGGGCTCGTATTCCCAATAGTTGATTTTTTCGGCGTAACGCAACCGGACGGAGGATCTCAAGGTTTCAAATTTCTTTAGTTCCCGGCGATACATGTCGATTTTTTCTTTAGGTGTAGCGATGAAAAAACACTCTGAAGATAATGCGATTGCCAGTGTTTTAGCGTAAGCTGTCAGCCGCTGATAGAATTCTTCCCGGATCGCTTCATCCGCCAGAAACAATTCGTATGCTTCTTCGTCGTTTTTATTCTTGATCTGCTTAAAAAGATCACAAAGATGCGAATAGTCTTGAGGTAATTGATCGATCTCAGATCGGATAGATGTTAATGTCCCTTCGATATCCTTTTCATCGTAACCCTCGAATTCTTCATAAAGATTCAAGGCCTGATCAAGTTCGCCGAGAATATTGGCGTAATCGACAATATAGCCAAACTCTTTGCCTTCATGTAATCGATTGACCCGGGCGATTGCCTGCAGAAGGGAATGTTCTCTTAACGTTTTACACAAATACAACACGGCATTTCGCGGTGCGTCGAATCCGGTGAGCAGTTTGTCCACCACAATGATGATCTCGGGTTCGGGGCTGTGCTTAAAACGGTTGATCAATTGTTTATTGTAATCTTCTTCATTACCGAACTGTGCCATCATCTGATTCCAAAACGTATCGTGACGTCCTTTGATTCCGCATTGATCTCATTATAACCCTCGCGGGTATCCGGCGGTGAAATTAGAACTTCGGATGAAACAAGCCCGATTTCATTCAGGTATTTGCGATATTTGATGGCTGTTATCTTTCCGGGGCAACCAGTTGGGCTTTGAATCCCGATCCCTGCCAGTTGGCGCGATAATGCTCTGAGATATCAAAGGCGTTCATGTAAATTACGCGGTCGGATTTATTCAACATTTCGGCGCGTGCATATTTGCGTTTAAGATCACCTTTCTGCCGTTCATTCAGATCATAGGTGTGCCGTTCGAACCAAAGATCAATGGCTTCTTTGTTTTGCTTAAGATCAACCATTCTGCCTTCATAAAGCAGTGGCACCACGGTTTTATCTTTGACCGCTTGTTTGATAGAGTAATGCGGTTCGATTAAACCGCCGAACCTGGCAAAGGAACTTTTTTCTTTTTTTAACAGGGGTGTACCCGTAAATCCGATATAACAGGCATTGGGAAACATCTGACGCATGCGGGCGGACAGACTGCCGTACTGCGTGCGGTGGCTTTCGTCGGCCAGCACAAAAATGTTCGGGGAATTTTCAACCCCCTTGCTGTGCTTGATGGCATTGTCAAATTTATGCACCAGTGTGGTAATGATACCTTTTTCTCATGTTTGATCAAACGGTAAAGATTCCTTCCCGACGTTGCACGTACGGGCTCCAGTCCGCATGCGATAAAGGTATTTTCCAGTTGTTTATCCAGATCGTCACGATCCGTAACAAGCACGATCCTGGGATCCAATACATCGTGGTCCAGTGCCAGACAACGGGTCAACATCACCATCGTTAATGATTTGCCGGAGCCCTGCGTGTGCCAGATAACGCCGCCCTGCCGTCGGCCGTCGGGATCGAAGCGGCGTATGCGTTCCAGGGTGGATTTGATAACGAAATATTGCTGATAACGCGCGATCTTCTTAATGCCGTTATCAAAGACCGTGAATTTCCAGCTCAGCTCCAGCAGGCGTTCCGGCCGGCAAAGGGAATACAAGGCTTTGTCCTGTCCGGTGATCAGGCGCTCTTCCTGTGAAACGGGCGCGTAGATCTCCAGAGCATTTTGGATCTTTGCGAGTACTGTATCCGGCAAGGCCGTACTGACCAGCGATTGCAGTTTTTCATACTTGCGTTTTCCTTCGCTCAGATTCTCCTCTTTCCATTCAGACCAGAATTTTTCACGGGACCCCACGGTGGCATAAAGATGGCCATTTTTATTGATGCTCAACAGCAACTGCGTATAGATAAACAGACCGGGAATAAAGTCTTCTCCCTGATTGCGGATATGCTGTGATACTGCCTGCTGCAATTTTTCTTTCGGTGATTTGCATTCTATCACCGCATAAGGAATGCCATTGACAAAAAGCACGATATCCGGGCGAGCGGTGCCCAGATTGCGGTTGCGCTCCACCGACATTTCCACGGCTACGTGAAAGGCATTGCGCTCCGGATGCTCCCAGTCGATATAATTCAGAGTAAAGCTTTTCTTGTCCCCGTCAAAGCTCTGCTCCAGGGCCGTTCCCAGTGTGATAAGATCGTAGATCTTTTCGTTGGTTTTCAGCAGGCCGTCATACTTGACGCTCCTTAATTTTTCGATCGCCGTGAGGATATTCGCTTCGGAAAAGGGATGGGATTGATCTTTGTAATGAATACGGTTGATCTTTTTCAGTTGCTCATAAAGAATACCTTCCAACAGGACCTGCGATGCCTTACCCTGGCGTTGCTGGTCAAGCTCCTTCGGAGAAAGAAAAGTGTAGCCCATAGCGACCAGAAGCTCCACCGCTGGGAGCTGGGAGAGATGTTTTTCGTTGATGATTAGTTGATTCATACCATTTTTCTGTTTTTATATTCTTCGCGCCAAGTTTTTAATTTATTCATATCATCTAATAATGTGTCTAATTTAGGTAGTTCTACGGGTGTTTCGGTTGATTGAGAGTGCTCAAATTTTGAGTATTTTGCCATTAAATCATCTAATAAGGTACAGTCATGGTTGGTAAGCTTTTTTAATTTTTTAATATGTTGTGTATGTACAGGTGGTCTATACCTTTCAACGATATCACACAAAAGGTCTTTTTCAACACTACGTTCAATTATTATTCTAAAATCGCTACATACTGATTTTAATATACTTTCTGCAAGTTCATAATTTCCCGCTTCTTCAGCTTTCTTTGCCTCAGAAAAACGTTCAAAAATCAACTTATTTAATGATTTTTTTATATCATCTTGAGAAATCGGAACGGGTGCTGGTTCACCAGTACCATTATTGGTAACCCGTATACTTTGAATATTTATTTTTTTTGAAGCATCCTCTGAAGAATGCCTAAGTAACCCTAAGAATGAAAGACGGTGAGTAAAAATAATTATTTGTCTTTTATTTGATAGTTCAATTAAACGTTTTACAACGGCTTCTTCATATGATTGATCAAGGGATGAAATTGGATCATCAAATATTAAAGGTACTTGTTTATCACTAGCGGTGGTGTCTGCAAGAAATGCAGCAATTGAGATTATTCTTTTTTCTCCTTCACTAAGAATATCTCCAATTGAGTTTTGAATTTCACCCTGTAATTTTAATTTATGTAACACTTGACCTTTGGTTACCTTAGTTTTGACTAATTCAACTTTTATTTTAGAAGCTCCAAGTTTATCTAGTTCACTTCTAAATCTATCAATAAAGGCATCAGTTATTAGCCTTTGCGCAAATTCACCCTTTTTCTCTGAGAGTACTTTTGTATTGGTGGATTTTTTTGCTTTTTCAATAATATCTAATTTCTTTATTCGTTTAATATAATCTTCAATATTGTTTCTTTGACCATAAAGCCATTTCTTTGCTTCAAGAGCTTTCAACTTTAATCTTATTTCTTCTCTATTATCTTTTTTTGCATCTTTTTCAAATCGTTTTGACTGATCAGATAATCTTCTTGTCAATTCTTTTAAGTCAAGTAAACATTGTGGAGATGTAAGTGCGTGAAATATCTTCGTTTCAGTTTTGGATTCTAGAAATTGTTTTTTGCGTTTTCTTAATAATTCAAAGAAATCATTTATCTGGATTTTTGATTGTTCATTTGTAATTCCGCTAGCATCAAGTTTAGTGGAAATTGATTCTTCAGTTGGGATAAATCCTATAGCTTCAAGAAGCTCATTATATTCATTTTTAGCTTTGCTTACTCTTTTTCTATATTTCCCTTAACAAACTCTTCAAAAGAGACAAAGCGCTCTTTCGCTTCGTTACTCAAGGGTTGATGACAAAGCACACACAGGGAATTTTCATCTGTGTTTGGGTACTCGTTATCTATATATGCCTTATTTACAGAATACGCCCTTGCCGCCTCCCATAGGCTTTTCCATTCTTCAGAACCGATACCCTCAAGCTTGCTTCCCTCAAATACTTTCTTAATGGTTTTATCAGATAATAATTTTTGGGAATCATATTTCTTTAACGCTGAAATAAGTTCTTGATGTTTTTCTGTAGATAATTGCCAGATAAATTTATCCGCATCGTCAATAATTGAATCAATATATTGAATTTGCAATCTTATATTTCTGGCTCTTTCCAAAGGATCTTTTTCTGCCAAGCGTTGTCTTAGGGCTTCGATTTCATCATAGATGTCTTCCTTTATCAGGCAGTATTTATCAACAGATTCTTGCTTTGTGTCTGAATTAATGAAATTATACCAGCAAGCCTCATCTGTATCAATATATTCTGAAGGCATATTTTGCTTTACGGCTCGATATTGGCATTTTTCTTGATCCAATAATCGTGATACTTTTTCACATACATTAATCAGATCACTGAAAAATGATAATATTAGGGGTTCATAGCTTACTTCATCTTCTTGGTTAACAAAAATATCGCCAAACATTGTATCAAAAATATCTAAGCTTTTTAGGTCCTGACATATGCCTCGATCAATCCACTCAATTGATTTTTCAACGCCATCTTTTTCATACACAATTTTAGCCTTTTTCTCCTTTTCTTCTAAATCAAAAACATTGTGTAAAATATTTTCAGATGTTCTGGCTCCACAAATAAGCTTTAGTAATCTTACATATCCAGACTTGCCCGAACCATTTTTTCCATAAATCACAGAAATATCTTTGTTACCAAATTCTAATGGTTTGTTGGGTGCAAGCGCATTTATTCCTTTAATACCACTTATAGATAATAATCTTAAATTCGTTTTAGTATTACCAATAAAAGAAATGTTCGGGAAACCGGTTTTAATTGGAATTTCTTTGCCTTCGGCTTCTTGTTTACAATATGATACGATTTTGGACAAATCTTCTTCGATTAATTTGCGCTTGTAATACAATCTTGTGGCAGCAATTTGTAACCATTTTGGTCGTTTAGAGAACCAAATACTTAAGTTATTTTCCATATTTTGCCCCTATAAAAAATTATATGCTCACCCTCCACTCACCGGTCAGCAATTTCTGCATTAAACCGTTTTTTTGTTCTTTATATTTCGATAATACTTCTTTAAGCAATTTAATTTCATTTTGAGCCAAATTTAGTTTGTTTACTAAATCAATTTGAATGTTCAGAGCTGGCAAATGTAAATGAATATTATCAACATCTTTTTTGAATATTGGGCAACCCTGAACCAACACGTAAACGTTTAATTTTGGGTTCATAATATTTCAAATAATAAAATAAATAATCAATGTTGATATTGTTATGAACACTTTCCAAAGAATAGCAATGGCCACCTGACCAAAATCTTTCACGATTCAGACTAACAAATCCGCATGAATTTCCACCCTCACTAATGGTAATGGTATTTGCTTCTGTATTCCAATTGTTGGTTCTCCCGGAAGGTGCAATGCCACCGTTTAGCGCATAATATTTTCCATCTTCTTCCATATGAGTTACATTAAGCTGTTGTCCTTTTTTAACTTTGCATATTTTACTCAATTGGGTATTAATGCTTTTGTTTTTTTGATTTTCAATTATTTCTTTTTGTAAAACTGTAAATGCTTTCTCCTTCGCCTCAATCAACGTCTCCATCTTCTCAATCGCCTGATCCCAGGTGGACAAGATATCGGTAATGGCGACTTGCTCGGGGAGAGGTGGGAGGTAAATATTTATATTCCTAAATGATTTTATACTTAAGTTTGGTGGATCGGTACCTAGAAGATCTGATTCTAATTTATAAGCAATTCGATTGGTTCTTAATAATTGAAATAAAAATTCTTTGTCAATCAGATCGTTTGGAATAATTCGTCCAACCCTTTGATTTAATAAACAAGGCACATCATTTTTTCGTAATTGAGCAATTTTCAATCTATTTTGGAGAAGAGGACGTGTCATTGCCACAACAATATCATTTCATTCAAACAAACATTTTTATAATCACCAATATAATGTTTAGGCAAATAACTTGTCTCATTCCATTTTATCGTATTAAAACCAACATTAGCAATTTTTAACCATCGTATTCCTTGAGTTGTTGCATCTTCACTTTTAAAAGCTGCACCACCCTGAATTTTAAATACACTTGAGGCTCTTACTATTTTCCAATTAACAGAAATATTATTCATTTAAGTGCTTTCTTTAATGTTTTTTCATATTCATTCATAATTTCAAGACCCTTTTCAAACACTATTTTCAATTGTTCAAGGTTGAAAATTGAAGGAGAATAGGCTTCTTTTTCTATTATCCCTTGAATATAAATTATCGCTTTTCCAATAAATTCTTTTTCATCCAGGAGCCAATCTCTATTCTGTATAAATTTGAATCTATCTTCAAATTTATAGCCAATTATCCTTTTATTTTTATTCTCGAGGTTATTGTAACAATCAATAAATTCTTTAGCATCAATAAATTCAAAAAGTCTTTTGGGCTGTTTTGTATGTTCGTCATCAATAATAAAAATCATCTCACCGGCTTCTTTTGGATTTTCTTTCATGATTGTCAAAAATGCTTTGGCTCTTTCTTTATCTTTTTCAATTGTTTTTCTTTGTGTAAGATCGATCAAGTCGGTCCTAAATCTTTTATATGCATCAATATCGCCGATTGGTTCAAATCCTTGATGTATGAAGCTATAATCCTCTTCTAGTTTATACTGCTCACTTAAAGAAAAAATGTACTCTGTAAAAAACTCTTGAATACTTTTATCAAATGATTTTGAAAAATCATATCCGTGTTCTTTAAAATTGATAAACCGGTTGTAAATCAGAAAAATATCTGATGGGTTAGTAATTCTTTGTTCTTTAAGATTATCAATTATATTATTTATTACGGTTTCAAAATCTATGTCTGTTAAATCCTGCCAATTTATCATTTTTGTTATATAGGTTTCTTCTTTAAAAAAAATAGCTTTCATTTAAACCGTTTTTTATGGTTTCTTTGTCTACATTACAATCGAATAACCATTTTCCCCATATCGAAAATTCAAAAATCCAATTGTCAAAAAGAGTGCTTATATTATATTTCTTTATTATTTCAGAAGCTATTTTTTCATTTGGCGTTTCATCTTTATCAGAGTTCTTATCGCCAAGCCCAAGAATAGGAATATAACTGGCGCTACTAATAGCCTCAAATATATCTTCGTTTAATTTTCCCATTCTATGTTCAATTTCAAGCGCAAAAAACAGCTTCACGAATTTTTTTACAAACATTTGGTTTTTAAAATATTTATGCCCAATTAATTCATATATTCGTGCAAAATTTTGAATTGTTTGGCGCAATACACGAAAATTTTTATATCCACTTTGTAGAACAACCTCCAAGACGTCATCATAATTGCTTTGAAGAACGGAAATTGATTGTTGTAATTTTGTATTTTTTGATAAATCCTTGAGCAAACAATCAAAAACATATTTAACAGGAGTGTCAATCGTTAATGTTTGTCCGATAACTTTTTCCTTAATACGCCCATATTGAACATCATCATTTTTAAAAACTTCATCTTCATTTGATAACAGAACAACATGTCGCTTATTTTTTTCAATAAAAGAATTAATATATCCCATAAGTGTATGGGGTTTTTCAAAACAATGCCGCTCAAAATCATCAAATACGAACACATATTTTACTTTGTCAAAATTAATTAATTTTTTTGAATCCAGTTCTGCTAATGATTCGGCAATTCCGAATTTCTCGGCAAAAACTTTACTCCCAAATTTATTAATGGACCAATCAATCGATTATTCATCAAAGGATATATTTGACAAAAAAGTTGCTGATCAATTTCTTTTATTGTTGTTATGCCATTTAAGGAAATATTAATGAATTCTTCTTCGGTTTTTTCTTCTTGATATTTTTGTATAAAATAGGTTTTCCCCGAGCCCCATTTACCTTTGATCATCACTGCAAATTTCGGATTATCAAGTTCCAGATACCAATCAAGGTAAGTCGAAATATGTTTATTATGGTTTTCTTTTGTTTCCATATTAATTTGTATCCTCTTTTATTCGTTCCCCCAATTGTTGTAACATATGGACCGTATTCGTTTCGAATTTTGAAAAGGCGGTCCACTTTTTCCAAGATCTTTCAGGGATGCACCGATGTGGTAAATATCTTTTTTATCGATGATCAGAAAGCGGTCATGCGCTTCGCGGAAGACCTCAACCTTAACGGGAGCATATTGACGGTTATGTTTTTTAAGATCCAAAGTAAAGTTCTTGGATATATGTTTGGTGTAGATACACGCATCCACGCCTTTTTTTCGCTTGTCCAGAAGTGTTAAAACGCTTTCATCAATATAGTTGTCGATCAGAACGATCGATTTATTGGCGCTGCGTATTAGTTTACTGATAAAAACATACGCATCAAAAATTTGTCCTCGGTAAAATATTCCCTGTTTGGGAATATACGAAGCTTTTCCCAACGCATTGAAAACCTTCTCGAAATTTGCGCCGGTTTCCGTTTCGAATGCTTTTTGCCGTTCTTCAAGTGAGTAGATTCGGGAAAAGATCATCGCGTTTTGTTCAATAAAATGCCGCATATCAACAAATGCACGCATGATCTTAATGTGTGTTTCCACCGCTTTCTCGCTGCGGAGAACGGCGGACAGGCTTGCCACGCCCTGTTCCGTAAAGGCAAAAGGCAGACTGCCGCCCAGATGCTGCCGGGAAGGTATCGCATTTTGCGATACCATAAGATCCACCTCGGTTTTCGTTAGCCGGAACATAAAATCCTCCGGGAAACGATCGATGTTGCGATGCACCTGTTCCCGCAGGCGGATGGGCTTTACACCGTAAAGCGCAGCTATATCCCGGTCCAGCATCACATGCCTGCCCCGCAGGGAGTAGATAAGGTTCTTGATGTCTTTGGTGGGCGCGGGAAGGTCTTGTTTTGCTTCCGGTTCAGCCGCGCTGTGTTCCGGCATGATCCTATCCTTTCTACTGTTGTTCATGTCGCCCCCTCTAAATTCATTCCTTTTTTATCGTTGGATCTGTTTTAGTTTTTCTGCCATTTGTTTGCGAACGATCGCCAGTTCTTTTTCCAGTTTTTCGATCTCTGCCTGAACGGCATCGATATCGATGGCTTCCTCCTCTTCGAAGGTATCAACATCGCGGGAATGTTCAGGTTGTAATCATTTTCACGGATTTCATCGATATTAGCAACATGTGCGTATTTATCGGCGTCTTTCCGGGCTTTATAGGTCGCAACGATCTTTTCAAGATTTTCATCCGTCAGGAAGTTCTGGTTCTTTCCCGGCATGAATTCTCGGCTGGCATCGATAAACATCACATTTTTCATCTGTTCATTCATCCCACCGCTTCTCGCGCGCGATCAAAGACCAGAATGGCAACGGGAATAGAGGTAGTGGGGAATAGGTTTGGCGGCAGGCCGATTACGGCATCAAGCAGGTTCTCTTCGATCAATTGCTTTCGGATGAGTCCTTCACGTGCACCCCTGAACAACACACCGTGCGGGATCACGACCGACACCCGTCCTTCTTTTTCCAGTGCCGTTTCAATCATATGGGTAATAAAAGCCCAGTCGCCTTTACTTTTGGGTGGTACGCCCCACCAAAAACGATTGTAGGGATCATTTTCGGCATTTTCAGCTCCCCACTTATCCAGAGAGAAGGGTGGATTTGCGACAACACGGTTAAATTTGATCAGTTTGTCATCTTCGATCAGCAGGGGACTATTCAAGGTGTCGCACCATTCGATACGTGCAGAATCAAACTTATGCAGGAACATGTTCATTTTGCACAAAGCCCACGTGCTTCCGTTAGATTCCTGGCCGAACAGAGCGACATTTTCAGATCCAACCTCATAGGCCGTCTGGACCAGCAAACCGCCGGATCCGCAGGCGGGGTCACAGATCTTATTTCCGGGTTTGGGCTGGGCAAGATTTAGCAACGAGCTTCGTGACATTCAGGGGTGTGAAAAATTCCCCGGCCTTTTTTCCCGAATCCGAAGCAAAGCGCTCGATCAAATAAATATAGGTGTTGCCGATAATATCTTCACTTACGCGGCTGGGACGCATATTTAATTCGGGCCGGTTAAAATCTTCAAGCAATTGTTTGAGCCGACGGTTCCGGTCTTTGGTCTGCCCAAGGTTGGACTCGCTGTTAAAATTGATGTTGCGGAATACCTTCTCGAGTTTTTTCTTGTTTGCTTCTTCAACCCGGTCCAGCACAATATTGATCAGTTCGCCGATATTTGCATTGTTGCGCCGATCATACAAACTTTGATAATTTGCTCTGAATCTGTCTTTCACAACAGCCGGGTCCGCCGGGTCCTTGATCTCGATCATTGGCAGTTTGAAGCGTTCCCGTTCCAGGCGTCGAAGGATGCGTGTTTCATCATCCCCGTATTCTTCTCTGATACGTTTCGTAATGATCCTGCCATACATCCGAAATATATTTCAGGAAGAGCATTACCAGTATATAATCTTTGCTACTGCGCAGGATCCACGACGCGGAAGGTATCACAGGCCGCCCAGGCCGCATTGTTAATATCACGTTGTTTGATCTTGTCGTTCATTTTTTATTCTCCTTGCGAACACCCTTGAAGGGAGTTCCATCCGATTTTTGATCCATAAATCTGCCTGTTTCGGGATCTCTTTTAGTATAACGCCGGTTTTGCGGATTATAAATTTGGGATCTTCCTTTTACCGCTCCTTTTCGGGCGTTGTCACCATAGGGTTTGTTTTTTGCCATTTTATTTACCTCCCCTTAATTAATGACATTAACAGTGCGCTCATTCCACGTTCCTGCATGTCGATCCGTTTTTTTTCAAGCTCTTGTCTGTGGTGATGTAATTTTATGATCTCAACGATCTCTTTCTGTGTCTCCAATGAGGGTATATCAACCGGCAGATTTTCAAGTGCCAGCCGGGAGATCATTCCGCCATGAGTTCCTTCCAGTCTTGTCCCGAGATAACGTTGGGATGTTTCCCGGTTGATGTACCACCATAGGTATTCCGGTAATATTACATTTTTATCTGTTCTGATCCTGAATAATGGTGCGGCTGCGATGGTGTTGACAAGTTCTTTATCAAGAATGGCAACAGTATTTGTTATACCACGCGAGCGAAAGAACAGATCGCCCTTCCGGACAAAATGCTTATCGTCATTGATATCCATATCAATTTTTTGAACGGTTTCACAAGTAACATGATTATCCGGGCTCAGATCTTTCATTTGAATCACACCGATACTGCCATCAGTCTTAAGCTCCAGTCGTGTGCGAAAGGGATAACCCATTTGAACATTTGCGATGTCTTTTAATATTCTTTTCACTTTTGTCCTCCAAAGACCAGAAACTCAATTACAACACATAATAAACAATACAGTAAAGAATGTCAAGAAAATAATTGCAGAAATATGATTACTGTATTAATAAAGCTTTTAATTATTAAGGTGTCTGTAGTATTGTTAAAGATACTATTTATAAATGCGTCTCAATTTTATGATAAATCGAGATGGGGGAAATACTTTAATATCCAATAATTGATGATTAAATAAATGAAAAAAATGCCCAGTGATTTAAAAAATTCTTAGACATTTTTCCTCCATTTCAGGTTTTTATGTAAATATACTGCCGAAACTGTTTTTATCGATTCTTCCGCTCTTAGTTGGGATTTTTATGCTTCTTTCAATTGAATTGACACACAGCCAATTTATCGTTACATTAATATGATAAAAAAGTTCACTAACTTACGGGGAAAACAATGACAGAAACAAAACGGCTTATTGCACTGGATGTCTTCAGGGGGGCAACGATAGCGCTGATGATACTGGTAAACAATCCCGGGACCTGGGGTGCCATATATCCGCCGTTAAAACATGCGGCGTGGCACGGCTGGACACCGACCGATTTTGTCTTTCCTTTCTTTCTCTTCATTGTCGGTGTCGCGATGGCGTTCTCATTCCGTAAATACGATTACCGTCTGAATGCACCCACATTGAAAAAAGATCATCCGGCGCACACTGATCATTTTCGGCATTGGCCTTCTTCTGAACTTTATGCGCCCGGTGGACGGCGAGACCTTCGGGGAAGTGGTGAAGAACCTCTTTGCCAGCTGGCGGCTGGTCGGTGTATTGCCGCGGATCGCTCTGTGCTATTTCTTTGCTTCGCTTATCGTATTGAATTTCGACAGAAAGAATGTGATCTGGATCTCGGCGGCCATTCTTATCGGCTACTGGCTGCTGCTTGCCGCAACGGGAGGTTACGGCATTGAAGACTCTCTCGTAAGAAAGATCGATATCGCCGTTCTCGGAGAAGGACATATTTATCACGGTTACCGCGACAGCATGGGAGCGCGTATCGCCTTTGATCCCGAAGGCTTGCTGAGCACACTGCCTGCCATTGTGACCACGATCATCGGTTTTATGACCGGAATGCTGATCCGTGATATGAAGGATCAGAAGGAACTGGTAAAGAAGATGCTCATCCGCGCGATCGCATTTATTCTTATCGGCTGGTTGTGGAGCAAGTTCTTTCCCATCAATAAGCCGATCTGGAGCAGTTCCTATGTGATGTTCATGGGAGGACTGGCAATGCTTTTCCTGGGTGTGTCCATCTTCCTGATCGATATCCTCGGCTGGAAAGGCGCAACAAAACCCTTTGTGGTCTTCGGCTCGAACCCGCTGTTCATTTTTGTGCTGTCCGGACTGTACGCCAAACTGCTGGCCTATATAAAATTCATTCCCATGAACGGTTCGATCGTCAGCATGAAAACATGGCTGTTCGCAAACGTCTTCATGCCGCTGGCAAACTACAGCCGTATGGATGCATCACTGCTTTATGCGCTAATTACGATCACGATATTCTGGGCAATTGCGCTGATCCTCTACCGCAAACGGATCTTTATTAAGATCTAAGGAAAGTCAATGAAATTTACTATTACCCTGCTTCTGTCGCTGCTTCTGCTATGTACCGCCTGCAGTGACCATAAACGTATCTCAGGTGACTGGGAATGCACGCATTATGCCCTGTACAATGAATATGAAGAAACATGGCGCTCTCAGCCGGAAGCTTTTCTCAATCTCTTTGGAATGACACTCTATGAGGACGGAAAGGCCGAAATGCATGTTTCGGGACAGGAAAACACCGGCACTTTTTCCCTGGAAAGCGATACGCTTGTACTGAATATCCGCGACAATACGTCAAAATATCTGTGGAAGAAGAAGGAACTGCAGCTTATCGAGCATCCAGGTCCGTATTACCTATACGAAAACACGAAAATAATAAAGGAATTAACATGAAAAAAGCGATCTTCATACTGACGGCATTTGCAGTAATGCTGTTTGCGGCATCCTGTAACGATAACAGTGAGCCGGCCGTGAAATTAGGCATCGATGTCCTGGAAGAGAACGGTTTTGATGTACTGAAAGGAAAACGGGTGGGACTCATTACAAACCCCACCGGTGTCAACCGGCATTTGAAATCGACGATCGATGTGCTGTTCGAAGCGCCGGAAGTGGAGCTGGTGGCGTTATACGGACCGGAACACGGCGTGCGCGGAAACTATGCGGCAGGTGAAAAAGTCCAGGATGCCGTTGACCAGGCGACCGGTGTTCCCATGTATTCTTTGTACGGCAGCCGTCGTGCTCCCAGCGAAGAATCTCTGGCCGATGTTGATGTTCTGGTCATCGATATACAGGATATCGGCTGCCGGTCCTATACCTATATCAGCACGATGGGCTACTGTATGGAAGCCGCCGCGAAATACGGCAAAGAATTTGTTGTTCTCGATCGCCCCAATCCCCTGACAGGCAATATTGTGGAAGGCGCAACCGTCAAAGATGGTTTTCATTCGGGCGTCAGCGCCTATAAAATCCCCTATGTTCACGGACTGACGATCGGTGAACTGGCGAAGGTATACGATGAAGAGGGACTCTTGAAAGACAGTGTGAAATGCGACCTGACGGTCGTTCCGATGAAGGGCTGGGAACGCCGGATGTCTTTTGAAGAGACCGGGCTTTCCTGGGTGCCTTCTTCTCCGCATGTTCCCGAAGGATCAACACCCGTACTATGTGGCAACCGGCATTCTCGGCGAATTGTATGTCATGAATATCGGGATCGGCTATACGACGCCGTTTAAAACGTATGCCTCGGAATGGATGGACGCGAATGTCGTGGCCGAAGAGATGAACGATCTGGGACTTGAAGGCGTTATTTTCCGCCCGGTCTACTACAAACCGTTCTATGGTGCGGATGAAGGGAAGAACGTACAGGGTGTTCAGGTGCATATTACCGACTTCCGGAAAACCGAACTGATGTATCTGCAATTCCGCTTTATGGAAGTGCATCACAAACTTTATCCCGAACACGATCTTTTCGACAAGGCACCGCACCGCTGGCGGATGTTCGATATTGTCTGCGGTACGGACGAGATCCGGAAAACATTCAGGGAAAACTTCCGTTTTGCGGATATCAAGCCGATCTTTGAACGCGATGTAGAAGAATTCCGGGAAATGTCCCGAAAATATTATCTTTATAAGTAGGAGCGGCAATGAAGTTAATGAAAAAATTATTTCCTGCAATACTCTGTATTCTTACAATGCTTTCTGCGGCGGACAACCGTGAATTCCGCGCAACTTGGTCCATTACCTGGCATCAGTTTTCCGCCAGCATGTCGGCGGAACAGCTTAAGGCCCGCACGCGTGAGATCATGGATAAACATGTCGATGCCAATATGAACGCGGTGCTATGGCAGATACGGCAAGGCGGCACGGTCTATTATCCCTCCGCGATCGAGCCCTGGGGCTCCTACCTCGGATACAGTGATCCCGGATACGATCCGTTGGCCTATGCGGTGCAGGAAGCCCACAAACGCGGTCTGGAACTGCATGCCTGGTTCAATACCTTTCATTGTTCAAGCACGATCAGCGGCGCTCCCGCGGCGGAGCATCCGGAATGGGTGAACCGGGACGGTAACGGCGATCCGATGACAAGCAGCAGATCCTTATCTCCGGGACTGAAAGCGGTACGGGACTATACCGTGGAGCTGGTTGTGGAGATCGTGGAAAATTATGATATCGACGGCATACATTTTGACTATGTGCGCTGGAATGAATATGACAACACCGAAGCCGGTATCATGTTCGCAAAGCAGGCTGAAGAACTCGGGCTTCCCGACGGACAGCTGCCGGCCGGCATGCCGGAATATCTGGAAGAACGGGAAGAAAAACGCCAAAACATGCGTTTATCCAAAGCACCGTCCGCCGACAACCGCTACCTCTACGACATCGAACACCCGGAGAGCGGAGGAATTCCCGACAGTACGGATCTCTATCCCGATGCAACGCCGGGTGTACAGTTTGCATCCTGGGGCGACTGGCGGCGCGGAGCGACCAATGTTTTTATCAAGGCCGTCCACGACACCGTTCAGGCCATAAAACCCTGGGTCAAGGTATCGCCTGCAGCGCTGGGACGCTATAAGGCCGCCAGCTGGAACGGCTATTACTCCGTATTTCAGGATGCCGCACGCTGGTTCAATGAAGGCTGGGTCGATCTGCTGACCCCCATGCATTATCACTGGCTGAACGGACGGGACATGCGGGAACATCTCTTGTTGGACTGGGGACCGAATATCGGTAGCGGCATCAGTGACGAACGACCCTATTCCGTCGGCCCGCCCTCCTATCGCCTCAGCAGATGGTCACAGCATCAGGATATCGTGGAAAAATGCCGGGAGATCTCCTGGGTACAGGGATTTCAGTTCTTCTCTTACGGTAACTGGCGCGATTCTCCCTATGCCGACGAAAGTTCGCATACCGTCTTCGCTCCCAAAGCAAAACAGCCTTCTTATCATTTTTTGAATGACGACGTACCGGCAGCTCCCTCTGCGGAGTGGGTGAAGAACAATGACAGTTCCTACACGCTGACGGTAACTCCCGACGGCAGTGTCACCGATCCGCAATGGTTTGTGATATACCGGTCCGAAGATAACGTTATAGATGTGGATAATGACGAGATCGCGGAGATCGTCTTTTCCGATTCGGCCTTTAGCAAGGAATTTTTCTTTGACGGACTTCAGCTAAGCGACCGCTATTATTACGGTGTAAGCATGTGCAGCCGTTACTGGATCGAATCGGCGGTTACCGGGGTATTCAATACAGATACACTTCCGATGACAGCGCCGCTCGTTACCGGTCATATTCCCGACGACGGCGCCGTTAAGATCCCGAACAACCAGATCGTGGTGTTGAATTTCAATAAGAGCATGGATCCGGTCAGTATAGAAGAACATCTTTCCGTGAGTCCGGAAGTTAGCAATCTGAGCCTTGCCTGGGAAAACCCGCACTGGGTCCGCGAAGACCACCTTACCCTGCGTATCAGTGCTTCCTGGGAGTTCGAAACGACCTATACGCTTACCCTGGGTGCTTCCACCGAGGATCAGAGCGGTATGAATATCGACGGTAACGGCGACGGCAGCGGAGGTGACCCCTTCAGTATCGCTTTTACGATCTCCGGTGCCGATGAAGAACCGCCCATTATCGTAAATACCGCTCCGCAGGAAGGAGATGTGTTCGTTGACACGGATGCACCGGTTACCCTGGAGTTCGATGAACGGCTGGATGAAGAAAGTCTGGCGGATAAATTCACCTTTTATTACGGCGGATACACCATTTACCCGGATTATTCGGTATTTATTACACCCGATCACCATAGCTATGTTACCGTCAAACCCAATTCCATGCTGGCATCATCATCGGCGGTCACGCTGGATATCGCTGCGGGCATACGTGATACCACCGGCAATCCCATGGGAAGCGCCAGTCTGAATTTCGATTCAGACAGCTCCTACTATGCGGAGCGGAAAATGATCGATAATTTTACGGGAAACTTCAGCTGGTACCGCCCGGGCTACAGCGGTTCGACAAGCGGTATTAACGATACGGAGTCCTCATCAACACTGACAAGGGAGAATCATGTGCCGGGATTCGGAAGCGATAAACGCGCACTGCGTATTATTTGTGTCCCGGAAACCGAAGGATGGTTTGCGCGTATCTATTCGGCAGATCTGAATGCGGTAAAGAACATTGATACGTCCATGACCATACAGGCCTACGTATTCGGCGACGGAAGCGGATATGAATTCCGTATCGCCCTTGCAGAATCCAAAAGCGCAAGCGGTAACCTGTTTGAGGTTTCTTCCTGGTTTACGATAGACTGGCACGGCTGGAAGCTGATCGAATGGAATCTGGATGATCCGCACAATTCGGTGAATGGGGCGGTATGACCGGCGGAAGTCTTGACGGCACCGCCTACAGTGTCAATTCCCTGCAGCTGAGAGGGAATCCCGAAACGCCCCTCGATCCCGTCACGTTCTATATAGACCAGCTTCGTTCCGCCGACCGCCGGGAGGGCATCCCGGAACTGAACCGGCCGCCGGTGATCGAAGATATGCCGGATACGTCCGCGACATCAGGGACCGCTATATATCTCCAGGCGACGTACTATGATCCCGATCCGGACGACGATCTTACTTTTCGCATTGTGCCGGATACGAACGTGTTCGATTTCCGGTATTATTCTTCCGCTCCGGGCAGGGTCCGCATTCTTCCCGACGACACCTATGAAGGCGTTGCGGAAATGATGGCTATCGTCACGGACAATGGTGTCGGCGAGCTTTCGGATACGGCGTATTTCGATCTGACCGTTACGCCTGAAACACGGGTGGCGGATATCCCGAAACCTTCCGTGTCTATCCGAACTATCCGAACCCTTTCAATCCGGTGACCACGATGCATTTTGATCTGCCCGCAAACGAACAGGTAAAGATCGAGATCTTCAATATCCGCGGACAGCGTACCGCCGTGCTTACGGACCGCTTTTTTGAAGCGGGATCGTACAAGCTGAAATTCGACGCCGGCTTTATGAGCTCGGGCGTGTATTTCTACAAGATCAGCGCAGGTGAACACATGCATGTCGACCGGATGACATTATTGAAGTAATTCGGATAATAACCAAAAACGATCAACAAAGGGCGGTTCAAAACCGCCCTTTGTTTTTATTGTACAAAAAAGCCTATTGGTGATTTTAGGAAGCTGTTTCGTAAAAGATCTTCCCGTGCCGCATCGCGACGACGCGTGAAGAAAATCCGATAAGCGAGCGTAAAAAAATGCAGCGGTTGAGCGGAGCGAGACTTTTCTGCATTTTAGCGAACGCAGAGGATTTTGTAGTCCGCCAGTTGGCGGAAGAGAAGCGGCGGTCTTTCTTTTGCTTACTCCCAAGGGGATCCCCCTGGGATTTTCTTTGGACAAGCAAAGAAAAGTAAGGGTCTTTTTCGTGCAGAAAGAATCACATTTCGGACATTTTTTTATTTGAAGCAAGAAATCATATCCAAAAAACGGACATTCAATTAATTATAACGTTTTTAGCCCCCTGTTTTTGCCATTAAGCCTATAAAAAGCACAAAAAAGAAAAAGAGATACTGCAAAACGGGAAGAAAAAGCGAAAAAAACATCTACGGCAGTGAAAAAATACCGAACCGTGATCTGCGAAAATGCATACTCCACATTCCGGCCGTAAAAGAAAATTTTCTCTTCCGCCAAAAAAAGTCAATGGATTTCCGGGGCTTATTTACTATATTTAGTGATTGTTAATTAGGTAGTATTATTGTTTTTCCCTATAGGAGACAACATTGAAAACACCGACGTTCAAAAAAGGTCTGCATCCGGAAGATTACAAGTATCTGAGCCGTGACCAGGCCATAGAAACACTGCCTTTGCCCGACGATGTGTATATTCCCCTTCAGCAGCATATCGGCGCATCATGCGAACCGATGGTCGAAAAAGGCGATCCCGTGAAAACGGGTCAGATCATTGCCAATACCTCCGCTTATGTTTCCGCTCCCGTTCATGCAAGTGTGACCGGCGTGGTCAAGGATATCGGCAAATATTATCATCCGCTGGGCATGCGGGAGACGATGATCCATATCAAGCGCGAAGGAGAGGACGAATGGGAACATCTTGAACCGGTGTCCGACTGGAAGTGGACGCCGAAGGATAAACTGCTTGAAACGATACGGAATGCAGGTGTTGTGGGACTGGGCGGCGCAACGTTCCCTACGCATGTAAAGCTCAATCCCCCGGATGATAAAGCAATTGACGCCTTTATTCTGAACGGTGTCGAATGTGAACCCTATCTGACGGCCGACGACCGGCTGATGCAGGAGCAGGCCGATAAGATCCTGCTCGGCATGTCGATCATGATGCACATTCTTGATGTACAGAAAGGGTATATCGGAATAGAGAACAATAAACCGGCAGCCATCGCACGCATGCAGAAACGTGTTGTGGAGCTCGGCTACCCTTATAAAATGGTCCCCCTGAAGGTCAAATATCCGCAGGGCGCGGAAAAAATGCTTATCTACTCCGTTTTAAGACGTAAAGTTCCCTGCGGAAAACTTCCCATGGATGTGGGTGTGGTCGTTAATAACGTTGCCACTGCCTATGCCGTGGCCGAGGCCGTTACGGAATCCCTGCCGCTGATCCGGCGCGTGATAACGGTCACGGGTGACGGGGTCAATCAGCCGAAGAACCTGATGGCACGCCTCGGTACACCGTTTAAAGATCTGTTCAATGCCTGCGGAAATGTCAAAGATGATGTCAACCGTATATTCATGGGCGGACCGATGATGGGGATGACCCAATATCATCTGGAATCTCCCGTCGTAAAGGGAAGCAGCGGTATTGTGGCGGTCACCGGCGAGTTAACCGAAGATCTGACCGCCTTCCCCTGTATTCAGTGCGGTGCCTGTGTCCGCACCTGCCCGATGAACCTTCTTCCTCTTCGTTTATCAAAATTTTCTCAGGAAAAAATGGTTGAGGAACTGAGGGAATACGGGCTGACAAACTGTATAGAATGCGGTTCCTGTGCGTTCGCCTGTCCTGCAAATATTCCGCTTGTCCAGTGGATACGCGTCGGGAAGCTGCGTCTCCGCGAACATGAAGCGAAAACGGCCAAGGAGAGATCATGACAGACAAGAAGAACGATATACCAAAAGAAAAAGAAACGGCAAACGCCGCAACTTCCGCGGAAGAAAGAAAAAACAGCAGCGCCCGTTAAGCAGAAACCCAAAAAAAATCCGCGTGCGAAACTTTTTAAGACCGACCGGATGACCGTTGTTGCGCCCGCACCGCATGCAAAGGGAAAGCAAAGCGTTCCGCGTATCATGTACACGGTGATCATTGCGTTATTGCCGGCCGTCATTGCAGCTATCTTTTATTTCGGCACAGATGCCATGGTCACGATCATGGTTGCAATATTTTCCGCCATGGTCGCTGAGTTCGCATGCAATAAGATCATGAGAACCGGGGTCACCATTGATGACGGCAGTGCGATCCTGACCGGCCTGCTTCTGGCTTTGACCCTGCCGCCGACATTTCCCGTTGCCGGGACCGCGCTGGGAGCCGTTGTGGCCATTGTTTTCGGGAAACAGGTTTTCGGAGGACTCGGAGCCAATATTTTCAATCCGGCGCTGATAGGACGCGCCTTCCTGCAGGCAAGTTTCCCGGTGAAGATGACAACATGGACCCTGCCGGCATTTGCAGGAAGCGGAGGATATTTTGACCTGGCGACCTCCAAAGCGGTTGATGCGGTATCCGGTGCAACCCCGCTTGGCCTCTGGAAATTCGAAGGTATCGGCACAGAGCTGAAACCGTTGCTTCTCGGGAATATCGGCGGGTGTATCGGAGAGACCTCTGCGATCGCGCTGCTGATCGGCGGACTTCTGCTGCTGGTACTGAACTATGCGGACTGGCGTATCCCGCTGAGCTATCTCGGGACCGTCTTTGTTTTCAGCGGCATTTTGTGGCTGATAGATCCGGCGCAGTATCCGGATCCGCTGTTTATGCTGTTTTCCGGCGGACTGATACTCGGCGCCTTCTTTATGGCGACGGATATGGTCACATCCCCGGTCACCCCGCTGGGCACCTGGATCTTTGGCATCGGTATGGGAGTGGTGCTCATGGTGATACGTCTCTGGGGCGGTTCGCCCGAAGGGGTCATGTATTCGATCCTGTTCATGAACGGATTTGTGCCGCTCCTGAATCGCTGGACACGCCCGAAATATTTCGGTGAGATCCGGGAAGAACCCCAAACATAACAAAGGAAAGCACGATGGCGAATACCGCAAAGATCATTATAGTTCTGACCCTGATCACGCTGATCTCCGGAGGGGTATTGGCGCTGCTGGACAGTCATACGGCACCGAAAATAGAAGCACACAAAAAAGAGGTGAAAGATACGGCTTTGAAGGACGTGCTTCCGGATAATGACAGAGTGGAAAAGATCAGCAAAAATGACCGGGATTTCTTTATCGCATACCGCAATAATGATATCGTGGCCGTTGCTTTTGAAGTGCGCGGCGGCGGATATCAGAGCGAACTGCGGCTGATGGTGGGAGTGACACCGGATTTTTCCGAGATCACCGGAGCGGTCATTCTGGAGCAGGTGGAAACACCGGGCCTGGGAACGAAGATAGAGAACGATCCCTCGAACAGTGATCCGGGCTGGTTCATGGACCAATTCACGGGACTGAAGACACAACCGCGCATCACTTATGTGAAAAACGGGAGAACCCGGCAGCGATAATGAGGTCCAGGCCATTACCGGCGCCACCATTTCTTCCAAGGCGATAGTGAATATCCTGAACAGCGGGATCAAAACGGCAAAGGAGATCATCGATCTTAACGGGAAATAATGCTATGCGGATCACGAAAAGAAAATATATGAACGCTGATGTCACAGATGAAAATGAACATAAGGTATCTTTTTGTGGAAAAAATCGGCGCCCGGCCGCTCGGACAGAAGGGGATCCGGCCGCGTTTGCAGGCGGTCTGAACGTGTCATCAGTGAAATAAAGATCATCGACAGCAGGAGTATTTAATGAAAGAAAAACCGGTAATACAAGAATTCGTTAAAGGGCTTTGGGATGAGAACCCGGTGCTGGTACAGCTTCTCGGACTTTGTCCGACGCTGGCGGTTACCGTCTCTGCGGTGAACGGCATCGCGATGGGAGCAGCCTCCACCTTTGTGCTTGTCTGCTCAAGTTTTCTGGTGTCGCTGCTGCGCAAGGTTATTCCGAGGCAGGTCCGCATCGCCTCCTATATTGTGATCATTGCCACTTTTGTGACGATCGTGGACCGTTTTCTGGCGGCATATACCCCGGATGTCAGCAAGAGTCTCGGACCTTTTATCCCGCTGATCATTGTGAACTGCATGATACTGGGACGACAGGAGGCGTTTTCTTCCAAGAACACCCTCGGGCGTTCCCTTCTGGATGCGCTCGGCATCGGTATCGGCTTCACTGTCACACTGCTTGTATTGAGCTCCGTTCGCGAGATCCTGGGAGCGGGCACATGGTTCGGGATGGATATTATGTGGGCGTCTTTTTCCGCATGGAAGGTCATGGTACTTCCTCCCGGTGCATTTCTGACGCTGGGAGTCATGATCGCTGCAGCGAACTGGATCAATAAAAGGAGGCAGTCATGAACTTAATTGTTGTCTTTATCAGCGCTGCGCTGATCAATAACTTTGTACTGAGCCAATTCCTCGGTATTTGTCCCTTCGTGGGCGTATCCAAAAAACTGGATTCCGCTTTCAGCATGGGAATGGCCGTTACCTTTGTGATGGTCATTGCGGCGATGGTGACCTGGCTGATCTACTATTTGATCCTGGTTCCCTTTGATCTTCTGATCCTGGAATACGTATCCTTTATCCTGGTGATCGCCTCTCTGGTGCAGCTGGTGGAAATGTTCATCCGCAAGGTCAGCAAACCCCTCTATGATGCGCTGGGAATATTTTTGCCGCTGATCACAACCAACTGTGCCATTCTCGGACTTGCATTATTTGCAATACTGAATGAATACAATTTTCTGCAGACCCTGGTATATGCTATCGGTGCGGGTGCCGGTTTTACGCTGGCTCTCGTTCTAATGGCGGGCATCCGCGAGGAGCTCGAGCTGGTGGATGTTCCGCGTTCCTTTAAGGGCGCTGCCATCACGATGGTCATCGCGGGAAGCCTGGCACTGGCATTCATGGGTTTTGGAGGATTAATATAGGAAATTTTATGGACATACAATCAATACTCATTGCGGCCGGCAGTATGGGAGGTCTCGGATTGATCTTCGCAGCCGGACTTGCGATCGCCAATAAAAAACTGCACGTCGAAGAGGATCCGCGCGTGAAAAAAGTTGTGGAGGTCCTTCCCAACATTAACTGCGGAGCATGCGGATATCCCGGCTGTGCCGCACTTGCGGAAGCGATCGTCAAGGGCAAAGAGCCGGTGGACAGCTGTCCCGTCGGCGGCGACGACGTTGCCGAGAACGTGGCAACGATCATGGGCGTGGAAATTGAACACGGAGAACGTAAAGTGGCCCGCTCCATGTGCCAGGGAGGATTGAAAGAGATCGCCTATCAGGGAGAATATCTGGGAGCGCAGTCCTGTATCGCCGCCACACTGGTCTCCGGAGGAAAAAAACTCTGTGAATACGGTTGTCTCGGACTGGGGGACTGTATGAACGCCTGTCCTTTTGACGCGATCACGATCTCCGAAAATCATTTGCCGGTTGTGGACAACGATAAATGTACCGCCTGCGGCAAGTGCGTTGAGGTCTGTCCCCGCGACCTGATGCATCTGCATCCCATCTCCTATAAAGTGCGTGTCCTGTGTCAAAATCACGATACCGGCCGCTACGCCATGAAGGTCTGCACCCGCTCCTGTATCGCCTGCGGACTCTGCGAGAAAAAATGTCCCTTCGACGCCATCCATGTTATTGATAATCTCGCCGTCATCGATTATGAAAAATGCACCCATTGCGGACTTTGTGCCACCGTCTGCCCCAACCAGGCCATCGAGAACCTCGGGAAGAAAAAGAAAGAAGGAAGCAGTAAGAAGTCGAGTCGTCGAGTCGTCTAGTTGTCGAGAGAGCAAATTGTCTAGTTGTCGAGCTAAGAGTAGTAAGAAGTAAATAGTAAGAAGTAAGTCAGAAAAAAGAAGACGGAGGGATAAAGAGACGAAGGGACAGGAGGAGAGAATAAGAAGATAAGAAGCTTAGTCAGTGGAATAACCTTGAACCTGGAAAACGGAAGTGAGCACTGAGCACTGGGCACTGAGTGATGAAGAGACGAAGAGACAACCCTACCGGCGAATCCTCCTGAACCCCTCCACGCAGGTTTTGCATACCTGAACCCCCAACGCTGTCATCCTGAGCTTGCCAGAAGGATCTGTTTATAACACGTAGCGGTGGAGACAGATCTTTCAACTCCGCTAGCGCTACGCTCTGCGAAAAAGGTCGAGTTGTCGGTGCGTTATCAGTCATCAAGAGATGAGCTCGACATCTGTTTCCCTCTCGACGCCTCAACATCTCAACATCTCAACATTCTTCATCATTTCATCAATGCAATCTTCCGCGCATTCACCACATTATTTACATTGACCTCCGCGACAAAATCAAGAGCCCCGTTGGCAGATCCGCGCCGTACGATCGTCAGATGCAGTGCGATCCGCCCGGCAAGAGAAGCGTTGTACAGTTCCCGGACCATTTGCCCGCTGATATCATAGACAAAAGCACAGACGCATGCATCCGCCGCCAGGTTCAGCGGTATCACGGTCACCGGATTAAAGGGATTTCGGATACGCGCTCCGAATCTGCTGATACTCCCCGAGGCCCGGCGCAGTCAGAGCCTCATCCCTCGACCTCGACCTCAACCTCAGCCTTAACCTTAACCTCAACCTCATTATGTTTCGTCTCTTTTCCCTGCAGATCCACATCCGCCGGCACATAGCGGTAGGTCTCTCCCGGGATAACGTAAGCATCGGTCCATCGATAGCTGCGCGGTTCGCTGCTCGTCCCCGCCCCTTCCAATTCGGCCAGCAGCACGCCGTCGCGGTAGATGCGAAAGGCCCGGTTCTCCGTTTTCGGACGCCGTTCGCCAGGTCAGTTCCACCGCATGCTGCAGGCACCTGGCGGAGAAGTCCGTCACTTCAACGGGAAGAGCGGTATCATCGGCGATCGTGAATGTAGCATTATAATTTGCCCCGCCACGGCTGTCCCACACGCTTAGCTCCGGATCGGGATCCGTGTCCTTCACCTCGAACCAAACCGCAAGGGTGTGACTCCCGGGCGTCAGTCCCGACAGGTCCACGGCATCCCCGGGATCTTCCTGAAAATAGCGGTCGCCGCCGGATACCCAGGTCTCACTAAGGGCGATAAAACCGTTTATGTCGTCATCAATGGTATAATGCAGGTAAGCGGCGTCTCCCGAGCTGTCCCAAGACTTGATATAGCCGCCCAGTGTCAGCGAGCTCAGTTCGGCCGAGATCGGCACCCTCAAAGTAGCCGCCTTCATGCACATAGCTATGCGAGCCCGTGTACCAGAGCTCATTGACAATGATGAAACTGTCGCCGCACCATTCCAGTCCTGCAAACAACGGCGATACGGCAAGGCACAGCGTCATGATGAACACGATCCCTTTTCGCATTTCTCTCTCTCCTTTCTTCATTGCAGTTCAGGGGGACTGTCGCCCGCCGGCAGTAAGACAAAAAGATCCCCTGCACGCGAACATCCGGAACGCAGCCACCCTCTATTGATATTTCTGATTACTGATAATATAAGATAAAACATACTTATAGTCAATCAAAAGAAATAATGAAATATAAAATTGTAAATGTTGAACCGTTATAATGTTGAAATGTTAAACTTCATCACCGACAAATTTCAATTCCCGAAGTGCCGCCGGGTACGCAGGTATCCTTCGTCAAGACTACGGAGGGCAAGCCGCACCCCGATCCGTGATCCCCGTCACAGAAAAATTCCAGCACCTGAAATCTTTTTTGATTATTACGTATATTTTTGCATGAAAAACGAAATAATTATATACCGGACAAATGACTCTCTTACAAAGCTTGAAGTAAAAGTCCGGGACGAAACCGGTTTCGCCTACACAAACCCAAATTGTAATTCTCTTTGATAGCAGCAAAGCGAATATTAGTGAGCATATAAAGCGTATATTTCAAACAGGTGAGCTTTCCAAAGACACAACTGTTCGGAAAATCCGAACGGTTCGAAAAGAAGGCGATCGAATGGTTGAAAAGAGGGGTCTTAAAAGAAGGCAGAGGATCATGGGCGAAAAAACAAATAATAAGTTACCGGGACGCAATAATCATGTTTTTGTTGATGTCAAAACAATGATTTTTAGTTTCAGAGATAAACAGGTTATGGTAGATAGAGATATAGCCGCATATTTTGGGATTGAAACCAAAAGACTAAACGAACAAGTGAAGAGGGATAAAGATCGGTTCCCGGAATCATTTTGTTTTAGGTTGAATATTAAAGAGAAAAATGAACTGGTCGCAAAATGCGACCGGTTCGTAAACCTAAAGCGTTCGAAGTGCCTTGCCATTTGCATTTACAGAACAAGGAGTGGCGATGCCTACGGCTGTGATAAAGAATCCCGGGCAATTTCAGCAAGCATATATATAATGAATGCATTTGTTGAATTAAGAAGGTTTATGATGGATAAATTCATCAATATTGGAACGATTGGGAAAATTGGAATTAGCTCAAATTAAAACCGAAAATGATGTGAATCGAATTTTTAAAGCATTAAATGATCATACTGCCATCCCAAGCCAAGGCATCTTTTTTGACGGACAAATCTTTGATGCGCATGTATTCGCAAGTGATCTGATCAAATCGGCAAAAGAATCTATTATTTTGATCGATAATTATATTGGATGAGCAGACCTTGAAATTATTTTCAAACAAAAAGGCCTATTGGTAATTTTAGGGAGCTATTTTATAAAAGATCTTCACGTTCCGCATCGCGACGACGCGTGAAGAAAATCCGATACGTGAGCGTAAAAAAATGCAGTGGTTGAGCCCCGATCGTCGGGGCGAGAGCCTTTCTGCATTTCGGCGAACGCAGAGGATTTTGTAGTCCGCCAGTTGGCGGAAGAGAAGCGGAGGTCTTTCTTTTGTTTACTTTTCTTTGGACAAGCAAAGAAAAGTGATGGGTTTTTTGTGTGTAAAGAACCACTTTCGGGCATCTTTTTACTGGGAAAATAAGAAATCATATCTTAAAAACTAATATTCAATCAATTACAACCTTTTTAGTCCCCTGTTTTTGCTATTAACTCAATAAAGAAAATAAAATAAAGACAAAAATCTACACGCAGAAATTAAGAAGCATTAACGAATTGGCCTTTCAGCGATTCCAAGAACAATATCCATCAACGGAAATTCAGATATTTGAACGTTCCCACGACCGCTTTCTCATCATCGATGAAAAAGATATCTACCACATCGGCGCCTCCCTCAAAGACCTGGGCAAAAAGTGGTTTGCGTTTACAAAACTTTCCTTAGAGCCCAATATTATTCTGGAACAACTTTAAAACAGAAACTCCGTTTAACTGAGCACTGAGAAAATGAGCGCTGGAGAGACGAAGTGACTCAGTGACTTAAGACGGAGGGAAGTTGAGAGATTAGAAGGTAAGTTGGTTAGAATAATTTTGAATCTCGAATCTTAAATGTTGAATCAAACGGATCTCGACAACTAGACATCTCGACGTATCGACACCTCGACCTTTATGTGATCCGCGTCACAGATTAACAATAGAAATGTGACGAAGATCACATCTTAAGCGGAGAAATGTGACATACATCACACATTGAAATTAGCCCCTTTTATTCTCTTCAAAGTCCTTATATTTCACTAGTTTTCGTCCCCCTCTAAAGCTGCCTGGTCTATTTCTTTCAGCCGGGCGGCTGTTTAGTTGCTTTTATTCCGGATGCTGTTGACCTATGGGCGAATTATTCTTGCCAACTGGTCGATATCCCAACTTTTTGGATGAAGGCATGTTGATATGTCGGATATTTTGCTGAGGACTTTTTACAGATATCTTCAAGGATGAAAATATCAGGTATGAGGAAGAGTTGGAGGGGAAACCGAGGTATAAACATCCTGATTAGTCGTTATATTTCAGTTCTTTTGACCATAATTCGGATCAGTTATGATTATAACTCGCAAGGAAATGCGTGGAATGTGGCAAAAAATAAATAATAATTACATTGAGAAAAGATCAATAAGTTGTTGTTTGAATGTGAGGACAATATTTAACATCCACAGAAGAGTAATAATACCAGTTATAATTTTATAAAAAGGTCGGTTTATTATATTTTTTGCAAAATCTTGATTAACCAAGCCGATAGTTTGTACAAATAAAAAGGGAAGGGATAGTGTATATTTAACTCCATCAATGAACCATCTAATTGGATTAAATATTTCCACTTTTTCTTTTTTGAATATTTCTTCAAGAACACCCAAATAACTATTTCAGTGTATCTTTAACATAGTGTTTATCGGAAGTTGATATTTTTCCCAGTTTGAATTTATGTATAGTATTGGTAATTAGTGTGTATCCTTCAAATATTGTATTGCCCTTCTTATAATTAGTTTTCCCGAATTTTTCCTAAATAGTTTTTGAGCTTTATGCTGATATTTAATTAGCCAATCATCTAAGTCATCATTAAATATTCCGGCTTCATATTTCTGAGAAAATCTAAGTATTTCTCATAATAAGTTTTAATAAACACCTCTTCCTTTTTTGTTTTAGAATAAAAGAAAATATTTGCAGATAGACCAATGAGTAATAGCAAGGAAGTAATAATAATTATTAAATTCATGTGTTGTCCTTTTTTGATTAAAATTATTCAATAAAGCTTTTATTTACAAGTTAATGTTATAAGAGCAATAACTGACATTTTTTTAACCATTAGTGGATATAATAGATAGGTAAATTAATTTATACTGGCAATATTTTGTGTATTATCCGGCGAGTTAATGAACAATCACTTGTGATAATCATTATTTGTCTATAAATTTTCTTCTAATTGAAGACATAGGTAATCGTGGAGAATAGCTGATCAAAAAAAGGATAATACCGGTTGCGTGAAATTTACCGGTATTTTCAGGAGAGGTAAATGGCCAATCATTACACCGAAGATTTTAGAAAACATGTTTGGGCGGCGGCGGATAAACTGCGCGGGAACATGGACGCCAGCGAATATAAGCACGTGGTTCTCGGACTGATCTTTTTAAAATATATTTCCGATAAGTTTGCGGAACGTTATAAAGAATTACTGGAAGAAGGGGAGGGCTTTGAAGAGGATAAGGACGAATATACTATGCAGGGGATTTTCTACGTTCCCGAAAAATCCCGCTGGGAATATATACAAAATCATGCTTTGTCCCCGGAGATCGGCCGTATTGTAGATGATGCCCATGATGGCGATCGAAAAAGAGAATACAAAACTTAAAGGTGTATTGCCGAAAAATTATGCCCGCCCCGAACTGGAAAAACGCCGGCTGGGTGAGGTGATCAATCTCTTTTCCAACCTGAAAATGCACGGAAAGGACGAACAGGA
The DNA here is from genome assembly GCA_034521145.1 of Fidelibacterota bacterium. Taxonomy (GTDB): domain Bacteria; phylum Fidelibacterota; class Fidelibacteria; order Fidelibacterales; family Fidelibacteraceae; genus M50B103. The sequence goes on along the minus strand of JAXHMX010000002.1, from coordinate 166,030 downwards.
TATGCTGGGCCGCGTTTATGAATATTGCCTGACCATGTTCGCGGAAAAAGAAGGACGCCGTGGCGGGGAATTCTATACACCGTCCTGTGTGGTGCAAACGCTCGTTGAGGTCATTAAACCTTATAAAGGTCGTGTTTATGATCCCGCCTGCGGAAGCGGAGGAATGTTTGTGCAATCGGCAAAATTTATTGAAGCACATAGCGGTGATCTGAAAAACGTCTCTGTGTACGGACAGGAAAGCAATCCCACCACCTGGAAAATGTGTATGATGAACCTGGCTATCCGGGGGATCGAAGCGGATCTGGGACAATATAACGCCGATACCTTTACCAACGATCAGCACAAGCAGTTGAAAGCGGACTATGTACTGGCAAATCCTCCTTTCAATATGGACTGGCCGGTTGAACGGGTGAAAGATGACCCGCGCTGGAAATACGGAATACCGCCCGGCGCGAATGCCAATTACGCCTGGATGCAACACATGATTCACCATCTTTCGCCCAAAGGCAGACTCGGACTGGTACTGGCCAATGGTTCGCTCTCCTCCCAATCCGGCGGAGAAGGAAAGATCCGGCAGGGTATTCTGGAAGACGATCTGGTGGAATGCATTGTGGCTATGCCGGCACAATTGTTCTATACCACGCAAATCCCGGTTTGTCTCTGGTTCATCTCCCGTGATAAAACCCGCAAGGGACAGACCCTCTTTATCGACGCCCGCAACATGGGCGAACTGGTCACCCGCAAACTGCGCGAACTCAGCGACGCTGATATCCGCAAGATCGCCGATACCGTCGAAGCTTGGCAGAATAACGAAGGTTATGAAGATATCCCCGGATTCTGCAAGGCCGCTACCCTGGAGGAGATCAAACAAAATGACTACATCCTCACGCCCGGCCGCTATGTGGGACTGGAAGAGGAAAAGAAGATTCAGAAAAGTACGAAGACAAAATGAAACGCCTGACAACGGAATTAGCGGAGTTATTTGATGAAGGCGATCGTTTGCAGGAGGAAGTGAAGAAGCAGTTAACATCAATTGGATGGGAGATTGAATAATGCCAAAAAATGAAATTGATTCTCTAGATTTGTTTTTTGGTGGAATGATATCCCTACCTATTATTAATGGGATTTTAAAATATTTTCAAAAAAAATCAAACATTATCTCAATATCAAGAACAATGGAAAAATTTAACTAAAATAATCGATTCAAGGAGAAAAAAATTAAATGAATATAAGCTCGTTGATATAAATCAATCAGTTGGAGGGAAAGTCAAAAGAAGCATATAATGAAGCTATAGGTTGCTATTTGTGTGGTTTAGATTTGGCAGCTTCAAATATGATTTGTTTAGCCCTTGAGGTATATTTAAAAAGAAGAAGTAGGTTCAAAGCTTAACTACGAAAAATCTTTAAAAAAACGCCTGGATTTTCTAATTGAAGATAAACTTTTACAACCCACACAATTGAAATTATTAAACCACTTAAGAGATCAGCGAAATATTCAAGCTCACGAAATTAATAGGCTTGAAGAAATTGATATTTTGGGCTTGTTAAAAGTAATGAAAGACGTTGTTAATATATTTTCACCTGAACAGATGATTGTAGAAAAGAATGAATAATTGGCAAACTCAAAAATTAAGCAAAGTTTGTAATTCAATTTATAGTGGAGGAACACCCAACACTAGAATTAATGATTATTGGAATGGTGAATATTATTGGTTGTCTTCTGGAGAAACACGAAACCCTTACATTTACTCAACAGAAAAAACAATAACTAAAAAAGGAGTTGACAACTCAAGTACACGATTAGCCAATAAAGATATTGTTGTTATGGCTTCTGCGGTCAGGGACATACTAGAGGCCAGACATCATTTTTATGTACCGATACATTTATAAATCAATCAGTCATTGCTTTAGAAGTTGATAAAAAGCAACTTGATTCAAAATTTCTATTTTATAATTTGCGTAATAGATATAATGAATTACGGGCTATCTCAGATTCCAATAGCTCAAGGGGAAGTATAACTACAAAAATACTTGGAAATCTAAAGATAAAATTCCCCCCTCTCCCCACCCAGCGCCGCATTGCAGCTATCCTCTCCTCCCTGGACGACAAGATCGAGAACAACCGCCGCATCTGCAACACTCTCGAAGCAGATTGCCAGGCGGTGTTCAAGCGGTGGTTTGTGGACTACGAATTTCCTGATGAGCAAAGGCGGCCGTATAGGTCGAGTGGGGGGAGAATGATAGAGAGTGAGCTGGGGATGATTTCCGGAGAGGTGGGAGGTACAACCGATAAAACAGTTGATTGATTATTATATTGGGGGCGATTGGGGGAAAGATTTGACTGATGAAGAGAATAATTCTAAATACTTTTGTATTCGTGGCGCTGATTTTCCTAATGTGTTTGATAGAAATCTTTCAAATATTCCAGCTAGATATACAAAAGAACGCAATTTAGATAAAAGAAAGCTTAGAGATGGAGATATTGTTCTAGAAATATCTGGAGGGACAAAAGGTAGACCAGTAGGACGAACAATTTACATGAGTAAATATTTAATGAAATCTTCCTCGCTTCCATTTTCTTATTCAAATTTTTGTCGTTTAATAAGAACCAGCAGAATTTACAATAAATACTTATTTGGTTATTTAACACATATATATTCTACTGGCCAAATTGAACAATATCAGGTACAATCAACAGGTATAGCAAATTTTCAGTTTAATGATTTTTTAGAAAAGGAAATTCTCGTTATACCAAACAATAGTGTTCTGGCAAAGTTTAATGAGATAATATCAGCTATTTATGATAAAAAGTATAACAATGAAAATGCTGTTTTACAGACAAACCCGCGACACCCTGCTCCCCAAATTGATGAGTGGGGAGGTGGAGGTGTAGGATGTGGAAATTCATTTGCGAGAATTTATTTTGGATTGTTCCTTCATTGCTTTCATTAGGGGCAATAATTGCAGTTGTATGCAATACTAACAGGCAAATAAAAAATCAGAATAAAATAAGTTATAGACCTTTTCTTAGAGTTTTTGATGTTAACGATTCAGAAGAAGATTTCTTTAATGCATATTTGTCAGTTAAAGATAATGAAGATTTAAATCAAGAAAGTGAACCCGTTAAAACAAAAATTAAAATAAGAAATATGGGTCATGGAATAGCTACAAATATTATTTTTGTTGGGTTTGCAAATACTGTTATCGGCAGAGCAGGAGTGGATGAGAAGAAGAAAACAGGAGAATTATTTTCTGTTTTAGTTATTGGTTTGTCAGATGAATCAATTATTAAGGTTTCCTTAAATTCTAATGATAACTCGACAAGTACAACTTATGATTTAATGCTTTTTTATACAGACTTAAATAAAAACATTTATTCTGCAATGCTTTTGATTGAGGTAAAAAACAATAAGTTTTGGAATCATTATTACTATCCAAAAGGATCGTTAAATTTTGATGATATCTTGGAAAAAAAGAAGGTAAAGTATAATGATCTAGTGAAAAAATATATTAAACATCAATTAGGTAAAGATTGATCAATCAAGAAAAGGAATAGAATATAAAAAAAATATATAGTCACCTTTTCATTGGTAATCAAGATGATTACGAATGTAAAGTCAAGTATGAAAATAATTGGGTGGTAATTCATGCCTGTAAAGAACCCTATCATCGTAATTTACTTGTTTACACCGGTCGTGGTAGCCAAAAGAGCATCCGGAATATTTATTCGCAGAAAGATCAAACCGCTTATATCTAAATTTGGTTGATGCTGCAAATCCGCTTTATATACCGAAAGAGATCATTGATAAAGCAATTGATTTCATAAAAAAATATATTGATAAACAACCTGTATTAGTTCATTGCAATTTAGGCATGTCTAGATCTGCTACCATTGGTTTATTATATCTGGCTTCCATAGGGTATTACAAAGAAATAGATTTTCATACAGCAGAGCAAAAATTCATCAATATTTATCCGGGTTATAGCCCAAGCAGGGGAATGAGAGGGTTTGCGGTGAAAAATTGGGAGTATTATCAGAAAATGTGTTGAATATCACACAATTTGTTTTGCATTAAAAAGATGATGCATTTCAAACAAATCTTATATTAAATTTTGTTAAATTAAATAAATCAAGTGGAATAAAAATGACGACAGAAATTGCCATTATGAATAAAACGGCAATCGCTTTGGCTGCTGATAGTGCCGTTACTGTTTCCAATGCCGACAAGAATCTCAAAACGTATAATACGGCGAATAAAGTTTTTGCACTTTCAAAATATGCACCAGTAGGGATCATGATCTATGGAAACGCTGATTTGACAGGCGTGCCATGGGAAACGATTATTAAAATGTTCAGGGAATATCTTTCTGATCAACGTAAAAATAAACTAGAAGAATACTGTGATTTATTTTTGGAATATTAAGTAATTTTTCTTTTCCATCGGGATATGAAAAGTTATATGTAGAATCTATTGCCAAAAAAATATCAGAAAAAATTCTGTTTGAAGCAAAATGTCATATTTATAATTCAGATGATAAATTTAATCCAGATAAACAGAAAGAAATTCTTATTAAAACAATAAATAAGCACGAAAAAGAGTCCAAAAAGAATTTAAAAAAAACGAAATTATCGCAAGCTGAAACAAATGAATTGTGGGAAACTTATAGAGATAATATAGAATCAATAGTTGAAAAAGCTTTTGAGAAAAAAGAAATTGATAAAGAAAATATTTCTAAAATTGTAATAACGATCAAAAATACTGTCACAGTAGGTTTAGATGGAGAATCGGGAGTCGTTATAGCCGGTTTTGGAGAACATGAGCTTTTTCCAAGTTGTGTCGAGTTTGACATAGCTGGCATATTATATTCTAAAATTCTATTAAGAAAAGAAAGAATGTAATATTATTTCACTGGATATGCCTGCTCATATTCTGCCTTTTGCACAAATCTGATGATGTAATAAATTTTATCTATGGTATTGATCCTAATTTATATTATTTTCTCAAAAGTACTTTTTCGACAACAATAAAAAAATGACTTACCTAAAAGTATTATTAAGGGCCTTAAAGATAATATTGAAATAGATAGTAAAAAGAAATATGAACTAGACAAACAATTAAAAGAAATTTGTTCAGGTACTAACGATCATCTTTTCAAGGAGCTTGCAATTGAAATGCAATTGAATTATATTATTCCTGTACTTAATGCAACTCGTTTTTTGAATAAATCTGAATTAGCAATAATGGCTGAAACGCTAGTAAATCTAGTTTCATTCAGAAAACAGGTCACTATGGAGGCCGAGACGGTTGGTGGCCCGATTGATGTACTTATTATAACCAAAGGCGATGGACCGATTTGGATCAAGCGGAAGCATTATTTTACTCCGGAACTAAACCACCACTTTTTTAGTAACTACCTTAAAATGGAGAAAAAAATGGAAAAGACACAGACTCTTAAAAGTTTAAAAGAGTTATACGGTTATCCCGAAACAGAGAAGAAAGAAGACGATAAGCCCAAGAGTAAGTATTACAAGTTGGGTGAACAAATAGCAAAAGACGCTATAAAAAAAGTTAAAGAAAAAGAAAGATCACGTTCTTGTTTTGACAAGTGGAATGTTTAGCCCAATTTTTAAAGATTTTACACATTAATAAAGCTTTTAGGGGAATGAATAATTCCCCTTTTCTTTATAAGTAAAATGTAAGGGGCGATTCATAAATCGCCCCACCGGAGAAAGGGCAGACGCCGTTGCGGCGGGCCTGCGTGTCTGCCTCCATAGCGTAACGACGCGGAGGGGAATGCAGAGATAAGAAAATGAAGGGGGACATCATGGGATACTACGATCCGGTGAATCATCACCGGAGCTCGATGCCGTTTGAAAGGCTATGATTATTCGCAGCCTGGAGCGTATTTTGTAACGCTGTGCACGCAGGGGCGCGAATGTTTATTCGGGAGGATTGAGAGGAAAAGAATGATCTTGAATAAAGCGGGAAAAATGATCGAAACATGGTACCGCAAGCTGGAAAACAAATTCTTCTGCGTACAATGCAAAGAATATATCATTATGCCCGAACACATGCATTTTATTATCGAGATCAAAAAAGATCCAAAAAAGAAATCGCGAAAAACACAAAAAACAATGTACGGACAGACCTATGTGTCTGTCCGAATTAAAATCAAAAGCCCAAGATGCCTGCCCGGAACATGAATCAAAATCAAAGATCGTCTGTCCGAAACACAAAATAAAAGCACAAGATATCTGCCCGACAGATCCGGGGCGGACACACAGGTCTGCCCCGACATTAGAAAAGATTGCCGATATATCTTTGCCCCGCATTATCCAATGGTTCAAAACAATGACGACCAATGAATATATCCGGAATGTAAAACAAATGGGGTGGCCGGCATTTCAGGGAAAATTATGGCAACGCAATTACTACGAACATATCATCCGCGATAATCTTGAATATCAGAAAATTGCAACGTATATTCTTAATAATCCAAAAAACCGGCACAAAGATAAATATAATACGAGCGGGGATATAAAGTGACACAGCAGGAACTCTTACAACAGATCGCAATGGGTGAAGACAGCACCCGGCAGTTCAAGGCAAATTTTACAAGTCCCGATAGTCTCACTGCCGAAATGTAAGATAGAAAGAATTGGATCAAGGGGAAACGGATACCGGATAGTATGTGAAGAAAAAGTTACTATAGAAAAACTTCGGTGTAAACTTCGGTGAAAAACAAATAAATACATTAAGCATGCACTACACATTCATAGAAAACGATTACGAAAACGCCATCATTCAGCTCTTTGTTGATAATCTGGGGTATGATCATATTTTTGGTCCCGATATTGAGCGGGATTACCGGAAAGTCCTGCTGGAAGATGTACTGCATAAAAAACTTGAACAACTCAATCCCCACGCCCCGAAGGCTGCTGTCGATGAAGGGTTGCGCAAGATCCTGCTGGCAGAGTCACCCAATCTCATTGAGAACAATAAAACGTTTCATGATTATTTAACGGCGGGTGTAGCGGTGGATTATTATGAGAACGGTCCAAAAAGTACACATCTCTGGCTGATGGATTTTGAGAAAGCGGAGCGCAATGATTTTTTGGTCTGCAATCAATTTACGGTGATCGATCACACGGAAAAACGTCCCGATATCGTGATCTTTATAAACGGCCTTCCCCTTGTGGTCATCGAATTGAAAAGCTGCTCCTGTGAGCAGGCGGATACATCGGCGGCCTACAAACAGATACGAAATTATCTTCAGGCAATTCCTTCACTTTTTCATTACAATGCTTTTTGCGTGATCTCGGATATGGCGGAAACAAAAGCGGGAACGATCACCGCCGGCGAAGATCGTTTCATGCGCTGGAAGTCCGTGGACGGCAGCAAGGAAGACGAACATGCTTTCCGCTTTGAGACCCTCTTTACGGGGATGTTCGGAAAAGAACGATTATTGCATATCATCCAAAATTTCATTCTTTTTCTGGGTGATAAAGAGGAAGAGCCGGTTAAGATCCTGTCAGCATACCATCAGTATTTTGCGGTGAATAAAGCTGTCAACCGAACACTTGAAGCGGTGCAAAGCCACGGAAAAATTGGTGTATTCTGGCACACACAGGGCTCCGGAAAGTCTTTATCTATGGTCTTTTATGCCGCCATGCTGGGAAGACCGCTGAATAATCCTACAATTGTCATGCTGACGGACCGTAATGATCTGGACGGACAGCTTTACGGCACATTTTCCAAGGCCACACCCCACTTGCGCCAGAAACCCGTACAGGCCCAAAGCCGTGCGGATTTAAAAAAGTTATTAAGCGGAAGGAAAGCCGGCGGTATTATTTTTACCACCATGCAGAAATTTGAAGAGGACACGGATGTACTTTCGAAGCGCCGCAATATTATCATGATCGCAGATGAAGCGCATCGCTCGCATTACGGATTGCAGGCGCGCGCGGACCGGCATACCGGACGTTTGACCTACGGTATGGCCAGATATATCCGGGATGCGCTTCCAAATGCCTCTTTTATCGGTTTTACCGGTACCCCGGATCGATTCCGCCGACCGATCTACACAGGAGATCTTCGGGAATTACATTGATGTCTATGACATGACCCAGGCCGTTGAGGATGAAGCAACACGACCGATCTACTACGAAAGCCGGGTCATGAAACTGAAACTGGAAGAGCATGTATTAAAACAGATCGATGAAGAATATGAAAACATGGCGATAGAGGCGGAGCCGCATCATATAGCGCGTTCCCAGCAGGAATTGGGGAAGATGGAGGCCATATTGGGTGCTCCGGAGACCATCGAAGAATTGTGTAAAGATATTGTCAGACATTATGAAGACCGGAAACATATCCTTTCCGGCAAGGCAATGATCGTGGCTTATTCCCGGTCCATCGGTATGAAGATCTATAAACAACTGCTGCATATGCACCCCGAATGGAAAAATAAACTGGCCATCGTTATGTCAAAAGATAACCGTGATCCGGAAGAATGGTTTGAGATCATTCCCGGTAAAAAGGAAAGAGAAAAATTAGCGGAAGAATTCAAAGATCCCGGCAGTGATGTAAAGATATGCATCGTAGTGGATATGTGGCTTACGGGTTTTGACATACCCTGCCTGAACACGATGTACGTCTACAAACCCATGAAAGATCATACATTAATGCAGGCAATCGCACGTGTGAACCGCGTATATAAAGATAAAGAAGGCGGTTTGATCGTGGATTATGCGGGGATAGCCAATGCTCTCAAACAGGCAATGAAGGACTATACCGAAAGGGACAAGGAACATATTGAAAATCAGAATATCGGAGAGAGCGTCCTGTCGAAATTTCATGAAAAAATGGAAATATGTGCAGATCTTTTGCATGATGTGGACTATTCGGCGTTCTACGGAAACAGCAATCTTGCCCGGGCACGCTGTATAGCGGATGGCATTGATTACCTGCTTGCAGATGAGGAAGATAAAAAGATCTATTTAAAAGAAGCTACGGCCCTCAAGCAGGCAGAGACCTTATGCCGTTCGCTGCTTCATGATAAGGACAAAATAACAGCCGCTTTTTTTGAAGCGGTACGGGCTGGCGTTGCAAAGGTCACCGGCGTGGGAAAACTGTCCGTGCGGGAGATCAATGAACGTATTAATAATTTGCTCAAAGCCGGGATCAAGAGCGAAGGTGTCATCAATGTTTTCGAAAATATTCCGGAATTTTCCATTTTTGACGCCGATTATCTTGAAAAAATACGGAAAATGGATCAGAAAAATCTGGCGGCAGAAATGCTACAGAAACTTTTATCGGACGAGATCAGGGTATTTCAGAGAACGAACCTTGTAAAATCACAGTTATTTTCCGAAAAAATGCAAGCACTGATGCGGCGTTACCGGAACAGTCTGATATCCAATACGGAAGTCATTGAAGAACTGCTGAAAATCGCCGGAGAAATACGGGAAGCCCGGAAAGAAGGGAATACCTCGGTCTTACGGAGGAAGAACAGGCATTTTACGATGCCATTACCAAACCCGAGAATATCAAGGATTTCTATACCAATGAGAAACTGAAAGAAATGACACAGGTACTGACGGAAGAGCTGCGCAAGAGTCGCACTATTGACTGGCAGCTCAAAGAAAGTGCACGTGCCGCCATGCGTTCCAAGATCAAACGTCTCCTCAGAAAATATGAATATCCGCCGGAAGGTCAGCGAAAAGCGTTGCAATATGTTATCCGCCAGGCTGAACTCATGAGTGATAATATGAGCACATATAATATGGAACGGCCGGTGAGAATGGTGACATAAGAATAATATTAATGAGAAAAATTTAAATTTCAGCTAAAAATTTAATTAGAAATCCTCAAGGAGTTATCACATGAGTAAAACTGTTTTCAAAAAAGTTGATTACGATCTGAACGGCTTGATAAAAAGTATTAGTATGGGTGAAATTGGTCTTCCCAATATTCAGCGCCCTTTTGTTTGGAAGAACACGAAAGTGAGAGATCTGTTTGACTCTATGTATAAAGGTTACCCCGTTGGATACTTATTGTTTTGGCAGAATGGGTTGGAGGATGAAGAGCGAACTATTGGTACAGATAAAAAACAAAAGCATGCAAGTTTGGTGATCGTAGACGGCCAGCAAAGGTTGACATCATTATATGTAGTAATTAAAGATATCCCGGTATTGCGCGAAAATTATGAAATAGAAAGGATAAAGATCGCTTTTAATCCATTGGAAGAAAAATTTGAAGTGGCAGATGCCGCTATTGTTCGTGATAAATCATTACAGTCCCGGATATCTCTATTCTTTGGGATGAAGACGCAAAAATTACCCGTATCATAAGAGAATATACGGAAAACCTAAAAAAAGTAAAAAATTTAACAGAGAAAGAAGAAGATCTAATAGAAGATAATATTCTTAAGTTACAGTCTTTGACAACTTATCCGTTAACAGCTTTAGAATTAATACCCGATATAGATGAAGAAGCGGTTTCTGATGTATTTGTTAGAATTAACAGCAAAGGAACATTGCTTAATCAGGCAGATTTTATTCTTACGTTAATGTCTGTATTCTGGGATGATGGAAGAGCTCAACTGGAGGAATTTTGCCGCGATTCACGAATACCGGCAAAAGATAAACCCTCACCGTATAATAATTTTATTGAACCATCTCCTGATCAATTACTTAGAGTTAGTGTAGGGGTTGCTTTTAAAAGAGCTCGACTTAAATATGTGTATTCTATTCTTCGAGGCAAAGATCTTGAAACGGAAAAATTCAGTGTCGAATGTCGCGAACGCCAATTTGAAGAATTAAAAAAGGCCCAGGAAAGAGTTTTAAATCTGCAGTACTGGCATGATTTTATGAAATGCATTCAACAAGCCGGCTTCAGAAGTCACAAAATGATAAGTTCTCAAAATAATCTGATCTTTTCATATATACTTTATCTAATTGGCCGTACGGAATATAAAGTAACTGAACATGACCTTCGCCGGGCAATATCACGCTGGTTTTTTATGAGTGCATTAACAGGACGTTTCGCAAAATCACCTGAATCTTCGATGGAATATGATCTGGCACGTTTAAGACCTATAAAGACATCAAGTGAATTTATCCAGGCTCTCAATAAGATATGTGATATTACCCTCACCAGTGACTATTGGACCATGACTCTGCCTAATCAGCTGGCAACTTCATCATCACGTAGTCCTTCTCTTTTTGCATATGAGGCTTCTCTTATCTTGCTTGATGCGCCTGTTCTATTTTCAAAAATGAAATTTTCAACACTCTGTGATCCTTCTATACAAGCTAAGCGTGCTTCTATTGAAAAACATCATTTATTCCCTAAAGAGTACTTAAAATCCAAAGGAATTACAGAGACAATAGATTATAATCAAATAGCCAACTATGCATTTGTGGAATGGAATGATAATAACGATATATCAAATATGTCCCCCAAAGAATATTTTCCAAAATATAAAAAACCTTACAATAAGAGACAGCTGGATCAAATGTATTACTACCACGCACTTCCTGAAGACTGGGAAAATATGAAATATCAACAATTTCTTGAACGTCGGCGTGAGCTTATTGCTCAAGTTATTGCGGATGGTTATGCCACATTAATCTCTAAAAAAACCGAAGAAGAGAAAAAAGATTATGATAACTTTGATCTGACAGAAAAGATAATGGACGGGGAATCCGAAGAAATTGAATTCAAATCCACATTAAGAACAAATTTGCATACCAACAATAAAGATCCAAGGATGGAATATACTGTTTTACGAACGATTGCGGGCTTCCTGAATACAAATGGTGGTCGTCTGATCATAGGTGTATCAGACGACGGAGAGCCGATTGGATTGGAAGTTGATGGTTTCCCCAACGAAGATAAAATGACCTTGCATTTGGTCAATATTATTAAATCACGAATGGGGGTGCTTGTCATGAACGATTTACATATCCATTTTGATGATTTTAAAAGAAAACAGAGTTATGGTGGTTCGTTGTAAGCAATCTGATAATGCTGTTTTTCTTAAAGATAACAATACAGAAAAATTCTTTATTCGGACAGGTCCCTCGACAACCGAGCTAACTCCAAGCCAGACGCAGAGTTATATTAGAAGAAGATTTAATAAATAACTGATAATTATATTTATTGGATTTTTTACTAACATTTCAAACTGTCCGATTTTTAGGGGAAAGGTCACACCATCATTTATGTCAGAAAAACACAACATGCTCTCAGGAGATTTGTACAGTGCCCGGGATCCGGAACTGCAAAAAGACAGTCTCAGGGCCGGGTGGCTGACGCGGCGCTTTAATAAGTCCACGGAAGAAGAAAGCGATAAGCGCCGGGAGTTGCTGCAGGAATTACTGGGTGGAGTGGGAAAAATATTTATATCGAGCCGCCGTTCCGCTGCGGGGAAACAAGTTGTGGCTTGATACAAAAAACGGACTAAAAATAACAAATCAATTTGATAAGGCAGCGCGTAAGGCCGTGTTGAAACCCGCAAAGCGTTTAACCCGAAAGAAACTGTTATCTAGTGGAGAGGTTCTGGTGGCAAAAGTTAATAAGTAACATTAATTGGAATCATGTAAAAAATACTGGTCGACAAAAAAAGTAATTATTATTTGCTTTTAACGTATTTTTTTATAAATTAGCACATAATATAGAAATCATTTATAAAGGAAGGTATAAAAGTGTGTAGAACTATTGATGCTTTCACGTTTATTTGTAGCCAACTCATAAAACAGAAAACAAATCAAAGTAGAAGATTTATTTGCTGAAAGATTTAAGAAACAAGATCAAATGAACAATACAGTTATTCAACTTGATATGGGAGCCATTATTGATTACTGTAAAAACGAACCCAATCTAAGACTTGAAGACGGAAATTTAATACGAGGATAACTCTTAATAATTAAACAGATTTGGATTGTAATTAAAAACTGAGATATTTCTCCTTATGGGTAAAAAGCGTTATAAAATTATAAGAGATTCAGTTCATGGTGATATTACAATTTCTGAAGATTTTGTAACTAAATTTATTGATACAAAACTATTTCAACGTTTAAGAAATATTGAGCAGTCGGGTATGTCTCCGGTATATCCATCAGGCTTGCACAATCGATTCGTACATTCACTTGGTGTTTTCCATTTAGCAAAAAAATCTATTAAAAATCTTATAGATAATGTAGATAATATAGATAATAATATTATAAATATATTAATAAAATATAAAAAAACTTTTTTAGTAGCGGCCCTTCTTCATGATATAGGACATTCACCTTTTTCTCATTTGTTTGAAGAATATTACGACAAAGAAAATAAAGTTACAATAAACTTATATAATGAATTAAAAAAAGTAAATCCCAATTTTGATGTGGAAAAAGAAAAATTACTTGGAAAACCACATGAAAAAATGAGTTCATTGGTGTTATTAAAAAATTATAAAAAAGAATGTAAAGAATTAGAAGTTAATCTAGAATTAGCATGTCGTATGATAATAGGACAACCTTACAAAGATAGTAATGAAGAAAATCAGATAAAAAATATTCTAATTTGCCAATTAAATGGAGAAACTATTGATGTTGATAAAACAGATTACATTATGAGGGATTCTTTTGTAGCAGGAATGAATAATGTAACAATCGATACTTTTAGATTATTCAAAGGACAACATATTATTAAGCATGAAGGCAAATATATTCTGGTTTATAATAAATCGGCATTCAGCGTGATTGAAAGAATTGTAAGAGGTAAAATATTCTTAAAAAACTGGGTACACCATCATCATAAAGTAATATATTATGATCACTTATTGAAAAATGTAATACAATATATGTTAGAACATTATGGCGATGAATATAATAGCAATATTATAAGTGATGTATTCTCATATAAAATATTTGATCGAAATGTACAGTTTGCAGAAAATGATATAGTTATAAATAATACCACGGACATAGATTTATTATATTTATTAAAAATATATTATCATACAATAAGAGATGATAAAGAATATAAAAAACATAAAGACCAGTATTGTGAAATAGTTTCAAGGAAACATAAATACTTTCCCTTATGGAAATCAAAAGTTGAATTTGATATTGTTTTTTATAGATACAAAGATGAGCTTGAGGATGCCATGAGAAATTATGAAGAATATAATAAATTCTTAGGTTCTAAATGGTTAAAATTGTATTTATTGAAAATATTCATTAGTAGAGCTTTGGAGCAAGAATTTAATATTGATGAAACTGGGTACTTACTTAAAGAAGGAGAAAGGTCTTATAATACCATAGATGATGATAGAATTAAAATCCATTTTCATAAAGAAGTCAGATCTTTCCAAGAAGCCTTCCCAGATATGGGATCAGGTGTTTTAGAAGAATATAGAACAAGTGATTATTTTGTTTATTTATTTATCTCAAATGATTATTTGGGAAAAAAAGTTGATATAAGAGATTTTTTTACCAATAAAGATATGAGTTGTGTGATTAATAGTGAAATTTCAACTCAATTTACTAAAATATTATCAGGTCTTATAGAATAATAAGATAATACAATAGTTGCATTATTGTCATCAAATATAGTGATACAGGTAATTAATTATCTTTTTCATATTTTGGAACTACAGGTATAATTAGGAAAAAATGCTGAAATTCCCCTATCTAAAACACTTAAATTCTGTCTATATTTCCATCTTTCGTGGTAATATTATTACTATTATAAAACCTCATAAACCGGTAAGAAAATAGATCTTATATAATAGCAATAATCACCAGAGTGAGGTGGCTAAAAACTTATTCCATGATCTATTTGGTTTAAGTGGTGATAGTGTTAGCTAATATAATAAGAACTAATTATATTGCCATTTTTCTTTTTCCATAGAAAATTACCTCATAAATATGTAAGTTATTATAATAATGCCGATAAAGTAAAGCAAAGTGCCTTATGTCAGAAAAACATAACATGCTCTCGGGAGATTTGTACAGTGCCCGGGATCCGGAGCTGCAAAAAGACAGTCTCAGGGCCAAGCGGCTGACGCGGCGCTTTAATCAGTCCACGGAAGAAGAACGCGACAAGCGCCGGGAGTTGCTGCGGGAATTGCTGGGCGGGGTTGGAAAAAATATCTGTATCGAGCCGCCGTTCCGTTGCGATTACGGGTCGCAGATCCGCATCGGGGATAATTTTTTCGCCAATTACGATTGTATCATTATCGACGTTTGTGATGTGAGCATCGGCAATGACGTGATGTTCGGTCCGAGAGTGTGTATCTACACTGCCGCGCATCCCATTGATGCCGGCGTGCGGAAAACGGGACTTGAATACGGAAAGCCGGTCACGATCGGGAATGACGTCTGGATAGGCGGGAATACCGTCATCAATCCCGGGGTGACGATCGGGAATAACGTGGTGATCGGTTCCGGATCGGTAGTGACCCGCGACATTCCGGATAATACGGTCGCCGCCGGCAATCCCTGCCGGGTCCTCCGGAAGATCACGGAAGCGGATACGCGATACTGGAAAGCCAAAGAACGGGAATATCTTCGCGGGAAGGGCAGCGCAGAATAAACCGAAGCGAATGTCTGGTTCGCACATGAGATCCCGGCGGACATCCGATCCGGACCGGCGGAGATCACGTTCACTCTTCTTTGATCCGATTTGCAAAAATTTATGTTTTCCACCCAAACAGGCGTAAAATCCGTGGATAAATACGGTAAAATTATTACATTGCAGGATGAAACGGGAGATACTATGCTGACCAACGGTTTTGTCGAGGAAAAAAAGGACGGAAAGATGATCATTCTGGCCGACCTGGCCACGGATGTCTGTGAAACCTGTGCGATCCGCGCTTTTTGCAAACAAAGCGATTGCGACGGGAACCGGATCATCGTGAATGATCGTCCCGGTATCAAAGAGGGAGACAGCGTGACTATTGAGGAAAGCCGGAATATTCTTCTGAAAACCTCACTGCTGGCCTATGGCATCCCGCTGGCATTCTTTGTCGCCGGCGTATTTCTCGGAACCTATATTCCCGTATCATCCGTTCCCCCCGAATTGATCCAGTTTGCTTCCGGAGTCGCGGCATTGATCATAGGCGGACTGCTGGGAAGATATCTCGCCGGGAAACTGTCAAAGAACATCGATGAATATGTTGTGGTCAAAGTGAATAATAAGCGGTAATAATTGAATATTGCTTGTAAATATTCAACAATATCTTGTAAACACAGCAGTAAATTATTGTATCATGTAATATCGTAAAATATAAGTTGTTATTCAAACATTTGCGTTTTATTTTAGTCCGGGATCATGACACGACAAAAAGGGGTTCAGATGAAGAACGCGGACACTGACATTATAAAAGTATTTGGGATGAACGTGTTTGGGGATGCGGTCATGCGGCAGCGTTTACCCAAAAATGTATATGAACAGCTTCGAAAGATCATTAAAGGACACCGGAAACTGGATGCCGGTATTGCGGAGATCGTTGCCAATGCCATGAAGGACTGGGCGATCGAGAAAGGCGCCACGCACTATACGCACTGGTTTCAGCCGCTGACCGGTATTACCGCCGAAAAACATGAGTCGTTCATTTCTCCCAACGGTGAAGGTGGAATTATCATGGAGTTTTCCGGGAAAGAGCTGGTGCAGGGAGAACCCGATGCTTCTTCTTTTCCCAGCGGAGGACTGCGTGCGACCTTTGAGGCTCGCGGATATACGGTCTGGGATGTTACCTCTCCGGCGTTCATTAAAGATGATCAGAACGGAAAGACCCTGTATATACCCACGGCATTTTATTCGTATAACGGAGAGGCGCTGGACAAAAAAACACCCTTACTTCGTTCCATCGAAGCCTTGTCAAACCAAGTGATACGCGTTTTACGGCTTCTGGGCAATAAGAATTCGGAATATGCTTTTCCCGCCGTCGGCCCGGAGCAGGAATATTTTCTTATCGATGAGGCTTTTTACAATCAGCGCCTGGATCTGCAGATGACCGGCAGAACGCTTTTCGGAGCGCCGGCATCCAAGGGACATGAGCTGGATGACCATTATTTCGGCAGTATCAAGGAACGGGTCTCGTGTTTCATGAACGATCTGGATATGGAGCTCTGGAAACTGGGTATTTCCGCAAAGACCAAGCATAACGAGGTGGCTCCCAATCAGTATGAAATGGCGGTGATCTTCGGGGATTGTAATGTGATCATTGATCAGAATCACCTTGTCATGGAAACCATGCGCCGGGTAGCGCGCCAACATAAACTGGTCTGCCTGCTGCATGAAAAACCCTTTGCTCGCGTAAACGGTTCCGGCAAACACAATAACTGGTCCGTGACAACCGATGACGGCATAAATTTACTGAGTCCGGGCAGAACCAGAGAAGAGAATATTACCTTCCTGCTTTTTCTTTCCGCTGTGATCAAAGGTGTGGATGAACATGCGGATCTGCTGCGTCTGGCCGCATCCACACCGGGGAACGATCACCGGCTTGGCGGAAATGAAGCGCCGCCTGCGATCATCTCCATCTATCTCGGAAAAACCCTGACGAAAGTCCTGGAAAATATCGCCGGCGGAAAACCCAACGGTGAACGGAAACAGGAATTCTTCAAACTGGGAGTATCCGTCCTTCCGGATATCCCGAAAGACGATACGGACCGCAACCGCACCTCGCCCTTTGCCTTTACAATGAATAAATTTGAATTCCGCATGATCTCCTCCCAGGCATCCCTGGCCCGGCCGAACACGATCCTGAATGCGATCATCGCCGATCAGCTGCAGTCCTTTGCCGAACGCCTGGAGGGGGAAGATAATACGGAAGAAGCGGTAAGCGCGATTATCCGCGATGTGTACAAGAACCATAAACGCATTATTTTTAACGGGGACGGATACTCGGATGAGTGGCTGAAAGAAGCTGAGCGCCGGGGACTTCCTCACTATCCCAAAAGCGTGGATGTCTTTCCGGAACTGATGGCGGAGAAGAACGTCGCACTTTTTGCGCGGCAGAAGGTGCTGAATAAGAGCGAACTGCAGGCACGCTGCCGTATCTTTCTCGAAAACTACATATTGAAAAACATGATCGAAGCAAAGACGATGATAAGTATGGCGGAACGCCAAATACGTCCCGCATTTATCGGCTATCAGGAAAAACTCGCGCGCGCCGCCCTTCGCCTGCAGGAATTGAAAACCGATAATGCGCTTCATCGTGAATTGCTGGATGAAAGCATAAAAAAATTAACGGCCTTCCGTTCCGCTGTTGATGCATTGAGATCGGCAGCGCAGGAAGCGGAAAATATTGAGGACTATCACGAACGCGCCCGCTATGTCGGTAAGGAAGTGACACAAAAAATGGAAATACTGCGCACGGCCGGTGATGACCTGGAAGAGATCTGTGCTGCAGAAGACTGGCCGTTCCCGACCTATGCGGAGATGCTGTTCAAAATATAGTTTACCGTCAACGCGACTTTCCGCCTTTTTCCGGATAATTTTTCGGTTTTCAATTTTTTCACCCCTATAATGCGGGAAACCCCTAAGATTAATAAGACCTAACGCTAAAGATGTGGGATTATTTTGTAAATATATCTTCTATTCCGCATCGCGACGACGCGTAAAAAAATGCAGCGGTTGAGCGGAGCGAGACCTTTCTGCATTTTAGCGAACGCAGAGGATTTTGTAGTCCGCCAGTTGGCGGAAGAGAAGTGGAGGTCTTTCTTTTGCTTTCTCCCTTGGGGATCCCCTTGGGATTTTCTTTGATCAAGCAAAGAAAAGAAGGTGTAAAATTAAAACTTATTCAACCCCTCAAGGGTTGTATTTTCAGAAGTATAGACCACGGGTTTCACCTGGGCATACTTTTCTTTGGACCAGCAAAGAAAAGAAGGATTTACCTGAATTCAACGCGTAAGTGCAACAGCAAAAGTTCATTGTAAAAACAGGCTAGCCATCGTAAGACGTGACCTGTTTTTACCATTAAGCTTTTTTGGTTATTCTTTTACGTCGGTTTATACAAGAAGGCTTATTCCGCTAATTTCTTTCCGAGTTTGAAAGCCTTTTCATTCAGTTCATGGAATTTTTTGTGCTTGATGATCAGCGGCAGGGCCTGATAAACATAGTCGTCCGAGATGTACGAACGCAGTTTTGCATAGGCACCCAGCATGATCATATTGGCGGCCTTCGTCGACCCGAGTTTGTCCGCTTCTTCGGTTGCCGGAATACCGACCGCCGTGACATCATCCCGTTCCGGCGGCGTATCAATGAGTCCGCTGTCGTACAGAATGATACCGCCTTTCTGCACATCACCCTCAAAACGTTTCAGGGAAGGTTTGTTCATTGCCACCAGCACGGTCGGATTATCGATCATGGGCGATCCGATACGCTTATCGGAGATCTTTACGCTGCAGTTCGCCGTGCCGCCTCGCATCTCGGGACCGTAACTCGGAAGCCAGCTTACCTGATACCGGTGTCCCATTGCAATATTTGCCAGGGCATAGCCCATACTCAGAACTCCCTGTCCGCCGAACCCCGCGATCTTGATCTCATCATTTATCTTCTGGATTTCCGGAAGTTTTACATCCGTGATCTTTTCTGTCATGCTTTTGATGTCCAGCAATTCGCGATACTCTGTTAACGGCGGTTCCGTATCCATGGTGATGGCCGGTTTGCGATCCTCCGATTCATCTTTTTTTACGCCGGGTACGAAATAGTCCGAGAGAGTATCGGTAATCCATTTTTTGGAATCGACCGGCGTCATTTTCCAGCCGGTGGGACAAGCAGAGAGGACTTCGACAAAGGAGAAACCTTTTTTCTCGATCTGGATCCTGAGGGCTTTCCGGACCGCCTTCCGGGTGCGGGCAATGTTCTTCACATCGGTCAGCATCACACGTTCCACATAAACGGGAGCTTGCAGCGTTGCAATGATCTCGGACATTTTCAGAGGGTATCCTTCGTTCTGTGCAGATCGCCCGCGGGGTGTTGTGGTGCTTTTCTGACCAATAAGCGTCGTGGGTGCCATCTGGCCGCCGGTCATACCGTAAATGGCATTATTGATGAAAAAGACCGTCATTTGTTCTCCGCGGTTTGCCGCCTGAAGGATCTCATTTGTACCAATGGCCGCAAGGTCTCCGTCTCCCTGATATGATATTATGACAGAATTGGGATTTGAACGTTTATATCCGGTGGCGACCGCCGGTCCGCGTCCGTGAGCGGACTGTATATTACCGACATCAAAATAATAATAGGCGAAGACCGAACAGCCGACGGGAGAAACCAGTACGGTCCTGTCCTGTATACCGAAATCACTGACGGCTTCCGCGATAAGTTTATGTAAAATGCCGTGACCGCAGCCGGGACAGTAATGGGTGTTCTTAAGTTGTGTTCCGCCCTTGCGCACGAATTCATCATAAAAGCTTGCAGGTTTTTGTAATATGCTTGTTTTCATGCCATGCCTCTATATGCTTGCTTTGAATTTTTCAATAATTTCTTTTACCGTGGGTACATTTCCGCCCATCCGCGTATGCAAATGCACCGGCTTTCTTCCGTTCACGGCCAGCCGCACATCATCAACCATCTGGCCCGCGCTCAGCTCGCAGACGAAAAGGGATTTGACCTTCTTGTCCTCCGCAAAAGCCTCGAACTGGGGTGTGGGGAAGGGGAAGAGGGTGACGGGACGGAAAAAGCCGGCCTTGATGCCCTCCTCTCTCAGCACATCGATCACGGAATGAAGTATGCGGCTGATAATGCCGTAACCGGTAAAGATATATTCGGCGTCTTCACAGCGGTTTGATTCATAACGGATCTCGTTTTTACGGATCTCTGCGTATTTTTTCTGGAGTTTTTGATTATGTGCTTCAAGATTATCGGGATCAAGCGCAATGGAACAGATAAGATGATGGGAATCTTCGGTGCCCTTCAGCGCCCAGGGGCGTTTGGGGATGTTCTTCACGGGATCGGGAAATTCAACCGGTTCCATCATTTGACCGATGATGCCGTCTGCAAGGACGACTGCCGGATTACGGTATTTGTCGGACAGCTCAAATGCCGTCATTGTCAGATCACACATTTCCTGTGCACTGTTCGGGGCAAGGGTAATAAGATTATAACTCCCGTGACCGCCGCCTTTGATGATCTGATTGTAATCCGCCTGTTCGGGTGCGATATTGCCCAGTCCGGGTCCGCCGCGCATGATGTCGATGATAACACAAGGGAGCTCGGCACCCGCAAGATACGATATCCCTTCCTGTTTCAAACTGATGCCCGGACTTGAACTGGCGGTCATACAGCGTTTGGCGGAACTCGCGGCGCCGTAGACCATATTGATCGCTCCGATCTCACTTCCGGCCTGCAGGAAGGTACCGCCGAGCAGGGGAAAATAATAGGCGGCCGCTTCCGCGATCTCACTGGCCGGCGTGATCGGGTATCCGAAGAAATTTTTACAACCGGCAAGTAACGCACCGCGCACTACCGCTTCATTGCCTTTTATGAGCACTTTCGACATAAAAAACCTCTTTTTGCTTATTTATTGACGGGGGTCAGGCATTCAATACAGGAGGTAAGCCCGGGATCACGATAGTCCGGAAGAAGCTTCACCTCTTTATCGCATTGCGGACAATATCCGCTGTCAAGGCCGTCCACATTACGTATTACGGTGATCGCCCGGGGCTCGGGACAGGTATAAAAACAGGACCCGCACGCCGTGCAGCCCTCGCCCTTGTAATGCGCGGGACGGTAGCCCATGACATTAAGTTTATCTGCAAATTCCAGTACATTGACCGGGCAGGCTTCAATACAAAGACCGCAGCCCTTACAGTCATCCGGACGGATCAAAACAACATGTTCGCTCGCCATATTTTCTCCTTAAAAACGCTATGACCTGCAACTCAGAATTACGATTAAAATTATTTATTCAAACGCAGTAATTTACGAAAAAGAATAAGGACAAAAAAGAAAATTGTTATTATCCCGCTGGCCGGATATTTTTTTACAAGCTTAAAAAATGGGCATAGTACAGCGACGATCATTAAATGAAAAAGTTGAATACCGGATAATAATTGTAAAAATAATTTTATTGTCGATAATTCATAAATCATGTCTATTGAGTAAAATCTGTCCTAGGCGGTGTTTCGACAGAATAATTCATGCGGCATTGCACAGTAAGCGCTTAATGATAGCAACCGAGTTCTAAAAACCGTTATAATCAGCGGAGATAGAGAATCTTTCTTAGTTTATCCCCTGGGGATCCCCCTAGGATTTTATTTAATCAAGCAAATGAAGCCGAAATGTGGATTCTTTCCTGCAGAAAAAAGTCCACATTTCGGCCATCTTTGCTTGATTTAAGAAAGAAACAAAAGAGAATCAACCGCTTACTCCTTTAGCAAAAATCTGCGTTCAGATAAATTCATAACGTTATTAGCCCCCTGTTTTCAACCGCTGCAGCCTATAACGCTCACTATACAGGAAATTCTTCACGTGCCGTCGCAATGCGGCCCGCTGCCGAAATTGCATAAAATAGTCCTCTAGCGTTTGCCAATAGGCCGAATAGTATGCCCCGGGTGATGTCGAAAGGTATTATTCAAAAAAAGCGGTTAGCAATAAAATGATCTGAAGCGTTGTTACCGGAATAATCTGAAAATGTCATTCACAATAGCAAGGATCAGGAGTCCGAAAAGCAAAAACATTCCGAGCTGCTGGATCGCCATCTTTGTGCGGATCTTCATTTCCCGGCCCATGATGCCTTCGATAAGGGCAATAATGATATGCCCGCCGTCCAGGCCGGGAATGGGGAGAATATTGAGAAGAGCCAGGTTAACACTCAGAATACCGATGAGACCGATGAAAGGAAGGATACCGGCTTTTGCGGATTCGCCCGCGAGCTGACCGATAAAAACAACGCCCCCGACATTTTTAAAACTTTCCTGACCGGTGATCAGCAATTTCAGTGATACCGCTGTCATTTTCAGCCAGTATCCCGTTGTCTTGAATCCCTGACCCACAGCTCTGAAAAATCCGGCTTTTTCTGTGCTGACCGCGGGAGAAACACCCAGCATACCGACTTTAACGAGATTGCCGTCTTCAATGGTTTTCTGCAATGCGGGCGTTACTTCAACACTGAACTGCCGCCCGTCACGCCGGTATTCGACAGATACTTCGCGTTCGCCGGAAGCCCGGATATATTCAGCCATCTCTTCCCAGCTCTGCACTCTGTTGCCGTCAAGGCGTACAATGCGGTCGCCGGACTGCAGGCCGGCCTGTGCGGCGGGAGTGCCTTCGTGAACGGTATCGATAACCGGTTCGGGACTGGTAACGGCGATACCCTGAATACCGGTCATCAGCGCAAAAATAAAGACCGCCAGCAACAGATTCATAAGGATACCGGCAATGGTCACAAAGATCTTTTGCCAGGTGGATTTTGCGCGGTATTCCCACGTTTGGGGTTCGGTGTTCTCATAGGAGCTGTCCATACTTTCATCTATCATACCGGACATGCGTACGTAACCTCCGAAAGGGATGGCTCCGATGGCATATTCCGTTTCACCTTTTTTGCGTTTGAAAATGGTCGGCGGGAACCCCAGCGAAAAGGTCTCAACGCGGATACCCACCGCCTTTGCGGCAAGGAAGTGTCCGAGCTCGTGTACAAAAACCAGAATGCTTAGAACAATAAGCGTGGCCAGAAGATATATCATAAATTCTCCGTATTTATTATGGTGTCAATGCCTTATTCATGAGGACAGTTCCCGAAGAAGAAAGTTTTATCAAATGCATTTCAGAGGCATATTTATAATTGTCTATCAGCCCCGTGGCGGAGATCAGAAGGACACCGGAGGGCAGTTCGCGGACAGCTGAGGGTATTATGGAATTGAATTCCGTCTGCCAAAGTGTATTGCCCTGCCGATCTATTTTACTGATCCAGCCCACGGTCTCGTCAAAAATATAAGCATAGCTTTCCTCTCTTGTGCCGAGAAGAATATAATTTCCGTCGGAGCATTCCAGTAATGCGTTCGGTCTTTCCCGTAATGTTGTGCCGACGGCACGGCTCCATTCTTTTTCCCCGTTCGCGCTCACGTTGATCAGATATATCTGCTGACCGCTGCTCAAACGCCAGTCGGGATTTGTTGTGTCCGTTACATTCAGCTCTCCCGCCATCAGAAAGGATCCGTCGGAGAGTTCCTCCGCCAAATAAAGCTTATCGTAATTTTCTCCGCCGTAAGTGCCGGTCCAGAGCGTATCGCCATCTGCGTCGGCGCGGGCCGCGAACATATCGGTATCCCCGTTTTCCGTACGTACGTTACCCAGGGCAAGAAAGCCGTTGTCCGAAAGGGGTATTCCGGCGCTGATGGAATGCCTGTAATGAACGGGAAGCTCTTTGACCCAGATGGTATCCCCCGAAAGATCGCCTTTTATATAGGGTAGGCGTTCAATATCATCTTCAGTATAGCTGCTGCCGAAAAGAATAATATTCCCGTCAAGGGACGGAATAACGGCGCTGGAATAATGATCAAGCTGTAATTCCCGTTGTAAACGGGCATTATTATCAATTTCCCAGAGTCCGGCCGTGTAATAGGAAAGGTCCAGGTTGCCGTAAAGCAGAACGTTACCGTTCGGCATAAGGTATTGCAGACGGATATTGGGCCGGAAAGGAACCCCCATTGCATATTGTTCGATCATATTTCCCGATGTATCGATATGGACGAAGATCAGGGAATCTTCGGATTCGTAGTAGCTGTTGTAATGTGATTTAATGGCAAAAATACTGTAATGATCGTCATTTACCGGAAGCAGATCGAAAGTCTGCACTTCAGCGTTCGGGATATCAGCCGGCGGTTGTACGCAGGAGACAGTCAGACCGATCAGCAAAAACAACGGGATGATACAGCGGCATATTTTCATGTTTTCCTCAGTAAGATCGAAGTAAAATAATTAAAATGCTTCCTTTTTACAACGTTTTCATTATATTAGTTTTCTTCATGAATGGGGTAAATGTGAAAAAAACCAGTCTCGTTTTTTTGCTTGTTCTCTTTGCGCTGTCTCCTCTTCCTGCCGCTCCCGGAAGCGTTTCCGGTTTTATCAGCAACCGGGATGACGGAGAACCGATCCACTATGCAAATATATTTCTCGAGAACACGCAAATGGGCGCGGTATCCAATGCGGACGGCTATTATATTATTCTGGATGTACCCGAAGGAACGTACACACTTGTTGCTTCGGTTATCGGGTACGGTATGGAAAAACGGCAGATCACCGTTGATTCACAGGAACGGGTGAGAGAAAATTTTGATCTGACCCCCGAAGATATTCAATTGGAAGAGGTCGTCGTGACGGCGGAACGGCAGAAATTCCGCCAAGAGATCAAGATCTCTTCGATCACGATGGATCAGACGCAGCTGCGTACGGTGCCGGTGCTGGTAGAAGCGGACCTTTTCCGCGCGATCCAGATGCTGCCCAGTGTCAGTAGCGGCGGGGATTTTTCCAGTGCCTTATATGTGCGCGGCGGCTCTCCGGACCAGAACCTTATTCTGCTTGACGGTATCACCGTGTATAATCCTTACCATTTCGGAGGTATTTTTTCAACTTTCAATACCGATGCCATCAAGGAAGCGGAATTTATTGCGGGAGGATTTTCTGCGGAGTACGGCGGACGTATGAGTTCGGTACTTGATATCCAGAACCGGGAAGGTAATTCGAAAGAATTTCACGGCAGCGGCAATGTATCGCTTCTATCGACAAAACTTCTTTTTGAGGGACCCGTTCCCCGCGGCTCTTTCATGATATCCGGGCGCCGCACGTATTTTGATGCGATCTGGGAAGGGGTGCGCAAGGGCGTGAATATTTTTGCTGAAGATCCCATGGGTATCAGTTTTCCGTATTATTTTTATGATTTTCAGGCAAAAGTGAATGTTGATATTAACGAAAAACATCGAACGACACTCTCCGGATTTTACGGAAATGATGTCCTCTGGTTCAAAGAGGAAGTTAAGGAAGGTAATTACGGCGAGCCGGGATACGATCTGGAATATTACGGTTTTGACTGGACCTGGGGAAACAATACCACCAGCCTGAAGCATCGCTGGCTGATCCGGCCGGACCTTATTGCCAAGTTTTATGTGGCGCGCAGCCGCTTTCATTTTGATGTGGATTTTCTCATGAAGGATGAATTTTTCGATGAGGAAAATGACACGACCGTGGTCAATATGAATCAGCAGGTCAAGATCTATGATTATATTGCCGACTGGTCGGAAGGAATTGATATGACCTGGATCCTGAACAAGAAAAATGTTCTGAAATTCGGAGCGTTCCATAAGGATATTGATTTTGATCTCGGTGCCGGGCTGAACGAAATATCATTGCTTGACAGTACCAGCCGCTCGCGGGAATGGGGATTCTATATTGAAGACAAGTACCAGCCGTCCCCCTTGTTTATTTTTCAGCCGGGACTGCGTTTCACGCGGTATGTGAACAAGTCACGCTGGTACCCGGATCTGCGGCTGAAAGCAAAGTTTCTTGCCACGGAGAATTTTGCACTGACCCTTGCCGGCGGGACAGTACATCAATTTTTGCAGACCGCGAATTTTGAAAATGAAATGGTGCGTTTTATTGATCTCTGGTTCCCGACCCAAAAGGGTATGGAACCCAGTAAAGGGACCTATTATAACGCCGGAATTGAATATTGGTATAATGATATTCAGTTTACCCTCGAAGGATATTATAAAAAATATGAGAATCTGGTAATCATGGATGAAGATATCGGCGGTACGGAACTGCTTACTTTTCTTGATGCGGAAGGGTATTCAACGGGTATTGAATTGCTCGTAAAAAAAACCTGGGGTGATCTTACCGGCTGGATAGGGTATTCCTTTATGCATACCCGGAAACGTGAAGATGAGGTCAGCGGCTGGTATCCGCCGAAATATGACCGTACGCATAACCTTAACGTCGTTGCACAGTACGATATCAATAAACGCTGGTTTTTCAGCAGCTCGGTAGTCTGGAGCAGCGGAAATCCGTATTCCCAGATTTATGGGAATTTCCATTATACGGATGCGCTGAGCGGATGGATCAACCGTATGCAGATCTACGGGGAACGCAACGGGGAACGCTACCCGCCGTATTTCCGCTGGGATGTGGGTATCAACCGCCGCTCGACCATTTTTAAACAGGATGCTACATTGTATTTCCATATCATCAATGTAACGAATCATGATAATGTCTTTTTATATCTTTATGAAACGTATAATTCGGAATTTGATCCGGAAACGAATACATCGACCATTTACCGTCGTCCGATCAATATGTTTCCGATATTGCCGACATTCGGCGTGGAGTTTGCCTTCTGATGAAAAATATCTTTTTCTGTATGATGATAACGGTGCTCGTTTTGTTTACCGGCTGTGAAGAACTGGAGGAAGTCCAAATCTATCACGAGCCCTATCTGAACATTTACGCCAATGTTACGGCGGCGGATCCCGGACTGAACTATGTGCATGTCTTTCGTACTACCGCTTACGGCGAACCGGACCGCTATGAAACCGACAGCGTTCTTTACCATGAATTCTATTTCCCTTCTTCCGGCGATACGATCACGTATGAAACGCTGTATATTGATACTTCCTATGCCGTGAATGATGCAAAAGTCCGCTTCATCCATGGCGGCGACTCCATATTATTTGTTGAAAAACAACAAGGCGTTTATGTACCGGCCGATACGAATTTTCATATTGAGACCGGAGAGATCTACGAGCTTTATGTCGAAACGGAGGATTTCGGAACGGCAAGCGCGAGTGAGACCGCCCTGCCTCCGGTTTCATGGGACAATGAAGACACGACCGTTATTTCACTTTCCGATCCCACGGACAGTCTGCACTGGGAAAATACCGGAGCTGCTTACCGGGTGGTTTTCCGCAGACATTACCTGACGGAATATTATGAATATAGCTTTATCCTGGCGAGCGAAGAAGTTTCGGAGAATTTCTGGAGATACGATACCAGCCGGTACGATGAGATATTTAATCCGGATCCTTTTTACCGGCAAATACACGGTCAATGGTCGGAAAGCGACACTCTGGAACTGACCGTAAGCGTTGTTACGTATTCCGAATCTTTCATGGATTATCAGAGTCTGCAGCAAATGAACATGCTGACCGGTATTATCCGTTATCCCGCGATCAATGATTTTCGCGTGAATATTGACAATGCCCTGGGGCTTTTACCTCTATTTCCATATCAAGTGAACGTACGGTTATCTTTGTTCCATGATAGGCCTGTTGGTAGTTTTAAGGTGATATTTTATAAATGATTTTCACATGCCGTATCGCGACGACGCGTGAAGAAAATCCGACGAAAGAGGGTTAAGAAGTTTCCGGGATGAGCGATAGCGAAGCCGCTCGGGAACTTTAGCGAATGAGGAGGATTTTTAGCCAAAAGAGAGAAGCGGAGGTCTTTCTTTTGCCTTCTCCCTTGGGGATCCCCTTGGGATTTTCTTTGATCAAGCAAAGAAAAGAAAGGGACTTTTCCATGCGAAAAGAACCACATATCGGGCATCTTTTTATTTGAAAAATAATAAATCAAATCTAAAAAACGAACATTCAATTAATTATAACGTTTTTGATCCCCTGTTTTTACCATTAAACCCCAAAATAAAAATACGGGTGAAGCAAATTAGTTGACGGCAGGCTTATATCTCACATTAGCGGACCAGTAAAAGCTTGCGCGAATCCACAATATCACCATTTACACGCATAAGTGCAATGTACATACCGCTTGAGGCCGTACCGGCGTCCCAAATTACCGTATGTTCGCCTTTCGGCAGAGTTCTGTCCACCGGTGTGCCGATATATTTTCCGCTGAGATCATAAATTGAAATTTGAATTTTTCCCTGCATTGGCAACTGAAAGCGCAATGCAGTCTGTGCATTAAATGGATTGGGATAATTCGGCAGCAAACGGAAGTCCTCCGCCTGAAATACAATATCCGTTCCCCAGGCATCGAAATAAAAACAACTGTCCCGGTTAATACGGGGTATGTCATATTGGGCGGGTGAAAAATTCCATACGTCCTTTTCCGGGACCAGAAGAAGTGATGTATTGTAAGGATATTGCTGTTCAAAATATCCGGATGCATCCGTCAGCGTATCCGCGATCCGCACTCCCGGAATGCCGTTTCCGTCCTGGCGCACATATCCGCTGACGGTAAAAATCAGCGTATCCGTCCGCTCTACACCTTGTACGGCGTCAAGATAGATGATCCGTTCCTCCGGCTGGTCGGGTGAAGTAAAAAGTAAGGCGTCAAGGGTGACAACATCCGCGTCAATGCTTCCGTTCCCGCCCGAATAAGCGGACCAGTTCTCTGCGGGACGAAGATCGACGGCATACTCATGCCAGGCATTATCCGCTATTATATTCTGATGCTGCGACACTTCGAGTTCGCCCGCCTTGTCATCGATCAAGACAGCCACTCCGGCACCGCTCTGCCCGGTTTTCAGTGCAAAACGTATTTCCCGGTCATGAGGTATGCGGATATTGTTTTGCGGGGCTCCGCTGCCGGAAAGAAGGCGCACTTTCCAGTCCTCGGCGGAAGCGGCATCATCGTTCAGGCGGATCTTCAGCGAGTATTCGCCCTTGTGCGCGGTATCGCGCGAACTGTCCGCAGAAGAACTGCTCGCTATACCCCGTGTTGAACCGCTGTAAGCCGGGAAGCGGTAAAAATGTCCGCAGCTTCCTTCAAAATTATCCATCATCAGTGTATCGGGCATTTGATAAAAATTATTTCGCAGCAGCTGCCAAAGTTCGGGATTCTCATTGTCGTAACCCAGTGCCCACATACCGGTACCCATGAGATCATGGGAGAACACCAGTTTTTCTTTTGCGTCCATAGCCTCGGCATTGCTGCACCAGACCTGATACCACTTATTGTCATTTTTATAGTATGTCCAGCTGTCTTCGTAACGATCGGACCAGAGGGTACCGTGTGTTTCGAATTTATCCTTCGCGGAGGCATAAAAGATCGATCTTCCTCTTGACAGTGTTGCGGCGTTCTCCGTATCTCGTTCACTTTGGGCGACCTCCCAGTACAAACCGTAATAGGGAAGCCCGAGGATCAATTTTGCGGGATCACAGCTGCCGTAACCGCGGTCGCTGCTGACCAGGGTCTGCACCAGATTATAGGTTGAACCTTCAATGGGAGCACAGGGGCCGGTGGTGGAGGAACCGTTCCACCAGTAATTATATCCCATAATAAAAATATGATCGCAGGCCTCCGACAAGCCCGGAAGGTCCCAGCTGCTCCAGTTCACGGCGGGACCCGCAAAAGAAATTTCCTGTTCCGGATCGATGTGGGTATGGATATGATCACTGAGTCCCTGCATGAAGGTATTGATCGAGTCGCCGCGGTCGGATGTATGCAGACCTTCGAAATCGATATTGACACCGTCCAGATCGTATGTATTGATCATGGCTTCAACGTCTTCATAAAAGGTCTGCGAAGCCGTACTGCTGTTTATCAGTGCGGAAATATTGTCGTTATTGAATTCCACAACACACATGATCAGTTTCACGCCGTTGGCGTGGGCGTTGTTCATGGTATTGATCCAGTCGCCGGGCCAGCCCGCCGGAACGCCGCTTATTCTGCCGTCGGTTGATACCGAAAAATCGAAAAGTGCAATATGGGAAAGGACATCATAGTCGAAATACTGCGGGGCGGAATTGCGCTCCCAGTAAGGCAGATATCCGAATACCGCATGAGTAAGACCGGAACTTCCGCTTTCACGCTTTTGCAGGGGAATGATATCCGCCGCAAGATGTTTGTTGAGCGTATATGTGCCGGCTTCGCGGGGATGCGCTTCACGCTGGATTTGATGGATGCCTTTAAAACCGGGTTCCTCTGCGAAAAGAAGAACAAAAAGAAAGGAAACGATCAGTGGATATAAATATTTTTTATACATCGATCTCTTTAAATATTTCGGCAGTGTACAAAAGTTTCAAACGTTTTCTTGCCTCCAGGTTTTCCATTTGTTTTTTCATGATGCCGGATATCTCTTCCGGATCGGCATGCTTGAGCTTCTCCGTCAGGTCATCATATTTTTCTTTCAGCATTTGCAGTTCGATCTGCTTCAGGCTCTCCACAAAGATCGTTTCACGGTTCGTGACATTCTGTTCCTCGATAAGCAACTGGATCACAAAATTCCGGATCTTTTTATCGCTGATCATATCGGGGATATGCCCGGAAGGGATACTGATATTTTTTTCCAGGACGCCGAGGACCGCCTCAAGCACCTGCTGAAGAAATGGGTGCTTGAACAAGACGGGAGACAGGTACCGGAGACCCGCTTTCCGGATCAGTGTACTGCCGCTGAGCAAGAGCTGCAAAAGATAATATTCGGCGGATTCTCCCTGATTTTTAAAATGTTTCAGCTTTTCACCGCCGAATACGGCATTGCTTGCCGTTGAACGCCGGTATGCCCGCCGGTTGAGTTGCTGAAGAAGTGTGTTCTCATCGACAGAAAATAATTTTGCGATCTCACGTGCAAAGGTTTCACGGTACACCGGATCGGAGAAAGACCGGATCTCGTCCAGAAGATACGAGACGGTCTCCGCCTTTTCTTTGGCGGACATTCCGGCAGGCTGATAGTATTCGCGAAGGAAATCCATGAGCGGGAGTGCATTGGCCTCTTTTTTGAAAAAGGCGTCCGCCCCTTCCTTGTTCAGATAACTGTCCGGATCTTCTCCCTCCGGCAGCTTCAGTATGCGGCAGTCGAGCTTTTGTGCCGCCACGCCGAAAGCGGTGCGGACCGCGGCTTTTTGTCCCGCCTCGTCGCTGTCGTAACACAACACCGCCTCATCGGCGAAGCGCCGCAGCAGGCGTGCATGATCTTCGCTGAAAGCGGTTCCGGAACCGGCAACAACATTGATGAAACCGTGCTGATAGAGCTGAAGAAGATCCATATAGCCTTCCACAACGAGAGCTTTTTTTTCTTTACGTATTACCTCGCGGCTGATATTCAGACCATAGAGGATCCTGCGCTTGTTGTAGATCGGGGTTTCCGGCGAATTCAGGTATTTGGCGTCATCTTTTGCCCCGGGGAGTGTACGGCCTCCGAAACCGACGGCATTGCCGCGCTCATCAAAGACCGGGAACATGATGCGGTCCCGGAACCGGTCAAAGAGACGGCCGTCTTTGTCCGAGCGGACACAAAGCCCGCTTTTAAAAATAAGTTCGGCCGGATAATTTCCGGAAAGTTTTGTGACAAGAAAATCCCAGGAATCGGGCGCAAAACCCAGTTTGAATGTTTGAACGGTCTGGTCCGTAAGTCCCCGCGACCGCAGATATTCCAGGGCTTTTTTGCCGTTCGTTGAGAAAAGTTCTTTATGATAGATCTCAATGGCTTTGACATGCATTTCCCGCAGTTTGCCGGTATCGCTTTTTTCTTTCGGAGAAATTTCCTGATATTCCAAGCGGAATGTTTGCATTTTCCGCAAGCAGCTTCACCGCTTCGATAAAACTCAGTTTTTCGTATTCCATAACAAAGTTTAACACATTGCCGCCGGTGCCGCAGCCGAAACAATGAAAGATCTGCTTGCTCGGACTTACACTGAAAGAGGCGGTTTTTTCATCATGGAAAGGACAGCGTGCCCAGTAATTGGCGCCTTTCTTTTTCAGGGGAAGGTAGGAAGAAACGACATCCACGATATCGTTGGAGTCCTTGATCTTTTCTATCGTATATTCCGGAATTTTTGTCATTCGGTAATTTACATTCCGCCCGGGAAAATGAAAAGATTTAATATGAGCTTTTAATATCCGGCAGACAGGAGCCGTCAGTCATCATCGGACAGACCGGACACAACAGGTTTATTCGGAACAGTGCGCATACCGTCAATGAAGATCTGATAAGACGCTTTTTTATATTCTTCGACATTGTCTACGGAATCCCAGGGGTCCCAGAGCAGACGGTTGCTGACGATCCGGTCATTATCGTGAATAACGCTTAGGCAGATCCCGTCGGAAACGGCAACCTCCCGCAAGGTAGTGTTCCGGTTGTCGTCCATTACCTCTCTCTGTGAAGGATCGGTGAACTGCAGAAGCGACCAGGGAATACGTAAATGGACGTTATTGCTGTCAATGCGTACACCGTCCAGGGAGCTGAGCGTATCACCGGGAAGTGCGGTTCGCAGCTTCCCGATCTCCTGATAGCTCCATTCATAGAAATTATTTTTCCATCTGATCAGATTCCACGGAGCACCGTCGGTGGCGACGGACCGATAACGTTGTGAACTTTCTGAGGTATTGTGCCAGATACCGAAAAGATCATAGGCTTCCGTAACGAACATCGGTGAATGCGCGGAATTGTTAACGGCAAGAAGAAACTCGGCACGGTTGCTGACAGTGGAACCGTTCAGCAAGACGGATTCTCCCAGATCGGAACGGTACGTGTCAAAGGCGACCCAGATCGTGTCATTATCCGGCAGGGGATCGGGAAGGTGGATATTGGCGTAAAAATACGCATTATCCATATCGGTCTCGAGACTGTCAAGATCTTCGTTCCCGTAGCTTACCGGCCATCTTGTAAAAAAGGGACCGGGTTCCCTAAAACCGATCAGTCCGTAATTCTGTTCGGGAGCGGTTACGTTCTGCCATTTAGGGCGTCTGTTCGCAGTACTTCCGAGGGGTTCCGTGATCCAGGTATTCTTGAACCATTCATCGATCCATGCGAACAAGAGTCCTCCTGCGCATCCGCTGCTGTGTATGTTCTTTAACATGCGGACATTATTTTTTCCCTGTTCTTTTTCACTGTGACCCCCGTGATCTATACCGCTGAAGGAGAAATGTGCATTCCCCCAGCTTGAAGGCGCGCCGTATTCCGCAATGAGAAGCGGAATATCCCCGTAATGTGCCCTCAGATCATGCAGATAACCCAGATAGGAATTGGGACCGTATTCATCGGAATACAACTGGTAGCCGGGGTCCTCACTTATAAAATCGGGGTAATAGGGATAAGCGTGATAACTCATAAAAAATCCCGCAGGTGCATTATAACATTCAATATCCGCCATGTCCATACTGACAATGTCTTCTTCCGTTCTGTCGGGGTCCTCGGTGGGATGCGTCAGCGGATCCAGTGTGGGCCAGCTGCTTACACTTACGGGTCGCTGTATATGATAGGTGGTGAATTCATAGGAGATCAAATGATCCAGCCGTTCCGTCATCCAGGTATCAATGGGCAATGCATTATGGATGCGCAGATGTTCTCCGTCGTGATCCTGATAATCCGGGTAGAGCACTTCAAGCATTATTACTTCACTCGGATGGATCTCCCGGCCGATGATGTACCCAAGCAGCCAGGGACTGATATCGCTTGAAAAATCGCCGTAGGCTCTGCCGTACCGGTGTCCGATCACCCGGTTCCCGTGCATGCAGTCAATGATCTCTTCGATATCCGTGTCGAACTTATCTGTCTGGGAACTTATAAGATCGTCTTCGTAAATTTCATCAAGCCAGACACCCTGAAGCAGAAAAAGGGGATTTTCCGGGTGTTCCAGATTGTAGGCATGCAATTCTTCATAGAAGCGGGGATAGTGCAATGTATACGTTCGAATATAATTCAGTCCCGTTTCCGCAAAATCCTCTATCCACCGCCGGTAATGATCACGTGTCGCCGCCATTTGTCCCGGCTGCGTTCCCGGAAGCGCAACGCCCAGATTGATGCCTTTTAGAAACAGCGGTTCGTAACGGCCGTTTTGGCGCACTTTGATAAAACCGTCTTTCGCAATGAAGGGAAGTTCAACAAAACGGTTGATATAAAAGAAGTTCGTGTCGGTGAATGACAGTTCCGTTTCACTGATCACGGCGGTTGAACTGTCCGGGAGCGTGATCCTGATATCATAATAATGCATGGGTAAATGCTGATCTGAAAAATCGTCGATATTTGAAGGCATGACATTTTCGCCGGTATGAGAAAGTATGATCAGTTTGGCGGAGCTGATATTGTCTTCCGTTTTCAAGCGCACAATATAGATGCCCGCCGGAACGGGATGTCCGTTATCGCTCCGGCCGTTCCATTTGACCTGATGCAGACCCGCCCGTAGGCAAGCGGTTTGAATGTGCGAATGCGCCGGCCCCGTATGCTGAAGATATCGATGCGTATATCACCGCTTTCACGGAGATAGAAAGGGATCATGCTTTCCCCGTGGGAGGGATTCGGGTAGGGAAAAAGAAGCCGGGAATTCTCCAGGGCGGGATCAGACAATTCTGCGGTAAAAAAACCTCCGGAGTCGCTTTCGGCCGTTGCCAGTACCATATTTTCGCCGGCAGGATGGATCGTGATCTCCGCATTATACACAGTAGCCCCGTACTGATCATGCAGCACAGCGTTCAGCTCTCCCGGGAATACTGTCAGCGGCAGCAAAAAAGAATAAAAGTAAAAAAAGTTTTTTCATTGTAAATAAGTTATTCAAAAAAGATGCAATTTAAAACAGAAGAAATGATTTTAAGCGTAATGGTAAAAACAGGGAGTCCTGTTTTTTTAAATAAAAAAATACCCGACATGTGGTTTTTTCGAACGAAAAAGAATGAAAAAAAGAGGGTAAAAGACATTACTACTGTAATATTTGACATTGTGTCTGTCGCAAATAAAATAGCTTACGAACTAAATCATACTTGCCCTAAATAAAACGTTTAGACTTAGAAAAAAATAAAAACCTTTCAATAAAACTCCAGCAGAGGTCAAAGAAAAGTATGTCCAAGTGAAACCCATGGTCTAAACTTCTAAAAATACAACCCTTGAGGGGTTGAATAAGTTTTAATTTTACACCTTCTTTTCTTTGCTTGATCAAAGAAAAGTCCCAGGGGGATCCCGATGGCTTATCTTGTCTAAAACATTATCATGTATATCCTGTTATCCCGTCTAAAGCATAATCATGTCTATCCCGTCCCAAGGGGAGAAACAAAAGAAAATTTCTACTTCGCTGAAACTTCGTAGAACAGGCCGCCGCATCATAACGTTTATCCGCCATAGTCCGCCGCCTGACGGACGAAGGTGGACGTCGTCGTGATGCGGCATAGAAAGATGATTTATAAAATATTACCCTGAAAATACCAACAGGCCCGGTTTTATAAAAACAGGCGGTTTACGGCATAAGCGGGTTTCCGGCTGCGATTATTGTCACACAACCCTGTTTGAGCACGTTTCGCCCCGGAGTACTTTCAAACAATTTTCCACCGCCATCACCGCCAGGGTATTGCGGGTGGATATACTTGCACTGCCGGTATGCGGAGTGAGAACGACGTTCTTCAGATCCGCCAGTCCCGGTGTGAGTTCCGGTTCATGCTCGTACACATCAAGACCCGCCCCTGCGATCTGTCCCGTTTTCAGTGCTTCGATCAATGCTTTTTCGTCCACAACAGGTCCGCGAGCGGTATTGATGAGATATGCGCTCTTCTTCATGACGGAGAATTCTTTTTCCCCGATCAAATGGTAATTGCTTTCCCTCAGCGGAATATGCAGGCTTACAAAATCGCTTTCCCTCAGCAGCGTATCCCGGTCCACATTCTCGGCGCCTATTTCCTTTTCCAGTACGGGATTGGGTTTTCCGCTGTAAAGCACGCGCATCCTGAAACCTTTGGACATTAGTGCGAAAGCGGTCCCTATACGTCCTGCGCCGATCACGCCGAGGGTTTTTTCCCGGATATCGGATCCCAGCATCAACATGGGCTGCCAGCCGGTAAATTTTCCTTCCCGCACAAAGGCATCGGATTCCGGAATGCGGCGGGTAATGGAAAAAAGAAGAGCCCAGGCAAGTTCTGCCGTGGTTTCGGTAAGGATCCCCGGTGTGTTGCAGACCGCGATATTCTTTGATCCGGCGTGATCGATATCGATATTATTGAATCCCACCGCGGTATTGGATATCACTTCCAGCCCCGGTGCGGCATCAATAAGCGATTTATTGATCTTGTCATCAAGAAAACAGATCAGACCGTGGACATCCCTGACACGTTCACGAAGCCGGGCGGGTGACAATACCGTGTCGCTGTCGTGAACGTCCGTCTCGAATTCCGAGCCGGTCAGCAGATCCATTCCCGCTTTCGGTAAGCGGCGGGATAAGAATATTTTCTTTTTCATAGCTATACCCGAAAAAAAGGTTTATAAGATCCTTACAGCGTACCTTGCTTCTTGTCGTCCGATTCCAGGTCCGCTTTCATGTCTTTCAGTATGGCATCGATCTGGGGTCCGCTCAGGGTCTCAATAAAAAGGTTGGTCCAGCGGGCACCCAGATTCCCGCCGGCATTCACCGTAAAACGCAGATGTAATTCAGTGGGAGAAGAGCCATCGAGCCTCCAGGTGGTTTCGGCGATATCTTTCCCCTGGAAACGGATCTTGTCACGGACGGTATTGCCCTGGCCGAGGGTATATTCACATTGACCGCGGGAGACCTTCTCACCCTCCCAGCGATAGCCGTTTGCATTTTTCAGGGGCGTGAAGACCATCGTGGTGTCGTCCTTACCCCAGATCGGCCAGAAACGGTCCTCGTAAAGTTCGACGATCTTATCTTTGACGGCCTGTGAAGGAGCCTGTATGCTTATCTCCTTCTCAAGATGCGCCGTTTTCGGCAGAAAGATACCGATAACGATAAAGAGAGCCAAGGCGGCGATAAGAACAATACCCAGTACTTTTAGAAATTTCATGCTTTTACTCCTTTGAACAGAAAAGCGGTTCAGCTATTTAATGTTTTTTTCTTTTCCGTTTTCAGATGATAGACAATGAGTGCGATCCCTGCAAGGATCATGAAAAAGCTCAGCAGTTGTCCCATTGTTACCCATCCAAAAAGAAAACCGAGCTGCGGGTCCGGTTGCCGGAAAAACTCGCAGAAGGTACGGAATACGGCATATCCTATCAATAAAACGGCCATACGTATTGATCCCGGAGCATCTTTCTTATGCAGCCAGAGCATGATCAGAAAAAGCGCCAGTCCTTCAAGCAGGGCTTCATAGAGCTGTGATGGATGCCGCGGATGTATATAGCCCGCTTGGATATACTGCCGTACCACCGGGAGCGGAGTGGAATAATCAAGTCCCGCCTCACCGGGAAAATACAGCGCCCATTTTATATCACTGATACGGCCCCAGAGCTCACCGTTCAAAAAGTTTCCCAGCCGGCCGAAAAAGAGTCCCAGCGGAACGACCGTGACCACATGTCCGCCGACATGAAAAAAGTTTTTTTCATACTTGCGGGTCCACAACCAGCCGGCCAGTATACAGGCGATCAGGCCGCCGTGAAAGGACATACCCGAGAACCCGACAAGTTTCCCGCCCGAAAAAGGCCAGATAATCTCCAGGGGGTGCTGTATATAGTAAGGTAAATTATAAAAAAGCACATAGCCCAGGCGGGCACCGATAAGGAGCGCAATGATCAGCCAGGAAAAAAGGGAATCAAATTCCTCATTTGTCATATTAACCTTGTTGCGTTTGATCTGCCGGCGCATCCAGAGGGCAAAGAATACGAACCCAAGGACATACATAAGTCCGTAATACCGTAATTGAAAATTTCCTGATCTCGAAAAGATAGGGCTGAATATGATGAATACTGTGTTCTAACATAGGCTTCCCGTCTGTTTTAGGAAATTATACGAATTATTGCGGGGAAATGAAACAGCGAATTGGAATATCCTCAAAATCAGGGACAGGGTAAGCAAAAGAATGTACCGAAAAAATGTCACCCTGCATTTCCGGCAGCTGCAGGATCCTTTTATCCGCTTATGCTTTTGAGCCACTTGAGAGCACCCGGCGTGTTCCGCCAGAGATCTTTACCGTAAAAAATGTAGAACAGCGCTTCACTTTCTTCTCCGGGAGTGTACCTTTCCGGGAATTCCTTGATGGCTTTCTTTGAAATTATCAGTCCGGGAACATGGGGATTGGCGGCGATCGCTTTTTTTAATTTATTATTGGTGCTTCGGGTGACGCCCGAGACAATAAAAGAGTAAAGGGCGTGGTGATAGAGGATAAATGCAGTGACATCGTCCTTGTACATATCATGGTACTTTTCATATTTATCATAGTTGCCGGTTTCCAGCAGCAGGTTAAGAAGCTGATAGCGCACACCCTGGTTGTCACCCGGATTCAGCTCTATCATTTCTTCCATGACGGCAAGAGCTTCGTCCTTTTCTCCAAACATCAGCAGGCAGTCGCAATATCCATGCAGGCAGCGCATAAAAGGGCGTGTCTCATGCAATCCCCAAAAATAACCCTTATTTTCTTTGAGATAGTTGCCGCCGAATTTTTTTCTTCCCACGCGGATGCCTTTTTCAAAGAAAAGTATTGCCAGTTCGGTCAGCGGTTCCGTCATACCGAGATATTCATAAGCGTTAATACAGTTTCTGTCCAGACGAAGCGCTTCGGTAATATTATCCATGGCTTCAACCGGGTCTTTATCATAGGCATCAAAAACAAGATCAACGGCCTTTTCTTCCGCTGTCAATTTACTTTTCGGTTCGGAAGGCAGTTCATTCCGCAAATACTGATCAATGAAAGCTTCTGCTTCCGCTTTGTCTGCAAAGTCCTTTTTCTCCAGCAAACGATGAAGATCGTTCATCATTTTTTCATAATTCTTATCCAAAACATATTCTCCTTGCTTAACTTCTCTAAACTAAAGAATTAAAGTCCACATATAAAATTAATTCTCCCGGAACAACAGTTTTTCTTTCCTGGCGGTCATAATAGAGAAACTTTTTAATCCTTCATTCCGCTGTTTCGCGAACGGTGGTTATCAGATATCCACGCCGAGCAGCGTTCGCAGCACATAACCCACCAGGAAGGAGAAGGCGGCAACACCGAGGCTGATCGCGGCCATTTCAAGAAAACGTTTTTTGAAATTCAGATCTTTTGCCGTTGCAATATAGTAATTGAAAAGGAAAATGATCAGCACCGCAACGGCAAGTACAATGCCGAGTGCAATAAATTTATTGCTCAAAAGAAGGAAAGGCAGGATAAGAAGAATGACGGTAATAAAATACGATAGTCCCGTATACATTGCAGATCTTTTGGCGCGCGGATTTCCATCGGCCTTTGCGGACAGATATTCGGAGGCCGCCATGGAAAATGCTGCGGAAATGCCGGTAACGAGACCGGCCAGAGAGATGACACGCGTTTCACCCAGAGCAAGTGTGAACCCCGCAAGAGCACCTGTCAGCTCCACCAGCGCATCATTCAGTCCCAGCACAATGGATCCAACATAGCGGAGCCGTTCTTCATCAAGCATGGAGAGGATCTCTTTTTCATGGACCCGCTCTTCTTCGGCAAAATTTTTTGCTTCCGGAAATACCTCGCCGAGGTCCGAATAGCGCCGGGAACCGGTTCCCTCACGTTTTTCCATTTGCTTGAGCATGAAGGTCAGGCCAAGAAAACGGGCAAGAAAAACGGTTTTATACAACATGAATTTCCGCGGTTTTATTGTCCGGCCCGTTTTGGATCTCCAGTAATCGGCGTGCATTTTTTCCTGTTCCGCGATCTTTCTCAGTATCTCCGCATTCTTTTTCTTTTTCGCTCTCTTCGCAAGTCTGAGATAAATGAAATGTTCCGTTATTTCCGTTCTCTGGGAATCAAGGGCATATTGCAGTTTTTCATCTTTCATTCTTACAGTCCCCGTGGTTTTTTTATGTCCGGACATGAACTCCCGTCATGCCTTACGGTTTACGTTCCGCGGCTTTTCACCGATAAGATAAGCATAACCGAAATATTCCTCATAATCACGGAAAACACGCCAATAGTCGTACATCGCACGGCGCAGGGATGGATCGGACATTAACCGGTAAGTAAGTTTCATCATCCGCGGGTTCCCAGGGTTTTCACCATATTGGATTCCATTTCTGACAACGGCATGGAAAAATCAACCGTATGAGGAGGCGGAAAGCCGCTTTTTGTCAGCAATGTTTTCCATTCTTTCAGGGTGAAAGTATGAAATCCATCCCAAAGGTTCCGGACTCCCCGTATAACTTTTATAGGGGGACGTTGCCGCCAAATGATCTCGATGTCTCCCATTTTGCCGCCTGGTTTCAGGACCCGGAGGATCTCCGGAAATATCTTTTCCGTCTCCAGAAGGGTTGTGACGCATTCGGCAATAATGATATCGTAGCTGTCCTCCGGAAAAGGAAGCGGGATCACGCCGGATCGCAAGAAGTGCAGGCGTTCATGAAGGCCAAGCCGTTTTGCCCGGATCCTTGCCTCGGCGATCATATCCTGCGAGTGATCGATGCCCGTAACCCGGCAGTTGTACTTTTCGGCGATGTGGGCGGCGGTGAGACCTTTTCCGCACCCCAGTTCCAGGACTTTCTTATCTTCTGCAATACCGCATTCCCGCAGCATTTTATCTGTCGTTTCGAGGCCCCCGGGATGCAGACATTGCATGCCGCATTCCAGCATAACATTATCAAGGTCGCTGATAGTTGCCCTTTTTTTCATGTGTTCCCCTTTTGTAAATCCTCTTTTTTCACGGTCCCTTTTCGGAATATCCATACGGAGACCTAAACTCACAGGGTATCCGGATGCACATTCGCGTGCGAACGTGATAAGATATCAGGCAAAAAACAGAAGGCTGCCCGCCATCACCACCATGCCACTGATAAGCCCCCCGATGGCAATATGATGTTCGCCGTATTCTTCGGCGGCGGGGAGTAATTCATCAAGTGAAATATATACCATAATACCGGCAACGCCCGCAAAAAGAAGTCCAAAGGTCAGATCGCTGAATAGCGTTCTCAAAAGGAAAAAACCGGCAACGGCGCCAACCGGTTCCGCAAGTCCTGATAAAAGGGATATCCAGAACGCTTTTCTTTTACTTTTTGTGGCATAATAGACCGGAACAGAAACGGCAATGCCTTCGGGAATATTATGAATGGCAATGGCAACCGCAATACTGATCCCCAGAGCGGGGTCGGTCATTGCTCCCACAAAGGTGGCGAGACCTTCGGGAAAATTATGCACGGCAATAGCCAGTGCGGAGAACATTCCCATGCGGTACAGCTTATTATCTTCCGTTGTGCGCACGAACTTTTTTTTATCAAGGTTCTTCATTTCATGCGGGTTCTCGAAGTCGGGAATAAGCCTGTCGATCAGGGCGATAAGACCGATACCGGTAAAAAAAGCGATCACGGTAAGAATATATCCGCTTTTATCTCCAAGCGTTGCGGACAATGAATCTTTTGCTTCGGGAAATATCTCGACCAAAGAAACATAGATCATGACACCGGCTGAAAAACCAAGGGCACCCGCAAGAAATTTCGGGTCGAATTTCTTTGAGAAAAAAGCCATCAGACTGCCGATACCGGTTGACAAACCCGCAAAAAGCGTCAGACCGAAAGCAAACAAGATGTTCTCGCTGTTCATAATTCCCTCACCGCCGGCAGCGGTAGTATTTTTTAAGTGGAATTAATATAAATGAAAAATACAATTTTTCAAAGGAGAGAAATGCAGGGAAAAAGTTAAGAGGACAAGGTTGGATCAGTGAATATTTCATATCGGGAATCTTCGCAAGTTACGGCCGGCGGAATAAAGGTGCTTAGAAATAATACCATATACTTTTATATTTTTCGGGATCCTCACCATCCGCTTCCAGACGCTGTAAATACGTGCAGATGGAAACGTCCGTATAAAGATAATCTTCAATTAACAGCGACATTGATTCCCAGGGATAGAAGCGGTAGACCCTTCTTCCGTCGGGAAGGATCATGATGATTTCGTGATTCTGCCATGAACGAAGATGGGATTTCCCGATCTTGGGAACATTGAAAACGGGTTCATCGGTGCGGATAAGTCCCGGCAGAAAACGGGCCTCTTCCTTTTGCTCCTGTTCGATCCTTGCGATGGGAACACGAAAATCGATCGTCTCTTCTTTGCCTTTGGTGTTGAAAAGATAATACGGATCAATGCCGGACAACTTCAGGACCTTTCTGAGAAAAGCGGTCTTGAACTTGAAACTGTTGTAATACGTGAATACTTGCTGGTTATAGACATTAATGCCTGCATTTTTGATCTTCCTGACGGCGTGAATGACATCGGGAGTTATTTCAAGAGCGTCTTCGATGTGTGTGACGACACAAAGCTCTTTTTCACCCGGAATATTAAACTGCCGGAAGATATGTATCAATTCATCGTCTATCCGGAAGGGAATGGTCACCGGTATCCGCGTACCGATACGGATGCGTTCAACATGTTCGATCTTATGCAGTTTTTTCAGCAGGGAATGAATATAGTCATTATTCAACGTCAGCGGATCGCCGCCGGTAACAAGTACTTCAGTGATATTATGGTTGTTCCTGATCCATTCGACGGCATTGTCGACGTCTTTGCGGGAGACAGTTGTGGATTGATATTCTTTAATTTCCCAGTTCCTCTGGCAATAAACACAGATTTGGGGACAGGAATCAAAAGGTTTTAAGATAACGATATTCGGATATCTGCGGGTGATCGCCGGAACGGGGCTGTTCGCCTTTTCTCCCATGAAATCCATGTTTATATTCTGTGTCCGGTTGCGGTGTACGTTGCGGCAGTATTCCTCACCCGGAATGACCTGTGCTCTTACGATGCGATCGTGACGGTCGCGGCCGCCGCCATTGAATAATGTCAGATAATGGGGAGTGATCTGAAAAGGAATGCCGTACTTTTCCGCCGCCTCTATTCCCCGGATCTCATCATCTTCTAGCTTCACAAGCTCCGAAAGTGTTTTTTTATCCTTAATGATGTGCTTAAGATGCCAGTTGTGATCTTTCCAGTCCTCTTCCGTTGCAGAAAAATAATTAAGGATCTTTTCTTTTTGTTCTTTTTGGGCGCTAAT
The DNA here is from genome assembly GCA_034521145.1 of Fidelibacterota bacterium. Classification (GTDB taxonomy): domain Bacteria; phylum Fidelibacterota; class Fidelibacteria; order Fidelibacterales; family Fidelibacteraceae; genus M50B103. The sequence continues at coordinate 122,218 of JAXHMX010000002.1, read as the reverse complement.
ACATTCCAGATCGGTGCCCTTACGGAATGCGGTAAAGTGAGCGGACATCTTTTCTGCGAACCCGTCAAGGATTCGCCCGGAATTTTCAGCATTGATATCTTCGGAAGAGATGTTTTGTTTATGATGCAGGAATGATCTTCCGGATACGCCCGGAACAGGTACAGGAACTCAAGTATAAAGCCTTTATCTGTCTCAGCGATCGTTTTTTTATCGGCATGATAAAGGTTAAATAATGTTTTCAGGGCAGAAAATTCACAAAGGGTCTCGTTTTCTGTCTGCAGGATATTTTTGAGGACCCGGATGCATTCTTTTGCGATGTTTTTTTCAATAATATGCAGTGAATCGGGAAATTCAAGGGAGGGGACGTGAAAATAATCCCACTCAATACCGGAGAAATAGTCCAGTAAATGTTTTCTAAGCGCCGTGGGAGCGGAAGCCTTATCAAAAATCTTTTTCAGTCCCTCGTTCTCGCGGAATAATTGTTTAATGAGTTCGTGTTTTTCTGTATGGAGTTCTTTCATTTATTTTACATTCGATTTTTTGAGATTAAATATATTGTCCCATTAATTCCATGCTTGCTTTAACACTAGTAAATGCGGGAAAAAAGGAGACTATTCTTTTCCGGTTAATATACTTCAGAACATCTAAGCAAGCATTGTATGACGAATATAATGCCAACAGGCAGGAAAACCAAGAAAAGAGATTTAGGCACCCGGGGAATTACAAAAAGAAAACCGGGAAACGGCGTAAAGACAGGACAGATCATCTCCGTGCGATTTCAGATCTTACACTAAGCGGCCGGCCAGTGTTCTGTTATAAGCCAGATCCCGATACCGAGAGCAGCGGCTCCGAAGATAAGGAAAAAGATCTCCGTGCCCGTTTTTCCCAGTATTTTCACAAAGGCCTGGATCTTTCCCATATCCCAGATCTTCCCGGGCTTGGAAAGCGTGATCCAGAATACAAGTATTCCGTATAAAAGCAGAAAAATCCCAAGATATAGCATTGTTCACCTCTCCGGTTTGATATGAGGAACGGTTATGAAAGTCCCTTTACAATCTTCTTTCTCAGCAGTGCAAAATAAAAACCGCAAAGGGCGAGCATAAGTGCCGATTTCCATGCAAATGTGTTCCATGCGGCGGTTTGCGTAAAGATCTCTTCAAGGAGGCTGTACATCCAGTAAAATGGCGACCACCAGACCACCCCATTGCCATTGGCCGGAAAGCAGAGTGCCGCCCAGGATGGAAAAGAGCATTATCATCGCAAGCATTTTTCCGATGCCGACCGCTTCATTCTCATTATTGGCGATCGCACCGATAAGCAATCCCACCAGCAGAGTAATACTGAAGGAAAGTGTCACCAGAAGATATACCTGAAGAATATCAACGTGCATCAGGTCCAGGACCAGTAAGCCGATAATTGTATAGAAGAGTATGACAAAAAACGGATAAATGCTTTTCCCGATATAGTAATCACTTTTACTGACGGGAGATACAAGGAAGGCCTGATCAACGCCGCATTCTTTGTCGTCAACAACGCCAAGTCCGATAATAAATGAAGAGATAATGATCATAAAAACCAAGAAGATCGCACCGCCCATTGTTGCAACGGGCGAGGTTGCGGTACGCCCGGAAAGTTCCCCGGGTACGCCGGCGTGGAAGGTGCTCACCTCTGAAGCGTCCGGATAATGTTTTTGGTAGTAATGCTGCCGTATCACTTGTGCCGAAAGTGAAAAATTCCTATTCCCTCCGATGTTCCGCTCCATGACGGACACGTACTGCCCGTTATCCGGATCACGGTAGAGTCCCTCCGCACTTCCGGTCCCACGGAGCTTTTTCTCCATTTTCTCGATACCGGGATAGGTTTTTATATCCGCAAAATCATCAAGCACATTCAGCATTTCCTCGGGAACGGCGTTCGGTCCTTCCGTTACTGCCGCAATAGTGAACGAGGAGCTTTCCACGCCGGGAATGAAAAAACGGAGGATGAGCAGCACGAACAGGGGAACAACGGCGATATAGGTTCCCATAAAACTCCGGAAGGACATTTTTATATCGAAAATGAACATGCGCAGCAAATATTTCATCTTATAACTCCCTCTGTATCCGCAGTCTGAAGATCCATGTGGAAAAAAAGAGCAGAACTATATCGATACCGGCAAGAAGTCCTGCGCTTTGCCATATGATCTGTGCGTTATTATCCGGGAACATCGCCGCATCCAGTCCGAACAACGTGTGATAGGAAGGGATCAGCCTCAGCCACCCGGGCGAGAAGACCGGTGCAAACAACGAGACCGCCGGAAGTGAAAATACCAGCATAAGTATAAGGACCCATCCGACAGAGCTCATCGGCGAATCAAAGAATGCGCTGAGAATAATTCCAATTGAGGACCCCAGAATCACGGTAAGCAGAATAATGAGCAGTCCCTGAAAGTATCCGCTCAGTCCGATAACGGGGATATAGAGTATGGAGAAGGTAATGAGACTCACCCCCAGAAGCATCAGATGTTTACTGAGTAAAAATTCCGTCATCGATGCCGGTGATACTCTGAAGGCACGGATAGTGGCTTCGGAATGTTCTTGGCCGGTAACGGAGATCATTGCAAAAAGTCCAACCATGCCGACCATCATCAGCATGATCGCAGGAAGAAGCTGTTTGTTGAAAGGGATCTCATCCCGGATGTTTTCCTGCAGGGCCGTAACACGCACCGAACGGTAGACATCGGGCGGATAAGTACCGGTAAAGATCGAGAACAGATCTTCGAGGTTCACTTCAAGGTATTCTGTCATGGTTTCGGAAGTGTACGGCTGGGTTAATAATTCAACGTGAAAAGTACGGTCATCATTTGCGGTGATGATCACGCCAAGTGCGGTTTTATTCTCTTTCATACCGTCAATGATCTCTTGCCGGCTGTCAACGAACAATTCATTATCCATCTCAATGTTCTGGCTTCCGAAGCGGTCCGTGAACCGGTTTATAACGCCCGACCTGTCGTAAATGAAAACCGTTTCTTCACTGTCGATATTTTGCGGTATAAGGAAGAGGATTATCAGCACGATCACTACGGAAAAAATGATCTCCAGAAGGATGAATACATCCTTGATGCCCAGCAGCACGTCTTTTTTTAAGAGGTTCAGTATTCGTCGCATATCGGTCCCCCTACTCAAGTCCGCGGCCGGTGAGTTGTATAAAGATCTCTTCTAATGTGGGCTCTCCGGAATGAATGGTCTTTACATCATGTTCTCCGATAAATTTCTGCATCTCCGCCTTGCTTTTTCCGTTCATCTCAAAACGTTTCGACCGCAGTACATTTCCATCGGAATATTCAATATTTACCACCGCTTTACCGTGTTTCAGTTTGAGGTTTTTGGGACTGTCCACAGCAACGATCTTTCCGTCGACAATAAAGCCTACCCGGTCACAGAGCTCATCCGCTACGAACATATTATGCGTAGTCAGAAAAATTGTTGTTTTTTCTTTCTGTTTTTTCCGGATTATTCCCTTAATACTATTGGCCGTATTCGGGTCAAGTCCCATGGTGGGTTCATCAAGGAACCAGATATCGGGCTTATTGATCATCGAACGCGCAAACCCAAGTCTCTGCATCATTCCCTTGGAATACGCACCGGCTTTTTTCTTTGCCTCATCGGCGAGACCGACCATTTCAAGAACTTTCATGGGATCTTCGGTCTCACGGTCGTACAAACTTGCATGAAATTTCAGATTATCATATCCGGAAAGCTTTTTATAAACGTTCGGACGCTCGAAACCGACACCGATGCGGTTAAAAAAGGCCTTACCGGGAGTTCCTTCGCGGGGGATCCCGTCAATGATGATCGAACCTTTCTGCAATTTCAGTAAGCCCGACAGTACCGCCTGGGTAGTTGATTTCCCTGCGCCACTCGGACCGAGAAACCCGAATATCTCGCCTTTTTTAATATCAAAACTGATGTCATTAACGGCGGGATCACCATGCTTTGTGTACGAATAGAAAAGGTTATTTACCTTGATCATAAATTCGACCTCTGGTTATGAATAAAAGTCTGTCATGTTCGAACTACGGAAAGGGGCTCATCTGCTGCTTTCACGATATGATTAGTACAGTTTGCTCTCCCGCTGAGATTTTACAACAACAATATCTGGAAATCAAGATAAAGAAGGACGAGAAGATAAATGCCAATGCGGAACAGACAGTTCCGGGAGCTTCGGCAGGGGTGATATGCTTTTTTCAACAGATCAAGCGGAACACCCAAGAAGCGTTATCAGGCAGGTATTATTTCCGGCGATTTTAGTAAAGAGGCAGAAAGTGCGGTATTTTGCGCCGCTTGCTGCCCTGCTCATATGCGTAGGCGATCTCAAGCAGCAGCGGTTCGCTCCAGGCCCGTCCGAAAAACGATATCCCCACGGGTAACTCCCCGATAGATCCCATCGGTACGGTAATATTCGGGTATCCGGATTGTGCGGCCGGCGAAGAACTGCCGAACTGAAAGCTGTCACCGTTAATAAGGTCCGTTTTCCAGGCGGGAGTTCCGGTGGGTGCAATAATGGCATCAAGATTATGCTTATCCATTATGCGGTCAAGTCCGTTTTCCCGACTTCCTGCAAGCATTTTACTCAGAGCCCTTTTATACTCCGGAGAATCCAGATCATCTTTTTCCGCTGCCATCTCCAGGTATTTCTGATTGAAATATTTCAATTCCACGCTGTCTTTTTTATTAAAAGCAATAAGTTGTTGCAGATCGCTGATGGGAGCGCCGGGGCCCAGGGACCGAAAATAGTTGTTCAGTCCGTCCTTATATTCGTAAAGCATAACCTCAAAAGAGTAATGGCCGATACTGTCGGCCAGAATACTGTCGATCTCCACGATCACCGCACCCTTATTTTTCATAAAGGCAACTGCGGAATCCATCAAAGTATCCACTTTATAGTTGATGCCCCTGAAGGCGGTGTAATAGCCGATACGTTTTCCCGGCAAACCGTTCTCGTGCAGGAACGCCGTATAATCTTTCTGTATATGTTCTTTCCCGGCTCATTGTCTTTACGTCGGCGGGATCCGCAGCGGCAAGCGCACTCAGGCAGATCGCCGCATCGCGGACGGTCCTCGCCATGGGACCCGCGGTATCCTGCGTTCGGGAGATGGGAATAATGCCGGAACGGCTGACAAGTCCCACCGTGGGTTTGATCCCTACGATCCCGTTAGCATGGGCCGGACAGACAATGGAACCGTTGGTCTCGGTACCGAGGGCAAGTACCGTAAGGTTTGCCGAAACGGCAACAGCGGAACCGGAACTTGAGCCACAGGGGTTACGCGTAAGCGCATAAGGGTTTTTGGTTAAGCCGCCCAGTCCGCTCCATCCGCTGGTGGAGAGTTCCCCGCGAAAATTCGCCCACTCGCTTAAATTCGTTTTCCCGAGAATGACCGCTCCGGCATCCCGGAGTTGTTTGGCGACAAAACTGTCCTGCAGCGGATAAGCGTCTTTTAATGCTCTTGAGCCGGCTGTGGCGGGCATTCGATCGTGCGTATCAATATTGTCCTTGAGTACCACGGGTATGCCGAACAGGGGGCCGCAGGGTTTACCCGCCGCTTTTTCCGCATCGCGTTCTTTTGCAATCTCCATGGCATCCGGATTAACGCGGATAAATGCCTGCAGCGCGGGTCCGTTGTTATCGATCATTTCTATACGGTCAAGATAGGCCCGCGTCACCTCCTGAACGCTGAGGTCGCCGGCATTATATGCCTGCCGGAATTCCCCGATATCATATTCGAGAAATTGAAAGTCATTATAGTTCTGTGCGCGGCTCTTTTCGAATGAACAATTGCAGGAATATATGCTTGCGGCGCATAAGAACAAGACAACAGGCGTCAAAAATACACTTGCACATTTTTTCATTGCTGCTCCTTTAACGGTCATAAGCGGTGATACAAAACGGTCCTTTAGAATATTTTGCTGCATTTTCCGCATTGCACCATGCCGAACGGCATGTACGGCAGCACTGCGCCGCTTTGGTGGAAAAACGCTTTCCGCTTAACTTTTAAACAATTATTTCACGGCTTCTTTCCGGTATTTCAATACCGTGCTTATCACAAGTATAAGAAGTATTACAATGGCTGCATAGGCGGTAAAAACAATATCCTTGTGAATGATTTCCTGACCGCCCCGTTTTATGATGATGCCGGTATATGCCCAGATAAATACAAGGGAATATGCAATACATTTCCGGTTTGCCAGCATTAATATCGCTAATATCAGCCCGGCCACCATCATAATAATGGTCCAGACATTTTCTGAAATTCCCCAGCCGCCCCAGTTCAGTGAAACGAGCAGAGCGGTAACATTTGCAATGGTGGCCACGGAGATCCAGCCGAGATAAATACTGACCGGTAACTGAACGGCAATGCGATTCCAGATGTTTTTAATATGCATTTCATCGATCCTGAGGAAAAGATATATCAGAGAGACAAGTAAAGCCAGCATGGCAAGTAAAGAAAAGAAAATGAGCTTATAATGCCATAAGAAGATCCAGCCGGCATTGAACAAACAGGTAAGAGCAAATGCGATCTGTGCCTTTACCGGGATCAGAACTTCTTCTTTACCGGTAAGGGAGAGATAAAGATTATTGGCGACAAACAGCAGCAGCAGTAAATAGATCAGCGCCCAGATCGAGAAGGTGATTCCCGCAGGAACAAATAAATTGGGATAAAGAGCGGATAACTCTCCGGTGTTGATCCCGTTAAGCGGCAGTCCGTTCGCCAGTCCGTTAACCGTGACCATTCCCAGGAAAAGCACAATATTGATCACGGACATGATAATACTTCCCTTTTTGTTGTTCACAGCAGTTTCCATAATACACTCCTTTTTTTATGACTTCGGGGTTAATTCGATCCTTAGAATTCAATACCCTCACGTGCTTTTTCGCCTTTATGATAGTAATGTTTTACTTCCTGCATTTCCGTCACCAGATCGGAAAGTTCGATAAGTTCGGAGGGAGCATACCGGCCTGTCAGGACAATTTCCACGGACTGCGCCCTTGTATTAAGAACATCAATGAGTTTCTGCAGTGAAATGAGCTTATAAAAAACAGCGATACAAATCTCATCCAGCACAACAATACCATACTTTCCGGAAGCGATGATATGAGCAACTTCCTTCAGTCCCTTCCGTGCCGCATCTATATCCGCAGGTGTCGGTTCATTGATAATAAAACAGTCCAGACCATATTGTTTTACCGTGATCGCAGAAAAAAATTTTTCTATGGCCGTGATCTCGGAGTACTTTTTTCCTTTTATGAATTGTGCAAAGAATACGTTTTTTCCCGCCCCGGCGGCACGAAGCGACAAACCGAGAGCAGCGGTGGTTTTGCCCTTTCCGTTGCCGGTATATAGATGGATGCGTCCTTTCATCCGATTGTTCTTTCCTTTTTTGACGGCACCGGTGAAAAGAAAAAGGGAGTGACAGAGGAGTCACCTTCCTGTTTGATAAAAAACCGGTACCTTATAGATATTTCCCTATACATGTTAACAGATCTTCACTCGTTATCGGCTTAGTGACATAATCGTCGCATCCGGCCGCCAGGGCCTTTTTTTCGTCACCCTGCAGCGCATAGGCGGTTTGTGCGACAATGGGTATGCTCTTATTGAACTCACGTATCTTTTCTGAAGCTTCATAACCGTTCATAACAGGCATTTTCAGATCCATAAGAACAAGATCGATATTCGGATCTTCTTTGCAGAGTTTTACCGCCTCTTTGCCATTTTCGGCACGTAAAACGGTGAAGTTCTTTGTTTGAAGAACCGCCTCGATATAGATGAAGCTGGCGTCGTCATCTTCTGCAACCAGGAGGGTTTTATTTTTCCCGCTGCCCCGGACCGCTGCAGATGATCTTTTTATGTCATCTGTTGTGTTCCTCGATCCTGCGGTGTCCAAAGGAAGTGAAATATAAAATGTACTTCCACGGCCGGGTGTGGATTCAACATGTATTTTTCCCCCAAGCATGTCTGCATAGGCTCTGGCGATAGACAACCCCAGTCCCGATCCTTCATATGAACGGCTTATCGCCATATCAGCCTGAACGAACCGGTCAAAGATCGCTTCAATTTTTTGCGGAGAGACCCCGGTTCCGCTGTCGGCAACATAGAAAACAATATGATCATTTTTAATGCTGCAACCCAGCTCAATAAAACCGTTATCCGTGAATTTCAGGGCATTATTTATGAAATTGTTCAATATGGATTCAAGTTTGTTCCTGTCGGTTCTGATAACATCCCTGTCTTTTCCAACCGTATTCTTCAAACGGAATTGCAGATCTTTCTGGTCCGTTTCCGGTTTAAAGAAATGATAAAAATAGTCAAGGAGTCTGCTGATATGGATATTTTCGGGATGAATATCAACATGTCCGGATTCGATTTTAGCTATTTCAATAATATCATTAATGGTATTGAGAAGCCGCACACTGCTTTTTTTAACGATATCGATGTAGTTGTCTTTTTTATCATCGGAAAGCTCCGGCTTCTGCAGAAGGTTCAGAAAGCCCATAATACTGTTCATGGGCGTTCGGATCTCATGACTCATATTTGCCAGAAACGCGGATTTCAGACGATCGCTCTCTTCCGCTTTTTCTTTTGCTTTCCGTAATTCTTTTTCTGCTTCTTTATGACCCGTAATATCAACGATAAAACCTTCAAGCAGAATTGTATCCTTATCGTGGTAAATGTATCTTCCACGCTCCCACACCCAGCGTATTACGTCATTAGCTGTATGGATACGGTATTCCACGGTGTACGGCTTTTTCCGTTTCACCGATTCCCGGATCTCGTCCTGAACGCGTTTCCGGTCCTTTGCAAAAATGATGGAATCATAAGTACGTCGCGCATTATTGATAAAATCGGATGCCGGATACCCGCTGATCTCTTCTACGGCATTACTCATATATTCCATTGTCCATGCCTGATCAAGCTTGCAGCGGTAGACAACGCCATTCAGATTATCGATCATGGTATTGAATTTGCGGTTGCTTTCCTGAAGCCGTAATTCCGTCTTTCTTTTTTCGGTAATATCCAGGAATGTTGAGTAAACCTGATAAGGGCGACTTCCATTTTTATGGTACAAAGGTGTGGAGCTAACGTTGATCCACACATAATCGTTCAGCCGCGGATTGAAGATACCCTGAATGAAATTTTCCACTTTTTCCCCGCTTTTCAATGCGCGCATTGCAGGATGTTCATTTCCGGGGAGTTCGTTCTTGTTTTTATCAACAGACTTCCATCTCGGGTCAATGGACGTTCTGCCTTTCATCTGGTCCAGATTCAGACCGAGAATGCGTTGCGCGGCGGGATTGGCGGAAAATATTTTCCCCTCCGCATCCTGATAGACCACTCCCTGGGACATCGTTTCGAAAAGGCGGCGGTACTTTTGTTCGCTTTCGATCAGGGTTTGTTCTGCCTTCTTTTGTTCAGTGATATCACGGATGATCGGCAAAAGTTGCCGGTTCCCCTTTGTAATTGATTATTTCATAATTCACATTGGCATGAATATGCGAACCGTTCTTTTTCCTGAAAGTGGTTTCATATTGGCGCTGTTCCCTTTGTCCGGCCAGGCGTTTTTCCCGGCGTTCGTAGAGTTCCCGTATAGCCGTTTCGGTAAATATATCTTTGAAGGGAATGTTCTTGAGTTCATCAATGGTATATCCCAGCATTTCAGCAAATCGCGCATTGGCAAAAATGATCTTATCCTGCTGGGTGATCTCGATACCGTCATTGGCATTTTCAACGATAAGCCGGTATTTTTCTTCGCTTTCTTTTAATTTTTCTTCCGCCTGTTTGCGTTCCGTTATATTGCGTGCAAGAGCAAGAATGTAGTTTTTACCGCTGAGTGTCACTTTGGAAAGAGTGATCTCTGCCGGATAGACAGTGCCGTCTTTACGCCGATGCGCGGCTTCAATTGTGACTGCATCTTCTTCCGGACGCAAAGGTTTCCAGTGGGCATTTTCGTCTTTGCGTTTGGATGAACCGGGATCAATATCGGAAACCTTCATTTTTTTCAATTCCGTTTTTGTATACCCGGTATTGATCTCAGCTGCCCTGTTGACATCAATAATATTTCCGTTCAGGTCATGAAGGAATAGCATCTCCGCCGCCTGATCTACAAGTGAACGGAATTTATTTTCACTTTCGATCAATGCCCGGCGGATGTGATAATCTTTGGTGACATCACGGAAGACCAGCACAACACCGGTAATTTCCTTTCTGTCATTTATGATGGGAGAAGCGGAATCGGCAATCTGATGTTCTTTGCCGTTTTTTGAAATAAGTTTGGTATGATTTGCAAGGCCAACGATCTTGCCGGTTCTTAAGACTTTCTGTACGGGGTTTGCTACGGCTTCTCCCGTTTTTTCATTCATAATAGAGAAAACATCAGCAAGGGGTTTCCCCTTAGCTTCAGGTAATGTGAAACCGGTCAGCTCCGAAGCCACGGGATTGATGCCGTTGACCATGCCGTTCTTATCAGTGGTAATAACACCGTCTCCGATGGAATCCAGAGTGATGCGCAGATTATTTCGGCTTTCGATAATGGCTTTTTCCAATTTTTTACTGTCGGTGATATCTTCCAGGGTCGACATTATTCCAATGACCTTATTATCCGGACCGTGGATAGGTGCCGCAGAAAGGCTGATGTCAATAAGTTGTCCGTTTTTCTTTTGGCGCACAAGCTCTTTACCCGAAAAAGCTCCTTCAGTGATCACTCTGTTCAATAAGGAATGAAATTCGTGTTTCTTCTCTTTTTGGACGATCGGCAGTGTTTTTCCTTTTATTTCTTCAAATGTCCAGCCGAATACCTTCTCGGAGGCAGGATTCCAGCTTAGGACCCTTCCTTCGGTATCGAGAGAGAATATGGGCAAAGGAGAACTTTCTATGATCGTTTTCTGAAAGGCTTCACTTTTTTTCAGTTCGTTCTCTGTTTGGATACGGGCCAAATATTGACCGATATTATGGGAAATGGCAGCAAGAAGTTTTTTTTCATCTTCTAAAAAGGAAACCGCAGAGCTTTCTTTCTTTCCGGTTTTATAAAAGACCTCAAGCTGTCCCTTTTTCATGCTGCCGGTCCGGATATTCTGCGATATCTTTACGGGGGTTTCCTGGAAATCCTTTGAGAGGAATTCCTTTCCGTTCAGGGTTAAACGGACACAGGTACGGTCGGGATACTGCATTGCCGGCGGTATTATTGTTAACAATGATCTGGCAAGCGTTTCGGTTTCGGAAAATTTTTTCTCGAAGATGTTCTGTAATTCATATAAGCAGTTTAGTTCTTTAAGGCGTTCTCTCAATTTATTGTTTATAAGAAGCGAATTAAGGTCATTTTCAATATTTTCCCTGACGTGGTCCAGGAGTTCTCTGTAATAATCGCTGAAGTGGTTTTCTTTGTTGTCAAGAAGACAGATCGTACCAAAAACTTCTCCGTCCGGCCAATTAATGGGAAAACCCATATAAGCGACCATGTTCAGATCAATGTCCGGATTGTTTTTTCTCCATAAGGCATCCTTTCTCGCATCGGGAATAAGCAGATCCTTCTGAGTACCGATCACCGTTTCACAATACAGTCCGTATCTCAGTTCCGCTTTTTCTCCCTTTTTGTATGGATTTCCCGGCGTATGACTTTCCAGGAAGACCTCAATATTGTCTTCATTCAGTTTCATAATAAGTGCAGCGGGGATTTTTGCGGTTTTTGCGGTAATATCCAGAAGGGACTGCCATTTTTCTATCAGGGGATCACTTATTTCGGGTTTGAGGTCCGACGAAATCTTCACATTTTTGCTTTGGGCATTTTTTCTGATCCTGACACGGGCATATTTACTTCTCAACCGAGCACCTCACGAAAAAAAACAACCGGAACGTATTGTTCCAATTAATTGTTTGTTATAGATATAAAGCATGAACTTTTTTGAAAGATTGAATACATCCTTCGTTGATTAAAAATATGTTTCACTGATAATTAAATTTATAACAATAGTACTGTTAGTTCAAGGAAATACTTTCCGAAGGTAATGGCCGCAATTGTTCGAACGAAGAGCAGAATAATTTTTATTCCCCAATCAACTGCCGAAGATCCGGTTCGGTTAAAACTTCCTATGTCTGGAAAAAACAGTTGGAATTCAAACTAATAGTTTAGAACTTATGACATGAAAGAGCTTGAAGAAAAGCGGGACCGTTCGCTCGGGAAAATTATTTCAGAACTTTCCCGTCTTTCCGGTATGTATTTCCAGAAGCAATTCAAAAGGTACGATATCGGTCCCTCACAGGTCACAACACTGCATTTTATCTCCCGCCATAACGGTATTACCCAGTCAGACCTTACACATTTCCTGAATTTAGATAAATCTTCAGTCAGTTCTCAGCTCCATACGCTTGAGAAGAACGGATATATTGTGCGGATCGCCGCGAAAGACGACAACAGGATAAAAAAGATATACATAAGCGAAAAAACAAGAACGATCGAATCCCCGCTTCATAACGTTTTTACATCATGGACGGATACATTACTTGCGGACCTCAGTGAGGAAGAAAGGGAACAACTTTTTTTACTTCTGGAGAAAGTAAAAGGGAATGCCAAGAAAAGATACGGGAAATAATAGATAATGGATCGTAAAAGCAGGAATCTCACACAGGGAAATATTGCAAAACAACTGATCAGCCTGACATGGCCCATGATATTCGGTATGCTGGGTATGGTGATATTCAACCTTGTAGACACCTATTTTGTCGGTAAGCTCGGGGTAAATCAACTTGCGGCGATCAGTTTCTGTTTTCCGGTCATTATGTTCATCAACAGCCTTTCCCTGGGTATCGGTATTGGAACGAGTTCGCTCGTATCGCGGAATTTTATTGTCGCGGACCGCCATGAGGTCAGAATGATCGCCAGCCGTGCTATTTTTTTGGGTATCTCCGTTGTCATATTGTTCGTCACTCTGGGATTACTGACAATTCGTCCGCTTTTTATGGCTCTCGGTGCCCAACGGGAAATAATCGGATATATTCACTGACTATATGAGTGTCTGGTATTTTGGTGTTCCTTTTGTGTTGATGCCAATGGTCGGAAATAATATTGTCAGAGCGACCGGTGATACGTTTGTGCCCGGTATGATCATGGTGATCTCCGCTTTCGTGAATGTTATCCTTGATCCGCTGTTTATATTCGGATACGGTCCTTTTCCCGAACTTGGAATAAAAGGCGCAGCACTTGCAACCGTCATTTCCCGGAGCGTCAGTTTTGGCATTATTTTGATCATATTGATCGGAAGAGAAAAATTGCTCACTGTAAAAGTCGGTCATTTCCGCGAGATCTTCTCAACATGGTGGAAAGTCCTGTATATTGGGGGTCCCGCCGCACTGAGTTTGCTGATCACTCCCGTTTCCATAGGAGTGGTCACAAGAATAATTTCCGATTTCGGAAAAGAAGCCGTCGCGGGTTTCGGGGTTGCCTCGCGAATCGAGATGTTCGCCCTGATGGTCATTAATGCACTTGGTTCTGTGCTTATAATATTTATCGGACAAAATTACAGTAAATTAAAATTCCCGCGAATGTATAAAGCTTATAAATACGCAGCAGGTTTTTCCCTTACATGGGGAACGTTAGTTTTTATTATCGTTCTGCTTTTTGGCAAGAGCATTGCCTCTGTTTTCAGCAGTGATCCCAACGTTATCGATGTAACGGTAAAATATTTGCTTATTGTCGGATTCAGTTATGGCTTTCAGGGATTGGTGAGACTGAGCACGCAGAGTTTCAACGGTATGAACAAGCCGCACCCCGCGGTATTCTTTTCCATGCTGCGGACGCTCGGCCTGTATGTACCGCTGGCTTTACTGGGTGCGCACTTCTTTGCGCTCGAAGGTGTTTTCTGGTCCGCCTTCATTGCCAATATCAGTGCCGGCGCATTGGCATTTGCATATTTATTCCGGACCACCGGGAAAGAAGAGGCAAAAGAACTGAATTACAGGTTAATGGTAAAAAGGTGAGGCTGATTTATACAAGATCTTCCATGCCGCATCGCGACGACGCGTGAAGAAAATCCGATAAGAGAGCGTAAAAAAATGCAGCGGTTGAGCGGAGCGAGACCTTTCTGCATTTTAGCGAACGCAGAGGATTTTGTAGTCTGCCAATGGCGGAAGAGGAGCGGCGGTCTTTCTTTTGCTTCCTTTCCCTTGGACAAGGAAGATTCATCTAGCTTGTAGGCTATTTTCATTTGCGACAGATGCAATGTCAAATATTACAGTAGTAACGTTGTTTACTCTTTTTTCCATTCTTTTGTCTCACAAGAACCACATTTGAAAGCATTTTGTCCATCTTTATTGGAAAAACAATGAAATCGTATTCAGATTTATGATATTCAATTAATTATAACGATTTTATGCTTACAAAATTACCATCAGGAATCAATTACGTAATAGATCCCGAAAAAAAGCGCTGAAAATAAAAAAACCGGGATCCCGGTTTTTTTCTATGCAATACAATTTTTGATAAAGGAATTACAAAAGGATGTTATCACGTTCCAGCATGATCTCTGAAACGGTGTTTTTCGTTTGGCCTGTCCCGGTATCCGCACCTGAAGATAATGCGGCGTATGCCCGTAAAGCATTCCTTCTTCAAAATTTTCCCAGAGTACCGGCTGGCGGGTTCCGTAAAAACCGGTGGCATATTTTTCCCGGAGCAGACGGTCCGTATCATTAAGCAGGGAAGCGCGCTCTTTTTTACGATTTTCGGACACCGGTTCTTTCATGGTTGCTGCGGGTGTTCTCTTACGGGCCGAATAACGAAAAATGTGAAGGTAGGAAAAGGCGATCTTATTGATATAGCTCATGGTCTCGATGAACAAGGCATCGCTTTCACCGGGGAATCCGACGATCACATCGGTGCCGATGGACGCATCAGGAATATAATGACGGATTGTCTCCACTTTACGGGTAAAATCCCCGCTGAGATATTTTCGTCCCATGGCATGTAAGATCGTGTCCGATCCGGACTGCAGGGACAGGTGGAAATGCGGCATCACTTTTTTCGAACTGCCGATATGCCAGATCAGTTCATCATCTAAGGTATTCATTTCTATTGAAGAGATCCGGATACGATCCAGTCCCTTAATATCTTCAAGTGCACGGATCAGCTCCAAAAGATCTTTATCGTCATCTTTATACGCCCCTATATCAATACCGCTGAGAACGATCTCCCTATAGCCCGCATCCACAAGCCGGCGGGCTTCGCTAAGGGTATTCTGAAAATTCCTGCTGACAGGGTTTCCCCGGGCATAGGGCACAATACAGAAAGTACAAAAATTATCACAGCCTTCCTGGACCTTCAGAAAAGCACGGGTCCTCTCCGTGGCCGCAATAAAAGTGGAATCAGGACGTTTGTTGTTATCAACGGGAGAAATGAGGACATATTGTTCGCCCGTTTCCGTAAAGGTCTCAATTGCCGAAAAAATATCAAATTTATCATGTGTACCGAGAACAATATCAACGCCGTTAAAAAGCGTTGATTGCTCCGGATCGACCTGGGGATAGCAACCGAGCAGAACAAGAATACCCTCCGGTGAGCGCCGCCGCGCCTGATACAATGCCTGCCGGGTTTTGCGGTCCGCACGGCCGGTCACGGTACGGAATTAACGACCATAATATCCGATGCATCGGAAAACGGAACAATGGTATAGCCTTTTTCTTTAGCGGCATTTTTCAGGGCGGCTGTTTCCGCCTGGTTCAATTTACAGCCTAATGTATAAAAAGAGATTTGCGGTTTTTTCTTCATAACGGAACGTGTGCCTTTATGGTTTCCATACTTTTACTTTCATTATTTTATTTCCCCATTCCATTGCACGGTCATGACTTTTGAAAAAAAGATCGATATGATGCCCTTTAATGGCACTGCCGCGATCTTCGACACGTCCGAAACCGTATCCTTCGATAAACATAATAGTGCCCATCGGATAAATATTCGTGTCCGCTGCAATGGTCCCGCGGCGTGCTTTGGTCCCGCCGGCGGTTAATCCGATCTCTTTGGGTTTCCCTTTCTGCGGTCCGTAGGCATAAACGCGCCGCCCCAGCCAGTTATATTCCCAGCCGGTGCATTTTTGACAGGCGCAGTACGCTGTTACCTGCATCGTAACGATCTTGGGGCGTTTCATGAACGGCGGTCTGATACGTTTCTGGAACAGCATACATCCGTTCGAAATGGGAATGGTCATCAGAATGATCAATACCAGATATATCTTCATCAGGATCAGATGTTTCTTGTTTTTGGACATCCATTAATCCTCTTGTTCCGCTTCGTGCTTCAGCATCGATTCAAGTTCGAGCGGATGTGTTATTTTTCCGGTCATTGCAGCGGCAAAGCAATTCAATGCACCGGCAAGCATACCTCCGGACAAAAGTATCCTGACTGATGTCCCCAAGCTGGTTCTCTCCGTGTCCGGGTGGTCGGCCAAAAGTGCCAGAAAGGCCGGGGGCATCAGCGTAAAACCGATCTCAGTATAAATGCCGGCAATACCCATATCCATAAGATCGTTATGAACCAGCTGGGAGCCGGGAAGGATATTGGCAGTGACATGCGGCGGAAGCGGACGGTAGCCGGTGATCGTTAATCCGGCTTCAATATCCGGAAAACGGCAGGCAGTATCCCCGCCGATAAATACATTTTGAACGGGAAGCTCGTATTTATCGGTCAGACTCCCGATCTTCACTTCATTGTTCTCTTTCCAGGCCAGCATGGGATGTATATTCGAAAGATCCACGCGGATACTGCGGTGTTCCGGTTTTTTCCCGGCAGCCGGGAAATAGAATTGTGCTTCCGCTTCACTGCGGTCCTGCAGGAAAGCCATGACATTTTCATCGACTCTGCAAAGGACATTCTCATATCCCAGATCGATCAGCACCCGAAGTAAATTATGGCGTTCCGGGAGCGATAATGCGGTAAGACCTTCACCATAAATTTCCAGAGCGGCCGAATGGTCTTCAGGAAGGTTTGCATATTCCAGCAGATAAAGAGCAATATCGATACCGCCGGTCCATTTTCCGGTTTCACCAAGGAGTTCAATACCGAAAGGCACCGGAACCGTGATCTCTATTTTTCCGCTTTTGAGAAGCGCTGCAATATCTTCCGGTTCGGCAAGCAGAACACAGGCACCCAGAGCACCCAATTCCAGAAGATTTCTGTCATTGGTGATCATAATATTTCCCGGTACGGCAAAACCTTCTTCAGCTGCCACCATTGCGGGAGTTCCGCCACGTCCGATCTCGTAATACCGTACGCCGCGGGACTCCATCAGCGCCAGATCTTCCGGCGTACTGCTTCCTTCCATTGGAAGATGATTGTTGACCAGGATCGTGGGTACTGCACAGGCCCCTTCTTTCATAAAACCGGATAATTTATCAAGGGAACGATGGCTCAGAATCACATAATCCGGCGAAACCACAATTTTTTGTGCAGGATGCAGTTCTTGTTTTTGACTTTTATCTTTGAGCAGCTGATAGATCATAGAAGTTTCATTCATATCAAAACTCCGTGGAATAGATATTTAAATAAGATCTGTTCTTGAGTAAAGAAGTCCAGCTGTAAAGAATAACTTTATTTTTGAAAAAGTCCAAACTCTCTCTGAAACTGTTTTCACTCTTATGCCCGACACTTAACGTCAAGGAAGGGATAATATATTTTTTCGGATTTTCGGAGGCGGCACGAAGTTCCACGCGCCGGGAATGATCTTCTTCGCTCAGATGCGGACAAGGCGGGACACGAAATAATCGACATAGTCACTCAGGTCCTTCAGATCATGTCCCGCAAGCCGCTGCCGGCCGTCATGATGTTCCGCTTCACCCCAGGGAAGGGTTACAAGCATGATCTTGCAATCGGGCATGATATCATGTGTACTGTTTTCAAGCTCTTTTACATAGGAGGTAATGAGATCACTTTTCCATCCGGTCCATTCATCTTCATGATGTTCGAGGATCCATGCTGCAGCTTCGGAAGTTGACAGTTGCGGCGGTATTGCAATCGAACTGTATTCCGAAAAAGCTTTTCTGCAGTCAGCGCAAAAACAATAAGATCGCCGATTCACGGGTATTTCCCGCCGCACAGGATATCCTTATCGAGAGGAAAAGAGAGGTCATCAAAATAAAGCATATCCGGCTGTAAGATCAGCAGGACTTCCTTAACCGCCTCACGTTTATAATTTCGGTACTCCGCATCGCCGGGACAAACAGGGTACATATGTTCATGGTTCTCCCTGTTGCCGAAATCGTTAACGGCACGAAGGGAGGGCTGATAACGGTAACTATAGGCATCGGTGAATATGGGTATATATGCGGCAAAGCGGATATTCCTGCGACGAAGTTCATGACGAAAAGCCAATAGCTGTGTGCCGTGGTCACGGCGCTGCGGGAGAACATCCGAAGGATAAAAAGCAGTACCATCTTCCATAACGGGAGTTATGACAAGGTTTACCCCCGCTTCTTTCAGTTCGTCGGCAAGTGCACCCATTTCGCCGCCGTATCGCTGGCGTATCTCGGGATCCTGCAGAATGACATGCACCCCCTTAATGTTCTCATAGCGGGAACAGCCGTTCAGGAAAAACAGCATGATCAGCAGAATGTAGCAGGTCCGTTTCATCTTGGAAAGATAAGGCTTAATTTGCCATCTGTCAAGAAGTTACGTTTGTGAATCACGAAGATAAATGCCTCTGTCTTCATGGGATTTTTCCTGTAAGGTTACGTAATATTCCGGATCCGGAAATAAGTCCGGTACCCGTGTACTCCCTCTGCTTTTTCCCTGTCTTCTGAACGGTTCCCGTAAGTTTTATTCACATACCGGCGAACAATTATTCGAATCGGCAGATCAAGGCCTTTCTGCATTTTAGCGAACGCAGAGGATTTTGTAGTCCGCCAGTTGGCGGAAGAGAAGCGGCGGTCTTTCTTTTGCTTCTCCCAAGGGGATCCCCCCGGGACTTTTCCATGTGAAAAGAACCACATTTCGGACAGGAATTTTTTATTATTAGTTCAATAAAATCAAATTCCCTGTATTCCCCTGACATTCTATTATTTATAACGTTTTAATCTTATTTTTTAGCATTAAGCTAAAAAAGCCTTTCCGGGATCCGGAAAGGCTTTGCTTTTTTGTATTGATCTTCTTATTCCGTTTGTTTCACTTTCTTTCCGAACTTCGGATCGATCTTCAGGAATTTGAGGAGAATAAATCCCGGGATCGTAGCGATCATGACCCAGATAAAGAAGTGCTGATAGCCGATAAGTTCCTGAAGCCAGCCGCTGATCATACCGGGAAGCATCATGCCGAGAGCCATAAATGCCGTACAGATAGCATAATGCGATGTTTTATATTTCCCGCGTGAAAAGTAGATCATATACATCATGTAGGCTGTAAAACCGAAACCGTAGCCGAAGGTTTCAAAGGCAACGGCCGGAGCGATAATGGCAAGACTTGAAGGCTGTGCATAGGAAAGATAGATATAGACGGCATTGGGAATATTGATCGCAATAGCGAACCACCAGATCCATTTCTTCAATCCGTTTTTAGACACTGCCAGGCCTCCCAGTATGCCTCCCAGGGTGAGAAAAATCAGTCCGATCGTACCGTAAGTCAGTCCGTATTCACCGGCCGTCAATCCCAGACCGCCTACTTCACGGGTGTCAAGCATGAACGGAGCGGACAATTTGACCAGCTGGGATTCCGCAAGCCGGAATAGCAATAAGAAAGCAAGTGCAAGTCCGATATTGTTTTTCTTGAAAAAAGTGGTAAAAGTGGCCAGAAAATCCTTTAATGCTTCTCCGGGAGAACGCTCAACACGTTCAACCTCCACCTTTGGCAAAGTAAAACGATGCGCCACATAGAAAACAAAGAACATGCCGGAAAGGCAGAAAAACAGAACAGACCAGGCCATTTTTACATTTCCGGATTTGGCATCAAAATGGGCACTGCTGGGTTCATCTAGTTTTTTATCAAGCTGAATAACGGCCATAACCGGTTTGTTCCAGTTTTCCCGCGTCGAATTCAAAACGCATGCCCTCAACCAGTTTGATGCTCCTGTCACCGCGATCCTGGCCAAAGGTAACAATGACCGGTTTATCCGTTTCGGGTTTCTTCGAAAGATGAAAATAGATAATAGCCAGATTCCCCTCATAATCGGTGACCGGGGGTTTTTCCACACCGAAAGTTGAACGGATCCAGGCCTCGAATTTTTTCGGCCGCACTTCTTTTTCCAGATTTCCGTCATCCTCTGTCTTACTTAAGCGTACTCTTTTTTCTCTCTGGCTTTCATCCGGGTCCGGCTGACCTTGGGCGGTATTCCATTCCCGGGCAGATTTGATCACGGAATCCGCATATGCCTTATCGACACGTTCAATAGGGATATTCAACTCATCCGGGTGATTGATCAGATACATCTCGCCCGGCTGTTCCTGTATTGCCACTTCTTCGGGGACCTCGATCAGCGCTTTTCCGTCCTTCGGAACCGCATTGACCTCAATAGTGACCTTGTCCATACCGGATGCATTGATCAGCAGGCTGACCAGGATAACGAAAACTCCCTGGCCGGTAAGCATTGCCACCCGGTAAAATGCGGAACGTATGCCGTTATAAAGAGCCTGATCCCCTTCTTTAAGACCGATCATATAAAAACCGTCCGCAGCAATATCATGTGTTGCGGAGGTAAAAGCCATGAGCCATAAGATCGCGATCGTGATCCGGAAAAAATTTGTTGTGGGAATGGTAAGAGCAATACAGTCGAATAACACACCGAGAATGAACTGCATGATCAAAATCCACCAGCGCTTAGTTTTCAGATTGTCAACTACAGGACTCCAGAGGGGTTTGATCACCCAGGGGAGGTAGAGCAAACTGGTGTAGAGGGCAATATCGGTGTTGGAGATACCCAGCATTTTGTACATAACGACGGAAACGACCATCACGATGGTATAAGGAACACCCTCAATGAAGTAGAGAGACGGAACCCAGCTTAAAGGATGGCGTTTTTTGTTCTCAACATTTTTTTTACTCATAGATCATCCTTATTAATAGATCTTCGTGTATGTGCTTCCCGGATAATAGTGTTCCAGGATCTCTTCGGTGGAATACCCTTTCAGTGACATGCCGAGAGCGCCGATCTGGCACATGCCCGCACCGTGTCCCCATCCCGCGCCGTGATAGATAAAACGTTTCGGGATCTCTCCGCTTCCAATCTTATCGATGATCACCGCGGAGGAGTAGAGAAATTTCGGATGAAGCACAAGGCGCGCATTGTAATCTTTATAAACAACGGTTTCATGCTGTTTATCGTTGAAATCAAGATAGACGATCACTAATTCCAGGGATCTGGCACTTCCGCCGCGTTTCCGGATCTGCATGTCCAGTACATCTTTGACCTCAATTCCGAGTTTATCCCGGAGATTGGCAGATAGATCGCCATTACTGATCTCTACGGTCCAGCGAAAGTATTCCCCTTCTTCATCACAGGCACCGATATATTTTTTCAATGTGTTTTCCGGTACGGTATCAAGAACTGCAGAAAGCTTCCCTGGGTGTGGACATGATCCATTTTCTGGCATTTTCCTCTATTGTCAGATCCGGAACAGTATGCCCTTCCGGCATATCGGGAATGTTCTGCATATAGGGCAGCGGAGTGTCTTCCCAGAGGTTTTCAAAAACCTCCATCTTTCCGCCGCAGGATTTCGAATAACGCGCATCACATATCTCATTCTTATACGTGATGACCCTGCCGCGGGTGGATTCCGCGCCCTTCTTACTGTTTTCGGTGAGATTATTCAATCCCTGATATCGCTGACAGCAGTCGTCGTTACAGACATCAATACCGAGATGGACATGCTTTTGTTCAACATTGGCAAGCATCCAGGAGCGAGCCACGACCGTTTGTGATTCGATCAGTGCGGGCGGACAGGCGGCGCCCATTTCGGAAGTTGCCACACAGGACAGGTATTTTTCCAGCGGGAGTTCATTAACGACCAGCAGACTTCCTCCGGAAAGGAAGATCTCCACTTTTTCCGGCACTCTGACACTGATATATTTTCGCCAGTGGAATTCACGGCCCGATACCACAGGGTCCAGCGTGATATAGGCGGTTTCCTTTATCGGCCGGAAAACAACCTTATGCACTTTATCATATTGTTTTCCGTCGATCGTGAAAGTAATACCATTATTTTCGGCTTTAAAAAGAATACTCGGGACTTCGCAAGTCGAAAACGTTAGCGTGTCGACTGCCATTTCAAAATCACACATGTTGGAAAAAAAGGCAGTTATCTTTTTCTGATCATCCTTTGGAAGTACGATCCCCACCCTGATTCTGGGTTCCGCAGATGGAATGACACCGGGCTTTAGCATAATTTTCGCCTTTCATAATTAGAAAATTTATATTTCATTTTTGCTATCCCACGATCAAAAATGAAGTAAAATAAAGTAATATAATAAAAGACCGTTTTCAATTGTTAAATGCAATTAATTTGTCACAACAAAAGAAAAACGGCAACGGAATGTTTATTCGAAACGCATTGCAAATACAGATGGATTATAATAAATTTTTACTGCCGGACCATTGGGCTTAATAAAGGTCCGCTGGTCCGCAAAAATTCATAAAACCGGAAGCTCTATGGACTATGTATTCATTATTCTCGGGGTCGTCTTAATGCTCAGCGGTATAATAGGAAGTATATTGCCGGTCTTACCCGGACCACCCCTGAGTTATATAGGATTATTGCTACTGCATTTTACGGAAAACTATCACTTTGCTCCGAACATTCTGATCACCTGGGGAATTATTACGGCAGTGGTATATGCCCTGGATTTTGCAATTCCGGCATTCGGCACCCGCCGTTCGGGCGGGAGTAAACGCGGCGTGTGGGGAAGTGTGATCGGACTTATCGCGGGACTTTTCTTATTTCCACTGGGGATCATTATCGGGCCCTTTGTCGGTGCCGTTATCGGAGAACTCAGTTCGGGAAAAGATTCAAACTCCGCTCTGCGGTCCGGCTTCGGATCTTTTATGGGTTTTCTGACCGGAACCATTTTAAAGCTTATTACTTCCGGGATCATGTTATGGCTTTTCGGAAAGGAATTGTTCTTCAACTGAAGTTGGGAAATAAAAAGAAAGAAAGAAACGGGAAGATATGATCACCTCCAGAAAATACGGTTTTAACGAAAGGAAGAAAATGAGATTATTTTTACGCAGGATACTGACGGTCTGCGGTATATTCGCTGTGGCATTTGGCGGTTCCGCAACGATAAGGGAAGCGACAAGAACATCTGTTGATGCCCTGAGTGTGGCGCATGAGCTGGATAACGGCGTTTTTCACGGCTGGAGCTACGGAGCGTACAGCAGTGCGGAGAAACATTTGGATTGTACGTCATTTATATCGGCGGTCATGGATACAATACTTGCCCGCCTGAATATCACCTATACGCCGGAAATACGCAGGGATGTAATGATCATTCATTCCTTCCATGACCGTGATATTATTCAGGAGG
The DNA here is from genome assembly GCA_034521145.1 of Fidelibacterota bacterium. GTDB lineage: Bacteria > Fidelibacterota > Fidelibacteria > Fidelibacterales > Fidelibacteraceae > M50B103. Next base: position 98,699 of record JAXHMX010000002.1, on the reverse strand, counting down.
GCCCCGATCCCGCTGACCCGCGTTTTGCAGGGGTGGTATACGCCATTGAAAAATATGATCTGGGAACGCGTATCACGGATATGTCGCAAGTGAGGCCCGGTGACTTTATTCAATATTGGAAACAGCGGAGCGACGGTACGTGGTTTGGGCATGCTTCACTGATCGAATCGCTGCATTCCGACAACACGGGTAATATATACAAAGCCAGGATCTTCGGTTCGCATAGATCAACGGATGGTATAGCGGTCAGTAATTTTGAACTTCTCCTTTCCGGTAAAGACAGGCTGGTGTATATCGGAAGGATCGGAGGAGAGTAATACTGCTGACTGCTGCGGGCGACCGTCTTTATTTACCGGCACACGGGACTGCGAGAAGAAAAGATCCGGAAGAGAGCGTGAAAAACCCGGGAACGGAAGTTCGAAGGTGTGCAGGAAATGAAATACAGTTAAGCGGTAATGGCATTTTTCCATGTGTAAAAAACGGATCAACAATCGTCTGTTTATATTATCCGAACATACAATCTCACATTTGTAAAAATCCCTTTCCCGTTATGCAACGGGAAAGGGATCTGTCTGAGTACCTGCTTTAATAACAGTATTTATTCGGGCTGCAGCCGTTTCAGATATTTATAGAAATCACTTTCCGTTGACAGGATCAGACTGGTGGTACTGTCAAGCGTTTCCTCATACGTTTCCATGGTCTTTGTAAAAGCATAGAATTCACGCGAAGCGGAATTACGGTTATAGGCTTCGCTGTAGATCGCGGCGGCTTTAGCATCTGCACGGCCCTTGATCTCCTGGGCGGTGCGTTTTGCTTCCGACTGGATACGGTTGAGTTCACGCTGTCTTTCACCGCTGATGCGGGATGCTTCTCCCTGGCCCTCGGAACGGTACTGGTCCGCGATACGTTTTCGTTCCGTGATCATACGCTCAAATACCGTGGCCTGTACTTCATCGACATAATTGAGGCGTTTGATGCGGAAATCAAGTATTTCAACACCCAGATCTTTAACACGTTCAGCGGAAGAGCTCAGGATCTTTTTACTTATTCCCCGTCGGCCGTATTCAATACTTTCCAGCTGATTGGAGTCGAGATCAAGAATTGGATCAACAGTAGCATCACGGTTTGTTGTCCGCACCAGTTCGATCAGCAGATGACTGGCGATCGTTGTACGAGTTTCACCGTCAATGATATCATCAAGCCGGGACATTGCTCCGGTCTCATCACGAAGGCGTTTATAAAGAAGAAGCGGATCGGTAATATGCCAGCGAGCGTAGGTATCAACCCATATATACCGTTTATCCTCCGTTGTTACCTGGCTGGGGTCTCCGCGCCATTCCAGAAAACGTTTGTCGAAAATATGAGCGGTTTCAACAAAAGGGATCTTAAAATGCAATCCCGGGTCGGTAATGGTACGAATGGGTTTCCCAAAACGGGTGGTCAGCCGATTGTTTGGTCTCATCAAGTACAAAAAGACCCATACTGGCGACAATAAGGATAGCAACAACAACTAATGTGACAATTAACAGATTTTTATTTTTCATGATATCCTCCTTATTGATCATTGTTCAGGTTTAAGAGAGGTAAAACACCACCGCTTTCTTCATCGACAATGAATTTCTTTTCCACCCGGGGCAATACCCGGTTCATTGTTTCAAGATAAATACGCTTACTGGTTATTTCGGGCGCATTCTGGTATTCTTTAAAAACGGCGTTAAAGCGGGCAACATCTCCCATGGCACCGTTCACACGCACGGAAGCGTATCCCTCTGCTTCCTGGATGGTTTGCAGTGCCTGTCCTCTTGCGCGCGGTATCACGCGGTTGTATTCGGCACGTGCCTGATTGATGAACTTTTCCCGGTCCTGCTGAGCCTGGTTGACCTCATTGAACGATGCTTTTACTGCATCAGGCGGATTAACGTTTTGCATAATGACCTGTTTAATGCGTATTCCGTTCTGATACTCATCACAGAGTACCTGCAATTTATCCTGAACTTGCAAAGCAACTTCTTCACGTCCTACGGTCAGGACCTCATCCAGCGTGAGTCTCCGACAACTTCACGCATAACGGCTTCACTCATATCGCGAAGCGTGACCTGCGGACTCCGTACTTTGAACAGAAAATTATAAGGGTCTTCAGCCCGGTACTGGATGATCCATTCCAACACGATAACATTCAGATCTCCGGTGAGCATCATTGATTCGCTTTCGTAATTGCGAGTATGCTGACTGCTGATACCTGCACGGGTTGTGCGGAAACCGAATTCTTCCTTCATTTGCCGTTCTACCGGTACCTGATAGACTTTATCGTATAAGTGGGATCTTAATATGCAGTCCCGGCAATGTTGTTTTTGTGTATTTACCGAAGCGCAGGATCAAACCGACATTTTCGGTCTGAACAACATATACCCACTTGCAATAAGCACGATCACGATAAGTGCGATTGCACCCTTAATGATTTTTTTCATATTAAGGTCGACGGTTCCTTTGAATTCTCCTGCATTTGCCATAATTTTCCTCCGTTTTTCGTTTTCGCTTTAATGTAAAAAATATTTATCAATATGATATATATTTTGTAATTTTATTTGAAAACGTAAGGATTTATCACGAAAAAGGTAATTTATGAATCATTCGCCTCTCAAACGCGCCCTGAATGTGCACCAGTCCGTCTTTATACAGGCCTGTGCAGGTGCGGGAAAGACCTTTTCCCTGACAAAACGCTATGCGGCCATACTTGATCAGTTCGCAAAGGAAGCACAGTCCGGCGTTCCTTTTGAGAATATTGATCCCCGGCGTACTCTGGTCATTACCTTTACAAAAAAGCAGCCGGCGAAATGGCCTCCCGGATCTACGAAGAACGTTAACAAACTGCTTTCCGGCGAGAAGATCCCCGGAATGGAATCTCAAAATATAGATCTTTGTCCTGTTCTCCGGACGGTTCCGGATGCTTCGGTCAGGAATTACGCACAATACCTGAAAGAACGTTTTTCGCAGCATGCGATCGCTACCATTGATTCTTTTGCGCCGGTATCTTCGGGAATTCGCACACCGGGCCGGACTTAACCCACAGGTTCCGGTCAGGATGAAGCGCAGTGCGAACAGCTTCTGGAGCTGCATTTTGAACGCTGGCTGAAAAAGAAAGCGGAGATGAACAGCCGATGAATTAAATGCGCTTTTGGAAAACATGAGCGTTTACCGGATCCGAAAGAATATTACCGGCATTTACCAACACCGGGAAATCCTTCAGGGACACTTGTTCCAGTTCAGCTCGCAGCGTGATGAGGATATATGGCGGGACTGGCTGAAGCGCTATACGCCCGACTACGATGAAGATATTATTATCGGCGGTTTTGAATCCTTGTGCAAAAATGCGGAACACGGATGTGCGGATAAAAACGATAAACTGTATAAGCTGCTGCAGCAGATGTATGCAAATTATATCCAAATTCAGCATGAGGACCCCCTGGAATTCAGGTCCGCTTTTCTGACCCGGGTCATACGGAACAGTCCACTGGTAACCGGTAAGGATGAATACCGGCAAAAGATCAACGGTGTGAAAGAGAACTGGTCCGATGAAAAAAAGAAGCTGTTATGTGGTTTGAAACGCTGAAAAACAGTATACAATCGAAGATCTTATGGCGACACCGGGACCCGAAGATTATCGTATTATTCCCCTGTTGCGGAAACTGTTCGATCTGTACAGGGATTTTGATGCCTCTTATCTGGATGTGCGTAAAAAGAAAAATGTCCTGGATTTTTCCGATATTATTCTTTTTACGCATCAATTACTGCAGGATAATCCGGATATTCGAAAAACCCTTGCGAGACGGTGCCGGCATCATTATGGTGGATGAATTTCAGGATACGAATCCGGTGCGCTGGGATATCATCAGATCGATCTTTCGATCCGCGAAAGATGCGGATGCCATTAAGCTGTTTATCGTAGGGGACCGCAAGCAATCGATCTACCGGTTCAATAATGCAGATGTAACGGTCATGGACGATGCCGAAAACTGGTCCGTCAACAGAACGGTGAGATTCTGGATTTCAATGATAATTACCATTCATCGCCGGATTTTATTGATAAGGGCATTAATGCGAACTTTCGGCGGAACGGATATCATGCCGGAGAAAGGGGAAGAAAAAAAGGCCTATGAAGCTTTTGGCCCCACGGTTTATAAAGGAAAGGTAAAAAACCGACTTTCTCCCGCCGTAGAGACACATTGGTGCAGTGCGGAAGAGAGGAAATCCGGTGTTTATCTTCCGGCGCAGCACGCGGCTTTTTGTGTGCGTGAAAAACTACGGGAACTTCAGCAGGCCGGAATGGAAGAGAGCGAAGATAAACCCCTGATCGGTGTATTGCTGCGAAAATTCACGCATATTGAAGATTATCTTCAGGCTTTCCGTATGCTGGATATTCCGGTCAGTATTATCGGCGGACGCGGTTTTTATCAGAGCGGTGTCAGCAGAGATGTTTTTCATTTTCTGTCCGTACTTGACAATCCTTTTGATGATCATGCGCTGGCCGGACTTCTCCGGAGTCCCCTGATCGCTCTGCCGGACCCGAAGATCCATCTGCTGGCGGACCGCGATAAAGGTCTATCTCTTTGAAGCGATGGGGAAGGCAGCGGACCCCCTCCTGCAAAAAACAGAGAGAACTGATACTTTCATGGATCGGCAGGAGCCGGTACCTGTCCGCGGATATACTGCTGACGCACATCATTGAGGAAAATGACCGGGAACTGGGATATGTCAGCGAACTAATGCCCAGCCAGCGTCTGGCGAATATGGACAAAGCCATCAATATTATTCGCGGAATGGTACGGAAAGGCAGCAATTTACGTGCGATACGCGAGCATTTCCATTACCGCGTGAATGATAATAAAAACGAAGCACAGGCGTTATACTCCGAGACGGCGAAAGTACATATTCTGACCGTGCATAAGGCAAAGGGACTGGAATTTCCGGTGGTGGTCATGCCGGAGATGAATGCTTCCGGCGGTTCCGGTACCGAAAGTTTTCAGTTCGGACGTAAGGACGGTTATTTTGAAATGTCACTCTCGCTTCCCGGAAGGGAAAGATCCGGTATTTTATACGGCTTGAAAAAAAGTGCGCAGAATGAGGAAACAGCCGAGGAGAAACGGGTCTTTTATGTTGCATTCACCCGGGCCGTTCACAAGGTCTGTTTTTTAGGGGAGGAAACGGAACGCCATTCAAAAAACACCTTGGTGGAATACATTTATTTACAAGATCCACAAGCTTGATGAAAACGATGACGCGGAGAAATGGAAAGAAAAAGGCATTCATGTTCATAACGCTTCTGAAGTAATTACGGAAGGGGAGAAAGCGGTTCGGACGGAAAAAAGTAAATGGATCGAGGCTCCTTCATTTTCCGGGACCGGCTCCTACCGGTACTGCACACCTCATGATCTGATGAACAGCGGACCCATGGAGAATATCACTGCCGGAAGGGGAGAAGCCGGCCTGGCGACGGGAAGCTGCTATCACTGGTGTCTGGAATATGGATGGTTTGATATAAAGGCACACCGGGAAGAGCTTGAAAACCGCTTACGCGAGGAGTTCCCTGAAGTAAGAACAGAAAAGATACTGGAAGAATGCGGTATCCTTCTGGACAGAACGATACGGAATCCCCTTTACAAAATACTGAACGACCCGCATATCGAAAAATATCAGGAGCTTTCGCTCAGCGGATGGCTGGGAAAGGGAAATGATCTTTTACGTGTAAACGGAAAGATCGACCTTCTATACCGTCACGAAGGAAAATGGTTCATCCTTGATTTTAAAACAGATGCCGGTACTGAAAATCTGGACAGCTATAAGCGGCAGATACGTACTTATCAATGGATGATCAAGCAGGTCTACGGCATTGATGCAGCGGGAAAATTATACTTTGTACGTCATGACAGGCATATTGATGTGGAAGAGGACAGCAATTACTTCGATGATCTTCCGCAGGGAACCGGCTACCGTCCGCGATTACCGCGCGCCCGGGTAAAAGCGGAAATCCTGATACCGGAGCTTAACGGGAAAAAGACGATCCTTTTCTGTCCCAGCGCCTACCATGCCGAGCAGGTATTTCTTTCACTGGCGCGGCAGAGGATGATGCGGCCTTCGATCCGGATCACCACACCCGGTAAATGGCTGCAGCGCAGCACGATCAGCTGCCTGTCCGGTGATCATCTGCGTATGATGATCCTGAAGGAAAGCATTAACGCAAGCCGCGGTTTCAGCGAACTGATGGCCGTAGCGATCAGCAATACCGAATTATCCAAAGGAAAATTACAGCCGGAGTTCCGTGGCTTATATCAGCGTATTTCCGGTCTGCGCTCTGCAGCCGGTTTTGCCTCCGAAGCGGAACGTTACAAAGATCCTGCTCTTTGGGATTTGCCCGGAGGTACGAAAGTGGGATTTATTGATCTGCAGCCGCCGGCGCCTCTGCAAGCTGAACTGGAAGAACATATCAAAGAGAAGACAGAACATTTTTCCGCATCCCTGCTACCGCGTTCATCAGGCACAAACAGCTATTCGTGCATCGAAGCTTTTTCACCCGGGAAGAAGTGATTGCCGTGGCAAAAGCGATCATAAGTTCGGGACTGGAGAAAGCGGATATCCTTATTGCGGTTTCCAGTATGGACAAATATGCCGAGCTGATCAAGCGTCTTTTTCCGCAATTTGGATTATCTGTCCGATTTATTGACAGTCCCACGGCAGACACGATTCCCGTTGTTACACTTTTACTCGATCTTTTGCATGTCGTTTCGCTTACTGATCCGGACTGGGATGATATTGCGCCTCTCTTTCTGCATCCGCTTTGCCGTCCGGATGAACGTTTATGGGAATATGATATATTCCGCCGCCGTCATCCGGAAAACGACTGTCCCCCGCCGGACAGTATACGTGCCGTAATGAAAAAAATTACCGCTCCGGATATCAATGAGCTTCCGGATCTTGTGGACGCGTTTCTTGAAACCGTACAATGTGATCTCAAAGATGATGACAATACCGTTTCTGCAATGGAAAGTTTTTACAACACATTGAAAGAGGTTCTCCGGGATATGGAGCTTTTGGGATTCCCGGGCGATATCCGTTTTATATACCGGGAAATGTGTACGCGGCTGCAAAGTAAAAATATCCGCTGCAAAACGCATGAGAACGGAATCCCGGTCGTCGGCTATCTTGACAGTCTGGGACTTGACCCAAAAAAGCTTTTTGTTATGGGTATGGCGGAAGGAGATATCCCGCGGCGGGAAACGGGTAACCCGTATTTCGTTCCCGACCGGCATTATTCCCTGATATTGAACCGCCATTTCATGAAAAACTGGCTGCAGCTCGGGGACAAGGTGACATTTTCGTATGCGCGCCACGGCGAAGACGGCAGTGAACAGCAGAGATCCGCCTTTCTTGAAGAACTTCGCTTAAAAATGATCAGTGCGGGGACAAGCGGAAGCCGGCGGTATAAACTTTTATATTATGAAAACCGGCCTATTGAAGGAAATTTTCTCCTTGCACAGCGCCATAACGAGATCCTTAGCGGTAAAATGGATGTTTTTTCCGGACAGGTCCGCGAGCGGCGAAATATTTTCCAAATACCGGTATCTGCCGTTGATACGCTTTTAGCCTGTCCGATGCGGTTTTATTACGACCGGATCCTGCGCGTACAGCCGGGTGATGAAGATGAATCGGCTTACCGCGCGAAAATTGCCGGCACACTCATTCATGCTGTTCTCGAAGATTTCGGCAAGGAAGGAGGGTTCTCACTTTCGGAAGAGCAGGCGATCGAACTTATGAGAACCAGTATTGAAAAGGTATTCTCTGAGGCGAATATTGACAGGAACGATCCTTTGATCCGTGACCGCTTCCGCTACTATATTCTGAATCTGGAGAAGAACAGCAAGGAAAATTGTCTTGTATCACTGTTGGAATGGAACAGAAAAAACTGTCAAATTACCGGGCGGTTTCATTTGAAAAAGATTTTCCCGGAAGACCGGTGCCCGCTTCAGCTGAAATTCGCCGATGTGGAGGTCAGCATCAGCGGGATCATTGATAAGATAATGATCAACGAAACCTTGAAGAACGTTATTGTTTCCGATTATAAAACCGGCAACATACAATCGGATTTTAAAGAATACATGCGTGCGCAGCTGTATTTGTACACCCGTAAATCGCTGGAAATGTATCCCGGCTATACTGCGGATGCCGCATATGAGCAAATAAAGAAACCAAAGATCCACGGTGGCGGAGAGGGACTTTTCCTTTATACGCACATAGATGGAAAGTTCGGGAAAATGAAGAAAAACGGAGAGGAATTGTCCACGGCAATTAATGTTCTGACATTCCACCGGCTGCTTGAAAAACTTTTTTCTCTTATTTCCGGCGGATCTTATTATATTACGGACAGAACCTTTGAAACCGCCTGCAATTACTGTCCGCATGCTGGGCTATGCCGGAAGGACAGCCGTTTGCGCCACGGGCACGATAACGGTCCCTCCGGATTGATTTACGGACAAGGAGAGACTAATGAATGAGTTTTTGAAAAAGGAAGTACAGCGCGTATTCAACGAAAAAGAACAAGAACAGATCACGAAAGAAGATATAAAAAAATGGGTGCGTAAGACCCGCCTTAAACAGATCGTATTCATCTTTTTTGAAAGTGTTATTTTGCTGGGTTTCGGACTGGGAAATATTATGAATAATCCCGTTAGATCATTCTCTTTTGCACTGGGGATCCTCTGCCTTGTCGTATGGCCTTTTCTTGCTGTCAATATCCACCGTTATCTTAAAAAGATCGACTATGAAGAAGATGATCTGGACGAGATCATTAAAGCGCTGAAGAAAGAAATGCTTGCCCGGTAAATTGCAATAAGCGGGAAAGAAAAACTTCCATTCTCAATACATTCCGGACTCCGGAGCGCAATATTTTTCGTTGCACAGAAACGGGAGATGTATCCGTATTGTGGCTTAATGATAGAAAATGAGACTAAAATCGTTATAATTAATTGAATATCATAAAACTGAATACGATTTCTTGTTTTTCCAATAAAAAGACGCCCGAAATATGGTTCTTTTCGCACGGAAAAGTCCCTAACTTTTCTTTGCCTGTCCAAAGAAAATCCCAAGGGGATCCCCAAGGGATAAGCAAAAGAAAGACCTCCGCTTCTCTTCCGCCAACTGGCGGACTACAAAATCCTCTGCGTTCGCTAAAATGCAGAAAGGCCTCGCTCCGCTCAACCGCTGCATTTTTTTACGCTCACGTATCGGATTTTCTTCACGCGTCGTCGCGATGCGGCATGGAAGATACCAGGAACTTGGCTCAAGTTATTACGGACAATAAATGACAATTATTCGGTATAATGTACGTTATTGTTACAATTCACAAGAACACTTGGTAAGTATATCTCTATTTAATACAATGATTTATGTTTGATCGTGAGGTGTGGGTTGTTTGAAAACTTGACCCAAGATATTGTTGGTTATATTTATTTGATAGTTGAGCAGATGGGTTGATGACGTGTACAAAAACTTGGCTCAAGTTCTTAGACTAAAAACGTTATTTACCGTAAGGATCTTTTTACGTATAAATTGTGTTTATCCGTCACCGGGACTGACATTGATTTTCTCAAGGGCCTCACTAAAGAGAAACCATACGAGGTATATGAGCAGTGAACAGGTCATGACAAAGAACCACAGTTCAAACATTCCCGTTTGTCCCTGAAGGATAAGCAGAAGCATGCAGCCGGCGAGGATCGTGAACTGCCATTTCATAAGCAGCGGGCTCAAATAGGGTTTACGGTCCGCAAGGTCAAGAAGAAAGGGATGTATACTGAAGATCATACACATAACAAAGAAAAAGGTAGTCCAGCGGTGGACATCTCTCCAGAAAGGCATTGACCCAAGAGAAGGTATCATGGCGGTTACGGTAATAAAGAACGGTACTCCCAGAATGCTGAGTCGTGCGTACGTTTCCTGATAATTTTCCAGTTTAAAAAGGGATATTACGGAAAAATATAAGGTAAATCCGGTAATGAAGCCCCAGAAGATATATAATTCACGGTAGGGAAAATAATTTCCGATATTGCTGAAAGAATATATAAACGGATCTTCCAGTGTACCGTAGATAAGGGTAAAGATCAGTATGAATGTCAATAATGCCGCGCTGATAGCCCGTTCATAACAGAGGGAAAGTATGATCTGATAGTGACCGGATTCCCCGGCCCGTGTTGTCGCTGTCAAACTGATGGTTTTTTCTGTCATACAACAAGTTACATATTTTTTTCATTTTGTAAAGTTAATGTCGCCGGAGGCACTATTGTGCGTTTTCTGCGCTTCTTTTCTTTTTCCGTTCATCGGAGATCGCAAAAGGCAGATAGGCAGCTACAAAAAACAGCGCGGCAACACCGACGAGAGAAAGTATATACCAGGGCCACGGACCCAGAAAATCAATAAGTGACCCGCCGACCGGTGCAAATTTCAGGAACATATAATTTGCATCCGGATGAATATAGTTGACGGGAAAAATGAGGGCGGCAAGTACCAACGTAACGAAAAACACTCTCGGGATGGAAGACCAGTAGGGACGCATTTTAAGTATGATCACTGCATAAAGGACACCAACGATCTCGATCGTATGTGCCGTAAAAAAAGTTATTGCCAGCGGATGCGGAAAAACATGCCGCAGATCCGGAGTAAGCAGGGACTGTGTTGCGCCGCAGATCGCCCAGAAATAGGCAAGGTCAAACGCCCATTGTTTACGGGTGATCAGCAGAATACCCACCATGATCATACCGAAATTACACAGATGCAGGGGCAGGCTGGTCGCCAGAGGAAGTCCCAGAAGCAGACGCAGTGTCGGAATTTCCAGGAACAAATGCACCAGTGCAATAACTCCCAGGATCTTTCCGGTTTTTTCCGCCTGTTCCGTGTTCAGGGATCTTTTCGCATATATAAGGAAGGCGGTACAAACGACAAGTATTATGATCAGATAGCTCAGATGATCCGGTCCGAAGAGCGGAATGGTTTTTTCATATTGAAATTGTTGAAGTTGTTCTCTCAGCATTTTCCCTCCTGCCTGTGAAAAATTGTTACGGATATATTTTAACTGTGAAACCGGCTGTCACAGCATTTTATAAGCATTTACCTCATATTCATCAAAGATATCAATATTGTTGACTTCCCGGTAGGGGAAAGAGAGCCCGAATACGGAACAGATCCGTTCATGCGTGATCCTTCTGATCAGAGAATCATCTGCGCCCTGCTCGCGGAGGACACGTATTAAATGCGGCAAAACGGGGAAGCCGGGCACACCGGAGGCGTAAGGTTCTCCGAGTTTTTCTTTTCAGATGCGGGGCGTGGTCCGTTTCGATCCAGTCGATACGGCCCTGAAGCAGCAGCTGCATCAGTCCCTCCCGGTCCTTTTTGCTCCTGAGCGGCGGATTAATTTTCAGGAGCAGACCTTCCGGGTTCTCCATCATCATATCGTGCAGGAGCAGATGATGCGGTGTTGCCCCGCAGGTAATGGGAAAATCCGCTTTTTCACGGGCGATCTCGAGCATTTTCACGCTTTCGGGAAGGGAAATATGACAGATATGCAGTATGCCTTCGAAAGAATTCTGTATTGCCGTTTCGAGGATCGTGTTAACTGCATGCAACTCCGAAGCCGGGGGGCGCACCATCGTGTGGGTCAGAGGATGATCCCGGTCCCACAATTCGGGCTGAAAGAATTCTTCGGATTCGCAGTGAACCGCCAAGACGCCGCGATAATTCTTTTCCGCAAGCATACGGAATATTTTTTTCTGCGAGCTGCTATCCGGAACGGCAAGATTCCCCGTCGACTGGCCGGCGTAAAGCTTCAGTCCCACAACCTGTTCAAACTCCCGCACACAATCTACGGCGCCGGCGACCTGTTCGGGATCAGCGGTCAACCCGCAGTATAAACCGTAAAACACATTGCCTGCGGCGGCCTTCGCCGTGGCAAGTCTGCGAAGAACGTCATCCCGGCGCAGAACCGGCGGGCGGGTATTGGGCATATCGAATACGGCACTCAGTCCGAGTTTTCCGGCAAGCATCAGACCATGCCGAACGGTTTCCTTATGCCGTTCTTCTCCATCCCGAAGATGTACATGCGGATCGATCATAGTATTTCCGAGCCGTTATTATCAATGGTCTATTTCTTTATTTCCACCGTCCAGCCATGGCGGTCTTTTATTTTTCCGTACTGGATGCCCAGAAGTTCATCATAGATCTTTTTCGCATAGGGTCCAACTTCATTATTGTTTACGATAATATCTTCCCCGTCATCATGGCCGATCCGGCCGACCGGTGCGATAGTCGCTGCAGTGCCGGTCCCGAAACATTCCTGAAGTTTCCCTTTTTTGGAAGCCTTAATGATCTCCTTGAAAGAAATGCGGCGCTCTTCGGTTTTCCAGCCCAGCTCTTTTGCAAGCTGCAGAACGCTTTTCCGGGTAATGCCCTCAAGTATGGTGCCCTGCTTAAGGGTGGGAGTAATGAGAGTATCGTTAATAACGAACATAATATTCATGGTGCCGACCTCATCGACATACTTATGCTCTCTGGCATCCAGCCACATGATCTGTTTATATCCTTTTTCCTGGGCTTTTTTTGCGGCATACAGGCTGGCGGCATAATTTGCGGATGCCTTCACATGGCCCGTACCGCCAAGTGCGGCGCGGGTAAAATATTTTGTGGCATAAATGCTCAGGGTCTGAAGCTTTTTTCCGTAATACGCATCGACAGGTGTTGTTATGATCATATAACGGTAGGTATCGCTTATCTTTACACCAAGTGTAGGATCCGTGGCAAAAATAAAGGGACGGATATACAATGAGGAACCCAGATGCGGGGGTGTGAAATCCTGGTCCAGCGTCACCAGCTCAATAAGCTCCGCAAGCGCCTTTTCTTCATCAAACTGTGGAATTGCCATGCGCTCGGCGGAACGGTTCAAGCGGGCGATATTTTCTTCGGGACGAAAAAGGCGGACAATACCATCCTCACCGCGAAAAGCTTTCATCCCCTCAAAAATACTTTGCCCGTAGTGCAGGGTGATGTTGGCGGGACTGATGATAAAATTTTCATACGGGACGATCTCGGAATCTTTCCACTCTCCCTTTTCATAGAATTTTACAAGCATATGATCGCTGTAATACTTACCAAAGCCCAGATTATTAAAGTCAATTTCCGGCAGTTTGCTTTCGGAGCGTTTTGTGATTTTCATCATTAACCTCATGAATTTAATTTTTGATATATTTCCCGGTAGATCTTCTCACAGTAGTTGTCATCGGAAAGAAAATCCTTTCCGTCGGTATTAATGACTAATACCGGGATCTCTCCGCTTTCCAGCAGTTCATTGATCCAGCGGTCGTAATAAATATTCAGACGATGCAGATATTCCGGATCAATGTTCTGTTCGTAGTCGCGACCGCGTTTTTTAATGCGTGAGATCAGGGAATCCGTAGAGGCTTTCAGATAGACAATGAGGTCCGGCGGACGCAGATAGGAAGTCATTTCTTTGAATAATTCCTGATAATTTTCCCAGTCACGGTCATCCATTTTTTTCATATCATGAATACTGCGTGCAAAGATCTTGGCATCTTCATAGATCGTCCGGTCCTGAACGATGGTATCCGTAAGCTGCTGGATCTTTTTTTGCACCTGAAAGCGCTTGGAGAGAAAATAGATCTGAAGATTAAAGCTCCAGCGCAGCATATCGTGATAAAAATCCTTCAAATAGGGATTATCAACAACGATCTCATAATGCGGGTCCCAGTCAAAACGTTTGCACAGTAAATTAGTGAAAGTGGTTTTCCCGACGCCAATATTTCCTGCAATACCGATAAATTTATGTTTCATAGTTAAGATATCAATCTTTCACCGGAATGTAGCAAATTTAAGTATCTTTTGCGAATAAAAAAATCACAGAAATATTCTTCAGACGGATCTTCCCTGAGCACCGGGGGCGCACATATATAATGGAACACGGCAATATACGGCAGATCGGCAATCCCCGGATGAACAACCCGGTGTGTTCATTGGCAACAGGGTAGTCCCTGATCAATCCAGTTGTTTTTTGAATTTCAGGTATCCGACAGCCCGCCAGATGATGACCAGAAACAGTGTATAGACAAGAATAATGGCAATGGATATCCAGTAGCCGGTAAACAAATTATCCGAAAAGAACATCGTGGGAATATTCAATACGAAAAGCATCGGGAATGCCAGACCGATAGTGATCGCGGCACCGTAAATGGAGTCATCGGCAATAACCGTTTTAAAATTCGGGTCCATAACCCGTATCAGGGTAAGGGAAGAATTTATGGTGCCGGTCATTTCCGCAAAAACCGAAACGAATCGCTCAAAGGGATAATCATCATAAGCACGGTAAGAGATCCAGTAAAGCATAAAGATCGTCCCCAGTCCGCCCAGTCCGGACATAAGAACGATAGGAAGCCAGTATTCACTCAGGACCGGCAGGGAAATTGCGGCAATAGCCGCCACGACAAGATAATCGATAGCCACACCATTGAGGCGGCTCATCAAGCCCTCATCGATCATATAGCTTTTACCCATTTTATCCAGGACATTGCGTACCAGCAGGGAAAGCAGAATACCGATCATAAAATGGAAGGACCAGAGTGTATTGGCCAGATCCGGCGGCAGCCATCCGGTTATCAGCTTGGTTATCCCATAGGTTCCCAGATAAACCAGTCCAACCATTGCCAGTTGAAAGGAGAGAGTATCGATGGCTTCCTGCGCCATTGTAAGCTTACCCGCACTTTCCTTTTTATGATGTTCCTCGTGAATAATACCGGTACGAATATCGTGAGTAATATCATCCATGCTGCTGATGGTCTGTAATTTCCTTTTCCGGATCCCGAAACGGATAAGTCCGATACCCCCGAAAAAAGCAAAAAGATAGCCGATCGCGGCGAACGTCAGTCCCACCTGACCGCCGCCTTCAAAACCGTACTGCTCCCAGCCGAGTCCGATAGAATATGCCAGACCGGGTCCCATACCGTATCCCATCGTCAGCAAATAACCAATACCGGGGAAAAGGTCCGGTTTAATGGTATAGATCAGAAGGAAAGCGACCAGCAGTCCGATAGTTGCCTGAAGTACATAACTCATAATGCAGGCCATGGCCTTGCTGAAGGGTCCTTTGCCAAAACGCTTTTTCTTCCTGCGCAATCCCATAGAAATGAAGGTTATCGCCAGAAGGTGATAGACATAGATGCCGAGGCGGTCGCTGTCAAAGGGGATAACGCTCATACCGGGAAGACCGAGTGTGCGCCAGAGTTCTCCCAGTATCTGGGGACCCAGAAAAAGAGCCATGAACCCTGCAATAATATTGTTGGGAATAAGGTATTTGCGGAAAAAGGGGATATAGCGGCGGAACAGTGTCCCCACAACAAGAAAAAGGCTCAAATAGGTAAAATCGAGCACAACCTCTTTCAAATCAAGTATTAAATTCCAGGGTGTCATCATTCCCTCCCGTGTTTTATTAAAAAGAAAACCAGCTGTGTTATAAAAATATAGGCTGTTATGGACAAAAAAACCAGGTATTTTGAAAAGGAAGGGAAATATTTTCCCGTTAGAAAGTCCTTTTCTTATAGAGCGAAAAAGTATAGATTTCAGAAAACACAGGAGATGACAATGAGAAAAAAAGCCAGCTTGCGTTACAACACTCCCTGGCGCCGCACAGCCACCGCCATTTATAAGAAGTCCGTCGACGGCCGTTTATACGGAACTTTTGAAGTGGAAATGGATGCTGCACTTGACTATATCCGCAAACAGAAAAACAAAGGTATACGCATTACGGTTACGCAGATCGCCATGGCGGCCATTGCGCGGGCGATAGCTTTGGATATCCCGGATGTCAACGCCTATATCTCACGCGGAAAGATCTATGCCCGTGATCATGTCAGTTTATATACCGCCGTCAATAAAGGCGGAAAGAATGAAATGAGTGGATTCGTTCTTCGGGATATTGAGCACAAAAGTATTTTTGATATCAGCAAAGAAATGGATAAACGTGTTGAAAGATCCCGTGATAAAAATTACGATGAAGGTGCAGCCGCAAAGAAAAATGTACTGGCCTCGCTTCCCTGGCCGTTCCGGAACTGGCTTTTTTCCTTTGTACACTGGTGGCATATCACCATGGGTAATGAATTCAAATCCATGAATATTTCCCACAGATCATTCGGAAGCGCAATGGTCACCAACATCGGAACACATGATCTGCAATACGGTTTCCCGGCCTTAATGCCCATTGCCAATATTCCCCTTATCATTGCTATCGGAAAAATCGAGGAAAAACCCGTTGTGCGTAACGGAGAGATCGTGATCCGTAAGATCATGCCCGGATCCGCAACACTTGACCACCGTCTTTTTGACGGTGCACAGGGCGGCATGCTGGCGACCGCTGTCCGCAGGTACCTGACTGATCCCGAATGCCTGGAAACACCGGCTGCGGAAATTCTGAAGAAGAACAGCTGATAATCACTGATCGAATGGCGGAAATAGACCGTAAAATGTCATTGTTTTACCTTCTCCGGCCCCGGAAAGTGTGAATAAAACGGAAAATACTCTTACGGTAAAAAACGATCGCCGCTTACCGTCTCCTGTCAGGGAGATGAAGATTTTTCAAAAAATTTCGGAAAAAGATTGAGACCGAGCAAAGCTAGTCCGATACCGATGCAATTGGCGATCCAGTCGTCAATAGATGCGGAGCGGCCGGGGACAAATTCCTGCAATACTTCGGAAAAACCCGCATGACCCAGTGAAATAATAAGGCTCCAGCGGCGATTATACCAGCGCTTCCAACCGCCTTCCCGGAAAGAGAACATCAAACCCAGCGCAAGCAGGAAATAGGAAAGCATATGCCAGAGTTTGTCGGCAGAAAGAATTTTATGCTCAGGAAGGCTGTCGGAAGGAAGCAGCAAAAACGTTAATAAAAAGATCGCATACGATCCGGTGAATAGAAAATAAAAAAAACTGCGGGGAGTGGAATTCATACAAGTATCTCGTCTTTTTTGAGGACAAATGGCAGATATTCGATCAGTGCGGATGCTGTTGTACTACGGTTTCCCAGCGTTTCGGCCGCTGCTTGACCGGCTTTCCCGTGATAATACGCTGCAATAAGCGTTGCATCTTCCGCAGAATGCCCCTGGGCAATAAAAGCGGCGATCATGCCGGCAAGCACGTCACCGCTTCCGGCGGTGGCCATGCCGGGCGTTCCGCCGGCGTGCAGATGCACGTCGCCGGAGGGCAGCGCTGTCAGACTTGTGCTGCCTTTCAGATGCAGGATACATTCGTTTTCGACGGCAAATTCCGTGGCGTATTCAAGCGGCGCATTCAGCACCTCGTCGGCGTCTTTTCGAAGAAGTCGGGCGAATTCTCCGGCGTGGGGAGTGATCACCCGCGGACCGCGGATCTTTTTTATGTGCTGCGGTTGTAAGTGGAAAAGCGCATCAGCGTCAAGGACCAGCGGCAGAGTACATTCCTCTGCGACCGCACGAAGCAGTCTGCCGCTTTCCGGAGCTCGGCCGAATCCGGGACCGGCGAGGAGAACGCGACTTTTTTCCCGCATCAGTTTTCGCAGTTGCGGCAGGTCCCGCTCAATGAGGATACTTTCATCGTGGGCGATATCCACGACTGCTTCGAGAAGATGGTGCAATAAGATATTCTTGACTTTCCCGGGAACGAATGCACGCAGCATGCCTGCGCCGCATGTCAGCGCTGCCTGTGACGCCAGCGTCACGGCGCCCGGCATGGCGGCCGAACCGCCGACACAGAGTACTTGTCCCATCGTATACTTATGTCCCGTCACCGCTACGGGCCGCAAACGTTTTATGATCTCTTCATGGTCACAAAGAATGATCGACGGAATAGCGTGTTCGAAAGAAGCAACGGGATAATCCAGATCAACGCCCTGCAGATCTCCGCAATACGCCTTCCCGTCCTGTAAAAAATTCCCGGATTTATAAAAACCCATACATACCGTTGTCTGTGCTTTTAACGCGGGTCCGAGTAAACGTCCGTTCGTTCCGTGGATCCCGGATGGAATATCCACCGCAAGTACCGGCTGATCCTGATGAAGATCACGGATGAGGTTCATTGCATCGCGGAGAGACCCCTGCACCGGACGGTTAAGGCCGATCCCAAAGATCGCATCGATCCAGCAGCTATGGGCTTTCAGCAGAGGTTCCAGCATACTGATATCGCTGATGTGAACGGGATTAACGCCCGTTTTACACATGCTGCGGTAATGATATTCCGCATCGCCACGGATCTCTTCTTTTTTTGCAAAGGCAAAAACATCGATTTCCGGAATTCCCGCTTTCTTCAGTTCGGCGGCGGCGACATAACCGTCTCCGGCGTTATTGCCTTTTCCGCAAAAGATCTGGACCGAAGTGATCTTTTCACTCCTGCATATCTTCAGTGCCGCTTCCGCCACCGCTTTTCCGCCGTGGCCATCAGTTCCGCTCCGGGCACTCCCCGGACATTAATGGCGTCATGATCTATTTTTTGCGCCGCTTCCGCTGTTACTATACGCATTTTTCTTTCTCCCCGTTATGTTCACGGACGATCTTCAGTATACCGTCAAAACCTGCGATCTCGTAATCCGCACCATGGTCCTTTGTATTAAAAATATCTCCGTAGCGCGCGAAAACCGTGACCATACCGATATTTTTGGCGCCGATCATATCGCGCTCGGCCCAGTCCCCGACCATCATGCTTTCTTCGGGACGGACAGCGAGTTTGTCCAGTGCAAGTTTAAAGGGTATGGGTGAGGGTTTAAATTCTCCGCTGTCGCTGTAGGTTATCACCGCATCAAAAAGGTGATGAAAGTTCAGCTGATATAGACGAAGCCAGGCTTCACGGCCCGGCGCATCCGAAACGACCGCGAGTTTAATTCCTTGCTTTATCAGTGCGATAAGACTCGCATATACGCCCGGATAGGGCGTCAGGGCAGCTTCGCGGCTTTTTTTGTAACCGGTGATCGCCGCTGCGAGATACTTAAAATTGTGACTGCCGTGGAATTCTGCTATCACATCATCAAAAACCGTTTGGTATTCCCAGCCTCTTTTTTCATAGATCTCAAAGATCCGGCGGAAAAGCGCTTCCGGATCCGCCTGCAGACCGGCTTCCCGCATGCCGGCAACGCCTCCGCGGACCGCCTGTTTCTTCAGTAGCGAAAAGTCAACCAGCGTATTGTCCAGATCAAGTATTATTGCTTTTATCATAAAAGAATATATGAAAAACATCCATTATCGTCAAAGAGTTAAAAAAAAGTAAAAAACAACGTGAATTGGGTCAAGTTTAAAGAGAAGGAAAAACCGGCGTTTCCGGCGACATAAAAAATGATAGCATTTGCCGGATTTTTCTTTATATTTTATATAACAATAGAATAATTATGAAAGACCGGCAGAAAAGCCACATCGCGATTTTCTCCTGTTTTTCAGAAGGATCGTTCAAGTCGCGGGATCCGCAGGTCCTGCCGGAAACCTGCGAGAAAAAAAGCGGTGAAACCAAAACACCAAAAGTTTACGAACCGATAAAATAACAACAAGTAAGGGAAAGGTTTATGAAAAAGATAATATTGCTGACCTGCTGTGTTTCTGCTCTGCCAGACCTCCGCATCTTTGCTCATGGCACATTGTGAAATACCCTGCGGTATTTACGGGGATTCCATGCGTGTTGCCCTGATCCGCGAACATGTGGAGACCATTGAGAAATCCATGAATGAGATTAACAGGATCTCAAAAGACAAGCATCCGGATTACAACCAGCTGATCCGCTGGGTCAGCAATAAAGAACTGCATGCGGAAAAGATCCAGGAGATCATCAGCCAGTACTTCCTGCATCAGCGGATCAAACCCGTTGACATAGATAAGAAAGGATATTCGGATTACATCACAAAACTTGAACTTTTACACCGGATACTGGTGTCTGCAATGAAATGCAAGCAGGGGACGGACCTCGCGGAACCTTCACGTCTGAAATATGAGCTGTCACTTTTCGAAGATGCATATTTCCATGAGCATTAAGTTGTGAGACATAAGCTGCAAGGGGCGTCTTTCTTCCGCCTAAGCAGTGTTTAAAATCGCCTGTGCTTTTCCGTCCGCACATACAGGTGATATTTTTTCTGCTCTCCGGCGTGCAGCATTCCTTAGCGGCGTATTTACTCCATGCAGCTTTCACGCTTTTCCGATCCTTTGAAGACGAACGGATACACAGATAAGAAAAAAGGCTCCATGCGGAGCCTTTTTTACTTTAATGTGGTATTCTTTATATCAGAAACTCAGTTCTTTTCCGGTGAGCAGACGCTCACGTTCCGGTTCAATTATACCGCGCCAGTCCCTGTCGCTGCGTCCATTATTGAATGCATTGATAGCATCCTGTGTTTCACCCATTTTTGCATAGGCAACACCGCGTTCAAACCACCCGCCGCCGAATCGCGGATTTGCACTGGTTACTTCCTTTGCAACATCCAGAGCTTTTTGGTACTGACCGGAGCGGTTATAGGCAAAGGCCAAGCGGTAATTGGTGAGATATTTATCCCTTGGATTCCTGATCATTTCTACAGCGGCGGTAAGATGCTCGATCGCTTCACCGTAGCGCTCTTGAGTATTCAGCAATTCCCCGTAGCTTTCGCGGGCTGCAGGAGAATCGGGATTGAGCTCAATGGATTTTTTTAAATATTTTTCCGCTTTTTCCAATTCACGCTCAGCCAGGTATGTTTGTCCAAGAGCGGTATATGCCTTGGAATAATTCGGATCCAGTTCGATGGAGCGCAGTAAGGCTTCTTCGGCTTTCTTATATTGTTGTCTGCGCCGGTAGATGTTACCGAGATTATACCAGGAGGAACGGCTGTCGGGATTATAATGGACCGCTTTTTCCAGATTTTCTATTGCTGCATTGATATCCCCTGATCTCAGTTTAATATAACCGAGAATAGCATACGCGGAGCCGAATTCCGGATTGATGCGGAGACTTGTTTCCGTTTTGTGCTGAGCGGTACTCAGGTCGCCGCGGCTCAGAGAAACCTGCGCCTCCTGAAGTATCTTTCCGGCAAGAATATTTTTCGCTCTGGCATATTTTTCAACATTCGGCGCCAGAATGCTTGCTCTGTCAAAATTTTCCCTGGCTTCATCGTAATTTTCTTCCTGGATGGCAATAAAACCGAGGCGGTAATAAAGTTCGGCAATAGAGGGATTATTTTCGATCAATCCGTTAAAAATACGTTTTGCAACATCATAATTACCGGAATCAACTTCACGCTGAGCATCCTTGAGCTGATTGATTATATCCCGCAGCTCATCAAATTTGTCCCGGTATTCCTGGTTGGAAGGCTGAAATTCGATCGCTTTACGTACCAGCGACTGCGCTTCTGTCAGGTTTCCGTACATCAGTTCAACCTTGTGATATGTATACAAAGCTTCCGCATTGACGGAATCTTCCGCCAAAACATCATCCAGCAATTCTTTTGCCGCCTGCGCATTCAGTTCATCCAGCAATTGTTCAGCCCGCGCAACTTTATCCTGCGCATCACCGGTGTCCTGCGCTGCAGTAAATGAAAAAAGGATGATTATACAAAAAAACACTATGGAGAGTTTTTTTGGATCCATCATAACAAACTTCCTTTCAAGTCTATGGTCAATACTACACTCATTTTATCTGTACCCGGGGCGGGACTTGAACCCGCACAACTTTAACAGTTACATGGCCCTCAACCATGCGCGTCTGCCAATTCCGCCACCCGGGCGAAAACGTGCTAATATATGCACATGAATTTATAAATTCAAATCTTTATTCGCTCTCTTCGGATTCCGGTGTGCTTCTCGGCTGTTCGATCTCGACATTACCGGGCATCGGGAGTCCGGAAGACTGCGTTGCCACCTGTTTACCCGATTGTTTTTGTACAACGCTTTGAGCCGAGGGGGCATCACGCTTCGCCACTACAACGTTGATGAGCAGGATCAGCACAAAAAATGCAACACCGGCCCACTGTGTGAATTTAGATAGAAAAGTGGCTGCGCCCCGTCCGCCGAGAACCGAACTTCCGGCAGTCATAGCGGCCATTCCATCACCTTTCGATGACTGCATCAATACGGAAATGATGAGCAGGATCGATATTAAAATGAGCAAAACTACGAGAAACGTATACATTCTGAATTCCTTTATTTGTTTATTTTATCTGCGATCTCAATGATCTCATAAAAATCGCCGACTTTCAGACTGGCACCGCCGATCAGCAGTCCGTCAATATCTTCCTGTGATAAAAGTTCCTTGGCATTGGCGGGTTTTGCACTTCCGCCGTAAAGGACCCTGACACCGGCTGCCAGTTCTTTGTTAACATTTTCAGCCAGGGTCTTGCGAATAAAACGATGAACTTCCTGTGCTTGTTCCGGACTTGCGGTAAGTCCGGTACCGATGGCCCATACCGGTTCGTATGCAATAGTGACTTTTTTAAGATCTTCGGCAGTAAGTCCTTCCAGAGCGCCAAGCAATTGTTTTCTGACGATCTTTTCGGTAATGTCCTTTTCCCGTTCATCTTTACTTTCACCGATACACACAACGGGTAAGAGATCTTTTTCCAGGGCTTTTTTCAGTTTTGCATTGACCCCTTCATCATTTTCATGAAAATACTGGCGCCGCTCTGAATGTCCGATAAGCACATGCGAGCATCCGCTGTCCGTGATCATATCCGCAGAGATCTCCGCGGTAAATGCCCCGCTATCTTTTTTGTGCAGATTCTGGGCTCCCACCTGAAGCGGGGTATCTCCGAGTACGGACACCATGGCGTGAATGGACGTATACGGCGGACAAAGTAAAATATCAACGTTATGATCTTCAAGTCCCTTTGCTTTCAGTTCACGGCAAAAGTCCTCCGTCTGCGTCGCGGTATGGTTCATCTTCCAGTTTCCGGCAATAAATAACTTACGCATAACAGCCTTTCTTCTTATACATTTCAATCACCCGGCTTTTCACTGATCTCTGCCACGGCGGGTAGAGTAAAACCGGAGATCAATTCCAGCGAAGCGCCGCCGCCGGTTGATACATGACTGATCTTATCGGAAAAACCGAGTTTGTTAACAGCTGCGGCAGAATCACCGCCACCGACCAGACTGATGGCTCCTTTTTCGGTTGCATCTGCAACTGCAGCACAGATTTTCTCGGTCCCTTTTGCAAAATTCGGCATTTCAAAAACACCCATCGGGCCATTCCACAACAGTGTTTTGCTGGACATGATGATCTCATGGAACTTTTTGACGGTGCGGGGACCGATATCCATCCCAAATTGCCCGTCCGGTATTTCGTCTGCGTCTACAATAGTTGACAGTGCATCGTTCTCAAAAGCTTTTGCAGTGACAATATCCGGAGGAAGAACAACGCGGGTTTTGGAATTTTCCGCTTCTTTCAGCAGTTCTTTTGCAAGATCGATCTTGTCCTTTTCCAGCAGGGATTTTCCGATGCCGTACCCCATGGCTTTATAAAAAGTAAATATCATACCCCCGCCGATAAGCAGATTGTCGACCTTATCCATAAGATGCCGTATGGTGTCGATCTTGCCGCTGATCTTGGCGCCGCCCAGTATAGCGGTATACGGACGTTCGGGATCTTCAAGTTCATCTTTCAGATAGGTCAGTTCTTTTTCCAGAAGAAGACCGGAGACAACCTCATCAAAATGTTTTGCAACGCCGACGGTCGATGCATGCGCCCGGTGAGACGTACCGAAAGCATCATTTACATAAGCATCGGCAAGCGATGCGAGTTTTCGGGAGAATTCGGGATCGTTCTTTTTTTCTTCCTTATAAAAGCGCAGATTTTCAAGAAGGAGCACCTCTCCGGGTTTTAATTCCGCTGCCATATCTTTTGCCTCATTCCCGATACAGTCGGGAGCAAATTTAACCGGCGTTCCCAGGAGTTCACCTAAACGCTGCTGTACGGGCTTCAGACTGAATTTCGCTTCATAACCTTCACCTTTCGGGCGTCCGAGGTGACTCATGCAGATCACGGAACCGCCGTCGGAAAGGACTTTCTTAATACTTGGAAGCGAAGACACGATACGGAAATCATTGCTGATCCGTCCGTTGTTGTCTACCGGGACATTAAAGTCGACTCGTATCAATACACGTTTGTTCTCAAAGTTTACATCGTTGACTGTCAGTCTTGACATTATTCCTCCATTTTCTTTAGCTTGCAAATATAACACATTTTTCAAAAAAACGAAGGAATTTTTCGGAGAAATGCCTGTGCGGATAAAATTAAAATCTATTGCTGGGATTCTTCCGATTATCACCCTCTGCAGTGCGGTGTAACGGGGCCCGCCGGAAGCCGGAGAAATTGCATTGTTTTTTCATAAAATATTGTATAGATTAACCTGAAAAAAGAGAACGGCCTTAATATAATTTATCAATCAATCAAGGAATTTTATGGAATTTAAACATCAGATGATAGGGAGCACATTGCTGTTCAAGTGCAATGACCCCGTATTCAATGAAATCGGCATTATACACTATAAACGGCAGTTGGCGATCCTGCTTGAAAAATACAATGTCAAGGATATTATCCTTGATGTGGAAAATGTCAAGATAGTTGACAATAACGGGCTCAGCGCAGTAATGTTCGCCCGGCGCTATACCCGGGAACACGGCAATCAATGCACTCTTGGAATGCCGAGACCAAAATTACTGAGCCTGCTTAAAACTTCACGGCTTACGGATTCTTTTAAGATCATTACCCGTAAAGACGAATATCAGGCTTATCTGAAATCGAAAGTTGAACAAGCCGAAAAGGAAAATGCGGAATACGAAGCCGAAAAAGCACGCAGGACGGAAGAGAACTCCAGAGCACCGGAAAACAACAATAAGAAAAATAATGTCGATACGAATAAAAAGAGCAGTACGAGAAGAAAAAGAAAATAACCCGCAAACAGAATAATATCATTTTAGGGTTAATGGTAGAAAATGAGACTAAAATCGTTATAATTAATTGAATATTATAAAATTAAATACTATTTCTTTTTTTAAATAAATAAGATGCCCGGAATGTGGTTCTTTTCGCACGGAAAAGTCTCTTCCTTTTCTTTGCTGGTCCAAAGAAAATCCCAAGGGGATCCCCAAGGGAGTAAGCAAAAGAAAAACCTCCGCTTCTCTTCCGCCAACTGGCGGACTGCAAAATCCTCTGCGTTCGCTAAAATGCAGAAAAGTCTCGCTCCGCTCAACCGCTGCATTTTTTTACGCTCACTTATAGGATTTTTTTCACGCGTCGTCGCGATGCGGCATAGGAAGATCATTTATAAAATTGCCCCGGTAACCCTGATATTGTGTCTGAAATATGATCATATATATCCTGCCCCAAGGGGGATTCAGGATGGGATTATCTTGTCTGAAACATTATCATGTATATCCCGTCCCAAGAGAAGAGCAAAAGAAGGATTCTCCTTCGCTGAAGCTTCAGAGAACAGGACCTTATTTGCTCTGACGTATAGCGGCGATCCTGCGGTTTGCATGTCTTGAACCGATTTTCCCCAGATCCCGGAAATCAGATCGGAATTCAGAGAAGAACCAGTCAAGGTCGTCAATGATGCCCAGATCCCGGGTTATGGCTGCCCGCTGAGAGTAGCTGTGATGCTTTCCGTCCCAGCTGTGGACCTGATTGTTCCCGGGATAAATACCCGCACCCAGGCCGATAAATTCACCGTCACTGTTGTCGATAAGGGAGCTGAGTCCTTTCAGATAGGCTTCATCAAGAAGGACACCATCCGCCACGATCCATCGGTCATTGTGAAAAACCTCGATCCAGGCGCTGATCAGCGTATCGGGAAGCAGGCGGTAGCGGAATTTTCCGGGCAGTCCCTCATAAAGTTCTTTTTTTACCCGGTAAGCATGAAAGCGGCAAAGAAGTCCGCATGCATCGATCAGGGTTTTCAGAAGGATGCTTTTTGTCAGTGCCTGTCCCTGTCCCGCTCTGAGAACTTCCGAGGCGGGCAGACAACCTTTGTTGTTCATGCCGAAAAGAATATCGTTTTTAACATAATCAAGAATGGCGCCGAGCTTATCCGTGTCGTTTTTCTTTTGCCAACCCTGTGCTTCGATCAGTTCCCGGATAAGGGGCGCTTCTGTATCAAATATATTTTTTGCTTCTGTGATCATCGGCTCTTTTGTTTTGATTGTTATAAATATAAGGAAAAAGTTTTTAACAAAAAATCCTTTTTAGAATTCGTTTTGAAAAAAAACCAGAAAATGATATTATATGCCCTTCTTTTTTGCATTTTTAACCGCTCTCTCTAATAATTAAAGTATAATAATAATAGCTTAGTAGTATTAACATTGTTATATTACAGGATGAAAAAGATCGATACTGCCGTAGACAAAATAGTACGGCGAATTGCCGGAAAACACGCTCTGGAAGAATTTGAAGCTTTCCAAAGCTGGAACGAGATCGTCGGAGAACTTATCGCAGACATTTCGGTCCCCGTAAAAGTTGTGAACGGAGTGTTATATGTCAGTGTAAAGAACAGTACTTGGCGGCAGGAACTTATTATGCAGAAAAAACAAATTCTGGAAAAATACGCATCACGTTTCGGCCCCGGTATCATTAAAGATATTCGTTTGAATTAGAGTTTTTCACAAGAAGCAGGAATCTGGAAGGAGATATATGTATAACAGTGCCAGTGATTATCAGTCGGATAAAATAAAAGTATTGCAGGGACTTGAGGCGGTCCGCAAACGCCCCGCAATGTATATCGGCGATACGGGGAGACGCGGTCTGCATCATTTGGTTTATGAGGTGGTTGATAATTCCATTGATGAAGCGCTTGCGGGATTCTGTGATAAGATCCTCGTTACCGTTCATAAGAACAACAGTGTCAGTGTAGAAGACGACGGCCGCGGTATGCCCGTGGATATACATCCAACGGAAAAAAAGCCGGGTGTTGAAGTGATCATGACCGTTCTTCACGCCGGCGGAAAATTTGACAAAGGAAGCTATAAGGTTTCCGGGGGACTTCATGGTGTGGGCGTATCCGTGGTAAATGCCCTTTCCAAGTGGGTTAAAGTCGGTATTTCACGCAACAAGAAGATGTACGAACAGGAATATTCCTGCGGGAAACCCACCACAAAGCTTAAAGAAATGGGAAAATCCAGTAAAACCGGCACCATTGTGAGTTTTTTGCCGGACGACAGCATATTTACAGAGATCGTATTTGACTATAATCTGCTGCGTGAACGTCTGCGCGAACTGGCTTTCCTGAACAAAGACGTTCAAATTGTTCTCCGTGATGAACGCAGCGGCCGTGAGGATGATTTCCACTATAAAGGCGGCATCAAAGAATTTGTGTTATATCTGAATGAAGTCCGCAATACCCTTCACCCCAAGCCGGTATATATGGAAGGGGAGCGGGACAATATAAACATTGAATTCGCTTTTCAGTATAATGACACCTATAATGAGAACTTCTTTTCCTATGTCAACTGTATTAACACCATTGAAGGGGGGACGCACCTGACCGGTACGCGTACCGCTCTCACGCGGGCACTGAACAATTATGCCCAGAAGAACAATATGTTCAAGAACGTTAAAGTCAAGAATTTTTCTCTGAGCGGCGATGATACACGGGAAGGCATTACCGCCGTACTCTCCGTGAAAGTACCGGAGCCACAGTTTGAGGGACAGACCAAAACCAAGCTTGGGAACAGTGAAATAAAGGGGATTATTGACAGTTTTGTCATGGAACATCTGAATGAGTTCTTTGAGACGAATCCCGGTGTGGCCAGAAAGATCGTAGAGAAATCCGTGATGGCGGCAAAGGCCCGCGATGCCGCACGAACGGCAAGAGAACTGACGCGCCGCAAGAATGCACTTGAGATCAGCGGACTTCCCGGAAAACTCGCGGATTGTTCGATCAAAGATCCTTCACTCTGCGAACTTTATATTGTTGAGGGAGATTCGGCCGGCGGTTCGGCAAAACAAGGCAGGGACCGCCGTTTTCAGGCGATCCTTCCATTGAGGGGAAAAATACTGAATGTTGAAAAGGCACGGTATGACCGTGTTATTCAGAGCAAGGAGATCCAGGCGCTTTTTACGGCGATCGGCGGCGGCCTGAGAGATGACTTTGATGTTGAAAAGATCCGGTACCATAAAATAATCATTATGACCGATGCGGATGTGGACGGAGCACATATACGCACATTGCTGCTGACCTTCTTTTTCCGCCAGATGCGGGATCTGCTGCAGTACGGACATGTTTATATTGCGCAGCCGCCGCTTTACCGGCTTACCCAGGGGAAGAAGGAGCGGTATGCCTACAATGAAAATGAAATGGACCTGCTGATCAAACGCATGCGAAAAGAACGTACAAGCAAGGTGGGAATTTCCCGATATAAAGGTCTCGGTGAAATGAATCCCGACCAGCTCTGGAGTACGACAATGGATCCGGAATCGCGTACCGTGCGCCAGGTCAGTCTGGATGATGCAATGGCGGCGGACCATATGTTCTCGGTCCTGATGGGTGAGAATGTGGAAGCCCGCCGGAATTTCATTGAAGAGAACGCAAAATACGTAAAGAACCTGGATGTATGACCTATATCCCGGTAAAAGTATAAAAAAGAGAGGAAACATTGGCTAACGAACGAATTATTCCCATTAATATTGAAGAGGAACTGCAGAATTGCTACCTGGACTATTCCATGTCGGTCATCGTATCCCGTGCACTTCCGGATGTCCGAGACGGTCTGAAACCCGTGCACCGGCGAATATTGTTCGGCATGCACGAGCTGGGTATGCAATACAACCGCCCGTATAAAAAATCCGCCCGTATTGTCGGTGATGTACTTGGAAAATATCATCCGCACGGCGATACATCGGTCTATAACGCCATGGCCCGGCTGGCACAGGATTTTGCAATGCGTTACTGCGTTGTGGACGGCCAGGGGAATTTCGGCTCCATCGACGGCGACAACCCCGCCGCCATGCGGTATACGGAAGCAAGAATGGCGCGGATCGCGGAAGATATTCTGGCGGATATTGATAAAGAGACCGTGGATTTCACGCCGAATTTTGATGATTCTCTGACCGAGCCCATGGTGCTTCCCAGCAGGGTGCCTTATTTGCTGATAAACGGTGCAACGGGTATTGCGGTGGGAATGGCAACCAATATTCCGCCCCACAATATCGGTGAGATCTGTGACGCTGTCTGTGCCACCGTGGAAAACCCCGATATCGGTACTGCGGAGCTTATGAAATACGTTACGGGACCGGATTTTCCCACCGGTGCGCTGGCATACGGTGCCGCCGGATTGTTTTCCGCTTACGACACCGGCCGCGGAAAGATCACACTCCGTGCCCGTGCAAACGTTGAACAACTCCGTGCGAACCGCGAACAGATAGTGTTCACCGAGATCCCCTATCAGATCAACAAAAGTAATCTTGTGGAACGTATTGCCGACCTCGTCCGGAACAAGGTCCTTGAGGGTATCAGCGATCTCCGCGATGAATCCGATAAAGAAGGCATCCGTGTTGTTATCGAACTGAAAAAAGATTTCGAACCGCAGGTTGTACTGAACAATCTTTATAAGCACACCAATCTGCAAACGACTTTCGGCATCAATATGCTTTCGCTTGTTAACGGTATCCCGCAGGTCAGCTCTCTGAAACAGATCCTGCAGTATTTTATTGATTACCGGCACAATATTATTACCAGAAGAACACGTTTTGAACTGAACAAAGCCGAAGCAAGGGCGCATATTCTGGAAGGCCTGAAAATTGCGCTTGACAATATTGATGAAGTGATCGAGATCATCAAGAAATCGTCCAGTGCAAATAATGCGCGGCTGAACCTTATGCAGCGTTTTGAATTCTCCGAACTGCAGGCACAGGCGATCCTGGATATGCGGCTGCAGAAACTGACCGGTCTGGAACGCGAAAAGATCGTTCAGGAGTATATAGAGGTGCTGAAGCAGATCGAAAAATTAAAATTCATTCTGGAAAACCGCGAAAAGCGCATGGAGATCCTTGTTGACGAAACCCGGGAGATCCGGAATAAATATCATGATGAACGCCGTACCGAGATGATCGAAGACGCAGAGGATTTCTCTGTCGAAGACATGATCGCCGATGAAGAGATGGCTATTACGATCACCCATAACGGTTTTATAAAACGCACACCGGTCAACGTCTACCGTGCCCAGCGCCGGGGCGGGGTCGGGAAGCGCGGCGCAAGCGCAAAAGATGATGACTTTATTGAAAATCTTTTTATTGCATCCACGCACGACCATCTGATGTTCTTTACGAATTTCGGTAAAGTCTACTGGCTGAAAGTCCACGAACTCCCGCAGGCCGGGAGAGCGACACGCGGCCGTGCCATTGTCAACCTGCTTGAATGTGAAAAAGATGAAAATGTCCGGGCTTTTCTGAATGTCCGTGAATTCACCGACGATAAGTATATTATCATTTCCACAGAAAAAGGAACGATCAAGAAAACGCGGCTTGACGCGTACAGCCGCCCGCGCCGTACGGGTATTATCGCCATAAATCTGAGCGAAGGTGATGACATTATCGGCGTGGATATCACCAACGGCGAGCAGGATATCATTTTGGGCACACGCAAGGGGAAAGCGATCCGCTTTAATGAAAAGCATGTGCGCGATATGGGAAGAAGCGCCACCGGCGTACGCGGCGTCACTCTGGAAAGTAAGGACGATGCCGTTGTGGATATGGTAGTGGTGAAACGTGAAGGAGCCACCGTTCTGGCTGTCAGCGAGAACGGATACGGAAAGCGTTCCGATATTATGGATTACCGTATAACGAACCGCGGCGGCAAGGGAGTCATAACGCTGAAAACCTCTGCGAAGATCGGCAAGATGGTCGCTCTTAAAGAGGTTGTGGACTCCGATGATCTTATGATCATTACCGGGAAAGGACTGCTCATCCGCCAGCATATAAACCGTATCAGCACACTTTCAAGGAACACCCAGGGTGTTCGTTTGATCAACCTGCATGACAATGATCATATTTCCGCCATCCGCTATGTTATGGAAAGCGAGGAAGTGGTTGAAGACGAAGAAAATGAACTGCAGGACATGAAGAATGAAACGTAGTATTGAGGAGAGACTGGAGATCATCCGGACCGATATCCGGGAATACAGTCCGTATCCCGAACGGGTCCGCCTCGTGGCTGTCAGCAAAAAACAGCCTGTCGAAAGGATCTATGAAGGGGTAGAGGCCGGCATCCGGGATCTGGGAGAAAACCGTATACAGGATGCCCTGGAGAAATTCGCAAAACACCCTTTTCCGGGCGTGAGCCGCCATTTTGTCGGATACCTGCAGTCAAACAAAGCAAATAAATGCTTGCAGAATTTTGATTGGCTTCATAGTTTGCAGACAGAGAAACTTGCACGTATTATTGCCCGTAAAGAACCACGAATTAAGTGTTTGATCGAAGTTAATATTTCCGGTGAAGACAATAAGACCGGAATTGCGCCGGATGCTCTTTATCTCTTTATGAAACGTATAAGGGAATA
This sequence comes from Fidelibacterota bacterium, assembly GCA_034521145.1. GTDB lineage: Bacteria > Fidelibacterota > Fidelibacteria > Fidelibacterales > Fidelibacteraceae > M50B103. The sequence continues at coordinate 67,140 of JAXHMX010000002.1, read as the reverse complement.
CAGGGACCTTGAGATCCGGGGTCTGATGGGCATGGCGGCTTTTACGGATAACGAAAAAAGGATACGGGATTCTTTCGTCCTTCTCCGCACCCTTCTCCAAGACGGTAAGGCGCTGGAAACGGAAAATCTGCGCATGGAGGAGCTGTCCATGGGAATGACGAACGATTATAAGATCGCCCTGGAAGAAGGGTCTACCATGCTGCGGATCGGGACTGCGGTTTTCGGTCCGCGTATTGAATAGGAGCAACCGATGTACTGGATCGACTTTTCAGAACCCGAACTGAAAAAAATAACACTTCCAAAGGACTGGCATTTTGAAAATGCCCAAAAATATCTGGCGGGCCGGGAAATTGCACGCAAAGGCAATGATCTTCTTCTGAGTATGCGTTCGGACGCTGTTAAGGGAAAAGCGGTATACTGCATTATGGATCACGTCAATCTTTCCGGGAAAAACCCGCTGCGGGGAAAGAACGATGATGATCTCGGAGTGCGTTTCCCCGATATGTCGCATCCCTACAAGCTCCCGTCTTTCTGCAGTCCCGAAAAGAATATTATCGTCCGCGCCGGACAGAATAAAGAAGAACCCCTGGATATACCCCGGGCAGACGAGATCGTATATCAGACGGTCATCGCAAAGCATCAGGGAAAGAATGTTACGGGGTTGCTTTACGGGAACAAGGTGAAAGCAGAAGATATCATTCAACTATTTCAAGGAGAGAACAATGCATAAAAATTCAATGAACAAGGTCATATTGGTCGGCAGGCTCGGTCAGAACCCGGAACAGCGTGCAACGCCGACCGGTACAGCGGTAACAAACTTCAGCATGGCCACCAACGAGACCTATAAAACCCAGAACGGGGAATATACCGATAACACGGAATGGCACCGCTGTGTATCTTTCGGGAAAACGGCGGAATATATCGGCAACTTTTTTACCAAGGGCCGGCTTGTCTACGTTGACGGCCGTATCCGGACGCGGAAATGGACGGATTCAAATAATGTAACCCGTTATTCAACGGAAATACTGATTGACACCGCCATGTTGCTGGACCGTGGCAGTCAGAGCGATTCCGGGGTTTATACTCCGCCCCCAAAGAAAGAGAACCGGCAGAGCAACGAAAAGAACACCAATGAAGAACCCGAACTGCCGGAGAATGAAGAGGAACTTCCTTTTTGAGGTGTAAGCTATGAAAGACGATCAATTCACGGATGAGCAGGAAGCATCGCTTGAGGACGAACATAAAAGAGCGGTAGTTTGTCCCGTTTGCGGCAGGCAGGTGAATAATCATGCCGCGGAAGAGATCTACAGCGTTGATATTGTAGAAAGCGATTTCCGCGTACGCACTCTTGATGACGACATCCTGGATAACTGGCTGGTCTTTTGTCATCATTGTTTTTACGTTACCCATGATTTCAGTGTGACACCGCGCGAGATAAAGGAGATAAGGAACATTGTTTATTCGGATAATTATCAGCAGCGGTTTACCGATACCAACCCTACGACCCTGGAACTTTTTAATCATTTTATTTATATCCAGAAAAAAGCGGAGGCCCTGCCGATGGTCTTTGCCGATACCTATTTGCGGATGTCCTGGCTTTTTGCAGACGACAATGATGAAGCTACTGCCGCAGAATACCGTGAGAAAGCCATTGTAAGTTTTGCAAAAGCCCTTCTTGTCAGCGACCCGGATGAAAAAGATACATCAATGATCTATTATTATATCGGCGAGCTCAGTCGCCGGAACGGACAGTTCGACCGGGCAAAAAAAACTTTTTTGAAAATGAATATGAATATGCCGATGTTCCGGCGACTTTTTGATTTCCAGATGGCGCTGATCCGTGATAAAAATAAAGCGGCTGTTGCGATGCCGCGGGAGGAATAGTGATATGATGACGAACTATCCCGAATTTGAGGCAATGCTGCTTGAACAGGAAGCGGGAGCATCCACCATATTGTTCAAGTACATCAATATTTTGAAAAGGTATTTTTCCGAACATGACGGGCTTTCAAAAAAAGAACAAAAAAAGAACTGGACTATATTTATAAGAAAGTCCGCGATGCCCATCCCTTAATTGCGATCTTTCCGAATATGCATGAATTCATGCTGAAAGAAATTGACAAAGGTGAAAAGAAGATACCGCAGATCCTTTCGGTTTTCGGGGACAGGACACAGAATAACATCGAAAAGACAATCAAGACCTGTGTCGATAACGTGATAAAGGACGGTTCAAAGATCTTTACCTTCAGCCACAGTTCCATGGTCAGGAGAACGATCATGAGCGCCGCCCAGAAAGGACGCCGTTTTGAGGTCAGTCTGACGGAAGCCCGGCCGGTAAGTGAAGGCGTATCCCTGGCAAAATATCTCGGCCGTGCCGGCATACCGGTCTCACTCTATACCGATGCCGCTATGGAGCTGGCCATTTCCCGGGCGGATACCGTATTGGTGGGAACGGACTGGTACTGGCACCGGGGTTTTATTAACAAGATCGGTACCCATTCCGCGCTGCGTATCGCCGACGAAAGAGAAAAGACGTTTTATGTGCTTTCCGATTCCAGCAAACATATGCCGACACCTCCCGCCGACTGGTCACGCGACAAGCACCCGCAGTCGCAGATACTTATGGAAAAGATCGAAAACGTTACCGTTTACAATCCATATTTTGAATCGATCTGGTACAGGGGGGTGACAAGTATCATTGTTGACGGAGAACTGAAGCGGTTCAATAAAAAAAACGAGATAGACATGTAAAAGGAGCAGTTTTTATGTCCCGGTACTATAATTACAAAACTGCGATGTTCATCTTTTTCATGAGCCTTATTGCTTATCTGATCCTGATGGTGGCCTTTTATTACAACGATGATATGATGGGGAATACTCCGCAGGCTCTCCGCTTTATCATACTGGGTGTTTTTGAGTCCATGCTGCTTGTGCCCCTGCTTCTGTATGTGATCGGAAATAAAAAATCCATCAAACACTCTTTTCGCATACGGCCCGTCGCACCGGGCGCCTTCCGGGATATCGTTTTCGTTGCCGTAGGGATGTTCTTCCTGATTGAACTGATCAATATGGCTACCGGAGCCCTTTTCAATTATACGCCGTCCTTCCCGAGCCACCTCAAGGCACTATATCCGCTGAATTTTCTACTGATATTCATTGCAGCGGTCATTATTACCCCGATCGTAGAGGAAGCCGTTTTCCGCGGTTATCTATTACGGGTAATGCTGAGAAACAAATACTCGGTTTTTACAGCGATCATTCTCAGTTCATTGCTTTTTACCTTCAGCCACCTAAGCTACTGGAATGCACCGGCCATTTTTACTGCAGGTTTAATACTCGGTTTTATTGCGTATACGTTTTATTCCATTGTTCCCGCGGTCATAATACACGCTATATTCAATCTTATGGTCCTTGTAGATATCAATATTCCCCAGATCAGGGAGAATATTCTGTATGCGAAAAGTTTTGTTGCTTGGGCGATCATGGCCGGCGGGATCATTATTCTTGCGACCGGTTTGCTGAATATCAAACAGAATGTCAGAGTCCATCGCAGACGCAGACACGATAAAGGAGGAACGCAGTTATGAGAAACAATGAAGTGATCCTGCTTGTGGATACCTATCGTAAACTGCACCGCCGGGGTGCGAAGGCCAATTTGATCAATATTATTGATAAGACGCACCCTGCGGACCTTGCCTTGCTTTTCCGTTCTTTCTCGCCTCATGAAAGACTTTACTTTTTTTCCCTTATCAAAAGTTATGATAAAAAAGCCGAGGTCCTGTCCGAAGTCGATGATAATATTAATGTTGATATTCTTAAATCTCTGAACCGTACCGAGATCATCAATATTTTCCGTGAAATGGATTATGATGATGAATCCAATATTCTGCGTCTTCTCCCGCTGGATGAACAGCAGGAACTCCTCAAAATGATGCAGGATGAAGAATCCCGTGAAGTTGAAGCTCTCATGGGGTATGAGGAAGACACGGCCGGCAGTATCATGAATCCGGAAGTCTTTCATCTTTCTGAAGACTATACGATCGCAAGTGCAACCGAGGAAATACAGAAAAGCGTTGATACGGAAATGGTCTTTTATATCTACGTCACCGATGACCGCAATCATATAGTTGGCGTGGTTTCTCTGCGGCAGTTGCTGCTGAACGATCCGAAGAAGAAACTTTCCGATATTATGGTGGAGGAAGTGGTCAGCATCCGGCCGGAAACTGATCAGGAAGAGGTTGCCCGAATAGCATCACGGTATAATTTTGTGGCGGTTCCGGTCGTTGATGATGAAAACAAGCTTATCGGTGTGGTGACGGTCGATGATATTATCGACGTTCTGCGCGAAGAGGCCACTGAGGATCTTCTGCAGATGGCCGGACTGGGGCGTGACACGGATATTATTCTGAAGTCAACGTGGGAAACCACAAAAAAACGTTTTCCCTGGCTGATGGCTACGTATATAGGCGGTTTGATCGCCGCAACGACCATCGGGCTTTTTCATGATCTTTTGAGCTCATATATTATACTGGCATCGTTCCTTCCCATCATTGCAGGTATGGGCGGTAATATTGGAACGCAGAGTTCAACCATTATTACACGCGGGCTTCTGACCGGCCGGGTCAATCCGGACACCGTTCCCAAAATCATTTTCAAGGAGTTGCGCGTGGGGCTGACCCTGGGAATTACGTATGGCATCATTTTGGGTCTTATCGCTTTTCTGATGTCCTATGTCATTCAGACGAATGCTTATGATTATCCCATAGTAAGATGCATTGAACTCAGCATTTCGGTTGCCCTGGGTATTGCGATAGCAATGACACTGGCGACATTTACGGGAACGGTGATGCCGATGGTCCTGAATAAAATGAAGATAGATCCCGCAATTGCAACGGGTCCTTTTGTCACCACAACGATCGATATTATGGGAGTTCTTATTTATCTTGTGATCGCGATGCTGTTGTTACGAATCTGAATGATGAAAAAAAAATTCTTTTTACTCATGTGTATTTTTATCGGCGGGAGTCTCGAAGCTTCCGATACGCTGTTTTTTGATGTAAGTCTTCTCGGTATTCGCGTTGCCGGCGTTGAGATCACGGAAAACCAACTTGCGGACGGTGCCGCCGAGATCGTGTATCATGCTTTCACCGTAGGCGCTTTCGATAAGATCTATGATACGGATAACTGGTACCACTATTATACTTCTCCCGAAGGAAGGGGTTTGGATTCACTGAAGAAATATATTCATCAGGATGATTTTGTTCAATATTACGCGGAATACTATGAGGACGGGGAGGTCCGTTATTCCACGGGACATGTGAATCCCGCACGGGGCCCCGTGCACCATGTGTTGTCTTTTCTGGTATATCTGCAGAACACGCCGTCCGCGCTGGAAAGGGAAGGAGAATATTCCTGCCTGATCAGTGACGAGGGCGAACTGCTACGCCCTTCACTGCGTATCGAGGAAAATGCGGACAAGAACCAAAAGGAGGTGCGCTTCTCTTTCCGGAAGATCGGCGGAAAAGAGCTCCTGGAGTCTACCGATGTCTTCAACTGGATGGTCTGTGCCGATAACGGTGAACGTATGCTGGCCTATTCGAATAGTGATAATACGATCACGGAGGGAAGGTTTTCCATCGGCTGGGGATTACGATTGCGGGCGAGGAGGAGGTAGGTAGTGAGAAGTAAGTAGTAAGTAGTAAGAAGTAAGTAGTAAGAAGTAAGTAGTTTGTAGTAAAAAATGCGGGGAAATATGAAGAAGATCATACAATATTGTTGTTGTTTGCCGGTGGTGTTGCTGCTGACGATCGCAATGGCCGGGGGCCAGACACTGGTGATCGAGGGGACGGCGGAACGCCGTGAATATGCGGTGGATGCTCTGCGGAAACTTGCGTTCACGGAACTTGATACTCTGTCCAACGACGCGCTGAGCCTGCACACGACGACCGGTATACGGCATATACGTCTGGCGGACATCGATTCCGTCTTTTTCCGGGATTCAACGCAGCTTGTGATCCGGCACGGCGGGAAGAGGACAGTTACCGGCATGCGGATATCGAATACGCGGATATCAGTCCGCTGTGCCTGCCGGACCGTCCGGCGGATGCCCGCAGCGGATCGGAGTTCATGGAGGACATTCTCGACATGAGTTTCGCTGAGCGCGAACCTCTGATCCTGGCGGAGATCCTGAGCGGCAATATGCCGGATATCTTCCGGGATCCCATTACTGTTACCACAACGTTCACGGACGCCGGCGGCGCATCCCATGAGGTCGAATATGATGTTATGTCCGACTATCTCTCCATCGGTACGAACATGGATTACTGCCGGATCCCCATGGGTCCCGAAACCGCCCAGCAGATCGCCGACGCTTTCGGCTGTATCCTTACCACACGGAAACTCTGCGACGACATCTGGCAGCATGCCACCGTGCGTCTGACGCCCATTTTTTATGCGCCCGTGGGCAATAACAACGAGCAGGTATATAAGTTTGTCCAGCACAACGAGGATATTAACGCCGCCAGGGACGAAGAAGGCGGCAGTATCCATGAATTGATCGCAGGTATCAAGAAAGATGTGGTGATATGCAATGCCATCAAGGACAAACCGGACCGTGTGGCCATCTACGGCTGGCACTATAAGAACGGTTCTCCCATCCAACCGCTGTATACCAATCATTATGACAGCTATGTGGACTACAGTCACGGCATACGGCTGGTCAATGCCGTCATCCGGGTGGACGGAGTGCCCATGCACGCCGAAGACATTCTGAAGGACCCGGTGCTCTACAAGCTTTTGAGCGATGAGAACGGTATTATGGAACAACCGCGTTACAGCTATTAGGGGGAAACCATGAAAAAGATCATATATATTTGTGCGATACTTATACTGACCCTCACGGCCGGCCGGGCGCAACTGATGACCGTTCATCTGCAGGACGGGTGCACGGACACCCTGCAACTGGATAGCATACGGTCGTTCTATGTGGTGGACAGCAGCGCCAACATTGTGCGTCTGCAGTCCCCCCGCAATGGCGAACGCGATGTTCCGGTGCATCCCCTGCTGCAGTGGCAGCACGTTCCCGGGAAAAACTATGAGGTTTTGCTCTGCGGCGATGCGGGATTTACGGATACCCTTGTACATGCAGCGGATATCGATACCAACACCTTTCGCGTAAGCCGGGAGCTGGAGATCGCTACCCGCTATTACTGGAAGGTGCGCATTGCGGATACCGGGATCTGGACGGCTCCCTGGTATTTTACCACCTACCGGCCGTCACTGCCGGAAAAACCGGTATCTCTGGCACTTTTCAGCGGAGAGGACGGACAGGGCTTCCGGCTGAATGTGCGGCACACCGCGCAGATCGATTCCTTTTGCGTAGTACTGAGTCCGGACGGCAGGGTGTTTTCCGATACGGCATATGCCGATACAATGGACATGAGCGTCGGCGGGCTGCAGGCGGACAGCACGTATTACGTAAAAGTTGCGGGAATGAACGCCGCGGGAAAAGGTCCATTTTCCGAAGTGCTGGCAGTGACCGCGACAGCGGATGCCGCTTCCGTAATGCTCATCAATGCTTTCGACCGCCCCACGGCCGGAAACAGCTATGATTTTATCCGTCAGCATGCCGAGGCGCTGAAAGCCCTGGACCGGCCGCTGATCTCCGCAAGCAACGAGGCAGTCACGGACGGTATCGTATCGCTCTGCGATCATGAAAACGTGATCTATATACTCGGTGAAGAAAGTACGGCGGACGAGACCTTCAGCGATGCCGAGCAGGACTCTGTGAAAACATATCTGCGACAGGGAGGACGGATGTTCGTCTCGGGGGCGGAGATCGCCTGGGACCTTGACCACCGCGGCAGCACTTCCGATAAGGCGTTTTGTCACGATTTTCTGCGAATGCGTTATCTGCAGGACGCTCCCAATAATTCCAGCGGAACATATTATAACGTTGAAACCATTGGCGACACCATCTTTTCCGGTCTCGGCTCCTTTTCCTTTGACAACGGTTCGCACGGCACCTACAATGTGCGATACCCCGATGTGTTCGGGATCTCGGGAGACAGCCGGGGCTTCCTGCGCTACAGGGGATGTTCAACGGGTTTTGCGGGCGTTGTTTACGAGGGAATGTTCCCCGGTGGCAGTGAAAGCGGAAAGATCATGATCACCGGATTCCCCCTGGAGACCGTCTATCCCGCGGAAAAGCGGCAAGCGCTGATGGAAAAATTCCTTCAGTTTGCGGAACAGGGACTTGATGTATATGACGAAGCGCACATTCCGGCGATATACCGGCTGGAGCAAAATTATCCCAATCCCTTCAATGCGGATACCAGGATCCGCTATACGCTGGGCGACGCGGCAATGACGGAGATCAGCATTATTAATGTGAATGGCCGTACTGTACAGGAATTGCTGCGGGAGCGTCAGACAGCGGGTTCCCATGAGATCCGCTGGAAAGCGCAAAACCGGCCGGCCGGCATTTATTTTTGTATTCTGAAGATCGACGGTAAGGTGACCGGTGTCCGGAAACTGATCCTGTTGAAATAGATAGCGGCCTATGGTCTGGCGTCCTCGGCGCTGTTCGCAGAACAGGTCCTTTCGTTCCTTGGACGTACGGAAGAAGCATTAAGAATGAACATTAACGATTCAGGCGTTCAGCTTCTCCGTCACCGCTTTCAGAGAATTCAGCGCATCGGACGGAAGTTTATCAATACCCCCTCTTTCCGTATTTCGTGAAGCGATATAACGTATCCGGTCATTAAAGCGCGCGGTGAGTTTTTTCCGTTGTTCTTTATTATCGAGAGAAGTATCGAATCCGTCGACGGGCATGACCCGGATATCGTCAAAGGGATCCCAGATCCTGAAGTCCGCCCGGTTTTCAATAATGGCCTCAACTATGCCAAGCGTATGATGCGGATGTATCTTTTTTCCCCTGAAGGAGCCGGTGTTCAGAACATAGCAATCCACACCGTCCTCAATAAGTTTTTTGAAGCGCCGGTAATCTGTTTCCAGCGGATAGGTGCGGAAAGGATTTGCGTAAGGTTCAACGACCAGCGCATCGGGGTCAACCCCGGGTGCAAGCCGTTCCGCACTGGTCCTTTTCGTCGCCAGTGTTGCGCCCATCGCCGCACCGAGCGAAGCACCGTCGAGTTTGATGACCGGCGGTATTTCGGGATCTTTCATCAGCCAGAAGATCGCATTGATGGGATCATTGATGCGATCGACGCGATTGGGCGACCATAATTTCGATTTTACCGCCCGGCCGTTCCCGTTGCGAAGATCTTCCGTTACCGGATAGATCCTGCCGTCCTCATAGGCGACGGCGCCGTTGTTCTGCAGGGTGAGAATATATTTGTTGTCTTCGCAGTTCATGGGATAGTCCGCGGTTTTATCGAAGTAGGCCGGTTCCAGGGCGATGGAATATTTTTTCTCCGCATTGATAATAAAGGCGTCGTCATGCAGAATGGTGACATCGTATTTATTATCATGGTGAGCATGCGTGATCGTGGATTTCCCGGAACCGGAAAGGCCGAAAGCGGCAAGTGTGAATTTTTGGTGGTTTTTCAGATTATAGCGTTTCAGGCCTCCGTGGCAGGCGGCATAACCTTTGCGGACCGCCGTTCCCCATCCCAGAGTAAGCGTTCCTTTTTTATGTTCACCGAAATACCGCATTCCCAGCAGCGCCGCGGTGTTGTGTTCCGGGTCAAAGAAGGTAAGTCCCAGCGGATGTTCTTTATGCTCCCATTCGGGGTCGGAAAAGACATACACATCTCCTTCGTGAAGCGGGCGGGATTTCCGGTAACGGGCTGTGTATTCGTCATTGAGATATTGGAAATTGAGCATCCAGGACAGAAGGATATTTTCATAATTCTCCGGAATGAGAAGATGTGCTTTGACCATAAAATCCTCGTCCAGGCCGATAATGCTTTCCGCGTGGTACATTTTCCGGTAACGGGTGGCATATACCGCTTCGCGCAGTTTTGCGGAATAAGGGTTCAGGTCCACATCCGGCTCACCGACAATACGGCGTGCATCGGCACAGCGGCCGAGAACCGCACCATCGTTGAAAAGCAATACATTGGCATCCTCCGGAAGTCCCTGCTGCCCGGGTTCATATACCGGCATCCCGGTAAGTTCGATCGTGCCCGGAGAAAGCCGCGCCAGGGAGTAGGCTTCGGATACACTTTTGACGGGTACGACGTTATTTCGGTAAAAAGCGGTTTGTATGGTTGTACGGATCCTTGAGTTCTGCGACTGGAATTCGCTGTCGTTACGATAAAGCCCGGTACTTGCCATCGTATTACTCCTGTTTCAGCGGTGAAAGGTCTTTACAGGCCCGGTAAAGGTTTTCAAAAAGCATTTCGATCCTGTCCTTTGCAACGGCAGAATAGGCAAGACGGAGCACATTGTGGATAAAGATCACTCCGGTACTGTACTCATCGATAAGAAGCTGCCGCACGTTCTCGCCATCCAGATCGCCGTGAAGCCGCACACACATGAAATAGCCGGAATTGAAGGGCAGGGGAGAAAAATACCGGCGGTAACGGTCGCGGTTCTTTTCGAGAACGTTCTTCACTTCGTCATAACGCGAACGCAACAGGTCGTATTTTTGTTTTTTTTCGGCGGCGTAATTTGGATCGCCGTAGGCCTGCAGAAGCAGGGACTGCGAAAGATGCGGCGAGGAGGAAATACTGCTTCGTATCCCGCCGGCGGTTTTATCCTCAAGAACCTTGTAGACGCTGTCATCAAGTCCCTTGCCGGCATAGGTCACAAAACCGATGCGGAAACCCCAGACATAGTCCTCTTTCGTGGCCCCGTCAATTTTGATTGCCAGGATGTTCTCATGCAGACCGGCGAGATATGCGAACAGGGATTGGGTCTCGACTTCCTCTTCATAGACCAGTCCAAAGTAGGCATCATCAATGAAGACCACAATTTCATTTCCCATATCCGCCGCTTTTTTCAGCATTTCCGTGATCTGTTGCATTTCTTTTTTTGTCGGCGTATAGCCGGCCGGATTGTTCGGGAAATTCATCACAAGCACTTTTTTCCCGGCGGGCGTATTCAGAAGCCGGTCACGGAGTCCGGAAATATTCATTCCTCCGTCCCGGTAAAAAGGATATATGTCAAATTTCGCGTCCAGTCTTTCTTTAATAAGCATCGTATAATTGCCCCAGTAGAGATCGGGAATGATCACCGTATCCCCGGGATCGAGAAAAAGCATGGACACGATACTGAGTCCGTGACTGAGCGCACAGGTCACCACCGGCAGACTGGTTTTCTTATCCTGCAGTGCGGGATTCTTTTTCCGCTGCATTGCCTGCCATTTTTCCCGCAGTTCCGGGAGTCCGCTGCATCCGGCATAGGGATAGACCTGCCGGGGATCCAGCTTGATATGATGTTCGAGTGAGCGGAAATGCACGGGAGAAAGATCATCTTCGATGGCAATGCCGATCGTGGCGTTCAGGCCGGTACCTTTTGCCTGCATGCTTTGTGAGAGAATGCCGGTTTTGGGAAAATAGGATTCTCTTCCTTTCCGTGAAAGGAGGCGGTAGATAAACGGCGATCTTTCCTGTAGACGTTCATTGAGTTCAACGGCCAGCGGATTCATGAAAACTCCTTATAACAAGTAAAATAATTTTGCAGGATCTTGCGTCCTGAAGAAAACGGCATTATTCCCGGATACGGTATGCAGAGATCATATCCTCTCAATCAGACAATATAGGTATTTTAAGCGACAAAGTAAATTGAATATCGCTCCGTGGATCGTAAAAAGAGGAATAAAAGGGTGTATCCGGACCTTTATTTTCATTTGGCGGAATGAACAATATTTCACAAAAAAAAGTTTTGCATGACGATATAAAAAGGATCTTGAAAAATGGGATATGATATATTACCGATTATTGATGTCTGCTGTAGAATATTAAAATTTATGAATGTGAAGATAATACTTGAAGGAAGCGGGATTTTAATCGTAAAATGCCATTGTTCGAAAGTTTACGGGAGATCCATGAAAAACATTACCTTTATCACCACCGGCGGCACGATCGAAAAAACCTATGACGAGCATCACGGGATACTGACCAACCAGCATTCCATTCTGACTAAGATATTGGAGAGTCTGCGTCTTCCGGAACTTTCCGTCAGCCAGCGGAACGTGATCTTTAAGGACTCTTTGGACATGACAGACGACGACCGGGAGATCATTTATGACATGACCCGCCAGGCGATGGAATCCTCCGACGCCGTTATTATCCTGCACGGTACGGACACGCTTGAGCTCACGGGCAGACTGCTGTCCCGCAAGATAAAAAAAGCGCCGTGTCCCATCATTTTCACCGGTGCCATGCGAACCCTATGAGTTCCGGGACTCCGATGCCATGCAGAACGTGGTGGAGGCCCTCTTCGCCGCTGTTCTCGTTGATCCGGGTATCTACGTAGTGATGCACAACAAACTGCTGCCCTTCCCGGGTGTGCGGAAAGACAGGGACAAACTGACCTTTATTAAATAGCGGTCTCCCAAAGATATCCTTTCCCGATGAATGTCGGGACGGAGAAGAAGGAAGATAGGAAGATAGGAAGATAGGAGGATTGGTCGGAAATTCAGAAGCAGAAAACCGGCGGTTGAATACAATTAATGGTTGGTGCAGGGACACGGCGCGCCGTGTCCGGATGAAAAATTCGGTATAGCAAATAACGTTTCATCGGAAAAAGATAAGAAAAGAGAAGACGGAAGACGGGAGACAGTAGACGGGAATGGTCATTCGCCTGAACACATCCACGGATCTCTACGGAAGAAAGCGACCACAAATTTCACAAAATTTTCACGAATTGGCACAAAGCATTTATTAAGGAATAAATAATACGGAAGGATCAGCAACCCCGGATTCGTTGAGGGGATGAATAAAAGAGGGAAGTTAAGAAGATAAGAAGATAGGAAGATAAGAGGATGGGAGGATTGGTCGAGATCCAGAAGCAGAAAACCGGCGTTTGAATACAATTAATGGTTGGCGCAGGGACACGGCGCGCCGTGTCCCTCATAACCCATCACCCATAATCAAAAAAATCCCCTCTCATTTTGCAACAAGAAGGGATTGTTATTGATGTTCTCGACACCTCGACGTCTCGACAAATCGACATTCTTTATTATTTCATCAATGCGATCTTCTGCACATTCACCACATTATTCACATTGACATGCACAAAATAGATGCCGGTGCTCAGGTTCGCGCCGTCGATCTTCAGGTCGTGCGAACCGGCGTTCAGGGTGCCGTTATGCAGTTCCTGCACGGGCCGGCCGAGCATGTCGTAAAGCTGTGCATGAACATTCGCTTCCTTTGCCAGGTTCAGCGGTACCATCGTGACCGGATTGAAGGGATTTGGATATGCGGCGCCGATATTGTAATCCTGCGCAATTCCCTCAGCCTTAGCCTCAACCTCAACCTCAGGATGTCTCGTTTCTTTTCCCTGCAGATCCACATCAGCCAGCACATAATTGTAAGTTTTGCCCGGGATCACGTAATTGTCGGTATAAGCATAGCTTTGCGGTTCGGATGTCGTTCCCGCGCCCTCGAGTTCGGCGATCTGCTCGCCGTCGCGGTAGATGCGGAAAGCCAGATTCTCCGTCTCGGAAGCCGTTTCCCAGCAGAGTTTCACCGCGCCGTTCACATAGTCGGCCGTAAAGGAGGCAAGGGAAATGGGAAGGGCTTGGTCTACATCAAATGAACCGGGATTACCCAAAGAGGGATCTTGTCCTTTCGTCCAATCCCCTATTGTCATCTGAACATCCCTTTTACTATCTGCAACATCGCCATCTGTTTGATCAAGTAGTACATCACTGGAATTATATAATTTATAGCCTCTGCCAGTTGTGAAAAAAAGACTTGTATGACCAGCATCGTAATTGGAATTCAATGCATCCAAATCAACGCTCCAGTCGGTCTCAAATTGTGCTTGATCAGATTCACCACGTGTTACGATCAGAAAACCATTAGCAGGTATTGTAACTCCAGAACCGAAAGTATATGTGTAACTATCATAAGAACCTGATTGCCAGCGTTGTATGTAAGAGTTTTCCATATCAATTGTATTGGAAGTATTATTATAAATTTCCATAAAAGCGGTCTCATAGCCGCCCGCATCATCATCACAAACTTCGCTGATATAGATATCTCCTTCTGTCGGAGAAGGTGGTACTTCTGTCGTTGTTGCACTTGCCGTAGGCACGGTACCGTCCGTTTTATAATCGATATTATCACCGGAATTGGTATAGGACCATATCTTGGCATAGTACTGTGTCTCTGCATCCAGGCCGGTGATTGTGACCGTTTCAACACCGTGTTCGACATTCCGTGTCCAATCCGAGGGTCCGTCCGTATCGGCAACAGGTGTGCCGTCTACAGGTTCAAAAGTGCTTCCTGAATTAGTGCTAAAACCCACCAGAAAACCATCTGCCGGCTGGGTGCCGTCATTATCGCCCCAATTGAGGGTTATGGACTGATGATCATCCGCTGAGCAGGAAAAACTTGCGGCATGGTTGGAAGGTTCGGATTTCGGTGTTGTAGCATCCGCCGTGACACCTGCGGAATAATTGTTAGAAGCATCAACAGACCATGCTTTGTAGTAATAGGCTGTGTTAGCTGAAAGACTTGTGTGATTATATGATTCTGCTGAACCTTGATAGATAACCGTACCGCCTAGAGCAGAACCTGAATATGTCTCACCATCGACTGGATCTGTAAACGACCCATCTAAATCAAACACGACCATCACATCATTGGAACTCCCATTCAATGTCCAGGAAAGATCTATCTGATCTGTTGCGGTAGCTGTTGCGGTAAAATCCGAGGGGTTGTCAACGCCGGTTGAAGCGGTACCCGATACCACAAAATTGTCAAAGGCAATATCTTCACCGCCGGATTCAACTGCTACTGTGATACGAATATCTAATGTTGAACCGGTTTCTGTAATACTCTTTGAAAAAGTTGCAAAAGTAGAGCTTAATTGTGTGCCATCGCCCGTCCCGTCAAAATCGGTATCCTCAAGGAAATAGGTGTTGTATGTTGATCCATCATTTTCAAACCACAACAAGTTTGTCCAGCTACCGGAGTCAATACGATATTGAACATGAACATTATCACCATTATCAATTTTATCAGTTGCTGTAGAAGCAAAATCACCACTGAGAGAAAGACTTGTATAACCGGAGATATCTATTGAGCTCCACGTTAACTCTGATGGAGATGCACTTCCGGTCCAGCCGCCGTCGTTAATATCCTGCCCTGCAAAGAGAATAACCGTTGGCACCTGTATATGAAGGGTCTATATTTGAACCGTCTGTGCGGAAAAAATAATCAGAAGTTCCATCACTTCCTTCTCCCCCAATGTTACGGTATAATTATTATTGGTACTAAAATTTTCGGAAATTATGGTGTCTCCCCACGCCACTCCGCTCAGGGCGAATATCAGGATGGCGGTGCTGATAAAAAAATGTGTAACAAAGCTCTTCATACAATTCCTTTCATGTTTTCAGGGATTCATGTTTTCAACGGTCTTGATTAGTAACATTATCAAGGAATAATTTATAATGTTAAGGGAAAAGAAACAAACAATTTTTATACTGTTTATTTATTTTTTCATACTAGTGTTGAATTGTTAAAACGTTGAAATACTAAAATGCTGATATGAGTGTTTCAGAAACAGGAATAATGGTATCGGCGGTAAAAATATAAATAATGCTTGGTGCAGGGACAAGAGATTCCTTGTCCGGGACTAAGAATTCGATAAAGGCGAAAACCTTTCGCCGGAAAAAGATAAAAAAGAGAAGACGGAAGACGGAAGACGGTAGACGGTAGATGGGAATGTCATTCGCCCGAACAAGTTTTTCGGTGATAAAATATGGTTGGTGCAGGGACACGGCGCGCCGTATCCCTCATAACCCATACCCATAACCAAAAAAATCCCCTCTCATTTTGCAACAAGAAGGGATTTTAATTAAACAGAGGGCGGGCGCCTCAACGCCTCGACGCCTCGACACCTCGACACCTCAACACCTCAACACCTCAACATTCTTATTTGATCACGGTCCAGCGGTCATCGATCTCAGCGTCGGCGCCGAATTCCATAATATAATCGCGCAGCGCGTCCCGCATCATGCGGCCGGTGTTATTGCGGTATTTCAGGTCGATCTCCGTCAAACGGTCATAGCCGGAATTTCCTTCGGCAAGATAATCGGAAACGGCGACTTTATACCGTTCGCCGGGGTCGAAGGGTTCTCCCTGTACGGATTTTATTTCGGCGCGTTCACCGTCCGGTTTGCGTTTATCCACCACGACCTCAAGGCCGGAGCAGAGCATACCGCGTGAATTCCCGGAAACGCGGTCCTCGATCAGCGCGTCAAGCTGGTGTCCGCTGAGGCGGAATACCGTGATACGGTTGCCGAAAGGCAGGAAACGGAACAGATCCTCGTAGGTGAGGGGACCCGCTTCAAGGTCCGACCGCAGTCCGCCGTAATTGGAAAAGGCAACATCCGCATCGGAGGCCCAGACCACGGCGTCCATAAGCAGATTTCCCAGCGGAGACTGTTCCCTCGTTGCTGCGGCGCATGGGTTTCTGCAGTATGGTCAGCACTTCGTCAAAACCTTCTTCCGCCTTCGCCACATAGGATTTGATCAGGCTGTCTGTTTCCGTGTCGATCCAGAATTCGTCTTCCAGGAGAGTGATGATAGCGCTTTGATCCACGGCAAAATCATAACCGGCCAGCGTGCCGGTCTCCTTGTGGATATAAAAATTCACCTGACCCACATTGGTGCCGTTGGCATAATTCTGAAAGATCAGGGTATGATTAACGGGATCTTCATAGGGAGTGTCAAAACCCTTGTGAACATGTCCCGTGAACATCGCGTCGATACCGGGAACGGAAACGGCGAGTTCAAGCGCATTTACACCTGTCCTGTCCGGATCGGGGTAATTACCTTCTTTGATCTTTTTGTGCAGTTTTGCGGCTTCTTTTTCACGCTCGTAGGGCGTCCAGAGATGCGAGGATAAAATAATGAACTCCGCGCCCTTTTCTTTCATTTCCGGTATATATTTCTTTGCCGTGGCGATCTCCGGCAGGAAAGTGAGTCCTCTTACATGTTCCGGAAAACTCATGCCCGGTGTCGTCGATGTATTGATGCCGAGGATCGCCACACGGATGCCCTTGACATCCTTAATGATATACGGCTCGAAATAGTCCGGCACTTCCCCGTCCTCATCGACGATATTTGCGCTCAGAAAAGGAAAATCCGCTTCTTCGGACCGCTTTATCAGTTCGTCGAGACCCTTGTCGAATTCATGGTTCCCGGTGGTAAGCAGGTCGTATTCTGCGATATTCATGAATTCGATAACGGCTTTGCCCGCCGTTTTGGTTCCCACCGGTGTACCGGAGAAAAAATCACCCTGGTCGATGAGCAGAACACCGAAACCTTCTTTTTCCGCTTTTTCGCGGACCTGCTGCACATAACGGACAAGGGCGGGGGCGGAGCCGATCTTCGGCGGGAACTGTGGATTCATGAAGGTGGCTTCCGTGCGCTGAATACCGCCGTGAATATCATTGGTAAAGATCACAGTGATACGCTGAAAATCCTCGTCGGGGAATTCCGCCGCCGTCAATACGGTCAGCAGGACCGGAAAAAAAGCAAGCGCTCGTTTTATGTATTGCATATAATAACCTTTTCGTTTAAAACGCATAGGACAGGGAAATGTTCGCGCGGATCCCGCTTTCTTTCACTTTATCCAGATTTTCGCGCACCTCGCCTTCCACGGGGAAAAGATCTTTGTAATGGTACATGTTCTGATAAATGGCAATTCCCACATCCGCGCTGAACGCATCGGAGACCCAGCCGCTTCCGATGTGGATGGTGCTTCGGTCCATTTCATTACTCATGGGATTTTGTTCGTAAACAAAACCGAAACGGATGGGCATTCCCGTAAAGAACACATGTTCAACGCCGGCTCGTACCGTCCATACGGCTGAATAATCCGGATCAAAATGCGAGACCAGGGAATCGGCGGAATCAAAATAACCGGTCGAATAACCTTTCCAGTTCGTCAGATCGAGCTGAGCGTAAATAGTGGTCTTCAATTCGTTCTCGGGAATATAACGCAATGACAACGAATAGGTATTCGGGCGGTCGATCACCATCTTATAGCCGGAATCCGGATCGGAGGTATATGCCGGCAGCATCAGGGATGAATCCATGGCGGCAAGGATATGACTCCCTTCCGCGGAGAAAATACCGTTCATTTCGACATGAAAACCGGTTTGCAGACGTTTTGTGATGTCCGCGGTCAGGCCGAGATTGACATTGCTGCCCGAGGCTTTGCGGAGTTCTGCGGGATAATAGGTGGTATCGCTTGAGGACAGCTTATTGTCGTTGAGGATCGGGATCACACCGAAGCCCTCTTCCATGCCGCTGCCGAATAAACGGGTGTAGGAATATCCCAGTGCAAAACGTTCGCCGATATCATGAGCAAGGGCAGATATCTGAAACCATGCAGGATACCGCTGAAAGAGACCAGATGCAGTCCGGCAAGCGGATCGCGGTTATAAGTCCCGGTACCAAGGTCCGAACGGATCTCTTCCCGGTATTCGTATTTGAGATTTTCCAGGGTGTACCAGCCGGCGGATGCCGAAAAGCCCTGCTGGGAATAATACAGCGCCATGTCGCCGCCCCACTTCTGGAAGCGGTTGGAAACATAGTCGTTCTCCGCCAGAAAATCGCCGAAGCTGTCGCGCACGGGAAAAGAACGGCGCTCGGTATAAGCGCTGAGATCCAGTCCCGCATGCACCGTAAGGGCATCTTCCCTTACGAAAAGGGCGGCGGATTATGCAGTCCCGCAACCGGATTTTGTTCAAGCGCCAGCGCCGATCCGCCGAGGAAAGACTGCGTCCGCTGTGTTTGGGAGTCTGCTCCAGTCCCATGTACTGAAAATACACCTGTCCGGAAAGCGGTCCTGCCGCCAGGACGGTGATAAGTAATAATGCCAAAACGTGTTTGCGAGTCATACACATTCCTCTTATAAATTAAAATCGATAATCTATTTGCAGCCTGAAATCGTTCGTCGCCAAACGATAATAGGTGTTGTCCAGTTGAAGCCGGGAACCGTCTTCCAGTTCGATATAGGCTTCCACGATATTGCTCTGGTCCATCGCGGGTATCCACGGTATATTTGAAACGCAGGGACAGGTTGTCGGTGATGCGGCTGTAGAGCGTGAGCCATCCGCGGAAAGAATCCACGGGCGAGTTCGTTACCCGGAAATCGGTATCCTCGAAATTCCATATGAAACCGTTATAGAGCATGGCGGACCCGATGATCTTGAAATAGTCGTTGAAATTGTGGGTGAAGCCGGCACGTATCGCACGCGAGGACGATCCCGCGTTTCCGACCGGGGACCGGCCGCCGGCCGTGGTATAGACCAGCCGGGCGCGGGGCGAGAATTCCGTATAGCCGAAGATCAGTTCGAAATCGATACGGTCAAAACGCGAGAGATGGAATTCATTGCCAAGTATGGTTTCGTAGGAACGGTAAACGTTTGATGTGAAAAAATT
Organism: Fidelibacterota bacterium; assembly: GCA_034521145.1. GTDB lineage: Bacteria > Fidelibacterota > Fidelibacteria > Fidelibacterales > Fidelibacteraceae > M50B103. The sequence goes on along the minus strand of JAXHMX010000002.1, from coordinate 47,545 downwards.
GTCCCGGTAGCGGCTCTGCCATTTCTGACGCAGCCGGATACGGTAATTGAAAACGGGCCGGTATTCCACACGTGCCACCAGGCGGTTGTATTTGGCCCGGTCGGCCACACGTTCCCAGATATCATGCTCCATATTCAGGATGATCGCGCGTGAAAGCTGATAGCGCGTCGAATAATCGAATCCTTTTTCCGCCTGCGGCTGGGAGGTCCCGGAATAAAGAAAACCGTAGGCATCGTCCTGCAGATAATAGATATCCTCATAGATCGTGGTCTTGTAGCGGGTGTAATTGGAAAAGGAACGCTGGTAGGGATTATCAAAACCAAGATCATAACTCCGGTATAAGGCAAGGAAATTGAAATTCTCGAACTGCCAGTACATGTTCACGGTCCATGCCAGGGGATCATCCTTAAAGTTCAGGACCGATCCGTTATCGTCCAGCGCACCGATCTCGCCCTGAAAAACAACATTCTTCAGGTTCAGGGAGAAATCCGCACCCATCACGCGGCGGTACGCTTTCGCCTTGCTCCAGAGAGCCGAAGAGGCGCTGGATCCATAACTTGCCGCGATCTCCGCATCTGCAGAGTTACCCATATGTCCCAAGTATTTGCTCATGTCGGCAATAATGGTTTCCGGCTGGAAGTCCAGCTTGCGGTCATAGAGACTTTCATAGAATGTCAGTCCGATATGCGCCCCCGGGATAGGCTGGAAGCGGATATTGCTTCCGTACATCAATTCATGAAGATTGTTCATCAGTCCCTGCGAGACATTTCCGTTCAGGCCGTTATCGACACGCGGTTCCATACGGATAAGGGCGGAGAAGGAGCTGTCCGGGTTCAGGACCGCATCACGGGTATTGTAGGCAAAGAAGGGAGTCAGATATAACCATTTGAACTGATATTCGCCCGTCAGTCCGCTCTGGGAATAAGTGCGCGAACGGGAGGCGTCACCGTTGATGCCGATCAGACGCTTGCGCCAGCCGTAGCCGGATTTCCGCGGAGTGAAATAATCCACGGTCTCCAGGACCACACCCTGGCCGAAGGAGGCGATATAATTCCCGCGATAAGCTTATTGATATTTCCCAATTTTCCCAGGGAAATATCGTTGATCTGAGCATATGTTTTTACTTTCGGGATCCGGGTTCCGCCGAAGACGGGCATGTCTTCCGCCAGGGATTGCGTATATGCGAGTCCGAAACCCAGTTTCTGTCCGTAATTGACATGCAGTTTGTAATATTTATCCAGCGGAAATTTGTCGTAAACGATCTGGTCCATCAGTGCACCTTCCGCATCCGGGGCAATCTGTGCCGCAAAATCTTTGACGGTAGCGGTAAAATACCCGTTCCAGGTGGCGGTGCTGTCGTGGGTGTAGCGTACATAATCGGACATGTTCCGGTAGCCGTAATAGCTGATACCTTCGATGCCGCGAAGATCCCGCGCCGATTTGATCTCTTTCCCTTCCGCCATGAAGCTCGTTACCGCAGCGGCATCCACCGGCGAAACCGCGGGAAGGTTCTGCAGATCGTAGAAATCCATCCGGTTGATATCCTGCGGATTGGTAAAGAGATCGATCCAGCTTTCCACCAGGCCTTCCGATGCACCCTCATCGTTCATCATACTTTCAAGGCGGTAATAGCGGTCCTCGATCTTCTGCTCCGTCTCATCGAATTCTTCTCTCGGGAATATGGCAACGGTATCTTTCAGCGCAAGAAATTCCTCATAGGGAACGCCCTTGATCTCACGGATCTCATAGACGGACGTAAATTCGCCGTGATAGAGCAGATATTCCTCCAGCAGTTCCACCACGTATTCCGGAACGGGAAGTTTTCGCAGTTCCTCCGCGGAAGCGCTGTTGATATCGATCTTTTCCCCGGCGAACGCACCCAGTACCAGAAAAATACTCAGAAAAAGAATGAATAGATGTTTTTTCATAATTAAAGCCAATACTAAGGTTTATAGATCTCCAGGGTGAACACGTGCGTCCCGTTCAGAACGGGATGGGAAACAAAAGCGTAATCCACACTGATAAAAGATTTTTCCACACCGAAACCGAAGGTCAGCTGGCTGGGATAGGTGGAAAAGCCTGTCCGGAGACTGAACCATTCCATGATCGCATATTCAAGTCCCGCCCGGTATTGTGCGTCCTGTCCGAATACCTTCTCGATCTCAAAGGAGGAGGTGAGTCCGTAATAGGGGGAATATCCGAGACCGACCACGAATTTCCGCAGCGCTTCGGCTTCCGATTCGCTGCCACCGAATTTCGGAGCATTGATGTTTTTTACGGCTATTCCCATCCAGGCACGGTCGCGCAGACTGGCCTGCAGCCCCACATCCATACCGAGGCCGGAAACGCTTCCGAGATCGATCCCGTCCGAACCGTCACCGGAAAGTCCGGCGGACTGCCCGTAATTGACAAAAAGGAAATTCAGCGAATAACCCAGGGACAGCGAGGAACGCAGGTCCTTCAGAAGATGCACACCGTGGGAAACGCCCAGGGCGTTCTCGGAACTGAGGACCGCATCGCCGTTCTTTACGCTGAGCATGTCTCCGTGCAGGGACAGGGTTCCCCATTTTTCACTGAGAGGAAGGGCGGCGGAGAACATGGAGAGGGAGGCGAACCCGTAGGTGCCGGGATCCGTAAAGGCAAATCCGGCGCCGATATTTTTGTTATGCGCAAGACCGGCCGGGTTATAGTTGTGGGACCAGATTGAGCGGTTGACCGCCACCTGTGCACCGCCCGCAGCGGCGCCGCGGCCGCGCCGGTCCATTGATCGGTAAAGACCTGCGCCTGCAGGGCGCCGATCAGAAATAGAAATACTAGTAATCGTTTCATAAGCATAGGTTCTTTTTAATTTTTAACGGCTATTACGACCGGTTGTGCTTTGCGGTGCACCTTCCCGGTACTGCGTTCTATGACTTCCATGTGCATGATATATGTGCCGGGCGGAAGAAGCCTGCCCAGTTCATCACGACCATTCCACTGCTTTTCCAGGGCCCAGCTCACACCGTGGTATTCATCGGTGAGTGTGGTGATATAGCGTCCGCCGGCATCGTACATCCGGATGATCACGCGTGCTTCATCGGGATATTCATAGCTGTAGTTGATAACCTCGCCCAGTTTGGGGACAAAGGGATATGGCGCAACGCTCAGGGTTATCTCACCGGTCCCGCTACGCCCTCCGTCCAGGGAGCAATGTCTGCCGGATAGGCGGGAAGAAGCTGGGCGGAGCCGCTGTAGAAACTGCTGATGGCCGTTACTTCAACAGAGTTTCCCGGCTGAAGCAGGCTGTCGGCCGTTGCATCGAGAAGAAGGTTGGTGGAATCCCAGATACGAAGAATAAGTGAGGCGGTGCCGTCGTCCAGGGTGACATTGGATCCGCCGCCGATATTGTCCGCACGGTCCGTGACCCGGCCGTGGACTTTCACCAGCGTTCCCTCCAGTTCCGAATAATTATTGTTCAGTGCCTGACAGGAATATTCCTGTACTTCCGGAAGCTGCACGGTTCCCTGTTCGCTCGCAGAGGAAGCTTCAATTTCAATTATACCGTTGTATTCTGTCAGTGTCCCGGTGATCTGCACCTGCGTTCCGCGGCTGATGCCGCCCATGGCGCCGCCGTACACATTGATACCGCGTCCGGAATTGTCCTGAACGTAGGAGGTATAGGTATTGATCAGACCGGCGGCAACGGTGACGACGGCGGTTACCGTGACCTCGGTATCTTCCAGGTCATCGAAATTATCGCGCAGATAGCGGATGGTCTGTGCTTCTGTATAAACGGAGACGGACTTGCTGTAAACCAGAGTGGAATCTTTTAGTCCGAGACTGTTTTCGGCGCGCACATAGTAATTCAGTGTGCCGCTGTCTTCAAGGGGATCAATGCTAAGTGAATATGCATCGCTTGTTCCGCTCACCGGAGCCATTGCCTCTATCGTCCGGGTGCCGTCAAAGGTGTAGACACATTCGACGGTCAGACCGCCGGTTTCGTCCGTAACCGTGGCCGTGATCTCCAGAGTGTCGAGCTCGGTGGGATTGTCCGGGGAGAAACCGATATTGCTCAATACCGGTCTTGTGCTCGCAAGTTCCGTGATGGTCCAGGTATCCGCCAGGTTTTCGGAAGTTTCGTCATGTCCCGTGATACCGTTCCCCCCGGAGCTTGTTTCCATGCCTTCCGTTTCATCCGTACGCAGCAGTTTTTCACCGTCGACATGGACGGGCAAATAGGACTGGCTGTCCAGAGGCGTATCATTGTTATAACCGCTTACGCCGCTTTTATCCGCAGCGTAGGTCGTACCGCCCCAGATCAGGTAATCGACATCCTGCACCGTGGCGGAACTGCCGTCCCAGTAAAAAAGTACCAGCATTTCTTCGGCATTATCCAGTTTGGCATTCGGCGAACCGCCGATAGTGGTCACACCGTCAACGGCATTCAGCATAACATTTGTGCCGCTGCCCTTAAGTGAAAGGTCTGCGTTACTGCCATATTCGGAATAATAATCGGTATCGCGGCCGAAAGCGAGTATCAGGCTTCCTCCGGCTGCAATGCTGGTATCCGGGAAACGGGCAATAAAGTCCGAACCGCTGCCGGACCAGTAATCCGCTCCGCCCGGCAGTTTGTAGTAATACTTGCCGTTTGCGGTGTCCGTGGCATCCGTGATGTAATAGTCGGCAAGATCCACATCCGAAGCGGTGGGATTCTTGATCACGGCGTATTCACCGGCGGAGGGCTGCAGCACCAGTTCGGTAAAGATCAGATGATCCTGCGCGGCCATATACAGCGGCAGGATCAGCATAAAGAATAAGATCGATCGTTTCATAGGTTCTCACGTTTATTTTATCAGTACAACTTTGCGGGTGGCAACACGGCCGGCGGACCGTAAACGGATAAAGTAGATACCGGAAGTCACATCGCCCGCATTCCATGTCTGCTTATACATACCGGGTTCCGCATAACCGCTTGAGAGCGTGGAAATGCGGCGGCCCGTAATATTATACACCGAAAGTTCATAATTCCCGGCCTCTTCCAGGGTAAATTCAATACCGGTGACCGGATTGAAGGGATTGGGATAGGCCGGAGAGAGTCCGAAACCGGAAGCGATACCCGTTTCGTCGCAGACTGCGACATCATCGGTGATATCCTCCTGATATCCGACCAAAAGCTGATGTTCGTCGCTGTATTTGCTGCCGACACCCGTAATGGCGTATTCGGTACCGGTACTCAGCACATCGGTATCTATGCCCGTGGTTCCCCAGACCTTGACGATAGCGGAGTCAGAGCCGTCGGAAAGGATCAGGTTCTTGCTGCCGGTGTAATCGGCGATGCGTGACAATGTGCCTGTCACTGTTGCCAGGGTGCCTTCAAGGTCATCGGAATTGGCGCCGGCGACACTGACCTGCTGGGCAGCGGGCAGCGATTCTCCCGTGGCTGTAATGTGATAGGTAAGATTTTTGAGTTCCACGGTCGTGTAGTAGAGATCCACTTCGCCGACGACCTGCACACGTGCGCCGCGTTCAAGGTTCGCATAGAACGTTTCATCGTAAAGATTCAGTCCGCGTCCGGAATTGTCCTGGATATACGCGGAGGTGCGGTCATCGCGAAGCACGCCCGTCCCGATGGTCATCACCCCTTCGATGGTCTTGATCTGACCGTCATAGGTGTCGATATTATCGTGAATGTCTGCAATGGGGGTCGCCGTACCGGCCACAAGCACATTATAGAGGGCGGAAGAAGCGCTGTTCGTTCCGTCCGTAGCTTCGATATAATAATCCAGGACCACATTGCCCTCGGTCAGGGACGGAATGGTGCCCCGATAATTGTTGCCGCTTTCCAGCCACATGTCGGAGGAATTCGGCTGTGAACCGCCGGTACCGTACCAGACCTTGACCGTGTCCGGCGTGGGAACGTCCTCACCGGGCGTGATGTCCACACTGACGGAGATCTCGGAACCCGACTGCGGAAAAGGCGTGGTGATCTCCGCATTGGAGAAAGTATAGGCAACCGGACCCGCCGTATGTGAGCCGAGGTCGGAGTAATAGCCATAGTCCATGACGATCCACTCGGAATCGTCCGCATTCGTCCCTGCTGAGGAAGTCCAGTTAGTATTTCCGCTTTCAATACTCGGTTTACGAATAAGGGTTTTATCGGCGGTAGCATTATCTTCTCCCGCAACTGACCAGCCGGTACCTGGATCTTCGCCCTGGATCCCTATGGCATCGACCAGTACATCATTAAGGAAAAGGCCCAGAGCATCATTACCGTTAAAATAGGTGACATTGCTCGTAGTATCGGAGACATCCAGAATAGATTGAACTGCACCGGAATTTGCGATAACATATACTTCACCGGGTTCAAGTACGCCGTTTAATTGTACTTCATTTGACCAATTATTTCCGTTAGAGGCCAGTTTTACCGAATATCCGGTGAGGTCAACGGAAGATTCGTCAAAATTATAAAGTTCCAATGCCTTGTTGCTTGAGGTGCCGTCAATATATTCGCTGAAAATCAGTTTGCTGTCCTGCGGTTCTCTTACACTTACATGAGCGGTATCGGCGGCTTTCAAGGTCCGTTTCATCGGTTACTAACAATTCAAAAGAAAGATCGGCATCCGTTGATGGGGCGGTAAATGTGGCAGTTGCGGAATTTGCATTCGAAAGCGAAACGGTAGGCCCGCTAAATTGTGTCCACTGGTAAGTGTCGATATTGTTGTCAGGGTCACTGCTTCCGGAACCATCCAGGGTCACGGTTGCTCCGGTTGCCACCATTTGATTACCACCTGCATTAGCTACAGGAGCATTGGGAATTGCACCGCCGGTCGTAAAAACGATATCATCGATCCAGAAAGCTTCAACTCCAGCATTTGAATCTAATTCAAAACGGAGTACGACTGAAGAGGAAGGATTGACTTCTTCAGAAAGGGTTGCCCAGGTCCCGATATTTTCATAGGCTTCAATATCATCCCCGCTGAGATTTATCAGATCAACTTCCGTCGATCCGTCAACGGTCAGCCAAATACGGATTGCATCTTCGCTTTCATAGCCGGTATCTTCGATAAAAACTTTTGCGGAAAAATATACGGTGGTTGATGCATCAACAGTCAATTCGTCAAGCGTTACGGTGATCTTTCCGTCTGCATCCTGCAGTTGATAAGCCTGGGAACCGTCCGGGAATGCATTGCCGTCAGGTGTATAATCGGTGACGCCGATATAGTCCCCTTCCGTTGCACCAACATCATTACGTGTATTTGTATAATAGGCCGAAAAGCCCATTTCACCGCCGGTAGAGACATAATTCACATCAGCCTGTCCGGTATTGTTTCCCAAGGCATGGTCTGTAGAAGCATCACCAGTATCTACATATTGGTCTCCTGTGGATGGTTCTTCAAAACTGGTATATCCGATGGTCGTTTGCCCAAAGAGCATCACTCCGGCAATCATCGTTAACGCGATCACCATTCTCCATTTCATATAATACCTCCGTTATTTCAATTTTTTTTTTGAAAAGTCTGTAAATATACACACTTTTCCATGATAAAGAAAAGAAAATTCGTTTATCGACCGCCGGGTTTGTTCTATTTGGATCATGCCGGGTTATTGAAGTGCGGCCGCGGGAAAGCGAAATGTAACTTTTCCTTGACTAACGCGAAATCATATCGTAAAATACACGGCTTTGAAAGACCGATCATTTAGGAGCCGAGAATGAAAAAAGGAATACATCCGAAATACAAAGAAGTCACCGTGACCTGTGCATGCGGCAATGTCATAAAAACGCGCAGCACATCCGGGAAGGACATGAAAGTTGATATTTGTTCCGCCTGCCACCCCTTCTTTACGGGCAAGCAGAAATACCTGGATACCACGGGACGTATTGAGAAATTCAACAGGAAATACGGCATAAAAAAAGATAAGTAGTTGCCGCAGTTCCCAACATATAAGATCATCCCGCACCCGCCGGGATGATTTTTTGTTTGATTTACAACTTTCAGATCCCGGAAATATATCATGAAAGAAAATACGGAAAAAAAGAACACGGTCCTCGTAGGCGGACAGGCCGTGATGGAGGGCGTCATGATGCGCACTCCCGGGGCTTATGCCACCGCGGTCCGCAACCCGGAGGGAGAGATCGTTACCGAGCGCAAGCCGTTCACCTCATTGTCCAAAAAGAAAAAATTCTTTGCCCGCCCCGTGATCCGCGGCGTGATCTCCATGTTCGAATCCCTGAAGATCGGTATGGAGACACTGAATTTTTCCGCGGATATCGCGTATCCCGAAGAGAGTAAAAAAGAGGACAGCATCATGGGAAAGATCGGCGGCGGACTGAGCACGCTTTTTGCTGTCGCTCTGGCGGTCGTTCTTTTTATCATCGCCCCGATGTGGATCACGGAAAAACTTTTCGGACTCCGGGAGACGGCGGTACTCTTCAATGTCAGTGCCGGCATATTCCGCATCGTGTTCTTTCTGCTCTATCTTATCATTATCAGTCTGATGAAGGATGTCCGCCGGCTTTTTTCTTATCACGGCGCCGAACATAAAACCATCTACGCTTTCGAATCCGGTGAAGAGTTGACAACGGAGAATATCAAAAAGTATTCCCGTTTTCATCCGCGCTGCGGAACCAGCTTTCTCTTTATTACGATGATCAACATTATCATTATCTATGCCATTCTGGACGCTGCCGTTATCTACGCCACCCAGAGTCCGCTGACCATACAAACGCGATTGCTTTATCATCTTCCCTTTATTCCGGTCGTTATGGGCCTGGGATACGAAGTGCTGAAATTTTCAAGCCGGCACATGGACAAGTGGTATGTTTCATGGATGACCCGGCCGGGACTCTGGCTGCAGCGCATTACGACGCGCGAACCGGATGACAAAATGATCGAATGCGCCGTTGCTGCACTGAGAACGGGGTTCGCGCGAGGACTGGGAAAAGTACAAGGGCGGAAAATTTGTTGCTGAAGCGATAGAGTAACACGGAGAAGAGCCATGCTTGCCAAACTTGAAGAAATCAAAGAACGTTATGATGAGGTGATACGGGAACTTTCCGATCCCGCGACCTTTCAGGACCAGAAGAGATCCACGGAACTGTCCCGCGAGCGCAAACAGCTTGAGCCGATCATGGATATCCATAAAGAGTACAGGTCCCTGCTTGAAAAGATCGAAGATGATGAATCCGTGCTTCACGGAAAAGATGAAGAGCTCAAAGAACTGGTAAAGGACGAACTTGACGAACTCCGGGAAAAACGGGAGAAAATGGAGGAATCCATTAAATTCCTGCTTATTCCCCGGACCCCAATGACAATAAGAATACCATCGTGGAGGTCCGCGCCGGCACCGGCGGAGACGAAGCCGCAATGTTCGCGCACGATCTCTACCGCATGTACGTACGTTTTATGGAACGGATGAACTGGAAGCTTGAGGAACTGAATGCCAGTTTTATCGGTGTGGGCGGCATTAAAGAAATATCATTTAAGATCGAGGGCGACGGTGCCTACGGTCAGCTGAAATACGAATCCGGCGTGCACCGCGTTCAGCGGGTGCCCGAAACGGAGAGCTCGGGACGCATTCATACCTCAGCGGCCACCGTGGCCGTGCTTCCCGAAGCGGAGAAGGTCGACGTGGAGATCAATGATGCGGATCTGCGCATTGATACTTACCGTGCAAGCGGTGCCGGCGGCCAGCATGTCAATAAGACCGATTCCGCCATTCGCATCACGCATGCTCCCAGCGGGGTGGTCGTGGCATGTCAGGATGAACGTTCCCAGCATAAGAATAAGGAAAAAGCACTGAAAATACTGTATTCCCGCCTTCTTCAGCACCAGATCGAAGAACAGAATGCCAAAATGGATGCCGAACGGAAATCGCAGGTTTCCACCGGCGACCGCAGCGCCAAGATACGCACCTACAATTTTCCGCAGAGCCGGGTGACCGACCATCGCATAAACTATACCAGCCATCAGCTTCAGGCGATCATGGACGGTGACCTGTTTGAAATGATCGAACAGCTCAAACTTGCCGATAATGTCGAAAAATTAAAAAATCTTTAAGTATGACAAGCACAAGAACATGGAGAGTCCTTGATATTCTGAAATGGTCGGAAGAATATCTGACTTCCAAAGGGGTGGATAATGCCAAGACCGTTGTCGAGTGGCTGCTTTGCGACGTCCTTTCCTGCAGCCGTATCGATCTTTATCTGCAGTTCGACCGCCCCATGACGGACGAGGAGCGTGCACGTTTTAAACCGCTGCTCCTGAAATGTGCCGCCAAACAGCCCGTTCAGCAGGTCGTGGGTTCCTGTGAATTCTACGGACTGAAATTAACGGTCAGCGACAAGGTGCTGGTCCCGCGGCCGGAGACCGAACGGCTGGTGGAAACGGCCGTTGATCTTGCTCCGGAATTGATAAAAGCAAAGGACGAACGGGAAAAGCGTTCGGCGCTGAAAAACCAAAAAGAACGTACGGCAAACAGTGAAAAGAGCGGGGAAGGGGAAGAAAAAGAAAGCGTTTCACCGGCAACGGATATACGTATTCTGGATATCGGCTCGGGCTCCGGCTGTATCGCCGTGGCGCTTGCCATGCACATTCCGCAGTCACGCCTTTTTGCTGTGGAATCTTCCGCGGATGCCGTGAAGATCCTGCAAAGGAATATTCGCTTTTATAACCTCGAGAACCGCGTCAGCATTCTGTATGAGGATATCCGCCGGTACCGGCCGGAACGTCCCTTTGACATGATCGTCAGCAATCCGCCGTATATTTCCGGTGAGGAAATGAAGAACCTCGATAAGAATGTCTCGCACTACGAACCCTATATGGCACTGTCCGATTCCGGCGACGGACTGGCATACTACCGTTTTTTTGCCGAACATTTTCGGGACTGGCTTGAAGACGGGGGAATTGCCCTGCTTGAGTACGGGGGGAATGCACAGACCGCTCCGCTCCGTAAAATATTCTCTTCTTTTGAGCAGAAGATCGTTAAGGACTATCAGCAGGATGACAGGGTGATGGTGTTGCGGAAAGAAGAAGAAGAGAAGTTTAGAGTTTAAAGTTTAAAGAGCAGGGAAAATTGAAAATATGAGGCATGAGGCTTGGGGCTTGGGGGAGATGACGAGTGCCGGGAATAAGAAGAAATAAGAATAAGATCAAGTTTGAGATTAAAAAATAAGAATAAGAATAAGAAATAAAGAAGAAATAGATATCAGGCTGAGGGATTGGAATGCAGGATCTGATAAATCCGTTTGGACATGAGTACTGGATGAAGGCGGCGTACAAAGAGGCCGAAGCGGCCTTCCGAAAGGATGAAGTGCCGGTGGGGGCGGTGATCGTCCGGGATAATCGGATAATTGCCAGGGGATATAACATGGTCGAGACCCTGAAGGACCCCACGGCTCATGCCGAGATGATCGCCATTACCGCAGCTTGTGAGACGCTGGGCGATAAAAGGCTTACCGACTGTACTCTTTATGTCACCCTGGAGCCCTGCGCCATGTGTGCCGGTGCGATGCTGCTGGCAAAACTGGATACCTGCGTATATGCGGCAGCCGATCCGAAAGCCGGTGCCTGTGATTCCCTGTACCATCTCTGTGAGGATCCGCGCCTGAATCACCGTGTAAAGATCATCGCTTCTGTTCTGGAAGCGCCCTCCCGAACACTCTTACGGCATTTTTTTGAGAAAAAAGAAAATGATCTTTCCCAGATCAATTAAGAAAATCAACGCTGAATGCTGATCCTCATCTTACCGAATAAAAAGACTTAATGCTAAAAATGCGGGGCAATTTCATAAATCATCTTCACCTGCCGCATCGCGACAGGCGTTATGATGCAACCTGTTCTCCGGAGCTTCAGCGAAGCGAAGGAGAAACGTTCTTTTGTATCTCCCCGTAAGAACTTGAGCCAAGTTCCTGTACACGTCATCAAACATCTGCTCAACTATCAAATAAATATAAGCAACAACATCAACAAAATCTTGGGTCAAGTTTTCAAACAACCCACACATCACGATACCACATAAACCCTTGTTATAAATTAAGATATACTCATAATTTGTTTTTGTGAATTGTAAAAATAACACAAATTATACCGAATAATTATCATTTATTGTCAGTAAAAACTTGAGCCAAGTTTCTGGTATCTTTCATTCCGCATCGCGACGACGCCCTCCTTCGTCCGTCAGGCGACGGACTATAGAGGGTAAACGTTATGATACGGCGGCTTGTTCTACGAATCCGCCAATCGGCGGAGAAGTAGAAATTTTCTTTTGTTTATCCCTTGGGGATCCCCCTGGGACTTTTCTTTGGACAAGCAAAGAAAAGAAAGATTTATTTAGTTTGTAAGCTATTTTTATTTACGACAGATGCAGTATCAACTATTACAGTAGCAAGGTTGTTTACGCTCTTTTTCTATACTTCTTCGTGCGAAAAGAACCACATTTCGGGTATCTTTGATGCCATCTTGATACTTGAAAAACAAGAAATTCTATTCAATTGATCATAACAAATAACCCAATAAAAATACTCCCGATTAACTGATTTATTCTCAAAACCCGGGTGCGCTTAACTCAACCTCTTAACCTCTCATCCTCTCAACTTCTTAACTTCTTAACTTCTTATTTCCCCCGGTAGGAAATGCCGAGAGCGGTCATGGTCGTAAAATTCGCATAATGATACATGCCGAGTGAAAATTCGATACGGTCGTAGCGGTATTGTGCTCCCAGTGCCATACCGCGGAGAATGGTATCCAGTCCGAAAGAATTGGTCTGCATATTCAGCCGCGCGAGATCGATCCCGGTCATCAGGCGCAGATTTTCCGCGACATGAATAAAAGCTCCCAGCGTCAGCTTCCCCGCGAAATATCCGGCTGCGGAGCCAAGGTCAAAAGAATTATCTTCAGGGTCCCGGAAATACGGCAGGATCCAGGTCATCGCCGTACCAGCGAAAATCGATATTCAGGCGTACCGGAAGATATTCAAGTTCATGTGAAAATAATGCCCGCCAGCGATTCTCGAGTCCGTCCGTGACCCCGCTGAATCCCAGCATATTGTCACGGGCACCGAAGGCATATACAAAACCGTAACGCAGAAAAACGGCATGTTCCCGGGAAACGTCGATACGGTTCCCCTGCATTACCATCTGGGCGCCTGCCCGGAAATGCGCGGAAAGCCGGTAGGTATATCCCAGGAAATACTGGTACTGGGAAGCGGTAAACTCCCCTTCAGGGATACCCTCGCTGTCCCGTGCCTCGAATTTTCCGTAATTTTCAACATTGAGGCCGCTGCTGACCACATGTTTTTCGCCGAAACGATAATGGCCCGACAATTCGGAGATATAGATACCGGTTCCCGGGAGAAAGGATTCATAAAGATGGATACTGTACGGCGGCTCATAAGAGGGCAGGGCGGGATTCAGCCAGTAGGCGTTGCCGATCTCCGCGACCGCTCCGCCGGAATGGGCCATTCCCCAATAGGCCGGAGAGGCGAAATTACTGATCTGCGCCGGAATGGCGGCAACTGCGGCCGATGCCGTAAAAAAGAGCAGAAGGACCTTCACGACCCTATGATCATTCATTTTCTGCGGTTTCACTTTCATTAAGGAGTAAGCTCTCTTCCTCTTCTTCTTGTTCCCATTTTTTTAAAAGCCGCCGGTGGCGCAGCCGCGAAAGTATATATCCCAGAAGGAAAAGCAGGGTGATCAGCATCCAGAAAACGCCGCGCATATCAAGGATGATATAATAGCGGTAACGTTTTTCGGCATCACTGCGCCATTGCCTTTCAAAAATTTCCGGAGGCATCAGATAGGCATTCCGGAACCCGGTTTGAAAATGCGCATATTTTTTTGTGAAGTAAAGGCATTTTGAAAGAAGTTCAATGCCGTATTTCTCAATAAGAAAGCTCACGGCGGCCAGGCTCTGCGCGTAGGCAAGTTCGGCATCGCGTTTCTGCATGCGGGACAGTTGTTCGATCTCGCGGAATGAAAAAAGACCGTTCTGCCAGACGGCACGGCTTAGTATTACCTTATGGTTGAGACTGAAATTTTCGGATTCGTATTGTGCAAATCCTTCATTGAACCAGACGGGAAGCTCAAGATCAGCGACGGCAAGGTGTACCGTTTCATGGAGAAGCGTTCTGCGGAATTCCGCCACGGTCTGGCGGCTGAAAGCCGGACTTTTGACCAGCATCCGGTCATGGGAAGCGAGTCCCGCGCTCCACACCGGGGAAGACGATCCCGAAAGCTGCGAATACTGTTCCTTGTCTTTTGCAATGTAGATGCGCATTGTCCGGACAGAGAGACCGTAACGCGTTTCCAGCCGCTCCTGCTGTTTCGCTACGGCCGTTGCCGCAATGGAGGCAATGTGCCTGTCTTTTTCCGCAAAATAGACATGGACCTTTCCATGCTGGATTTCCTGTCCGGGTTGGGCGGAGAGGAGAGCGGAAAGACATAATAATGATACGGTAAATAATTTATGTTTCATAGGGACCCGGGCAAAGCGGCCGCAGACGGCAGCGGGAGCATTGGGGGCGCCGTGCAATACAGATCTTTCGGCCATGATTGATCAATTGATGATTCCACGCGATCCAGGCATCTTCCGGGAGGATCTTCTGAAGCTCAAATTCGATCTTGACGGCATCCGTCTGCTCGGTCAGTCCCAGATGCCGGGAGATCCGGGCGACATGGGTGTCGACGACAATGGCGGGCACATGATATATATGGTTAAGAATAACATTCGCCGTTTTGCGTCCCACACCGGGGAGGCTGGTCAGATCATCGATATTATCGGGTATTTCGGCATTAAAACGGGCGATCACGTCCCGGCAGCAGGCAATGAGATTTTTTGATTTGTTATTGAAAAAACCCGTGGAACGTATATCTTCAATGAGCTTATCCCGGTCGGCTTCCGCCATGGAGCGGATATCCGGAAAATGTTGGAAAAGCGCCGGTGTGACCATATTGACCCGCTTGTCCGTACACTGAGCGGAAAGGATAGTGGCAACCAGCAACTGGTAGGGATCGCCGTGATCGAGTTGACATTTTACGTCCGGATACATCTGTTCCAGTTCCGTGATAATGCGTTTGGCGCGTGATCGTTTTTCCTGAAGCGTTTCCATGCCGTAAATTACTGCCTAATTGTAATAAATGCATGATATTTTTATAAGCGAACAGATCAACTGCGGATTTCACGGATTCGCAGGGAATGATAACATATTTATGCGATGCGGAATACGGCGCATTACTACGCCGGTAAAGAGCTTATTTGCGTGCGGACTTTTTTGTTGCTGCGCTCTTCAATGTCCCGAAGAATTTTAGGGATAAGAAGTCGGTCTTTTAGCTTTTTTTAAGACCGTACTTCGTCGCGTTCCCGCTTTTGCTGATCTCCAGCTTGTCCTCACGCAGCAGCCAGCCGAGGCCCATCATGACCAGATTACTGTTTTCCTTAAGTTCTTTGGTCAGTGCATTTACCGTCATGGCTCCGTTATTGTTCAATGTTTTCCAGATCTTACCTGCAATACTTCCAACATTCATATTGTATTCCTTTTTTGTTGTGATCGTGGGGGGATGATAATTAGTCGAAATGAATATATAACGGTCTCCGGATAAAAGCAAAACAGAAATGAACAAAGAATTGCGAAACCGGCCCTGTGTCAGACAAGATAGACCGGATAACGTTTTAGACAGGATGACAGGATAGGCCGGATAACGCCTCAGACAGGATAACAGGATAGACTGGGTAATGCCTCAGACAGGATGATCCCATCGGGATCCCGCCCGGGAAAGGATAGACAGAACACCCCGTTTCGCTGAAGTCCCGCGGATCACGCCTGATTATTTTCCCTGCCTTCTCAACTCTGCTCCCCTCAACCCGAAACTCTAAACTCTTTCTCTCACTTCTTCCTACTCCTCACCGTACAGTACATCGATCTGTTTCTGATAATGTTCGATTACTTTCTTACGGCGGACTTTCAGGCTGGGAGTGAGCTCCTCATTCTCGATACTGAAAGGTTCTCCGACAAGCAGGAATTTCTTGGATTTTTCGTAGCGTGCCAGCTGCAGCTGAAATTCTTCAAGTTCCCTCTCGAACAGATCATTGATTTCCTGATTGCCGAGAAGAGAAAAATAATTTGCATATACAATTGCATGTTCTTGTGCCCAGTTCTCGAGTTCCTCGCGGTTGGGGACAATAAGTGCGACCGGATATTTTCTGCGGTCGCCGATCACAACGACCTGTTCAATATATTTTGATTCCAGCATTTTGTTCTCTATCGGCGCCGGTGCAATGTTCTTTCCTGCAGAGGTGACGATAATATTTTTCTTCCGGTCCGTGATCTTAAGATAACCTTCTTCATCGATCTGACCGATATCGCCGGTATGGAACCAGCCGTCCTCATCGATCACTTCTTTTGTTTCGACCGGATTTTTATAATATCCCATCATGACGCAGAGACCGCGGATAAGGACCTCCCCGTCCGGTGCGACCGTACATTCAACATCCGGGATAGGCTTGCCGACCTTGCCGAATTTTATCTTACCCGGCGGCGTGACGTGAGTGACCGGAGAGGTTTCCGTCAAGCCGAATCCTTCGAGAATATTGATACCGGCGGCAGCGAAAAAATACCCGATATGTTCCGCCAGCGGTGCGCCTCCGGAAACGGCGTAAATGAATTCTCCGCCCAGAGCCTTGTTGATCTTATTGAACACCAGGGTTTTTGCAAGCGGATAATTGACAGCATACATGCCGCGGGGACGTTCGTTGCGGACCAGGAATTTTCTGGCCGTCTTTTCGCCGACCTCTTTAGCCCAGTAAAAGATCTTCTTTTTCAGCGGAGACGCGGTGCTTATCTGATTGTGTATCTTTGCGTATACCTTTTCAAAAATACGCGGAACGGAGAACATGTAATGCGGTTTGACTTCTTTGAGATTATCCGCGATCTTATCCAGGCTTTCTGCAAAGTACACGCCGCTTCCGGAATAGTAAGAACCGTGCGACACAATGCGTTCAAAAGAATGGCTCAGGGGCAGGAAGGAGAGGAATCGTGTATTTGAGGGGATTTTAATAACCGTCATTGCCGACTGTGCATTTGTGCATACATTGAAATGGGAAAGCATGACGCCCTTGGGATTTCCGGTGGTTCCGGATGTATAGATCAGGGTCCAGAGATCATCTTTCTTGATCTTTTTGCCGAAGGTGTGAATGGTGTGTTTCTCTTCCGCCTTTAGCTCCTCGCCTTTTTTCAGCAGATCGGTGTAGGACATGATCCAGTCCTCATCATCCAGTCCTTCTTCCAGACTGATGCAGTGCTTTAATTCCGGAAGATCCTTCTTGATGTTCTTGATCTTTTCCAGTTGTTCGCGGTCGGAAACGAAAACCCCCGCCGCTCCGGAATTTTCCATAATGTACCGGACCTGATTTTCAGGAAGTGTGGGATAGACCGCAACACTGACGACCCCGAGATGCGCGCAGGCAATATCGGTCATGGTCCATTCTTTGCAGTTATCCGAAAGGATCGCAAAACGGTCGCCATGCTTATACCCCATTGCATGAAGTCCGAGGGCGATCTTTTCAATGATATCCCGTACCTCGCGGAAGGTCAGTGTTACCCAGGCACCTTCCTTTTTTTCTCCGTAACGGACCAGATCTCCGTACTTTTCGCAGGAATATGCGAACATTTCCGGTATGGTCTCCAGGTATTTCAAGCTATGTTTCATATTACCTCCTGTGAATGAAATAACTTAATTATTGTATAGTTCCTCTATCTGCGTTTTGTATTTCTCAATGACCTTGTTGCGTTTGATCTTCATACTGGCGGTCAGTTCGTCGCTTTCAATACTGAATGGCTCCGGCGCAATGATAAAATATTTTATCTGTTCAAAACCGGCCAGATCTTTCTGGTGGAGGGCAAGCTCGCGCCGGATCATTTTTTCTACATCCTTGGACGTGACGATGTCGTTATAACTTGTGAATTCCAGCGGCGGATCCTGCGATTTACCCCATTTTGCGAACATTTCCACTGAAGGTACGAGAATAGCGATCAGATATTTTCTGCGGTCGCCGACAACGATGGCCTGTTCGATATATTTCGAGGAAGTGATCTCGCGTTCAACGGCAGCGGGAGCAATGTTCTTTCCGCCGGCAGTGACGATAAGGTTTTTCTTCCGGTCCGTGATCTTCAGATAGCCGTCCTCATCGACAAATCCGATATCACCGGTAAAAAACCAGCCGTCCTTATCGATCGCTTCGGCGGTTCCGTCGGGATCCTTATAATAACCCTGCATGCGGTTGGGACCGCGGAGAAGGATCTCGCCGTCCTGCGCGATCTTTGTCTCGACATCCGGAAGGGGCACCCCGACGGTGCCGAATTTCAGATACTCATTCACGTTCGCATGGGTGATCGGGCTCATTTCCGTCAGACCGTAACCTTCCTGGATACGTACGCCGGCAGCAGCGAAAAATTCCCCGATCTCCTTTGAAAGGGGTGCACCGCCGCTGACACAGCGGACGAAATCACCGCCGAAGATCTCGGCGATCTTGTCAAACACAAGCCGTCTTGCCAGCATGTACTTGATTCCCAGTATGCCGATCGGCCGCTTGTTGTAAATGAGATACTTATTCACGGCTTTATGTCCGATTTTCTGCGCCCACTCAAAGATCTTTTGTTTAGCTGCGGGACCGTCAAAGATCCGTTCAAGCACAGCGGCATAGATCTTTTCCAGCAAGCGGGCACGACGGTCATATAATGGGGTTTGACCTCTTTCATGTTTTCGGCGACTTTTGCAATACTTTCCGCATAATAGATCTCGCCGCCTATCCAGAAGCTGAACAAAGAGGTGATACGTTCAAGACTGTGACTTAAGGGAAGAAAAGAAAGCCAGCGCTTGTTTTTACTGAAATTGGCATGTGTCTGTGTTTGCTGGATATTGGCGGAAATGTTAAAATGACTGAGCAGTACACCCTTGGGATCTCCGGAGGTGCCGGAGGTATAGATAATGCTCCACAGATCGTCCCCGTTGATGCTGTCGGCGATCTCCTTCATAGTTACCCCGGAGCGGGCTTTTTCTTCTTTGCCCTTTGCAAGTAAATCGGAAAAGGTGATAATGTAGTTCTCGTCAATATCTTTTGCATCCTCAAGCATCACGATGTGCTCAAGGTCCGGAAGATCTTTTTTCAGGGGGAGGAGCTTTTGCGCCTGCTCCCGTGTACTTACGACCACCGCCCTGCATTCCGCATGTTTAATGATATACCCGATCTGGCGTTTCATCGAGGTATGGTAGACCGGGACGGATACCATCTTGAAATGGGCGCAGGCCCAGTCCGTCATTGACCATTCCGGGCGGTTTTCCGAGAGAATCCCCACCTTGTCTTTTTCCCTGAGACCCAGAGAACGGAGGCCGAACCCCAGATGCTGAATGATATCGTACACCTCCTGATAGGTGTAACTTTTCCATTCGTCGTCAGCTTTATAATTATACAGCTTTCTGTCCGGACCGCGGCGCAGTGCATCCGAAAAAATTTCGGGCATGGTTTTAATGTAGTCTAAAGTATAGCTCAAAATATTCTCCTGTGTGTTGAAAAATGAACTAATTCTTGTAGAGTTCTTCTATCTCGTCATGATATATTTCAATGATCTCATTGCGTTTCACCTTCATGCTGGCGGTCAGTTCACCGGTTTCGATCGCAAAGGGCTGCGGCGCAATGAAGAAATATTTGATCTGCTCATAACGTGCCAGTCCCTCCTGATGTACTTCAAGTTCATGAGCTATCATTTTTTCTACATCTTTGGAGGTGGCGACGTCTTCATAGTTATTGAATTCCAGCGGCGGATCCTGCAATTTACCCCATTTTGCGAACATTTCCACTGAAGGCACCAGAATGGCGACAAGATATTTTCTGCGGTCGCCGATCACAACTGCCTGATCGATATATTTCGAGGAAGCGATCTCCCGTTCAACCGCTGCGGGAGCGATGTTCTTTCCGCCGGCGGTCACGATAATATTTTTCTTTCTGTCCGTGATCTTCAGATAGCCTTCCTCGTCCATAAACCCGATATCCCCGGTATGGAACCAGCCGTCTTTATCGATCGCTTCCGCCGTTTCCTCGGGATCTTTGTAATAACCTTTCATTCGGTTCGGACCGTTCAAAAGGATCTCGCCGTCTTCAAGGATCTTCGTCTGAACATCCGGAAGGGCTTTCCCCACCGTACCGAATTTAATATTGTCATTGTCGTTGACATGCGTGACCGGACTCATTTCCGTCAGGCCGTATCCTTCGATAATGCGTATTCCCGCGGCAAGGAAGAATTTTCCGACCTCATCGGAAAGTGGAGCACCGCCGCTGACGCACTGAATGAACTCGCCGCCGAAAACGGATTGTATCTTATTGAACACCAGTTTTTTTGCCAGTGAATATTTTGCACCGAGTATGCCTCTGGGCTGTTTATTGAAAACAAGATATTTTTCCACGGCATCATTCCCGATCTGCTGGGCCTGGCTGAAGATCTTCTGCTTGGCCGGAGAACCTTCGGCGACCTGTTCAAGCACTGCTGAATACACTTTTTCCAGAAGGCGGGGCACAGTGGTCATATATTGCGGTTTCACCTCTTTGAGGTTGTCGGCGACCTTTGTAATGCTTTCGGCGTAATAGATCTCAGCACCCACCCAAAGGCTGAAGAGCGAGGTTACACGTTCGAAGCTGTGACTCAGTGGCAGGAAAGAAAGCCAGCGCTTATCCTTGAGAAAACCAAGCGCGGCCTGTGACTGCTGAACGTTGGCGGCAATATTGAAATGGGAGATCATCACGCCCTTGGGCAATCCGGAGGTACCGGAGGTGTAAATGATGCTCCAGAGATCTTCCGGCTTTATCTTTTCGGCAATAGCCGCCATGGAAAGCTCGGAAGTCTCTTTTTCTGCAGCACCTTTTTTTACCAGTTCGTCCCAGGACAAGATCCAGTCATCATCGAATTCCGCCTTATCGACAACGACCATATACTTCAGGGTTTTCAGATCGTTTTTCAGGGAAATGACGGTTTTCGCAAGCTCCTTCGAGCTGACCACAATGACCTTACATTCCGCATGATTGGTAATGTGATCGATCTGACGCGGGATCGATGTCTGATAAATGGGAACCGATACAAAACCGAAATGCGCACAGGTCCAGTCGGTCATCGACCACGCCGGACGGTTTTCAGACAATATGCCTACTTTATCATTCTTTTTCACCCCTAAGGTATGTAAACCAAAGCCGATGTTCTGGATGTAGTCATACACTTCACGATACGTGAAACTTTTCCATTCCCCATCCTGCTTGTGGTTGAAAAGCTTACGGTCTTTTCCGCCCAACAGGGCATCCGCGAAAACTTCAGGCATAGTCCTGAGATAATTTAATGAGTAATTCATTGAGGTCCTCCTGTACTTGTGATTGTTAAAATACAATAAGCTCAAACAAAAGCAAAGAAAAAAGATTTCCGGAAATTTGGCCGGGGCTGTAGTTCAATTGGTTAGAGCACCGGCCTGTCACGCCGGAAGTTGTCCCGACATGCGTCGGGATCAGTCCCGCCACATCCGACAAGAGAATGGTCGGTTTTTTTGTTTAAGGACACTAAGTAATACGAAGGGGGAGAGATGTATTATACGTACATTCTTTATTCAGAGAGTGCGGACCGCTATTATGTCGGGTATACTTCAAATCTTAAAGACAGGCTGTGGCATCATAATAGCCATGCCGTAAGATCAACCAGGCGCGGAATACCCTGGAAGATTGTTTATTATGAAGTTTATTCTGAAAAACATGATGCCATAGTCCGTGAGCATGAGATCAAGAAGAAAAAATCAAGAAAATATATTGCATCTCTGATATCAGATTTTGCTTTTCCCTTGCCTGATTGACATCCCTTTAAAAAAGTAAAAAGCAAAGAAAAAAACATTGACAAGTTATTAACTTCGCTGTATAATAACGGGCTTATTGCCTGGGGCTGTAGTTCAATTGGTTAGAGCACCGGCCTGTCACGCCGGAAGTTGCGAGTTCGAAGTCGTCAGTCCCTGCCTACGATCCGCCTTCGCTAAAGCTATGGCGGATCTTTTGCATTATGGGGGTTTTTGCGAACGACAGAGAATTATTGCATTAAAGCAGTGGAAATAATCCGCCGTAGCTAGTGCGCAAGGATGGTCATCCTGAAAAATATGCCGGCAGCATATTTATTCAGGATCTCTCCGAGCATTGATTCTTCCGTTATATTCAAATACTGCAGTCTTTTATGAATTTAAAAATATTCTTGTAAAAGTTGATTTTTTTTAAACTTAGAAGCGTTATATTAGAAATAAGCTTATGGAGGTTAATGATGTTTGCTCGAAAAATTGTCTTTGTAGCTTTTTCAATTATTTTATTTGTCCCGGTTTTTGCAACAAACGATACGCTTCATTGTATTGCAAATTATGAATTAACACCTCCAATGCAAGAAAGTTCGTTTATGGATATCAAACAATTAAAGGATATCAATGCGGATGGATATCAAGATTGGGCTTTTATTTATCATGATTATAATGAATTCTATCCGCGTGATAGCGTTCAGATCTTTTTTGGTTCAGATTCGATAGATTTTACCCCGGATCATACCATTCAAGCACATAAAGCAGGTTGGATTGGTGATGTGAATAAAGATGGCCATCCGGATATGGGCTACTTAAGAACATATATTAATAACCGGTATCATGCAAAGTATCCTGTTTTATATATCCTCGATGGAGGAGAAGATTTTGATTTTACCCCTGATGATTCTTGTGTGCTGGAGGCAACGGCATATCTGGCGGCTTACAGTGATATCAGATATATCGGCGATCTGAAATGGCGACTATTATGATGATATATGTTGCGGATTGATATTTGATCTGGAAGTCATATCACTAAACCCAATATGAAAACAGAGAATTATTGTGTTGAAAAAATGTTCCTTTATCTTGGAGGGGACACGATATCATATCAGCCGGATGCTGTCATTCAACCTCCATTCACATATTTAGATTCTAATTATTATTCAGGATTTTATTGGGGAAATTATGTGGGAGTTGATGATCATGAAGCTGACGGATGTAATAATCTTGCGATCACCTATTGCCCATGGGATGATGGCATGCTGGATTATCCGGAAAGACAACCATATATTACCTATCTTTATTACGGGAATTCCGATCTTGACAGTATGATCAACAGTGTTGATACTTTGTTTCGGGGCAGTATAAGAACAAAACTTGGGTATAGAACATATAATTGGCCCTCATTTTATTTAATCGATTCAAGAGATTCCTTAGGATACAATTTAGGGTATCCTTATGGAGGTCTTGATAATTATTGGGGAACATATCCACGTGTTGATGTGGTGAATCTTGAACCGGGTGATATTGACAATGATGCAATATATGATTGGTGCATATTTAATGACGATCTTGTTGGATTTTCGCGGCAGGGGTATTCACGAAAACACGCAAGATTATTTTCTCTTCCTTCAAAATGCTCGTCCCATGTCTTCTGATAATATCAAAATGAATTTTCTGGGCAATATCTGTGGAGACGGGTATGATAAATTGTTGATCGCTGAAAAAACAGGTCCGAATAATCCCTATCAGATATATTGTTATTCTTATAATGAGGTTTTAACAAGTACAGAACCCGTTGTTTCTAGTAGCTTTAGCCTATCCCAAAACTACCCAAATCCTGCCAATCCAACCACAACGATCAGCTATGAAATTCCTGAAGCTCAAAACATTAAACTCCAGATCTTTGATATATCAGGCCGTTTAGTCGAGACGCTCTACAGCGGATATAAAGAAACAGGTTATTGGCAAACAAAATGGAATGCCGGCAATCAAAGTTCCGGCATCTATATCTATCGTTTAGAATACGGTAACAAGCACATTTCCCGGAAGATGTTGCTATTAAAGTGATTATCCCTGGCGCAATTTAATACAATATACCAGCAGAGTTCCTTTCGGCTCTCGTTGTCCCCGCATAACAGCTGTCTTGCTGAACATGTGTTCCAAGACAGCTTTCTGTTTATGGGGGATTTTATTTTCTGTCAAGACTTGTGTGCATATGAAAATATCCCTTTTATGAGTTGAGGGAATTTAGTATGTTTGAATATCGAATTAAGGAAGTTGATCATGAATACGCGTAAAATTGTTATTATTTCAACTATTGTATTGCTCTTTCTGAACAAACACTTCTGCCTCTGTTTTTATAGAAAGCGGTAGATATGGAGAAATATTCCCTGCAGAAAACGGGGATATGCATATATTTGTCAGAAATGATAATTCATCTTACATTTATTATGCTTCAGGCAGAGTAGTTAAAGATGTTCCGCTTGGAGTAAGCGACAGCACTATCATATTTGAAACGGCTAGTTCTGATGGAGTCGGTGGTGTTTATGTGTTGTATAATAACACAGCAAATAAAACCATATACGCTCAACGTTATAATTCAAACGGGGAGGCTCTTTGGGATGCACCGGGAAGTGTTGTTGACACCTATATTCATTTTTTAGCGTTTACAACATCTGCATTGACACCTGATGGTAATTTTATTGTTATCTATGATAATTATATTCCCAACATAATAGGAGGTGGGGGAAACTACGATGGCTTCTTAAGGGTTATCTCCCCTGATGGAGCTGTTAGCAGTCCTGCAGGAACTGGTGAGTACTATCACGATCGTGATGTTGAGCTACATAATTATCTAAATACACTTTACATCAAGAAATGGGCAAGTTCCTATATTACACCCATTTTTGGTGATACAATAATAGTTGGAGATACTCTGAATTCTGGTATTTTGGAGTTCGATTGTGATGACAATGGCTATATATATGGATTAAGGCTGACAGAGGAAAGCTATGATACCTTAGAGCTTTATCGTTTTAATGATCAATTGCATGCTTTATGGGAAAAGCCGATTGAATGCTATGTGGGATTTAGCAAGAGATCATCAGATCCCATCTACGTAAGGCCTGAAATTATGGCAAATACAGATGGCAGTGTAACTATTTATCCCAGTCATTACTCATATAATAATCAAAATGTATCTCGTGTTGACTCTTCAGGTGAATATATTTTTAATGACTTGGAAATCGATGTAGTTCTTGATGCCATAAGCATAGAAGATGGAAACAATCTGTTTTTAGAAAATCATAGACAGAACGATAGTACTAAGGTCGTACAATTAGTAAAGGTTTCGGCTAATGGCGATATACTTTTTTCATCTATACTTGGATATGGTAATATTTGGGAAGGAAGTATTATTGAAAATACGGATGGCAGTTTTGCAACAACTTTGATATTTGGTGATACGATAGCGATAGATAAAATTAGCCGTACCGGTGAGGTCCAAGTTGGAGTAAAAGATATAACAGCACCAACTCAATTTACTCTCTCCCAAAACTTTCCAAATCCCTTCAATCCAACGACAAATATTGGTTATGACATAAGAGAAAATTCTAATGTAAAATTAAGCATCTATGATATAAGCGGTCATTTAGTGGAAACGCTTGTTAATGAATATCACCAGGCCGGGGCTTATGAAGTTAAATGGAATGCTTCCAAGTATAGCTCCGGGATCTATATCTATCGTCTTCAGATTGGTGATCAGCATATTTCTCGGAAAATGCTGCTGATCAAATAATCACTTCCTCTCAATCTTAAACCTAAACGTACAAAGTGTTCTATAAGGCATCCCTTGGCCCCGCTTAATTCACACCCGTACCGAACCCTTGGTTCAACGGGTGTTTTTTGTATGGAACTAAATTCGTTTACATACATTATGTCTTTGTTAGTAATAATATATTAAGTAAGTTTTCGCAGTAGTTATAGATTTATACCATTGTTTTAAGGAGAAGGATTATTATGGGAAATTCTAACAGTAATTCAGATGCATTAAAACGTCATATTATTATTTTTATTGTTTTATCTCTCGGTGTAAACTTAATATTTGCCGGTACCTACTCTCCTCGATCTCTTTATGGATCAATTCCAGGTGGAGATTTACAATCGGTATGGAATAATCCTGCAATGATCGGCCAATTGGAAACCGGAGACAAAGGAGGATTATATCTGGAA
Source organism: Fidelibacterota bacterium (assembly GCA_034521145.1). Taxonomy (GTDB): domain Bacteria; phylum Fidelibacterota; class Fidelibacteria; order Fidelibacterales; family Fidelibacteraceae; genus M50B103. The sequence goes on along the minus strand of JAXHMX010000002.1, from coordinate 21,474 downwards.
CTGCATAATGACTTTAGATATGATCCAAATATCGCAGTGGGTATTAACTTTGATATAGGCAGCGATCTCTGTCTGGGGTTTGCAAGCAACAGCTCGACATTATCGAGTATTATCTGAACCAGTGATTGCAAAAGGAACACATTATACCGTAGCTACAGCCATATCTTTTCATAAATATATTGATGTGTCACTAGGAATATTAGGTACTTACACTGATGCAGTTAATGAACTTGGGGAATCAGTTGATAATCAGTATATGGATGCAGGTATAAATTTGGAATGGCCCGTATTAAAAACTTTTAATAAAGGCAATTTTAATTTATTTAATCACCAGTTCCAAGCTGACATTATTCCCGGAATGGAATATAGTTTTCATGATATTTTTTCGAACACTACTTCAAACTTCATTTTTTATTCCAAAATTGCTTTGTATGATAATACATTAAATCGCAACGCACTATCCTTAAGTTATTCTTTTGACAACATAATTGGAGGTTTTCAAGCTGAAATATACAATATATTTTCTATCCGATTTGGGCGTTTATATTCATTTAGCGTAAATAAGGTTGGACTAAATCTCACACAACTTGCAAATGATGTATTAGCAGCTTTCAAAATTTCAGATGAGGATCTAAAAATTCTTAAAAAGATTGAATTACGGGGTAGTTACGGTTATTTTGATGATAATGCTTGTTATGCATTATTCTTGCCAATTCCTGAATTAGATTATAAAAGTATTTACAATCTTTCAATAAGTTGGAAATTCTAGAATACAATCACTTCTTATCCAACTTAAACCTAAACGTACAAAGTGTTCGATAAGACATCCCTTGGCCCTAGCTGCCTACGATCCGTCACCACGACGGATCTTTTGCATTATGGGGGTTTTTGCGAACGACAGAGAATTATTGCATTAAGGCAGCGGGGAATAATCCGCCGAAGCCTTGTGCGAAGGCGAATCCCTGCCATCAGCATCCGCTTTGCGGATTTTGTGTTTAGGGAAGACGAAATGTATTACACCTATATACTCTACTCAAAAAGTACAGACCGGTATTATGTCGGTTATACTTCTGATATATCAAGAAGATCAGAGAAACATAATCATGGAAACAGCGGATCTACAAAATCCGGAATACCTGGAAAATTTTTTATTATGAAGAATATCAAACAAAGCTCAAAGCAATGGCGCGGGAACGTCAGATTCTTGAATTCAACTTGCAAGTGCAATAGCAAAAGTTCATTATAAACGCAGGGGACCTTTTCTTATTTACGTTAATCTAATTCTAATGAGGAAGAAATTTAAAACGTCCAAAGTAAAAACTTTTAAAAGCGCTCTAATAAGCACAAGCCCCGAATCGCTGTATGAATCCAGATATTTTAACACGCCTTGTGGATATATTTTGATGGTTTCTGTTAGTTGAGGGTCAATGAGGGCTTAGCTTTGTCATCACAGCTTAAAAAAACATTTACTTGAAAAAAGGGTGAAACTTCGTTAAACTTAAATACTTATTGGATAACCCAAACATAAGGGAAAAATAAACGCAATATGACGTATATTACTTCAAAATGGAAGGATAAACGCAATATGGCGTATACATATACGTTATAGCCAATGCTAAAAAAACATCGTACCTTTAAGATTATTCTAAATATCGGGGAAACATGAAAAAAAAGAATGACAAAAATAAAATTCCTGCTTCTAAACCAACAAAAAAACAAATTTCCACTTCAATAGGTTTTCCAATCGTAGGTGTTGGCGCATCGGCAGGCGGGTTGGAAGCGTTGGAACAGTTTTTTGGCAATATGCCATCCGGCAGCGGAATGGCTTTCGTGGTTATTCAGCACCTCGACCCCAACCACAAGGGTATAATGCCCGAACTTTTGCAGCGGATAACCGAAATGAAAGTTGTTCAGGTAACAGACCATTTGCAAGTGCAGGCAAATCATGTGTATGTGATACCACCCAACAAAAGCATGTCAATTTTAAACGGCTGTTTGCATTTGTTTGAGCCAATTGAAATGCGTGGTTTGCGACTTCCCATTGATTTCTTTTTACGCTCACTTGCCGAAGACCGGCAGGAAAAAAGTATTGGCGTTATTCTTTCGGGCATGGGGTCCGACGGCAGTTTTGGGCTAAAAGCAATAAAAGAAAAAAACGGTATCGTGCTGATACAAGACCCTTTAACGGCAAAATTTGACGGCATGCCACGTAGTGCAATAAATGCAGTGACGGCAGATATTCTGGCAGCAGCAACCGAACTTCCGGCAAAATTAATCGCTTTTCTTAATCATAGTCCGAAAACAGTGCAGAAAGGTGAAATTGATTATAAAAGTAAAAGCAATCTCGAAAAAATAATTATTTTGCTGCGTGCGCAAACCGGTCACGATTTTTTATTGTATAAAAAAAATACGCTGTTGCGGCGTATAGAAAGACGAATGAATGTTCATCAAATTGATAAAATTGCAAATTATGTTCGTTTTTTACAGGAAAATCCGAACGAGTTGGATATACTTTTCAAAGAATTACTGATTGGGGTTACAAGGTTTTTCCGTGATACTGTTGTTTGGGAAAAGCTGAAAGAGAAAGTATTACCCGATTTATTTAACCAAATGCCCGACGGACATGTTTTTCGGGCGTGGGTTACAGGTTGTTCTACCGGCGAAGAAGCATATTCCCTGGCAATTGCTTTTAAGGAAGCGTATGAAAAAGTAAAAAATAAAAAAAGATTCACACTCCAAATATATGCCACCGACATCGATAGCGATGCCATTGAAAGAGCCCGAAAAGGATTTTTCAGTCAAAATATTGTTGCCGATGTTTCGCCCGAAAGGCTTAACCGGTTTTTCATAAAAGAAGAAACCGGTTTTCATGTAAATCCTGCCATTCGCGAAATGGTTGTTTTTGCACCCCACAATGTGATTAAAGACCCTCCATTCACTAAATTAGACCTTCTTTTGTGCCGGAATTTATTGATTTACTTAGAACCCGAATTGCAAAAAAAACTGATGAATTTGTTTCATTACAGTTTAAATACAGGTGGCGTAATGATACTTGGCAACGCAGAAAATGAAAACTCTCAAAACAAACAATTTATAACAATCGATGCGAAATTGAAAATTTATAAACGCTCAGCAGTTCCTGTATCCACAGAAACGGTAGATTTCCCAAGTTCGTTTACACATACAAGGGAACAAACTACAATTGAAACGCAAGCTGTTAAAACTGTTGATAATATACAAACCCTTGCCGACCAGATATTACTGCAACGATTTGCCCCTGCCAGCGTGCTGATAAACACGGAAGGCGACATTTTATATATTACAGGCAAAACCGGTAAATATTTAGAACCCGCCGCCGGAAAAGCAAACTGGAATATTTACGCCATGGCGCGCGAAGGCTTGAGTCACGAACTTCCGGGCGCAATACGTAAGGCAAAACAAAATTACGAACCTGTAAAGTTGCATCATGTTAAAATCGGTACCAACGGCGGCAATCAAATTGTGGACATTACGCTTCAATTAATTGAAAAACCCGAAGCCATTAAAGGTACAATTATGGTTGTTTTTAATGATGTTACGAATATTCCTAAACCAACAAACAGAAAATCAAAAACCGCAAACCAGGACAAAACTGCTCGTGAGCACGAATTAGAACTTGAATTACAAGCCGCTAACGAAGAATTACAAAGCACGCGATGAAGAAATGCAGACCACGCAGGAAGAATTAAAATCGACCAACGAAGAAATGCAATCCACCAATGAAGAATTGCAATCCACCAACGAAGAGCTTACCACATCGAAAGAAGAAATGCAAAGCCTGAATGAAGAATTGCAAACCGTAAATATTGAGTTGCAAAGCAAAATAGCTGATTACAGGGATGCTAACAACGATATGAAAAATCTTTTAAACAGCACCGATATTGCCACCTTGTTTCTGGACAAAGAATTAAACATTCGCCGCTTTACCGACCAATTAAATTCATTATTCAAATTACGGCAAACCGATATTGGCAGGCCTTTTACCGACCTGGTAACAGATTTGCAATATCCTGACATTGAAGAACATGCCAATGAAGTACTGAGAACCCTTGTGTTTAAAGAAACCGATATCTCAACCCACGACCAACGTTGGTTTAAAGTGCGAATAATGCCATACCGAACTTTCGACGACCACATTGACGGGTTGGTAATAACATTTATTGATATTACCAAAGCCAAAAAAATGGAAGCAGAATTAGCCATTGTCAATAAAGAAAAAAAGAAAAAAGCTGATTCTGATTTGATTACTGCCGACAAAGAAGTTGACTTTCTGCGCCGGGAGAAAGAAAAACTTGAAGTCGAATTAAAAAAGGCAATTAAGCTATTAAAAGAGCATAATCTCTACAAGCCATGAAAAAGAAAAACGACAATGCAACCGATGCTGCATCGCTTCGCCAAAAAGCAGAAGAGCATTTAAAAAAGCAGCAATCAAAAACAGCTTCAGTTTCATCAGAAGCCGATATGCTAAAACTAATCCACGAATTGGAAGTGCATCAGATTGAGCTGGAAATGCAAAACGAAGAGCTTGTGATTGCAAAAGAAAAGGCAGAAATTGCAGAAGAAAAATACACAGAATTGTATGACTTTGCACCCTCCGGCTATCTTTCACTTACGAAAGAAGGTAAAATTACAGAACTTAATTTTGCTGCCGCCAAAATGCTTGGCAAAGAACGCTCGCGTTTGCAAAACAGTTTGTTTGGTTTTTTTATTTCCGCCGAAACCAAACCAGCCTACAACCGATTCCTCGAAAAAGTATTCAGCAGCAAGACCAAAGAAACCTGCGAGGTTACGCTCACGGTAAGTGGCCATCCTCCCATGCATGTCATCCTTTCGGGCATCTGCTACGAAAACGGGCAGCACTGCAAGCTGACTGCGACAGACATTACCGACCGTAAGCAGGCGGAGAAAGCGCTGCGCGTAAGCGAAGAAGAACTGCGCGAAGCACAGCGATTGGCTCAAATCGGCAGTTGGAATTATCATTGGCAAAACGGAAAAGTGAATCTGTCAGATGAAATTTATAATATCATTGGCTTAGATAGGAATAAACAAGCTTTGCAGATTGAGAGTCACAAAAAATATTATACTCCTGAAAGCTGGCAGAAATTTATAACCGCAGTGGAAACTGCCCGGACAACAGGCAAACCATATGAGATCGATCTGGAAATAGTCCGTCAAAATGGTGTCAACCGTTTGGCAGTGGCAAGAGGTGAACCAATTACCAATAAAAAGGGTGACGTTATCGAACTGCTGGAACATTGCAGGACATCACCGAACGCAAGAACATTGAAAATGAATTGAAAGAAAAAACTTCATTTTTATCAACGATTATGGAAACAAGCCCGGTAGGCATTGTTACTATAGATAAAGCCGGGAATATTACTTATGCAAATTACAGAGCCGAACAAATACTTGGACTGGAAAAAGAACAAATAACATCAACCACATACAATGCCCCTTTATGGAAACACACTGATCTTGACGGCTCCCCCTTCCCCGAAGAGAAACTTCCGTTTAACGTAGTAAAAAAATCATTAAACACAGTTTTTGATGTACAACACGGCATAACCTGGCCTGATGGTACTGTTGTAATATTGTCAGTTAACGCTGCCCCGATAAAAGACCATAATGGCGAATTTAATGGCATGATTGCTTCTATTGAGGATATAACAGAACGCAAGGAGTCAGAAAAAGCTCTCCGGGAAAGCGAAGAAAAATATCGGACACTGGTCAACAGTACCTTACAGGGTGTGATAATCGCTCAATCAGATCCGGTCAGGCTGGTTTTTGCCAATCCCGCCATGGCTCAGATAAGCGGATATAGCTCTGAAAGACTGCTTAAGATGGATACCGATCAATTGACTAAACTCATTTACAAAGAAGATAGGCAGCGTTTTTTCAGCAACTTTCAAAAGCGTTTGAAAGGTGAAAATATTCCGCAAACAAACGAATATCGAATGGAGACTAAAGATGGAACAATAAAATGGGTTGCCCTTTATTCCTCAAAGATTGAATATCAGAATGAACCTGCTTCGCTTACTACTTTCATGGACATCACTGAACGCAAGCGGGCAGAAAAGGCCGTGGCCACACAAAAAGATATCATGACACAAGCCGAGGAGCTGGCTGAAATGGGTAGCTGGAAATGGGATATAAAAAACGATAGTTGGGTTATGTCAGACAACTGGAAAAAAATTCACGGAATTGCCGATATACAGCTGTCGACACATCATCTCCTGAAAATCGCACATCCTGAAGACACACCTACTATAGAAGAAGCTTTTACTAGGGCGGCAGAAAATGGGGAACCCTATGATATTCAGCACCGAATTATTCGCCAGGATACAGGAGAAATCAGGTATGTCTCTGCTAAAGGTTTGACTGTGTTTGATGCTGCGGGTAAACCAAAGACCCTGGTTGGTGCCAGTTCAGGACATCACCGAACGTAAAAAGGCCGAAGAAGCGCTACGAAAGAGCGAAAAGCAAAGTGCTTTCCTGGCTCAAACCGCATTCGAACTGGTTGAACTTACTTCCATTCAGGAAATCTATAAATACACCGTTCAGAAATTGTACGAATTACTTGAGGGCAATTCGATAGTTTCTTTGGTGGAATATAATCATGGTGAAAATCGCTGGAAAATGCAGCAGATTAAAGGTGTTGGGAAAAAAATCACTGAACTTTCCGGGCTTCTCGGATTTGATATCAACAACCTGGAAGGCGATATCTCTACAAAATATTCTAACCAGATCACCGGCGACAAAGTAACAGAAGTTGATTTTGATTTTCCCGGTCTTTTCAATAATAAACTATCGGCCGCCGTCGGCAGCGCTGTCAAAAAGATGTTCTCTGTCGAAAAGATGTATTGCATTGCCTTTCAACAGGACAAACAGATCAGCGGTAATATCACTTTCATCACCAGTAAAAAATCTAAACCGATCAACATCAAGCTGATCGAAACATTTATTCAGCAGGTCAGCACTGTCGTAAAAAAACAGAAAGCTGAAAAAAGACTACTGGAAAGCGAAGAGAAATACCGCCGCATTGCAGATAATGTAACCGATGTAATTTGGGTTACCGATCTTGAAATGAACCCGACCTACATAAGCCCTTCCGTTGAGCGGGTTTTTGGTGTTAAACCTGAAGAATATCTAAAACTTCCGATTAGTAAAACCTATCCTCCGGCATCGCTTGAAAAGTTTCAAAAAACATTAACTGAAGAATTCGCGAAAGAACAGGACCCGAAAGCAGATAAAAACCGGATTTTTCAATTGGAAGTTGAACGCTATTATGCTGATGGAACTATTGGCTGGGACGCAATAAGTGCTAATTTCATGCGTGATGAACAAGACAATCCCATTGCAATCCAGGGAGTATCGCGGGATATCACTGCTCGTAAGCAAGCGGAACAGGAATTAATCAAAGCGAAAGAAAAAGCAGAAGAATCAGATCGTCTTAAATCCGCCTTTCTTGCCAATATGAGTCATGAAATACGCACCCCAATGAATGGTATTCTCGGTTTTACCGACCTTCTTCTAAAACCCGATTTAAGTAGTGACCAAAAAGAAAGCTTTATTAAAATCGTTCATCAAAGCGGGCAACGCATGTTAAACACGGTAAACAATATTATTGAAATCTCAAAAGTTGAAGCCGGAATGATACAGGTTGATAAAAAAGAAACCGACATTAATCAAAGGCTGCGATGAATTAACCCGGTTTTTCCAGCTTGAAGCAGAGGAAAAGGGGCTGAAACTAATTTTGGAGAAGTTGTTGCCGCCAGAGAAAAATAGTATTATAACCGACCAGAACAAATTCGATTCCATTCTTACCAACCTCATTAAAAATGCTATAAAATATACCGAAACAGGGACAATTACCATTGGTTGCAGGTACAAAGGCAGCGAGCTTGAGTTTTATATAAAAGATACGGGAATAGGAATTCCGGCACATCGCCACGAGGCTGTTTTTAACCGGTTTGAACAAGCCGATATTGCCGACACAGGTGCTATTCAAGGTTCCGGCTTAGGCCTTGCTATTTCCAAAGCGTACGTTGAAATATTGGGTGGAAATATTTGGTTAGAAAGCGAAGAAGGGAAAGGCTCAACCTTTTATTTCACCTTACCTGCCAAAAATAATGTGAAAGAAAGATCCAATACTGAAAAAGAAATATCCTTTGAAAGCGAAAAGGCAAAATCCAGAGTTAAAGCTTTGAAAATTCTTATTGTCGAAGACGATGAGGCATCACGATATTATATTTCGCTAATTGTTAATGATGTTGGCTCTGAAATTTTAGAAGCAGAAACCGGTACTGATGCCATTGAACTTTGCCGCAACAATAAAGACATCGATTTAATTTTAATGGATATAAAAATGCCGGGAATGGATGGCTACGAAGCAACCCGCCGCATAAGGGAATTTAATAAAGAGGTTGTCATCATTACACAAACAGCATATGGTCTAGCAGGAGACAGGGAAAAAGCTATCGAATCGGGATGTAACGATTATATTGCTAAGCCCGTTAACATAGATGATCTGTTTGCATTAATTCAAAAATATTTTCGTAAATAATTCAGCGTAAAAAGACAATTAAACGACAGAAAACAAAGCACGTGGCTATGGCATTTTAAATAAGTGATAACGGTTTGACAGGAAATCGCCGTGCCAACGGCAACCTTACGTGACACTAAACGTTATATGAAATAGAGGCTTAATGGGAAAAAATGAGGCTAAATACGTTATAAATAATAGAGTGCTAGAAAAATACCGAGAATTTAATCTTATTAAACTAATAATGAAAAAAATCCTGACCGCAATGTGGTTCTTTTCACACGAAAGAAACCATTACTTTTCTTTGCTTGTCCAAAGAAAAGTATGCCCAGGTGAAACCCGTGGTCTATACTTCTGAAAATACAACCCTTGAGGGGTTGAATAAGTTTTGATTTTACACCTTCTTTTCTTTTGCTTGATCAAAGAAAAGAAACAAAAGAAAATCAAGCGCTTCGGTGCTTTGGCTAAAAATCCTCCTCATTCGCTAAAGTTCCCGAACGTCTTTGCTATCGCTCATCCCGGAAACTTTTTAACCCTCTTTCGTCGGATTTTCTCTACGCGTCGCACCGGATGCGCTCCTAAATATCTTGTCATGTAAAGATATTGTTCTTTTTTCCTTTAATTTGAAGGGATTGTTTTTAATAATATTCCAAAATAATTTTTTATTTCCTTAAATACATGTCTTTTAACTATTGTAAAAATTATTTAGGATAGCAGTAAAACGAAATAAATCCTTCTTTTCTTTGCTTGTCCAAAGAAAAGAAAGACCCCCGCTACTCTTCCGCCAACTGGCGGACTACAAAATCCTCTGCGTTCGCTAAAATGCAGAAAGGCCTCGCTCCGCTCAACCGCTGCATTTTTTTACGCTCACGTATCGGATTTTCTTCACGCGTCGTCGCGATGCGGAATGGAAGATCATTTACAAAATAGCCTCAGAAATTACTATTAAGTCGAAATAGATAATCAAAGAAACATCTCTTATTACTCCCCACAGGCAAACGAAAATTCAGTAAAAAAGCGTCCTTAATAAAGCGATATTCATAAAAATTAATCTTTCCGAGGATCATGGGTGCCTTTAAAACCCAGAGCCGTATTTTTTTCACCTGATAAACAGATCCCAAGAGATCTTTACAGTTAAACAAGAAACGCGTCAAGCATAGTAGCAACGCCTTCAACATTTCTAATGGTGTAATATATCTCAACGCCCTTGCGTTCTTTCGTGACGATGTTTACACTCTTGAATTTATTAAGATGCTGGGAAACGGTTGCAGGATTTGTTTTTATTCCGGTTTCCATATCCGTAACCCGGGTCGGTCCGTTTTTCATAAGCCCTTTCAGGATAGCCAAACGCACCGGATGTGCTATTGCTTTCAATATGTCCGCCTTGCGTTGCAGGGTTTTATAATCAATACTCATATTGCCTCCCTGTGATGTTTATTAAATATATAACTTTCCAGTATATATGCAAACTATTTTCAATGTCGTCTATCCTGTCACATGTAAGTGTTTGGCAGTCAGGACGTTTTATATTATATTTTGTAAAATGAATAAAAAAGGCGTTACATCCTGTTTCTCCACAGGCACGTATCTTTACGCTATCGTTACATTTCAGAAAACATTTACTTGGAAAAGGGGTGAAACTTCGTTAAACTTAAATACTTATTGGATAACATAAACATAAGGGAGATATCGTATATTACTCCAAAATGGAATGATAAACAAAATATGGTGTATACATATACTTTATACGACATTCAAAAAGTATTTTTCTAACGGAGGATGTGGAATGATAGGCTTTTAAAAGGAGATAAATTTGATTTTTTCTAAAACAAAAGAGGGGGATAATATGGTGTTTCCTTCACTTCGTTACGAAAACGATTTATTGATAAACTTTAAATTATAACTATAAAATATGAAGTCAGTAATCAAAAAAGATTCAGGGCAAAAAGGCAAAACATTAGCTGTTTTTTGTGGAGTTCATGGAAATGAAAAAGCAGGAGTATATGCTGTAAATAAAATTTTAAATAACATTGAAATCAAAAAAGGAGTTGTTTATTTTGTCTTTGCTAACCCGAAAGCTATTGAAGAAAATAAAAGGTTTATTGATAAAAATTTAAACAGATGTTTTACTGATAACCAAGAAGGTAAATCTTACGAAGAAAAAAGAGCTAAAGATTTAATAAAAATTTTAGAACTATCAGATGCACTTCTGGATGTTCATGCAAGTAATAGCTCTGAAACTATTCCATTTGTAATTACTGAAAATGGTTTCGATGTCGTAAAAAATATGAATTTTGAAATTATTGCTACTGGTTTTGATAATCTTGAGCCTGGAGCAACTGATGAATTCATGAAAAACAAAGGAAAGATTGGAATCTGTATAGAGTGTGGCTATTCAGGAAAAAGCGAGGAAAATACAGATATAGCATATAATTCTATTTTACAATTTTTACAATATTTCGATGCTATAGATCATATAATTTCAAACGATTATCCCGATCAAAAAGTGTTACATGTTGATACTGTTCAAAAAGTAACATCAAAAGAATTTACATTAACAAAGACATTTAGAGACTTTGAAACTATTGAAAAAGGTTTTATTATTGCCAAAGATGAAACAAAAGTATATGTTGCTGATAAGGAAAGAGTTATTTTATTTGGAACTCCAGGAAGACCAATTGGAGCCGAAGCTTATATTTTGGGTACTTGGAAAAAATAAGGAGTTTTGAAAAATGAAATTCACGCCCAACCCCTCTTTCATTTTTCAAAACGGAAAAAATCAAATTTATAAGAATTTAGGAAAGCCTATCATAATGAATGAGAATGAAAAATATTTTTTGAACTCACTCCGCTACACTTCGTGCCACGCTGCGCTCTCCTCCTTTCAGTCGTCGGGGCGTATAACAAGGGATATACGGTTCAGCCCTCGGCTCGGGCTTCACCCAAATTTTTCTTTCACTTCGTTCCAGAAAAACTTCGTATATCCCTAACGTTAGCGTTCATTGTAAAAAGACAAAACAGACGACAGAATGACAAAGAAATTTACACACAGTTTTGGACTTGACTAAAGTAAGTAGCATTTTAGATGTTAAATTGTAAAAATATCGGTATCCTTGCAACTGGTTTTTTAGAAATCGCTAAATGGGTTCTGCGATTTTTTGAATCAATAAGAAAAAAAATGAATTTTTTAAAACCCAACATTATTATAACCTGATAAATTTGCAATCAGATCGAGGTCAAAGGTGAAAAAACCAAATAATAGGCTTTCAAGAATTGATGAGTATATACCTCAGGGTCTTCTGGTGGCTATTGGAGGAAGAGAGGATAAGAAAGAAGATTTAGAGATTTTATCTACCCTTGTTTCCCTTGTTGATGCTGAGGTTCCAAAGATTGAAATCATAACTACGGCAACAAACTCTCCTGAAGAAACCAGCCAGGAGTATATTGCTGCTTTTTCCAGGGAAGGAAAAAATTCTATCGGTATTCTTAATATTGACAGTAGAGAGGCTGCTGTAGAACCTGAATTATTAGAGCGGATTAAGGCTGCCGATATAATTTTTTTTACCGGTGGAGATCAGTTGAGAATCACCAGTATTCTGGCTGGATCGCCAATTATTGATGAGATAAAGCGGAGATATCTGGAAGAACATTGTATTATAGCTGGTACCAGTGCTGGTGCTGCGGCGATGTCCAGGACTATGATTTATGGCGGAGACAGCAGTGAAGCTCTCAAGAAAGGTTCTGTTAATCTTGGAGATGGGATCGGTTTAATAGATAATGTGATAATAGATACCCATTTCGTTGAACGAGGAAGATTTAGCAGGTTGATGCAGGTTTTAAGCATTAATCCAACAAATGTAGGGATAGGTTTAGGTGAAGATACTGGAATTATTATTGAAAAAGGCCATATCATTAAGGCCATCGGGAACGGTTTGGTTGTAATTTTTGATGGCCAGGATCTAAAATATTCAAATGTGGCTGATATCAGATATGATGAAGCAATTGCAATGGAGAACTTGACAGTACACACAATTGTCGATGGTTATGGTTATGATTTAAGGGCAAGAAAATACCTGCGTCCAGGAGATTTAAATCGAATTACTGGACTGGAAAAGAGAGATTAAAATGAGAATATTAGAGATAAGAGCTTTAAGAGGTCCTAATTTATATAGCCTTTGGCCGGTAATCTTCATGAAACTGGATATCGGTAGTCTGGAAGAGCAGCCGACAGACCTGGTGTCTGGTTTTAGAACCATGCTAGAAGAGATGATGCCTTCTCTATATGAGCATACATGTTCTCCAGGAAGGCCAGGCGGTTTCTTTGAGCGGATTGAACGGGGCACCTGGGCCGGTCATGTAGTTGAGCATGTTGCCATTGAACTTCAAGGATTAACAGAGAATGAAGTTTCCTTCGGGAAATCATTTAGCACAGAAGAAGATTCAGTCTATAATATTGTCTATGGCTATATTGATGAAAATGTAGGTCTGAAGGCCGGCAAGTTTGCTGTGGAAATTGTAGAAAAGTTATTTCAGGGAGAAATTACTAAGATTGAACCCCTGGTCTATCAACTAAAAAAGATTAGAGATGCCAGTCTGCTTGGCCCTTCGACTGAGGCCATTGTAAAGGAGGCAAAACAACGAGGTATTCCACATATTAGATTGAATGAATATAATTATATGCAATTGGGTCACGGACGTTACCAACGGCGAATTCAGGCCACATTAATGGACAGCACCTCAGCCATAGGTGTTGAGATCGCCGATGATAAGGAATATACCAAAAAGATACTGGCTGAGATCAGGGATTCCTGTGCCTGAAGGTAATTCAGTAGGCGACCCTGACGAGGCCAGGTCAGTTGCTGATAAATTAGGCTATCCAGTAGTTGTTAAGCCCCTGGTCGGTAATCATGGCCGGGGTATTAGTATTGATATTCAGGATGAAGAAGAGCTGGAAACTGCCTATCAGGTGGCAAAGAAAGTCTGTGCTGATGTTTTAATAGAAAAACTTCTGGTTGGCAGAGATTTTCGGATTCTGGTGATTAATGGTAAGTTTGTGGCAGCGGCAAAAAGAGAACCGGCTTTTGTAATCGGCGATGGCAGTTCTACAGTTCAGGAATTGATAGCTGAAGTTAATAATGATCCTAAGCGAGGCGTTGGCCATGAAAAGAATCTGACCAGGATAACTATAGATACCATGACAGAAAGGATTCTGGCAGGTAAAGATATGTCTCTTGAGACTGTATTACCAGCAGAAGAAAAGCTATATATTAAATCGACGGCTAACCTCAGCTCTGGGGGAACTGCTATAAATGTGACTGAGAAGGTCCATCCTCTGGTAAAATTGATGGCCGAGAGAATCGCCGGGATCGTTGGCCTGGATGTTATCGGGATCGATATTGTTGCTCCGACATTGCAGGAACCACTCCAGAAAAATATTGGTGGTGTAGTTGAAGTTAATGCCGCCCCAGGCTTTAGGATGCATCTTGATCCAACTGAAGGCCAGCCGATTAATGTTGGAGTTCCAGTGGTCGATATGCTCTTTCCTCCTGGAGTTTATCAACCAGTGCCAATTGTTGCTGTTACCGGGACCAATGGCAAAACGACTACTGTCAGGCTGATTGCCCATATCCTGGGCTTAAACGGAAGTACTGTCGGCATGACATCTACTGATGCTGTCGTTATTGATAATATTCCGGTGCTTGAGGGTGATTTTAGTGGCCCAGTCGGGGCCAGGGCTGTTTTAACAGATGCAACCATCGATCATGCCGTCCTGGAAGTTGCTAGAGGCGGTATCCTGCGTCGGGGCTTAGGTTATTCCCGGGCTGATGTTGGAGTATTGCTTAATGTCAGTTCTGATCATCTTGGCGAAGGGGAAATAGATACTTTAGAAGATCTGGCCGGGCTTAAATCAACTGTCATTGAAGCAGTGAAATCTGATGGCCATGCAGTTATAAATGCTGATGATCCTCTGGTTCTTGCCTGCCAGGAAAATACCAGGGCCAATCCAATATTATTTTCAACTAATCCGGAGAACCCTGCCCTGCAGGAAAATCTGGATAATGGCAATATGAATATTATCTATCAGGATGGGAATATAGTTATCAAGAAGGAAGGTTGGGAATCAGTAGTTGCCAGTGCTGCAGAGATTCCAATAACCTTTGGTGGGAAAGCTATCTTTAATATTAAAAACGTTCTTGCTGCTGTAGCCGCAGTTTCAGCTCTAGGTTTAAATGCCAAGCAGATTAGAGCTGGCCTGGTTAGCTTTAGTGCATCTCTAGGCCAATTACCCGGCAGGATGAATATCATTGAGATTAATGATTTCAAAGTTGTTATCGATTATGGCCATAATGTTGGAGCGATTAAAGCAACTGGAGACTTTATAAATAGTCTCTCCTCAGGCAGAATAATTAGAATGGCTTCAGGTACAGGCAACCGGAGAGACGAAGACATTATAGAATTTGGCCATACACTGGCCCAGTATTATGACCATATAATCATCTGTGATCCAGACCCCAGGAATAGAAAAGTTGGCGAAACTGCAGAACTGTTCCGTCAGGGCTTATTAGCCGGTGGTTTTAAGGCTGATATGATAGATATTATTTTAGATGAACATCAAGCTACTAAAGCTGCTCTGGCCATGGCTGAACCTGATGATGTAATCGTATTGCAAGCAGATAATATAGACCAGGTTATCAGTGATGTGCTGGCTTTTAAGAATAAATCTGATGAAAAATTATAATGGATCAATAAACTGCCTGGCGGTTCTACCAAACTTGCCATTATACCGCATCTGTCATTTTAGATCTTTCTCTTCTAAGACGGTTACATCTATCTCAAGATTCTTCTGGTTGTACAGTTTTTTTCAATGAACGCTAACACGCAATATAGCCAAAAGCGGGGGAAGTGGAAACTTGAAACGTCTTACCCCCATCAAGGTTTGTAACGGCGGATAGGGGCGAAGCCCGGAAACCGTCACTGGCCATCTTGCGGGGGCGTTATATGAAATAAATAATGAAAGAAATGCCTCTTATTACTTTCCATTGGCAAACGAAAATTCAGTTATAGAGTTTCCTTAATTAAGCTTGATCTCAATAATTAGTCTCCTCCAAGGATCATAAGTACCTTTAAGACGGAGGCATAGTGGAAAAAATACCCGGGTTCCGGCATCCCGAAGAGTGCTTTCATCTATGTTAACCCAAAACGGAGGAGGTATGTATCCGGAAGGTCAAAGTATTCGATAAATTGCCGTCCCAATTCTTTCATTTTTTCTCGCACATAATGAGCGCTTGTTTTTAGCTTGGTGGCAATCTCTTTATAACTGTATCCGATCCGTTTACGGTTGAATATCTCTTTGATCTTTTCATCTTTTGCTGGCATCAATCCGCGGTCTTTGGAATCCTCCTCACTGTCAAAATTTATGGATAGCACCTAAGCATTCTCCCGGGAATAATTTCCCATATTGTACATATCGTCTTTGAATTTATATCTTAGGTTTGCAAAACTTGCCCCAAGTTTTATTATCTGGAGCGGGAATGTAATAACACTCTCGTCTTTATCATTGAAAAAGAGGACTTCCGGCGATATATTAGGACGAAAGGAAAACCGGAACAGGGGCTGAATGAACGTGTCTTTGCTTCCCGGGAAGGAATGCCTGATGAAGAGATCGTTTTTGCGGTTTATTATACTTGCGGCCGCCACCCTGCATCTGTCCGCCGTGCCGACGGCAGATTCCTTGTCCGTTTACGGCAGGGTTTTGTGCGACAGTACGGGACTGGTGGGTGTGGAGATCGGCGACACCCGTACGGATTCAAGCGGGTATTTCCATGTAATGATACCCGCCGGCGTCGATACGGTACTGACCCCGTCCTACCGTGCATTTACCTTTTCCCCGGCTTTTTTTGAAATAAGCGCTTCGGATACAAGTGTGGACAGCCTGATCTTTGTTGCGCAGCGCGTTCCCAAAAAGGTCATCGTGATAGCAGGTCAGTCAAACGCCGAGAACGTCGGCGAACCCCGCTACTTTATCCCCGACACCGTTGATGATCATATCCCTTATTATCTGGCGTACTGCCACGGAGAGTTTGGATTGTCAACTCTGGGATTGCTGACGAAATTCGGCCAGAGTGAAAGTTTTATTCAGGGATATAATCGCGGTTTCGGAGTGGAAATTCTGCTGGCCCGGACATTATACAAAAATTACACCGATTCTCTTGGGGTCATGAAGATCGCGTATAGCGGGACCACCCTGAATGAGGACTGGCAGGTCGACGGCAGGACCTATCCACGTTTCACGAGCAAGCACGACAATGCGGTTGAATTGTTCCGGAATAAGGGCTATGATCCGCGTTATATCGGTTTTTTCTGGTTCCAGGGGGTGGGAGACAGAACCGCCGACCGTGCGCCGCTTTATGCAGAGAACCTTGACGAATTCATTACGCGTATAAGGGACCGCTTTCCCAATGATTCGGCCGTCGACAGTCTTCCCTTTGTCTGCGTGCGTACCAAATGGCGGGAAACGTCCTATGAGAACATGGTGCGCGCCGCACAGATGGGGATGGGCGAACACCGGGGGCATTATGCCGGGGTTGACATCGACGATTGTGATGATCTGCGCTACAGTGAGACCAACAATCACTTTAACGGGGACGCACTTAACCGCATCGGATATAAACTCGCTCTTGCCTATCTTGATCTTGTCGGAGAACCTGTCGACAGCAATATTACCATCCGTACAGGATTTGAGGGGACGAAAGACAGCACTCTCACCGTGCAGGTCGGCGGTGATACCAGTTTTACACAGGGCATAACGACCGGCGGTGAAATTGAGTTCGCAGCAAGGATCGGGAAAAGCTATACATTGCAAAGCGAGCAGGCGGAAGGATCATACAATATTACACCGGCACGGCATTATATTCCATTTGCATACGGACGATCGGCGCTTTATATGCCGGTATACACGTTTACAATTGAAGAGGCCGTTGGCGTGCGTGATCCGGGACCGCCTTCCGGTCACCGGCTCTTAGAGATTATCCCAAACCCCTTTAATCCGGTCACCACGATCCAATACGAAATTCCCGAATCCCGGCATGTCCGTATCCGGGTCTTTGATATGGCGGGACGGATGGTGGTAACGTTGACGGATGACTATAAAAAAGCGGGACGCGGCGAGATCGTTTGGAATGCAGGCGGGCTAAGTTCCGGAATTTACATTTACCGCCTGGAAGCCGGTGATTTTCAAGAATCCCGAAAAATGCTCTTGCTGAAATAGATCAACAACATCCTGGGTCAAGTTTTCAAACAATATATCTTCCATTCCGCATCGCGACGACGCGTAAAGAAAATCCGATAAGTGAGCGTAAAAAAATGCAGCGGTTGAGCGGAGCGAGGCCTTTCTGCATTTTAGCGAACGCAGAAGGATTTTGTAGTCCGCCAGCTGGCCGGAAGAGAAGCGACGGTCTTTCTTTTGTTTACTTTTCTTTGGACAAGCAAAGAAAAGTAATGGTTTCTTTCGTTCGAAAAGAACCACATACCGGGCATCTTTTTCTTTGGAAAACAAGAGATCATATCTAAAAACGAACATTCAATTAACTAAGAACTTGAGCCAAGTTCCTGGCATCAACCAATCTGCACAACTATCAAATATAAAAATAAAATACATTATAAAATACCTTGCATGCATGTATAATAATTTGTATAATACACGAAATTGTAACTAAATAATCTGGAGGTTGTCATGAAGAAGCTGTGTGTTTTGTTCCTGGGGGTAGCGCTGTGTGTGTCATTGTCTGGGAGAATTTCAAGTATTAGCTCAACGAGTGTCAAAGTTAATGGCACTGAATATAACTGTACACCTGACGCGGTATTTGATGATGCAGATCTGGGAGAAATGAGCTTGATGTCACTTATAGGAATTATTAGAGCCGAAGTCAGCCAAGGAGGGGCCGAGTCAGCAAAGATGTATTACCCGTGTCAATAATGCTGCTTCATGGTCGGACATCAATTTGGATTATGTAATGGTTCAACGGGAAATGGAATTTTCTTAGCATGCCAATAAGGTGTGTTTTTTTCTTTTTTCAGCAGCCTGATCGAGCTTACATTGGCGTTCGGCCAGGCGCTCTTCCATTTTTCCTTCAAAGACCTCTTTGGGTGTCAGATAGTATAATGCGCTGTGCAAGCGCTCTTCATTATAGCGCCGGACATAGGCGTTAACCTGCTTTCGCGCATCTTCAAGGCTCACATAACTCTGTTTCCGTATGGCTTCCTCTTTAATCGTACGGTGATAGCGCTCAATCTTGCCGTTGCTTTGGGGATAATTTACGGAAGTTCGCACGTGTTTCAAATCACATTCCCGCAGGTACTCCTTAAAATCCTTGCAAACAAACTGCGATCCGTTATCCGTGATCAGCCGCGGTTTCGCCGCAGGGAATTTTTCCATTGCCCGCTGCAGCGTGATCTGCACATCGTATTCACTCATGCTCCGGCGCAGCTCGTGGTGCAGGATCATCCGGGAGTAGCCGTCCATGACACTGATCAGGTATAAAAAGGTGCCTCTGACATTGACATATGCAATATCCGTATGCCAGTGTTCATGGATCTTTTGCGGCTGCGTAAAACCTTTTCCCTTGCATCCCGGTTTTCCCGGATTCCAGCGCTGAAGCAAGCCGTTCTCTTTCAATATCCGGTACACCGTCGAGGGACTGACCGCCGCAATATCCGCATCGATCATCTGGTAGCTCAGACGCCGGTAGCCTTCGGTTATCCGTTCCTGACAATAGGCAAGGATCGCCGCCTTTTCTTCCTCCAGGGTCCAGAAAAAACGCGGTATGTGCCCGTTATGATAATTAGGCTGTCCATAGCGCTTCTCCCAGCTGTGAAACTTGCTCATTGGAATGCCCAGTTTCCCGATAAACCATTGCTTTGACAATGCACTGCGCTTACGCATCGTCCCAACGTATTGCACAACGGCATCCCGTATGTCCGGCTCTACCCACATGCCCCTCAAATGTCCCCATTCAGCTTTTTTTTTAAACGGATGTTGTCTTCCATGATCTCCGCGATCAGGCTGTCCCTGTCCTTGAGCTTCCGCTGTAACTGCTCCGACTTGACGCCCTCTCGCCTTGCTGTTTGCCGCTTGCTGCGTCCAAAGCTGTCCACCGCGTTTTCAAATAACTCCTTCTTCCACTTATGGATCATGTTCGGATGTATTCCATAACGTCGCGATAATTCACTGACCGGAACCTGATTCTCCAAATGCTCGCGGACGATCTCCACCTTTCTGCTTGCACTGTAATGCTTCCGTTGACTCATCTTGGTTCTCCTTTGTTCTTCACCTTAATCTTAATCTACCGTTTTTCCATTTCCAAGTGAATCAAAACAATTATAAGACCCTTATGGAGGATGGCGAATCTTTCGGATATACAGGTACAGAGACTGGAAAAACAGTTCTGCGGCCTCAGTGGATATAAGCGGACTAACTAACAGTTCGACAAATACCTTGGATGTCTATTTCTGGATAACCGGAAGGGTTCTCAAGGATCGGAATATACTGATCCATCCGATGCACCCACCTCTTATTACAGCGCAACCTTTACCAAGATCGCCGCGATCGATTTTACAGACGGCAGCAGTTTCAGTCCCGACGTAACTCCTGGAAGCAGCGATCAGGCGATCGGGCGTTTTTATTTGAATGCCGATGTGACAGGAGCAAGTCTGACGGCCGCCTCCGTGACGCTGAACGGCACAAGGACAGGGATCAGCAATATCAAGCTGTCGTCCTGCCGCGATGCCGTATTCGACGGTACTGATACGCAGCACGGCAGTACGGTGGCAAGCGATCCCGGTGCAAGTCCCGCTGACTTTAGCGGTTTTGCTTCATCCATCGCAACGGGCGGAACCTACTATTTTGTGACAGCCGATTTGCGGAAGGTGCGACCGGTTCTGTACGGGGAACCATTGAGACAACAGTGACCTGACCGTCAGCAGCGGGAAGTTTCGCAGACACTGAGCAGTGAAACGCTGTCGTCCAGCGATCTTGCATTACCCATTACACTTTCAGCCTTTTCAGCGGAGCCGGGAGAGGGGGTGGTGGAATTATCGTGGAGCACGGAAAGCGAAACGGAGAATTCCCATTTCCTGATCTATCGCGATGACGCAGTGATCGGACGGGTAGACGGCGCTGGGACCGTGAGCGAGCCACAGCATTATTGCTTCACGGACAACTATGTTGCGTCCGGGAATGTCTATACCTACGAACTGGCCGATGTCTCTTTCGGGAACGTTGAGACGAAACACGGAGAAGTCGAAGTTGAGCTTGTGGCCGGCGCAGAGAATGCAGATAATTTCATACTGAACGCCGCTTACCCGAATCCTTTCAATCCGCGGACAATCATCAGTATGCGCTGTGAAACAGGCAGTGACGCTGTCGTCACTGTTTATAACACGCAGGGCGTTCCGGTCAAAGAGCTGATCAACGGCTATGTTGAATCCGGAACGTATGAGATCACCTGGATGCGGCGGGAATGCCGAGCGGCGTATATATCGTGCGGATGACGGCGGGGAATGTTCTCCGCAGCCGCAAGATCGTGTTGCTGAAATAATTCCGCACTTTTTTTCATTGTCCGGAACGGGCGCATGCGCCCGTTCTGTATTTGAATGCCTTATTTCCACTCTGTTTGGAAAAAGAAAGATCCTGACGCCCGGTTTATTTTATTGTGAAATTTTTTAACGGCGCAGGAAAATTTTATCCGGCTGATTACCGGGAGAAAAAACCGGCTATCATTGATCGCACCGTCATATATGTCCCCACCGCCCCGGTAACCGGTGCATTCATATTCTTTTCATATACACACGATCCATTTGGAAATAAATACTAAAAAATTGTTGACTTAAAAATA
>JAXHMX010000001.1:417500-435570 GCA_034521145.1 Fidelibacterota bacterium | reverse complement strand
CATGAGCATTCGCTGTACCTGGCCGTGAAGGCGGAGCTGGCGAACATGCGCCAGGGAACGTCATAAGACCAAGACCCGCGGTGATTCGCGTGGCGGAGGCGCAAAGCCCTGGAGGCAAAAAGGTCGCGGCACCGCACGCGCAGGCTCCAACCGCTCTCCCGTATGGGTCGGCGGCGGCAGGGCATTTGGTCCGCAGCCTCACTTATACACGACAAAGCTGCCCAAGAAAGTGAAACATCTTGCCCGGCGCAGCGCATTGTCGCAGAAAGCAAACGCAAAAGCAGTTCTTGTTGTCGAAGATATACAAGCTGAAAGAAGCGAAAACCAAAGCCCTGAAGGACGTACTTGAAAAGCTGGGCCTGACAGGAAAGAAACTTACGATCCTGGTAAAAGCGATCACGGACGATCTCTATCTGGCCGCACGAAATATTCCCAATGTATATATCGTTGCCGCTGACCGTGCTTCTACCTTTGAGATCATGGATTGTGAAACTCTTGTCATTGAACGGTCTGCACTTGATGTGATCAATGAGGCCCTTAAATAAGGATATGGCGAGCAGATGAAGAAGAAGAACATCATAATCCGGCCGATCCTGACAGAGAAGATCAGCATTATGGGAGAGGAAATGGGCAAGTACGCCTTTGTCGTGGCTCCCGATGCGAACAAGATCGAGATCAAGAATGCAATTGAAGATCGTTTCGATGTCCGCGTAAAGGATGTCGCAACGATGAACAGAAAAGGTAAGATGAAATCAATGACCATCCGCAGCGGCGGACGGGTGATCCGGACGGAAGGAAAACGTTCAAACTGGAAAAAAGCGATTGTAACCCTTGCTGAAGGAGATCATATTGATTTCTTTGAAGGCGAAACAGCTGTTTAAGAAATAGGAAAGATATGCCTTTAAAAAGCTACAAAGCAAATACTCCCGGTCAGCGTTACAAGACCACGCTGGTGAATGACGAACTGACCAAAAAAGCACCGGAAAAATCATTACTCAAAGCCGGTCCAAAAAGCGGCGGCCGTAATACCAACGGACGCATAACTTCACGCCGGCGCGGAGGCGGACATAAGCAGCAATACCGCATTGTTGATTTTAAACGCAACAAGTACGGTGTTCCCGCACGCATAACAGCAATAGAATATGACCCGAACCGCTCCGCAAATATCGCCCTCCTTGTTTATGCCGATGGCGAGAAACGCTATATCATTTCTCCGGTCGGTATAAAAGTCGGCGACCAGTTGGTATCCGGTCCCGATGCTCCGGTGAAACTGGGGAATGCACTTCCGTTGAAGAACATTCCGTCGGGTACACAGGTGCATAATATTGAAATGAAGCCCGGTAAAGGCGCACAGATCGCACGCGGTGCGGGGTCCGGTGCACAGATCATGGCAAAAGAGGGTAAATATGTGACCATTAAGCTCCCTTCCGGAGAGATGCGTATGATCCTTGAATCCTGCCAGGCCACAATCGGCCAGGTCGGGAACAAAGATCACATTAATGTTTCTCTCGGTAAGGCAGGCCGTAATCGCTGGAAGGGCAAACGCCCGAAAGTCCGCGGTGTTGCAATGAACCCGGTAGACCACCCCATGGGTGGCGGCGAGGGCAAAACCTCCGGCGGCGGACATCCGCGCACACCCTGGGGCAAGCCCACCAAAGGGTATAAAACCCGGAAAAAGAAAAATCCGAGCAACAAGCATATTGTTGCACGTCGGAAGAAAAAGTAAAGGTGAATACATATGCCTAGGTCATTAAAAAAAGGTCCTTACGTCAGCGAATCACTGCAGAAGAAAGTGGATAATATGATGGCATCCGGGAAGAAAAAAGTGATCAAGACCTGGTCCCGCCGGTCAACCATCTCTCCGGATTTCGTCGGTTTCACCTTTGCAGTGCATAACGGTACAAAATTCATCCCCATTTATATTACGGAAAATATGGTGGGACATAAACTGGGAGAATTTTCGCCGACACGTACTTTCCGCGGACACAGGACAACATAAGAAGAGTAGGTAAATAATGAAAGCTCGTGCAGTAAATAAGTACATACGGCTAAGTGCCAAAAAAATGAAACCCGTGCTGGACATGGTGCGGGGAAAACGCGTGGATAACGCTATTAATATGCTGACCTTTATGCCGAAAAAATCGGCAAAGATCGTTGTTTCGACGACACGTTCGGCAGTATCCAATTTGCTGAACACCGATGAAGGTGCGAAAATCAATCCCGATGAGCTTCTGATACAGGAAGCATATGTAAATCAGGGACCGATGATGAAACGTATCCGTCCCCGTTCAATGGGACGTGCATATCTTATCCGTAAACGCACTTGCCATTTAACGATCGTTGTCGGAACCCCGGCAGGAGACGTTAAGAATGATACGAAAGAGAAGGAGTAAACGTTGGGTCAAAAAACACATCCTTACGGTTTTCGTCTTGGTATAACAAGAAACTGGCTGTCAAACTGGTATGATGAGCGCAATTTTGCCGTTAAGCTCAGTGAAGATCTGATGCTTCGCAAATATCTTGCAAAGCGTCTGAAAAATGCCGGTGTTGCAAAAGTTGAGATCGACAGGACATCAAAAGCGATATCGATCACCATACACACATCACGTCCTGGTGTCGTGATCGGCGCAAAAGGAAAAGAAGTCGACCAGTTGCGCGAAGAAATTCGGAAATTGACCCAATTTGACGTGAATGTAAATGTTGTAGAGATCAAAAAACCGGAACTGAACGCTTATTTAGTCGGCGAAAACATTGCCCAGCAGCTGCTGAGGAAAATGCCTTTCCGGCGTGTACTGAAGCGCAGTATTCAGAATACTATGCGGCAGGGCGCAGACGGTATCCGCATACAGCTCTCCGGCCGCCTCGGCGGAGCGGAGATGGCGCGCCAGGAAACGGTGCATGAGGGAAGAGTTCCTCTGCACACCCTGCGTTCCGATATCGATTTTGCCAATGTGACCGCCTATACAACATACGGTTGTATCGGAATAAAGGTTTGGATCTGTAACGGAGAAGTATCGACAATCTAACAGGAATGGAGTAACCTATGTTAGTGCCAAGAAAGGTTAAATATAGAAAACAACATCGCGGACGCAGACAGGGGCTGGCAACCCGCGGTTCCACCGTCAGTTTTGGTGACTACGGATTGAAAGCCATGGAATCGGCCTGGATAACAAGCCGTCAGGTTGAATCTGCCCGTATCGCGATCTCACGTATCGTCCGTAAACACGGAAAGATGTGGACAAGGATTTTCCCGGACAAACCGGTCTCAAAGAAGCCCGCAGAGACACGCCAGGGAAAAGGTAAGGGCGGTCCCGAATTTTGGGTGGCCGTCGTAAAACCCGGCCGGGTGCTTTTTGAGATCGAAGGCGTTACCGAAGATATGGCGAAAGAAGCCTTCCGTCTGGCAGCCCATAAACTGCCGATCAAAGCAAAAACCGTAGCCAGACGTGAAATTGGAGGATAATGCGATGTTATCGAAGGCTGAATTGAAAGAATTGACAAGAGATGAAATAGTTGTGAAATTACGTGATGATGAGGATGCATTATTAAACCTGCGTTTTCAGCATACGCTGCAGCAGCTGGAGAATCCGACACAGCTTCGTTACCTGAAGCGGGAAGTCGCCCAGCTGAAAACAATTATTCATGAATATGAACTTGGATTGCGTAAATAACAGGAAGTTCAGGAATGACGTATACAAATCGTAAAGAAAAAATCGGTGTTGTGATAAGCAACAAAATGGATAAAACGGTCACCGTTCTCGTTAATCAACGGATGAAACACCCGGTTTATGGTAAATATATCAAAAAAAGCCGGAAATTTACGGCGCATGATGAAGAAAATGCATGCCGTATGGGTGATACCATTTCCATTGTTGAGACCAGACCGATGAGCCGAAACAAGCGCTGGCGCCTAAAAGAGATCCTTGACCGTGCGCCGGAAGCGAAATAAGCATCAAAGTTGAAAGGCAGATAAACGATGATTCAAGTTGAAAGTAAATTAAAAGTTGCTGACAACACAGGTGCAAAAGTTGTACAATGCATTAAAGTATTGGGCGGGACCGGTCGCCGTTACGCAAGCATCGGGGACACCATCATGGTTACCGTAAAGCAGGCGATACCGGGCGGAACAGCCAAAAAAAGTGATATTTTAAAAGCTGTCATTGTCCGTACCAATAAGGAAGTGGGACGTCCGGACGGGTCCTACATTCGATTTGATGAAAATGCCGTTGTATTGATCAATGCACTGGGTGAACCGATCGGAACACGTATATTCGGTCCCGTTGCCCGTGAATTGCGCGAAAAGCATTATATGAAAATCGTATCAATGGCACCTGAAGTATTGTAAGGAGAAGACCGTGCATATTAAAAAAGGCGACAACGTAAAAGTTATTGCGGGTAAATACAAAGGGAAAGAAGGAAAGGTCCTGAAAGTTTTCCCGGAGAAAGATCGTGTGATCATTGAAGGTGTCAATATTGTCAAACGCCATACACGTCCCTCCCAGGACAATCCCAAGGGCGGTATTATTGAAAAAGAAGCGCCTGTCCACGCATCAAACCTTATGGTAGTCGTGAACGGAACGGCGACCCGCATTGGAACAAGGATACTGAAAGACGGCTCCAAAGTGCGTTTTTCAAAGAAAACCGGTGAAACAGTGACTGAAGGAAAGTAGACAGATATGAATGATATTCCAACATTAGAAAAGCTGTACAGAAAAGAGATCATTCCGCATCTTACCAAGACCTTTGCTTATAAGAATGTAATGGAAGTTCCGAAGCTTGCAAAGATCACGATCAATATCGGTATCGGTAACGCCCGTGACGAAAAAGCGAAACTGGAACATGCTGTGGAAGATCTCACCACGATAGCCGGTCAGAAACCGGTTGTCACCTATGCGAAAAAAGCTATTAGTAATTTCAAGATCCGTAAAGGAGACCCTGTCGGTGTTATGCTCACCCTGAGGGATGTCAATATGTACGAGTTCCTGAACCGGTTCATCAATATCGCCCTGCCGCGGGTACGCGATTTCAACGGTCTTTCCGACAAGGCTTTTGACGGTAAGGGCAATTATTCAATTGGTATTAGCGAGCAGATCATTTTCCCTGAAATAGACTATGATAAAGTTGATGCGGTTCGGGGAATGAATATCACCTTTACAACGACAGCAAAGACCGACAAAGAGGCATATGAGCTTCTGAAAGGTTTTGGTTTCCCGTTTGTACGGCGTGATCAAAAATAAGGATTGCACAGAATATGGCAAAAAAATCAATGATAGCAAAAGCTAAGCGCGAACCGAAGTATTCAACACGGAAGAACACCCGCTGTTCACGCTGCGGGCGCCCGAGATCCGTATACCGCAAATTCGGATTATGCCGGATTTGCTTTCGCGAACTGGCTTTAAGGGGCGAGATCCCCGGCGTAACAAAGGCAAGTTGGTAAAAAGAGGTAACAGATGGTAACAGATCCTATTGCAGATTTCTTAACACGCATACGTAATGCGTGCAGAGCAGGACATCCTTGGGTAGAGATCCCGGCGAGTAAATTGAAAGCCAGGATATCTCTTGTGCTTAAGGAGAAGGGTTACATTAAAGATTTTATTTTGATCGAAGATGGAAAACAAGGCATGCTTCGGCTGTACCTGAAATATCAGGAGGACGGACGTACCGTTATTTACAGCTTGGAACGTGTAAGTAAACCCGGTCGTAGAGTTTATGTTAATAATACTGATATTCCCCGCGTGAACAACGGTTTAGGTATCGGCATTCTGTCAACATCCCACGGTGTGGTCACCGATAAAGATGCTCGCAAAATGCAGGTTGGCGGCGAATATTTGTGTAAGATATGGTAAGAGAGGATTATTATGTCGAGAGTCGGTAAAAAACCTATTCCGATCCCCAGCGGCGTAACGGTGAGCGTAAAAGACAATATGATCACTGTTAAGGGGCCAAAGGGTGAACTTGTAAAGCCCTTTCACGATGAGATCAGCGTGAAAGTCGACAATGATCAGATAGTGGTTGAACGTCCGTCGGACGAAAAGAAATACAGAGCATTGCATGGTCTCAGCAGAGCCCTGATCAATAATATGGTCACCGGCGTTTCAGAAGGTTATGAAATATCCCTGCAGATCATCGGTGTCGGATTTCAGGGTGAAGTGAAAAGCAATAAACGGCTTTTACTTTCACTCGGCTTTTCTCATCAGATCCTGATAGATGCTCCGGAAGGCATAACATTCAGCCTGGTCCGTGATATTCTCAAAGTATCCGGTCCGGACAAGCAAAAGGTTGGCGAGGTAGCTGCCCAGATCCGAAAACTGCGGAAACCGGAACCGTACAAAGGTAAAGGTATTCGTTATCTTGGTGAACAGATACACCGTAAAGCCGGAAAAACTGCCGGAGCGGCTACTTAATGCAGTATAGCGAACCCATGGTAAAGGATCAGTCATGAAAGAAAAAAGACAATTAAAACGCGAAGCCAGGATCAAAAAGAAAGCACGTATCAGGAAGAAGATCTTCGGTACTGCCGAGCGTCCGAGGCTTGTCGTGTATAGAAGCAATAAGCACCTGAGTGCACAAATAGTAAATGATACGAATCATGAAGTACTTTGTTCGGCAAGCTCTTTCGGCAAAGATCTTCGTAAATCACTGGAAGGCAAGCCAAAAACGGAATTAGGCATCGGTGTCGGCAAGTCTATTGCCGAAAAAGCAAAAACAAAAGGTATTAAAGCCGTTGTTTTTGACCGTAACGGATTTATTTATCACGGCCGTGTCAAGGCATTTGCAGACGCCTGCCGTGAAGCTGGCTTAGAATTCTAAAAAAGGAGTAACGCATTGAGATCAATCAATCCGTCAGAACTCGAATTGAGTGAAGGAAAATTAATAAAGCTGAATCGCGTCGCAAAAGTGGTTACCGGCGGCCGCCGTTTTCGTTTTAACGCGATCGTGGCCATTGGTGATGCCAAAGGACATGTGGGTATTGGCCTGGGAAAATCCAACCAGGTAACCGATGCGATCAATAAGGGACGTGAAGATGCAAAGAAAAATATTATTCGCGTACCGATACTGAACGGAACGATCCCTTTTGAAATAACGGCAAAATACGGTGCGGGGAAAGTTCTGCTTAAACCGGCTTCACCGGGTACCGGAATTATTGCCGGAGGACCGGTTCGAGCCATTATGGAACAGGTCGGCATACATGATATACTTGCAAAATCTATCGGCAGTGCGAATTCACATAATGTCGTAAAAGCAACAATGCGTGCACTTTCCTTACTGGAAGATGCGTACATGGTCGCAAAACGGCGCGGTGTGACGGTTCAGGAGGTTTTTAATTAAAATGGCAAAGAAAAAACAAATCAGGATTACACAGATCAAAAGCACTATCGGATATCGGGAAAAGACCCGTCAGACAATTGAGGCACTGGGTTTGGGAAAGATCCGAAAAAGTGTTGTTCTGCCCGATAATTCATCGGTGCGTGGTATGATCAAAAAAATTCCTCACCTCATAGACGTCGAGGAGGTATCATGAGTTTATCGAAATTAACGCCCGCAAAAGGGTCTACAAGAAAAAAAACAACGCGATTGGGACGCGGTCCCGCATCCGGTCAGGGAACGACTGCCGGCCGGGGAATGAACGGACAGAAATCCCGCAGCGGATCAAAACACCACCCCTGGTTCGAGGGCGGACAAATGCCCCTGCAGCGGCGGGTTTCGAAACGCGGATTTTCCAATAAACGTTTTCGTCAGGAATATCAGATCGTGAATGTACAGGATCTGAATTTGATAGAAGATATTAAGACCGTAAATGCGGACAAACTTTTAGAATATGGTTTGATCAAGGAAATGAATATACCTGTTAAGATCCTCGGGCACGGCGAAATGACGAAAGCAATTGAGATAACAGCTGATGCATTTTCCGAAACCGCAAAAGAAAAGATCGAAAAAGCAGGTGGAAAGGCGCTGATATTATGATGCAAACCGTTCGTTCCATGTTCAAGATCCATGAATTAAGACAACGTCTGCTTTTCACGTTATTTGTCTTGTTCCTTTGCCGTGTGGGTGCGTTCATTCCCCTTCCGGGTATTGATGCAAAACTTCTGGCGGCAGCGGCTGCCGGGATGGACAATACCCTTCTGGGACTATGGGATATGTTTGCCGGCGGAGCATTCAGCAGGGCAACGGTATTCGCTCTGGGGATCATGCCCTACATCAGTGCCAGTATTATTATTACATTACTGGGGAGCGTTTTGCCTTATTTCCAGCGTCTGCGCAGTGAAGGTGAAGCCGGACGGCGGAAGATCACACAGATCACCCGATACGGTACCGTCGCGCTGGCTGCCATGCAGGCATGGGCAGTTGCCAAATATCTTCTGAACATGCAGGCCAACGGACAATCCGTTGTAGCTTATCCGGGATTTGGATTTACCTTTATGACCATTATGGCGCTGGTAACCGGTACTATTCTGCTGATGTGGCTGGGAGAACAGATATCCGACCGCGGGATCGGGAACGGTATCTCGCTGATCATTATGATCAATATTATTTCACGCCTGCCCTCCACAATCAGAAATGAGATCACAATGCTGCAGGCCGGCGCAAGAGACCTGCTGGTCGAGATTATTCTTATTATTATTCTTGTACTGGTCATCGGATTTGTGGTCTTTCTGACGCAGGGCACCCGGAAGATCCCGGTTCAGTATGCTAAAAAAGTGGTCGGCAGAAAAATATACGGCGGACAGTCGACCTATATTCCGCTTCGCGTGAACAGCTCCGGAGTGATGCCGATCATTTTTGCACAAACCATTGTGTTCATCCCGAACTCACTGCGGATGTTCTTTTCCAATGTGGACTGGCTGAACCGCGGATGGTTCACTGTTGACAACTGGCCTTACTGGGTTTTGTATTCTATTATTATTATACTTTTCGCCTACTTCTATACGGCTATTGCGTTCAATCCGACGGAAGTGGCGGACAATATGAAGAAAAACGGCGGTTTTATCCCCGGTATACGGCCCGGGAAAAGAACTGCGGAATATCTGGATAATATTATTACACGAATTACACTGCCGGGTGCAATTATGCTTGCGCTCGTGGCAATTATGCCGTATATACTTATGAACATTTTCAATATTGATTATTCTCTGGCCAGTTTCTTCGGAGGTACCTCCGTTATTATTCTGGTCGGCGTTGCCCTTGATACCCTTCAACAGATAGAATCCCACCTCATCTCGCGACACTATGACGGATTCATGAAAAAGGGCAAGATCAAAGGAAGAAGACGGTTCTAGTTTATTGAAAAGAAGGAAACGATGATTTACCTCAAAACGGCCGAGCAAATCGAAGTAATGCGGATCGCCGGGAGGATCGTGTCGAATACGCTGAGTATGCTCGAAACATGGATCAACCCCGGAGTCTCCACAAAAAAACTCGATGAACTGGCTGAGGAGTATATTCGTTCACAGGGAGCATTGCCCGCATTCAAGGACTATCAGGGATTTCCCGCCACCCTTTGCATCTCACGCAATGAAGAAGTGGTGCACGGAATTCCTGACGATAATGTCCTTCTTGAGGACGGCGATATTGTCAGTATTGACTGTGGAACGCTTATACACGGTTATCACGGTGATCATGCCCGCAGCTACGCAGTAGGAAATGTATCAGCGGATAAGCGAAAATTAATGGATGTTACCAGGGAATGCTTGGCGCTCGGAATTGAAAAAGCACATCCCGGAAATCATCTTTCCGATATAGGCCATGCCGTTCAGACCCACGCGGAACAACACGGTTTTTCCGTAGTTCGTGATCTGGTCGGACACGGTATCGGCAGGCGGCTGCATGAAGATCCCCAAGTGCCCAATTATGGTAAAAAAGGCCGGGGGATAGAGTTGAAAGAAGGACTTGTCATTGCCATTGAACCTATGGTGAACATGGGTAAAGCCGGCGTGCGTACCATGACAGACGGATGGAAGATCGTCACAAGCGATGGTCTGCCTTCCGCGCATTTTGAACACACGGTGGCATTAACAAAAACAGGTCCTGAAATTTTAACAAACAACAAGTGATATGGCGAAACAAAAAGCAATTAAGGTCGACGGGACGATCATTGAGACACTCCCGAATGCTTCTTTCAGGGTAGAACTTGAGAACGGGCATGAAGTGCTGGCACATATTTCAGGGAAAATGCGTATGCATTATATCAAGATATTGCCGGGCGATAAAGTTTCCCTTGAATTATCGCCGTATGATCTGTCCCGCGGACGTATCGTATACCGGTACAAGTAAAGCATGCAGAATTTAATGGAGAATGAAAGGATGATATCGTGAAAGTAAGAGCATCAGTGAAAAAGATGTGTGATAAATGCAAGATCATTCGCCGTAAAGGCGTTGTCCGTGTAATTTGTCCGAACAGTAAACATAAACAACGACAAGGTTGATCAGGAGGTAAACATTGGCTCGAATAGCAGGAATTGATTTACCAAAGGATAAAAAAGTCAAAGTTGCTTTGACCTATATATTTGGTATTGGACGGTCCGTCGCATTGCGTATCCTGGTTGATGCGAAAGTAGATCCGGAGATCAGAGTAAAGGATCTCAGCGATGAACAGGTCGCCGCGATCCGGAAAGTGATCGCCGATGATTATAAAGTTGAAGGTGCGCTGCGAACAGAAGTTACCATGAGTATCAAACGCCTGATGGATATAGGTTGTTACCGGGGATACAGACATCGCCGGGGACTACCGGTTCGCGGGCAGAATACCAAAAACAACGCACGTACCCGCAAAGGCAAGAAAAAAGCCGCGATCAAGAAAAAACGTAAAGTATAGTACCAGGCCTTAGGAGGTTGAATTGGCTAGAAAACAACAAGTCAGACGTAAGAAAAGAAAGGTGAAGGTGGATCCGGACGGGATCGCATTCATCAAGGCAACTTACAATAATACAGTAATAACACTTGCAGACCAATACGGGAATACCATATCATGGGCGACAGCCGGACGTGTCGGATTTAAAGGCTCCCGCAAAAGCACACCCTTTGCCGCCGGACAGGCTGCTGAAGTCGCTGCCCGGGAAGCTATTGATGCCGGTTTGGTCCGTATAGAAGTCCGCGTGAAAGGACCGGGAGGAGGCCGTGAGATGGCTATACGTTCTCTGGCACTTGCCGGGCTGCAGGTAACCGCAATTAAAGATGTAACACCGATTCCGCATAACGGGTGCAGACCACCCAAGCGTCGAAGAGTTTAGGAGTATATTCATGGCAAGATTTACAGGACCAAGAGGTAAAGTCTGTCGTCGTTTAGATTATCCCTGTTTCGAATCTCCCAAGTTCATTAAAATGAACAAAAATTATCCGCCGGGAGAGCATGGACCCACATCGCGCAGACGTTTATCTGATTTTGGTATCCAGATGCGTGAAAAACAACGGATTAAGTATACCTACGGCATTCTGGAAAAACAGTTTAGGAATTATTTTAAAAAAGCTGATCTTAAAGAAGGTATTACCGGGCATATTCTCCTCCAGATGCTGGAGTCGCGCCTGGATAATGTCGTATATCGTATGGGATTTGCCCCTACACGGCGTGCAGCACGTCAGCTGGTAAGTCACGGACACTTTTTGGTAAACAACCGCAAGGTGAATATTCCTTCCTTTCATGTTAAGGAAAATTCCGAAATACGTGTCCGGGAAAAAAGTAAACGGCTTCCCCTTATAATGGATTCCGTTAAACGTATCAAAGGTGATCATACATTGGAATGGTTGTCTATTGATAAAGCAAAATTGGTCGGTTTGTTCTTGAAAGTTCCGGAACGTCATGAGATACCGGAAGAGTTCAATGAACAACTGGTTGTAGAGTTATATTCTGAAATAAACGAAAAAAGAGGAATTGAAATAATGCCTAACTTTCAAATTCCGGATAAAATCAAAGTCGACAGAGATTCTTATACGGACAGTTACGGGAAGTTCACGATCGAACCGCTGGAGCGGGGATTCGGAACTACCGTGGGTAACGCACTGCGGCGGATCATGCTGTCAGCAATTCCGGGCTGTGCGATCACAGCAATCCGCATTGAAGGTGTACTTCATGAGTTTTCAACAATAGAAGGGGTACTGGAAGATGTTACAAGCATCATTCTGAACCTTAAACAGGTCAAACTTGATATTGTTGATTCAAAACCCGTTAAAGTGAATCTGACACTGAAAGGTCCCAAAGAGATCAAAGCAAAAGATCTGATCGCCAACGAAGAGAATGTCAAGATCATGAACCCGAATTTTCATATTATGAACATTCAGGAAGAAAAAGAGATCAATATGACGGTATGGTTTGGACGCGGCCGCGGTTATTCACCGGCGGAAAAGAACCGTACTCCCGATGCACCGGTTGATACCATCCCCGTTGATTCTATTTTTTCACCCATTCTTAAAGCGGTATATAGCGTTGAAAAACTTCAGTCCGGCATCAAAGAAGATCTTGAGAGACTTACGCTTGAAATTCATACCGATAATTCCATGACACCCGATAATGCGCTTTCCTACTCCGCGGATATGATGATCGATCATCTGAATCCCTTCTCGGAACTGAAAACGAAAAATATCATTGAACCGGAAGAACAGATCGATGAAGAGATCCTGCGCGTACGCAAGCAATTGCAGCGCAGTATTGACGAACTCGAACTTTCCGTACGTTCTTACAATTGTCTGCAGGCAGCTGATATACGTACCATTGCAGATCTTGTTGTCAAGGAAGAACAGGAAATGCTGCGGTATAAGAACTTTGGCCGCAAATCCCTGAACGAACTGGTGGCAAAACTGGATGATCTGGGATTGCGCTTTGGAATGGATATTACACCTTACATGAAAGATACGAACAAATAAGGAACGCAGATAAATGAGACATCAAAAACGAGGAAGAAAGCTCAGCCGAAGTAAAAGTCATCGTAAAGCGATGCTGTCCAACATGGCGGCATCACTGATCATACATAAACAGATCAAAACCACGGAAGCAAAAGCTAAAGAGGTCCGCGGTGTGGTTGACCGTCTTATTACCTATGGTAAAAAAGGCGGTACGCATGCCAGAAGACTCGCATTTGCCGTTTTGGGTAATAAAGAGGCAACCGGGATTTTGTTTGAAGAGATCGCTCCGCTTTATGCGAACCGGCAGGGCGGCTATACACGCTTGATCAAATTGGGCTATCGTCCGAATGATACGGCAAAGATCGTACTTCTTCAGTTAGTGGATTTTTTCGGAGAGGGACCAAAGAAGGAAAAGAAAAAAACAAGCGCCAAAGAAAGTTCTCCGAAAAAAGGTAAAACGAAAAAAGAAGAAGTGAAGCCTGAAAAGTCCGCTGTAAAAGAAGAAGGTAAAAAAGAGGATACGAAAAAGGTTTCCGAAAAAGAAGAAACGCCAAAAGAACCGGAAGCGGCAGAAAAAAAACCAGAGAAGATGGACGTACCGGAAAAAGAAGACGAAGGTAAATCCACCGAAACCGAAAAGTGATGTATTATCACAGCCGCGACAAGAACCAAAGGATCCTCTCTGACAATACGGAGAGGATTTTTTCATTGGTTTTGGCTTATCCGGTGAATGTCCGTATTATTCCGGGTGTTCTATTTTTCTTGAAGATGCGCGTTTTAATCTCTATATTAAATAAGAATATATATTAAGCAGCTGTATCATGAATCCAAATATCAGGAAAAACAATATTTTCAGAAGAACCTTACACTTTCTCTTTGTTCGTGATATTGGAAAAAAAACACCGTTTCGCCGGTTTTTGGGTAAAACCCTGTGGCTGCTGTACTTAACAGTTAAGGATTTCTTGCATAATATGTGTCCGGTACATTCCGGAAGCCTTGCATATATAACTATATTGTCGCTTATTCCCATGTCGGTGCTGATATTCAGCATTGCCGGTATTTACGGACTGGGGGAACTGGTTATTGATTATGTCCGGAATAATATTTTTCCTTATCTTGTTCCGGAATTCCACGAACAGCTCTCCTCATGGCTTCAGACGAATATTTCCAAAGATGCTTTCCGGTCTCTGGGGTACAACCGGTGTCGTGAACCTGATCGCTATTTTTGGACTCATTATTGCCGGTACCGCTATCCTTGTTATCGGTGAACGCATCTTTAATGAAATTTGGCGGGTAAAAAAAGGCAGCAGCTATTTCCGCAAGATCACCGGATTCTGGATATTTTTTACGATCACTCCCTTTCTCATTCTCGGGAACACCTATATTAAGAATTTTCTTATGCCCGCGGGCGGGTTTATGGATAAAATGATCCAGCAAAATGCATTTATCAATATTTTATATAACACGCTGGTGCCTTTTTTCATAACCCTGTTTATTATGGTTACGATCAATATGATCCTTCCGCGTGCGAAAGTACTTTTCAAAAGCGCTCTGGTCGGAGGAGTGTTTTCGGCATTACTCTGGGAGATCTCAAAGAACATCTTTTATCTGTACGTGAGCCGGATGACAACAATAACAAGCCTTTATGGGTCCCTCTCAACGATCCCGGTATTTATGATATGGATGTATCTGACCTGGCTTATCATTCTTTTCGGTGCGGAACTCAGTTATACTTTTCAAAACCGGCGTCTCCTGACGAATATTTACCGCGGTTACCTGAACACAAGCAGTCACTATACACATGCTTATCTCGGAGTTTCAGTACTGATCTGGATGAACTCCTATTACCGGCGCGGAAAGACGATCCCCGCACTTGATAAGTTCTGCGATTTTTTTGGTGTCCGCCTGAATACAATGACGGATGTGTGTGAGAAGCTTGTTGAGCTTGAGTATCTCGATCGGTGCGCGGCGATATTCCGCGCTATGTCTTTGCACAAAACCCAGAGTATATAAAATTGAACGATGTCATCGATGCGCTGCAGAAAATTGAGTTTTCTTCAGAATACAGTATACGCGAGGAACATGCGCCGACAGAACAGCACCACAGCACAGATCCTCTTTTCATCGAAGCACAGCGTGCCTACCTGAAGCCGTTCAAAAATAAAACAGTCTCAGATTTTAAGAATCTGTAAGATCCATGAATATCCTCTATATTTCTCCTGAAAATACTGTTGGAACCCTTGATCTTTACCGCCGTATTCATGAGCACCGGGGAAATACTGTTCGTTATGTGACATTTTATCATTCCCCGAAAGCTTATCGCGAAGATATTTGTCTGGATCTTCCCTTTAACTTCACAAATACTTTTTTAAAAAAACTGCGTCACCGTGTGTACCAGTTTTACAGAGGCAAAACGGGTTATCATACCGAACGGAAAGGGTATCCGCCGGTCTGGGAACCCGAAGGTCACCTTGACGCGGCCTTCATTGCATGGAAAGAAAAGATATGGGATAAATATATTCAACGTGCCGTAACGGGAATATAAGCTTTATCATTTCGATATTGTCCATTTCGAATCCGGAATGGATTTTTACAAAGACGCCCGTTTTGCAAAAGAATTGAAAAAGCGCGGTACAAAAATAATCTGCCACTATCACGGTGAAGATCTGCGCAGCCGGGGTGTTCTGAAAGAACTTGACGCCGTCAGTGATCTGAACCTGACAAATGAAGTTGATCTTCTGCAGAAGCATCCGGATATTCATTATATCTTCCTGCCGTTTGATACGGAGGACTTTCTGCAAAAATATCCGCCCCGGCGTGTGGAACGCAGCATACCCCTGGTCACACATGCCCCGACCAACCGTTATTACAAGGGCAGCAATGTGATCATTCCCGTTTGCAGACAGCTCGAAAAAGAAGGAAAGATACGATTTTCACTCATTGAAAACTTACCACACCACAAGGCAATGCTGCTGAAACGTGAAAGTGATATATTTATCGATCAGATCGGCGACAAAGGCGGATGGGGATACGGAATGAACTCTGTTGAGTCCCTTGCCATGGGAATATGCACTTTCACCGAAATGAACGAATACTATTGCAAATTTCTTTCCGCTCATCCTTTCGTCAATGTAAATGCGGACACGATTTACGATAAACTCCGGGAATATGCCGTCAGCTGTGATGCCCGTAAAGAAAATGGGCGCAGAGGGACCGTCATGGGTCCGAGAACACCATGATATATCAGCTGTGGGAACGGCATTGTATGAATACTACGGGCTGATCGGAATATGATATGAAGATCAACGAACAGGAAATACTCAACCCCCGAAAGCTGTATCTTTCACGGTTATTGAGCAGAATAAGCGGTAATTATTTTCCGCCGAAGAACGTGAATCCCCCGGTAGAAAGAAAAAAGATCCGGAAGATCCTGGTACTTGAACATGAATGTATCGGCGATGTAATAATGCTTGAACCAGCACTGGATGCACTGAGGACATTCTTTGAATCCGCCGAACTTCATTTATTGTGCACACCGGCGGTAAAGGACCTTGCAGAAAAGGCGGATCTTGCCGATCACATCCATACTTATCCTTTTGAGATTCCTGTACGACCGCTCCTTTGATATGATCTTTGATTTTCATGGTGATATACGCCGGATACGCATGATGAAAAAATTGCGCAGCCGTTACCGCTGCGGATTTCGGTTCAGCGGAGGCGCGGCATGGCTTACGCATGTTGTCGATTACCCCTATCATCAGCATCAGGCAGAACGTCCCTTTGCATTGCTCAGAGAGCTGAATATACCCACGGAACCACGTTCCCCCCGGCTGAAAGGTTTTCCGCAGAAAACAAGGCATTCCTGCGGAATATTATTGCATCCGGGAGCAAATCATACGGGAAGATTATGGCCGGAGGAACACTGGAAGCAACTCATCGCGCTGCTTCAGAAAGAAAAACATGCGCTTGCGTGGATTTCTCCCCGGACAAACGGCTCCGGAAGGCATTCCGGAAATAAAGGACAGTTTGACGGGCATTGCCCTGCATATAAAAGAAGCGGACCTTCTGATTGGTTGTGATTCCATGGCCGTACACCTTGCAGCTGCATTGCAAACGCCCGCACTGGCGATCTTCGGATCTCAGGATCCGGCGCTAACGAGACCATACGGTAAGTATGGCTATGTGATAAAGGCAGCAGGCACGTGTACGCATAAGCGCAAGGACTGGCGCCTGTGTCCCGAATGCATGGCATCCGTTCGCCCCACGGATGTCATGAAAAAGGTAAAGAGCATCCTCGGGGAACGCAGAGGCGAAGACAGCTAGCAGAGACATAACGTTAAGAACGCGTTTTTATTCACGATTTTTATTTCCGGTATTGAGCATCTTTCCTTCGCTCACAGAACGCCCAAATCAGGTGGTCGGCCGGTAAATGTTTTTAGCCTCATTTTCTACCATTAGGCCTCGTTTTAGTAAAAAATGATGCTTTTATGAAACAAAATGAATTTATTTTCAGTTACAATATATGTATAAGATACTCACTGCAAGCGGATTAGAAAAGCAGGTAAAAAAAGCTGAAAAAAAGAGCGAAAAAAGATTGACATTCACTAATAAAGGGTTTATAATTCACGGCTTTTTGAAAATATTGCGGGCAGAAAAAGGAGAAGAAAAACTGATTATTAGCTTGACTTTGATTTCTGTTTAAAGTATTATTAAAGGCTGTCATTGAAAAATGACGTTCTTTGAAAATCAGGGTGTATGTTATGCGTGATTTCATATGAGTTCAGCTTGACAAAGTAGTTTGTCGAGGTATGATTAAATATAATGATTAATATAATACAATGAAGAGTTTGATCCTGGCTCAGGATGAACGCTGGCGGCGTGCTTAACACATGCAAGTCAAGGATAAGCTTCGAGCTTGCTTGAAGTGGACACTGGCGAACGGGTGAGTAACACGTAGATAACCTGCCCAGAGGCGTGGAATAACGTCGAGAAATCGGCACTAATACCACATATTGTCCCGAGATGATTTTTCGGGATGAAAGAGGGCTTCGGCTCTCACCACTGGATGGGTCTGCGTCTGATTAGCTTGTTGGTGGGGTAACGGCTCACCAAGGCAACGATCAGTAGCTGGTCTGAGAGGATGATCAGCCACATTGGGACTGAGATACGGCCCAGACTCCTACGGGAGGCAGCAGTGGGGAATTTTGCGCAATGGGGGAAACCCTGACGCAGC
>JAXHMX010000001.1:0-415000 GCA_034521145.1 Fidelibacterota bacterium | reverse complement strand
GACTAGGGGGCTTCACCGCCTGCCAAACCCAATCAAACTCCGAATGCCGTTCACATGTTCGTCGGGAGACAGGTTGCGGGGATAAGCTTCGTAACCAAGAGGGAAACAACCCAGACCGACAGCTAAGGTCCCAAAATACAGGTTAAGTGAGAAAGGATGTGAAATTACTTAGACAGCTAGGAGGTTGGCTTAGAAGCAGCCATTCCTTTAAAGAGTGCGTAATAGCTCACTAGTCAAGTGATTTTGCGCCGATAATTTCCGGGACTATAAACCTGTTACCGAAGCTTCGGATCCTCGATTCGTTCGGGGGTGGTAGGAGAGCGTTCCATTAACCGCTGAAGGTTGATCCGTGAGGACAGCTGGAGGAGATGGAAATGAGTATGCAGGCACGAGTAACGATCAAGCGGGTGAAATTCCCGCTCGCCGTAAGCCTAAGGATTCCTGAGTAAAGCAACTCTGCTCAGGGTTAGTCGGCCCCTAAGTTGAGGCCGAAAGGCGTAATCGATGGGAAACAGGCAAATATTCCTGTACCAGTTAAAAACCGTTTGAGCTATGGGGAGGTGCAGAAGTGAAAGGTCAGCCACCTGACGAACGTGGTGGTTTAAGCGCGTAGGGAGTTCTTCCAGGCAAATCCGGAAGAACGCGTTCCTGAGACGTGATGACGAGTTCTTATGAACATAAAGTGACCCTAATCATACTGACAAGAAAATCCTCTATGCAAGGTTTTGAACTGACCGTACCTCAAACCGACACAGGTAGGCGAGATGAGCATTCTAAGGCGTTTGGATTAACTCAGGTTAAGGAACTCGGCAAATTAGCCTCGTAACTTCGGGAGAAGAGGCGCCTTGAGTAGGTGATATTATTTACTAATGGAGCCGAAAAAGGTTGCAATAACAAGGCCCAAGCGACTGTTTAACAAAAACACAGGCCTCTGCTAAGTCGTAAGACGATGTATAGGGGCTGACACCTGCCCGGTGCCGGAAGGTTAAGAGGAGCTGTTATCCCGACTTCGGTTGGGAGAAGCGGTGAATTTAAGCCCCGGTAAACGGCGGCCGTAACTATAACGGTCCTAAGGTAGCGAAATTCCTTGTCGGGTAAGTTCCGACCTGCACGAATGGTGCAACGATTTGGGCACTGTCTCAACCTGAGGTCCAGTGAAACTGTAGCGTCGGTGAAGATGCCGGCTACCCGCGGCAGGACGGAAAGACCCCGTGAACCTTTACTACAACTTGGCATTGGGTTTTGGTTTCATATGTAGAGGATAGGTGGGAGACTATGAAGCGTGGGCGCCAGTCTGCGTGGAGTCAACCTTGGAATACCACCCTTATGTTGCTAGAATTCTAACGTCGGTCCGTGAATCCGGGCTGCGAACAGTGTCTGGTGGGTAGTTTGACTGGGGCGGTCGCCTCCCAAAATGTAACGGAGGCGCTCAATGGTTCTCTCAGCACGGTTGGTAATCGTGCGTTGAGTGCAAAGGCAAAAGAGAGCTTGACTGCGAGTTCGACAGGACGAGCAGGTGGGAAACCAGGACTTAGTGATCCGGCGGTAGCGAATGGAAGTGCCGTCGCTCATCGGATAAAAGGTACTCCGGGGATAACAGGCTTATCTCCCCCAAGAGTTCACATCGACGGGGAGGTTTGGCACCTCGATGTCGGCTCGTCACATCCTGGGGCTGGAGAAGGTCCCAAGGGTTGGGCTGTTCGCCCATTAAAGTGGCACGCGAGCTGGGTTCAGAACGTCGTGAGACAGTTCGGTCCCTATCCGCCGTGGGCGTAGGAAATTTGAGAGGACCCATTCTTAGTACGAGAGGACCGGAATGGACGAACCTCTGGTGTATCTGTTGTCACGTCAGTGGCATTGCAGAGTAGCTACGTTCGGATGAGATAAGCGCTGAAAGCATATAAGCGCGAAACTCACCTCAAGATTAGATTTCCCTTAAGGATCCTTGTAGACGACAAGGTTGATAGGTCACAGATGTAAGTCCCGTAAGGGATTCAGTCGAGTGATACTAATTGTCCGTTGGATTTAACTGTGTATTTAAATTCAATATCATAGGTAGCCGCGTAGTTGTTGTAGCATCATTTATCCACCCTTTTATAAATTTGACATTTCCGGGCGACAATATCGCTGGGGAGACACCTCTTCCCATTTCGAACAGAGAAGTTAAGCCCAGCAGAGCCGATGGTACTGCACTGGCAACGGTGTGGGAGAGTAGGACATCGCCGGAAACCATTATAACCCTTGCCAAACGGCGGGGTTATTTTTTTATGTAAAAAATATTTTATGATCCAAACAATCTGTGTACATTTACGGATGAAATTGAACTTGCAACAATTATTAAAAGAACAGCACCATATATATCAGCTTATCTGCAAAATATCCAACGTGGCTGATAAACGATCCCTGCAATGCTATCTTGTGGGCGGCGTTGTTCGCGATATCCTCCTCGGAATAAAAAATAAAGATATTGATATCGTCGTTGTGGGTGACGGTCTCGCATTTGCGGATGCGGTGTCTGATGAATTGAAAGCTTATCCGGTGGTCAAATTTAAAGAATTCGGTACTGCAATGATACCTCTCGAAAATTTCGATCTTGAGATCGCAACCGCAAGAAAAGAAGTGTATCAGAATAATTCAAGAAATCCCGAGGTCCGGGCAAGTGACCTGAAAGAAGATCTCAAACGCCGGGATTTTACGGTCAATTCAATGGCGATATCAATAAATAAGGACCGCTTTGGCGAATTTATTGATCCCTTCGGCGGCGTGCGGGACCTTGAAAACAAACGCATTATCACCCCCCTCGATCCGAAAGAGACCTTTTTTGAGGATCCCCTGCGCATGCTGCGTGCCGTGCGTTTCGCTGCAAGACTTGATTTTAATATTGACCCCGTGACTTTCTTTGCAATTAAAGAATATGCCGGCCGAATACACATTGTTTCAAATGAACGGATCAGAGACGAATTCTTTAAGATCATAACGGCCCGTGCGCCTTCCCGCGGTATATTGATGCTTGAAGAATGCGGTCTGCTGACTGAACTGTTCCCGGAAATGCACGATCTTCGCGGCGTGGAAGCACAGGAGGGACACAAGCATAAGGATGTGTATTATCATACACTGAAAGTCCTGGATAATATTGCCGCCTTTTCCGACGACCCGGATCTGCGCCTTGCGGCCCTTTTTCATGATATTGCAAAACCGAGAACAAAACGTTTCAGGCAGGAGAGCGGATGGACATTCTACGGCCGATGAGGAAACCGGAGCACGAATGTTCGAGGAGATCGGAAAAAAACTGCGCCTGCCGTCGCGTAATATCAAACGCATTGCAAAATTGATCCGTCTTCATCTTCGCCCTATCGCCGTTGCAAAAAATGAAGTTACCGATTCCGCTGTCCGGCGTTTAATGGTAGAAGCCGGTGATGATATCGATGATTTGCTTATCCTCTGTCGTGCGGATATTACTTCCAAGAATATAGAACGGGCAACGCGCTATCGCAAAAATTTCGAAAAAGTGGCGGAACGGATAAATGAAGTGGGAGAAAAAGATAAACTCCGCTCTTTCCAGTCACCGCTCGACGGAAATGCTATCATGCAGATGTTCGAACTTAGACCCGGACCGGATGTCGGGAAGATAAAACACCATATTGAAGAAGCTATCATTGAGGGAGAAATTGAAAATACCTATCAGGCGGCAAAAGAATATGCTGAAAAAAATAAGGAAAAACTCATAGACTTATATCTGAGAAATGTTTAGATTAAAGATTAGTAATAAAGAAGGGATCTCTTATGGATTATACGAATGAAAACATGAATGCAAATCTTGCTCAGGGCTTTTCAATGAAAGATGAGAATGAATTGAATCTACGCTATGTGGTCCAAGTGGTCATGCAGCGAATTCATATAGTTATTATCATGTTCCTGGTGATCTTTATCGGAACGATCCTTTATACCGTGAATCAGTCCAGGATCTATAAATCCCAGACGCAGATCCTGATAGAGAACAGTATGGCAGCCGGCGGCGTTTTTGAACAAATGACTCCCTTTATTAATAATGATATGGTCATTAACAATGAGATCCAGATCATTACTTCGCGGACGATCGCGGAACGGACGATCAACAGCCTTATGATCATGTATCCGCTGGATTCCCTTTATCTCTTTGACCGCGGTCTTCTGGCCGAGAACCAGTCCTTTACCACCAAGTTCAAAAAACAAGTGAAAAAAATATTTACCCGGGAGGAAGAGAAGGTCCTGACCCTGGATGAAAAAAAGAAGAACTTTGTGAACCGTCTGCTGGAAAAACTTGAAGTAGAACCGGTGCGCGAGACACAAACCATCAATATCGCTATTGAGAGCCGTGATCCCCATGAAGCGTCGATAATCCTGAATGAACTGGTAATGCAGTACTATGCCAATGATCTGGAAAGAGTAAGTAATTCCGCGGGAAAGGTCCGGCAATTCCTTGAAGATCAGATCAATGATATAGAACCGCAGCTCGCTGCGATAGAAGGAAAATTAAGCGATTTCCTCGAAAGTGAGGGTGTCGTTGATCTGGCGGAAAATGCGAAACAGCTGATAGAAAAATCCTCGGAATTTGAAGCGCAGCTTTTTACCGCCAGAGCGGAATTGAATATTACAAAAGATCAGCTTGATTTTTTGAGAGAGCAATTAAGCGAAAAACAACAACAAGTCCTCGATAACCGCTTACAGGTGGCGAATCCGCTTGTTCTCCGTCTTCGTGAAGAGATCGCCTCCCTGGAAAAATCCCTTATCGGCGAGGATCTCGGATCCACGAATGTGCAGGAGACCCTTCGTGATATCAGGATCAAAAGAAAGCGGCTTGAAGAAGAAACTTCCTATCTGGTCAATGCGGGTTATTTGCCGGGACAGACAGATCCTCTTGCGGTGAACCAGGTCATTATTAAACAGATCATTGAGCTGGAATCGCGAAAGGTCAGTCTTGAGACA
Organism: Fidelibacterota bacterium; assembly: GCA_034521145.1. Classification (GTDB taxonomy): domain Bacteria; phylum Fidelibacterota; class Fidelibacteria; order Fidelibacterales; family Fidelibacteraceae; genus M50B103. The sequence continues at coordinate 410,035 of JAXHMX010000001.1, read as the reverse complement.
AAGGTAGAAGAATACTCGAAACTGAACGACTATTATAATGATCTGATCGAAGAGATCCCTTCAGCCAATATTTCCTATATACGGCTTGAGCGTGAACGTCAGACCCATGAGCGTATTTATCTTCTGATGAAAGAACGATATGAGGAAGCACGTATCCAGGAAGCCTCACAAATATCCAATGTCTATATTATTGATAAAGCGGTACCGAATTTCGAACCCATCAAACCCAAAACAAAATTGAATATACTTCTGGGCTTTATTTTCGGACTCGCAGCGGGCGTGGGTATAATCTTGCTGCGCGAGTTCATGGATAACTCCATCCGCAGCAAGGAAGATCTTGAACGTCTCGGACTTACCGTGCTCGGGATCATTCCCTCAATGTCCATCGACCGCACCAAAAAAGTGCTGGATAAAAAGTATTCCACCTACGATGATTTCCGGAACCGCCTGATCTCACATTTCAAACCCCGGTCTCCCATCTCGGAATCATTCCGCTCTCTCCGGACGAATCTTGAATTATCCGTTCCTTCCGATAAACATACCAATTCGCTGGTAGTTACATCCGCCGGTGCCGCAGAAGGAAAATCCACGGTCATTGCCAACCTTGCCATCGCCTATGCACAGTTCGGTATGAAGGTGCTTCTGGTCGATGGCGATATGCGAAAACCGGCTATCTATAAGATGTTCTCAACGCCGAAGAAACCGGGACTTGCGAATATGATCACCAAGCGTTCAAAGCTTGATGAATCCATATATAAAACGGAAATAGATAATCTGTATGTCATGCCGGCCGGCAGTCTCCCTCCGAATCCGTCGGAATTGCTGGGTTCAAAAGCAATGAAAGAACTGTTTGCGCAGCTGCGTAAACAATTCGATAAGATCTTCTTCGACGCTCCGCCCCTTATGGCGGTGACCGATGCCGCACTGCTCGGTTCCATTACCGACGGTGTCCTGCTTGTCGCCCGTGCGGGTGAGGCGCAGAAGGAAGTTATCATCCACCTGCAGCAGGAAATGAAGAACACCAAGATCAAAATTGCCGGAACAGTGCTTAACGACGTTAATCCGAAAAACACTTCAAGCGGGTATTACTATTATTATCAACGTTATTACTTTGATAAATACTACGGTGAAAATACGAAATAATATTATCTTATCAGACAGCCCGGTTAAAAAAGACCGGGCTGTGCTTTTCATTAATCAACAATATTATTGTTAAGGTCAGGGGAAATATGTCATCATCCAAAACAAAGAAAGAATGGCTCGAAGGTACGTATAAGGACTTTTGTAAAAAGCGCGCCGAACGACAGGATGAGTTCAAAACAATGTCCGATGTCCTCATCGATCCGCTTTACACTCCGGAAGATATCAGCGGTGAATACGGCGGGGAGATAGGCTATCCGGGAGAATATCCTTTTACACGCGGCGTGTACCCCACCATGTACCGCGGAAGATTGTGGACCATGCGGCAATATGCCGGTTTTGGAGATGCAAAACAATCCAACCAGCGCTATAAATATTTACTGGAAAACGGACAAACGGGTTTGTCGGTCGCTTTCGATCTTCCCACACAGATCGGTTACGATTCGAATGATCCCATTTGTGACGGAGAAGTGGGAAAGGTTGGGGTAGCCATTGATTCTCTTGAGGATATGGAAGTGCTGTTTGACGGCATCCCTCTGGACCGGGTGTCCACCAGTATGACTATCAATGCACCGGCTTCCGTATTGCTTGCCATGTATGTGGCCGTTGCGGAAAAACAGGGGGTCTCTCCCGATAAGCTGACAGGCACGATCCAGAACGATATTTTAAAGGAGTATATTGCAAGAGGGACCTTCATTTATCCGCCGAAAGAATCCATGCGCCTTGTAACCGATACTTTTGAATATTGTTCAAAACACGTTCCCAGATGGAATATGATCTCCATCTCGGGTTATCATATCCGTGAAGCCGGCTCCACGGCGGCACAGGAGATCGGCTTTACGCTTGCGGATGGGATCGCTTATACCGAAGCCGCCCTGAAAGCTGGGAATGGATGTGGATGCTTTTGCTGGACGTCTGTCCTTCTTTTTTAATGCTCATAATAATCTTTTTGAGGAAGTTGCGAAATTTCGCGCCGCCCGCCGGCTCTGGGCCAGGATCATGAAAGAACGTTTTGACGCGAAAAGGAAAAATCCATGATGCTGCGCTTTCACACACAAACCGGTGGATCCACCCTTACAGCACAGCAGCCTGACAATAACATTGTGCGTGTTACCATGCAGGCATTGGCGGCTGTCCTGGGAAGCACGCAGAGCCTGCATACAAACAGTAAAGATGAGGCACTGTCGCTTCCGTCGGAAGACTCGGTCCGCGTAGCTCTGCGGACGCAGCAGATAATTGCTCACGAGTCCGGAGCGGCGGATACCATCGATCCGCTTGCGGGATCCTATTTTGTTGAGGCGCTTACGGATAAGATCGAAAATGAAGCAAAAGCATATATTGATAAAATTGATGAACTCGGCGGTATGTCCGAAGCCATTGAACAGGGATATGTCCAGCGGGAGATCCAGCGCGAAGCTTACCGCATACAAAAAGAGATCGAGAACAATAAGTCAGTAATCGTCGGCTTGAATAAGTTTACCTCTGAAGAAGATCCCCCGGCAAATCCTGTTGCGTATTGACCGGCGTATCCAGCACGAACAGATCAAACGCATTGAAGAGCTCAAAGCAAAACGGGATGAGAAAGAAGCGGAAAGCAGACTGAAGGATCTGAATAAGGCATGCAAGGGGAAAGAGAACCTGATGCCCTTTATTATATCAGCCGTCAAGAGCTATGCAACGCTGGGTGAAATATGCGACGTTATGCGGGAAGTGTTTGGAGAATATAAAGAAAATATTGTGATCTGAGGAGTGATCGTTTATGGTGAAAAAAATATCTCATATCGGTGTGGCCGTAGAATCCATAGAGGAACAAATACCTTTTTACCGGGATGTCTTGGGACTGGAATTTGCGGGCACGGAACATGTTGAGGATCAGAAAGTAAAAGTGGCTTTTTTTAATGTGGGCGATACCCGTATTGAACTTCTGGAACCCGTTTCCGGGAAAGTCCGGTTGCAACATTCATCGAAAAACGCGGCCAGGGCATCCATCACATCGCCTACCAGGTAGATGATTGTGCATCCTCTCTGGAAAAGATGAAAAAAGAGGGACTGCGTTTGATCGATAAGGAACCGCGTACCGGAGCCGGCGGTGATAAGATCGCTTTTCTGCATCCAAGATCCACTTTCGGGATATTAACGGAATTGACCGAAAAACATGAATAGCGGAACAGGGAGAGAAAAATATGGACGATATTAAAAAATTACAGCAAATGCGGCGGGAGGCCCGGCAGGGTGGCGGGCAAGATCGAATCGATAAGCAGCATGAAAAAGGTAAAATGACTGCCCGTGAACGCATTCAGCTTTTACTGGACCATGATTCTTTTGAAGAATTTGATATGTTCGTAAAGCATCGCTGTACGAACTTCGGGATGGAAAAAAAACATTTTCTCGGTGACGGCATTGTAACCGGGCGCGGAACCATTGACGGCCGGCTTGTATATGTTTATGCCCAGGATTTTACCGTTTTTGGCGGGAGCTTAAGTGAAACGCTGGCGGCAAAGATAGTGAAAGTGATGGAAATGGCCATGAAAATGGGGGCGCCGGTTATCGGACTGAACGATTCCGGCGGAGCCCGCATTCAGGAGGGTGTTACGGCCCTGGGTGGTTATGCCGACATCTTTCAGAAGAATGTTGAAGCTTCCGGGGTCATTCCGCAGATATCCGCGATACTGGGACCCTGTGCAGGAGGAGCGGTCTACAGTCCGGCAATAACGGATTTTGTTATTATGGCGCAGAAAACCTCCTATATGTTCATTACCGGTCCGAAAGTCGTAAAAGCGGTGACCAATGAAGATGTCAATGTTGAACAACTCGGCGGTGCAATGGTGCATGCCGCAAAATCCGGGGTTGCACATTTTGCCGCCGAAGATGAAAAAGAAGCGATCCTGCTCATTCGTAATCTGATCTCGTACATACCTTCAAATAATATGGAAGAAACACCGGCGGTCGCTTCCCGGGACACGATCAGCCGGCATTCGGAAATGCTGAACGAGATCATACCGGAATCACCGAATGTCCCCTATGATATAAAAGAGATCATTAATGAAATTGTGGATGATAAAGAATTTCTTGAAGTTTCCCGCCATTATGCGCCCAATATTGTTACGGGATATGCACGTTTTAACGGCCGATCGGTGGGTATTGTTGCCAATCAGCCGAATTATCTCGCCGGCGTTCTGGATATTAAGGCAAGTATAAAAGCTGCACGTTTTGTACGCTTTTGCGATGCCTTTAATATTCCGTTGCTGACACTGGTTGATGTACCCGGATTTTTACCGGGGACGGCGCAGGAATACAGCGGGATCATTAATCATGGCGCTAAACTCATCTATGCCTATGCGGAATCCACTGTGCCGAAGGTAACCGTGATCACACGAAAAGCTTATGGCGGTGCGTATTGTGTGATGAGCAGCAAACATCTGCGCGGCGATATCAATTATGCCTGGCCGAAAGGAGAGATCGCCGTGATGGGTGCCGAAGGGGCGGTGAATATATTGTATCGTAAAGAACTGAAAGATGACAAAGACGGTAAGCGCAAAGAAGAGCTTATCAGGGAATACCGTGAAAAGCTTGCAAATCCCTATGTGGCTGCTGAATACGGTTATATTGATGATGTGATCGAACCCAGCAATACGCGTTTCCGTGTTATCAGGGCTTTTGAGACACTTTCGACCAAACGTCTCGAGCAATCCTATGAAAAAACACGGAAATATTCCTCTTTAAGGTGTATTTATGAATGTGAAACAAAAACTTAGTACTGCAATGGTCATGCTTTTACCGGTCGTTATGACCGCCGGCACCGGCATTCCCGAAGAGAATCGTCAGTTGGTATACAGTTTATCGGTTCTGGGTATACTGATCGTATTGTTCGCCCTGCTTGTGGTTGCCCTGAGCGTGGCTGTAATGTCAAAAACCATATATTATTCAGCTGAAAGGCGTAGAAAAAGGAGATCGTCGAAGAAACGAATTTCCGGCACCGATGATGAAACGGCGGCGGCAATTGCAACAGCTCTGCACCTCTACAAGCGTTCGCATGAAGAAGAGGAGAAAGCGATCATAACCATACGTAAAGTGATCAAACCGCTTTCGGGATGGAACAATAAAGCTTTTGGCATGAGAAAACCCGGTACCCTATAATTTACAGGTGAAAGATGAAGAAATATAATATCAAGATAAATGATAAAGAGTTTACCGTCGATATTGAGACAGTGGGAGATAAAACAGCCAGTGTAAAATGTAACGGCAAGGAATATAAAGTTGAATACGACGAGCCGCAGGAATCCGGAAAAACTCCGCCGGTTACCCGAAAGGCTGCCGTACCGGATGCATCGGGAGGATATACATCCCGGCCCGCCGATTCTGCAGCGGTCAATGCAATAAAGGCACCGATCCCCGGATTGATCACTCAGATACTGGTCTCCGAGGGCGATACCGTCAAAAGCGGACAGACTGTTGCAAAGATGGAAGCAATGAAAATGGAAAATAATATCCTGGCCTCTGTTGACGCAAAGATCAAGGCCGTAAATATCAAGGTCGGAGATTCCGTTCTGGAAGGTGATGTTCTGATGAGTCTGGAGGATGTATGAGCATTCTGAATGATTTTCTCGGTTATTCGGGATTTTCGAATTTGACATGGCTGCATCTTGTCATGATCGCGATCGGCTGTTTACTGATATATCTCGGCATTGCAAAGTCCTATGAACCGCTGTTGCTGGTACCGATCGGCTTTGGTATCCTTCTGGGTAATATTCCGCTTGCCGATGTGGGTATGCAGTTGGGTATCCAGGAAGAAGGCTCGGTATTGAACTATTTGTATTTTGGGGTCAAAGAAGGTATCTATCCGCCGCTTATTTTTCTCGGTATCGGTGCCCTGACCGATTTTTCCGCGCTCTTGTCAAATCCTAAAATGGTGTTGCTCGGTGCGGCCGCTCAGATAGGGATCTTTCTGACATTTCTCGGTGCCAGCTGGCTTGGTTTTTCTCCCGTGGAAGCAGGAGCGATCGGTATTATCGGGGGAGCCGACGGACCTACGGCTATTTTCCTATCCTCCAAACTTGCTCCCCACCTGATGGGGGTGATCGCAATTTCAGCCTATTCTTATATGGCGTTGGTTCCTATCATTCAACCGCCCGTTATGCGCTTGCTGACCTCTAAAAAAGAACGTGTGATCAAAATGAAACCGGTCAGGGTGGTCCCGAAAGTCGAAAAGATCATATTCCCGGTCATCGGTTTTTTGCTGACGGCATTTATTGCTCCCACTGCGCTGCCGCTCTCGGAATGCTCTTTTTCGGTAATCTCCTTAAAGAATCCGGAGTAACGGAACGGCTTGCCGATACTGCACGGAACGGTCTGATCAATACCGTAACCATCGTATTGGGACTTACCGTGGGTGCAGCAACTCAGGCGGATACCTTTCTGAATTTCCAGACACTCTATATCTTTTGTCTGGGGGCGGTTTCTTTTGTGATCGCAACGGCCGGAGGTATGCTTTTTGCAAAATTCATGAATCTTTTTCTTAAGGACGGGAACAAGATCAATCCCCTTTGCGGTGCCGCCGGAGTAAGTGCGGTACCGAATTCGGCGCGTGTGGTCCAGCAGCAGGGACTGAAATACGATCCGAACAATCATCTGATCATGCATGCAATGGGACCCAATGTTGCCGGTGTGATCGGTTCAGCCGTTGCTGCCGGTATTTTACTGGCGGTTTTACAATAAAAAGGGTACTATGCAGAAAATAGCCGATATACATAATCATATTATTTTTGATGTGGATGACGGTCCGCCGACACTGGAAGACTCCATGCGTCTTCTACGGCAAGCGGTTAAATATAATATTACCGATATTGCGGCAACTCCACATCAGCTTGAAAAAGATCAGATCTCCAATTATGAAGAACGGCAGAAAAAAGTCCTTAAAAATTTTTATATCGTAAAAGAGGAAGCGAAAAAAGAAAAACTTCCCCTTCAGCTGTATCTGGGAGCTGAACTCTTTTTTACAACCGGTGTTGTGCATTCTCCGAAAATTCCTTACTTCAGTTTTGAAGATAAAAAAAAGTATGCCCTGATCGAGTTTTCCATGAACTGGCCTCCGGAAGGATTTAAAGAAGCTTTTTATGAATTGATACAGGACGGATGTACTCCCGTCCTTGCTCACCCTGAACGGTACGGATATTTCTGGGAGATGGCTGAAGATATCATCGACCTTGTCAAAATGGGAACACTTTTGCAGATCAATGCGGGAAGTCTATTGGGTTATATGGGTACTCAGGCGCGGTTTGTCTCGGAGATGCTCCTTGCGGAGGGTCTGGCTCATGTGATCGCAAGTGATGCTCACCGGGAAAGCAGGGCCATCGGTTTTAATTTGACACGTGCAGTGGCGGTCTATAAAGAAAAATACCCGGAAATCGATATTGATAAACTTATATCCGGGAATCCAATGAAAATTCTCCGCGGCGAACCAATGGAAATTGATGAAGAACCCTGTTATCATTTTGATAAAAAGAAGCAGTATAAGCAATGGCGGCGTTTTTATTTTGTACATGATATTCTCGGTATCGGCGACAAAACAAAGAAAAAAGCAAAAAAAATCAAGCGTTATATTTAGGTTTTTCATGATCGTAATTCAACATACTTCTCATACTGTTTTTCAGGAAAATACCTATCTTATTATTGATAATAAAAAAGCCCTTGTCATTGATCCCGGCGATGACCCCGGTATGCTCATAAAAAAGATTGAAAGTGAAAAATGTACGGTTCAGGCTGTTATGGCCACGCACGGGCATATAGATCATATTTTTGCAGCGAAACCGCTGTGTGAACAATATGACTGCCCTTTTATTATGAACAGCACGGACCGTGAATGGCTGAAAGAAATGGAGAAACTGAGTTTAAATTTTGGACTTCCCTATTACGGGACGCCGGTAATTGATATTGATATTGCAGATAAACAAGAGCTGAAGACCGGTGATTTTAGTTTTCACATAATCCATACACCCGGACATTCGCAGGGGAGTGTGTGTTTTTTATTCGACAAGAAGCTTTTCAGCGGAGATACGCTTTTTTATCATTCTGTCGGTCGTTGTGATCTTCCGGGCGGCGACGGGAAAGTATTACGGAAATCCGTCAGGGAAAAACTTTTCAACCTTCCGGATGAGACCACAGTATATCCGGGCCATATGGCAGAAACAACTATCAAAGAAGAAAAGACCAACAACCCTTTTTTGCAATGAACATTGAAGAACAGTGACCCTCAGGGTCGGAGCATATTATGGAAAAAATATTGATCATCGGAGCCGGTGGGCAGATCGGAACAGAACTTACCGCTTATCTTCGTAAAATATTCGGAGATAAAAACGTTATCGCCTCTGATATTCGGGCAACATTGCATCCTGAGCTTATGGAGGGAGGACCTTTTATCCGGATGGATGCAATGGACAGCAGGCAGGTTTATCAGGTTATACAAAGAGAAAAAGCCGATCAGGTTTATTTCCTTGCCGCCATACTTTCCGCCGTTTGTGAGAAAAATCCGGTAATGGCCTGGGATGTTAACATGGGTTGTCTGAACAGCGTTCTGCGGGTTGCCAATGAACTTAAATTCAGAATGTTCGTTCCGAGCTCTATCGGAGCTTTCGGGTCTACAACTCCCAAAGATAAAACTCCGCAGCTCACGATACAGCGGCCGAACAGCATTTACGGGGTGACCAAGGTTGCCGGGGAACTTTTATGCGATTATTATCATGAAAAATACGGGGTCGATGTGCGCGGTGTCCGCTATCCGGGAATTATTTCCAGTGTCGTTCCGCCGGGCGGAGGTACAACGGACTATGCTGTGGATATATATCATAAAGCGGTAAAACATAAAAAATACACGTGCTATTTAAAGGAGAACACATTCCTCGATATGATGTATATGCCGGATGCCCTTAAAGCGGCGGTAGACCTTATGGAGGCAGACTATGATAAGCTGCGTTTTCACAATGCATATAATATCGCTGCAATGAGTTTTTCACCAAAAGACATAGCAGCGGAGATCAAAAAACACATTCCGGAATTTACGATCGAATATGATGTTGATCCGGTTCGTCAATGTATTGCGGACTCCTGGCCAAATTCCATGGATGATTCGGCTGCAAAAAGCGACTGGAGCTGGTCGCCGGATCATGATCTTGGGTCTATGAGTAAAGATATGATCCATACGCTCAGCGATAGGTTTAAGAAGGAGAAAAAAAAATGACAAAACTGGATAGAGAACTTTCTGCCCGGGTGAAAGAACTGGTCGATGAAAACCGCGCAAAAGGCAGGGAAACATCATTACCGACGTTGTTTTGCCTGCAGGCGATAAAGGTCCGCGTTATCGGCTTAAAGGTTTTAAGCAGGAACTCATTAAAATGAACAGCAATTCCTATCTTGGACTGAGCATGCATCCCGAATTGATCAGAAGCGGAAGAAAAAGGCAAGCCGGCGTTTTGGTGTGGGGCCGGGTGCTGTACGTTTTATCAGCGGCAGTTATCAGGAGCACGTCGATCTGGAGGACACGCTTGCGGACTTTCACGGAAAAGAGGCCGCTATGATATTCAGTTCGGCCTACGTAACAAGCCTTGGAGTTATTTCCTCACTGATCACTCCCGAAACGGTTGTTATCAGTGATGCTCTGAATCATAATTGTATCATTAATGCCTTGCGCATGTCGCGGCCGGCATTAAAAATGATCTATAAGCATAATAACATGCATGATCTGAAGGACAGGATCAGCGATTCCATCGGTAAGGGAAAAAGATGTTTGCTAATTACCGACGGAATCTTCAGCATGCGGGGTGATCATGCTCCCCTTGATATTATTTCCGCATTATGTAAGGATGCGGATGAAAATTTTGAAGAAGGTGTTACTCTCATCGTTGATGATTCGCACGGTGTGGGCGCGTGCGGAGATACCGGCCGCGGGACCGAGGAACTTACCGGATCCTCCGCCGATATTCTGATCGGTACCCTGGGAAAAGCCTTTGGGGTGAACGGTGGCTATGTGACGGGGAGCAAAGCACTAATCAGCTTTCTCCGCGAAACCGCGCCGACCTATATTTATTCAAATCCCATAACCGTATCCGAATCCGCAGCTGCAAAAAAAAGTATTGAAATACTGAAAAGCAAAGAAGGACAGGACAGACTTGCCCTTCTAAAAAAATTGACGGCGCGTTTCCGTAAGGGACTGGAGAATGCCGGATTTGAAACGATCGCCGGCGAACATCCTGTTGTTCCGCTGATGGTTCGTGATACCCGGAGAACGGCAGAATTGGTCGCTTATCTTCGGGAACAGGGCATTCTTGCCACCGGCCTGAATTTTCCGGTAGTACCGAAAGGCGAGGAAGAGATCCGTTTCCAGATCTGCGCAGATCATACGGAAACTGATATCGATCAGGTTTTAAGAGTATTAGTAAAATATATGGAGAAGTGACCTTATGGTCGAATATGAAAACGGAAATATTCGGGAACGCTATTCCGGCCAATATTCAACGTTGTGGAAAGAAGCCGAGAAAAATTTGAAAACGCTGGCAGCCAGAAACGGGAAGGGAAAAGATTTTCTCGGCTGGCTTGATCTGCCGGATACTTCACCGGAATCGCTTGATCCCTTGCTGAATACTGCCGGCGAGATCCGTGATTCGGGAGATCTTCTGGTATGTGTGGGGATCGGAGGTTCTTACCTGGGGGCAAGGGCTTTTATTCATGCACTTTTCGGAAGTCATCATCGAGTGCGTTTTGCGGGACATCATCTTTCCCGCTTGACTGGAGTGAACTTCTGGATGAACTTGAGACCAATGATTTTTATATCAATGTGATTTCCAAATCCGGAACAACGACCGAACCGGGTATAGCGTTCCGGATACTGCGTGAGTTTGCAGAGAAAAAATATGGAAAAAATGCAAATGAACGAATTATTGCCACGACCGATGCAAAAAAGGGTGCACTCTGTGATCTTGCAAAGAAGCGGTCCTACCGCCGTTTTGTTATCCCCGATGATGTGGGCGGGCGTTTCTCGGTCCTGACCCCGGTCGGTCTGCTGCCCATCTTCGCTGCCGGTGCCGACCCCGATCAGCTTATCCGTGGGGCCTCTGCAGGTTTTAAGGCGGCTATGTCCCTGAATGAAATGAACCCGGCGCTGAATTACGCCGTAAGCCGGAATCTATGCTATCGTCATGAGAAAGCCATTGAATTGCTGGCAACATTTGAACCGCGTATGCATTATTTTTCCGAATGGTGGAAACAGCTTTACGGAGAAAGTGAAGGCAAAAAAGGCAAAGGCATTTTTCCCGCAGCTGTCGAACTGACCACGGATCTGCACAGTATGGGGCAATACATACAGGACGGAACAAGGAATATATTTGAGACCTTTGTCATTATTGACCATTATCAGAAGGATATGAATATCCCGTACGATGATAATAATACGGATAATTTGAATTATCTCGCCGAACATGCGCTGAGTTTTATAAATCACAAAGCTTTCGAAGCCACCCGCAGTGCTCATGAAGAGGGCGGGGTACCTACAAGTGTTTTCCATCTGGATTATCCGGACGAAGAACATCTGAGTAAACTTACCGTTATCTTTGAGGTAGCCGTAGCCTTGTCTGGATATATGCAGGGGGTTAACCCTTTTGATCAGCCCGGCGTTGAGGCATATAAACAGAATATGTTCACATTATTGGGGAAACCCGGTAAATAAAAAAGGAACAGCAATGCGAAAAATCCTTATTGGGATTGTATTATTTATTGCCGTCCGGACGGTATTTTCCGCCGATACGCTCTCTCTTGTTCATTATCCCTGGATAAAGATCCATTATGAAGGAGATGCCGAGATCATCAACAAAACCTGTGACCGGCTTCCGCAGGATGATCCTTTTTACCGTTCCCGGGGAGACAGTGCAAAATTTATAAAAGTAATGGAATATGTTCCCGGAAACGGATACGGCGACAGGTACTCAATTCTTTTCAGTATGGGAGAAAGCGCCGATCCCCGTTATTATTTTTACCGCAATAACGAAACTTTGGAAGAGGCTTTTTCCATACACACGGTGGATCTTTATTTAAAGAACGGCGGTGTGATCATTGCACGGGGATCCGTTAACGAAATGTTCACCTTAAGCCGGAAATTCTTATTTAAAAAAGGAAAGATAAAAGAAATAAAACAACCGTTCTATGCAGTGGATTTACAGAGCAGCGCAACCGGGGACTTCCCGGTATACCGGACAAAGCGCCTTCGACGCGCTGTTACTACGGTCCGTAAAGGCGAAGAGATCAGTGTACTTTTGACGGAATTTGATGAGAATTACCGCTATTATCTCATACGCTCTTCTACCGGTCTTTGCGGCTGGATAAAAGTTGAAAAGGGTGTCTGGGTCAATAACACACCCATAAAAGATCTTTATTACCATGGTGACTAATGAGTTTTTTTGAGATTATTATGTTGATCTGTTTCGGAACGGCGTGGCCTTTTTCTATCTACCGGTCCTGGGTGTCCCGTTCCACGAAGGGGAAAAGTCTTTTGTTCATGATCATTGTTTTGTGCGGATATCTTGCGGGAATATTTCACAAATTTCATTACCATTATGATATCGTGATCTTTCTCTATGTGCTGAATTTTCTTATGGTAGGATTTGATGTCATCTTATATTTGCGCAATCAGCGTTATGAAAAGATGAAATCCACCAATGAGAAATGAACATTTTCCACGATCATATGGTGAAAAATTTTACCTGCCAGCACACGATAAATAATTTTTAACTATAACGTAATTTACCTATATTATTATAAAATGGAGAGTAATCAATATGGATCTTCAGCATGAACACAGCATTGAAGAGCTTGAGGAACAATTAACGACTTATAAGGAAGAACGGGAACGCATTAAACAATTTTTAGGTCAGATCGGGGGAAAAACCGACCTTGAACATGACAGGATCGTGAATATCATTTTTTTTATTCTCATTATTTTGCTTTTTTCCTTCGATATATTGCGTCATGTATTAGGACTTCCTATCCCTTTGCCCCCTGTGCTATCCATTGAGATCGGGATATTACTTATTTCCGTAAAGATCATCTGGATGATCAGCCGTCAGAGAAAAGTCAATCATTTTCAGTTCTGGATCCTTAATTCTATTGAATTCCGCATTAATAATTTATCACGTCAGCTGAACGAACTACAGGATACTATCGGGAATACCGATAAAAAAGGACAGAAAAAAAATACCTGACTTTTATAGAAGATGTAAAAGACCCGGTAAAAAGTATATTTATCTGTTAAAAATTGTTTTATAATTTGTAAAAGAAGATAGTAAAAATGAATGATCCCGTAAAAAAATCACTGAACTTGCTTAATGTATTTGCAATATCAACAGGTGCAATGATCAGTTCCGGTATCTTTGTTCTTCCGGGAATAGCTTTTGCAAAATCCGGTCCGGCTGCTATCCTTGCCTATCTTCTGGCAGCTGTACTGATCTTTCCCACTTTGCTGGCAAAGGCCGAACTTGCAACTGCAATGCCGCGCTCAGGAGGGACCTACTTTTTTATCGATCGAAGCATGGGACCTCTTTTAGGTATTTTCGGTGGTTTCGCGAATTGGTTTTCGCTTAGTTTTAAAAGTGCTTTTGCATTGATCGGACTGGGGTCGTTCGCAATCCTCATATATTCCGGAATAAGTGAGTTTTACATCAAGCTTATAGCGGTCGCAGTATGTTTGCTTTTTACCGTTTTTAATATTTTCAGTGTGAAAATGGCGGGCCATATTCAGGTGGGACTTGTAATATTTCTGATCGGTATCCTGTTCTTATATATCGGTACGGGTTTTATATCAACTCATCCGGAAAATTATCAGCCCTTTATGCCTTATGGGATCATGTCCTTTATATCCACTACCGGGCTGGTGTTCGTTTCTTTCGGGGGTTTGACAAAGATCGCCGATATTGCCGAGGAAATCGAGAACCCCGGAAGGAATATCCCATTGGGCATGTTACTTTCATTTTTTGTTGTCTCTGCTATCTATGTGCTGGCAGTCGGCGTAACGATCGGACTTCTTCCTGCCGATCAGTTATCCGGTTCTCCCGTTCCGCTTTCGCTCGGCGCTGATAAGATCATGGGAAAAACCGGAGTCATTATTCTGAGCCTGGCCGCCATAACGGCTTTTATTACCACTGCAAATGCCGGTATTCTGGCCGCATCCCGCACCCCCCTGGCTATGAGCAGGGATCAGCTTCTGCCGAAAATATTTTCACGAGTGTCTCCACGTCATAAGACACCATTGATCTCAATACTGTTCACAAGTATTTTCATGATCATCGTTATTATTTTCCTGAACATTGAAAATCTGGTTAAAACGGCGTCAACACTGATGATCCTGCTTTATATGATGGATAATGTATCCGTGATCGTTATGCGGGAAAGTAAAATACAGAATTATCGTCCAAAATATAAAGTGCCTCTTTATCCCTGGCTGCCGATATTTGCGGTTATTACCTATCTGTTCATTCTTATGAATATGGGAGCGGTCCCGCTGTTAATATCCGCGGCATTTTTGCTTACCGGTGTTGTCATCCATTTTGTTTATGCGAGAAAAAGGATAAGCCGAACCTCTGCAATGATGCATATTATTGAACGGATTTCGGCAAAAGAACTAAAAAGTTCCACCCTTGAAGAAGAACTGCGGGATATTGTGCGGGAGCGGGATGAGATCATTGAGGATCGTTTTGACCGACTTATTAAGAATTGTACAATACTTGATGTTCCGGGTTCACCCGATATAGATGATCTGATCACGGATATTGCGGAAAAGTTTTCCGAACGCTGGCCCGTATCAAAAAATACGGTTATTCGGGGACTTAAAGAACGTGAATCACAATCCTCCACCATTATCCGGCCGGGTCTGGCCATTCCGCATTTTATCGTGCCGGAGGGCAAATGTTTCGATATTATCCCTATCCGGTGTAAAAAGGGATACGCTATGCGTCCAGTACCGAACCGGTGCATATCATGTTCGTTTTAATGGGGTCTCTGGATGAACGCACTTATCACCTCCGCGCATTGATGGCAATAGCGAATCTGGTACAGGAAAGTGATTTTGAAAAGCGCTGGATGGAAGCACGGAATGCGGAAGAACTCCGGGACGTAATACTGCTGTCAAGCAGGAAGAGGGAAAGTTGAGTAGTGAGAAGTAAGAAGTATGAGCATCCCTGAATAGTATTGACAGAATTATCTTATTATTGACTCAAATTAAAGACAGGGTATACAGAACCATCAGGTCCCGAAATACCGGTCCCCAAAATCTCCCAGTCCGGGAACGATATACTTTTTCTCGTTCAAATGATCGTCAATAGCGGTTGTATATATTTTTACATCGGGATGTTCTCTATTGATGCGTTTGATCCCTTCGGGTGCGGAAACGATACATGCGATATAGACACGCCTGGCGCCCTTTTCCTTCAGGCGAAAGATCGTATCGGAAACGGAACCGCCGGTGGCCAGCATCGGATCCAGGACCAGCACCATTTTTTTTTCAATATGATCAGGGAATTTTTTATAGTATTCATGCGCAATGGCGGTTTCTTCATCACGTTCCAGACCGATAAAACCTACGGGAGTCCAGGGAAGAAAATCACGCGCGGGTACCAGCATAGAGATACCGGCACGCAGGACCGGGACAAAAACCATTGAACGGTAGATCTCATATCCCTGGGTTTTTGCAACGGGCGTTTCGACATCCCGTTTTTTGATCTTGAAATTACGGCCGGCTTCCATAATGATGATTTGAGAAACAATGGCCGTATGCCGGCGGAAGATCTCGGTATCGGTGTTCTTGTCGCGCAAGATGGAGAGTGAATGCTTCGCAAGAGGATGATCGATCAACTGAACATTATGCATTGCATTCCTTTCATGTAGCATTTAACGGGATGGAATGAGGGGACTCATTTTACGCAGGAAGTTTATGGTCTCTGTAACGGCTTTGATCGTCATGTCAATATCTTTTTCGGTGGTTTCCCGTCCTAAGGAAAAACGAATGGAACTGTGAGCCACAGAAGGGTCTACATCAAGTGCTGTAATGACATAACTTGGATCCAGAGAACCCGTTGAGCAGGCGCTTCCGGTCGAGACAGCGATCTCGTGCATGTCAAGCCGGAGAAGTATGGATTCACCCTCTACTCCTTTGAAAGACATATTACTGATATTGCAGGTGCGCTTATTTACATCACCGTTAATAATGACGCCGTCAAGATTATTTTTCACTCCCTTTTCCAGTCGGTCCCGAAGAGCGCTGATGCGCTTTCTGTTCTCGCCCATTTCCAGCTTAAGCTGGCGAATAGCTTCACCGAGAGCGATTATCCCGATCGTATTCTCTGTCCCGGCACGCATGGATTTTTCCTGATGGCCGCCGGTGATAAGGGGACAGATATTTTTGGCGGTATTGCGTTTGAAAAGCACGCCGATACCTTTGGGTGCATAAATTTTATGTCCGGACATGGAGAGAAAATCAACCGGCAGTTTTTGGAGATCTATGGGAAGTTTTCCCACTGCCTGAACAGCGTCGGTATGCATGGGAATATGATGTTTTTTTGCTATGGCGGCGATTTCCTCAACAGGCTGTATCGTGCCGATCTCATTGTTAACGTACATCACGGATATCATCATGGTATCCGGACGGATGGCGGCTTCCACATCTGCCGGATCAACAACTCCCTTTTTATTCACATTAACATGGCTTACTTCAATATGCTGTTGTTCAAGACATTTCAGTGTATTCATCACAGAAGGATGTTCAATATTCGTTGTGATGATATGTCCCCGGGATTCATTACAGAACGCACAACAGGTGGTTGCGCTTTTCAACACAGTATTATTCGCTTCGGAGGCGCCTGCGGTGAAAATGATCTCTTCGGGACTGCAGTTGAAAAAACCGGCGATCTCTTTGCGGCTTTGTTCAACATATGCCCGCACCTGTCGCCCGCCGGCATGCATAGAACTCGGATTGCCGTAATATTCCAGGGATTCGATTATTTTTTCTTTTACTTTCGGGTGCAGGGGCGTAGTGGCACTATTGTCAAGATAGATCATTTTACTTTTTATCCTCTGTTTTCTTACCGGTATAAATATCATCGGCATAGTATTTTCCCACATAGAAGTTCACAAGCGTCTTTGCATCATCAATGCATTGACCGCAGACCGTACCGATCTTGGTGCGTTCCTGAAGTGTCTTAAAATCTTTTGCACCTTCCAGGATCTCCATGCGGATATCATCTTCCGAAATATTCAGGCAATTACAGATGATCCTTGATTTGTCGTCTTCCGGAATGCGGTCTTCCTGACCGGTTTTCCGATAGTGATCTTTGATCGCTTCGCGCAACGCTTTGTCACCAAGAACCGAGCAATGGATCTTATTCGCCGGGAGACCGCCAAGTTCGTCAATGATCATTTCTGGAGTGATTTTCCATGCATCGTCAAGTTTCATACCGCCGTCACGGGATACCATCTCACTTAGCATTGAGGTAGAGCCGATAGCGCTGGCACAACCGAAGGTCTGCCATTTCATTTCATCGATCCGGTCATCCTTTACCTTAATGAAGACTTTCATCATGTCGCCGCAGGCCGGAGAGCCGACATAGCCGGTACCGTCTGCGTTATAGTCTTTTTCATCAAGTTCCAGAATATTTTTAGGATGGAAAAAATGTTCTTTGACCTTGTCTGAGTAGTTCCAGTCTATTCCGTTCATCTGAGACTCCTTTTTGACTTATACGTCAATGCATCACTAAAGTTAATGATAAAGTTGATTTTACAAAAGAAAAATGTCCATCAATATTTTATGTCCATAATTACCGATAATAAGCACATATCCTGAAAATATCTTCATCATTGACGCAGATTTGCCCGCAACAGATAAACGATCATTATCCCGGGAACAGAAGCCGCCGATCCGCTGTGGATATCTTATTTGGCGGGATATCCTACGGTGTGACAGAGTATTGCTTTCTGATCTTCACCAAGCTTCATGGCCCGGTGGAGCTCGTCTTCATCAAACCATCCGCGGACAACGCCTCCCAGTCCCTCTGAAGCACAGTAAAGGTAGACATTCTGTGAAATAAAACCCGCATTGGCATAAATGGAGGTCAGCTTGCTTTGCTTTTTCAAGTCCGCGACAAAGATCAGATTAAGCGGTGCGGAATTGACAAAACTCTGTTTCCCGGTCTCTTTACGAATATCATCTCCGGAAAGTTTGATCAACCCGTGTGTTTCCGCATCATAAAGATACAATCCGTCGGCTTTGGCAAGATAGACCGAGATCTCCTGCTTGTTCATAGCGGAAGGAGCGGTACGTTTCTTCTTATCTTCGCGGTTGTATCCCCAGGCAGCCCAAAGCAGATTGGAAAGCACCTGTTCCGGTATCTGCCTGTCACTGTAATCGCGAATGCTCATGCGCTTGTCCAGTGCTTCCATCAGCGGAAGCCCGCCTTTACGCTGCGGAGCCGGTAAGGGTTTTATCTTCGAACGGGAACCGGCATAAAGCGTCTGCAGTGAAAGAATTGATATCATCATTACTCCGATCATTAAAAAGAACCGTGTTTTATGCATTTTTTCACCTTCATTTTTATAAAATATACATGTTAAATGGTCTATGCGCAACGGATCATTGTGTTTTTAAAAGCAGTGATGAATTTTTCAATGATATGTTCAGCTGCCGGAAGTACAAAATAGTTGCGATCTTTATCGACACCGATAAAATGTCCGTTTTTTATTAATTCCCGTATAAAGATGTTTTCATTAAAGAGCGACTGTGCCTCACGAAGGCTTATGGAACACTTGCCTTTTTCCCTTATCTGATCTTTCAGATAGTTGATCCAGCGGAAAGACGGAAAAATGTGATAAGTTCTGCGGAAGAAAGAAATATATCCGCCGGCCAGAAACGTGTCAGCCGGGCTTCTTTGCAGGAATGCGGGATATTCGGGACCTGCATGTTCATTCCGGGAATATAATAAAAGGGCGATATGCCGAGTATCAGGGGCCGTTCCGAGAGATACCGCATAGTTGAAAGGATCTCTTCGGCATCCTGGCCGGGAAGTCCCGCGATAAAATGTCCTGTAAGCTTCAGTCCCTTTTTTGCCGAATAATGTGCGATACGGGAAAATTTTTCATTATCGGTCAGGCGGTTAAGGGAGGATCGCCGGGAATCAGATAGTGTTGCGATCGATAAATTAAGGGACTGAAACTTAGCCCGCTTCAGCAGATCAATGATCTCCTCGTCCAGATGTTCGGCGGAAATACCGTTCATGGCATACAATTCTATTCTATCGTCAAAGCTGTCCGCAATGGCGTTAAGAAGATTTATACAATGATCGCGGTCGGCAGTAAAGTTATCATCTTCAATATCAAAAGCGCGTATGCCTTTTTTATAAGAGGTCTGCATTTCCGCAATGACCGTTTCAACGCTTTTCAGCCGTATCCTTGTGCCGAAAGTTTTATGAATACTGCAGAAACGACAGGCCATCGGGCAACCGCGCGATGTGGAAAGCATGATCGCTGCCTTGCCGCCTATACGGTAATGTTCCGGCGGAAGCTTGCCGCTGTCAGGGGAAAAAGAGATATTCTCCGGTTTTTTCTGCGCATTCCATCGTTGTTTAGCGGCATTCCACATTCCCGGAATGTCATCGAAATTATTTTTGTCCTTCAATAAGGTTTTTATTAGTTCCCGGAACGGGATCTCGCCTTCACCCTGAATACAGATGTCGATATGGGGTGAATGTGTAAAAAGTTCATGTTCGGGACCTGCATTCTGCCCGCCGACGACGATCATGGATCCCGGAGATACACTACGAATGATCTCTGCGGTTTTCAGTACTTCTTCGCTGTAGGTATAAAAGTTCGAGGAAATCGCACAGACATCATAAGAATGTTTTGTAAAATATTGCCGTATCCGTTTCCGGTCCGCTCCGAAATGGTAATAGCTGTGAAAGGCGCGTATGGGTGAGCGGTCATAGGGAAGGTAGGGCAGGATCGGGGCGTATGTTTCCGGGAAAGGAATGGTTTTACGGCCATGACCGCTGAGCAGATCAATGATATTAACTTCTGCCGGAAGATCCTTTACCGCTGCCGCCAGATACGTTAGTCCCAGAGGGTAACTGCGTTGCGGTGTGAAATACATGTCTTCAACCGGCGCCTGAATTAAAGCAATTCTCATACGGGAATATAAAAAGGGATCAACAAAAAGCCCAGAAAGTTTCAAGAAGCCTTTTTAATATTTTCATAATAAGATATAGCATTACCCGGTCTTTTCCCATGCCGTAAAATGTACGGCGAATTTTTTCTTGGTCTGTTCCCGTGAAATATTTATTTTATCGAGCGGAGGGGATATCTATTACACAGTGAGGGTTTATGTTGCTTACAATACTTTGGGTGGTCTTTTTTCTTTCCTGTCCTGCACTTGTTCTCTGGCTTTGTTCAAAAAAACGTATTTTCGACAGTATCGGTGCGATCGTTATCTGTTATGTTATCGGGTTGATCATTGGAAATGTACAGATTTTTCCGGATAACATTTCAGAGGTACAGGATACGCTTAATATGCTGGTTATTCCGCTTGCTTTGCCGCTGATCTTTTTTTCCATGGATCTGCGTGCATGGTCAAAACAGGCGGGTACTGCCGCAAAAGCCTTCTTTGTCGCTCTCATATCGGTCTTCATTGCTTCAACGATCGTCTATTTGTTCTTTGCGCCACATCTGGGAGAGGAAGGCTGGAAAATGGCCGGAATGCTTATCGGATGCTATACCGGGGGCACGCCGAATCTGGCCGCAATAGGGACCGGTCTGCAAATAAATTCATCCAACTATATCGCCGTTCATGCTTCCGATGTACTGGTCGGAGGCGTATTGTTTCTCCTTATCCTGTCCGTCATACCCCGCCTGCTCAAAAAAGTGCTGCTTCCCTTTAAACAACTGTCCGTCTCGGAGAATGAAAAAAATGCCAGGCAACTGGATCATTTTGAACCGTATTTCAATGGTTACACCAAAAAGGATTTTTTCCCTTTGCTCGGGGCTTTCGGTCTTTCCGTCATCATTTTCGCTGTCGGCGGAGGCGCCAGTTTTCTTGTGCCCGAAGGGATATCTTCGGTTGTGGCGATCCTGGTGATCACCACCCTGGGTGTTCTGGCATCAATGGTACCCCGTATTCGCCATATCAGAATGACCTTTCAGCTGGGACATTATTTTTTACTTGTTTTCGCGCTTGTCGTGAGTTCAATGGCAAATATCCGTGAACTGGTCGGAACAGCGCCTCTGGTTATCCTGTACATCACCTCACTGCTGCTGCTTGCGTTTTTGATCCATACACTGTTCTCAAAACTGGTAAAAATAGATTCGGATACTCACCTGGTTACCATGACCGCCCTGGTCTATTCCCCGCCATTTGTTCCGGTGGTCGCTGCCGTATTAAAAAATAAGCAAGTGATCATGACCGGTATGCTTGCCGGCATTGCGGGCTGGATAATCGGTAATTATGCGGGTATCGGTTTTGCGTATCTTATGCGGGGACTCCTGGGCGGCTGACCGCAGGATAAAACAATCCTTTTCAAATAGTTATTCATGGTGTGCTGAAGAAAGCTTTTGATATTTTTACATTTTCGCGTAATTTACCAGCAAATCATTATGGGAGTTCTATGCGTTTAAAACGAGACCATCACTGCGGGGACCTGACAAAAGCCAAGGTCGGAAAAGAGGTTCGTATAAACGGCTGGGTCAATACCCGCCGAGATCTCGGCGGCATATATTTTCTGGATGTCCGCGACCGCTACGGACTGGTGCAGGTGCGTGTGGGAAGTGAACTTCCCGAAAAAGTGCGCGAGCTGGTCAGACATTTGAACAATGAGGATGTTATTGCCGTTGCCGGAACGGTAAATGCGCGGCCCACGGACTCTGTCAATGATAAAATACCTACGGGTGAGATCGAAGTGGAAGCGAAGGATATCGAATTGCTTAGTAAAGCAAAGCCGACGCCCTTTGAGATAAGTAAACGCGAGACCGGAAGTGAGGATCTGCGGCTGAAATACCGTTATCTTGATTTGCGGACCTCCGCGCTTCAGCGCAATATGCGGATACGGCACCGTGCCTCACAATCCGTTCGTAAGTTCCTTACAGAACATGATTTTATGGAGATCGAAACCCCGATACTGATGAGATCCACTCCGGAAGGCGCCCGGGATTATCTTGTTCCCAGCCGCATCAATCCCGGAAAATTTTACGCATTGCCCCAATCGCCGCAGACCTACAAACAGCTTCTGATGATCGCCGGCTACGACCGTTATTTCCAGATCACGAAATGTTTCCGTGATGAGGATCTGCGGGCGGACCGTCAGCCGGAATTCACACAGATCGACTGCGAGATGTCTTTTGTCGATGAGAAAGATGTGCTGACCATTATGGAAGATATGATCGTAAAAGTATTGCAGGAAGCGGGCAATATTACGATCGATACGCCTTTTCCGGTACTGACCTTCCATGAAGCGCTTGAGCGCTACGGTTCCGACAAACCGGATATACGTTTTGATCTGGAAATAACGAATATTGATACGATCGCCGGCATATGTGATTTCGGGGTTTTTCATAAGGTCCTTGAATCCGGCGGAGCCGTTCGTGCACTCCGCGTTCCCGGCGGTGCGGCGTTTTCAAGAAAAAACATTGACGAGCTGACCGAACTGGCAAAAAAATACGGGGCAAAGGGACTTGCTTTTGCGAAGTATGAAAAAGAAGGTCTTCAGAGCGGCATCTCAAAATTTATCCCGCGGAGGCCGAAGAAAATCTGGTGCGGACATGCGGACTTACGCCGGGGGATCTGCTTCTCTTTATGGCGGATGAATGGGAAACTGCACTCACTTCGCTGGGGGCTGTCCGGCTGGCCGTTGCAAGGCATTTTGATCTGATAAAAAAAGACGACTATAAAGCCGTATGGGTTGTGGATTTTCCCTTGTTTGAAAAGGATAAGGAAAGCGGAAGACTCGTTGCCCGCCACCATCCGTTCACTTCACCGAAAAAAGAAGATCTGGAGAAGCTTGAAAGTGATCCGCTATCAGTGAAGGCACGTTCCTATGATATTGCACTAAACGGATATGAGATCGGTGGCGGAAGCATTCGTATCCACGAACGCGAACTCCAGAGCAGAATGTTCAGAGCACTCGGTATCTCTCCGGATGATGCCCGTAGAAAATTCGGTTTTCTGCTTGATGCTTTTGAATACGGTGCACCGCCGCACGGCGGCATTGCTTTCGGTTTCGATCGTCTCGTGATGGTGCTTACCGGCGAGGATTCGATACGGGATGTGATCGCTTTCCCGAAAACCACAACGGCACAATCCCCGATGGACGGTTCTCCCGCTTCCGTTGATCAAAAACAGCTTGATGAGCTGCATATACAACTGAAAAAGGTCAATGATTAAAAAGGCGAACCGTTAACTGGGAAAGCTGCGGATCTTCTAAAAGAAAAAAGTTTTAAAATACCGGTCTGACACACATTCCTTAACCGCCGGCCGGCAGTTCAGTGTTTAACGGACATCCGTCTATTCATTGTGCTTTACGATCTCTTCACCGAGTATTTCGCCCCGCGTGGCATTTTTTATTTTTTCCCGTATTTGCGGTGCCGCTTCTTCATCCACTTCCGCCTTGATATTTACCGTTTCACCAAAATCCTGTGACAGTGAGATAAGATGATAGTCGTTCAGGGCACGTAAAATAAGCGGATGCTGTTCATCAGGAAGAACGAAAGTGCAGTACGATACCTTTTTCCACCGTTATGGTCTTTGCCTTGTCAAGCGCAAGAGATGCCGACTGGCCGTAGGCGCGGGCCAGTCCGCCGGTACCGAGTTTTGTTCCCCCGAAATAGCGCACGGAAACGACCAGTATATTTGTCAGTTCCCGATGAGTGACCGCCATATAAATCGGTTTCCCCGCTGTACCGGATGGCTCTCCGTCGTCATGGTAACGAAAGCGCATGTCCTTTCCGTAACCCACTTGCCAGGCATAACAATGATGTGTTGCATCGTAATACTTTTTCCGTAATGATGCCAGTATGGTATTGACCTCTTCTTCATTTTCAAGCGGATAAGCAAAGCCCAGGAATTTACTTCCTTTAATATTGATCTTGCTTTCGGAAGTCCTCGATATTGTGCGGAACTTCATATTAATTAATAATTGTCAGTTTTTTGCTTATAGCTCTTTCATCCGTATGCAGAGTAAAGAAATAAATACCGCTGGACAGATGATGGGGAAACAGATCCAGGGTAAGCGTATGCAGGCCCTGTTGCAGTAAATGTTCACCCAGATCATGCACGAAGACACGCCGTCCCCGTAAATCATATAAAGCCGCCTGTATTGCCTGCTGATCTTCTGTCAGTACATAACGGATGCTGACACCGTATCCCGACGATGAAGGATTGGGATACAGGGAAACAATGAGATCCGAAGGTACCGGCACCATGCTGACGCTTCCGGTGGCATTTTCCCGGTCCGAGCCAACAACAAGGATACATTCATTGAAACGGTTTCCGTCAATAACGGAGATGGAATTATTTAGAGGGTAAACCATACTCTGTGTACCGTCAAGACAAATGAGATTTGCAGAGAGACCCCCGCTAAGATCAGTTTCAAATAAAAGCGCCTGCGGAGGAAGGTCCCCGAGTTTATAATAACTGACCATGTGTGATGCCGGCAATGCAAATTCCGCATTCAGCGAGGTGAAGACATTATCGGGATAACGGCTGAAAGAAACAGTGGGAAGATCCTGCGCATCATCAAATCCGTATGCAAAATTTCCCGCGGAATAAGGGTAACACAATACCTGGGCAGTTCCCCAGTTACACAACGCATGCGCAAAACCGTTTCCGCGGTCATTTAATACCGTTCCTATTGCGTCAAGGGCGGGTTCCGCAGGGATCCGCTCCCAGATCGTATTGATGATATTGTCACCGGGTACTGAGTAGTGTTTATCAATGTACAGATTGAACCCGACATTATTATAATAAAGGTTCGCATGATCGACGGCGTAATTCCAGTTGGCGGTATACTGGTTGAAATAGCTGTGATAATCATTGACATCGGGATACATGAATTCTTCAAACCAGACAGAGGACATTTCAAAATAAAAGTAATCGCGATCCCGGTAAATATAGCCCAGCTGGAAAACATGGAATAATTCATGTGCGCAGGTAACTTTTAGGCCGTCCAGACCGGGAGTGTAAAACACCGAACTGTCTTCAAGATTTGTACTCAGCTCAATAAAGCTCGTCCATACATTCGGTTCCGCCTGACTCTCGAGCCAGGTCATACCGTAGTTGTCGAAATATGAGGTAAAGTAGACATCGATCTCGGGAGAGTTCACATGGTCCTCAGGCGGAAGCTTGAAACCGAGTGAATCATGCAGCATGACGAACGAATCTTCAAGATATTGTGCCGAACGATATACATAGTCGGGGATTGAATCATTAAAGGTGTAGTTCTGGGGAACGGCATGATATCCGCTGTTATTGTAATGGATAATAAAGTTGCCGTTTTCCGAAAGATAGCTGTGGTCGCGTGACGGGCGGGCAAGGGGTATCTGCATGCTGAGAGGTTTGGTAAAATGCTGAGCTTCCTGAATATCCGCGGGTTTTGCGGTCAGAATAAAAGGGAATAACGCCGGAGCAATAACGAGGAAATTTCGTATTGTCGTATAAAAGCGTGAATTGAAGGAAATGGGCTTTTTGTTTTTCACGTTCTCACAAGTTGAATATTATCGATCTTACAGCAATGATTCCAGTGTGTTCCCCAGCTGAAGTATCGTTGATTCCTTATAAAGGCCGCCAAGGATCTGAATACCGACAGGTAAACCGTTCTCCGTATTTCCGACAGGAAGGGAAAGTCCGGGAATGCCCGCAATATTAACGGATACCGTAAAAACATCGCTCAGATACATCGATATCGGGTCGTCCAGGTGTTCACCCGGTTTAAAAGGAGGATCCGGAGTAACGGGAAGCAGAATGGTATCGACATTTCGGAGAGCTTTTTGAAAGTCTTCGTATATCAGCCGCCGTACTTTTTGTGCGCGGGCGTAATAGGCGTCGTAATATCCGGAAGAAAGCACATAGGTTCCAAGCATGATACGCCGCTTGACCTCAGGACCAAAGCCGAATTCTCGGTTCCCGGCATAAAAATCATTGATCGTATCGGCATGCTCAATATTTCGGGTCCCGTAACGGACACCGTCAAAGCGTGCAAGATTGCTGGAGGCCTCCGCGGTGGCGAGAATATAGTATGCAGCAATGGAATATGTCAGATGCGGAAGTGAAATATCGACAAATTTCTTTCCGTTCTTTTTCAAAAGACCTACAGCATTCTCAAAACGGGCTTTCACATCCGGATGCAGTCCGTTCTCAAGCAGGTGGTAGGGGACTCCGATAGTTTGCACGGTATCTTTCTCAAGTGCTGCAAGATAATCTTCCGTTTCGATCTCCGAGGAGGTTGAATCCCGTTCATCTTTTCCCGCTATGACCTGTAAAAGCTCTGCGGATTGCCGGACGGTACGTGTGATCGGCCCTATCTGGTCAAAGGATGATGCAAAGGCCGTCAACCCGTATCGGGAAACGCGTCCGTACGTCGGCTTCAGACCTACGACCCCGCAGAAAGATGCAGGCTGACGGATAGATCCGCCGGTATCGGAGCCGAGGGCATAGTCCACGAGCCCCGCCGCCACCGAGGCAGCTGAACCACCGCTGGATCCGCCGGGCACGTGTTCGGTATTAACCGGATTTTTGGTGGGGCCGTATGCAGAATATTCCGTGGAGGATCCCATTGCAAATTCATCCAGATTGGTCTTTCCTGCAATGATGCCACCTGCTTTGAGGATCCGGTCGATCACCGTTGCATTATAGGGAGAGATATAATGACTTAAAAAAGCACTGCCGCAGGTAGTCGGCAGTCCCTTCACATTAATATTGTCCTTTACTGCGATCAGTTTATGCGATAAGGGGCCCTGAACGGATAATTGTTTTTTTGCATGATCCACAAGCCATGGACTATCCACAGTGATCATCATATTGAGATCTTGTGTTTCATGATGGCGTTGAAGAAAATCAGAAATGATCGAATGCATAGTTTCCTCTTGTTATGTGCGGGTAAAACGCAGGATATAATAACCGGTCAGCACGCCAATGACACTTAAGAAGTTAATGTGAATACGAAAACCCAGTGTCAGTTCAATGAAATATAGATTAAGCGTAAAGGTATTGAATCCGATAGGGAAATTAACGGAAAAGAAATCCTTGACGGCACCTTCGGGAAGTAAACTGGCGAAAAGATGTCCCAACGCTCCGCCAATAATGGCTGCAATAAGAATAATACCGATAACCCGTCCGATCTTTGATGCATGTTTTGCCATAGTGATCCCTTTATGTTAATGATTATCGCAATAAAAAAATATAATGGCTGTATTAATTTTTCAACACAGTAATATCAGGCTAAATATAACATGTTTTCCCGCAGTTTTGCAATTCTCAATTCTTAATTCTCCAATACGTTTTTTTTGTGACGAATTACATAAAAAATATAAATAATTACGATAAACACTTGTTAAATACATGTTTTATGATGTATCTTCAGCTAATGAAGAACATGTCCGAAATTATATTATCTTACGTTAAGAAAAATCCCCGGCAGCGCCTTAGTGTAAAAGAGCTGGCAAAAAAACTGCAGATTAACAAGAACGAATATCCCGCTTTCCGTGATACGGTTAAGGAACTCTTCAAAGAAGGAAAGCTTTCCCAGTTTAAGGGTAACAAGTATGGTTTACGCTCAGCGGAAAATGAATTTACCGGTACCATAGATTTTCATCCGCGGGGTTTTGCTTTTGTGCACACGCCGGATGACAAAAAGATCTATATTTCAGAGGAGAATACCGGGAACGCCGCCCACGGGGATACGGTTGCCGTCAAGATCCTGCGTAAAGCAAGGGGAAAACGTGAAGCGGAGGGAAAAGTAAGGCGTGTGATCCGGCGCGGAAAAAACGAATTTATATGTACTTATCATAAACTGCATCAATACAGCCTGGCCATACCTGCGATCCACCATTTGCGTTCGGAGATCATTATTGATGATATGAACGGTTTTAGCCCAAAAGAAGGCGAACATATCATTGCCGAGGTCACGGAATGGGGAAGCGGAAAACAGCGTCACCGGGGACGAATAAAAAGTATTGTCGCCAGAGAGAAAAAGTCGGAATTTGATGCTGTACTTATAGCCAATAAATACAATATTCCGGAAAAATTTTCTCCGGAAACCCTTGATCAGGTTGAAGCGATAGAATTCGAGATCCCGGATGATGACCGGCGCCGCGATCTTCGTCATCTGGAGTGTTTTACCATCGACCCGGAAGATGCCAGAGATTTTGACGATGCTGTCTCCATTGAGCAGGACAAGCAGGGAAATTATCATCTGGGTGTGCACATTGCGGATGTAAGTCATTATGTGCCTATGAACACCCCGGTTGATGATGATGCCATTAAACGCGGAACATCGGTTTATTTCACAGATTTTGTCATTAATATGCTTCCGGAAAAACTGAGTACGGACCTTTGCTCCCTGAAGCCGGGTACGGACCGGCTTGCCATGACCGTGATAATGAAAGTTTCCAAAAACGCCGAGGTCTTGTCCTATGACATTACCTCTTCCATCATACACAGCCGGAAGCGCTTTTCCTACGAAGACGCCCAAAAGATCCTCGATGAGAAACAGGGTCCTTTCTATGAAAAGCTCATTGCAATGAGCCGGCTGGCAAAGATCCTGCAGAAAAAACGTCATGATGAAGGAAGTATTGACTTTGATCTTCCCGAGCCCGTATATGAACTCGATGAAAACGGCGTCCCGGTTCGGATCCGGATACGCGAACGCCTCTGGATCCATCATATTGTAGAAGAATTCATGTTGCTTGCCAATCAGAGTGTCGCCAATTATGCCAGGACGCGTGGCACGAACGTTCCCTTTATTTACCGTATTCATGATATTCCGGAAGCGGAAAGTATATACGAATGGTTTTCTTTGCTGGATGCTTTCGGCGTGCAGGCATCTTTTTTCGGACTTCCCGTTACCTCGAAAAAATTCCAGAAAACCCTGGAAAAAGTAATGAAGCAAAGTAAAAGCTCCTATATTATGCGCACGGCCTTACGCACAATGACAAAAGCAAAATACAGCGTGAAACCGATCGGCCATTTCGGACTGGCATTCGAGGATTATACCCATTTTACGTCGCCAATCCGGCGTTACCCGGATCTGATGGTGCACCGTCTGCTGAAAAAATATTTACGTAATGAGGCACTGAAGCCGGAAATGAAAAGGCATCTGAAGCATGTAGCGAAATTATGTTCCGAAGCGGAACTGCGGGCGCTTCAGGCGGAACGTGAATATCATAAGATCAAACAGATGCGTTATATCAGCACCCGTATCGGAGAAGTGTTTTCCGGTACCATTTCAGGTGTTGCCCAGTATGGATTCTGGGTTGAACTCCATGAAATATTTGTCGAAGGTTTTGTCCATATTGATACGCTGAAAAACGATATATGGGATTACGATAAAAAGAGGCATATCCTAAAAGGCCTTCGCACAAAAACCCGCTATCAAATGGGTGATAAAGTGAACGTGCGCGTTATCCGCACGGATATTAAACTTGCACGGGCGGATTTTGAAATTGCAGACAGTGAGTCGTGAACCGCTGCAGATTTTAATGCCCAAGTATCCTCTGTCATTTTCACTTATTATCTCTCCCGATACCATAGCATAATTCATCATAGCTTTTTCCGTATTTATACCGGGCTTCCGGAAGTGTCCGTTCCAGAATGAAGCCGCTTTTTTTAAGAAGTTTTATCGAAGCAAAGTTCGCACTGCTGACCCTTGCCCGGATATGCTGCAGGTTCAGAGTGTTGAATGCAAAATCCCTGACAGCATTGAGCGCCTCGGGCATATACCCCCTGTGCCAGAAATCCTGACCGAGCCAGTAATACACCTCAGCACACTTTTTGCGTGGATCAATATGGGTTAGAGCAATGATGCCCATGAAAGTGTCGTTTGATCCGTTGCAAACGGCAAAGACATATTGGCTGCCGTTTCTGAGATCACGTATCGCTTTGCGGACAAAAGGAAGTGTTGTGCGTATATCGTAGGGATAAGACAGGACCCGCATATGTTCCAGTACCGCTTCGGATCGAATATTTTTATTGATCCCGTCGGCATCGGCGGGACGAAGCGGACGCAGAAGAAGACGCTGTGTGTGAAGTTTATACATTGCAACTTACCCGGTGAAACCGGTACCCGGATCTATATTCCCGCGCAGTAAAATTTCTCGGATCTGTCGGGAGCCGGGTTCTTCGTTACGGCTTCAGACATACAGGAAGACAGGACATAAATAGTTAACACTTATCTCGTTCACCGGGCCGAAAACGGGAGAGACCGGCTTAAAAAGAGAGTCCGTATTTTCAGCCGGCCGGAATGACCTTTATTTGACCAGTTCAAAATCAATAAAGTCTGCATGGTGAAAAATAATGGATTCGGGAGAACGCTTTTCTCCGGCACCTTCCTTAGAGTGCGTGGCGATGACATGCATAACCTCTTCCGGGACACCGTGCTTGAATGCCAGTCCCACGCCGCTGAAAGGATGCCGCAGATAACGGCCGAAGCCGGATTTCACGGCTTTACCGTCAATTATTTCGTATTCGAGCAGTTTACCGACATCCGCGAGAAGCGCTCCGGCGATCAGGTGGTCGCGATCGACCGGTGTCCGCCGTTCGTTGTGCAGGACTTCCTGAACATCATCAACGGCCATACACATCCGGCATACGGCGCGGACATGATCAATAAACGGGATGCTTACATTTTCAGCCAGCAGCGTAAATGGAATAGACAGCAGGAGTTCTTTGGTCCACGCGCGGTAATCCATGGCTTCATTCCAGATATCAATGACCTTCTGCTGCAGTTCCTTGTTCCTGATCTCTCTGATCTCGGGAAGTATACTCAGAATTTCCATATCATGCCTCCTGCTTATTTTTTTGTCTGAAAATGTAAAATAAATATTATTGCTTTGCAATTGTAATAAAAAAAAGATGGAAATTCAGGCGGATTTTGCAGATACTATAATACTGCTGCATTACTGTTCTTTTAAAGGAGCCATAAATGAAAAACATCATCGCATTTTTACTGATCATTCTTTTACTTCCCGCATTTGCACTGGAACCTTCCTCAAAGGCACTTGAATTATTTGAAGCCGGGATGTATGCCGGCAATGATAATGATACGCTGCTTTACCGCCTGCTTTCCCCGCAGGAAACGGAGGAAAACACAAAATATCCTCTGGTGCTGTTTCTGCACGGAGCCGGTGAAAGGGGTAACGACAACGAACGCCAGCTTATCTGGGGCGCCGATCATTTTATCACCGAAAAGAACCTTGAGCAATATCCCTGCTATGTCCTTGCTCCTCAATGTTACTCTTCGGAACGGTGGGTAGATGTCAGCTGGGAACTTCCCTATCATTTTATGCCGGAGAAAGCGTCGCGTTCCATGCGGCAGGTGATCGGACTTTTACAGGAGTTACAGGAAGATCTTCCCGTTGATACGGACCGGATCTATGTTACGGGACTCTCTATGGGCGGATACGGTACTTGGGATATTATCTCACGCAAGCCGGAACTTTTTGCCGCTGCAGCGCCCATCTGCGGGGGAGGTGATGTGCAACAGGCGGAGAACCTGACCGGAATACCCATATGGGTCTTTCATAGTGTTGATGATGCCGTGGTACCGGTCGAACGTTCACGTAAAATGATCATTGCCATCCGTAAGGCCGGCGGAAAGAAGGTCCGCTACACCGAATATACCAATGCCGGGCACGGTTCCTGGAAACCGGCCTATAAGGATCAGGAGTTTATGGACTGGCTTTTTGCGCAGGAGAAGTAAAAGATCATCATGCAGAGCTATTGCGTCAGGATACCTGAATGCAGTGAATGGATCTGCATTGTGAGAACAATAAAAAGCAGGAATATAATATGAACAAAAGTTTTGTCAGCATCGCTGTGAATTCTCTTGAAATATCCGTCAGTTTTTATGTGACCATACTGAATTTTCACACAGAGAAAAACATTGAGCCCGCTGACGGTATCAGGATCACCTTTCTCAGTAATACCGATAATTTCACATTAGAGCTGATCGAAAGGGCTGATCTTCCGGCTGCCGATAATAAAGGATCATCCGTATCGCTTATGTTCAGCAACAACGACCTGGAAGAAAAAAGGAAGATACTTCGTTACAATGATATCGAATACCTTGATGATATACTGCCCAACGGCATGAAATATTTACACTTCCGGGACCCCGACGGTGTCGGGATCGTATTATACGAATAAGTACTGTTTGCTCATCATCATTTATCCCTTAAGCCGCGTAGCGGGATCTGAAAACAGAGAGAACGGGAGTGAAAATTTTGGCCATTATATCTGCCTGGACCGGGCGGTCGGCGATATTATTTTTCCGTTGAAGACAGGGACTGCAGATCTTTTATATGCACATGCGCTTCCATAAAATGGATAAATCCGATCCCGCAGATCGGAATGAGTCCGATCAGATGCTGCAGAAAAGCATAGCTGGCGGCGGTGCTCTTATCTATGCCGAGAAGAAGGAGCGCATAGACCATAGCGGCATGAAAGGTACCGACAAAGCCGGGTGCGGCGGGAATGGCGATGGCGATCATTGCGGTCACCATGAGAATGAACCCTTCAAGAAATCCAAGTTCCAGATGCATGGCTTTGATACCTGCCCAATAAGTGAGGCCGGTTATAAACCACAATGAAAAACTGTAAAGCAGAATTTTGAATGGATGACGAATATCAAAAAGCGCCAGCATTCCGTGATGGAGTTCCTCAAAGAAGTTTCCTGCACGTCCTTGCTTTTTATCCAAATACTGACTGATCCGGTGGCGGAAGCGGTAATACAAGAAAAGCGCAATACCAAAAACCACCAAAAGTGTGATAAGCAGTATTCGTACGATAAGTATCTGTTTTTCGTTCAGCGGCAGATCAACGAACAGGGAGAAAATAACCACGAAAAAGAAAAAAGTCACCCCGTCGGTAAAACGTTCGATAATAATAGAAGGGAACAGAAGCGTTCCTTTTCTATTCAAAAATTTTCCGGTGACATAGGCCCGCACTAATTCACCCATGCGGAAAGGAAGTACGTAATTTGTGAAAAAACCGGCTATTGTGCCTTTATACAGCTTATAGGCAGGAAAATCTCCGATGGGAAGTAGAAATATACGCCAGCGGACAGCACGTATGTAGAGGATAACGAGCATGCCAAGCATTCCGGCCACATACCACAGAAGATCAACGGAACGGAGTTCACGAAGGAAATGCGACCATTCAATTCCCCGGAAAGCGATATAGAGTCCGATAACAGAAAGGAGTATACTGAGCGTTAAACGTACTGCTTTCTTTTTCATGGACGCTCGGAATACAGGATTTCAATGACAGCGTTCAGATCGGGATCTTTTTTGGACAACTTGTCCATGATCGCGATCTTTTTTGAGGGAGGCAATTGTTTAAAACGTATTTTCATTTCATCGACAAAAGACTGGTCAACTCCTTCGATATCCTTAAGTTCTTTTTCAAAACTAGTGACCATGCTCAGCGAGTCATTTTCGGAAGAAAGCAGGACATCGAGACGGTCACGGACATCGCCCTGGGCATGTGGGACTGTACCAGCTTTTCATACAAGGAAGGGGCGAAATCTGCCAGCATTTTGTAAGAGAAAGATTTTTCCTGCAGATCACGACTCAGGGATTCGGAAGGAATGGCAAGCAGAAGCCAGAACAGAAGGCTCATAACAATTGCCGCTTTTAATGCCCCGAGAAAAAGCCCGCCGATACGGTCAAGCCATCCGAGTTTAATGGCATGTATCACCGTGCGTAAAAAATAACCCTGCGATCTGAGCAGCAAGGATAACAAGCAGGAATATCAGGATATAGCCGACAATATCAGCGATTTGTTTTGACCAGTTAAACTGCAGTAAAAGTACATCACTTACCCAGGAACCGAGATTGGCTGCAACAATAATTCCCAGCACAAGTCCCGCCAAACGTACGGCGCTGTTAAGAAGTCCCTGCTGATAAGATTTATAGATCAGGATCAAAGCAACGACAATGGTAATTATATCTACCCAATACATTTTACGCCCCCAGGATTTTTTTAACTGCAAGCTGAACGCGCTTACCTTCGGCACGACCGGCTATCTGCTTCATTGAAGCGGCCATGACAGGTCCCATATCCGACATCGAAGTGGCCCCGAGATCTGCAATTACATCCTTTACGATGGTTTCGATCGCTTCATCGCTCATTTCCGCCGGCAGATATGCCTGAATGATCTCCAGTTCCTTTTTCTCCTCGCCGGCAAGATCGTTCCGCCCTGCCTTTTCATAGGTGCGGATGGAGTCTTTGCGCTCTTTTGCGGCTTTTTTCAAAACGGCGATCACATCCTTTTCTTCAAGATCCTTCATTTGAGCGATCTTTTCTCACGCAGTTTTGAAAGGACCATCCGCAAGGTGCGTACTTTACCGCTGTCCTTTTTCAGCATTGCATTTTTCAAGTCCGCCTGAATTTGATTTGTACTGATCATAAAATACCTCATGTAGATGAATAGGTAATATTTTACAAATGAATTATTTTATTAAAAAGGAATTTATTGTATTTTGTGCCCGAAATCAACAGGGAGTAACAATGCATTCAAAATTTCTTGACCTTCTTGAACAAGACAGGGTGCGGGTTCTCGGACTAATGTCCGGCACCTCCGCCGACGGACTTGATATATGTTGCGCGGAATTCAGCGGCCGGGACGCGTACCCCGAATACCGGATCACGGCAAAAGATTTCATTGCCTATCCGGATAGTTTTTCCGACGCCTTCAAACGCCCTCTTGAACTAACGGGGCGGAAATAGCGCATTTCCACATGGAATGGGGAAGATGGGCAGCACGTTCCCTGCAGAATTTCCGGGAGAAATATGATGTGATCGCTATCCACGGGCAGACACTTTTGCATCAGCCGCCGGATTATACACTGCAGATCGGAGAACCGTACTGTATCAGCGAACAAACGAATAAGCCCGTTATCTGTGATTTTCGCAAAGCGGATGTCTGTCTCGGCGGCCAGGGCGCCCCGCTCATTCCTATTGTGGATGACTATCTGCTCCGCAAAAAAGAAGATGCAGTGATCGCTCTCAACATGGGCGGAATTGCGAACATCACGTATCTGCCGCCGCAGTCCGCGGATGCGGATGTTCTCGCCTGGGATACGGACCCGCCAACACCCTCATCGATAAGGCGGTCATTGATATGACGGAAGGAAAAGAACTGTATGACGATCAGGGTAAGTATGCCCGGCACGGAAAGGTAAATGAGTTCGTGCTTAAAAAACTGATGGAACATCCCTATCTCCGGAGGGAGATCCCGAAATCGGCGGGACAGGAACAGTTTGGTTACGAACTGTACAGGGATATCCGGAAGCAGGCGAGCATTAAAAGCCGGGAAGACGCATATGATCTTGTCCGGACCCTGACGGAATTTACCGTTCGTTCCATCGCAAATGAGATCCGGAAGCGCCTGCCTTCAGATCCGCCGGTTAAAACACTGTATGCCAGCGGCGGCGGTGCCGAAAATACTTTTATTATGCATCGCCTTCAGGAATTGCTGCCGGGAATACATATCGAAAAATTTGATCTTCCCGGCATCGACAGCGGAATAAAAGAGGCTTTTGGTTTTTCTTATCTGGGGTATTTGTTCCTGCGCGGACTCCCGGGGAACGTTCCGTCCGTGACCGGTGCATCCCGTAAAGCCGTACTGGGGAAAATCGTCTATCCGGGTTGAGAAGAAGAAGTGAGTAGTGAGAATACTAAGAACAAGAATATTAAGAAGTAAGACCGGGGGAGGTGTTTTCTTTTCACGGCGCTGGTTCTTCACTTTTTCATATTAAGTTGCCGTAAAAGCTCAAAAAGCATGATCCCTGCCGCAACGGATACATTGAGGGATTGTTTCATTCCGAACATGGAAATCTCAACAGCGGTGTCGACGTATTCCATGGCTTCCTCGGAAATGCCTTCTACTTCATTTCCCAGAATGAAACACAGAGGAAAGCGGTAGGCGGTCTTGTGGAAATGCCGGGAAACATCGGTATGTTCTAAAGCAAAAACGGGGATATTGATGGATCTGAAATATTTCAGGACCTGCAGGATATCCGGATGGAACTCCCAGGGTACATTTCTTTCGGCACCGATCGCAGTTTTGCTGATCTCTTTTCGCGGCGGCTTCCCGCTGATTCCGCAGAGATAGAGTTTTTTTACTCCGGCGGCCTCGCAGCTTCGAAAAATAGAACCGACATTATAAAGTGAACGGATATTATCCGCGATCACATAGATCGGGCGGCGCTCCGCATTCATTAGCGATAACTCACCCGGACGGGAGGCTTTTATTGTCTCATGTTCCTGTTTCTTGATCTTCATTTATCCGTGACGAAGTGTGAAGTTCTTCCCGCTCCTCTGCCATAGCCAGGCGTTCACCCACCGGCGGATGTGAATAATAAAGATATTTAATAAAAGGCCCGGGATAAGCATTCGATAGATTGCGGTTTGCCAGTCCCGCCATTGCCCGCTGGAAAGCATCCGTTCTGCCGGTGGCATTCAGCGCATAACGGTCGGCCTGACGCTCATTGGCTCGTGACAAAGCATTTGAAAGAGGTGAAACGATCAGCATGTTCAGTGCGCCGAAACATAGAAGAAAAAGTGGAAATGCTGAAAGCATGCTGTTAAAGGAGGTCAGATAGTCAGGGTAGATCCGAAGCATGATCTGGTGACAAAGGTAAAAGACAAGCAGCTGGAAAAGGGCGCCGGCAAAAATATTTTTCATAATATGCTTATGCTTATAATGGCCCACTTCATGCGCGATCACCGTCTCCAGTTCATCAAGTTCCATATTGTTGATGATATTGTCACTGAGGACTACCCGCCGGGTTTTTCCGATACCGCCGAGAAAAGCATTCTCCTTTTTCGTCTGTTTGCTCATATCCTGAACATAAAAACCTTTGATCTTTAAGCCTGCATCATGAAGGATCCTGCCGAGACGTTTTTTAAGTTCTTCATCTTCAACGGGTGTGTATTTGTTGAAGAGCGGAAGAATAACGATCGGATATAAGGTGGCGAAAACCCCGGAGACCAGGATCATCGCTCCGGCCGCCCAGAGCCACCACATTTCAGAAGACAGGTGGAATGTCAGGAAAAGCACCAGTGCAAGAAGTGGATTCAGTATCAGACTGACCGCAACGGCTTTGGCCTCGTCCGTAAAGAACTGCCGCCGGTTCTGATTAGAAAAGCCGAATTCATGTTCGATACGATAACCCGATATATAGGCGAATAGAAGGTCTGCCGGCAGGGTAAAAAGTACCAGTATCCAGATAAAGAATAAAAAACGGAGGGGTAATGACTGCGGAAGGACCTCCGTAAGAGAGCGGCTGATAAACAGGATAAAAATAAGCATGAGTAAAAAAGTACTTACCAGGCGGACAGAGGATAACTTGCGTTTCTTTGTCTCGTAATTCTGTGCGGACCGTTGTTTTTCGGGATCAAGCAGGGGGTGAATTTTTGTCATATCAGTTAATTATCACAATAAAAGCATCCGGCAGGTGTATTTGTAGTTTCTGCAGACATTCCGCGGCATTCGAATATTTTTCAAAATCTCCGATTACCAGACGATACAGGGTGCGATTGTCAATTTTGACTTTCTCGACATAGCTTAAATAGTCAAAATGATCCTGCAGTCGGCGTGAAAGAAGCTGTGTATCACTGCGTTTATCTGTGGAATAGACCTGCACGCCGAAAAGTTCCGCTGCTGATGTGGAAACGCCTTTTTCGCGGTCAAGCGGAAGATAGGGATCTCCCCGGGTATCTCGGCATTGGGGGACAGTGAGGCAAAAAGTTGAGAATGCAGTGATGCGGTCTGCGGAGGAAGATCTTTGCCCGGAATAGTGTACAGTACTTCGGTCGGATAAAGAGAATAGACCTCCAGACTGTCCATGGCCGCTCTCGATATCCAGAACAGATTAGGTGCGTTTTCGAGCCGGTCATTGACGACAACCCGCACTTTTTTCCGCTCTGGACATAAAATAGTTCAACTTCGGTTCCCAATGGAAGGGTCTCATGCGCTGCCGTAAGTTTGTCCTGCGTAAAAACATCACCGCTGGCGGTCTCCTTTCCCTCAAAGGCATCATCATAGACAACCACATTACATGTTGACTGGGCATGGAGCAGAATAAAAACTGCAATGACTATAAAGCTGAGTACGAACTTTTTCATTGTTATCCCTTTTGTCTAAAACGAATACGCCGTGTTGAAAGATGCCTGGAAAAGCATTGGATTTCGCATCGTTTTATTGAGCGAAACAATATAAGATATTTTTGGGGTGAATTGCCAGTTATTTAATGAAATGTAAGTGCTTAAAGCTGCGTAAATGTCCGAAAAACCGGCAGGAATATCTTCTCCGAATTGCCGGTGGGAGAGTGCATTTATTCCGCTGCCGATCTTTATCTGGACCGGGAGAACCGTATCAAAGGTATGAGCGGCGGAAAATCTCCAGTGCCAGCTCTTAACTACAATGTCGAAATACGTTTCAACGGAATAGGGGATAATGGCCCCGGTATCCGAAAAACGCAAATGAAGTTCCAGGGTCAGAGGAGGTGTATCCCCGGCACCCGGGAAAAGATATGTGCGCAGTCCGGCTGAGCCCGTAAGGCGTTCATTGAAGTAATGATAGTAGCTGAGCATGGTAAGGGATTCATGATAGACGGAAATATCGGCAAGCGAATTGAGATAGGATTGAGCAACTCCGATATTATGGTCCGGAAAATAGGCAAATACACCGAGGGAAGCAGACGCCCCGGGTCCTGCAGGAGATGAACCGCGGAATATATAGCGGGAATATATTTCGGAATCTGCGCTGAAATATACTTCCGTTCCGGCATTGAGGGCGGACATAAAAAGTAAGATGATATATAAAGAACAGATTTTTTTTCTCATAGAACATAGTAATACTTTTAAAGGAATAAATCAACATGCAATCGTTACGGATGATGCTAAAATTGCGTCCCAAAAGCGAAAAATGCCGACACTTGGGGTGGCGTCGGCATTTTTCTACACAGGAGGGAACTTAAAATGCATTGTTGAAGTGAAAAAACATATCGCTTCACGTCAGCAATGGTAATATCAAATTTCATTTAATAATACAAAAATAAAATTAAGGTGTCAAACGAAAAAAACCTTTGTTTGAACTTTTTTCAGGCTTAAATTCACACGCTTTTTTAAAAGAAGGTAAGGTATTGATTCTCTATGATTATAGCGATCGACGGACCTTCCGGATCCGGGAAAAGTTCCACTGCAAAGCGGCTTGCGGAAGCCCTGAATTTTACATATCTCGATACCGGTGCAATGTACCGCGCCGTTTCAGTTGGGGTTCTCCGGGCCGGGATCGATCCGGAAGACAATAAAGCGGTAGCGGAAGCGGTCCGGGATATGGCAGTGACCTTCGAGAACAGAAAGGTGCTCCTGGACGGTGAAGACGTTACTCTCGCTATTCGTCAGGATGCCGCCAATAAGGCGGTTACACCCGTAAGTGCCAATCCCGCTGTGCGAAAACTGCTGGTTGAGAAACAACGCGCATTTGCACGTGAGCACGATGTTGTTATGGAAGGTCGTGATATCGGTACTGTCGTATTTCCCGATGCCGACTACAAATTCTTTCTTGTGGCGGACCTGGAAGTGCGCGCGCGACGCCGTTTACGGGAAGTGCCCGACGCTCTCAGTCTCGAACAGGTCAGGGCAGATCTTGAACGGAGGGATGAACATGATGCGGCACGTACGCACTCACCTTTGAAATGCGCGGAAGATGCAGTTGTGATCGATACCACGGATTTGACATTTGATGAACAGGTTGATAAAATATTATCATTTATAAAAGAGCCAAAAAATGGAGGAAAATGAATGGCTGACGAGTTAAAAAAGTAGAACCCGAAAACCCTCAGAGCGAAGACGTCAAAAAAGAGGCCGATGACCAGGAAGTCAAAGCCGAAGACGTTAACGCAAGTGAAAAAGAAGAAACTTCTGCACCGGACACGACAGATGAAAAACACCTTGAAGAAGATCAGGTAGAAGCAGATAAGGAAGAAAAAGCAGAGACTGAAGAAGCAGCAGCAGAAGAAGAAGCAGAAGAAGAAAAAAGAAGCGGAAGAAGAAACAAAAGAAGAAGTTTCTGAAAAGCCGCAGGATACACCGCCGGCAGCTGAGGCTGATAAAAAAAATGCCGGTGATATCTATGAACAGATCACCGTGGTAAAACGCGAAGACGTAAAATCCGGTGACGAACACGCAGTAAATCCCGAACTTGAAGAGATGTATGAAAAAACACTGAACAAGTTCAGCAACAACGAGCGTGTAAACGGACATGTGATCCGTATTACAGATAAAGAAGTGGTCGTGGATATCGGTTTTAAGTCCGAGGGACTGATCCCGCTCTGAAGAATTTGGGAATAACATTCCCGAGCTCGGCGATGAAATAGAAATTTATGTAGATAAGATAGAAGACCGCAAAGGCCAGTTGATCCTGTCAAAGAAGAAAGCGGACTTTTTGCGTGCCTGGGAGCGTATCAAGGAAGTATACGAAGAAGACGGCATTATAGAAGGCTATATCGTAAAGAGGATCAAGGGCGGAATGGTTGTTGACCTCGGCGGCGTTGAAGGCTTTCTCCCCGGTTCACAGATCGATGTGCGCCCGGTAATTGATTTTGATTCCTATGTCGGTAAGACCATGGAATTGAAGATCGTTAAACTGAATGAAGCCCGCAAAAATATAGTTGTCAGCCGAAAAGAGATCCTGGAAGATGCGCTGAAGGAAAAACGTGAAGAACTCCTTAGTCAGATCCAGGTTGATCAGGTCCTTAAAGGCCGTGTGAAAAACATCACGGATTTTGGAGCATTTATTGATTTGGGTGGCGTTGACGGTCTCCTGCATATTACCGATATGTCCTGGGGACGCATTAAGCACCCCTCGGAAATGCTTTCCATTGATGATGTTGTGGAGATTAAGGTCATTGACTATAATACCGAAAGACAACGTGTTTCACTTGGACTTAAACAGCTTGAACCGCATCCCTGGGAAGACATTGAACAGAAATATCCCATTGATTCCGTGGTCAAAGGCCGCGTGGTCTCAATAACCAATTACGGTGTTTTCGTTGAGCTGGAAAAAGGTGTTGAAGGTTTGATCCACATTTCGGAAATGAGCTGGACGCAACATATCAAACACCCTTCGGAGATCTATCAGATCAATGATGAAGTAGAAGCGAAGGTGCTTGCAATAGATCCTCATGAACGAAAGATCTCACTGGGAGTCAAACAACTGCAGCCGGATCCCTGGGATGAACTGGAAAAGAAATACGCTCCGGGTATGAAAGTGCGCGGTATCGTACGTAATCTGACCCAATTCGGTGCTTTTGTGGAGATCGAAGAAGGTATTGACGGACTGATCCACGTATCCGATCTTTCATGGACACAGGTTGTCCGTCATCCTAAAGAGATCCTTCAGAAAGATGATGAGATCGATGTCGTTATTCTGGATATCAACAGTGATTCACGAAAGATATCACTGGGTTATAAACAGCTGAAACCCAATCCGTGGGAAGCGCTTGAAAAGAAATACAAACCCGGCACGATGGTTAAAGCCACGGTCCTGAAGATTCTTGACAAAGGCATTATCATGACAATAGAAGGTGAAGAAGTTGAAGCTATTGTTCCTCTTCACAACATGTCGAAAAAAGATAAACGGGATTATACCCGCAACATTAAGCCCGGCGATGTGCTGGAACTCCGCGTTGCGGAAGTTCGTCCCGAAGACCGTAAGATCGTTCTCTCCAGTGAAGATCTGAGTCTTTCGGAAGAAGATAAGGATGTTGCACGGGTTATGGCAAAACAGGAAGATTTTTCTCAGAAGATCGAGATACCCGATAATATCATGACGAAATTCCAGGAAAAAGATACAGGATCAGCATCTGAGGACGAACCGGAAAAATCCGATGATGAAAAAGAAAAAAAGACCGAAGCATCAGGATCGGAGACCGTAAAAAAGACAAAAGCAAAAAGTAAAAAAGGATCCGATAAGGAACCGGAAAATGAATCCTCCGATGGATCAGGAACAGATGCAACGAAAAAGTCGGAAACGAAAACCGCAACAGACACTGAAAGCAGTAAAAAGAAAACGGAAAAAGAAGAT
This sequence comes from Fidelibacterota bacterium, assembly GCA_034521145.1. Taxonomy (GTDB): domain Bacteria; phylum Fidelibacterota; class Fidelibacteria; order Fidelibacterales; family Fidelibacteraceae; genus M50B103. The sequence continues at coordinate 367,526 of JAXHMX010000001.1, read as the reverse complement.
ACAGAAAGCAAAAAATCTGCCGGTAAAAAAGTGAAGAAAGATACGGAAAAAGAAGAAAAAACCGAAAAAGAGACAAAAGAAAGCGGAAAAACACCGGTATCCGCAGATAAAGAAAAAGAAGAAACGAAAGAAGATTAATTTCTGAGCTTTAAAAAAAACCGTTCAGTAATGAACGGTTTTTTTATACCTTCAAAAAATCGGAAGCCACACAATAGTATCTCCGTGAAACGCTTTTGCTTACGGCACTCCGGCTTCGGGACAGTATAGAAAAAGATCCTGTCAGTGTATCCGGCGGCGACAAACTTCCTGCTGTTATGCCGGTCCGTGCCGGCGTAAACGGGTGCCCGGGATGAATATAAAAATCACAACGTTATGATTTATAAAGACCTTACCGTAAGCCCTTGTTATTTTTTGAATATTACTCCTGTAGACCAGTAAAATTGACGGTAGAATAGTTAAATTACCTGATGTTTCATTTTAGATTGTGAAATAACAGTATTATCTTTAAATTCCGTAAATTGTCAGGATGGACAAGATGAAGAATTTACTACCGAAAATTATTGTTATTATTGCTGCTATGATCTTTTGGCTGCTGATCGTGGCAGGTCAGAATTATGTTGTTGTTACCGAGATCCCCTTGAGGGTCTATGAACCGCGTTCGGACATGACCCTGGGAAAAGTCCTTCCCGAAAAAGGTGAACGTTCGTGTGGAAGGGCCCGGACATATTCTCTATTTTCAAAGATGGTCCAAAAACTCTTCTCTTGTGCTTGATGTGGGAGCTGTAAACAATGATCAGCGTATTTCCCTGAAGTCGTATTATGAGCAGCGGCCGAACCAGGTGTTTCTCCAGCCGGAGGTTACTTTTCTTGAGATCGTATATCCTGACAGCATTGACATCCAAGTGGATAAAAAGATCACAAAAGAAGTCCCTGTGAAGATCATGTACGATATCTCCGTAAAACCGGGCTATATCCTTGTTGACAAACCGGCACAGGCCTATATCTCGATCACCGGACCGGAAGATTATATTGAATCAATTGATCATGTAGAGACAGAGACACTGAAAAAGGAAAATATTGATATTTCTTTTCATGAAGAAATAACCGTTATCAATCCGAAAGAACAACTTATAAATATCGAGCCCCGACAGATTGGTGTTTCTTTTGAGGTACAAATGATCGGAGAACGGACTATTCATAATATCCCGATCAGGATACGCAACCGACCCGCTGATCTGAAAGTACAGTTTATTCCCGAGCTCATAAGTCTGCGTATTACCGGTGGGAACAGCGAGATACAGGATCTGACAAAGAACGATTTTTCGGTGTATTTTGACTATCTTGCGCAATGGTTTCCAAATAAGAATTATTATTCCGTAAATATCAATTCTCCTGAAGAGGTTCTTGACATTATTAACATTAATCCGGAGAAGATCGAAGTTGTTGTGATAAAGAACAGAGAGTGATGAAGAAAAAAGACACATATCCCTGTATCCTCGGTATAGAATCATCCTGTGATGAGACCAGTGCCGCTATTCTTCAGGGTTTTGACGTTAAATCGCACATTGTGTATTCTCAGATGGTCCATAAAAAATATGGAGGCGTGGTCCCCGAATTAGCAAGTCGTGCCCATGAGCATGCGATCTCCCAGGTCGTTGAGGCTGCTTTTGATCATTCCGATCACAAACCTGAAGATATTGATGCCGTTGCCGTGACCTACGGACCGGGGCTGATGGGGGCGCTTCTGGTGGGACTCAATTATGCAAAAGGTTTTTCACTTGCGCAGAATATTCCGATTATTGCCGTTAATCATATTGAAGCGCATCTTTACGCACCCATGCTGGAATTTCCCGAGCTCAAACCGCCGTTCCTTTGTCTTCTTGTGTCCGGCGGACACACGATGCTGGTGGATGTGCGGGGATTGAAAGATTTTGACGTCCTTGGTACAACAAGGGATGATGCTGCCGGAGAATCGTTCGATAAAACGGCACGCCTCTTAAAGATCGGATATCCGGGAGGTCCTGTTATCGATACACTTTCCGCCTCCGGTAACCGTAAAGCCGTGCGTTTTCCGCGTTCTCTCCTTGAACCGCACAGTCTCGATTTCAGTTTTAGCGGAATGAAAACGGCGGTATTGCATCATGTAAAAAAACAGGATCGGATAACGGAAAAGAATAAGGCGGATATTGCTGCAAGTTTTCAGGAAGCAATTGTCGATGTGCTTGATGAAAAAGTCCGGAGAGCGATAAAACGGACAGGCCATAAAAAAGTTGTGTTGGCCGGTGGTGTGGCCGCAAACCGTCGTTTACGGGAAGTATTGGACAAAACCGCTCAGCGAAAGGACGTGGAATTATTCTATCCTCCCCTGGAATACTGTACGGATAATGCAGCCATGATCGCGGCAACCGGTGTCATGTATTACCGGAAAGATGAATTTTCCGGACTTGAAACACCGGCTGTGCCTAATTTGAAATTAACATAGAGGAGCAACAATGATCATTGTATTCAAACCGAATGCGAACGAAACACAAATGAAACAGGTCCGGGACTATTTGACTGCCAACGGCTTTGAGATCCATCCGAGTTATGGAAAAGAATATACGGTTTTTGGAGTTATCGGTAACACCCAAAAGCTCTCCCCGGAATATTTTAAAGGTTTTGAAGGTGTTTCAGATGCATTCCGGATACTTGAATCATATAAGCGCTGTTCCCGCAGTTTTCATCCGAGAAATACAAAAGTAAAAATAGGTGGTGTTACGGTCGGTGGAAAAGATATTGTTGTTATTGCCGGTCCCTGTTCCATTGAAAATAAAAGCATGATAGGTAAAATATCTGCTGATATTGTACGGCAGGGTGCCAATATGATCCGTGGCGGAGCCTATAAACCCCGTTCTTCACCGTACAGTTTTCAGGGTTTGGGGAAAAGGGACTGGAATATCTCCGTGATGAGGGAGATAAAGCCGCCGTTCCTGTTGTTTCGGAGATCATGGCTATTCAGGATATTCCGCTTTTTGAGAAATATGTTGATGTCATTCAGATCGGCGCCCGGAATATGCAGAATTTTGCCTTGCTGAAGGAACTGGCGAACCTGAAGAAACCCGTCTTATTAAAACGCGGTATTTCGGCGACTGTCGAAGAATGGCTGAATTCAGCAGAGTATCTTGCAAGTAAGGGGAATAATAAGATCATATTATGTGAGCGCGGAATAAGAAGTTTTGAACGTTCCACACGTTTTACTCTGGATCTTTCGTCAGTACCGGTCATTAAGAAAAAATCCCACTTGCCGGTTATTGTTGATCCGAGCCATGCAATGGGGCAGAGCGAATATGTCATTCCCATGGCACGGGCGGCAGTTGCTGCAGGCGCCGATGGCATTATGGTGGAAGTACATCATGATCCGCGTAAAGCTTTGTCAGACGGTCCGCAGTCGCTTTCCTTTGAACAGTTCGGAGAATTAATGAAAGAGATCGAAATGATCGCGAAATCCCTGGGAAGAGATATTGCTAAAAAAATCGACTAAAAATACTTCATTCGCTGTTATCGGTTACGGACGTTTCGGTAAATTGTGGGCGGAGATCCTTTCTTCTCGCGGCAATGTTTATGTTTACGAAAAAGACCCGAAGATCGCAGCCAGCTCATTGCCGGATGTACAATTTACGGATCTATATACCGCTCTGAAGCAGGATGTGATCTTTCTTTGTATACCGATCTCGGCTATCCAGGATTTTCTGCGTGATCATGCATCACGTATTTCACCGGATGCAACGGTCATTGACACCGCATCCGTTAAATCCATGCCCGTCAGCTGGATGGATATCCATATTCCGGGGATCAAACATCTGGGTGTTCATCCGCTGTTCGGACCGGACAGCTATGACAGTAATCAGATCAATCTTATGATCATTACCGCTTCCGAACAGTATCCGGATCTTGCCGGGCAATGGGATGAGATCTTTACCTCCTGGCATTTCCACACAAAGATACTCACTTCGGATGCACATGATAAGAGCATTGCTTACTCACAGGGCATAACACATTTTATCGGGAACGTTCTTGAGAAGATGGGCCTTCCGGAGACCGATACACCCACACGGGGTTATAAAGATGCTCCGGGATGTTGCAAGGTTCTGCAGCAATGACACGGCAGAGCTTTTTCGTGATATGCTTTTATATAATCCGCAGTCAATGGAAATGTTCAAGTTGTTCTTAAAGGCAAGTCATGAAGTATCTGCATATATTCGCAGGGAAAATGTGCAGTATACAGGTCCCACGACAATAGGCGTCATGGGGGAGGAAGGAAGTTTTTCCCATGAGGCAGGTAAGATCTGGCTTAAAAACAAACATATCAAAGAAGGCAGAATATTCTGTTTAACCACTGCAGAAAAAGTATATGATGCACTGAATTTCGGAATTATCCAGGTGGGACTTCTGCCTATACAGAATGCCGTCGGCGGCATGGTGATCGAAACGGTGCAGGGACTTGCCGCTTATAACTGTAAAATTTCCGGTTTTTTTCCTTTTGCCGTGGTGCAATGCCTTCTGAAACGGCGCGGTAGTGAGACAAAAAAACCATGCTCCATACACTCACATCCCCAGGCATTGCGGCAATGTAAGGATTATTTAAAGAAAAACTTTTCCGGCATTCCCCTAATAGAAGAAGAAGACACGGCTGTGGCAGCTCAGAAACTTGCTGAAGGTGAACTTCCGGCAAATGCATGGGTGATAGCTTCGGAAGTTTGTGTGGAACGCTACGGACTAACCCTGGTCGATAAGAACGTTCAGGATCTGGCATATAATATTACGGACTTTATTACCGTCATTAAAGATTAAGAATATGGGAACTGCTGATAAAAAAATCATAAAACCTGTAGAAACGGTACGCGGACAGATAACCCTGCCCGGTGATAAATCCATCAGTCACCGTGCACTGATGTTTGCGGCCATTGCCAAAGGTCATTCAAAGATCCGGCATTTGAATATCGGTGCCGATGCCTTGTCAACGATCGCCTGCCTGCAGAAACTCGGTATCAATTTTCAGCTTGGAAAATTTACAGTTGATGTGGAAAGTCCGGGATTCGGTGCATGGCAGCAGCCTCCGGACGGTATGCTTCATTGCGGAAATTCCGGAACGACGGTACGGCTTCTCAGCGGCCTCCTTGCAGGCAGAGATAATTTATCGGTAAGCCTGCAGGGTGATGATTCCCTTAGCAAAAGACCCATGCAGCGCATAATTGATCCTCTGGAAAAAATGGGTGCGGATATTTCTTCCCGTGACGGATATCTTCCGGTTACGATCAGGGGAAGACATTTAACGGGAATCTGTTACCGCCTGCCCGTCCCGAGCGCACAGGTCAAATCCTGCGTCTTGCTGGCGGGACTTTCCGCACAGGGGAAAACCTATGTGGAAGAAAAGATCCGTTCCGGGATCATACCGAAAATTTAATGAAAATGTTCAACATCCCGGTTTTCAAGAATAAAAATATCATTTCCGTACATACGCTTCGACGGTCAATACCGGGTTTTCAGTACGATGTTCCGGGTGACCCTTCTTCTGCGGCTTACTGGGTGGCGGCCGGATTGTTGCTGCCGAAAAGCCGCCTGCTTTTACGCAGAATGTCCTTAAATCCCACCCGTATCTCTTTTATAAAACTGCTGAAGTCCCGTGGAGCGGATATTGAGATATTCCGGAATGATAAAAGTCTGGAACCGACAGGCGATATTGTTGTGCGGTCTTCAAAATTACGTAATTTCTGCATTCACCGCAAGCAGGTACCGGGATTGATCGACGAACTGCCTCTGCTTGCGCTGATCGCCACACAGGCTAAAGGCAAATCGATAATACGCGGCGCAAAGGAACTCCGCTATAAAGAAAGTGACCGCATTGCTTCTACCGCCGAAATGCTTCGCGTTATCGGCGCGGAGGTCGAAGAATATGAAGACGGTCTGGAAATTACGGGCGGAAATATGCTTAAGGGCGGTGAAATTGATGCCAAAGGAGATCATCGTATTGCAATGACGGCTTCTGTTTCAGCGCTTTTTTCAACCGGGCCGGTGCATTTACACGGCTGGCCCTGCGTAAATATTTCCTGACCCCGGTTTTTATAATATCATACAAAGGATAGGGAGATCATGAAGTTTGCTTTGCTTGGACATCATATCTCGTATTCCTCAAGTCCGGCCATCCATAAGAAAATAGCCGGAGAGGACTTTGATTATCAGCTTCTGGATATTTCTCCGGATAAATTTGATATTACGGTAGAAAAGCTTCTGCCCGGATTTGATGGATTTAATGTCACCTCACCCTATAAGCTACGTATTATGCCGTATTGCGACAAATTCGATCCGCCGGTTAATACGATCGGGGCAGTGAATACCATTCTGAACAACAAAAATGAATGGAAAGGCTTTAATACGGATTATCTCGGTTTTCTCCGTTCTTTCCGGGAAAGCTTTCCGGATTTTTTATCATACCACCCTGTTGTAATTGGATACGGAGGTGCAGCCCGCGCCGTGATCTTTGCTTTGCAAGAACTGGGGTTTAGTGCCGCAAGCGTTTTCGGCGGAGAAAAAAAGGAAGAACGAATGGTCTTTATCAGTTCAGAAAATGAACAGCTGCGGATAAAACTAATGGATGTTCTTCCGGCTATGCCGAAGATCTGGATAAATTGTACCCCACTCGGCAGTGAAAAAATTCTCGCCGTTCCCGAAGGATGTATTCCGTTCTGTTCAGATGATCTTCTCTGACGATCTTAACTATGCACCGGATCCGAGTCATCTGGAAAAATATGCACGGGGAAAAGGTGTAAAGACAGTAAACGGTTTGAGAATGCTGGTATACCAGGCTGTTGAGGCACAAAAGATCTGGCTTGGAAAAGAATTTTCCATGAAGACGGATATTGGAAGTATTTTACGTTCACTCAATTCCTGAAAAGTTATTTATAAGTTCAACTGAAGCCGGAGCGGAATATGAAAAATATAATACAATATATGACGGGAGGAGAAAGTCACGGTCCTGCGATGACAGCCATGATCCGGGGTCTTCCGGCCGGATTCAAAATAGATATTGAGCAGATAAATTATCAGCTCTGGCGCCGTCAACAAGGTTACGGCCGCGGCGGCCGCATGAAAATAGAAAAGGACCGGGTAGCCGTTCTCAGCGGGCTGCGGGGAGGAATAACGCTTGCTTCGCCGTTGACACTGATGCTGCAGAATAATGATTTCCTTAACTGGCAGGATAAAATGGACCCGGTCACTGCCGATATGAGTGAAAAAGTTCAGGTCCCGCGGCCGGGACATGCGGATTATGCGGGCATGAAAAAATATGCTTTCGATGATATACGTAATGTTCTGGAACGTGCTTCAGCACGGGAAACAGCAGCACGTATATTGCCGGGAGCCGTATGCAGACAATTTCTGGAAGCACTGAATATTCGCTTATATTCTCATATCACGCAATTAGGATCCGTAAAGACGGAAAAGAATATCAATGAGGACCTATTGAAAAGTATGGATGATCCCGATGTGCGCTGTGCCGATAAGCAAACGGCAAATAAAATGCGAAAAGCCATTGATTCCGCAAAAAAGGCCGGTGATTCGCTGGGCGGAGTTTTTCAGGTCTGTGTGTACGGTCTCCCTGCCGGTCTGGGCAGTTATGTGCACTGGGATGATAAGCTGTCTTCCGCGATCGCTGCGGAAATAATGGCTGTTCAGGGGATCAAAGGTATTGAATTCGGTGCCGGTTTTTCTGCTGCCGGTTTCCGCGGAAGCGAGTATCATGACGCTTTTATCGTGCGGGACGGAAACATTGGCCGCAGTTCCAATTCCGCCGGTGGACTGGAAGGCGGAATGAGCAACGGCGAGGTACTGGTCTTCAATGCTGTTATGAAGCCTATTCCGACATTGAAAAAACCACTGAAAAGTTTTCATATTGAAAGCCTGGAGGAAGTCTCTGCGCATAAAGAACGCAGTGATACCTGCGCCTTGCCGGCAGCCTCCGTTGTTGCGGAAAATATTACCGCCGTTCCTCTTCTGAATGCTCTGCTGTCACGTTTCGGCGGAGATAGCTGGGATGTCCTTAAAGAACGGGTTTTGGGATAATGAGCGAACAAAACGAACATATTTTTCTGATCGGAATGATGGGGGCCGGTAAAAGCTCGGTCGGCCGGCATCTGGCCGGAATAATGCATTGCAGGTTTATTGACCTCGACAGGTCCATTGAACGCAGGAACGAAAAGACCATTCCGGAGATCTTTCGGGAAAACGGTGAAGAAGGATTTCGCAGACGGGAAACACGGGCGGCACTGGAACTGGACCTTCGGCCGCCTGCAGTTATCGCTGTCGGCGGCGGTTTCCCGCTGAAGGAGGAAAATATGCAGTGGATGAAAAAAAACGGGAAAATAGTATGGCTCCGTGCCGCTGCCGGCACTATTAAAGAACGTATTCAGGATGAAGAACGTCCGCTGTTGCCAAAGCCGGTTACATGTGAAGCTATTGAAAAGATCCTTTCCCGGCGTATTCCGTTCTACCAAAAAGCGGATATATCTGTAGACACAGACGGAGAGGAACCGGAACAGATCGCAAAAAAAATTATAAAGATAATTTCATGAAAAAAGATATCACGGTAAAAACCCGCGAGCATCCCTATAAGATACATATCGAAAATGGATCACTGAATAAAACCGGTGACTTTTTACGGGAACGGATCCCGCCGCGGACACACATCGGTCTCATGGCATCGAAGACCGTGGAAAAATATTACCGTCAAACGGTACAGGTATCACTGGAAAAAGCCGGTTTCCCGGTCAACTTTTTCATGATGCCCACCGGTGAGAAAAATAAAAATCTGAAAACGGTGTCCGGACTGTATGATTCGCTGATCGAAAAAGCTTTTGACAGAAGCTGTCTGATCATTACTCTTGGCGGGGGAGTGGTGGGAGATATCGGCGGTTTTACGGCAGCAACGCTTTACCGGGGAATACCTTATGTGCAGATGCCAACGACCTTGCTTTCCCAGGTGGACTCTTCCGTCGGCGGAAAAACGGGGGTCAATCACCGGGCGGGAAAAACCTGATCGGTTCTTTCTACCAGCCGGAAGGGGTACTGATAGATCCCGGTGTTCTGCGTACGCTGGATATGCGTGAACGAATATCCGGATTCGCCGAGATACTTAAATACGGTTTTATCCGCGATAAAGATTTCCTCGACCGTTGCCTTGAATACCGGGATGATATTCTGCAACTGCGGGATATGGATCTGCTAAGCGGCATTATCCGCAGGTCACTGGAAATAAAGGCGGAGATCGTTGCCGGAGACGAAAAAGAAATGAATAACCGTATGTTCCTTAATTTTGGCCATACGGTCGGACATGCATTAGAGCAGAGTAGCGGATATGGGATATTCCGCCACGGAGAAGCCGTTATTATCGGAATATGCGCCGCTCTTTATTTGAGTGTAAAGGTCCGGGGCCTGGATGAAAAAACTGCGGATCATTATTTGAACATCTTAAAAAATATTCCGATCGGTGCTTCCCCGGAGACTGTTGTTGACGAGGACATTTATTCGGCCATCGCACGGGATAAGAAGACCCGGGAAAGCGGCAGAAATTTGTACTTCTGGACGATATCGGACATGCCGGTATCGCAGAGAACCTGTCTGTAGATATTATCAAAGAAAGTATCGTGCGGGCAAAAAAATTATTTGTAAAGGGGGAATATAATGAATGCGGAAAATGAAAAAAAACCGAAGATCCTCGTTATTCACGGACCGAACCTGAATTTGCTCGGGCAGCAGGGACAAAAAGGAATACGGGACCCTGACCCTGGATAAGCTGAATAGACTCATTCGCCGGACAGCAGCCGATCTGGGAATGGAGATCGCAGTTTATCAGTTCAATTCCGAAGAAAAGATCATTCGCACATTACAGCGGAAACGGAACCTGTGTGATGCGGTTATTATCAATCCGGCTGCCTATACGCATTACAGTTATGCGATCCGCGATGCGATCGAGCTTGTCCCGGCACCGGTTGTCGAAGTACATCTTTCAAATATTTACGAACGGGAAGATTTCCGCAGGATCTCCGTTACAAAGGATGTCTGTATTCGGCAAATATACGGCAAAAAAGAAAAAAGTTATACGGAAGCACTGACATTTTTAAACGCTTATCTGAAAAACGGCTCATGAACACTATTCTTCCGAGATCATTTTTTCAGAACGACGTCCGGGAAGTTGCAAAAAGACTCCTGGGAAAGATCTTCGTGCGAACCTATCTGGACGGTGAAAGGATAAGCGGTCGAATTGTCGAAACGGAAGCCTATGCGGGTGTTGGCGACCCCGCTTCGCATTCATACAGAGGGAAAACACCGAGAAATACCGTCATGTTCGGACCTGCAGGATATTTATATGTCTATTTTACATACGGTATGCACTTTTGCTGCAATATTGTTACCGGCAAAGAGAACTGCGGGAGGCGGTACTCCTGCGCGCTATGGAACCGCTGGAAGGAACAGAAAAGATGATACATAACCGTTACGGCAGGAATACGGTATCTGCCGGAGAATATGCCAATCTTTCCAACGGTCCCGCCAAACTTTGCAATGCGATGGATATTACCCGTGCGCAGAATGGGACCGACCTTTTTGCGGGCGATTTTCATGTCGAGAACGATCTGGAAGAACCGGAGCTGCCCGTACTTTCTTCCGGAAGAACAGGCATACGGCGAGGTACATCACTGCAATGGCGGTTTTATCTTAAAGACAACCCATGGGTCAGCAAAAAAGGAATAGCTCGTGAGTCGGAAAGATCCCGGAAATTATAACAGACTTCATATACGCCCCGGGCAGATATGGAATGTACAGGGCATGATACAGCAGGCAGTTATGCTTGGTCTGATACTTGCGGTCTATTCGGTTATTCTGATCCTTACACAGCGTTTCCCCGGTGAATACGGCGGACTGGAGAACTGGCTGCAGCGGCTTCACGGACTTTTCCGGACAGAGCATCTCCTGTCCGATATGATAACGGGAGCATTGTTGGGTTTTGTCCTTTCCGGCGTGCTTTTCCTGCTGGATTGCGCTGTGGGGTATATTAAGGGAAAAAAAGTTTATGACTGGGTGCACCGGTCGGATTTCATGCTTCCGGTAAACCGCGAACAGCGGAAATGGGCATTGGCTATCGCGCTTAGCGGATCAATGATAGAGGAGATAATGTTCAGAGGTTTCATTTTTCTTGCAGTTATGGATCTATGGGGAACATGGTTATGGGCAGCGCTTATTCTTTCGGCATTATTTGGCTTTCTGCATGCCGGTCTCCAGGGATTCTGGTCGACATTGTGGATCTTTATTGTCAGTGTTCTGCTTTGTTATTTTGTAGTGGTGGGTAAAAGTATTTACTTCCTCATACTGCTTCATATGATGGTGAACATCACAAATCTTTTCATTCTGCCGCTTCTGGCAAAAAAGTTCCGGCCCCGCGGATGAATGTAGACATACCCGTTCCGGCGAATAGGAAGGTCTTATCTCCGATATTTTTTGAAAAACCGAAAAAGTACCGCGTTTATCTATTGCAGGGGAAGGCTACAATTGCTTATATTTTGAGAGAAAAAGGTAAAAATATATGAATGAATTCCGGTCACTGCTGAAAACCATGATCGAATTTGTCTTTGACAGGCATCACTATATTCTGATGGCCGTTTTTGTACTTTTTCTTGTCTTTCTTATCATTGTTTTAGGAGCAAATACAGGGGATACCCCCTTTCTTTTATCATCATGAAGACATCATTCAGACGACTTGCCTATAATATTTTCTTTCGTTTATCCCCCTTGTTAATTGTGGTTCTTCTCGAATTATCATTACGTTTCCTCGGTCTCGGCCAGTCCTACAAATTATTTGAGCTTTCAGAAGACAAACAGCATTATGAATTGAACCCCCATTACTACCGGCGTTTCGTATCTACCGAACAATTTCCCGATGTTGACATTCTCCAACAGCGTTTTCCGAAGAAAAAAGATGAAAATTCGAAACGGATATTTCTCATCGGTGATCAGAGTTTTTGTTCCGCTTTCCCGGATGCGAACAAAAGACAGATAGTTCCGGATTTCTATGGGCCCGACAGTACATATTATGATATCGTACAGCTTGCAGTGCCGCTCAGCAACAGTTTTGCACTTCAGCATTTGGTAAAGAAACTATCTCATTACGGTGCCGATGCCGGCGTTATTCTCAGCGGATCGGGCGAATTCTACGGGCTTCCGCAAAAAAGTGCCTGGATGCAGGATATTCACAACTATTGGGGACTCACGATGTATGTGAATTTAAAAGCTCACCGTTTTCTTCAGCTGCTTGACCGTTTTGTTTATATGAAAAAAGAAGAGAATACGGAATTTCCTCCTCAGGATATCGACGAATGGGCAATATCCTGTGAGGCCGGGGACTTTCGGGAGATCCTTGCCTTTTACGAGCGCAATATTCAGCGCATGACCGAAACAGCGGAGTTCCCGCTCTTTTTGTAAATCTTCCCGCAAATATAAAGGTTCGTCCCTACCGCTCGGACTTCAATGACAAGGAGTTGCAGGATGCTGAAATAGCAAAAGAAGGTGCGATTTTAGTGAATAATGCCGACCGGTTCAGTGTTGAACGATGGATAGAAGAACTGGAGGCTTGGGAACCCGAAACGGCAATATATTATTATTGCCTGGCAATGATAAATGAACGGAAGGGAGAAAAGGATAAAGCTGTTGAGAATTATGAAAAAGCGCTCAGTTTGGATGTATTCCGGGCTCGGCCACAACCGGAAACAGATCAACTGATACGAAAATATACTGCTTCGGATGAAAATGTGAATATCGATGTTTATTCGCAAATGAAAAAAGCCGCGTCCGGCGGACTGAAAATTAACCGCTTTTTCCGCGACGGACTGGCGCTTAATGCCTCCGGAGAAACCTTTTTCAGGCAGATCCTGGAAACCGCTCTGATACACTATTATATGAATTCCGAATAAAAAGAGGTATAGACAATGGCAGCACTTACATTTCTCGGTGCAACCGGTACGGTCACCGGTTCAAAATACCTGTTCAGGCATGAGAAAAACAGTTTTCTTGTCGATTGCGGTCTGTTTCAGGGACTCAAGGAATTACGTTTACGGAACTGGAGACCCTTAAGAGTGAATATACCGGAACTTGATGCTGTTGTGCTGACCCATGCACACATAGATCATACCGGATACTTGCCCCGGTTGATAAAACAGGGATTTGACCGGCCGGTATATTGTACCGAACCGACACGCGACCTTCTTGAGATCATGCTTCTGGATTCCGCACACCTGCAGGAAGAAGATGCCAGATATGCCAATAAAAAAGGTTTTAGTAAGCACAGACCGGCTTTACCTTTATATAATACCGAAGATGCACAAAAAGCAATATCCTTGTTAAAGGGCATTCCCTATAATACGGAATTTGAGCCATTGCCGGGTATCAGCATGATATTCCGGGATGCGGGTCATATTCTGGGCTCGGCATTTGTTGTCGTCAGCTGGAAAGAAGAAGACGGGGATAGGAATTTGGTCTTTTCCGGAGATCTGGGCCGTTATGACCGTCCCATAATAAAAGATCCCTCGATCATAAAAAATACCGATTATCTTCTGATCGAATCGACCTATGGTAACCGCTTACACGGAGAGAGTGATCCAAAGGAGGAAATGAAACGGATCATTCTCAAAACCGTTAACAAAGGCGGTGCGGTATTGATACCGGCATTCGCCGTCGGGCGGACACAGGAACTGCTGTACACTCTTCGTGAACTTGAGACGGAAGGGGAGATCCCCGAATTACCGGTGTATGTCGACAGTCCCATGGCGATAAAAGCGACAAAATTATATATCAAACACACACAGGTGTATGACAAGGAAGCCAGCGACCTTTTTGAAAGCGGTGAAAAAATTGTCATGACAAGCCGCACGGAATTTACGGAAAGCGTTGAAGAATCCAAGCGCATCAATGAACAACGCGGTCCCTGTATCATTATCTCGGCGAGCGGCATGCTTACCGGGGGACGTATACTGCATCATCTGATACAGCGCCTGCCGAGTTCAAAGAACACGGTGATCTTTGTGGGTTATCAGGCGGTGGGGACACGTGGCCGCGCCTTGCAGAACGGCAAGGATAAAATTAAGATACACGGGAAATATATAAAATCCGGCGCATCGATCGAAACGATCAGTGATTTTTCCGCACATGCCGATTACGGTGAAATAATGCACTGGCTGAAAAACATGGAAGATGCTCCGAAAAAGACCTTTATAATACACGGCGAGCCGGATGCCAGCAGTCATTTACAGCAGTTGATCAGAAAAGAACTGGCATGGAATACACATATCCCGGTCTATGAGGAAAAAACCAAACTGTAAAGGCCCCGGAAAATTTCCTTGTAAAGCAACGAGTTTGCCGCAGAAAAAAATATTTTTCTCTCTTTCCTGCTCTTATCGCTTATTCTCGATCTTATTCTTATTCTTATTCTTAGTCTTAATCTTATTCTTAAACTTATTCTTCAGGATCTTTCAGCGCCTTATAGCTTGCCACCATGATACATTTGCTGCTGATGGTTGCACCGCTGACGGCATCAACCTTAAGCTTTTGATCTTTCAGGATGCGGTCGATAGTTTCGTGGGCTTCATACCCCGGACCTGAAGATTGTTTATGGATGATAATGGTATCGATCACCTGGTCTTTCACATGCAGGCTGAGATCAACATAGACCGGGACACGGCCGTAGTGATAACGATAAACACCATCCGGAATATCCGCCGGATCTATATTTTCTATGCGCTCATATTCCCGGTTGATCTCATTAAAAAAACTACTGTACTGTTTTTTAAAATTAACCATTCCCAAAATTATAATGATCATGAAGATCACAAGGATACTTAATAATATGATCATTCCCCTTTTCATGAACCCTCCGTGCGGTAACGAAATTATTATTTTTTTTCAGGATCGTTTGAAAATTACTGTTGATCTCTGAAGCCAGATTAAAATAACGGTCAATACTGATCACTTTAAAAATATATTCATGATCAGCCAATTTATCAAGTCCGGATTTATTTGATCTTTCGATAAGCCCATCCCACTGATCGCGAATCAGTATTTCCTGCAGCGACATGTTTTTAAACGCCAGGAAGCCGCGTTCTTTCATCTGACGATACAGGGTCTTGTAAACGGGTAAATAATCCCATGCTTCCTGAAGGTGTGTTTTGGGATGAAAACCCAGCTTGCTCAGGAATTTATTTCGAAGCCGTTTTGACTGATGCCAGCCGTAGCGTAAAAGAAAAAATGGATAGGTAATTGCGTTTTTCGGCAGCATGTTAATGCCGGCGAAATCCGTTTTTTCAGCAGCGAGTTCCGAATGCAGATCGAAGACGACCGCACGCTGATATGCTGAGAGATTGAATTTCCATTTGACCGGTACTTTCAGGGCATCTTCCAGATTTCTCCGGAATAAAAGCGGGGAAAGTGATATACCGATGCTGTTAGAAGCGTTGTTCGAAGCAACGGCAAAGTTCAGCCAGTGTAAAAGATCGAATTTATCCACCTGCATAGATACGGGCGCCTGCTCCATACCGGAAACGGCGCTGTTTATAATCTCGTGAAAATAACCGCGGGAACCTTCTTTAACCGACCTGAGAGCGGGACTGAAGATGCTGTCATCGTAATCCTGGCTGAGCATGCGAAGATCCAAAAACATGTCAATATTGAACGCCCGGGGTTCCCGGTAGAAATTAAAAGTATACATTTCATCCCAGAGGCCGTTCTTATAAAAATGTCCGTCCATACCATTACAGACGGCATCACCATGTTGCAACTGTTTTTCCCGCATGTACAGGATCCGCCCCAGCTGATATCCGGGTTCTTCTCCGCTTCCGTATATTATGGCCTTCTCAAAATAGCGTAGCGGGTTCGACGTGAAGTCTTTTCCAAGCGTGATGGAATGATGGGGAATGCGGTAGCGTTCAGCCATCTCTTCGGTCGCTTTCACCTCTTCAAAATCGGATTTTCCGAAAGTGGAAGTGTGAAAGGCCTGTTCCTGGTTCAGCATGGCAGCAATGACCTGCCTGCTGTCCTGACCCTGCGTAAAGTCAAGATCGGGATAAAAATTACCGCCCAGAAGCCTTGCGGTTTCCTTCATGTTCTCTGTCATAACACCGACCTGCTGCTGAAAGCTGTCCGCAGAGAAATGACGCGGCCACTGCCAGTAAGAAGTTTTTTCGGTCTTTGCATTTGTGATCCCGTGGATCGATGCCGCACTCATGCGTTTTGTGTTTTTCAGAAAACTGCGTTCCGAAAGCACATAATACCGCCACATGAATTCATTTATTGCATAAAGATCAGGTTCCGGGTCCGTAATGATCGCAGAGAGGTAAGAATAGGAGGTATAGCAAAGATATGCCTGTGTTTCACAGTAATAATGCGTCTTGTTCTTGATGAAATCATTCAGTATATAATACCGGTTTTGCTGTGCGTCATAGATCTTTATGACAAAATGCCCGTCAAGAGAGTTCGCGAGATCGTTGATGCTTCTGCTGCTTTTATAAAGCTCCCACAAGCTCTTTACCGTATGCATGTGGTTTTCGCGGAGGGCAAAAACCGTCCCTTCATATATCATCCAGCCATCTTTGTCGGAAATGAATTTTTCTTCGCCGTCCTTGGTAAACCAAATCAGCCAGCTGTTCTCATCCGCACGATAAAAACGAATATCCTTAAAGTGATCTTGCATGATATTCCGGATAAAAACCTCACCTTCCAACCGGAGTGACCGGAAGTCTTCCGGATCTGTCTCTGTCTTTCTTATTATCAGGCAGGTTCCCGCCATAGCAATTATCCGATCAATTTATTTTATCGTTTTTATACGCTATGATAATAGATATTTTGTTCCACAAATACAATTAGCGTTTTTTGCGGATCAGGATACAAGAAGCAATAATCGTGCACAAAGCAACGCGGCATAGGTACCCAGAACATAACCGGCGATACCAAGCATAACGCCCACGGATGCAAGTGCCGGATGGAAAGCCGAAGCGACAATGGGAGCAGAAGCCGCACCGCCGACATTTGCCTGTGATCCGACGGCCATAAAGAAAAGCGGTGCTTTGATGAGTTTCATGACCACAAAGAGAATGAGCAAATGTATCGCGAGCCAGGTAAGTCCCATACCGAACAATGCCGGATACTCTGTAACGGCCTTAAGGTTTGCACCGGCCCCGATCACTCCGATCAGAAGATAAAGCATCACGGTCCCTATTTTGGAAGCGCCTGCCCCCTCATATTTCTTTATGGGTGTAAATGAAAGGCCGACGCCGATACTTGTAATGATGATCACCTTCCAGGTGGAATGCGAAATAATATCACCTAACTGGGGTAATGCATTTCCCAGTATGTAAGCAAGATAGGAAAAACCGAAGGCCATAGCGAGAAGCACAAAATAATCCGTGCTTGATGCAACCCGGTTCGTTCTTTTTTGAAAATTTATTACTTTGTCGCGCAGTTCGATGATCGCGGAATTATCCGCGCCGAGACGCTTATCGATGCTTTCGTATCGGCCGGCGAGGAAGAAAAGAATACCGGTGAGAATATTTGCCGCCAAAACATCAACGATCACCATGGTGCCCAGCATGCTGTCCGGAGTGCCAACGGACTGACCGATAGCAATAAAATTTGCACCGCCGCCGATCCAGGACCCGGATAAAGCGGCCATCCCTTTCCATATGCCTTCGGGCAGAGCATTCCTGAAAATAAGAAGCGATATCGGGCCTCCGATAACAATACCCAGTGTACCCGTGAGGAACATGATCAGGGCTTTACTGCCGAGCTTTAATATTCCCTTCACATCAATGGCAAGTGTGAGAAGCAGCAGTGAAGCGGGAAGCACAAAGGTCTTTACCTGGGAGTAGAGTGGACTGACGATAGGAATAACGCCAAGTGAGGTAAGGATCGTAGGTATGAAATATGCAAAAACCAGGGGCGGTACGATACCAAAAAAGCGCTTTCCCCAGGCGGTGTAATTATTGATCGCATAAATAACAGCAGGAACGATCATCAGTATCGCCAGCAGGCCGAATTGATCTTTGATCAGTGCAGTTTCCATAAACTCCCTTTTATCGTTTGTAAATATATCCCGGATCTTCAAAAATAAGTACTGAATCCATCTCGGGGAAATCTTCCGTTGTCAGTTTTTTCATTTCTTTAAAAGCCCGCTGTTCCTCATCCGGTGCAGGATAACCGGGGTAATGCTGCAGGATGGAAAAAACCCGGGCATATAGAAATTGTCCCTCACTGCCAGTAAACACTTTCAATATCGGTGCCACTCCCCGTGAGCCCTGAAGATTAAAGCGCCGGTATGTACAGAAATTGCCGAGACTGTAGGCGATCAGGCGGTCTTTATACAGTTCAACGGCACGTGTAACATGCGGACCGCTTCCGAAAACGATGTCTGCGCCCGCATCGACGGCAGTATGGGCAAAAAGGTACGCATTACCGCGTATGCTTCCTTTATAATTTTCATTTACCCGCGGCGTATGGGCATATTCCACTCCTTCGCCGCCGCCATGGAACATGGCGACAACAATATCGCTGTGTGCTTCCAGTTCCGAAATGATCTTCGTCACTTTAACGTAATCATTCATTCGTGAAGTTGCCCAGTGCGGAGAAAAGGCGGCAAAGCCGAAACGGATATCATTGATCGCAAAAGTATCGGAGGGTGCCGAGTAAATGCCGGCGTGATACAGCCCGGCGCTGTCGCAGACCTCCATGGTGCGGCGGTAGCTCTGATAACCCATGTCGCGCACATGATTATTTGCCATTCCGACGGCATCGAAGCCGGCATCAAGAATATGCCGGACATATGATTCCGGCATGCGGAAGATGAAGGAACGGTCGGTTTTTCCCCATGATTCTTTTGGTTTGCCGCCGGAATCCATCAGGCAGCCTTCAAGATTGGCAACAGAAAGGTCCGCGGAAGAGATAATATCGTCAACCTGTTTAAGAAGCCGCTCCGGGTATATGGGAAGCGCCGAACTGTCTGGGAAAGAGGTTCCGAGCATAAGATCTCCGACACCGATAACACGCACCGTATCGGGAACAGCAGGCAGAAAGGTAAATGCTGACAGTACGATAATAAACAGTAGTGTGTTTGCGGATCTTTTTAACATAGAAATTCCAAATTTTCCATGAATATAATACTATTTGAACGCTGCGGCAACTTATAGATGAAGCAGTGACGGATAGCATTATGGATGCCGCTGTAACGACCGGTCCGCATATCCTGGAGCTGTGATTATTGAATTAGCTGTTTTATATGACATTTCGTCATAGTAAATTAAGCAGCTGAAAAGAAATGTAAATGTGTTTGTGAGGTGCTATATGCTACGATTAGTTTTATTGGGCGGACCCGGCAGCGGCAAGGGAACACAGGCCGATATATTAAAAAAGAAATACAGCGCGGTCAAGCTATCAACCGGTGATCTGCTCCGGAAGGAGATAGAAAAAGATACGGCGCTCGGCAAAGAAGCAAATTCTTATATGGATAAAGGCGAACTTGTGCCCGATCCCATCATGATCGGTATCCTGGAAAAGATCACCGCGGATTTTGAGTCCAGGAACCAGGGGTATATTCTGGACGGATTCCCCAGGACCGTTCCGCAGGCAGAGGCACTTCTGAAAATGCTCAAAAAGCAGGGTGTGGAGTTGACGATGGCTCTGCTGATCGATGTGCCGGAAGAAGAGCTGGTACGCCGTTTATCGAGTCGCTGGACCTGCAGGGATTGTTCGGCCACGGTCAGTTTCCCCGACGGGAAACCCGACGATGCCGTTTGTCCCGTGTGCGGCGGAGAACTGTATAAACGCGATGACGATAAAAAGGAAACGATACGTAAGCGTATGAAAGTCTATAAAAAGAACACGCAGCCGCTGATCGATTTTTTCCGCGAAAGATCATTACTTGAGCGGGTGGACGGCTACGGCGATCCCGACCAGATCAGCAAGCGCATCCTGAAGCTTTTTGAAGAAAAAAAGATCACGTAAACAATGAAAAGGTTATTATGAGTTCCTCATTTTATATTACCACACCGTTATACTATGTCAACGACAGACCGCATATCGGCAGTTCCTATACCACACTTATTGCGGATATCATTTCAATGTATCACCGCATGAAAGGTGATGATGTGTTCTTTCTCACCGGTACTGACGAGCACGGGCAAAAAGTTCAGCAGGCGGCGGAGAAGAATGATCTTTCTCCTGCCGAACACTGCGATATCTATGCGGAAAGGTTCCGGGAATTGTGGTCTTATTTCAATATTAATTACGATGATTTTATCCGTACGACCGAGGAACGGCATATACGCGTTGTTCAGGATATTATGCAAACCCTTTATGAGCACGGCGAGATATATAAGGATAACTATGAAGGCTGGTACAGCGTTGCCGATGAACTTTTTATATCCGAAAAGGATCACAAGGAAGGTAAATACCGGGATGTGCGCCGTATCAGCGAGACAAATTACTATTTTAAAATGAGCGCCTATCAGCAACGTCTGATCGATCATATTCAGGAGCATCCGGAATTCATCCGGCCGGAAAACCGCAGGAATGAAATACTCGGGTTTTTAAAACAGCCTCTGAAGGATCTTTGCATCAGCCGTCCCAAAGAACGCCTTGCATGGGGAATTGAACTTCCTTTTGACAGTGATTATGTAACTTACGTATGGTTTCACTGCTCTCCTTAACTATATTTCGGCTGCCGGATATCATTACGACAATGAAAAGTTCCGCAAATATTGGCCGGCGGTGCATCTGATCGGCAAAGATATTCTGACCACCCATTGTGTGTACTGGCCCAGTATGCTGATGGCTGCGGGTATCGAGCTTCCGAAGACCATCTTTGCTCACGGCTGGTGGACCAGTGAAGGGAAAAAAATGAGCAAGTCCCTGGGAAATTTCATTGATCTTGAAACCATACAGATGCATTGCGATAATGTCGGAAAAGATATGTACCGGTATTTTATGGCTAAAGAGGGTCCTCTTTTCAGTGACTCGGACTTTTCAAAGGAGCGCTTTTATCAAAGCTATAATATGGATCTTGCAAATGATTTCGGGAATCTGGTTAACCGTATTTTCAAACTGATCAAAAAATATTATGACGGGAAGATCCCCGCACCGGGTGAATTGTCAAAAGATGAAACGGAAATGAAAGAGAAGGCAGCCGGAGTACTGGGATCGGTAATGGAACATCTCGAAGCTCTTGATGTGAATGCAATAATATCTGAAACAATAGCTTATGTGAGTTCCATTAACCGTTATCTTGAACAGAAAGAACCCTGGAAACTTGTAAAAAGCGATCCTGATGCCGCCGGCAGGGTCTTGTACACGGGACTGGCAAGCCTGCGCTTTTCGGCGGCTCTGCTGTATCCCGTACTTCCAGAAAAGATCAGTGAGTTCTTTGCAATGCTGAACAGCGGAGAAACACCGGGAAATATTCCGCGCTGGGAAGATCTTCCTCCCGGAGCGGAACTCGGAGAAATGAAAGCACTTTTTCCGCGTTTTGATATGAAACGACTTGATACAGACGGATAAATCCCTAACGCATTCTGCAGATGACAAAATATGTTTATTGATACCCATGCACATCTTAATCTGGATCCCTTTTACGATGATCCGGCCCCGTACATAGAAAGGGCGCTGCAGGCCGGTGTTACCCGTATGATAGTTCCCTCTATCGATATCCAAAGTTCCGAACGGGCCATTGCCCTGGCAGAGAGATTTGACAACGTCTATGCCGCAACAGGCATTCATCCGCATGAAAGCACAAAAGCGCCGGAAAACTACCTTCGCGTTATAGAGGAATTTCTGCTCCACCCGAAAGTCTGTGCGCTGGGAGAGATCGGTATGGACCATTATCGCGACTATGCACCGCGTGACATTCAGCTGCGGATACTGCGCGAACAGGCTGAACTTGCGGGGGAAAAGAATATTCCCATGATCATTCATAACCGGTCGGCCGATGCGGATACCTTTTCCGTTTTGAATTCGGTCGGTAATTTTCATGCTCAGTTCCATTGCTTCGGTTCCGGTGAAGGATTTGCAAAAAAAGTGATCAATATGGGTGCACTTATCTCATTTACCGGTGTAGTGACATTTTCCAGAAGAGTGAGAGTTCTTGCCGGTAAACTCCCCCTGGAAAAATTGATGACCGAGACCGACTGTCCGTGGATGGCTCCCGTACCTTACCGGGGTAAACAGAACGAACCGGCATATGTTGTAGAGATCGCAAGATCATATGCAGAGATCTTCGGAAAAGATATTGAATTTGTCGCACAACGAACCCGCCGCACGGCGGAGAAATTTTTTAAGCTTCCGGTCCGGTGAACAATACAGCAAAAAAATCTCTCGGTCAGCATTTTCTGACCGATAAAAATATGATCGCTAAGATCATCGGACAAATTTCTCCGCGGGATACGGATAGTATAGTGGAGATCGGTCCGGGGAAGGGCGCCCTGACACGCTCATTACTGGAAAGCGGCTGCCGTTTAACAAGTCTGGAACTGGATACACGGTTTGCCTGCGAATGGAAGAGAAGGAAAAGGATTTTCCGCATTTTCGCTGTATCGAAGGCAATGCATTGCTGCTCGACTGGTCACCGTATCTTCCCTGCGACAAACTGGTGGGTAATATTCCGTACAATATTTCACGTCCCCTCCTGTACAAGATCTTTTCACATCGCAGAGATATTGATCTTGCGGTATTGATGGTACAAAAAGAATTTGCAGAAAAAATAATTGCCCGGCCGGGTGATCCTTCTTATGGAGTAGTATCGGTGTTATCACAGTTATTCTGTAAAACAAATTATCATTTCAATGTACCGCCGGAAGTCTTTTCCCCGCCGCCGCATGTCATGTCGGCCTGTATAACGCTTGTGTTCCGGTCTTTTGATATTGATGACGCCCGTTTGCTGAATATTGTTCATTCCGCTTTTCAACAGCGAAGAAAAACCCTTCAAAACAGCCTGCACATGTACTACTCACCGGAATTGAGAACAGATTTTCCCTGGAAAGAACGGGCGGATACCATTCCGCCGGAGGAATATCTTAGACTTCTGAGTATTTTAAGCGCGGAACATTGAATGATATAAGTTCCGTGAAATAAGCGGGAACGTGTAATTATTTTTTAATCCGCATTTTTCTTCAGCCAGATCTGCCGCTTGTTCTTAAAAGCCTGCCGACGGGATTTAATGATATAATATACGGCGCATGCTATCAGATACAGCAAACACAGACCAAAGAACATCCAGAAATACAGCCAGTTCCCGGTCAAAAAGGTTTTGACCGGCCAAGTCATTAAAAGAATGAGCGGAATGGCCAATACAAAGACAATTCCGGCGCCGTAGGTATAATCTTCCACAACGGGTGTTTTAAAATCCGGATCCACAACACGGAGTAAAGCCAGAGCCGTTGATAACGTACCGGTTGAAACGCCGAAGATCATTAGAGTGCGGAAAAAGCGGTGAGTTATGAACAACCGTGATCCGATGAAAATGACCGCCCATGTCGAAATGACCCCTCCGACGACACTAACGATCAGAATAGGAAGCCAGTAATCGAGTACGACAGCAATGGAAATGGCGGCAATGGCGGATGTGACCATGAAATCGACAAGAAATCCCGAAACCCGGTTCATGCTCATGTTGTCAATTATATGATTTGCTTTTACCGCGACCAAAATATTTCTCACTAGCATTCCGGTAAATGCGGCGAAAATGAAATTGAGCCCCCAGAGACTTTCCGCCAGCTGCATACCGGCATCTCCGGCAAATGAGAGGAGTAAGGTAATTCCCTGAAGAACAAGATATGACAGAAAATATGTAAAAATGGTTAGGCCGGTATGGAGGGTCATAGTGTCAATTGCTTCTGTTTCCGTGG
Organism: Fidelibacterota bacterium; assembly: GCA_034521145.1. Classification (GTDB taxonomy): domain Bacteria; phylum Fidelibacterota; class Fidelibacteria; order Fidelibacterales; family Fidelibacteraceae; genus M50B103. The sequence goes on along the minus strand of JAXHMX010000001.1, from coordinate 343,569 downwards.
TCATATAAGAGCCAACGGGTAATTTTTTCTTTAGATTTGAAAAGATACCGCGCCGGGTTCCCGGTTCACCCATATATTGCAATTCTTCTTTTGTGATCCAGTTGTTCCTCAGCGCAAAGTTGATCAGATAGATCCCTCCGAAACAGCAAAAAATAAAACCGATCGCCGCAAAGGTAAGTCCCACTGACCCGAGACCTTCAATTGACATCATATTTCCCCAGGACTCACCGATCGAAAGCGCCTGTCCCGGTCCCAGAACGAAACCAAGCGGCATAAATACGCCGAAACTATGAAAAAGATCCGGACGTACCGTATAGATAATGACCAGTGTCAGCAGCAAGCCGAGAACAAGCTGAATGGCATATTGAAAAATAATTGCAATTGCCATCGGCCCGGCGCCGTCGTTGTCCTTCGATTTTGGGGCTTTGTTCCTCAATGTCAGAACAACAAAAGACATTCCCAGAAAGTGATAGGCAAGATCTTTCAGCGATGAGGTTTCGAATCCGAGAAAGGGGAAAACATAATTATAGAGAGGCAAGAGGATAAAACCGGCCGTGAGCGCATTGGGGATAAGGTATTTTTGAAAAAATTTTACTTTGGAACGTATAAAAGTGGCAAGTAATAAAGCAAGGGAAATAATTCCCATATTAATGAAAATATCCCATTGAAAGTGCATATTCCCTCCTTGTGTAAAGGACCGTGATCAGCTTGAATTTATCGGTTTTTTATAAAACAGATAAAGTGAATCATCATCCAATGCAAAACCCATTTGATATCTCCACCCTTCGACATTGAGCAATTCATACTCGTACTGAAGATCATCGAGATAAATATGGTTTATATTATCCTTAGCCTTGACGGAAAGCGCATTGTTCAGAAATTTTTCATCATTCACAATGCGAAGTATCTTATGTCCCCATCTGCGGGATGCTGCTTGTTTGTTCTTCTCTTTCAAAAGCACTCCTTTCTTTTAAAAATTACATATTAAATTTTCGAATGGCAAACAATAACTTGGAGTTATTACCGGAAGCTTGTTTTATAAGAAAAGCATTTTATTTTTTATACGGAAAAGCTATATTCATAAAAATATTGTTTAATCAGATGTGATCATTTAATTGTGAGGACAGGGAGGAGCAGGAATGTATATTGCCGGAATGATATCGACGGTCCAGAATATTGTGTGGGGTCCGATCCTGATGGTGCTTCTTGTGGGTACGGGTCTTTTTCTGACGATCAGATATAGATTTTTACAGATAAGGGGATTCGGACACGGTTTTGCGATTCTGTCCGGAAAATATGACCGGAAACGTGATCCCGGCGAGATCACGCATTTCCAAGCGCTTACCGCCGCTCTGTCGGCAACGATCGGCACGGGAAATATTGTGGGAGTTGCGGCTGCAATACTCATGGGTGGTCCCGGCGCCCTTTTCTGGATGTGGATAACGGCAATTGTCGGCATGGCCTCAAAATTCACTTCCTGTACACTTGCCGTTAAATACCGGCGTGTTGATGAGAACGGAGTGGCTCACGGCGGTCCCATGCATTTTATTGAACTGGGGATGGGAAAAAATTTCAAGTGGCTTGCAATCCTTTTTGCCCTCTTTACTATGCTGGCAAGTTTTGGTATTGGCAATATGTTCCAGATAAACAATATGGCGGTCAGTCTGAGTTTTCTGCTGCAGGGACATGAACAGCCGAGCTTTCTTTTTAATCTGATCAGCGGTATAGTTATTGCGGGACTTGTGGGAGCGGTGATCCTCGGCGGCATTAAAAGCATCGGCAAGGTAGCAGCCCGGATCGTCCCGGTCATGTTCATCTTTTATGTGGGAGCGGGACTGATAATCCTTTTTAAGAATTATGCAGCTATTCCCGCTGCATTTCAGGATATTTTTTATTATGCCTTCAATACGCCGGAAGCGTTGGCCGGAGGATTACTGGGCACCGTGATCCGCAGCGGAGTTTCGCGCGGACTTTTTTCCAATGAGGCAGGACTTGGTTCCGCTTCAATAGCACACGGGGCCGCGAGGACCGATGAACCCGTCCGGGAGGGACTGGTTGCCATGCTTGAACCTTTTATTGATACCATACTGGTCTGCAGTATTACCGGTTTGATCATTATCGTTACGGGAGCGCATGAGACCTGTTTTATCAAAGGCGAATTAACGGCGCGAGCTTTTGAGACCGGCCTTGGAAGTATTCTCGGCGGAAAGATCGTTGCTCTCGCAATTATCTTTTTTGCCTTTTCCACAGCTATTTCCTGGTCGTACTACGGAGACCGTGCAAGCGATTATCTGTTCGGAGAAAAGGCGGTAAAACCCTACCGTTTTTTCTACCTCGGCTTTCTGGTCCTTGGTGCCGTGATAAAACTTGACGTCGTTTTGGGATTCAGTGACATTATGAATGCGCTTATGGCTGTGCCGAACCTCATTGCCATGATCGTTCTTTCTCCCGTCGTAGCGAAACTGGTCAAGGATTATTTTTCGCGCATGAAAAACGAATTAAAATAAACCGTAAATTTATAAAAACACAATAGGCTTAGTGGGAAAAAATAAGGCTAAATGCGTTATAAATAATTGAATATTAGAAAAATACGGAGGATTTGTTTTTATTAAACTAATAATAAAAAAATCCTGTCCGAAATGTGGTTCATTTAGCACGAAAAAGAATGGAAAAAAGAGGGTAGAAGATATTACTACTCTAATATTTGACATTGTATCTATTGCAAATGAAAACAGCTTATAAACTAAATAAATCCTTCTTTTTTCCTTCTTTTCTTTGCTTGTCCAAAGAAAATCCCAAAGGGATCCCCAAGGGAGAAACAAAAGAAAATTTCTACTTCTCCGCCGATTGGCGGATTCGTAGAAAAGGCCGCCGCACCATAACGCTTGTCCGCCGTAGTACGCCCACCGGCGCACGAAGGTGGACGTCGTCGCGATGCGGCAGGTGAAGATTTTTTTGCAAAATGGCCTCAGAAATTACTATTGACCCACATAATAGATCAATACTATCGTTCCCGTTTTTGCGTAAAAAAACATAAAACATAAAAAAGTTTTTGAATTGTTTAAATAATTAGTGTATTATCTAAACGATAAAAGGAGTCACGAGTGCCGGATCTGAATAAAATATTTTCTGCACTCGCCGATAACACGCGGCGCCGGATCCTTTTTCTTCTGCGAAAAGGGAGTCTTTCCGCCGGCGAGATCGCAGCTGAATTCCCTATATCCAAGCCCTCCATTACCTTCCATTTAAAAATATTAAAGGAAGCGGGACTTATATATTCCAGAAAAAAAGGTCAATATGTAATATATACCTTGCAGATATTGGTCTTTGAAGAAGCAATGCTGGTATTCATGAACATGTTCAATAAAGGAGAACAATAAGGTGAAAGAAAAAAAAGTTGTTGTCGGACAACAGGTTTCCTGGAAGCGGGTATTCTGGTTTATCGGGTTGACGTATTTTGTGTCGTTCATGCTTTGCGGTGTGGTTTATATCCAGGGAAAAAAACTGGATCCGGAAAAACCGCCGATCAAGCTATATACCGATATTACACAGAAAAAGCCCGCAGCGGTCGCCAGATATCTTGAAATGCATCCGGAAGTCAGCCGGGAAGATCTTCCCACGGCAGTTCCCGGTGTCGGAGGCGTGATGGAGCTTGAGACGATGGAAGAAAGAGTAGCTGTTTATGTTTCGCAAAAACATCTTCCCATTCAGGCTTTCGGGATCATGATGATCTTTCCGGCACTGATAGCGATCATCCTGCGTTTTGTTTTCCGGGACGGTTTCCGGAACACGGGATTCCGTTTCGGCAAAGCCGCTAATTATTTCCGGGCCCTGGGTTTCATTGTCGCTTTTACTTTTTTAAGTATCCTGGTCAATGCGTTGATATTCGGACAGGCTCCCGACTGGCAATTGGAAGAAATGGGAATGAAAAATCTGGCCCTTGTGGGAAAACCTGTTCCGCCGTTTGTATTCTGGATCTTTCAGTTTCTCATCATCGGGGTAATTGCCAATCTCACTTTTCCTATTATCATGATGTTCGGTGAAGAATACGGTTGGCGTTCCTACCTGCTGCAGAACCTGCTTCCTCTGGGTTTCTGGAGGGCAAATATTATCACCGGTACCGTCTGGGGATTTTGGCATGCACCGGTGATCCTTATGGGCTACAATTACGGATATTACAATATTATCGGCGTTTTTCTTTTTGTTCCGGTATGTATCCTCATCGGTACAATTTTCAACTATTTGTATATCCGCGGTAATTCCGTTATTCTCACCTCTGCAGCCCATGGCTGGTTCAACGGTATGGTGCCTTCGATAATCCTTTTGACCGGTTATATGGGAAAGGAGACGATCCTTGCTCCACTGGGTATCATTGGGATAATAATCTTATTCGTTTTAGTGTTCGCCGCTGAGAGACTCACGAATAATTTTGATATATCACCCTATATTGAAAGGAAAAAGATCGAAAAATGAAAAATTTTAAGCATGAACTGGGGGTTTTGATCATTTTCTTTCTCTTTGCCTGTGCCGTATCCGCGTACTTTTTTCTGGAAATGCAGCAGGCAGGGGTAAGCAAAGTTCCCGTCCACTGGAATATTCATAATGAAGCGGACTTGTTTGCTTCACCGCTGATCGCTGCCCTTATCGGACCGGTAGCCGTTTTATTGATCATTATCGCCGCAGTGAGCATTCCGGGGAGAAAATATTCCGGGACCGAAAAAAAATCGGTCATTTTCATCATTATGGTGGTCACCGCCTGCCTGGTCTTTATTAACTGGGTTGCCCTGCAGGCGGCCGCCGGATTCGCCGGGGGAAAAACACTGGACATTTCGCTCCTGCATCTCGGACTGGGGATCCTTTTTGTTCTGATCGGGAATCGTCTGGGAAAACTCCGGCCCTCGTATTGGGTGGGAATACGCCTGCCGGCAACGCTTAATAATGAGGAAGTATGGAACCGTGTTCACCGAAAAAGCGGCAGACTCATGGTTTTCTCGGGCTTATGCGTTTTTATTGCGGTTTTTTTCGGTGAACGGCCCTGGGTATGGATTTTTTATCTCCCTCTGTTTATAAGCATACTTCTGATGATCTTTGTTATCCCCGCTCTGGAAAAGAAAAAGACCGGAAATGCGTAAAGATAAAATCCGTTATGCAGTTATGGAGCCGGACAGCCGGGACAGAGGGAGTTTGTGAACAGTCAGATTTTTTTCAATTTTAAAGGTCTTTGACCGGAGTTCATTACCGGTACCATATCCTGCGGCGCTAATTATAGAAATGCAAGCTTATGCTTTGCAGACAAAGAATGATCGTCAATTTAAAAAACCCGCCAAAGCGGGTTTTGTGTTGTGGAGAATAGCGGGATCGAACCGCTGACCTCTTGAATGCCATTCAAGCGCTCTCCCATCTGAGCTAATTCCCCGTCTTGTCAATTGCCTGCCAATATAAGAAAAAATTTTGAAAATCAAATATAAAATTTGTATCTTACTGTATGGATCACTAATGATAATGAGGAGTTTCCCTATGGCAGAACACGTACTTGCTATCAACCCCGGCTCGACCAGCACAAAAATGGCAGTATTTTCCCGGGAAAAAAAGGAAATGGAATTAAAAGTTGACATGGACCCCCGGAACGTATCGCGGGGAAATGTGTATGATGAGCTTCCGTTCCGCACAGAACAGATCGACGAAGAACTCCATGAACATCAGGTAAATGATATCAGTATTGTCATCGGTCGCGGCGGTATGCTCAAGCCCCTGAAAAGCGGTGCATACACCATTTCCGAAAGAATGAAAGATGATATGAAAAATTCACGTTACGGGAATCACGCCAGTAATCTCGGAGCGGCGCTGGCAGCGCATTTCGGAGAAAAATACTCAGCACCCGCGTATATTATCGATCCGGTATCCGTTGATGAAATGATCGAACCCGCGCGCGTGTCCGGTGTGCCGGGTATCAGACGTAAAAGCGTTGCGCATGCATTGAATATCAAAGCGACGGCACGTATTGTCTGTGACCGGGAAAAGTGGGATATCCGGAAAGAAAATTTTGTGATCGCACATCTCGGAGGCGGTATCTCGGTCTGCGCCATGCGCCGGGGATACAATATTGATGTGAACAATGCCTTGCTCGGTATGGGACCCTTTTCCCCGGAAAGGTCCGGAGCGCTTCCGCTGGAAGGTATTCTGGATCTGGTGTTTAAAAAGAAAATGGACGAAAGGTCCCTGCGAAGACTTTTTACGCGTGAAAGCGGACTCAAGGGATATCTGGGTACCAATGATGTCCGCAAGGTGGTAGCAAGGATACGCGAAGGCGATAAAGAAGCGGAACTGATCCTGGAAGCCATGCTTTATCAGCTGCGTAAAGAGATCGGAGCGATGGCCGCGGTACTTGATTTTGATCTGCGTGCCCTTATTGTCACCGGCGGTGCGGCGTATTCGGATTACATACAGGAAAATCTGAAAAAGCATCTGAGCGGGCAATTCCAACTACTATTCCATCCCGGTGAAAATGAGCTTGAAGCTATGGCAGACGGCGGATTCCGCATTCTGGACGGAAATATGAGAATACGCAATTACAACGAAAACGGAGTATAAGATGCATTTTAACGACATTTATAAGAGAGTCAATATACAGGAACCGAAGACCATTAATGTTGTTTTTCCGGACAAGGAACCGGTCTATGAAGCCCTGTCAGAGGCAACGGAAAAAAAATATATTTTTACACGGCTTTACGGGATACCGGAAAATGTGCGTAAACTTGCAAAAAGAACGGGTTGAAAAATTATGAACTGATTCCTTCAAAAACACCGGATGAAGCGGTTCGGAATGCCATAGCGGATGTTCACGAAGGCAAGGGAGATGCCCTCATGAAAGGTGATATTTCCACCGCATCGTTTTTGAGGCCCGTGCTGGATCGTGAAGATGGCCTGCGAAAGGGAAAACTGCTCTCACATATCGGTGTTTGCGACAGTCCCGGCTACCATAAGCTGCTTTTTCTCACGGACGGTGCCATTAATATTCAACTGGATCTGGACAAGAAGCGGTCCATTACCGATAATGCCGTCGAATTCAGCGAGGCCGTCCTGCAGCGCAGACCGAAAATAGCTTTCGCCGCCATTGTGGAAAAGATCAACCCCAAACTTCCGGAGACCGGTGAGGCTCGTGAGCTGGCTGAGGAATATTCTAAAAAAGGATATAAGGCCGAAGGTCCCATGGCCCTGGATGTTATTCTTAATGCCGAAGCAGCCGTAAAAAAAGATATCGACTCGGAGATCTCCGGAGATACGGATCTTATTGTGTTTCCGAACATTACTTCCTGCAATTTTATGCTTAAACAGATAATAGAACTTCAGCATGCGCCGGTCGGCGGTATCATAAAAGGAGCCCGCGTTCCGCTTATATTGCTTTCACGTTCCGATCGCCCGTCGGAAAAACTGAATTCCATCGTTCTGAGCATGATCTGACTGCCGGAACAGATCAACAGATCAACAAATCAACAAATTAACAGATCAACCTATCAACAGATAAGCCTTCAGATAAAACAATTTGTCTTTGGATAAGTATCGTATTAAAACTAAGTTAATATAATGGAACTCACGATCTTGGGAACCGCTTCCCAGCTGCCGACACGAACACGGAACCAGAATGCCTACCTGCTCGAATGGTTTAATGAGGGTGTGCTTTTTGATCCGGGTGAAGGTACACAACGTCAATTTACCCTTGCAGGAATCTCACCCGGCAAGGTGCATCGTATTTTCATATCTCATTTTCACGGCGATCATTGTCTCGGACTTCCGGGTATGATGCAGCGTTTATCCCTTATGCAGGTTCCCCGGAAAATAAAAATATACTATCCCGAAGAAGGTGAAGAGTACATCGTGGCTCTCCGCAATGCATCAAAATATACAAAACGCATAGAATTTGAGTTTTACCCGCTCAGAGAGGGACTTATAGAAGAGACCGGGACCCGGCGGATAGAAGCCTTTGCGTTGAAACACAGTACAGCGGTACTGGGTTACCGCTTTACGAAAAAGTCCCAATGGCGTTTCGACAAAGCAAAGCTGGATGCCGCCGGACTTGAGGGACCGCTTGTCGGAGAGCTGGAAAAAAAGGGAAAGATCTTTTACGATGGAAGAACGATCGGGCGGGAGGAACTTAAGTTTCCGCACAGCGGAAAAAGTCTTCGCCTATGCCTTGGATACCGGCGAATGTGAAAATATACCTCCGCTCATTCGCAACGCAGATGCTCTGTTGATGGAGGCCACTTATCTCGATAAGAACGAAAGCGCCCTTGCCGAAGAATTTTTACATATGACAGCGGACCGGGCAGCTCACTATGCTGTGGACAATAACGTGAAAAAATTATTTCTAACGCATTATTCCGAAAGATACAAAGATCCGGAGATCTATGGAAAAGCTGTTGAAAAGGTTTTTAAAAATACGCATATTGTAAAGGATTTTGATGTATTTACGATTTAATAAGGAAAAATTATGAAACGACCGGACTGGGATGAGTACTTTCTCAATATTGCAAAGGTTGTCGCAAGCCGTTCTTCCTGCATGCGCCGGCAGGTGGGGGCGGTCATCGTACACAACAAGGATATCGTATCAACAGGATATAACGGAGCTCCCCAATTTCAGAAAAACTGTCTTGAGATCGGTTATTGCTACCGGGACAGGAACCACATACTATCCGGTACGCGGCTGGAGAATTGCCGCGCTGTCGGGTCACATGCGGAATCCAATGCGATAGCTCTTGCAGCGCGGAACGGACATGCGACCTCCGGCAGTACGATCTATATTTCCGGCCATGATTTTGTCTGCCACCAGTGCCGTGCCCAGATCGTCAATGCGAATATCGAACGTGTGCTTCTGGAAAAACCGGATGGCACGATCGATGAATGGCGCCCGGAAGATGACTGGAAAATACATCCTGTAGATGAGGAGACATATACATGTTGAAAAAAATAAGTCTTTTATTTCTTTGTGCCTGGATCTCACTTTCAGCGGTTGACGCGAATTATTATGTGCGGCGGGTCAATCGTAATTTTGAACAGATCGACGATATGATCGTGGATCTGAAGATACGTTCACGTATGCCGGAGGCAACAGTTCCGGATCATGAAACGGTATTGCATTTCATTCGTCCGGACTCCCTTTATACTGAAGATGATATACCGCTGATGCTTCCGGAAGAAATCTTTATGATGGACCTGGAACGCCTGGTGAAAGATGCAAATTCTTTGCGTGTCATAAATTATGAAAAAGCAGAGAACAATTTGGTCTTTATTGAAGTAAAAAAACCGGTTGAAGGCAATGAAGTGATATTTCTTGCTATGATAGATACCGTCAAATGGGTTCTTTCACAGATGAAGATGATTGATAAGCCGGAAATGGTGGCGGATATAAATTTCAACCATGAAGAGATATTTCCGGGCCTCTATCTGCCGTCAAATATCAGAGTGATGATAGAAAGCAAAGCAACAAAGAAAAAAGAGTGCCGAATCCACGTGACGGTATTCCGATCACATCTTCTTTTGGCTATATTGATCTGATCTTCAGAAATTACCGGATCAACACCCTTCAGAAGGATATCACTAAACCGGATACGCTTTCCGGTAATACTACGGATCAATAAAAAACAGCAAATAACAATATGAAAGGAGTACAATGCGAAAAGTATTGAGTCTTATTCTGGGAGGCGGACGAGGTACAAGGCTTGCTCCGCTGACAACGGTTCGCTCGAAACCCGCCGTGCCGATCGGTGGAAAATACCGGCTCATTGATATTCCCATCAGTAATTGTCTGAACTCCAATATTCGGAAGATCTACATATTGACGCAGTTTAACAGCGAATCACTGCACCGGCATATAAATCAGACCTATAAGCTGGATAATTTCACGGATGGTTTCTGGAGGTGCTGGCGGCGTCGCAAACGATAGATAACATGAATTGGTACCAGGGTACCGCCGATGCTGTCAGACATAATCTGCATCATTTTGAAACATACCGTTTTGATCAATATCTTATTCTTGCGGGTGATCACCTCTATCGTATGGATTATCATGATTTCATAGAACAGCATCGAAAAACCGGTGCGGATATTACCATTTCGGTAAAACCGGTCACACGGGAAGAAGCAAAAAATTTCGGTATTCTGAAAGTGAACAAAGACGGTCATATCGTGGAATTTGCCGAAAAACCGAAAGATCCTCAAATTCTGGATAAAATGAAAAGCCCTACCGGAGATCCGGACCGTCCTTATTTGGGTTCTATGGGAATTTATGTTTTTAACCGGGAAACGCTGTCCAAAACATTACTTGAAATTCCCGAAGATGATTTCGGCGGTGATATTATACCCGCAGCCATTGATAACTATAAGGTAATGGCATTCTTTTTTAAAGACTATTGGGAAGATATCGGTACCATAGATGCTTTTTACCGCGCAAATATCAATCTTACCGGAATGAAGCCGGAATTTCGTTTTGTAGATATAAATTTCCCGATTTTCACCCATGCACGTATGCTGCCGGGATCACGGGTATATGATGCAAGCATTCAGAACTCTCTTATCAATGACGGAGCGCTCGTTAAAGCAAAGTATGTAAAAAACAGTATTCTGGGCATACGTTCCGTGTTGAAGGAGGGAGTGGAGATCTATGACTCCTATATCATGGGAAATGATTATTTTGAGACGGAGAATACAGAAAATATTGAACTCGGCATCGGTAAAAATAGTATCATTAAAAAAGCGATCATCGATAAAAATGCGCGTATCGGAAAAAATGTGAAGATCATAAATAAAGATAATGCTGAAGATCTTGATGCGGATACCTACTGTATCCGGGATGGAATTGTTGTTGTGAAAAAGGGAGCCGTGATCCCGGACGGTACCGTGATATAAAAACAGCGCTCAGTTTATCCATGTGCATTTATCGGGGATCTCCGCAAGCGTATCAAATTTCCTGAATCGTTCGGAGGGGAGGTCAACAACATCGATCTTTTCATGCAGCCAGGTTGTATGATAAGGAATATGAATGGCATAACCGCCCAGCTTCAGTACCGGCAGAATATCGGATCGCAAAGAATTTCCCACCATCAGAAAATGAGAAGCATCGATATCAAGGTGGCGCAACAGTCTTTTATAATCAGATTCCTGTTTATCACTCATGATCTCAATATGATGGAAATAGGGTTCCAGGCCTGATTTCCGGAGTTTTCGCTCTTGGTCGAGCAGATCCCCTTTTGTAGCAACGATAAGTTTATAATGTTTTGATAAACGTTCTAAAACATGTACCACATCGTTCAGAAGTTGCAGGGGTGAATCCACCAGTTTTTTTCCGGCTTCCATGATCTTTTTTACGGAAGAAACGGGTAATCGGTCATTGCTGAGGCGCAAGGCCGTTTCCAGTATGGATAAGGTATATGCTTTGGCGCCGTATCCGTACAGGGGAAGGTTCTCGATCTCCGTTTTAAAAAGTTCTTTGGAACTCTCTTCCGGAGGCAGGATATCTTTCATTTCATCACAGAACACTTTTTCCAGGGCACGGTAATGAGGTTCATTATCCCAAAGCGTATCATCGGCATCAAAACCGATGATTTTTATATCCGGAGCCTGAATGTTTTTTTTGTTCATGAACAAGTATACAAAAAAAGAAAGCTAAAATAAATATCTTCCTCAGTGAAATCGGGTATTCCTGTCCGCAGAACTTTTACCGATCTTATTGGTCGAGCCATTTATATTATTTTTCAGGATACGGGACATCTGTCTCTTGGAAATAATGACTGCTTCATGTATATTTTACTGCGTTGCGAAACAGGACACAAAGGTATAAGTATGAATATTTTGTACGGCGTTCAGACCACCGGAAACGGACATATAAGTAAGTCGCGGAGTATTGTCCGGGAACTGAAACGCCGCGGTAATAATGTCCGGGCGATATTCAGCGGAGAACAGCAGAATATCGCCGATAAGGTAGAATCTTTTCAACCTTACCGGATATTTAAAGGCCTTACCTATGTAACGGAGAACGGGAAGATCAATTACATTAAGACCGCCCCGCGGCTGGATGCTTTTTCTTATGTGCGTGATATTCTGACGTATGATGCCCGGGATATTGACCTTGTCATTACGGATTTTGAACCCTTATCCGTTCAGATCGCCAAAAGAAACAAGATACCTTCCGTGGGGATTTGCCATCAATATGTTTTTCAGCATGATGTTCCTTATCCTCCCTTACAGGTCATGGTGCGGACGATCATGGAGTATTTTGTACCGGCTGATTTTACTGTTCCCCTGCACTGGCATCATTTCGGTTTTCCGATCCTGCCCCCGATCTTTCCTTCGACGCACATAGATCCCCAGGAGCCTCCGGAACGTCAATACCTGATGGTGTATCTGCCTTATGAGGATCAGGGAAAAGTACTTGAACTGATCCGGCATTGTCCTGAAAGCCATGACTATTATTTCTTTAACGAATGTAACCCGTAAGCAGAAAAAGGATAATATTCATTTATTTCCCAGAGACCGCCAGAATTTTCTCAATAAGCTTTCCCTTTCGCAGGGAGCAATTCTGCATGCGGGTTTTATGGCGAACAGCGAATCTTTTGATCTGGGTATAAAAACACTGGTCAAACCTATCGCCGGACAGGCGGAACAGATCGCAAATGCCATGGCGATTGAACAATTGGGCTTCGGAAAGCAGATGAATGATCTGGACCCGCAGCAGGTTGAAGAATGGCTGGATATGCCCCCTATGAGGGCAATGCATTACCCGGATACGACAAAGCGTTTTGTGGACTGGATCGAAAAAGGTGTTTTCAATACGAAAAGCCTGATCGATATGTGTGAAGAACAATGGTCAAAAATACCGATCCCGAATATTTTTCGATGGTAAAATCGCAAAGGAACTACCGAATACCGGCCAGGCGGTATATCGTACAAAATTGGATGAGTAGCATTATACTTATGAAATCCGGAAAAGAAAAAGGAAACAGGCAATGAAGAAGATCTTACTGAGCATTCTCTTATGTACTGCGTTCGTTTTTGCTCAAACCCCCCAGAAACTGGTTGAGATCCTTTCGGATCTTCCCGAACTCGAACATGCACAATGGAGCATTTATGCCCGCTATGTTGATGAAAAAGAAGGTGAACCACCACTCATTGATCATCAATCCGGAATGTCACTTTCCTGTGCCTCCAGCCTGAAAGTCCTGACCATCGGACTTGCCCTGGATAAACTGGGCGGAGATTTCCGCTTTAAGACGCGTTTATATTATAAGGGAACGATCGATGACAACGGCACACTGAACGGAAATATTTATATTGTCGGCGGCGGAGATCCCACACTGGGCGGAGATCAGGTCGGCGGTGTCTATTCACAGAAAAAACTTTTATCGGAATGGGTGAAAGCCATTAAACGCAGAGGGATAAGGTCCGTAAACGGTGCCGTGGTCGCTGATGAATCACTGTATCCTCCTTATAATGTTCCGGATACCTGGACATGGGAAGATCTTGGCAATTATTACGGTGCGGGATTGACCGCCTTGTGCTTTGCGGACAATAAATACTACCTGGATTTCAAACCCGGCGGGAATGTGGGTGATCCGGCAAAGGTTCTGGCCATCCGTCCCTATATACCGGGACTCCGCTACACTAACAGAATGAAAACAGGTCCCGTAGATTCCGGAGACCGGGGGTATATACTTTCCGCTCCCAATTGTTACAATGTCGTTTTTCACGGAACGATCCCCGCAGGCGTGGAAAAATTCACGATCAAGGGAGCAATTCCCAATCCCGCCTTACTGGCGGCTCAGAGCCTGGAATCCGCGCTGGAAAAAGCGAAAATAAACATACGTGAAGATGCTTATGTTGAGAATGAACCGCAACGTTATCCGAATGATCATCTTCTGAAAACCATTGTTTCACCTCCATTGTACCGCATTGCGGAAATAACCAGCAAACTAAGCAATAATACATTTACGGAAATGATGTTGTTGAAAGTTGCAAAAGAAGAACGGGGAAAAGGGGAAACACGCGAAGGGATACGGGTGCTCGAATCATTTATGGATGAGCTTAATGTGGATCATTCGGGCATGCGTCTGGCGGATGCAAGCGGACTTTCCCGCGAAAACATGATCACAACGAAAATATTCTGTGATTATCTCAGCGCAATATCCCGCCGGCCGTCCTATGCGGAATTTTTTAATACATTTGGCATTGCCGGCGACGGGAATGATTACGGGCACGTTATCTATTTTGCACAGAATTCCAGTGCTGCCGGGAATGCGCGTGTAAAAACCGGTTATATCGGCGGTGTGCGGAGTCATACGGGTTATGTAAGCACCCGCTCCGGCAGGCTGGTGGCCTTTTCCTGTATTGCCAATAACTATCACTGTAAAACAAAAAAAATCACCGAACTGCATGAGCAGATCGTTGTAGCCTTATCCAACGTTGAATAAAATGCCCGGTCTGAAACGTAAAGAGATGATCTGTGTTGTCTGTCCCGTAGGATGCAAGTTGAGCATTGAAAAAGATCCGCAGAACGGGTACAAGATCAGCGGCAATCAGTGTAAGCGCGGAAAGCAATACGCCATTGAGGAATTTACAAATCCCACGCGCATGCTGACAAGTACCGTTAAAATGCGAAATTCCTTTTACCGCCGGCTTCCGGTGCACAGTTCCGCACCGCTGCCAAAAGAAAAAATAGTTGAAGCGATGAAGTTCATCAACAGTGTATCGGCATGTCCGCCGGTAAAGACCGGTGACGTTATCATAGCAAAGGTTGCGGGAACATTGGTGGATATCTGCGCTTCAAGGGATATAGAAAAATGAACGATAAGAACATTGAAAAAAAGATCCGCGACCTGCAGGATGAACTGCGGGAGCACAACTATCGCTATTAAGTACTGGACGATCCGGTGATATCGGATGCGGAGTACGACCGGAAATTCCGCAAGCTTCAGGAGCTGGAGAAAAAACATCCGGAGTTTTCCGATCCCGATTCTCCCACAAAACGTGTCGGCGGCCCCCTGCTGGAATCCTTCGACAGCCTGGAGCATAGCGTTCCCATGCTGAGCCTGGCAAATGCATTGAACGAATCGGAACTGCGGGAATTTCACCGGCGCGTGGTGAAATTTACGGGAAAAGAAAAAACGGAATTGATCGGCGAACCCAAGCTTGACGGTCTGGGCGTGGAGCTGATCTACGAAAATGGCAGGTTCAAGGCCGGTGCAACCAGGGGTGACGGCTATACCGGTGAGGACATCACGGAAAATCTCAAAACCATCCGCCAAATACCCCTGAGACTGCATGGAGATTCATATCCCGAATTGCTGGAAGTGCGGGGAGAAGTCATTATATCGAAAAATAATTTTCAAAAACTCAATGAACAGCGAAAATCCAAAGGTGAAAAACTTTTTGCCAATCCCCGCAATGCCGCCGCCGGATCCTTGCGTCAGCTGGATTCCAAAATAACCGCATCGCGTCCCCTTGAGATCTTTATTTACGCTGCCGGCAGGATCAAAGGAAAAGAATTCAAAAAGCACAGTGAATTCCTGGAAAGCATTCGGGAATGGGGCCTGCGCATCAATCCGCTGAACGAGATCCTGCACGGGAAAAAGGACATGATCGAATATTTTCATGATATGGAAGAAAAGCGCGCGGATCTTCCCTGATGATATAGACGGAGTGGTCATTAAGATCAATTCCCTGAAGGTACAGGACGATATGGGAATGCGTACGCGCACGCCGCGATGGGCGATCGCCGGTAAGTTCAAAGCACAACAGGAAGTTACACAGATCGAGAGTATCGATGTCCAGGTAGGCAGAACAGGTGTGCTTACACCGGTTGCCAATCTAAAGCCCGCGCACATCGGAGGCGTGCTTGTGAAGAGGGCGACGCTGCATAATCAGGATGAGATCGACCGTAAAGATATCCGGAAGAAAGACTGGGTCGTCGTTGAGCGTGCGGGAGATGTGATACCCAAAGTCATTAAGGTGGTCAAAGAGCGCCGGCCAAAGAATACCAAAGCCTACCATTTACCGGATAAGTGTCCAGTCTGCGGTTCAAAAGTCCAGCAGATCGAAGGTGACGTTGCGGTAAAATGCATCAACCGCGAATGTCCTGCACAACTGAAAAACGGCATCCGGCATTTTGCATCAAAGCGGGCCATGGATATTGAAGGCTTGGGAGAAAAGATCGTCGACCTGCTGGTTGAAAAGCAACTGATAGCTTCCGCGGCGGATATTTATTGTATAGAAAAGTATTCCCTGCTTGAACTTGAAGGTTTCGGAGAAAAATCTGCGGATAATTTGCTGGATGCCATCGAAAGATCAAAAAAACGTCCGCTCTCAAGACTTATCTATGCTCTGGGCATACCGAACGTGGGAGAATATCTTGCACGCATTCTGGCTCAGCGTTTCGAGTCAATGAAGGAGTTGATGAAAGCGGACAAACAGGATCTTAGCGATATTGAGGATATCGGCGATATTGTCGCCGAGAGTATTGTCAATTATTTCGACAACAACGAAAATCACGCTATGATAAAGGACCTGCAGGATCTCGGTATTGATCCCGTATCGGTAAAAAGCAAGGATACCCCGCTAAAAGGTAAAACATTTGTCTTTACTGGCTCACTTTCGGATATGACCCGGGATGAAGCCAAAGAAAAGGTTCGCAGGCTTGGTGCAAAAGCTTCCGGAAGTGTTTCTTCAAATACAGACTATGTCGTGAAAGGGGAGAATCCGGGATCAAAAATCGATAATGCAAAAGAACATGATGTTCCTGTTCTCAGTGAAGAGGAATTTAAAAAAATGATAAAAAAATATTCGGATACCTGAAACGCCCGAACAGGATAAATACCGGAAACCGTATTTCCTTTTTCTAAAGATCTGTCCGTAAACTACTTGTCTTTACAGAAATCAATGACCTTTTCTGCGACATGTAGATAGTGTTTACTTTCTTCACTTCCGGGTTTACTTTCCACAATGGGACAGCCGGTATCGGTAGCGGTCATGATATCTTCGTTGAGCGGGATCTCGCCCAGGAAACTCACACCGGAACGTTCACTTTCCTTCAGTCCTCCGTTGCTGCCGAATATATGGGAACGGTGTCCGCATTCCGGACACAGGAAGTAGCTCATGTTTTCCACAATCCCGACAAGGGGGACATTGACTTTTTCGAACATATTGATACCGCGTGTGACATCTGCCAATGCAAGGTCCTGGGGCGTTGTTACGATGATCGCGCCGCTAAGGGCGATCTTCTGAACAAGGCTCAGTTGTACATCGCCGGTACCGGGGGAAGATCTATAATGAGATAATCCATTTTTTTCCAGATCACATCATTGAGAAGTTGTTCCACGGCGCGTGAAACCAGGGGACCGCGCCAGATAATTGCCGAGCGCGTATCAACAAAAAAACCGAGTGACATCAACTGAATACCGAATTTCATTGCCGGCAGAATACCGTCGTCACTGACGGATTTTGTGGGTTTATGCTGTCCGAACATCATAGGGACGCTGGGACCGTAAAGATCAAGATCAAGCAATCCCACAGAATAGCCTTTTTCCTTAAGAGCCAGAGCTAGATTTGCAGCTACGGTCGATTTTCCCACTCCGCCTTTTCCCGAAGCGATCGCGATCACATGCTTTGCATACCCGATCTTTTTTTGTCCTTCAAAAGGATCTTTATTTTCTTTTTCCATTCGTACTCCTAAATAGAAAAGGGCAGAATAAACTGCCCTTTATTACTTGCTGTGCGCATCCTGTGTTTAGCCTTCTGAGATGGCTTCTACAGGACAGGCGGCAATACATGCCAGGCAGTCTATGCAGACATCATCGTCGCAAACTGCTTTTCCGTTTTCCAGAGATAAGGCTTCAACCGGGCAAACTTCAATACATTCGCCGATGCCTTCGCATACATCATGATTAACTACAACAGCCATTATTATTCTCCTTTTTTTACTTTTTCTTCAACACTTGAAACTTAAAGGAATAAAATTTTATTCTCAACGAATTTTTGCGTTATTTTAATTTTTTTATTTATTTTTTTTCTTCAAAGATATAAATTCATGAAAAAGCACTAAGGAGGTATATATGCATGTATTTGCACGATTGGGAAATATCGTTGTTGCACCGTCGAATTGCTTTACATCCATTCGGGATAAAGGTAAAAAATGGACCGACTATATTGTTCCCTTCGTACTGCTCGTATCCATGGTTGTTGTTTTCCTTTTACTGACGGCGGACATCATGTATCAGGAGCAGGTCGATGCCATTCAGGAAATGGAACGCCTGACCCCCGAACAGAGGCAGGATGCCATTCAGCAGATAGGTTCCCCGCTGGCAGTCTCGCTAAAATATATCGGCGGCGTCCTTCAGGTCATTGTTTCACTGCTCTTTACCGCCCTTGTATTCTGGATCGTCGGGAATTTCATCGGCGGAGGTGAACATAAATACAGTACGCTGCTGGTTTCTGCCCTCTATATTCAGATCATTACGATACCGGAATCCATTATTAAACTGTTTCTGATACTTCAGAAGGAAAGTGTAAATGTCTATCTGGGACTTGCCTCCTTTGTCGGGCAGCCGGAACTGAATTCTTTTGGTTTTCAGTTTCTGGCTCAGTTTGAGTTTTTTAGGATCTGGCGTATCATTTTATGGTTTATTGCTTTCAGGGTCCTGTATCGTTACAGCACAAAAAAAACAGCCCTGCTTGTCGGTGTCACAATGCTTCTGGGTATGCTGATCTCCGCACTGATAAGTTCCATGACACTGGGACAAATGTAAGGGACGTAAAAAAGATCCTTCGCCTGGCGAAAAAGGCTGTTAGATTTAGCGTATCAGAGATCCTGAACTGACAATTCCTTTATTCTTTTCTTTGCTTGATCAAAGAAAAGAAACAAAAGAAAATCAAGCGCTTCGGTCCGCCAGCTGGCGGAAAAAATCCTCCTCATTCGCTAAAGTTCCCGAACGTCTTCGCTATCGCTCATCCCGGAAACTTTTTAACCCTCTTTCGTCGGATTTTCTCTACGCGTCGCACCGGATGCGCCTTTAAATATCTTGTAATGGATAGATATTGTACTTTTTTCCTTTAATTTGAAAAAATTGTTTTTAATAATATTCCAAAATAATTTTTTGTTTCCTTAAATACATATCTTTTAACTATTGTAAAAATTATTTAGGATAGCAGTAAAACGAAATAAATCCGTCTTTTCTTTGCTTGTCCAAAGAAAAGTCCCAAGGGGATCCACAAGGGGCAAGCAAAAGAAAGACCGCCGCTTCTCTTCCGCCAACTGGCGGACTATAAAATCCTCTGCGTTCGCTAAAATGCAGAAAGGTCTCGCTCCGCTCAACCGCTACATTATTTTACGCTCACGTATCGGATTTTCTTCACGCGTCGTCGCGATGCGGTATACTGAAGATTTTTTACAAAATAGCCTTAGAAATTATAATTAAGCTACAATTTATTATTTTTCGGATCACCGGCTGTTTTTACAATGACAGCGGAGAACTGTCGACAAATGGTGGTTTTATCACTTTTGCCCGCAAACGTTTACCGCGGCTGTCCAGAAAAAGTTCATTTCCGCTTTTTGCGAAACTGCGGTCAACATAAGCAAGACCGATGCCGATATTGAGAGTAGGGGACATGGTGCCGCTTGTTACCCTTCCCACTGCTTTATTGTCAGTATATAAAGGATATCCCGGCCGGGGGATGCCGCGTTCAAGCATCTTAAAAGCAATGAGACGGCGAGGGGGTTTTTCTTCCTTAGTCTTTTTAATGGCCGTCCTTCCGATAAAATCACCTTTATCGATTTTTGTTACCCAGCTGAGTCCGCCCTCAATGGGATTCGTGTTTTTATCAATATCATTGCCGTAAAGCGCGTATTTCATTTCGATCCGCAGGGTATCGCGCGCGCCCAGCCCGGCAGGGGCAAGTCCGATCTTTTTACCATTTTCAAAAAGACTTTCCCACAAATGCAAAGCATCTTCGGGGGCGTGATAAAGTTCAAAACCCGGTTCTCCGGTATAACCGGTCCGGGATATCAACATAGGGCGTCCCGCCAATTCCCCTTCAATAAAATGATAGAACCCGATGTTTTTCAGATCAGTGCCGGTAAGTTCCTGCAGTACCGCCAGGCATTTCGGTCCCTGAACGGCAAGCAAAGCGGTTTTATCGCTGACATTTATTATTTTTGCATCATCGGGGACATGCTGCTGCGCCCAGGAGAGATCTTTATCAATGTTGGAAGCATTCACCACCATCATGAATTTACGGGAATTGAAACGGTAGATGATGAGATCATCGACGATACCGCCGTCGGGATAACACATGGCGGAATACTGGGCTTGGCCATCGGAAAGTTGTGATATGTCATTAATGGTCAGATACTGCAGAAAGCCTTCTGCGGCCTTTCCCTCGACAAGAAATTCACCCATATGGGAAACATCAAACACACCGGCGGCATTTCTCACTGTCTGATGTTCTTTTTTGATGCTGGTATAGGATACCGGCATGTTATAACCGGCAAAAGTGACCATTTTTGCGTTATGCTTTTTATGGCACTCATAAAAAGGGGTTTTCTTACTCATTGTTCTTTCCTTTTTACCACAGATCGCGTTTTTGAAATCATCATAAATTTGCAGTTCACGCTGTATCTGCTGCAAAGCTCCGCGCAGAGTGCCGTCAACCTTTACCGTTGTTTCTCCGCGAATGCTCTCAAGCTTTTTCACAAGGGAGCGAAAGGCTGCCAATTCATCATCATCGATTTCGATCTGGATCTTGTTGATCATGATTAACCTCTTTTGAGTTTCATATTATATTCATAGGAGGTGATCTTTTCAATTATGATCGTATCTCCGGGTTTGACGTTCTTTTCACTCATATATCGCGTCGTACCTTTGTTTGTACTGCGGTTGCGGAAAACAAAGGTTTTTTCCACAATGTCGGTTTCAATATCAAATCCCGCATCCGTATGGATCAGAAGCGTACGCACCCGGTAATTTTTATCAACATTATTTGAGGGATTCATCGCCCCGAAAACATCAAAAGGAAAAAAATCCTCGTGCCCTTTCACGGAGAACTGGCGTTGCATCATAAAAAGGTTTTGTCGGGTTATCGGGATCTCGATCCTGCTGTTGCCCATGGAAAAGGGCTTGGTATTAAAGAATTGATTATACTGAAAACCGTTATTCATTGATATTATCAAACTCCACGCTGACCTGTTCATGTATGGGTTCATCCAGGTCGTTCATTCCTTCGAGATGTAAGGTCATCTTTGCTGCCTGCGGCGTAAGTTCCGTGATATCTTCGTAAAGAGGCATCAGATGATCATCGGAAAAACCATCGTGAAAGATGTAAATATTCTGCTCTTTGTCCCAATGGCGTGAACGGGAAAGATTATATTCAAGTCCGTGAGCATTTTTAATCTCATTACCGTTCACATCAAAGATCTGAATAGTGTCCACCATAAGCTCCAGAAACGAATCGCCGATCTTTTCCTGTAGTGCATTAATGTGGTTCAGAACGGCTTTTTGGAATTGACTGAATTTCATGAAATACTCCAGATAACGGGTGTTTTATGTTCGTGTTCTTTATCCAGTCTGAAAGGATAAGTATTCCGGTCGATGATCTTGTGCCCGCATTTGTGACAATAGGTGTTATTATCAAAACCCGGGTAATTTCCCACATAGATATAGTGAAGTCCGCATTTTTCCGCTGTTTCTTTTGTGTGCCGGAGGGTCTCCCGGGAGGTCATCGGATAATCCATCATCTTATATGCCGGATGAAACGCATTGATATGAAGAGGAACATCTTCTCCGCAATTCTCCAGTATCCACTCACATTCTTTTTTTATGTGCTCATCGTCATCATTGACCCCGGGGATCACCAATGTGGTTATTTCGGTATGGATACCATTATTGATGCAGTATTTTATCGTATCCAGCACCGGTTGCAGACGTCCGCCGATATATTTTTTGTATACTTCTTCGGAAAAAGCCTTCAGATCTATATTTGCCGCATCCAATCCGGAGAAGACCTTATCGCGGGCTGAATCGGTGATATAAGCATTTGTCACATAAATGCAGGCAAGCCCCGCCGCTTTTGCGATCTTTTGAATGTCAAGTGCATACTCGGAAAAAATGATCGGTTCATTATAAGTAAAAGCGATGGACTCGCATCCGGTTTCCTGTGCCGTCTTTACTATATTTTCAGGCTCATGCCATGCGGTATGATAATCACTGCTCTCGATAAGCTGCCAGTTCTGACAAAATTTACAGAAAAGATTACATCCCCATGTACCGATACTGAACGAACGCGTTCCGGGAAGAAAATGGAAAAGCGGCTTTTTTTCAATGGGATCCGCATGTAATGCAGACGGAATACCCGTAAACCGTGCTTATCATTTTACCGTTATCATTCACGCGCACGCCGCATAAACCGGCATTATCTTTTTGGACAAGACAGTTGTGGGGACAAAGATCACAGCGGACAGCGCCGTTTTCGCTTCTCCAGAATGATGTTTCTTTCTCTTGGATCTTTTTTTTATTCACGATGTCTCACCAATATCATTTCAATAAGCCAACTCGTTACGGAAAGGACAATTGCCGCCCAGAAGGCAGTGGCAAAATCGCGGATCGTAAATCCCGTAATAAGAAAGGAGGTAAGCCACACCATAAATCCGTTTAAGAACAAATAGAATATTCCGAAGGTGAAAGCGGTTATCGGAATGGTAATAACGGTTAGAAAAGGTTTAACGAAAGCATTAAGAATGCCAAACAAGACCGCAATGGCGATCAATGTAAAGAATCCGTCAATACTGATACCGCTGAACAATGTGCCGACTATCGCAAAAGCGATCAAGTTGACCATGATTTTTATGAAGAACGTCATTTCTCTCATATTATATCCCGGAATGCCCGCGCATGTTTAATAAATTGTACTTTTTTACTTTACAACAAAGGAAACACAATGTCAAGTAAATATAAATCAAGAATGACGGATCCGGCAGCTTCTCCGGATCCGTCGTTTGTTTATTAATACAGGTAGCTAAACTGCTCAAAACTGTTCAGGTTTCTGAAAGCCTCGATCAGGCGTTTTGCAAAACCTTTTTCTCCTTCTATCATCCAGGCGCGGGGATCATATTTTTTCTTATTGGGTTTATCCGCTCCTTCGGGATTGCCGATCTGCGCCTGCAGATAGGCGTCGAATTTATCCATATAATCTTTAATGGGTTTCGTGTAAGCCCATTGGGTATCCGTGTCTATATTCATTTTAATGACGCCATAGGAGATTGCTTCCGTGATCTCTTCCGGTGCAGATCCCGAGCCGCCGTGAAAAACAAAATTGACAGGTTTGTCACCCAAATCTTGTTTTTCGGAAATATATTTTTGTGAATTGTCGAGAATTTTCGGCGTTAGCTTCACATTTCCGGGTTTATAAACGCCATGGACATTTCCGAATGAAGCGGCAACGGTAAACATCGGGCTGATCTTGCTGAGCTGTTCATAGGCATAATTTACTTCTTCAGGCTGTGTGTATAATTTTGAATTATCAATATCGGTATTGTCAACTCCGTCCTCTTCACCGCCGGTTACTCCCAGTTCTATTTCGAGAAGCATATCGATCTTCGCCATGCGTTCCAGATATTTCTTGCAGATCGCAATATTGTCTTCCAGGGGCTCTGCCGAGAGATCGATCATATGTGAACTGAACAGCGGCTCACCGTGTTCTTTATAATATTTTTCACCGGCATCCAAAAGTCCGTCGATCCAGGGAAGCTTTTTCTTTGCACAGTGGTCCGTGTGCAGTATCACCGGAACACCGTAGTGCTTCGCCATTTCCCGGACGTGTTTTGCTCCGGCTACCGCTCCTGCTATTGCGGCTTTTTCATCGGTATTATCAAGCTGTTTGCCGGCATTAAATACGGCGCCGCCGTTTGAAAATTGTATTATAACGGCAGATCTCGATTCTTTTGCTGCCTGAAGGGCTGCATTGACCGAGCTCGAGCCGATAACATTGACTGCAGGGAAAGCGAATGCATTTTTCTTTGCATACGCGAAAACGTCAAGCAGGGTTTTACCGGTAACAACTCCCGGTGTTAATGAAGGTTTAGCTGACATGTAATTACTCCTTTGTTTTATTTTCCAATGACAAGGTGATCGTTTTCGTATCACATACTTCACTGGGACCAAAGTATTGTATCGGTCCCGGATAAATGTAATGGGTCCCGGCAGCCCATTTTTCACGGTAGGAAAGCAATGTTTGAAAAGGTTTTCCCTCAAGATCAACCAGGGCTTTTTTGATCACCGGCTTATCTTTCCCGTGCCGGCGCTCAATATTCATCATCTGTGTGATCGGGATCCCGCCGGGGATCCAGTTGCCGGGGGTATCGCAGAGATCCCGGACCGCGGACATATAACCGCTCCGCCGGTTCATTGCAAGGATAGAAGCGGTGTATCCCAATGAATACGTGTAGTCCGCATCAAAATTTGAAGGGAAGGAACAACGCCCTTCATAACCGAAAAAGTGGGTGTGGGTTTTAAAATTTCCGTTATACTTACCTTCTTTCCGCAATGCTTCCAGACGCTCGCCGGCCATTTCCACGAGAAGCCTGTCTGTTTCAATTAACGATACTTGTACGTTGCCGTGCGGATCCCGTTCCATTATAAGTTGTTCCGCAATGGTTTTGGGCAACGAAAGATATAGCTCGGAATGCTTTTTTTCCAGTTTCTTTCCGATAAATTCGCGTTTTTTGTCAATATCATGTAAACTGTCAATTTTTTTGTGATCTTTGGCTATTACTTCATTCAGTTCAGATATCAACGCTTTCATCTCCGGAATGAATTCAATAAGTCCCTCAGGAATAATGATAACACCGAAATTATCTCCGTTTTCAGCTCTTGCGGCTATTACATCCGCGATATCGTTTACAATATCGTGCAGGGTTTGTTCCTTTTTTTCAACCTCTTCGGAAATAATGGCATAATTGACCTGGGTCCGCAAGGCGCATTCCAGAGCAATATGTGATGCCGAGCGCCCCATCAGCTTAATGATATGCCAGTATTTTTTTGCGGATCTTGCATCCCGGCCGATATTACCGATCAGTTCACTGTAGACCTTTGTCGCCGTATCAAAGCCGAATGATATCTCTATCAGTTCGTTCTTCAGATCGCCATCAATGGTCTTGGGAACACCGATAACGGAAAGATCAGCTTTATTTTGCCGATAATATTCTGCCAGGACAGCGGCATTGGTGTTGGAATCATCTCCGCCAATGACAACCAAAGCCCGAATATCCAGCTTTTTGCAGTTTGCATAAGTAGTTTCAAATTGTTCTTTTTCTTCCAGCTTTGTGCGTCCGGAACCGATCATGTCGAAACCGCCGGTGTTCCGGTAAAGATCGATAAGCTCAGAATCCAGCTCCTTGTATTGATTTTCAATGAGACCCGAAGGGCCACCGAGAAAACCATAGAGCTTTGCGTCGGGATGGCAGGCTTTCAGACCGTCAAAAAGACCGGCAATAACATTGTGTCCGCCGGGTGCCTGACCCCCTGAAAGTATCACACCGACATTCATGGGTTTGTACGGTTTTTTTTCACCCGTTTTAAAGGTGATCTGCGGAAGACCGTAGGTTTCCGGGAAAAGCGCTTTTACTTTATCGCGATCTTCAATGGACTCTGCCGGCTTTCCGCTGCAGAGTTCTATACCGGAGTCAGCAGTGAAAACCGAAGGTAATTTCGGTTTGTAGCTTTTACGGGCCTTATCCAAAACAGATATGTTGTTCATCAAATACCTCCTTCTAAAATGCATTTTAATATAATAAAAAAATGATCCGGGTGTTATAAGATTGTGGTAATTGCCCGAAGAAAGTCGCAACTGCATTAAATAATTGAAATTAAAGTCCTAATGGTAAAAATGGTAAAAAGGTGAGGCTAATTTATAAAAAATCTTCCATTCCGCATCGCGACGACGCGTGAAGAAAATCCTATACGTGAGCGTAAAAAAATGCAGCGGTTGAGCAGAGCGATGCCTTTCTGCATTTTAGGGAACGCAGAGGATTTTGTAGTCCGCCAGTTGGCGGAAGAGAAGCGGAGATCTTTCTTTTGTTTCTCCCAAGGGGATCCCCCTGGGATTTTCTTTGATCAAGCAAAGAAAAGAAAGGGACTTTTCCCTGCGAAAAGAACCACATTTCGGGCATCTTTTTCTTTGAAAAACAAGAGATCTTATCTAAATAACCAACATTCAATTAATTATAACCTTTATTAGCCCCCTGTTTTTACCATTAAGCCAAATTAAAAAAGATATGAGAAGCAATACAAGCGGATGTCACCGGTTCCGGTTAACGAATACACGGAAAATGTTTCAGGACGAAAAAAATGCAGTATATAAAAAAAAGCCCGTCTGCAGGCAGACAGGCTTTTTCTGGTAATGAAACTATCTTAGTTGACAGCTTCTTTTAGTTTTTTGGCAGCCTTGAATTTTACATTTTTGGATGCGCCGATATGAATTTTTTCGCCTGTTTTGGGATTAACACCTTCACGAGCGGCGCGTTCGGCAACAGAAAAAGTTCCCAAACCGGCTACTGCAAATTTTTCGCCTTTTTTGACTTCACTTAAAAGTGTGTCTACAAAAGCATTCAGGACTTTTTCAGCTTCAACCTTTTTGACATCAGCTTCGTCGGCTAAAACTTTCAATAGTTCATCTTTCTTCATTTTTCTTCTCCTTTATTTGTTATTTACGAGAACTTTTCTTCCTTCCTGCAAAAAAATAATAATTATTATCGCATAAACAAAGGTTTTTTTCATAACTTGCCATTATCGGATAATTTTAATAAACTAAAAAATGGCGAAATATTCACCCCAGATATCGGTTATTATCCCGGTCCGCAACCGCCCGGAAAAGATCCGCAGAGCACTTGATTCAGTACTTGCCCAGGAATTATTGCCTGCCGAGATACTTGTTATCGATGACGGCTCTACCGATAATACAGCAGAAGTACTGGATTCATATTTATCTGTTATTAAAGTACTTAAACAGGATAATAATGGGGTGTCCGCCGCCCGTAACCGCGGTATATGCGAAGCGGCCGGGACATGGATCGCATTTTTGGACAGTGATGATGAGTGGAAGGCGGAGAAACTGAAATTACAGGCAGCTTACCTGGAAAAGCATCCGGAAACACGAATTCTGCAGACTGAAGAAACATGGATCCGAAATGGAAAATTTGTCAATCCACCAAAAAAATTTTTAAAAAAAGGCGGAAATATTTTCAAAGCAAGTCTTGAAAACTGTATCGTAAGTCCCTCAACGGTTATATGTCAACGATCCTTATTGATGGAAACGGGAGGATTTGATGAATCACTTCCGGTCTGTGAAGACTATGATCTCTGGCTGCGTATCGCGGTAAACTATCATATACCCCTGCTTCCGGAAGCGACGGTCATCAAATACGGCGGACATAAAGATCAGCTTTCTACGCGTATACCCGCCATGGACCGTTTTCGTGTCCGTTCGCTGGAAAAAATATTCCGGGAAGAAACGCTAAGTGATGAACAGGAAGCGGCCTTACTGGATGTTCTGCTTCAAAAGCTGGAATACCTGTATCACGGGGCTCTGCGCCGGGGCACGGATTCTTCAGAATATGTCGGGAAGATCAATATATACCGCGAGAGAAAAAGCAGCGGGAAATGAACCGATAAAAGCATCTTCCATCATCTCAATAAAAAATATTTTCAGTTGACGTGAATACGGAGTTATTTACACGTTACCGCCCGTAAGACCGAAAAAATCCATGATCCAATAGGGAAGATGAAAAGAAATGTTCTTTGAATAGATGCACCATTTTCCTCCTTTATCAACACCCTCACCAGGATCGGTCAGCATCTGATGCCCTGTTTTTTCAGCATCCAAACGCAGTAAATGGACATCATTTCCTTTTCTATAGATTCGGGCGTGCAAATAAGGATTCCCGAGGTAATTGTTTACGGTATCGGCGTCCTCATCGCTAAAGTTCTTGGCTGCTTTCCATTCCTGCATGATATGAGCGGCATTTTCCGGCGGGACGGTCCGGTCCCTTTTGCCCTGGATCACTGCGATGCGCGGTAAGGGTTCCGGAAGCTGCCTGTCGTTAAGGGGCATTGTTGAAGGAGCGGCTATAAGTGCGCCCGCCCGGAATAGCTGCGGGTATGCATGAAGCATAACGTTGCTCATGCTTCCGCCGGCAGATAAGCCGGTAATATAGATACGTTCGGGATTAACGGGATAATTATCCAGCAAATAATCTATCATATTGCGGATCGAACGGGTCTCTTTATGTAATTTTTTCAGATCGTCATTGAAATGGACATTGAAAGCGCGTCCAATGTTATTCGTAAAACGCTGTTGCGGGTAAAGCAGAAACACACCCAGGGAATCAGCAAGCTTGTTCCATCCGCCGCAACGTTTCATGGATCTGGCGCTCAGCATCATGCCGTGTAGGACCAGTACAAGAGGATGCTTTTCAGTACTGTCAATATCGGCCGGGAGATATTGGAACATCGTTAATTTGCCCGGATTTTCCCCGAAATCTCTGATCCGGTCGATCGCTGTAGCCGTTGAAGCTGAAAAGCAGAGTAATAAAAGAAAAACGATAAGTTTTTTCATGATGTCATTATTTTATCTTTGGTTTTTACCGCTCATGATGAACTGTTTCATGCAGCAGGACCGGCACCGCATGCCATAATGGATAAAAACAGATAAACACACACGGTTTTTCAGGATATTCCCGCTTGCTGAGTTGCATTTTCAGCTTTCGATCCCTTATCACCGGATGTTGCTTTTATTTCTCAATTGAGCGTATCAATTCTTCGTTCATTTCAAGCTTCAGCGGTTTTAACTTATCACCCCAGTAGAGTGTGGTATGCGGGAAGGGTATTTCAATATTCTGTTTATCAAATTCATATTTCAGGCGTTTGCGGTATTCGCGTCCGACGCTCCACTGCATGATGGGCTGGGTCTTTAAGCGCGCCTTGATGACGATGGCGCTGTCGGCAAATTTATCCAGTCCGAAGACCTCGATCGGCTCAATGATCTTGTCTTTGAAATCCACATCATTCTGCAGCTCATCGCCGGTCTTTTTCATGATGTCCATAACTTTTTGAACATCTTCCTTGTAGGCAACGCCAATATCAAAGACCATGGCGGACCAATCCTTGGTCATGTTGGAGATAGTGCTGATCTTCCCGTTCTGGAAAACATGAGTGTTGCCGGAAAAGTCACGGAGCGTGACGGTTCGCAGTTCAATCTTTTCCACTAATCCGCCTGTCCCGTTGATGATCGCGACATCTCCTCTACGGATCTGATTTTCGAGGATAATAAAGAATCCTGAAATAAAATCCCGTACCAGTTCCTGTGCACCAAAACCAACAGCCAATCCGATAATACCCGCACTGGCAATGATGGGTCCGATATTAAGTCCGAATTTCTCAAGAAAGATCATGAGAAAGACAGCCCATAAAACGATCTTCGTGATTGCTTTCAGAATATTCATCAGCGTGTCAATACGTTTCACCGCCTCTGCGGTAATAACGTTCTCATTTTTTCAGCACGGGCGACCATGGACTTACGGAGTTTTTTGAATAAGATTTTGATCATTTTAAAGGAGACAAAGGCGATAATTATGACGATGAGCAGAGAAGGGAGCTCCTTTGTGACCCATGTCATGGTATTCCCTATTAAATTATTCCAGAATGCAGCCGAAAATATTTCTTTCATGATAAACCCCTTTTTATGAATTAGTTATTATGTACAAGACATTTGTATTTTGCCGGCGAACTTTCCCAATGGAGGAAGCCGGATAAACACCGTTTTGTAAAACCCTGCCTGTTTTTGCCCTCAAGCCGTTCATGATTTTCCGCAAAAAAGAACATAATGTTTTCTCTGTAAATATTCCTTTGTCTTTTTGAACTACCGGCCGGTTATAATTTTTACTAACATTATAAAATACAGAATTTTTTTCAGACATCAAGGATGAATTAGGTAAATGTATGCCGCTGTTCAGTTACCCGAAAAAATGCATTATCCCGTCATAAATAAACTTGATGCTCACAAGTCCGATACAGACCAGTACAAATTTACGGAAGAGTTGTTGCGGGATCTTTCCCACGATCTTTTTGCCGATAAATGAGCCGGTAACCGCAACAAGAAAAAGGAAGGGAATAAATATAACTAGTTCTTCAGAGAGAAAACCGCTGCTGATATAGACCGGTATTCGCGTAATATCAACGGCCAGCGAGATCGCGGCGGCTGTGGAAATATAGACCGATTTTTCAAGATCAAAGGAGGTGAGGAAAGCGCTGCGCAAGGCTCCGCCGGTACCTATGAGTCCCGCAAAAAATCCCGATAATCCGCCGCCGGCAAGATGGTTCCGTTTATTGCGTTTAACCCTGATATCCGGTTTCCATATGGTGACCGTCGCATAGACAAACAGAAAGATGCCCAGGATCATTTTAAGCAGGGGCTGGGAGATGTAATTGACCAGTAAAGCTCCGGCGAGGGTGAAGATAACACTGGGGATCCCGAACAGCAGCAGTATCTTAAGATCGAACCCGTGCCGGAAAAATGTGATCCTGCCGATATTACCGGACATATGAAAAATAGCCACCAGGATCAGAGCCGTCCGGAAATCGTAGAAAAAAAGAGCAACAGGCAAAAAGATCGTTGAGGAACCGAACCCCGCCATGGTCCCGATAATTTCAGCGATCAGCGCGGAGATCCAAAAGTATACCTGCATCCGTTATCCTTTATTTTTTTGAAGCATGCTTTGGACAGACCTTTTTCTCTTAGAGCATTTTATGCAAGCGGCAATGAATAAAAATACAATACCGCAGTGATAACAATGCCGGGAACCGGTCTCATTTCGCATTGTCTTAATTCCTTGCTAATTCATAATAATAAAATAAGCTGTTTAACCCTTTAAGACGGGGCAACTACGCCATTTGGAAATAATGTGTGGACTTATTCTTTTGACTGCTCGATTTCTTTAAGAACTTCTTCTGTCCATGTACGGATCGTATCCCAGTCGCGGATGTCAAGCGGAGCATCCTTCTTTACTCCAAAAACAAGCCGCATGGGAGCGGGCAATGGGTCCGGGACCCGGCCTCCGAACATTCCTGTCTTAAGCGGTTTTACGATGCTGCTGACCTTTTTCAGGCAGTTCCGGATACGTTTTTGCCAGAATTTGTAACTGTTGTTCAGCATATAGGCATTCAGAAAGTATGCAACAGGTATCTTTTTCAGTGTATTCTGGTGTTTTATCACAAACTCGCTTGCTTCCGGTTTCCAGCGCATGCCGTGGACAGGGGCACCGATGATGACAGCATCATATTCGTCAAAACCTTTCACTGCGGAAAGCGGTATAACATCGGGGATAATACCTTTTTCTCCCGCAACATGTCCGATCTCTTCCGCGATTTCTTTCGTCGTATTTGTCACCGTCTCATAAGCGATACAGAGTTTTCTCATGGGCTACCTCGTTATTATGTAATTAAGAAAAGCGGTCATCATGATATTGTAAACAGCTCAGGGAATTTTTACAAGGGAAAATCCTCACAGCGTTCCCGATACGGCAAAAACCGGTGCCACCCCGTGCAGATATTATTCACCGTTCTTCCCGGCAGCATTTTCACCGGGGGAGGAATATAATGTCACAACTATCTTTCGAATACAGCCGGCGGCAAGGAGGATCATTGTACCCAGCAGCAGGATCCATTTGAGGGTTGTGAATACGCCGGTGAGCGCAGCGAGGGACATGATCTTCTGCGGATACTGTGTAAGCAGGATCACAATACCGGTGTTCTCCAGATAGTCCAAGAACATTGCGGAAAAAGGGAACAGGGCCGGCAGGGTTCTTTTGAAAAGAAAGAATAGCAGAAAACTGAAAAACACGGAATATGCGAAGGGAAAGACCATATCCAGTGTCAGCGCAGAAAGAATAAAACCGCGGCGCACATCCGGGCGGTAGTCATCAATTATTTCATAAGCTTCCTTCGCCGTATAGGAAAAACGCGTATCCAGCATTTCGGCCTCAGGAAGCAAGCTTGGAAAAAGAACAATGCGGAAGAGCAGAACTATCCCCAGCAGAAAGAGAATGTTCTTCGGTACGGAATATGCTGCAAAAAATCTGTACATGAATAAAAATACGAATAAAATATCTTTTTTACCGTAATTATTTTACCGGCGTACAAAAATGCGGTATGAAATTGTGCGGCAGGATGAGTTGATATGAGTATCATTCCGGAAAGAGCGGACAGCAGAGATCACTTTCTCCGATAAATAGCTGCCGGCATTCATGACCCCGCTTATCCTGAGATCATATTATCGATGACCGGGAAACCGGCTTTATTTTTTCCGGAGCACTTTTCCGCCGTTGACACCGGTGTGGGTGTTGTTGGTGACAGTAAGAACGCCGTTGACAAAGACATGATCAATACCTTCGGGATATTGATGCGGGTCGGAATAAGTGGCGTTGTCGATGACCGTTTCCGGATCAAAGACAACGACATCGGCATAATAGCCCTTCTTCAGGAAACCGCGTTGAGGGATACCGAAGATCTCCGCGACCTGACCGCTCATCTTATACACGGCGGTGGGAAGGTCCAGCACATTTTCTTCACGGACGTATTTACCCAGTACTCTGGCATTGGACCCGTAGGCGCGGGGATGCTGTTTCCCTTCACCGAGTTTACCGTAAGGGGCGTATGCGGAAGCGTCCGAACATACGGTGACAAAATCCTGGTTCAGGACCTTCTTGAGATTGTCCTCATCCATGGCAAAACCGATCATATCGGCATGGATATCCTCCAGAAGCACCATCTTCACATAATCATAGCCGCTTAGTCCGGTTTCCGCCATACCTTCCGCGACCGTTTTGGAAGCCCATTTTTCATTTTTGCAGCCGGAGACAAGAAATCGTTCATACCCGCCGATACGTTTGAATTTTCCTTCGGCGTATTCCCGGAATTCGGCATCGTTCGCGGGATCCTTCAATCGTGCGATCACATCCTCATCATTGCCGGCGCGTGCCCAGGTCGGCAGAAAAACGGCCAGAGAGGTACTGTAGGCATTGTAGGGATAACGGTCGGCGGTAATCCTGAGACCTTCTTTCCGTGCATCCCGGATATGCTCGATCGCCACATCGATCAATGGCCAGCAGGGCTGATTACAGGCCTTAAAATGTGATATCTGTACACGCACTCCGCTTTCCCGGGCGATCCGGATAGCTTCATCGACCGCCTCTACAAGGTGTTCATCTTCATTGCGCATATGCGTGGCATAGATCGCATCGTGTTTTTCCAGCACCTTTGCCAGTTCGATCAGTTCTTCGGTCGAAGCAAATGATCCCGGTGTATATTCGAGACCCGTGCTCATACCCCAGGCTCCCTGTCTGAGCTGCCGGTCCAGTAATTCCTTCATTTCTTCAAGCTGTTCCGGATCGGGATCGGCATCCACATTGCCCATGACATAGCGGCGGATATTGCCGTGACCCACCAGGGAGGCCTGATTGATCGCAATTCCGTGTTTCGCGAGCGTATCACAATAACTCCGATAATCCGAAAAAGCATTTGCGGAAGACCACATGCTTTTGTCGCGGCTTTTCTGGGGAAAGGGACTGTATCCGCAGTTCCCGGTGATCTCGGTGGTCACACCCTGGCGGATCTTGGATTCGGCCCTGGGATTGATCAGAAGCTTGGTGTCCGTATGACTGTGGGGATCAATGAATCCCGGCGCGACGATACGGTCCGTGGCATCGATGAACAAATTGGCATTCTTACCGGAAAGATCACCGATACCGGCAATTTTATTTCCGCGAATACCGATATCCGTTTTTTTTGCCTCTTTACCGCTGCCGTCCAGAACATTTCCGTTAGCGATA
Source organism: Fidelibacterota bacterium (assembly GCA_034521145.1). Classification (GTDB taxonomy): domain Bacteria; phylum Fidelibacterota; class Fidelibacteria; order Fidelibacterales; family Fidelibacteraceae; genus M50B103. The sequence continues at coordinate 309,656 of JAXHMX010000001.1, read as the reverse complement.
ATAATATCATAATGATCACTGCAGCCCGAAAATATTAGCATGAGCATCATAATCACTCCTATATAAAAAAACAGTCTTTTCATAATAACCTCTTGAATTTACGTGTTTTTTATTCTCATTCCCGCAGGAACATACAAAAAAGGAAAGTGAAATGTAATAAATTTGTTGAGTTGTCGAGTTGTCGAGGCGTCGAGTCGTTGAGTCGTCTAGTTGTCGGTAAAATCAGAACATGGGTAACACTTTTTTGGGAAATTTCCTTAAAAAAACGTTTATTATCATTGTAAAATCATCTATTTTACGCTGGCCCGATAAAATTAAGGAAGACCATGGTAAAAAAACTCTACATTATTCTTGCTTTGATCATATCTCTGACGCTTTCTGCAGAAAACCTGATGTATCACGACATGTTCATGATCGACCGGGTGAAGGATTCGCTGACGGAAGCCGGGTGGAATTACCGGACTGAATTTCCCTATTTCAGTAAAAGCGCAGGCACAGCCAGTTCCCCGAAAAGCTGTACATTTTCCCCCGACGGAAAGTATGTATACGTTACGCTTTTGGGACAACGCCATACCGCAGTGCAAATATATTCCGTGGACCCTTTTGAAAAGATCAAAACGGTTTATCCCGGTGCTGAGGACCCATCGAAGAATTACGGTTATGCAGAGGGTGTATTTTACGAACCGGACGGCAGTTTCTGGTTTACCCGCATGACAACCAGCGATTACTTCATTTATCATCTTGAATCCGACTCACTGGAGCCCGCCCGCCATACCGGCGGAGTGTGGACCAAATCCCTGGAGTTCAGTCCCAACAACCGGCAGGTCGCCATGTCCCACTGGATATCACGCCGCATTTCCATTATCGATGCCCGCAGCCACCGGCTGATCCGTAACCTGAATACGAGCCAGATCCCCCGGGGACTTGCCTGGATCGGGAACGACACTCTGGCGGTTGCCCTATACGGCGGTGCAAACAGTACCGACTGCGGGATCGAGATCTTTGATGTCCGTACGGGAAAGAAGGTCCAGACCATGCTTGAACACCGTTCCGCCATGCGCGACGTACGTTATGACCCGCACAAAAAAATGTTATATTATGATGATATGCGTTTTGCGCTGGTATACAAATACGACTGGATCAAGCGGGAGACCCTTGCAAAGATCGAAGTGGACAGTCATCCGAACACCATCCGCCTGACGCCGGACGGTGAATATCTTTTTGTCAGCTGCCGGGGACCGAATAATCCAAAGGGCTACACGCTTCCGAGTCCGCGGAACGGCAAGATCGTGGTGATCGAAACGGAACCCTACCGGATCCTGACCTCCTGGCAGCAGGGAAATCAGCCGACAGGCCTGGATATTTCCGCGGACGGTTGTTATCTTGCAACAACGGATTTTATGGACAACCGCCTTAATCTTTATGTGATCGGAGATCCGCGTGCCGTAAAAACGGATCATGCGGTCTCAATGTTCGAAAAAAACATAGGTAATATTTATGAAATGGGCACTCGTTCTTTCTGGTGGTGGTGGTAACGGCCTGGCACATATCGGTGTTCTGAAAGAACTTGAACGCATGGAACTGAAACCCGACCTTGTTGTGGGAAATTCGATGGGGTCGGTCGTGGGCGGCGTTTACGCATCGGGACGCTCACCTGCCTGGATGCGTGATTACATGGTCAATGAATTTGATATTCGTAAAGCGATCTCCCTGCAGTCCGTCAGGTGGGGAGAGGGACCGGTAGTAAAAGCTTTGCTGGCCGGTGAAGCATTGAATAATCTGCGGAATAAAATGGGAGCGGAATCCGGAAAGAAGATCGTGGAAAAACTGCGTTATGCTACCGGAAATATGGATATCAGTAACACCCCCATCTCTTTTGCCTGTAATGCCGTTGACATTATAAGCGGAAAAGAAAAAGTCTTCACCACGGGAAATCTTGCAAAAGCGATACGCTGTTCCATTTCCGTGCCGCCCTTCTTTGAACCGTATGAATGGGGCAACGGCTTATACATTGACGGCGGATTTTTCGATAATCTTCCGACATTTATAGCACATGACATGGGTTATAATAAAATACTGTCGGTGGATGTTGTACCCCTGCGCCCGGTAAGCAAAGCAAATATTAAGAACGGCATGGATGTCATTTTCCGCGCTTTTACCATCACGGTTCAGAACCTGCACCACCGGGATCATTCGACCGTTTCCTTAACCGCCTACAAAGGTGCTTATAATTACGATTTTGATCATGTTGATGAGCTTATTGAGGTCGGTGAAGCGGCCGTACGCAATAAAGCGGGGGAGATCAGGAAAAAATTCACGCCATGGTATAAATGACCATTAAACAACGGTTAATAATGTCAAGAATAAATGAGAGGAGAACATATGCGATACAAACAATCATTGTTTATCCTGCTTACGGTGGTTTTTATCATGTCCTGCAGTAAAGATCCCGGACATATTGATGTCACCTGGCAGCTGGTCAAGAACCGTTACCGCGGCAAAAGTCAGCACAAAAGCGAACTCACATTCACCAACAATTCCCGTTATACGCTCACGAAGGATAACTGGACCTATTATTTCAACTGGTTCCGCACCATCGTGGATGAGCAGGAAAGTGAGATCATTGACGGAGAGACCATCAACGGTGATTACAGCAAGATATATCCCACCGAAGCATTCCCGGAGCTGGAACCCGGTGAAAGTCTGAGCTTTCCGCTTATCGGCTCCCATTATGCCCTGCACAAGACCGATGCACCGACCGGTGGATATTTCATCGTTAACCCTTCGCTCGGGACCGATGTGATCGTGCCTTCCGGCGATGCGGAAGTTTTGCCTTTTCCGGAAGGAGAAGATTATAAGCGTGCGGCATACGACAAGCTTCCCGTTGAAGACGCAAGATCCCGCTACGAAGAGAATAAAAGTCTTTCTCTTATGGATAGTGGCAAACTTGCTCCGGTTTTTCCCACACCGGCGTATGTACAGTATTTTAAAGATAACTACTATGTTTCCGCTGACATTGATATTTATTATTATCAGACCCTCGGGAATGAGGTACGCTACCTTCAGGAGCGTTTAAAGCCTATTCTCGATTCCGACATTAAGAAATATAAATTCCGGAGCGAAACATTCAGCAATCATTCCGCAAACCACATCGTGCTGGATCTCATGGATGGCGAACCCGGTTCCTACCGTCTTGAGATTGATCCCGGATCCGGTGTCCGCATATACGGAGCTGACCCTGCAGGTGTCTTTTACGGGATCCAGTCCTTTTTCTCCCTTTTCCCCCCGGAATCCCTGAACGGATCTGTAGAAAGGATCGCTATCCCTCAAGTCATTATCGAAGACGGACCCCGTTTCACCTACCGGGGAATGCACCTGGATGTGTCGCGGAGTTTTCATGACAAAGAATACGTGATGGATTTTCTCGAGTTACTGGCCCGGTACAAATTCAACAAACTGCATTTCCATATTACAGATGATGAAGGCTGGCGTGTGGAGATCCCGGGTTTGCCCGAACTAACGGAGATCGGAGCATTTCGCGGACATACGGAAGATGAACGCGACCATCTTCAGCCCGCTCTGGGTTCCGGGCCTGATCCAAATCCGGAAAAAGGCGCCGGAAGCGGATATTACAGCAGAGAAGATTTTATAGAGATCCTGCGTTTTGCAAAAAGCCGTCATATCGAGGTGATCCCCGAGATCGACATGCCGGGACACATACGATCCGGCGTAAAAGCAATGGAAGCAAGATATTACCGCTACATGGAAGAAGGAAAAACGGATTCGGCGGAGATGTACCTGCTGACGGATTTTGACGATACATCCCGCTACAGTTCGGCCCAGCGTTTCCACGACAATGTCGCCAACCCCTGCCTGGAATCCACCTACCGGTTTGTTGAAAAGGTTATCGATGAGCTCATAGCCATGTACAAGGAGGCGGACGCTTCCTTTACCATCCTGCATATCGGCGGAGATGAAGTTCCTCGCGGCGCATTCAAGGGTTCCCCGGTATGTCAGAAATTCCTGCAAAGTCAGAATACCTATAATTCTACGGACGAGCTGCACAAGTACTTCACCGAGCGCGTAAGTGATATGCTGCAGGAACGCGGCCTGTATACCGCCGGCTGGGAGGAGGTCGCCTGTAAACACGATAACGGCGAACGCGTACCGGACCCCTCTCTTGTCGATAAGGAGATCATTGTCTATATCTGGAACAACATATGGGGATGGGGAGCGGAAGATCTCGGATACAAACTGGCGAACGTCGGATTCCCCATTGTTATGCTGAACGCCACAAATCTATATTTCGACTTTGCTTACGGCCGTGAACCGCAGGAACCGGGACTGAACTGGGGCGGCTACTCCGATACCCGTTCCGCCTGGGAATTCACCCCTTTTGATGTGACAAAATGTGCCGAGGAAACCTTGTACGGCAATCCCATTGAACCGGACATGTTCAAAGATAAGGAATTCCTTACCGAAGAAGGGAAAAGGAATATCAAGGGACTCTCCGGCACTCTCTGGGGTGAGAATCTTCGTACCTGGGAACGCGTGGAGTACATGGCTTTCCCCAAGGTGCTCGGACTTGCGGAACGTGTCTGGAGTGTACAGCCGGAATGGGCCCGCATCGCCAAAGAAGATGAACGGGTGGAAAAACGGGAAAAAGCTTGGAATATCTTTGTGAACAAACTCGGCCAAGACGAACTTCCGCGGCTGGACCACTACGATGTTAACTATCGGATCCCGCTTCCGGGAGCCGTGATCGAGGACGGCATGCTGAAAGCGAATATACGCTTTCCGGGACTTACATTACGTTATACCACGGACGGCAGTAAACCTTTTCCGACATCACCACTTTACACGGAACCGGTAGCGGTCAAAGACGGCGAAACGGTAAAGATCGCCGCATTTGCAAGCAGCGGACGAAGAAGCCGCATTGTGACACTTCCGTGACGGACAAATAAAACGGACAGATAAGAGCCCCGGAAATACCGGGGTTCTTTGTTTTGTCAATAGATATTCTGATATCGCCATACATTGAAATATCCTGCAGTTTCGCCTGCGGATCGATCGTCCGGCAGCTCAGCCACCAATTACATGTCAACATTTTTTCCTGCCAGATCCGTACACCCGTAAACACCGACTCCCCGCATCATGTATTTCCCCACACTCAACATCTTTATCTTAACCTCAACCTCCCTGCTACGTCAAGACTTCGCAGGGCAAGCAAACTCAACCTTAACCTTAACCTTAACCTCAACCTTATTCTTATTCTCAACCTCAATATTTTGCCCCATGCCACACGTCTCATTCTTAATGCTTCAATCGTTAATATTTTCCATAATAATTAAGAAATTATTGTCAGAAGCTCAATTATCAGTATAGAGAGATAATTGCCTTGATAAGTAGAAAAGCGCGCAATAACTTTCAGCCGGGAGAGAGAAAGTATTTATGAAAAAGTTCATTCTTGTTTTTGTACTATATATATGTTTTGCGGTTCCTATCCGGGCAGAAGTGATCTATGTCGATAAAAATATGAACGACGGCTTCTGGTCCGGAAGCTATACCGATCTGCAGGAAGCCATACAGACCGCGAACAGCGGGGACGAGATCTGGGTGGCCGTCGGCACATATCATCCGGGGGCGGACCGGAGTGACAGCTTTGTTTTGAAACCGGGAGTAAAGATTTACGGCGGATTTTACGGCGGGGAAGTGTCGCGTGAAGATCGTGACACTTATAAGAATGCCACCGTACTGAGTGGTGATATCGGACTCAGCGGTGATCCCTCCGACAATTCTTATCACGTTATCACCTATAACGGCATACTTGACCAGCAGACGCTCATTGACGGTTTTACGATACGGGACGGCAATGCCGATAACGGGGAAGGCGGCGGTGGAATGTATTTAATTAACGGAGCTGAGCCGCTGATCAGGAACTGCCGTTTTTCGAACAATCAAAGCACGACAGGCGGGGAGCGGTATTTCTGAAGAATGGCCCGCGTTTTGTACAATGCCTGTTTGAATCCAATGATGCATCCAAAGGGGGAGCTATTGTATTCTCCGGAAGACAGGATACAGACCGGGGATGCGCAGATCACGCGTTCGACTTTTGTTCAAAATACCGCCATATCAGGTTCTGCCCTTTTCTTCGATAAACGTGAAAGCGTCTATGTTGACAGTTGTGTTTTCTGGCAGAATACGAACGCTTCCGGCTCACTGAACACCTTTTCTCTTGACCACCGCGCAAGAAGTGCATCTGTTCTCACCAACACTGCCAGTGACGATAACAACATCAACGGAACCGTCAGCGGTCTGATTCATTACCGTTCCACGGAAAAGAACGGTCCTTTTCGCGATACGGAAAACTATCTCCTCGACAACCAACACGGTATTCCGGAGGATTACGGCTGGTATTACGTGCCGTCCCCCTTGTTTTGAACATCAAATTATTTCTTGAGGGAGCCTTTTAAAAGTATCTTTACATACTAACTCTCTCATGGCAAAGGTCCGTTTTTTTATAACGGGCCTTTGTGCTTTAATATAAGTTTTTGGTAGTATAAAATTGATTGTGTAAAAAGTTTCATGGTTGTCCGATATTTGGCAATGGGTCGTTAAAGAAAAAAGAATGGGAACATTCCAGACCAGAAGACAAAATACATACGATATGCGATATTTAATTGATTTCATAAAAAATCTTAATAAAAAACAAACAAATAATTAATAAACACTTGACACAGAAGGTAAAAAGTATTACCATATACTGAAATGTGAGAGTTTCTGAAGAAATTAAGAGAAAAGAGCAGAGAGAGTGATACCAACCAACATGAAAAACAGAACAATACCGTTCCTGGGTTTCCTTATGGGCTTATTTATGAGTCTGCAAGCGGGCATTATGTATGAAGGAAATGAGTACACCGAACGCGATATGCCCTTCTCTATTGACGGTAAGGGAGAATTTTATTATGTGGTTTCCGGTACGGTCAATTCGGTTAATTCCTGGAGTGCAAAAACGATAACCATTAGTGGTGATGACTATACAAACACCTGGTCTGCCAGCATGCCAGAAGCTGTCGATGGAAAAAAATATTTCCTTTACTACAAGGGAAATAGTCCCAACGGCCATTTTGAGATCGCGGGGAGAACGACTGGCAGCAGTCCGGAGCCCAATGACACAACAGCTATCACGCTGCCGTTCAGCAAGATCGGTGTGGGGCGTTTTACCTTTTCCACGGACGAAAAGATCGCATCGGTCACCTCTTCAAACATGGATACGCTACTGATCAATGAAGTGGATTATACGAACCAGAGCTCTTCTTCCATGCCTCCGAAGATTGAGGGATATAACTATATCTATTACAGTACCTCTTCCGGGAATGGCGAAATGATTCTGGAAAAAGGTGTTGATACATTGGACTTCACTATGCCGTACGAATTTGACGGGCCGGGTGAGTATTATTTAAGAACAAACGGTACGATCACATCGATCGGGTCGAACAATACGGAGTCCGTAACTATCAACGGGGTGGATTATACGAACACATGGACCAGCGCCATGCCCGAACGGATCGACGGATATTATTATATCTATTACCGTGCTTCCGTCGACTGGGCGCACCTGGAGATAGACGGGGATGATACACCGGTCGTAGAGAATGATACCATCAACGTGTCGCTGCCGTACCGTTACGACGGAACGGGCAAACATTATTTCGCTACGTCTGGGACGATCACCTCTATTTTGTCAAGCAGCACTGATCACGTATCGATCAATGATGTGGATATTACGAACACGAGCGTCACAGCCATGCCGCCGCGTATCGACGGTTGGTATTATGTCTATTACAATGCCTCAAAAACATGGGCTTACATTGAGATCGAGGGCGATACCATTCCCGTCATTGAAAATGATACGATAAGTATTGATGAAATGCCTTTTACATATACCGGAGCGGGAAAGCATTTTTTCGAGACGAATGGCACCATCACCTCGATCCAGTCCAATGCTACCGACAGCGTCTCAGTTAACGGCACGGATATAAGCAATATCGATACTACGTCGATGCCGGACCGCATTAACGGTTCCTATCATATTTACTATAGTGCTTCTCTGGCATATGCCGAGTTAGTTGTTGAAGGAGATACCACGCCGGTCGCTCCGCCCGATACCACCGACATCGAACTTCCCTTCACGAAAGAGGGCCCCGATGAACGATATTATGCCGTTTCGGATAATGTGACCTTCATGAATTCCTGGGGAATGGATGTTCTGACCGTAAATAATGTCGATTTTACCAATCAGACCAATGTGACCGAAAGCATGCTGCCTTCGCGGATCAACGGATATTATTATATTTATTACCGGAGCAATAAAACCTGGGCGGAGTTCAGTATTACCGGCAGTGTGAAGATCTATGTAGATGCAGATCCGGGGGATGGTGCCTGGGCGGACTGACTACTCAAATTTGGGCGAAGCTCTTGACGATGCCGTCAGCGGTCAGGAAATATGGGTCGCAGAAGGGACATATTACCCCGGCGATCAGCGTACGGACAGTTTTAACCTGAAATCCGGCGTGAAATTATACGGTGGGTTCAAGGGCGGCGAGACCATGCTGGGTCAGCGCAATGTCTGGAGCAATCCCACCATTCTCAGCGGAGATATTGGTGTTATCGGGGACAACAACGATAACAGTTATCACGTGCTAAACGCAACGGGGAATATGACAACAGTGGGTACGGCCCTGGACGGTTTTCGTATTGAAGACGGATATGCCGATAACGGCGATGACGGTGCCGGACTTGTATTGCAGAACGGCGCTTCGCCTCTGATCACACACTGTATATTCAGGAATAATATTTCAACCGGGAACGGAGGAGCGGTCGCTCTTAGCGGGAACGATACCGAACCCGTCTTCGAATACTGTCTTTTCCATGATAATGAGGCCGTCAGCGGAGCAGCGCTGAATGTCCCTTCGATTGCAGGAAATGTACGTACGATAAACATCGGGAACAGCACCTTTGCCGCGAATACCGCATCGGGTTCCGGCGGAGCTGTTTATGCGGGAGAAGACGCTGCGGTTATGATAGACAGCACGGTATTCTGGAACAATATTGCCGCGGGTTCGATACAGTCCATTGCTCTCAACACCGGAAATTCTACCGTAAGTTTCTCAGCTGCCGATGATCTCGCTCTTCAGGGTTCGGCGGAAAATACGATCTATTACAGTACCGCAGATGAGAACGGACCCTTTGCGGATCGTATTGACTACGTTGTTGATCCTGAATACGGCGTCATGGTGGAATACGGCTACCGGAAAGGGGTTTATACACCGGTATTGAATATTAAGATCTTTCTCGAAGGTGCGTTTTAAATAAAGACATACAAACTCTCTCTCTCATTGCAGGAGCCCGCTTGATGCGGGCTTTTGTGTTTAGAAGGAATAAGAATAAGAGTTGGGCGTGGGGCATGAGGCGTGGGGAGGTTGAGAATAAGATTAAGAAATAAGAATGAGAATAAGATTAAGGATAAGTCGATTTTTTAAAAACAGAAGGAAGATTTGAGAAAAAATAATTATTATAGATATGTTAAAAAATTGTTTGTTTTTAGTAAAGATGTGTCTATATTATTAATAAATACTTTGAGAGAGTAGTATGAATGAGAGAGATTTGAAAAGGTTAAATTAAATATGAAACAATCAATAAAGGGCATACTGATTTTCATCTTTATGATAAGTATGCTATTTGGCCAAACATATCTTATCGACGAGACTTTCGGCACGGTGCCACCTGCCGGCTGGACAAATGGAAGCCCGGGGTGGTCTAAGGGTACGACAGCTTATGATGGCGATAATGCATCAATGAAAGCTTCTTCAAGCGATGCCTCCATTGTTACATCCGCTGTCACCAACCCCGATCGCATATCATTTTGGTATTACACAAATGCTGGCGGAAGACCTCCTGAAATGAACATCGGTTACGCAACTTCATCAGACGGGTCTTTCGCAGCTTTGGAAACTTTACAATTAGCAAAAGGAAGCTGGACTCAATTTACTAACGATTTAAGCCTTCCCCCGGGGACTTATTATTTTCAGTTTAAAATAACAAGAGCTAATGAAATATTTGTTGATCTTTTTCAGGTGACACAAAGTATCGTCGTCAGTGAACCATCGCTTTCCGATTTTAATTATGAACCGAATAACGGTCCATCCTTTGAACAAAGTTTTACGGTCAGCGGGGCAGCTGACAGCCGACATCGTCCTTACGGCACCCACAAATTATGAAATATCCACAACCTCGGGAAGCGGTTTCGGATCCAGTGTGAATTTAAATTGGAACGCAACAGGAGACAGCACGGTTGCTTCCACCACCATTTATGTCCGCTTGAAATCCGGCTTGTCCGAAGGAAGCTATAATGGTGAGGAAATCAGCATTTCATCCACCGGTAAGGCCACTCAAACCGTCACCTGCAGCGGGGATGTGCAATACAGTATGATCGTCAACCCCACATCGCTTACGGGGTTTACAGCTGAACCTGATGCACCATCTCTTGAACAAAGTTTTACAGTCAGCGGGGAACAGCTCACGGACGATATCACGCTGACCCCTCCGACTAATTATGAAATATCCACCGGAAGCGGCGTGGGCTTTTCCCCGACCGATCCGATCACGCTCACACAGAGCAGCGGCTCTGTTGCTTCCACCGCTGATTTATGTCCGGTTGAAATCCGGCTTGTCCGAGGGAAGCTATAATGGTGAGGACATCAGTATTTCATCCACCGGTAAGGTCACTAAAACCGTCACGTGCAGCGGAGATGTCATAGAAGTACTAAGTCCAAGCATGACTGTCAACCCTTCGTCCCTTTCCGGATTCAACTACTTAACCGGTTACGGACCGTCTTCAGAATATACCTTTACGGTCGGCGGTCAGGCGCTTACAGCAAACATCACCTTGAGTGCTCCGACCAATTATGAAATATCCGCCACCTCCGGCAGTGGTTTCGGTTCAAGCCTTACCCTGATGCAAAGCGGAAACACGGTAAGTTCCACGACCATTTATGTTCGGTTGAGATCAGGTCTGTCTGCCGGATCCTATGATGGAGAAGACATTACGATCAGCACTACCGGCGCGACCGATAAGACCGTCACGTGCAGCGGTCTCGTAGAAGATCCAAATCCAAGCATGACTGTCAGCCCTGTATCGCTTTCCGGTTTTAATTATGAACCGGATAACGGTCCATCCTCCGAAAAAAGTTTTACGGTCAGCGGGGAGGAGCTCACGGACGATATCACGCTGATCTCACCAACCAATTATGAAATATCCGCCACCTCCGGCAGTGGTTTCGGTTCAAGCCTTACCCTGATGCAAAGCGGAAACACGGTAAGTTCCACGACCATTTATGTTCGGTTGAGATCGGGTTTGTCTGCCGGATCCTATGATGGAGAAGACATTACGATCAGTACCGCCGGTACAAGTGATCAGACCGTCACGTGCAACGGTATCCGTTGAAATTCCCACCGTGATCAATTGGAACGGCAATGACTATACCGTCATTCAAATGCCGTATGCACAGACCGGGGGAGGCACTGCGTATCTGGTTGTCAGCGGAACCGTTAGTTCTGTTGATTCCGATAAGATGAACAGTCTGACGATCAATGGTGTAGATTATACCGATCAGTACTCAACCGTCATGCCGGAGCCGGTTGACGGTAAAAAATATTTTATCATCTATGACGGAAAAAATCCTCAGTCTTCTTTTAATATTGAAGGGACCAATGACTGGAGCCAACCGAGCATGGCTGTTAGTCCCACAACGCTTACGGGCTTTACGACAGACCCCGATACCCCTTCACCCGAACAGAGTTTTACGGTCAGCGGCCAGGACCTCACGGCAAATATCAGCCTGAGTGCTCCGGCCAGTTATGAAATATCCGCCACCTCCGGCAGTGGATTCGGTTCAAGCCTTACCCTGACACGAAGCGGAGGCACGGTAAACTCCACGACCATTTATGTCCGATTGAGATCAGGTCTGTCTGCGGGATCCTATGATGGAGAAGACATTACGATCAGCACCGCCGGCGCGAGTGATAAGACCGTCACGTGCAGCGGTGTCGTGGAAGTACCGGACCCAAGCATGACTGTCAGCCCCACATCGCTTACGGGGTTTACAGCAGAACCCGATACGACATCTCTCGAACAAAGTTTTACGGTCAGCGGCCAGTACCTCACGGACGATATCACGCTGACGCCCCCGGCCCATTATGAAATATCCGTCACTTCAGGAAGCGGATTCGGTTCGTCCCTTACCCTGACACCCAGCGGAGGCACGGTAAGTTCAATCGACCATTTATGTTCGATTGAAAGTCCGGTTTATCTGTCCGGATCCTATGATGGAGAAGACATTACGATCAGTACCGCCAGCACAAGCGATCAGACCGTCACGTGCAGCGGAGATGTCATAGAAGAATCCAAGTCCAAGCATGACCGTCAGCCCCACATCGCTTTCAGGATTTAACTACATAACCGGTAACGGACCGTCTTCAGAATATACCTTTACGGTCGGCGGTCAGGCGCTTACGTCAAACATCAGCTTGAGTGCTCCGACCAATTATGAAATATCCGTCACCTCAGGAAGCGGATTCGGTTCAAGCCTTACCCTGACGAAAAGCGGAGGCACGGTAAACTCCACGACCATTTATGTTCGATTGAAATCCGGTTTGTCTGCGGGATCCTATGATGGAGAAGACATTACGATCAGCACCACCGACGCGAGCGATAAGACCGTCACGTGCAGCGGTGTCGTGGAAGTACCGGAGCCCAAGCATGACTGTCAGTCCCACAACGCTTACGGGCTTTACAGCAGAACACGTTACACCTTCACCTGAACAGAGTTTTACGGTCAGCGGCCAAAACCTCACGTCAAATATCAGCCTGAGTGCTCCGGCCAGTTATGAGATATCCGTCACCTCAGGCAAGCGGATTCGGTCCATCCCTTTCGTTGGCACAAAGTGGTGGCACGGTAAGCTCCACGACCATTTATGTCCGATTGAGATCGGGGTTGCCTGCAGGATCCTATGATGGAAAAAATATTACGATCAGCACCGCCGGCACGAGTGATCAGACCGTCACGTGCAGCGGTGTCGTAGAAATTCCAACCGTGATCGAATGGAACGGCAATGACTATAGCTTTATTGAAATGCCCTGGACCTATGACGGTGGAAATGTAATCCGTGTTTATACCTATGGTGAGATCACATCATTCAGCACAAATAATTTTATCACCTCACTGGAGATCAATGGACAGTCATACGCGGTCAATCAGACCCATACGGATCCTCCGGCCAGTATAGATCAAAAGTTTTTTATCACGATAACGCCCAAGAACCAAAAGGGGCATTTTGAGATCGACGGGGAGACAAAAAAGATCACATATAAGTTAAATATCAAGGTTTTGCTCGAAGGAGCTTTATAAAAAGATTAAAAAAACTCTCTCTCTCATTGCAGGAGCCCGTCGTGATGACGGGCTTTTGTGTTTAGAAGGAGAAAAAGAATAAGAATGGGGCATGAGGCATGAGGCGTATGGCATGGAGAGGTTCAGAATATGGTTAAGAATAAGAATAAGAATAAGATTAAGGATAAGTCGATTTTTCAAAAGTGGAAGGAATACACAAAGTGTTTTGATTCACTTGGAAATGGAAAAACGGTAGATTAAGATCAAGATTAAGATCAAGATCAAGATCAAAGGATAGCCAAGATGTATCAACAGAGCAATTAACCAACGTAACTGAAATTGCTCATAACCGAAATATATACCAGATAAAACTCCCCATAGTCATTCCGGGCTCGACCCGAAATCTCAATTCATATGATAACTTGTGTTTCATGGGAGTTGAGGCCCTGAATCCCCTGCTTCACTGAAGTTTCGCAGGGCAAGCAAGTTCAGGGTGACGGATAGTGAAATTCAGATTTGCCTGCCGAATGTTTCCCGGACTTCCGTTCTGCAATTACTTATTATAAAAGTGGATGTTGTCTATTATACAGTTTAAATATTTTCAATAATTGGGCAAATAAATCGCATCAACAAGAGCCTTTAAAAAACAATTCGTGTAATTCCGGGACATTTGCCGGGAGAGGTGTGCGATCCGTAGTTAAGTATCTGTGTTAAAACGTAATTATTTTACTCTATTTCACCGGTTTTTTTCAGTGCAAGGCGTGTAAGGACCGGACCGATTATCTCAAAGAAAAGGCAGGTGGCAGTAATGGTCGTGATGACCACCGTTCCCACCACGTCTCCGGTGGTCTGACCGTTTGCCAGCACTATCCCCAGTCCCATAAATTCATGTTTCACGATCAGGGAAAGTCCGATAGCCACTCCGGCCTGCGACAGTATACCCAGTCCTATCCAGTTCCGTATTTTTTCGTTCACACCGCCCATAAGTGCTCCCAGGCGAGAACCCAGGATAAGTCCGCCGGAACGCGACAAAACATATACCAGTCCGAGAAATCCCAGTGACGGCAATGCCTGCAAATGAAGATTTGCACCGGCCAGGGTGAAAAAGAGGATGAATAGGAGAGGCATAAAGGAAGGAAGCCGTTCGTGGATCTTCTGCTGCAGTTCGTAGGATTGTGTGTTGACCACGATCATGCCAATGATCATATTGGTAAGAATGAGTGATAAATGCATCACCGTACTTAATCCGATGGCGATAAAGGTTGTCCCGATCAGCACAATGGAGATATCACCGGCCTGTTTGAGCTTTCTGGTGAGCACGGAGAACAAAAAGGCAAGCAGCATTCCTACGGCGATGCTGAGGATCACTTCTTTCATAGGTTCCCACATCATCACGGCAAAGGATGTTCCGGCTGCACCAGCCTGCTGATGCAATAGACTTTTGGCGATCGCGGCGGCAAATCCGAAAATAATGATCCCCAGACCGTCATCAAAACCCACGACGGCGTACAAGGCTTTTGTCAGGGGACCTTTTGCCTTATATTCCTGAATAATGGCAACTGTACCCGCGGGTGCACTGGCAGGAGCGATGCCCCCGAAGATCAGTGCCAAAGGAAGATTACCGGAAACAAGATAGACCAGGCCCGTGACCAGGATAAATGCCCCGAAAGATTCGGCGATAATGATCGCGGCGATCCCTTTCCCGAGCTCTTTCAGTGTGCTCATCTTGAGTTCCAGGCCGATACTGAGAGCGACGAACCCCAGGGCGATCTCTGTGATGAAACTCAATTGCTGCTGCTGCGCGTCTCCCAGGATATTAAGCATCGATGGACCCAGTACCACACCGAGGAACATAAAACCGATAAGAGATGGCAGACGTATAAACCTGACGGTCTTGCCAAGATAGAAGGCCGCAATAATGATAATGCCGATGATCAGAAGGTCCGGAAGGTGATGAAGAGATTGAAAGAAGGTGTTCATGGATAATGCCTCAAATATCGATACCGCCGCTATAATAGCTTAAAGATTGCGTGGTGACAAGAACCTTGGAGCAACAATCAAGATCTTCACATATGCGCCGGATCTTCCGTACGGTCTCGTTGATATACACTGTGTTCACCACAGCAATGATCAAGCGGTGAAAACCTTTCTCTTCCTCGTTCATAAAATACGAGAACAACGGTAAAGCATACAGGTATTTACTGACATTGTTGGCCTCCAGAACCGATACGCTGCATTCTTCGATCTCGGTAAAAACTTCGAGGATCCGATCGAAGGCCTTTGCCTGCTGAATATGAACATTGATCTGTGCATATTCCCGCGGCAATTCTTCTCCCGCATCCCAGGTGCCGAGGTTTGATAGCGATGTGAAAAAGGACTTCAGATCTTCCTGCCCAAGCAGTTTGTTTACATTGCCGGGAATGCGAAGTACCTTGGAGATCTCCTGAAAGGATGCGGATATGTTCGTTGCGGTGACGTGTGGGGGCAATAATATAAATGAACAGGCGGACCTTTTCCCCGTCAAGCGATCTGAATTCGGCACCTTCTTTTACGATCAGCACTCCGATCACAAAGGAATCGATATCATCAAGGGTGCAGTGGGGAATGGCGATCCCATCGCCGAAACCCGTGGAACCAACGGACTCCCTTTCCTGCAGTTTCCGGTACAGGAGATCCGCATCAACATTTTTTAATGCATCTGCCCGGTGAGCGGAATCCGCAATTTCCCGGAGTACATCATTCTTGTTCGTCGAATTGCTGAACAGGTTTTTTGCCTTGAGATTGAAATATTGTTCGAGTTTCATAAATACCTCGTATTACCTGATGAAGAAATTCCGGACTTCTTCTTTTGTCTTACACTGCAGAAGCTTATTGACCGCTTCCTCGGAATGCAATTTTTTTCCTATTTCGGACAATAGCTGTATATGCGGTTCTGCAGGCTGTTTCCGTGAAACAATAAGTATAAATACTTTTGAGACCTTGCCGTCCAGAGATTGAAAATCCATACCCTCCGGTTTCAGTCCAACCGCCATGGTCATTCGCTTCACTGCATCCGTCTTGCCGTGGGGAAGGGCGACTCCGAATTGCATGCCCGTGCTCATTGCCGATTCGCGGTCCAGAATAGCCTTCAAGGTTTCATCCCGGTCGATCAACAGATCATTTTCATCAAGTTTATCGACCAGTGTCCGGATAATATCTTCCTTTTT
The DNA here is from genome assembly GCA_034521145.1 of Fidelibacterota bacterium. Classification (GTDB taxonomy): domain Bacteria; phylum Fidelibacterota; class Fidelibacteria; order Fidelibacterales; family Fidelibacteraceae; genus M50B103. The sequence continues at coordinate 293,002 of JAXHMX010000001.1, read as the reverse complement.
ATCGGACTTCATATGCATAATGATACTATCCTGATGCAGTATTTTATCGAGAGGCATACGGAGTTTACTGTCCTTTTCTCCCGTATTGACAATATTCCTTTCCAAATCCTTTTTCAACTCCCGCGGTTTGGCCAGCGACCTCAGTTTATCGATGGTCTGATGAAGATTCAGCAGAGTCTCATACATAATATTTTTTATATAGGGGATATCTTCTTTCTTACAGAAAAAAGAGATCGTTTTTTCCGAGAAACGAAAAGAGAGAAAAATATTCTGGCGGCGAATATGATAAATATGTTCTTCACCCTCAATGAGATTAATATAGAAACCCTCTTCCTGAAAGTAAAGGACAAGCTTTGAGGACACCAGTTCACAGATCTCTTCAGAAGGGAAAGGATAATCCGTTTGAATATGCTCGTCGATCACAACTCCCTTTTTCATTCCGGATCGTTTTTTGCGCATCAACTTATCCAGTTGCACCGGGGCAAGGAGAGAGGTGACGAGTATCATCATGATCGCAACACCCGTGATCTCTTCACTCAGGATGCCGTAGGAGAGGCCGATGCCGATAATGATAAGGGCCACTTCTCCGCGCGGTGCCATACCGATCCCGATACGGGCTGCGCCCAATGCGTTGAATTTGAAAAAACGGGAAGGAATACCGCAACCGAGTATTTTAGAAATATAGGCGCCAAGCGTGTATACGAGTCCGAAAATAACAACTTCCCAGGTATTGAAAACCCGGATATTAACGAACATTCCCGAAATGCAAAAGAAGATGGGAATGAAAAATTCGTAAATATTTTGCAGGCTTTCCTGAATGACATAACTAAGATCGGTTTTCGAGAGTGAAAGACCCATGACATAAGCGCCGATGATCATGGCGAGTCCGGCAGACTCAAAGATGCCGGCGAGAAGAAGGGCAAGACCGAAGGACATGATGCCGACGGTGCTTTGCTTTTTGAAGGTTTTCAGAAAACGGCTTATATAGCGTGCAAAAACCAGTCCCAGTACCGTAAATACCAGCCATACGCCCAGAGCTTTCAGCACGGTGCCGCCGATGAAGGACCATTGGAGGCTGCCGTCTTGTGCCGATGCGATACCGATGACAATTGCCAGCAGAATGATGCCCAGTACATCATCAATAACTGCACTGCCGAGAATGGTAACTCCTTCGGGGGAGTTTATTTTTTTTCGTGTTGACAGAATACGGGCGGTGATCCCGACAGATGTTGCCGTACTGATCACACCCAGAAAAAGCGCCTGAGGATGCATGAAAGGAACCTTCAGGAATAGAGCGGCCATACCCGCGCCGATGGAAAAGGATACGGCAACGCCAAAACCGCCGATAACGATACTCGGCAGCGTGAAGCGTAAAAAGAGATCAATATCGGTTTCAAGACCGACCATAAAAAGCAATAATATGGAAGCAATGACCGAAAAAGCATAGAGTTCAGGTGAAATGGGCAGACTTGCTTCCGGATTTAACATCAGGAAGCTTCCGAAAAGTCCGTGCGGAAGTCCCGGCAGAGAGATCCCGCCCAGGAGATAGGGTCCGATTATGACCCCGGCAAATAATTCGCCGATAACACCGGGCAAATGAATACGCCGGAATAATTTCCCCATATATTTTGCGGCAAAAAGGATAAGGGTAAGCTGAAAGACCAGGATCATCATCTTATGTACCATCGAATTATCCGGTGCCGCATATGCGGTGGCGGGAAAGAAAGAACATGGCGGAAATAAAAAGAATGAGTATGTTTCGTTTTTGCTTTGACATGGTGTTTATTTTTTCTCCTGTTTCAGTATCCCTATCTCAATCAGCTGATGCATTATATAAAAACCGATGAATGAAAATATAAAAGGAAGCGGTTCGACAGCTTTTGATAAAATAACGATGATCAGTACCGCCAGCATTGCAAGAAAGCGTCCCGATGTCCATAAAAAAATATTTCGCATCATTTGTTTATAGGTGCGATCGCCCTGTTTTTCTTCGGGAAACGATATATGCCGCCACGGAATTAAGAAGGCTCAGGACAGCCGGAATGGTATTTTCAGGGATATATTCTCCGGAATTTACACGAAAAAGTATTGCCAGCAGTATAAGTGTCGAAAAGATGATAAGAATATAAAAACGGGATCGCAGCCAAAGGGGTTTCAAATCCGTGCGAAGTTTATCGGGATCCCATGTCATATTATCCGTATCCTTTAATTTATCCGCATGAAGATAGCGAAAAAAAGTTCAAATGTAAATACAAGAAAAACAATTGCGGGCGAGAAATTAAGAATGAGTGTTAAGAATAAGTGTTAAGAATAAGTGATGAGAAAGAGAGGGCGTTGGCTATTCTTCTTCGATCACTTTATAGACCGTTTCTCCCGGCAGTACCATATTATATTGCTCGCGCGCGATCTTTTCGATATACTTTTTATCGTTCAGCAGGCGTTCTTTTTCTTCCAGCAGTTCCTCCTGCGTTGCTTCCAGTTCCGCTTTTTTTTCGATAAGTTCCTGGTGTTCCCGTTTCTCCTGCACAAGTTTGATCATCCCGTTCCTGTTGAGGAGCAGAAAGGCCAGGCAAAGCAGGATAATGATCAGAATGACCTTGATTTTTGCCCGGGCGTCGAATACCGAAGATTTTTTTTGTCGGAACACCATAATTAAGAAAGAAGAGCGAAAGACCGGACTTTCGCTCTTTTCAGATCTTCAGGGTTTATTTGCGGCCGGAGAGTGCGGAAATACCTCTGAATTTTTCTCCGTCGTTTAGTTCTTCTTCGATACGCAGCAACTGATTGTATTTTGCAACACGGTCGGAGCGGGAAGCGGATCCTGTCTTGATCTGGCCAACGCCGGTTGCGACCGCAAGGTCCGCGATGAACGTATCTTCCGTTTCGCCGGAGCGATGGCTGATGACGGAAGCAAATCCGTTCTGACTTGCCATTTCAATGGTATCCAGCGTTTCCGTCACCGAACCTATCTGATTTAATTTTATCAGTATGGCATTTGCGGATCTTTCCTCAATACCGCGCTGAAGGATCCTGAGATTGGTAACAAAAAGATCATCACCGACCAGCTGTACTTTATCGCCGAGTTTTGCGGTCAGTTTCTGCCAGCCTTCCCAGTCGTTCTCATCAAGTCCGTCCTCAATAGAAACGATAGGATATTTTTCGATCCAGGCCGCATAGAGTTCCACCATTTCTTCCGCGCTCAGCATCTTATTCTCGGATGCCAGATCGTATTTGCCGGATTTCTTGTCATAAAACTCGCTGGCGGCGGCATCAAGTGCGATATAGAGGTCTTTGCCCATTTTATACTTTGTGCGGCCGGCGGCTTCAATTATAACCTGAATGGCCTCTTCGTTGGATTTCAGGTTCGGAGCGAACCCGCCTTCGTCACCAACGGAAGTATTCAGTCCTTTTTCTTTCAGGACCTTTTTTAGATTATGGAAAACTTCCACACCCATCCGCAGGGCTTCAGAAAAGCTTTTTGCACCGCAGGGATAGATCATGAATTCCTGAAGGTCCACGTTATTGTCCGCATGTGAACCGCCGTTCAGAATATTCATCATCGGAACGGGAAGGACCCGGGCATTGACCCCGCCCAGATACTGGTAGAGCGGAAGACCGAGATGGTCCGCTCCCGCACGGGCAACGGCCATGGAAACGCCGAGTATCGCATTTGCACCCAGAACCTCCTTATTTTCGGTGCCGTCCAGTTCCAGCATGATCGTATCAATATATTCCTGTTCAAGCGCGTTCTCTCCGACTAAACGCGGAGCAATGGTTTCATTGATATTCTGAACGGCTTTTAAGACGCCCTTGCCCATAAAACGGTCACCGCCGTCGCGCAATTCCAGGGCCTCATGTTCGCCGGTTGACGCACCGGACGGAACAGCCGCGCGACCGAAAGCACCGCTTTCGAGGCTTACTTCACATTCAACTGTCGGATTGCCGCGGGAATCAAGGATCTCGCGTGCATAGACATCAATTATCATAGACATTTTTATACCTCCGTTTTTATATTCGGCAGAATTTACATTTTCGTTTCACCGAATCAAATAAATAATTACTATTCCTGTTCGCCCAGCCAGCGTTCGGCGTCCATGGCGGCCATGCAGCCGGAACCGGCAGCGGTTATCGCCTGCCGGTAGGCCGGGTCCTGAACATCACCACAGGCAAAAACGCCCTCTTTATTGGTCCGGGTCGATTTCGGCTTTGTGATGATATACCCGTTCTCATCAGAGGTCCAGATCGTCTTTAAAGAGTTCGGAGTTCGGATGATGTCCGATGGATACAAAAAAACCGGAACAGGGTAACTCTTCGGTTTTACCGGTTTTCACATTTTTGATACGGACGCCGGTCACTCCGGTCGGTCCGGGTTCCCCGAGAACTTCCTCTGTGACAGAATTCCACTTGATACGGATCTTTTCGTGGTTTTTTGCTTTTTCGGACATAAAGGCGGATGCGCGGAATTTATCTCTCCGGTGGAATGATGGTAACTGTCCTTCCGAAGTGTGTCAGATAAAGTGCTTCTTCCAGGGCACTGTCGCCGCCGCCCACCACTACAATATCCTTGTCCCGGTAAAAGAACCCGTCACAGGTTGCGCAGGCGCTTACACCAAAGCCCCGCAGTTTTTGTTCGGATTCGAGACCGAGATAGTTGGCGCTTGCGCCGGTGGAAATTATAATGGATCTTGCCAGGTATTCCCGGTCCTCATCGTCAAGCAGCTTATAAGGATAACTAGAGAGGTCCACCCGTGTGACCATGCGCATGATACTTTCGGCGCCGAAGCGTTTTGCCTGTTCGCGCATTTTTTCCATAAGTTCCGGACCGCTGATACCTTCCGGAAAACCGGGAAAATTTTCTATATCCGTTGTTGTTGTCAGCTGGCCTCCGGGTTGTGAGCCTTCAAAGATAAGCGGTTCCAGTCCTCCGCGTGCTGCGTAGATCGCTGCCGTCAGACCGGAAGGTCCGCTGCCTGCAATAATGATCTTGTGCTGTTTCTTCATGTATTTTCCTTTTTTATTTTTTAATCCCGGGGATGCGGGTTTTAATGGAATACAGTGAATTCGTTTCACATTCCGTTACAAAGAGCGTCCGCATTTCTTTCCCACCGAATTCGAGATTGCTGGGTTTGCGTCCGGGAGTTTTTATACTGTCCAGCAGCGTTCCTTCGGGAGAGACTACGTAGATCTTTCCTCCGCCGAAATAAGCAATATAAATATTACCTTCGGAATCGCACTTCATGCCGTCGGGATCCTGATTACCGGAAGGCAGGGTTATCAATGTATCAAGTAAGCCGATACCGCCCATGATCCTGAGGATGTTCTTATTGACGGATTCTCCGACGTAGAGTATCTCTCCATCCGGCGAAAAACAAAGTCCGTTGGGGAACTGCAGTCCTTCGACGAGCCATACCGTTTCGCCCGTTTCGGGATGTACACGGAAAAGCCTGCCGTCGTAAATATCCGGGTCATAGGACTTCGGATCCGTGAAGTACAGAAATCCGTTTTTTGAAATGGTAATATCATTCGGCCGGTTAAAGCGCTTTCCGTGATGGTCTTTCGCACTCAGTGTGATCAGTTTCCCGTCGGGATAAAATTTCAGGATAGATCCGGTGGCGTATTCGCAGATATATAAATTTCCTTCCTCATCAAAGACCGTTCCGTTCGTGTTCAGCAACCCGTCCTCTTCATCCAGAAGGGTATCAAGGGTATTATTCCACAGATGGCCGATCCAGCCGCTGTAGCAGTTCGAAAAAACAAGTTGATTCCGGTACCAGGAGGGTCCTTCGGGAAAATCAAGATCGCCGGCGATCAGTTTGAAATCACCACTGAAATAATTATTCACTCCGCAGGAGCTTATAACGAAGATCAAAAAAATTGAAATAAGGTGAAAAACGGTGCTTTTTTTCATAATACGCCTTTATTCTTCAGTTTTAATTATACGTATTTTTTTTATAAAATCAAAATAAGAACGGTAATGCCGGAAAGAGTCCTGCAGCCGGATATTACCATTAACTGTGCTTTTATGGTCCGATAAAAGTTCATGGCGGGATCCGTACTTGTACCGGTCCTGAAAAAAGCCGGATCATTCCGGTCTCGTGTTTATTCTATAACGAACAATACTGCAATAAATTTGTTTTTCGATATGGCAGGAAACAGGGATATATGCAACGTAGAAATAACGTATACCCACACTTTCTCACACGTTTTATGTCCGGATCGTGCTTTGTGGTCTTATTTTTTCTTTTATTCTTTGCTCTTGTGGTTTTCCCAGAGCCGGTCGGCCACCGGCGCCCATGCCTCCCGCGGCGGGTTTACATTTTTCATAAAGCTTTTCGACCGGTTCTTGCTCCACGGGATGTGTGGTATGTGGCATGTGCCGTGGGGCATGAGGCTTGAGGCAAAATATCGAGTGTTGAGAATAAAAATAAGAATAAAAATAAGAATAAGGTTAAGGATAAGGATGAGGTTGAGGTTGAGGTTAAGATTAAGGTTAAGATCAAGAAAGAGCGCGGAAATAATATTCTTTTAGGAAAATACGGAGATCTTTCTCTATTGGGCTTAGAGTTTTTTAGCGAAGAGAAAAGGCGGGAAATAAGCGCTTATTCGGATATGTTAAAAAGATCCTTCCGGAGACCGGTATTGACCTTTGCTTTTTTCAGTTTATATTCTTCTTTTATCTCTGCATCGATCAGATATTGTTCCATTTTTTCAATACGCGGCTTTATATACTCTTCAGCCAGTTTTCTTTGCAGATCAGGCATGTTTTCCAGTTCTTTTCGCATTTCTCTGATAGAGCTGCGGGCCTCTTCCGCCTGCTCCTCTTCTTCGGGTGTCAATTCGATTCGCGTTCTGTATATCGTGTGGTATGAAATGAACAGTCCTTTTTTTCTGCGATAATCTTTATACTCAATGATCCTTTTAATTTTCCGTTCTTTTCCTTCATACATGATATTGTCGATGTCAATTTCCGCTTTTCTCATGACCAGGTCATCGGCATCGATATAAAATCTTGCGTTTTACGACCGCATCGTCCGTATTAACGTTCTCTGTAGAAAGATCTTCCGTCTTCGAGAACAAGATCGCATTGCCCGCCGGATCGCGTATTTCACCCAGGTCGGCATCTTTGACTTCAAGGACATGGGTCCGGTTGCCGTCAATTGTCGCCGTTCCGGCATATTCCGGTTCCAGTGAGCGCAGATATTCGTAAAAGATCAGCGGATCGTGTTCAGCTTTCCGTTTTATGATCTCACCGCTTTCGGGGTCCTTGATCATGTATTTTTCTCCGTCATAGACCGTTATTCGTTTTTTTCCGTCAACTTGCTTTTCCATCCGGTTTTTGTAGGTACGGCCTCCCGCTTTTCCGGACCATTTTTCATAATATGTAGTCTTATCACTGATACGGGTAATATCCTCGATATTCTCCATTTGATTCTTGTAAGCTGAAATGAAGCTGTTTACGACCTTATCGGCCTTCCTGTCTTCTGCATTCAGCAAATGATGAAGCAAAAAGGAAAAGCACCGCCGTCCGCGTAAATGAATTTTTTTCTCATATCTTCCTCCGTTCGTTCAAAATTATATGTATAATACACAGCACTCTGATTCAGCATTATTCATCAGTATTTCGATGTGTCATACATAACAACTCTTTTTTAAAATAATACTATTACCGCTGCTGTTCAAGGACTTTATATTTGCTCACATTGCTGCGAAAAATATTGTGAATGTGCATAAACTGTTTTTTTAATTATCCGTATTCAGTTATATTCCATCATGAATGTTGATTGCCATTATTACGCCGTACTCGCGTTATGCCGTATGCTGGGGTACAGAAAAGAAGTTGCCCGTACGGTTGCTTATTCCTCGCAGTTTGTTGATGATGCGCAAATAAAACGTATTATTTTCGGCAGTACTCCGCGCGGACTGAAATGCCATATTTTCGGGAAAAAACCCGGTTTGGAAAGAACGGAAACCTGTCCGAAGATCATGTTCACGTGGAATTACAGGGCACGCGAAATGATAGGAACGCTTGTCCCTTTTCATTTTATCCCCGGCGGGCGCGGCAGGACCTTTCAGGAAAAAATGGCGGACCTTTCCGCATTCGACCCTGCTGAAGTACCTTATTGAAGATGCGGTCAATAACGGTAATACCTACTTTCTGGGCATCGTTCTGCACGTACTTGCCGATTCTTATTCTCACCGGGGTTTCAGCGGCATTATCAGCAGGAGGAACCGTATAAAGAGCTTGCGGGTCAAAAAGGAAAGTGTGAGGGGAATGCATGAACGTTTTATCAATACCTATATGATGCATGGCGATGGTGTCATTTCACGCATCTTCGGCCGGGTGCTGCCTTCATACAGCCATACCGGCGCAGGTATTATACCCGATATTTCCTCTGCGGAATGGGAATACAAGTACGATACCGCTACATCATTTATCGGCCGCTACCGTCCGGGGGGTCCCGTCAGCAATCCCGACCGTTACCGTGCGGCTTTTGAAAAAATTCAGCAGATCCTGGAGCGTTTTGCGGTAAAGCATCCCGGCATTTGCGGTGAAAGACCGGCTTTCCGGGATCTTGGATCCTTTCACCGGCTTCTGGTAAAACCCCGAGGCCTTCGTACGGCCGTTGAAGAATGGAAGCGCTTTATCGAAGAACATCATTTAATGGAAGCGGAGGACCCCAGTATGCATTACGACCCGCATACATGGCTTCGTGAGGCATTTCAAGACTACAATAAAAAGAAATACTCCCGCCGCGTGATCACAAACGCTGCAGCAATTCCGGATTTTATCCATTCGGACTGGTATGCTTTTTACCGGGCTGCCGGTGAATACCGTGATCGTCAGCATCGCCTGGCGGTGTTTCACGGGATCTATCGCTAGATCATACCCCACAATGTGACTTTTCTCACTTGTCAAATTACGGACTTTGTTTTTATTCCGTATTTGTCTATTATTTTCTCAACGTTATTTTGAGCGTTAATTAACGTTAGTATTGAGGGGGATATTATGTTAACGTCACGTTTTCTTATTATGCTTTTCCTTTATTTCAGCGGAGCGGCAGCGACCAATATCGATTTTTCGAATCAGTATATTTTTTTTCGTACCGGTGTGCATGACGATTCAACGGAGTACTGGACAATATCAAATCACTTAAATGACATGTCGAATATTCATTTTGGGGTTTTAACGCCGGAAACCCAGTTGCGTCTGATCAATCATCAGTTTGAAATTTATATTGACGAAGGGGACTCCATTCTGGACTACGAAATACCGCTATCGTTATTATTCCGGTACCGATACCCCTGCATCATGGATCGAGACGGAGCCACACTATTACGGACAGTTCATCCACTTTGCCGGTTTTCATTACGGATCGTGGAGGCTTGACTGGATCGGCCTGTTTCAATTGCCCCGGATACCGGAGACTATTGTCTGGAATTTTCTCACAGAGCTACGGTGGTCGGCTCCGGCGGCGATACCTTAAGCAAAGAATATATTTTACCGGATGAACAGCCGTTCCGCAATTATTTTACTGTCCGGGAGGCGGAGTATTGGGGTTATGCGGACAGTATGCGGAGTATGGCGGTATTCCGTCGGGGAAACGGCATGCGGGACACACTGCTTCTTCACGGCGGCGGTCCGGAGGATGAGGGAAATTATTTTCACGGCAGTTATCTGGGGGAGACAGACGAGACCGATCCGCTGTATCTTGAATCGCTTGCCTCTCACACCATTGGCGATGCAGACGCCTGCAGCTATTTTTATCGTTTTTACGGGACCGCCTGTATTGATACGCCGGCTTTTCGGCAAATTCCCCTGAGCACGGAAAATGACGGCCGCTGGATAGCGGATGAGCTGAAGTTATCGCTTTGCAATAATCGTGATCCCGGCAGATATGTACTTGAGATCTTCGGCTGTGTCAGCCATGAGGACAGTGTCTGGAGTGATCAATTCGACAGCCCGGAAGACGGATATTACACTGCAAGTTACGATATCTGCAGCAGTGAGGGAGGTACGGACCCTCCGCTTCCCATCACCCTTTCAGCCTTTTCAGCGAAGCCCGGGGACGGGACGGTGGAATTGTCGTGGAGCACGGAAAGCGAAACGGAGAATTCTCATTTCCTGATCTATCGCGATGATGCGGTGATCGGACGGGTAGAGGGCGCCGGGACCGTGAGCGAGCCGCAGCATTATAGCTTTACGGACAACTATGCTGCCTACGGAAATGTCTATACCTACGAACTGGCCGATGTCTCTTTCGGGAGCGTTGAGACGAAACACGGAGAAGTCGAAGTTGAGCTTGTGGCCGGCACAGAGAATGCAGATAATTTCATACTGAACGCCGCTTACCCGAATCCTTTCAATCCGCGGACAATCATCAGTATGCGCTGTGAAACAGGCAGTGACGCTGTCGTCACTGTTTATAACACGCAGGGCGTTCCGGTCAAAGAGCTGATCAACGGCTATGTGGAGCCCGGGACATACGAGATCACCTGGGATGCGGCGGGAATGCCGAGCGGCGTATATATTGTGCGGATGAGGGCGGGGAATGTTCTCCGCAGCCGCAAGATCGTACTGCTGAAATAAATTTACAAAAAAAGTTCAAGCGGTAAAACGTCAACATCGATCCAATATCCTGTACTGATATTATCGGAAACGCTTTATTTTAGCGGTTAATAATAACTGTTTGATTGTCGAACGACCACTTTTTTGTGTTCGGCTTCGCACTTAATGATCGCTGTATTATCACCCGGTATTTTTCGTATTTTTTCACGTTCATCCATCAATACGGTAATCCCGAAAAGAAAACAGGATCATTATTTACAGAAAATGTCAATAAAATACGATATTATTGATAATATATCCTGAAAAAACGAAAATAATTCATTAAATATTTGAAAACGCCGATAATATATATAAATTTTACCCATAAAAAAGTATGGGAAGCAATGCAAAAGGTCATATTAAAATTCGGCGGAAGTTCGTTAGCGGATGTGAAATATATTTCGCGTGCACTGGATATCATTGAAGAACGACTGAAGGCCGGCGAACAGCCGCTGGCGGTCGTATCCGCACTGGGAGGGGTAACGGATACACTTATTCATCTCTGTAAGATGGCACGCACGGGAAAACCGGAGTATAAGGGACTATTACAGGACCTTATTTCCCGTCACGAGCAGATACTCTTTGCCATGCTGTGTCCGGAATTACACAAAGAGACCCTTTCCGCAATTGCGGAAGTGTTCCATGCCCTGCGTGATTCCCTGAACGGATTATATCTGCTGGGTGAAGAGACCGAAAGGACCCGCGATAAGATCATGGCCAGCGGTGAACGCGCATCCGCGATCCTCATATGCGCCGCACTGCGTTCCCGGGGTATTGACTGCAAGTACGGTGATGCCCGGGATGTGATCCGTACCGACAGTCGTTTCGGAGCGGCACGAGTAGACTTCGCGACAAGTTATCAGGCGATCCGTGAGAAATTCGGAAACAGCGGCACGCCCTGGATCATCACCGGTTTTATTGCTGCGAACGGTAAGGGAGAGACCACAACACTGGGGCGGAGCGGTTCCGATTATACGGCATCGATCATCGGGTCTGCGCTGCAGGTGAAAGAGATCAGTATCTGGACCGATGTGGATGGCGTGATGACTGCCGATCCGCGTGTTACCCCGGATGCCTTTGCCATACCGCGTATTTCCTATGAGGATGCCATGGAATTATCGCATTTCGGCGCAAAAGTCATCTTTCCGCCTACAATGATACCCGCCATGAAGAATAATATACCGATCCATATACGCAACAGTTTTGCGCCGGAAAAACCGGGGACGGTCATCGCTGCAGAAGGGGACGGATCGAAATATCATGCTACCGGTATTGCTTCCATTGACCGCATAGCGCTACTGCGCATGCAGGGAAGCGGTATGATCGGAGTGCGCGGGATCTCCGCGCGTTTGTTCGACTGTCTTGCCCGGCATGAGATAAATATTATCCTCATCACCCAGTCATCCTCGGAGCACAGCATTTGTTTTGCCATTGAAGCGGACAAGGCTGCCGCCGCTGTGGAAGCCTTGCAGGAAACCTTCCGTCTTGAAATGGAATTCGGTATGATCGATGCTATTATACCGGAGACGGAAACGGCCATTATCGCGGTAGTCGGCGATAAAATGCAGCACAAACCCGGGATCGCGGCAGAGATATTCTCTGCCCTCGGGCGGCAGCGCATCAATGTCAAAGCGATCTCCCAGGGATCATCGGAACGCAATATTTCCATGGTCGTTGCCCGGGAGGACAGTAAGGCGGCGATCAACGTTCTGCACCGTGCCTTGTTTCCCGTCCGCGAAAAAGCCGCTGTGTATTGCATCGGCAGCGGAAAGGTCGCCGGCGCATTCATGCAGCTGATGAAAAAAAGCGATCTTCAGCTGAATGGTATCATGAACAACAAAAAAATGCTATTGCGGGCAAGCGGATTGAACAGTAAAAGAGCCATTAGCGCTCTGCAAGAAAAAGGAAAACTTTCCGATCTTGATCATGTTATGGAAACGATGCGCCGGGATCCCGCCAGCCGGAAGATCTGTCTGGACTGTACCGCCAGCTCCGCCATTGCCCGGCATTACCGTGATATTCTCTCCGGCGGAATCTCTTTGGTCACACCCAGTAAAATAGCGAACACCGAATCTCTTGATTATTACAGGTCCCTGCGCCGTACCGCCCGTGAACACCGGATAAAATACCGGTATGAGGCAACGGTGGGAGCGGGACTTCCGGTGATATCCACACTCCAGAGTATGCTGGAGACCGGCGACCGCATTCACCGCATCGAAGCTATACTTTCGGGCACGCTCAGTTTTATTTTCAATACGCTCTCGCCGGAAATGTCCTTCAGCAATACCGTCCTGCTGGCACGGAAAGGGTTATACCGAGCCGGACCCGCGGGAAGATCTTCAGGGAACGGATGTCGCCCGTAAAGCACTGATCCTGGCACGGGAGATCGGATACGAACTGGAAATGCGCGACGCCGTTCCCGAAGCGCTGATCTCAGAGGCCTGTATGCGTGAAACCTCAGCGGAAAAAGGTATACGGTTACTGGCAAAAGACGATCCGACGTGGCGGGAACGCCTGGAAGAATTAGAAAAACAGGGAAAGGTACTACGCTATATTGCGGAGGTCCGTGACGGCGGTATCAGCATAGCGGTCAGGGAGATCGATGCGGTACATCCGTTCTACCACTTATCGGTCCCGATAATATCGTTGCTATCTATTCTGAACGGTATGCCATAAATCCCCTCGTCATTAAAGGGGCGGGTGCCGGCGCACTTGTGACCGCCAGCGGTATGATGGGCGATGTGCTGCGCATAGTAAATGAATAGCATGCAGGGAAAAGTACAAAGAAATGAAAAATAAAAACGCAGGATACGGACTATAGAACAGGCAGAGAATATCAGAGTGCAACGAACCCGATCTACTGTCTGCGTACACGGGCGGTAAAACAGAAAAGGAACAGGAAAATGCAGGAAAAAAAAGATAAGATCCCCGTCGGTATTCTGGGTGCCACTGGCAGTGTGGGACAGAAATTCATTGAACTGCTGCAGGATCATCCTTGGTTTACGATCACCGCCTTAGCCGCTTCCGGACGCTCCGCAGGAAAAGCGTACAAACACGCCGCGAACTGGTTTCAGGAAAAAGCTATGCCCTCAGGAGTCGCCGATATGACCGTTTCGGCCTGTGAACCGGATCTGCCCTGCCGTATCGTTTTCAGCGGACTGGATGCCGCGGTTGCGGGTCCATCGAAGAAGCTTTTGCCGGGGCGGGCTACATTGTTATCTCGAACGCAAAGAACCACCGCATGGCAGTGAATGTTCCTCTGCTGATCCCAAGGTCAACCCGGATCATCTTGCGCTGGTCAACAAACAGAAATACAAAGGTTTTATCCTGACCAATCCCAACTGTTCGACCACCGGCCTGGTCATGGCGCTGAAACCTCTGCATGATGCATTCGGAATCGACAAGGTTTCCGTGGTCACCATGCAGGCCCTGTCCGGAGCCGGTCATCCGGGTATTTCCTCGCTGGATATTATTGATAATGTGATCCCGTATATCGCGGGAGAAGAAGATAAAATGCAGACCGAGACCCTCAAGCTTCTTGGGGAACGCAAAGGCGATAAAATAGACCCTGCCGCTATCGAGATCAGTGCGCAATGCAATCGTGTACCCGTGATCAACGGCCATACGGAATCGGTCAGTCTCTCCCTGAAAAAGGATGTCGCAAAAGATGAACTGATCAAAGCATGGCGGGAATATTCTTCCGAACCGCAGGTTCTGGGACTTCCCTCTGCTCCCGATCCCGCGATCATATATTTCGATGATCCGCGTTTCCCGCAGCCGCGGCTGCACCGTGAACTTGGCGGCGGTATGACCGTCAGTATCGGGAACCTTCGGGATTGTGCGGTACTGGATCATAAATTTACCGTATTGTCGCATAATACCGTCCGGGGGGCTGCGGGTGGTGCCATACTGAATGCAGAATTGCTGGTAAAAAAGGGATATTATGAAAACTGAACGCATTAGCGCCTTTGCGCCTGCTAGTATAGGGAATGTATCGGTCGGTTTTGATTGCCTGGGACTGGCATTGGAGCGCCCGGGCGATATTGTCAGTATTGAAACGGGATCACAGCCGGGCGCGGAACTGGTGGAAGTTCGGGGCGACGGGGGACTGCTGCCCCGTGAGACCGCCCGGAATACGGCAGGTGCCGTCGTTCAAAAGATGCTGGAAACCCTCGGACGAAGCGATGCGCTGGCGGTCCGGCTGATAAAGAACTTACCCCTCGAAAGCGGACTCGGGTCATCGGCTGCAAGCTCGGCAGCGGCGGCGGTAGCGGCAAATGCATTTTTGGGATACCCCTTTTCACGGCAGGAACTTCTTCCTTTTGCCATGGAAGGTGAACGTATCGCATGCGGCGCTCCGCATGCTGATAATGCCGCGCCGGCATTACTGGGCGGAATTACCCTTATACGCAGCGATGATCCCGCCGATATTATTTCCATACCCTATCCGGATGAACTATACTGTGCCCTTATTCATCCCGATATAAAAGTTGCGACGCGGCATGCGCGCAGCGTTTTGCCCGCCGCCGTTCCCCGTGAAGTGGCAATACGTCAAAGCAGTCATCTGGCTGCTTTTGTCAGCGCTCTGCATCAATCGGACTGGGAACTGCTCGCCCGCAGTATGGTGGATTTTATTGCCGAACCTTTCCGGAAGAAACTGCTTCCTCACTTTGATGATATAAAAAGCGCCGTCCGCGGTACCGATGCACTAGGATGCGGAATATCGGGATCGGGACCGTCAATATTTGCGCTTTGTAAAGGAAAAGCATCGGCGGAAAGAACGGCAGCCGCCATGGGGAAGGTCTGTGAAACACATAAGATCCTGTATGAAACTTACGTATCGGCGGTAAACGGAAAAGGAGCGGAATTAGTAAAGGAGACGGAGTCTGAAGCGTAAACCAATATTCCCCTTACTGCTTTCTATTCCGCAGGCTTAAGTTCATAGGGCCAGCGGGTATAGCCGCCCCAGTTAAGCATGCGGGTATAGTCTTCCTCCTCCAGCTTATTGATGACCGATTGTGCACGGCCGCCGGTCTCACAGTAGAAGATCAGGTATTGTGTTAAGGGGAGTTCATCCAGGCGGTCCATTATCTCCGAAGAAGGATAACTCAATGCGGTGGGAATGTGTCCTCTTTGATAAGCGGCCTCCGGGCGGACATCAATGATCCAGATGGCGGTATCCGGTTCCTCGGTAAGTGTCAGCAGGCTGTCCGGCTCAAGATACTTTTCCAGCATTTCGCCATCGGCGGATGTATAGCCTGTTGAACAACGGGTAATGATGATAAGCGAAAGAATGAAGAAAATAAATTTCACGGAGTTTTTCATGTGGATCTCCTTATTTGCTGTAATAAAAGTTACATTGCAATATTAACATATCATTGGGAGAATGCGAACAAAAAAAATAACGGTATCCGGACCGTTCGGAAGCGCAAACTTTACTTTCTTATAAAATTGTACTATCTTTCCGGGAAAAGGGAGGTCAGATTAGAAAATATGCACTATTACAGCACTGCCTACAAGAGTGATCCCGTACCGCTTCGATCGGCCGTACTGCAGGGTATGCCCCCGGACAGGGGGTTGTATATGCCCGACAGTATCCCGCAGATGCCGCCGCATTTTTTTGAACATATCCATTTGCTCAGCTACCGTGAGATAGCGACCTCGGTTGCTCTGACCCTTTTGGGAGAGGATCTCCCTTCCGATGCCATCATCCGTATTATTGATAAAGCCCTGAATTTCGATATTCCCCTTGTACGTCTGCATGATCAACTTTTCATCCTTGAACTTTTTCACGGTCCCACCCTGGCTTTCAAGGATGTCGGTGCACGGTTTATGGCGGGACTGATGGAATACTATTCCGAAAGATCGAACCGGAAACTTACGATATTGACGGCCACCTCCGGAGATACCGGATCCGCAGTGGCAAATGCTTTTCACGGAGCCGAGGGCGTCGATGTTGTCCTTTTATATCCGCAGGGAAAAATAAGCCGTCTTCAAGAACAGCAGATCTGCACCCAGGGAGCAAATATCAGTGCACTGGAGATAGACGGCAGTTTCGATGACTGCCAGAAAATGGTCAAAAATGCTTTTCAGGATAATGAACTGAAGAAAAAGTTGCGGCTCAGTTCCGCAAATTCCATTAATATCGCCCGCCTTCTGCCGCAAAGCTTTTATTATTTTCATGCCTATGCCCGTTTAAGGCAGGAAGGTATAAGTGAAAAACCGTTCATATCGGTTCCCAGCGGAAATCTCGGGAATCTCACGGCGGGATTGATCGCTCTGCGTATGGGATTACCGGTCCGGCGGTTTATCGCCGCCTGCAACCGGAACGATACCCTGCCGCGCTTTCTGCATATGGGTCACTATGAACCCGGTGACACCATTCATACGATATCCAATGCCATGGATGTGGGTGATCCCAGCAATTTTGACCGCATTCGGGAACTCTACGGACATTCAACCGAATTTCTCCGCAATGATCTTTACAGTCGTTCTTTCAGTGACGATGAAACCCGTGATGCTATCCGCCGTGTCTATGCGAAACATCGCTACATACCGGATCCGCACGGTGCAGTGGCGTTTTGCGGGATCGAAGCACATCGCAGTGAACATAATGAACAAGGCGTTTATATCGCGCTTGAGACGGCGCATCCCGCAAAGTTCGGGGATGTTGTTGAGGATACCCTGGATCTCAGTATTGATCTTCCGCCTGCTCTAGAAAGCGTACTGCATAAAGAAAAACAATCCCGTAAAATGCCGGCGGATTACTCGACGTTCAGGCAATATCTTTTCGAAAGATAAACCGTGTTTCCGGAAATGATCCGAATGCGGAAGAGCTCCCGCATTCCGGATAACGAAAAAGCATTGCGTACCGAAGGTACATATACGTAACTTACAATGAACGCTTCGGGAGGAATTACAGGGTCCCGCCGGAGGTCTGAACATCATGCAATAAGAAGACAGGAGGGAACAGGAGCATGAATACGATCAACAAAACGGCTTTTATTTTTCCGGGCCAGGGAGCACAATATCCCGGTATGGGTAAGGATGTATATGAAAAATATCCGGAAGCAAGGGCGGTCTTTGAAAAAGCCGATAACGCCCTGAACTTTTCCATCAGCAGACGTTGTTTCGAGGGTCCGGAAGAAGAACTGAAATTGACGGAAAATACCCAGCCGGCGATCCTTACGACCAGTATTGCACTTTTGCGGGTATTGCAGGAACACATTGATATACGTCCCGATCTTGTCGCCGGTCACAGTCTGGGTGAATACAGCGCCCTTGTATGTTCCGAAGCTTTGACATTTGAAGATGCGGTCGTATCCGTACAGAAACGCGGAAAATTCATGCAGGAGTCGCTGCCTCCGGAACCGGCACAATGGCGGCTGTCATAAAGATCAGCGAAGAAAAGGTGCAGGAATTATGCGGCCGGGTCAGTCATGACGGACACACCGTTGTCAACGCAAATATCAACTGTCCGGGACAGTATGTCATTTCCGGACATACGGAAGCCGTCCGGGAAGTGAGCAAACTGGCAAAAGCGGCGGGTGCGATCAGCATACCGTTGGCCGTCAGCGCTCCCTTTCATTCACCGCTTATGAAAAAAGCGGCAGATGAACTGGAAAACTGGCTGAAAAAGATCAGTTTTCATGATCTGAAAATACCGCTTATTGCCAATGCAACAGCCGAAATAATTCATACCGCCAAAGAAGCGGAAACATCATTGGTACGGCAAATGCAAGCCCCTGTAAAATGGGAAGCTTCCGTATGGAAGTTGATCGCGAACGGGGTGGGGACCTTTGTGGAGATCGGTCCCGGTAAGGTGCTGAGCGGACTTCTGAAGCGTATTGACCGGTCGGTAAACATATTGCACGTTTCGGATATTCCTTCACTGGAAAATGCCGTGAAGAACCTGAAATGAACCGCATAAAAGCATAAGGGAAGATCACCGTACCGTGAAAAGGTAAGCCAAGGACATGCTGGAAACAGGGATCGACATTATCGAAATAGCGCGCTTTGATAAACTGGTATCAAAGGCTGCCTTTATGAACAAATATTTTCATCCGGCAGAGATCGACTATGTAAAGCGCTCCGCACATGCCGCCCAACACCTGGCCGTACGATTTGCTGCAAAAGAAGCCGTTCGCAAGGTACTTTTATCCTACGTTGACACCCTGAGCTGGAAGGACAGCTGGATAGAAAATGACCAAAACGGAAAACCGTATCTGCATTTTTCCGAGAAGATCAAAGAAAAGATCGGCATCCGGCACGCATCCGTCAGTTTGAGCCATACGGACAGCACGGCGATCGCGATCGTGATCATCGATCTTGATATTTAGTACCGGCTCATAAACCATAATTCATAAGCTCAATAAATACAAGTATTAATTAGAAATGGAGAGTACGGCGATCCCGGTGAAAAATGCATAATAAGGCCTATTGATATTTTAGGGGCTATTCTATAAAAGATCTTCCATTCCGCATCGCGACGACGCGTGAAGAAAATCCGACGAAAGAGGGTTAAAAAGTTTCCGGGATGAGCGATAGCGAAGCCGCTCGGGAACTTTAGCGAATGAGGAGGATTTTTTCCGCCAGCTGGCGGACCGAAGCGCTTGATTTTCTTTTGTTTCTCCCAAGGGGATCCCCCTGGGATTTTCTTTGATCAAGCAAAGAAAAGAAAGGCTCTGTTTTCTGCGAAAAGAACCACATTCCGGGCATCTTTTTATTTGAAAAACAAGAAATCATATCTAAAAAACTAATATTCAATTAATTATAACGATATTTAGCTCCCTGTTTTTTACCATCAATCCCGTAATAATCAAAAAAGTGGTTGACAATTCATTCATAATAGTAGTAGACTACCAGTGAGATTTTTGCTGTTCTTTGACCAGAACAGCAGAAACCTTAAAACACAGACGGAGGGAAACATGCAAGAACAACTAATTACATTGATTGTGGATGAATTAAGTGTGCCACGAGAAAAGGTTACTCTGGATGCCGATCTTCAGGATGACCTCGGTGCAGATTCATTAGACGCCATTCAGCTCATCATGAGTATTGAAAATGCGTTTGATATAACTATTCCGGAAGAAGAGGCCGAAAATCTGAAAACGGTCCGCGAGCTGCTGCAGTATATTGAAAAAAAACAATAAGAGGCAGATCAGGATCGCTTCAGGCGGCTGTCTTTTCTTCGCACCGGAAAATATGATGTCCCTGACGGTACCCAAACGAAAGTTTACCGCAGGACAATAAGGGGTCGAATGGGATAAAGGCTGTTCGCAGCTCTTTTTCCCGGCCGCTTTACCGGAGAGGAATAGTTATGACATGCAAACGCAGACATACCGGAAGAGGTAGCATTCTCATATTTCCCGGAGATCTTCTGTAAGCATTTTACAGACGGAGATTTCCGGACTCGGATGGTATCACTGTACTTTTACCTTACGATCATATCTGCTGAGCCAGCCGCCCGGGAGAGGGAGAGATCCCCGTTCCGGCTGCGGAAAATATCAGGCGGTAAAAAGTACGAACACAGGAGGAAATAACATGGGGTTAAATAAAGGATCTTTCAGGATCGTTTCATCCGGACGTTACGTTCCGGAGCAGGTTCTGACGAACAGGGACCTGGAAAAGATCGTCGATACCAGCGATGCCTGGATCATGTCCCGTACGGGGATCGGTGAAAGGCGGATCGCAAACGGAAAAACAACATCGGATATGGCGGCACTTGCCGCTACGCAGGCTCTGGAGAAAGCAAATTACGATAAAAAAAAGATCGACGTGATCATCGTAGCGACCTTCACATCCGACATGAAAAGTCCAAGCGTGGCATCAAGGGTACAGGCCAAACTGGGACTGGACAAAACCGGGATCATGGTCTTTGATCTCAATGCCGCATGCACCGGGTTTATCTACGCACTCAATATAGCGGAAAGAATGCTGCACAGCGGCTCACACCGTAGCGCACTGGTTATCGGCGCGGAGGTATTGAGCAAAGTGACGGATTATAAGGACCGGAACACCTGTGTGCTTTTCGGTGACGGCGCGGGAGCCGTGATCGTGGAAAGAGATGAAACAAAAGAAGCCATCTTTAATGTCTCCTCAAAAACTGATGATGACCTTATTCTCTATGTTGACGATCATATCAACATGGATGGCCCGAAAGTATACCAATTTGCATCAAGGGTGATCGAATCAAGCGTTAAGGACCTGTTGGAATATGGGAATATTGAAAAGTCGGCGATCAGGAAGATCATTCCGCACCAGGCAAATATCCGTATCATCAAGAGCGCATCACGGGCACTGGGTATTTCACTGGATTCTTTCTTTATCAATATCCACAAATACGGCAATACCTCGGCCGCGAGTGTTCCGATCGCCCTGGATGAGATGCTCGGCGAAGAGAACATCGAAGCGGGTGACAAGATCGTACTGGTCGGATTCGGGGCCGGACTTACCTACGGGGCATGTCTGCTAACTTTTTAAAGAGGATAGTATATAGTATGAAGAACATCAATGAATTGCTGGGTACGGAATATCCGTTGATCCAGGGCGGAATGGCCAATATCAGCGATCATAAATTTGCGGCTGCCGTATCAAACGCAGGCGGACTCGGCCTGATCGCCGCATCGTCGGAAAGTGCGGAAAACGTACGGAAAGAGATCAGGGCATGCAGGGAACTGACGGACCGGTCTTTCGGCGTAAATATTATGCTGATGAATCCGCATGCGCCGGAGATCGCGAACATGGTCATCGAAGAAAAAGTTTCCGTTGTGACCACCGGTGCGGGAAATCCGGGGAAATATATTCCCGCTGGCGTGCGGCGGGGATCGTTGTTATTCCCGTTGTACCAAGCTGCGCACTTGCTCTGCGCATGGAACGGGCGGGAGCGGATGCCGTTATTGCGGAGGGACAGGAAGCCGGGGGTCATATCGGGGAGCTTACGACAATGACCCTGATACCCCAGGTAGCGGATAGCGTGAACATTCCGGTGATCGCAGCCGGCGGCATTGGAGATCACCGGAGCGTACTGGCGGCATTTGCACTCGGCGCTAAGGGAGTGCAGGTCGGGACCATCCTTCTTGCCTCCGAGGAGTGCCCGGTGCATGACAATTATAAACAAATGGTTTTGAATGCAAAAGATATCAGCACGATCGTGACGGGAAGGCAGACCGGCGCTCCGGTAAGGGTCCTGAAAAATCTGATGGCAAAAAAATACAATGCGATGGCGGATCAGAAGATCTCACTGGAAGAACTGGAAAAACTGACGCTCGGCTCGCTGCGGCGC
This sequence comes from Fidelibacterota bacterium, assembly GCA_034521145.1. Lineage (GTDB taxonomy): Bacteria > Fidelibacterota > Fidelibacteria > Fidelibacterales > Fidelibacteraceae > M50B103. Next base: position 271,112 of record JAXHMX010000001.1, on the reverse strand, counting down.
GCGGTTATCGACGGTGACATTGAAAACGGTTCATTCATGGCGGGACAGATCGCCGGAATGGTCAATACGATCCGGCCGGTCAGAGAGATCATTGAATCCTTGTTTTTGCCTCTTAAATCCTACAGGAAGAGCCTGGAGATCCTCTGATGATATTCAGTCAACAACAATCAAAGAGGTACATTGTATGAATGTAAAAGATAAGGTTGCACTGGTTACCGGTGCTCCGGGGGAATAGGGGAAGCGATCTGCACGCTGCTTGCGAGAAACGGAGCCACGGTCATCATGAATTACCGCCGCTCGCAAACAAAGGCGGAAGCCCTATGTGAAAAGCTTTCCGGGAAGGCCTGCAATGCAGTATATATCAGGCCGACGTTTCTTCTTTCGAAGCATCACAGGCCATGGTGGATGCTGTGGTCAACAAATACGGGAAGATTGATATTCTGATCAATAATGCGGGTATTACCCATGACGGGCTTTTACTGAGAATGAAGGAAGAGGACTTTGACCGGGTGATATCAACCAATTTGAAAGGCACCTGGAACATGATAAGATCGGCATCGCTTCCCATGAGCAAAGCCCGGTACGGAAAGATCGTCAATATTACATCCGTTACCGCCGTGACCGGAAATGCGGGACAGAGCAACTATACCGCTTCCAAGGCGGGGATCATCGGACTTACAAAATCCGTCGCAAGGGAATTTGCCAAAAGGAATATCAACTGTAATGCCGTCGCTCCGGGATTCATTGAGACGGCAATGACGGAAGAACTTCCGGACAGTATAAGGGAAAAATACTTACAGCAGATCCCTGCGGGAAGATACGGCCGGGCGGAGGAAGTCGCCTCTCTGGTCCTGTTCCTGGCAAGCGATGATGCAAATTATATAACGGGACAAGTCGTGCATGTCGACGGCGGCCTGGTAATGCAGTAGGAGGTTTTATGAAACGACGAGTAGTGATCACCGGTCTCGGAACCGTAAATCCCGTTGGAAATAACGTCGAATCTAGCTGGGAGGGCATCAAGGCCGGAAAGAACGGGATCGGGGAGATAACCTTGTTTGATATATCCCGTCAGAAGCCGTATCTGGCGGCGGAGGTAAAGGATTTTCATCCCGAAGAACATATACCCCCAAAGAAATAAGGCGGATGGACAGAACAACGGTTCTTGCACTTGTTGCGGCCGCAGAAACATATAAGGACAGTCAGCTTGAAAATACGGATTTTGACCATGAGCGATTCGGCGTTTTTGTCGGCCAGCGGGATCGGCGGGTTGGGAACCATTTATGAAGAGACAAAAAAAGCCGTTGAAAAAGGCCCGGACCGTATAAGTCCCTTCTTCATTCCCAATTCGATCGTAAACCTGATCGGAGGCAATATTGCGATCAGGTATAATGCAAAAGGTCCTGCACTCTCAGTGGTTACCGCTTGTTCGTCCGCGACGAATTCCATCGGTGAAGCTTTTCCGGTATATTCGGGACGGGTATCTTGAACTTGCATTCACAGGCGGAGCCGAAGCCCCGATCAATGTACTTGGCGTTGCCGGCTTTTCAAACATGAAAGCAATTTCCCCCAGTCCGGATAAAAACCGCGCATCCATTCCTTTCGACAAGGAACGTTCCGGATTCGTTATCGGCGAGGGAGCGGGAATTCTTATCCTGGAAGAACTGGAACATGCAATGAAACGAAACGCAAAAATTTATGCGGAGCTTGTCGGTTACAGTACGAATTGCGACGCCTATCATATTACCCAGCCCGAGCAAAATGCCACAGGAATAATCACATGTATGAAAAATGCCTTGTCGGACGCAGATATCTTGCCCGAATGGATCGACTATATCAATCCGCACGGTACCTCGACGGTGTATAATGACCGCATAGAGACCAAAGGGATAAAAGCCGTTTTCGGGGATCATGCTTACCGGATCAGTATCGGAGCAACAAAATCAATGCACGGCCATTCACTGGGTGCCGTCGGCGGTATCGAATCGATAATAACGGCCAAAGCCCTGGAGAACGGGATCATTCCGCCAACCATCAATTACCGCGTAAAAGATCCCGAGTGTGATCTGGATTATACACCAAATCACAGTAAAGAACGCCCTATCCGCTACGCGTTGAAGAACAGCCTGGGTTTTGGCGGGCACAACGCCAGCCTGATCTTTAAAAAATGGGAAGAATAGCATGCTGAACAAGGAACAGATAAAGAAGATCATCCCACACCGGGATCCCTTTTTACTGATAGACAGGGTTATCGACCTTAAACCGGGAAAGACGGCGGTAGGAGAAAAAAAAGTGGAAGGGGATGAATATTTTTTTCAGGGGCATTTCCCCGGCGAACCTATCATGCCGGGTGTGCTCATTATTGAAGCGCTTGCACAGACCGGAGCGATCACCTTACTGTCAGTTCCGGAAAATAAGGGAAAGAATGCGTATTTCGGCGGGATCAAAAATGCAAAATTCAAAAGAAAGGTCCTGCCCGGCGACACACTCCGTCTGGAAGTGGAGCTGACCCGGGTAAAAGCAAAATTCGGTGTCGGTACCGGCTGCGCTTATGTCGGCGGAGAACTCGCTTGTAAAGCGGAATTTTTGTTCTCCTACATGTAGAAAGCAGTTGTTACGATCACTTTATGCTGCATTCTCTGTCTGCATTTAGAATGAAAAGATCACGCGGATCATTGTTTCTTTGATGATTCGTACCGTGAAATTGATTCCCGCGTAATGTTGATAAGATCATTCTCCACTGCCTGGATGGCGACATTGAGAGCATTCCCGAAGGCATAGGGGGTTGAGCGCCCATGAGCCTTAATAACGGGCTGTTCGTACCCGAAAAGAGGAGCACCGCCGTACTCTTCATAACTTGCGATCTTCATGGAATCTTTTATTGCTCCGGAAAGAAAACCTGCGGCGATCTTCCGGATGAACGAAGATTTTATCGCCCGTACGGTAAATTTTCTGACCGCTTCGGATGTTCCCTCCATCGTTTTCATCGCAATATTCCCGGCCAGACCTTCCGTGACCACAACATCCGCTTTTCCGCTCATCAGTTCATTTCCTTCAATATTTCCGATAAAATTCATGTCGGAACGGGAAGAGAGCAGCTTGTAGGCATTTTTCAATGTATCATTTCCCTTGTGTTTTTCCGCACCAATATTCAGCAGAGCGACAGTGGGGTTGTTCGCCTTCAGGATCTTTTCCTTATATCGCGATCCCATATAGGCGAAATGCACCAGATCATCGGAAGTATTGACAACATTTGCGCCGATATCCAGCATCAGTGAAAATATATTACTTCTTTTCTGTACATTCAGGGTCGGATAAATAATACCCAGAGCCGTACGTCTGACACCAGGTATCCGTTTTATGTGCATAGCGGATGAAAGGATCACCGCTCCGGTGCTGCCGGCAGAGACCATGGCATCGGCCTTTTCCTCGCCCAACAATTTGGCCGCCAGGGTGACGGAAGCATTCGGTTTTTGACGGATGACCGCAGCGGGGGAGTCCTCCATGCTGATCTCATCGGGAGTGTGAACGATCCGTATTTGTTCTTTATTCCCGGAGTGTTTTTTCAGCTCGGCATTTATCCGGCCCTCATCCCCGACGAGGACAAACCTTGCCGGCGATTCGAGTGTGATGCGGCATACACCTTCAACGGTGATCTGCGGGGCATTATCGCCGCCCATGGCATCGACCGCGATCGTGATCTGGTGATCTGACATAAGATTCCCTTCCTTTCTGTGTTGCTGATAACATAAATGTTTTTTTTGTCCCGGTCTACATATTTTTCTTACGGGGGGGGTATAAAAATAAGCCCCGTGTTTTTTATCCATATTCCGAAAGCCGGTAAAGCAGACCCTCAGCGGAACATATCGCTTTTTTAATAATTGAAGATGATAAAATACAAGGAGACCCCGATGAAAAGAAAAGGTTCTGCCGTCTGGAAAGGCGGATTAAAAGACGGGAAGGGTAGCGTATCCACCGAGAGCGGCGTGCTGGAAAGAACGCAGTATTCTTTCAGTACACGTTTTGAGGACGGGATCGGCACCAATCCTGAAGAATTGATAGCCGCAGCACATGCCGGCTGTTTCTCAATGGCCCTCAGCGGTCAGCTGGAGGCGGAAAATTTGAAAGCGGAAAGCATTAATACGAATGCAACCCTGAAATTTGAAAAAACGGAAGAGGGATTTACGGTGACCCGGATAAGTCTGGATGTGACCGCTGCGGTACCCGGGGCAGATCCCGGTGCATTTGAAAAGGCCGCCCGGAACGCAAAAGACGGTTGTCCGGTCTCGCGTCTGCTTAACACGGATATTGTAATGAATGCACGTCTGGCGGACTGACGGCTAAAAAAAAGCGTTTTGTTTGTCCGTATCCGGCACTGGCGACGGAACGGGCCCGTTACGGGTGCTTTGAAGGGAAAATGGATCTGCAGATATCGTCCGCCGCAGCGGCATTGATATATTGCCGCTGAGCATTGCGCATTCGGGCCATTCCCTCGTTGTCCCCCGCAAGCCTGAGCGCATTTTCGGCAGCCTCGTCTTCACCGGATGCCATGACCGACATGCCATGGCGTGAAAAGAAACGTGCATTTTTTGTTTCAACGCCGGGAATGGGCGCCGTATGTACCAATGCAATGTTCTTTACTGCCGCTTCGCTGCTGGTAATACCGCCGGGCTTGCTCAAAAGGACATCACAGGCATCCATATAGATCTCCACATTTTCGGTAAAACCCAGCGCTGTCACACGTTCATCGCCCGCAAATTTTTTCTGCAGCGTATCTTTCAGTTTGCCGTTCCTCCCGGTCAGAATTATGATACGTATAGCATCTTCAGCTTTTTCGATCAGTTTTTCGGTGAGTGTCACCGCGTTTCCGCTCCCTTCGCCACCGGTCATGACAAGAAATGCCGGAAGTTTGCCGGGAATGCCGGTCCTTTTTCTGGCCTCCGCTTTCGGAACGGTATTCCGGTATTTTTCGGAGACGGGGATGCCGCTGCAGATCAGATCACTTTCCGGAATACCCTGTTCAAGAAATTCCGTCTTAAGATCTTTATGCGGAATGAAGATTCCGTCCATCATCAATTCCTCGAGAAAAGGTATACAGGTGTAATCCGTGGAAACATAATAAGCCGGCACCGTGAGGTTCCGTTCGCGTTTCAGGAAGCTGATCGCCTCTGCCGGGAACAAATGGGGACAGATCACCGCATCGAATGAATTTTTACGAAGATATGTATAGAGTTTGTCGGCATATAATGCGTTGGCGTAATAGACCGGGGATTTGCGTTTATCCGAACTGAGAACGTCACCGGCCTTATACAAAAAACCGAAGAGATCGGGAGTAGTATTGGTGATGTTCGCAAAGGCGGAGGCGATCAGTTCGGAGGCCTGTTTCCCGACAAAGGAAAGTGTGTCCGTGATCCGGGCATCGATATGCTGCCGCTGCAGTGCCTCATGGATCGCTTTTGCTGCGGAAATATGTCCCTGGCCGGTCTGGCCTGTCAGTATAATAGCTCTCATTCTGTATTCACCCTATTTCTGCTCAGTGGAACACAGCGCCGGAAGAAAACCTCAGTACCGCAGCTGCGGCCGAAGGAATATCACGCGTATCACCATATTCGGGCGCCTGTCCGCTGTCATATCGTTCATTTACATCACAGCGAAATGTGTTCTTTTGCCGCTTAGGCCTTCTTAATGTAGTAAACGATAATATAAAAACAAACGTTCTTCTTCACGGAGACTCCGGACGCCGGGCAGAATAATAAAAAGCCGCCCGGTTAGAGGCGGCTTTTTACAGATCAGGCTTCTCTGTTTACTTCATGAACACCATCTTTTGCGTACCGGTAAAGTCCCCGGCCTGCATAAAACAGATGTATACACCTGTGGATACAGGATGTCCCGAATTATTTGTACCGTTCCAGAGAACTTCATGCCAGCCCGCATTTTGGCTGTTCATATACCATTCTCTGATCCGGCGTCCGCTTATATCATAAATAATCAGCCGGACATCGGATTGTGCGGGAAGACCGTATTTAATACGTGTAATAGGGTTAAAAGGATTGGGGTGATTTTGTGTAAGAACATAATCAGAAGGTAATGCATTGATGTTGCTTTGTATATTCACCGAAAAATTCCAGCTTTCGCTTTCGGTGACCGCATCAGCCAGGTCTCTTGCTTCGATCTTCCAGTAATAGGTGTCATTCCCGGGTACATCCCATACAAGGTTTGTGATATCGGTATGTGTTTCAAGTAATATTTCCTGAGCGGAATTTTTCACAATGAGCGTATAGTTTATGTGGTCATCTATATCCACATCATGTGCAGTTTCCCAGCGGAACTCTATCGACATCGTATCAACCAGGGATCCTGATGCCGGTGCCAGAAGAGAAAATTCCTGCGGCGGATCGTTCACCGGCACGACAACAACCAGGAACTCACATGAGCAGCTGTATTCCGTATCGCTTACGCTGAGGACCATTCCTTCCTGTCCGTTCCAGTCCTGAGGTGCGCTGAACCGAACACGGCCATCCTCTAAGTCATAGATGATATTCGTATTACCGGACAATTCAATACTAAGGCTACTGAAATCATCATCTATATCCTGAACATAATCGCGCAGTTCATAGACGGCGGACTCTTCATCCTCAAGAAAAACCACATTTGTAAAAGGCATTAGCACCGGCGCATCATTCACATTCAGAACGGTGACTGATATATAACCCACCGCCAGGCGATCACCGTCGGTAACAACACAGGTGACCATGGTTTCACCATACCAGTCGGGTGCACCATAGAAACGCAATTCACGGGTTTCCGGATTATAGAGAACATTAAGTCCGAGCACGCTGCTCTTTGTCCGGGGTGTGATCTCTTCCTCAAAGAGCATCGCATAAATGTTCTCATTTCCGTTCACGATAAAGAACCACTGCAGCTCATCTAAAGGAGTATCGGCATCTTCCACATAGTCATCAAGCAAGACAAGTGACGAGGTATCATCTTCATTGAAAACAAAAGGCGGGAATTCACGGAGTACCGGCGGTTCTTCTTCATCATCATTTGCGGGCAGGATGGAAAGCATCCATTCCTGGATATCAGTGCTTCCGTTCCCGTCATCCACCATGATCTTCACATAATGTGCTCCCACATCATCGTTGGCGGATGTACCTGAAAGAATGCCGCTGCTGTCGTGGATCGCAAGAAAGCCGGGACCCTCCAGCAGGGAATATACCGCACCTTCGCCTTCATCGGAAGATTGCACATCGTATTCATAATCCATTCCGGCAAGTATGGCAAGCGGCGGAAGGGAAGTGATCTCACAAGGGTAGTTCTCAATGATAAAAGCGATATAAGCGCTTAGCGAAAAATCATGATCCCGGTCATAAGCCGTTACCAGAAAAGCGTTCTCACCCACATCCCGGTTGCCGGGAATGCCGCTGAAAAGGGTCATATCCTCGTTTAAACTCAGATAGTTCGGTAAGTCCGTAATTTACAGTGCTAATCCTGCGGACGGAAAATGTAAGCAGGTAAGCGCTATTTCGATGAAGCTGTCCTCTTGCAAGACGACACCGGCGGGAATAAATAGTTCCATAGCGGGAGCGGACCTTACCGTAATAATTCCGCAGATGAGGTCGGTATCGAAGACCGTTTCGTCAGGTGAAGCAATGATATTTGTTCCCGTAAAACATATTTCCGTGCTGTCTTCCGGCAGCGCGGAATCATCAACCCGAAAATGCAGAAGCAAGAGCGTATCACCATCGGGAATTTCCATGCTTGTTCCGCCGTATACCCAGACGATATTAATTTTGTTCTCAACGGAACTCATGTCATCCGGGGTCAGGTAATCGCTGTCCATGCCTTCAATATGCATCAGAGTAGTGTCATAGTCCAGATGCAGATCGATCAAAGCCACATTGCTAAAGCCGGAATTGACGATAACGGGGATACTGAACAGTCCGCCCGGATAGACGCCGGCGGATGCGATCATAAGTGAAATATCATTATAAGTGACTGCACTGATGTAATTTTCCTTGGTTTTCGATCGTTGGTTTATACCGTCACTCACCGTTAGGCTCACATCATAATTTCCGGTTGAAGCGTAAATATGGACGGGGTTTTTTTCCGTGCTGCTTGAACCGTCACCGAAATCCCACAGCCATGCAGACAATATCACCGGCAGACCCGGCTCTTTCCTGTAAATACCGGGAACTCTTTATGCCGGAGGCAGCAATGTCCGGATCTCCGGGATCAATTTCCTGTATCCGGTTGATATAGGTGATCACTTGTGTATCGCCGTCGATGGTACAGATATTCCAGTATCTGCCTGTGCCGGAAGTGGGAACCTGGAGGGTCTGTAACAATCCCGTTTCACCGTAAATATTGAGAACGGCATTGGACTGAATGATCTCTTCATAACCGGAGTACTTGTAAATATAATAATAATATGTGCCGGAAAAACTTTCATAGATGGTAATGGTCTCCGGTCCGTAACCCGTAACATCGTCCACATCAAGTGTTACATAGGGCGCGTTGACCGAATCACCCTTGCTGGAATAATAAACATGATAGGTATTCCCTTCAATAGGAGGTGTTTTTATATGGGAATCCAGATCAGCCGGATCATCATCCCAGGTCAGGACAAAACGCATTTCGCCTTCGGTGATCTCCGGCGATAAAGCGATATTGAGAATATTTTCCTGATAGGCGGTTATCTGTACCTGACTATTGGAATAATTAATATATCCCCCGGCTGCAGCCGTTACCATCTGTGTATTACAGGTCGAAAGATCTATAAAATTAACGGTAAGAGGGACCTCTCCCGTCGTGGGAGAACCCATGAATTCCGCGGTTAATTCACCCGCGGGTACACCGACAAGATGATAGAAACCCTCACTGTCGGTTGTATCCAGATATCGTTGCCAATGTTACCACCGCTCCTTCAATGGGTTGGGCGTTCACGGCATTGGTAACGTAGCCGGAGAGACTTGTAGCGGGCGGAGTAATCATAAATCCGTCGACAAGTAATCCGTACTGCCCGTTCGGGTTGATCACTCTGACGTTGTGTGTACCGATACCGAGGGATGACGGTGTGTGTCCGGTGATGGATGACGAATCCGTCCAGGAATAGTCCGGTAGTTCAACGCCACCGATAAAAACGCTTGCCAGCGAATCAAAATTCTCACCGTATATTTCTATATACACCGATTCGCCTTCACCGGCTTCTGCAGGATTAACAGATACGATCTGCGGTGGAAGGACTTCTGTGATGGTATATGCATCAGCAAGAGTGTGAGACAGTCCATTGGGGTTTTCAACAGTAATATCATCAGATACCGGACGAAAGATGGGGAGCCTGGCACTGAAGTTTTTGCGTATTCAATACCGATGAAGGGATCGGATATTCATTAAAAAACACGACGGCACCGTTTACGAAATTATTTCCTATGATCTCGAACATACTTTCCACGATGCCGGTATTGGGTTCAACGCTTGTTATGACCGGCGCACTCGATTCTCCTTCGGTGATCATGACATCATCAATGAACCAACCTCTGAAACCGTTGTAAAATTCGTCCACGGTCTCAAAACGAAAACGGATCAGGACATGATTTCCGGCATGAGCGGACAGATCGAATATTTTGACCGCCCACTGTGTGGGTTCGCCCAGCCCCGAATTCGTAAAGGCCACATAAGCTTCTCCGTCCAGATCATTTAAGGGGTTCAGAGTTCCCAAAACCTCAAAACTAGTACCATTGTCGATGGAAATATCCACATACGTCATATCATAGGCATGTGCATCAACTCCTTCGATTTCCCACCAGGTCGAGAATTCCAGCTGGGCATGCAGAATACCGGTAAGATCGATCTCCGGAGAAATAAGGCTTCCCGAAAAGGCGGAAACGGAAGTCCCTCCGCTTAACGGAACCTGGTCAGGGTCAAAATCATGTCCGATAAATGTACCCGTAATATCCTCGCCGTACCACATAACTCCGGTTCCGCTGCGGGCTGACGGCAGATACCCGTCATCCGGCAAACGGACCATCGAGGGATTGATCACGGGATTAAGGACCATGATATGCTGAGGATCTTCCTTTAGATGATAAAAACCATCCGTGATCCACCCGTGTGCTCCGCTTTCGAAATCTTCGCTGAAAGGCAGAGATACGGAAAGACGGTCCTGAAGGAGCTCTGTTTGTGATGGCTTAAGCGGTGGTATATACTCCGGCCGGTAGCCGGCAGGGTACGTTCTTCTGTTACTGCCCTGAGCCCATACGAAAGATGACATGAGAAGAAAAAGAAGGATCAATTTGATCATACTAATATCCACTTTTCTTCTCTCGTTTATCGTGGTAAAAGGTTTCATGTTATATTCCTTTCTATTATTTGCGGACATTGTTATTTCATCAAGACCATGCGTTTGACGTCCATCCCACCTTGATACAGAAATTGATATAAGTAAATGCCGGTCGGGACGGGCCTTCCGTGATCATCACAACCATTCCAGGTAAGCTGATGAAACCCAGCATCCTGGTAAACTTTCCGGTACGTATGAACGGTTTCACCGCGAAGATTATAGATCTTTACTGTTACCGCCGAAGCTTCTTTCAGATAATACGGGATCTGTGTGCCGGGATTGAAAGGATTCGGATAATTTCTGTATAGCGTGGTCTCTTCGGGGAACCTGCCGTTCTCGAGCAAAGCCAGCATAGCAAGATCGATCGTGATACTTCCGTATTCCGCTTGTATGGGAGTTTCATCCGCAGCGGCAAGATGAGAGCCGCTGAAATAGATCGTGCCTCCCGACTGTCCGGAAGCAGGCTTAAACACAAGATCAACCATAATACTGTTGCGTTCAATGCTCATCTCTTCTCCGTCGTAAAGCCATAAGAGATTGATTGTATTTCCCGAGCGGTTGTGATCGTTAATAAAACTGCTGTTCATACCGATAAATGTGAAGGCTGTGGTGTCGTAGCATATTTCCCAGTCCAGCATAGCAAGCAGCAGATCATTTTCCGTATATACCGGAAGATGCAGATACCCGTCTTCACCCAGTGAGAAATCCTTAAAGTTTATACGAACATTTTCCGCATCGCTTGTTTTGGCCAATACAGAACTTGATGTTCCCCAGCTTAGGTTAACATCTCCGTGAATATAAGCTTCAAAGTTCTGGCCGGACATATCCTCTGTAATCGGGTTATAAAAGTATCCGATGGGACGAAAATCCCAGGTAAGTGCGGGCGGGTCCACGGGGATCATAAGAAGATAATTCTTCAGTCTCAACAGGTCCAGACCATCGACATGTGCATTCCCGTCGCAATCGGCGGCCAGTGTTTCATCGGCGCTTAACGTCGAGATCTCAAGCAAACTGTTTTTTAGCCGGAGAAGGTCAAAACCATCGACATCTGAAATTCCGTCATTTTTTTCCGGGAACAGTGCAAGTGTTCCGAAAACATGATCAAAGCCGAAATTTCCGTCTACATCCGAAACAGCCCAAGCGCTCATATCTCCGCGCAAATGAAGCGTATCGCCAATAAGGGAAGTGCCGTTACCGCAGTAGCTGAGTGAACCCGAAATACTGTAGTTGCGGATAACCGTAAATGTCCCCGGATTCAGGGCAAGTACATATGCATTTTCATCCGGATCGGCCATACGGTTAATACCCGTAAAGCCGATAATACAGTTTTCCCCTTCCACGGATGTTTCATCCACGAGGAAATTGAGCAGGATAAGGGTGTCACCGTCCGGAATTTCCATTGCCATACCGGAATAAACCCATACGATATGTATATTATCGTCTTCGTGATTTACATCTCCTGAAGATATATACCGGCTGTCCATATTCTGATAGCCTAGAAGGGTAGTGTCAAAAGCGATATGCAGTTCCATCATGGCAATATTACTGAAACCCGAATCCGCCAGAACCGGAATACTTACCATGGAACCCGCTGCTCCTTCTGAAGATGCTATGGAGAGGGAAATGTCCGGATCTGATGCCGCCAGCACATTGCAAAGTACCGGAACTGACAGGGAACCCTGATCGGGATCATTGCTTGTGATATCGATGGAAGCCGTGTATTCACCGACAGAAAGTGAAGCGGCATCAAAGGTAACGGGTACATCCTGAGATGATCCGGGCGGAATAATGCCCGATGTGGGAGGACCAACCCTGAGCCATGAAGAAACATATCCGCTTTCGGTAAGACAGCTGATTTGATTCTCGATAAGCTCCTGTATGTCAATTTTTCCGTCACTGTCACTGTCGGCGTTGAAATTGCTTGCCTGGAAAGCATTGAATATACAGTTGTTCGTCTGATTCAAAACAATTGCACCGCTTGAAGGATACCCCTCAAATGCTGCGAGTTGCGTGGCGCCGCTGAGCGTATTAACGATTTGTCCGTCGATACTTGCATGTTCGTCAGTTGCATAGAGGTTCGTTATTCGGTTGGGGGTGGTAAACAGCGGATGGGAGGGGGAGGTGGAACTAAAATTGATCGGACTAAATATATCGCTTATATGAATGATGCCCATACGGGTAAGCAGGCTGTGTGAATGATAACCGCTTATACTCCAGTCTGTGAAGATCAGCGATCCGCCGTCATCGACATAGGTAGTAAGTTGATCCAGTACCTGGAGCGACGGTCCGTTGTAGTAACTGTTTACTATTACCAGATCCCAAGCGGTGCCGTTCGTTAAGTGAGAGTAAAGATCCGCCCAGGAAGTGATCAGTGTGCGGCCTAAACCAAGTGCATTCAAAGCGTTATCATAATGGTAGATCCCGCCGTGTTCTTCAAATAGCAGAACATTCATTGTACCTGAGGTTGAGTTTTTGGTTTCATAAACCCGTTTCTCCAGAAGTGGCTGCGATATTATACCGTTTGCGAGAGAAGCGGCGGGGGAATTATTTTCGATCGTGGCCGCGGATCTTTCAGCAGCGGGAATATATTCGGTCAGCTGAAGGTCCGTACTGGCAAACGTTTCCCATGTAAGGTCCGAACTGCCGTTATTCGTGATCGTAAGTAATTGGACGGATAGTGATCCCGGAAGTATTTCTTCGAACAGGGAATCCGGTGATACGCTGATCGCGGGTCCGAATTCCAAAACACTCATTTCAATGATTTCCATATCCTGTTGGAGATAATTATCGGCATTATATACAATGGCTTGTATTGCGTAGATACCCGGGGAACTTGAAGAGGGAATAAATAAATGCTCTGTGATCGCATCATCAGCGGAACCGTATATGGTCAGATTGTTTGACGTACCGGCAATATTAATACCGTCCGGATCGATCAGATTGGTTTCAATAATTATATCCATGGAACTTGTATCGGTATCAACTTCAACAGTAACGGCGACATTTTCTCCGGGGTAATATCCGGACTTATCCAGGGATGCCGAACGCACCCAGGCCTCGGCGGAAGGTATACTGCCATTGATAACAAATTGTCCCCAGTCGATCGTGGTTGCCCAGTAACCTGAATTTCGAACATCAATATAGATCTGCACCAGATTTTTTCCGTTCGGTCCCGGCGTCACATACACGGGATCGACATTAAATACCGATGTGCTCCATTCATTATCGGCCCCGGTCAGATCACCGATGTAATGACCGTTCAGATAGACCTGATCGATCTCTCCGGAAAGTTCGTCGATATCCCAGGCATAGATGCTCAACTGGGCACTTGTAATAGCACTTTCCCCGATAAAAATATTAAATTCGATCGGAACAATGGATGAAGTATTGAAAAGATATGTATCCATGTCATGGTCGGGAACACCTGCCAATGCATTGTTTTCATTGTCGTTCGTCGTAAGATTTGTAAAGGTCTTATTTAATGTAGACGGGACCGTTACGACCGGTTCATCCGGGTCATTTGAATTTATTATTATATTTCCGGAATGGATGCCCTCGGCAACAACGCCCGAATTGAAAACAACCTCAAGGTAAAGGCTGTCCGATCCGCCCAGTACTCCCGAGAGCGGTGTGACATTAAGCCAGCTTGCTATACCCGCAGATTCACTTGCGGAAGCCAGTAAATATTCCATGAAATCATTCGGGCCGTCTTTGACACTGCCGGCCCTGTTTAAAGGTGCGGACGAATAAAAGGGTGAAGCGGGAGCCATTGCTATTTCCACATCAAAGATCAGATCTCCGGTACCGGTATTAACGATCAGCAGTTGATCGGTGATCAGAGTGTCTGAAATTGTATTATGGTATAAAGCCGGCGGGGACACGGTGATATCGGGAGTAGCCGTTGATGCGGTATTGATCAGGGCATATACTGAATTTAATTCCTCCGTCAGGCAACGGAGTATCTGTGGAATGATACTCGCCGGTAAGTATTCCGGATAAATAATCATCATATAACTCGATGGAAAAAGTGTTTAACTGTCCCGTTATTGCAGTGGAATCGAAAACCGAGAAATAAAAGTTATCTTCCGTGCCATTCATATAAGGCAGGAATTCGCTGATATCAATGACCATGTTATTTGAGGGGAAGGGATGTTGTCCGCCGTGCAGCATATAATCTTGCTGCATGTTCTTGACAGTATCGGGAGATGAAGATTCACCGACACCGAATTCAAGCTCGCATTTTCCGCGCTGATCGTGCTGAACATTGACAACTGCAAGAAGCTGAGGATTGTAGTCAACCAGGTCGATCGAAGCAAAAACATATTCCACCCATTGCTTCATGCATGCATAGGAGATATGGTAGAATCCGTCATTGTTATTATCCCAGTCCTCCGTTCCCCAGGAATTAGCGACTTTAAAAGCGCCGTAACGAATTTCACCGTTTTCATTGTAAGGACCGAAATCGTCATCGTATCCGACAACGGTATTTGCATGATTTCTTGAAGGATTAGAATACTGATCGGTGGTCCAAAGATCTTCGGAGCTTAACGATGAATATTGATATGCGTCAACACTGATGGTGGCAAGGTTGTAATCCGCAATCCATGCTTTGAGATCGTCTATACCGGCATCAGTGTCTGTCCAGATCCATCCGTAACCTGTTGCTGAACGGTATAACGGTGCCTGCCGCCAGGCGCTTTCATCCGGCCAGCTTATTTGCTGGGTGGGATCGTAGGGCATTTTTTCCCAACTGCTGCACCCGATGTTACGTATGAGATTCATATTGTCCGAATAATAGGAACCGTTATCTTCTCCGTTGCACACCTGATGATAGACAAAATCGGGACTAAATATCAGGTCCTGATAAGCGACAGCGGGATACCCGGGAGAACTGCCTTCCCATGTTGCTCCGGAAAGATCACGATTGCGCTCAATCGCTTCCTGAAAAGTTTTTGTATAATATGCCGTTGACCATGCGACACACGAGCCTTCTGCTCCCTGGTCTCCGATGGGCGGGAACCATATCGTTGCGGAATTATCATGGCTGACGGGTAATGCGCTGCTGGCGGCAGCGGACAGATCCAGTACGGCAGATTTGCGGAAAAGCTGCTGCCACTGCAATTCATCCGGAGGTCGCAAGCCCGTACCGTATCCGTTTATGATCACATTATAGTTCATATCTTTCTGATAGACGCCTTCAAGTTTAACAAGACGGTCAAACTCAGTTTCCGTCATTGCACGTAATTCCGGCACAACACCGGCTGTGAGAAATGTCAAACCGAAAGCACACAGCGAGAAAACCGCCTTAACTGCGAACATTTTTGCCTTTCCCATTTTTCACCTCGGATTTTTATTGTTATTTTCAAATCTTATGCGGTATATATCTACCATGGTCGAATAATATAAGTATAGCCCGGGAACCCGCTACGTGCGTGAACCCGTCACCTCATAAAGAATATCCCCACCGGAACCACTCTTACCGGGTCCGGGGATGATCTTCTGTAAAACTGATTACATTTCAGTCATACAGCGTATCATCCGAGAAAGATATCCCGATCCTCCGTTGTTATGGTTATGGATATGTGTAAGTTGTTATTGTTCTTTGACGGATCTTTTATGGACTTAAAAGATCTTTGCAATAGATTGATCTGCTCTGTAGACAGATGCGGCTCTTTTATATGTGGAGATATCCGCCACATACTAATTCCTTTAAAATAATAACTACACGCAATTTATTTCTAATGTTAAGAAAAGCAAACAAAATAATAATATTTTATTAATAAATTATTCGGGATGTATGCTAATAAAAAGCTTCCCGCCGGGTAGAGGTTTTAAGAAGCCTTATTATAGCGCTCCCAGGTTTTTTGAACTTTTATAATTTCCCGACAGCCGGGAACTGCATGTGGAGGATGTGCAGATATTGTTCAGAAAGAGGAGTCATTTTTTCACGTAGGCAGAACGGGTTTTACGGTCTTTCGGACGGGCGGCAATAAAATATCACTTGTGAATAAAAAAATTATTTGTTAATATCTTGTTAACAATAAGTAAAGTTTAGAAATGAATATATTATCGGTCATACTAATTGCTTTTGCACTTATCATTTATATATGGCCCTCGATCACGATCCATGAATTTTTAAAGAAAAAAAACGATAAAACACCGGGTATATTACATATAAACATTAACATAAGCCATTTTTTAAAAGAATACAGGAAAAGAAGCAAGATCCAATACGGCAGGACGGGTTCCGCCTATTATTTTTGGTTCGTGTCCCTGGCCTTATCACTCATTTTGCTGACGGCGGGTATTCTGATCGAAATTATTATATGATCTTTTTTTTAATAACAAGATGCCCGGAATGTGATTCTTTTTGCACGAAGAAGAGCTCTTCTTTTCTTTGCTGGTCCAAAGAAAATCCCAAGGGGATCCCCAAGGGAGGAAGCAAAAGAAAGACCTTCGCTTCTCTTCCGCCAACTGGCGGACTACAAAATCCTCTGCGTTCGCTAAAATGCAGAAAGGTCTCGCTCCGCTCAACCGCTGCATTTTTTTACGCTCACATATCGGATTTTCTTCACGCGTCGTCGCGATGCGGCATGTGAAGATCTTTTATACAATAGCCCCCTAAAATTACCAATAGGCCGAAAAAATCAATAATCACCCGACGTATCAATATTGTGTGAAATATTTCCCGGTAGCGGTGGAGAGAGTGTCCGTACCGCAGTTTTAGGGCACTAGATCGAAAGGATCTTCATCAGTTCGAGCAACTGCGTATTCAGTGCTTTCTTATTATCCAGGGAGCGGCTGATAGGTGTGTACACAATGCGGTTGTTATGCAGGCCTACCATAATGTCTCTCTTTTTGTCGATCAGGGCAGTTACCGCCGATACTCCCATCCTGCTGGCCAGCACACGGTCAAAGGCGGAAGGTGCGCCCCCGCGCTGCAGATGTCCTAGTATCGTCACCCGTACATCGTATTCGGGATATTCCTTCCCCGTGTCTTCGGCAATTTTAACGGCACCGCCGATCTCGTCTCCCTCTGACACCAGTACAATACTGCTGGTCTTGCCTTTTTTATATCCGCTCTTCAGAAATTTATGGAGGTCGTTATAGTCATTTTTGATCTCCGGTACCAGGGTAACTTCCGCACCCGATGCAATTCCTCCGGAAAGCGCCAGAAATCCGGCGTCGCGTCCCATGACCTCAACGAAAAAAAGGCGGTTGTGCGCCGTGGCCGTATCGCGGATCTTGTCCACAGCATCTACGATCGTGTTCAAGGCGGTATCATAGCCGATAGTGTTATCCGTGCCGTAAAGGTCGTTGTCTATAGTACCCGGAATACCGGCTACCGGCACATTGAATTCCTGTCCGAATATGCGCGCGCCTCTGAAAGTGCCGTCCCCTCCGATGACCACCAGGGCGTCAATGCCGTGTTTCCGGAGATTATCATGGGCTTTGCTGCGTCCCGCCTTGTTCATGAATTCATCACAGCGGGCGGATTTCAGGATAGTGCCGCCGGAATGGATAATGTTACTCACGGAGGAGGATTGCATCTCTTCGATATGATCATCGATCAAGCCCTGATATCCTCTGTAAATTCCGTAAACGCGCAGCCCGTTATAGATCGAAGCTCTTACGACTGCCCGGATAGCGGCATTCATGCCCGGAGCATCGCCTCCGGAGGTCAATACCCCGATGCGCTTTATCATATTCGTCATGTTTTTCTCCTTTGAGAGGTTTCCCCCGTCGGTTGTCATTTTGTCCGTCCCCGTGACCGGTGGATCCATCGCCGTAACAGGCCGGCGATATCCGTTGTTGCCATAGGCTAATCTTAAGGATTATTCTTCTTGGGGACAATGATAATCAGAGAATGAGAAAAAGAATAAGAATTAGATTGAGGATAAGGTTGAGATTGAGGATAAGAATAAGAATAAGGTTAAGATTAAGAATGAGAATTGAGGATTGTGGGGAGATGTGTTCGTTTGGAAAAGCTTTGTGAGCATAGAGATCAGTGCCTGAATGTCCTTCAAAATAATGCAATATCGGGATCCTTTCCGGTCCGGTATTCTGATCAGACGTTAAGGCTTCGTTTGTCGAAAACATATACAGCGGCGGCAAAAAGGATGCAAGTGGCAAGGATCAGCAAGCCGGCGGAAAGCGTGCGGATAAAATCATTGAAATTCCTGCCGACGCGGACCAGCACTCTTTTTGCATCGAGTTTTTTGGTCTCAAGGGCGGTCCCCAGGAGTTTTTCCGCATCGCTTTTTGTGTTGAGCGTGACAATGAATTCCCGGCTTTTCATTTCATTCAGGGATCTGATATCTTCAATGGCCGCCAGACGTCCTTCGCGGATAATGCCGGCCCGGTCACAACTTCGCTGTACTTCTTCAATAAGATGGGAAGACATCATCACGGTCTTTCCACGGGATCGTTCTTCTTTGATCAGCTCCATGAACAGGTTTTGCATGAAGGGATCCAGTCCGCCTGTCGGCTCGTCAAGAATATATACCTCCGGATCATGCATGAATGCCGCAACGATCCCCAGCTTTTGTTTCATCCCTTTTGACATTTTCCGTATACTTCCGGAGACATCAAGATCGAACCGGTCGATCAGGCGGTCCCGTATCCGCGTATCCTTCATTCTGTGCATATCCCCGACGAATTTCAGGAATTCCGGTCCCTTCATATTATCAAAGAAAGCGATCTCACCTGGAAGGTAACCGATGATCTTCTGCAACTCGGCGGCATCGTTACGGCAGTCGAGACCGCGTATCGTAACGCGTCCGCTCCAGGCATTGACAAAACCCATGATATTCCGGATCGTGGTGGTCTTTCCCGCTCCGTTGGGTCCGAGATAACCGAAAACCTCACCTTCATGAATGGAAAAATTCAGGTCAAAAACCCCTTTCCCGCTCTTGTAGACATGGGTCAGTTCCTGTACGTCGATCATCGTTCACCTCTGATTATTTGCTGTTGCTATGTGTAGAAAGGAAAAAAGGAAAGATCAAAGAAAAAAACCGGGAAAAGGAGAGTTCAGAATTGCACTTGAAAGCGGAAGGCAAGGGGCGGGATGCAAAAGAAGATGCAGCTTCCTGAAACAACGGGAAAAGAGGAAAGAGGAAAAACATTGTTTTTCTTTTGCTTCTTATCTTTTTTACCCCGGGTTTTTTAGCGTATAACAATGAATTTCTTCACGGTCGATTCGCCTTTGAACAACAGTGGAAGTCCGGTATCTCTTTCATCCATATCTTCGGTTACCTGTATATGCGCGATATACACACCGCTTTTTACTACCTGTCGGGAATCGGTACTGCTGTACCAGGCCGCGTCCGCGACCGGCGACCTCCCCGCTTCCGTTACGTGTTCTATCTCGTCCACCAGATCGCCGCGCTCCGTGAAAATACGGATCATGCAGTTCTCCGGAAGATTATAGAACATCAGCTTGTCCTTGTCGCTCCCGGTCCCAAAGGTGATCTTGCGGTTCTGGATATTATAGGGATTCGGAACAATGCGGATCATCCCCAGAACGGCATCGATGCGTTTCTTGTCACCGATCTCTCCGGCATCGTATAATTGGGCGATCTCGCTCATCATTCTCCCGTCGTCGGCAATGTCGCGCGGCGGCTTCTTCAGACTGGCGGGAATGGTCGTCTGCGTATAGGCCCGTCCGCTTTCAATTTTCTTTCCCGTCTCACTGTCGATCTTGTAGGCTGTTACGTAATAATAGTAATTGATCCCGCGCATAAGGTTCTTATCGCTGTAACGGGTCGCCACATCCCCTTCCGTCACGCTGCATTCAAAGATCTTGTGGTAGAAGGAGTCCGGCTCCAGCATGGCGCGGTAAAGGCGGTACCCCTCGAAATCCCCGTCCTGCATGGAATTGTCCGCCCATTCCAGTACGACCTCATTGGGCTGGGGGGTGACGGTGAACGACGCAGGCGGCGGAGGCGGAAAAGTAATATCGTAGCCGCTGTCGTAATTTTCTTTCGCGTTATGAAAGGTCTTCACAATAGAATCTTTTCCCGTATAGACCCAGCTGTCCTTATAGACATCCATTTCCGGTGCATCCGCGGCGACAGGTTCGGGATCGCGGTATTCGGGCGGCGGGGGCAATTCCAGCTCGACGGTATTCCCCTGATAGGCCTTATACCATTTTTTTCCCACTTCGACCGCTTTTTTCCTGTCCAATCCGGATACGCCCTCACAAAACACGATCGTTACCGATTCCCCGTGGGGATCTCATCAGGGCCGAATCCAACGTAGCCGTTCGTACCGCCGCTGGCATATTGCAGCGCTTCCATGGGAGCCAGTCGGTCGGCGAGTTCATGTCCCGCCCACACGTCCTGCGGAATATCGAAGGTTGCGCGGCTCTCAAAATTATCATTTAATAATACCCAGGCCTGAGCGTCCGAACCTTCGGGTGGTGTGTTGTCGCCGACATACCATCCGATACGCACCTTGCTTTTGTCATCCGACGTATCATTATAGGATCTGTCGCTGTGCAGAACGGCCACTCCGGCAAATTGCGGACAGCGGATGCGCGCCTCGTCAACGGGAGCTTCCGCCGGCAGCACCGGAACGCCGATATTATCGTAGTCCATAGTATGGTCCGGGGTCTTCGCCTGTCCCAGCCAGCTGTAATAATACGGCAGTACGGGGTCATCCTTCATCGGCGTATGATGCAGCCACTGATGTTTCCCCCAGGAGGCTTGGCGCAGATTATTGACATAGTGAGCTTCGCGCGATGTGCAATAGCGGGTTATCATTCCAAAGTAAAAATCGTTGATGGTATGGGTCAGTTCGATCTCGTCGTTATCGTCGACATTGCCGGTATTCTCGAAGGTATATTCATAAATGAAGTAATTGTCGTTATAGGGCTGACTGAATGCAAGTATCCGGCGGGTCATGGTAACGCCGAGTCCGGTGCGTACGATATTGGTCACAATACGGTCGGCTTCCAGATCTTCATTGATATTGCCTTTCAGATAATCGTCGTAATACTGTGCGGTGCCGTCCACGGTAATATCACAATACGGGTATTTCCCTTCCTGTTCCAAAACCTGCGGGATGATCTGACTGGTATTGGCGCCCGTGGAGAATTTTGCGGCTCTGTAATCCAGTACCTCGCCGTTGGGAGCGGTAAAATCCCGGCAGGCCATGAACTGGCGGTCGATGACAAAATTGTCAGACCTGTCATACCAGGCCGGCCAGAGCAGGCCTTCATAAACGCCCCTGTTTGCGTCCCAGCCGCGTTCGGCGCCCCAGGCGTCAAAGGGGGTCTGGAGAGAACCGACGCGGATCCAGGTCCGGTTGCTTAAGGGAATGGCGGCAATCGCGATACCCGCTATCAGCAGCAGGCTTGTAATTCTTTTTAGGTTCATATTCTTACCTGTGTCTTTCTTATTGCCTTCCTGTTTTCTCTTCAGCGGAGCGCTGCGGAAGTTAGCCGGATACTGACCGCTTTTTTATTGTTGCCGGGATCTTCTTTCGGAAATATGCGGAGGTTCTTCCCGCTGTCTGAACGATAATATCCCGCTGCGTCAATATGGCAAAACTACTTACCTTCATTTGACCGGATTCTACAACTATTTCAGGTTAATAACAAGATGAATTATTCCACGTCCGCTCTGCGTGTGGCTTGCCGGACATCCATTATAAACCGTAAGGTCCGCCGTATTTCCGTGCTGATCTTTCCGCGGCGGCGCCGGTGATAAACAACTTGTCTATAAAGAAATTATTTTTCAAATTATAGAAAAATAATAACGACGCGCAGGAAATAAAAAATAATGTATCACAGCGGGAAAGGAACAAGCGGCTCTTGCACCGGCTGTCCGGGCACATAACGGCGGAGCGCTGAGCGATAACCCCGGCTAACACGTCAGGATATGAATGATGGCGGATAAAAGGAGCGGAATGGAACAACGGATCTGTTTTTTACTGCTTGCGGGAATATGCCTTTCCGCAGCGGCTTATGCGGAGGAGTACCACGTTGCAAAGAACGGAAACGATGCGAACCCCGGAACTGCGGAAAAACCGTTTTTCACGATCGGCCGGGCGGTTGAACATGCTTACTCCGGCGATACCGTCACCGTTCATGAAGGGACCTACCGGGAACGGATCGATCCCATTCGCGGGGGCGATAGTGATGCGAACAGGATCCTCTACCGGGCGGCGCCCGGCGAAAAAGCGGAGATCAAAGGATCCGAGCGGATCAGCGGCTGGGAAAAAGTAAAAGACGGCGTATGGAAAGTGACCGTTCCCAATGACCTTTTCGACAGTTACAACCCTTTCCGGGATTCCATTTACGGCGACTGGTTCATTGACAAAGGAAGGATACATCATACCGGGGAGCTGTTCCTGAACGGGAAGGCACTTTACGAAAAAGAGAGCATTGAAAAAGTTTACGATCCGCTTTCGGCCGCGAATGTCCGTCACAGCGACGCGTCCGTGTATACCTGGTATTGCGAAAGCGATGCGGAAAACACACGGATATGGGCCAATTTTCACGGTTTTGATCCCAATAAGGAATTAACGGAGATCAGCAGCCGGAAAACCTGTATTTATCCGGAAAGACCGGGGATCGATCACATTACTATCCGGGGCTTTCATATCAGTCAGGCTGCCACACAGTGGGCGGCACCCACTGCCGAACAGGTCGGGATGGTCGCAACACACTGGAATAAAGGCTGGATCATTGAGAATAACGTGATCAGCGATTCCAAATGTGCCGGCATAACACTGGGAAAGGACCGCAGTACGGGACATAATGTCTGGTCCGCCGACGAGGGGAATATCAACCGGGACGGCAATATCCATTATATCGAGGTTATCTTCAGGGTGCTGCGAAACGGCTGGAATAAGGAGAACATCGGATCGCATATCGTGAGGAATAACCGGATATTCAACTGCGGACAGGCGGCGATCTGCGGAAGTATGGGCGCGGCTTTCAGTATCATTGAGAATAACCATATCCATGATATATGGCAGAAGCGGCAGTTCGAGGGATGGGAAATAGCCGGGATAAAATTCCACGCGCCGGTCGATGTGGTAATACGGAATAACCGTATCCATGATGCGGGGCGGGGACTGTGGCTTGACTGGATGACACAGGGCGCGCGGGTAACGGGAAATCTGCTTTACGACAATCATCTCGGAGATCTTTTCATGGAGGTGAACCACGGTCCGTTCATTGTCGACAATAATATTTTATTATCACCTCTTGCCGTTGTCAATCAGTCCCAGGGCGGAGCCTATATTCATAATCTTATCGGAGGAAGGATACTCGTCCGGAACGATCCGCGCCGTTTTACGCCCTATTTTCTGCCGCATTCCACGGATATTGCCGGGTTAGCGACGATCTACGGAGGGGACGACAGGTGGTACAACAATATTTTCGTTGGCCGTGGAAATACGGAGGAGGAAAAATACGGACTCACAGGGTACGGTGATACCCGGCTTCCCGTTCAGATCGAAGGCAATGTCTATTATCACGGAGCTCTGCCTTCCGCCCATGATACCGCCATGCTCAGCGTTCCGGAACATGATCCCGGACTTGAATTGCGGGAAGAGGACGGCGGGGTGTATCTGCATATTGACCCCGAGCGGAAATTCACGCACCACAGAGTGGAAATGATCACCGGCAGACTTCTCGGTAAGGCAAAGATCCCGAAGGCCGTCTTCGAAGATCCCCGCGGAACGCCCTATGCGGCAGACCGCGACTATTCCGGTAATGCGCGTTCCGGCAGAAAGAAGCGGGCAGGACCTTTTTCGGGACTGAAGAAGGGAGAAACGGCGGTGAAAGTATGGTAATGATGACCGCACCCGCCGCCGAGTAACGGGGGGAGCGCGCAGGAGAACGGCGCCGGCTTTTTTGCTGCGGGGAAATAAAGCGGTTGATAATGGCAAGAATATGTTTCAAATTACGGGGCAGGAAGGATAAGCGGAGAACGTGGCAGATATGCATCTGCAGAACAGCGTATCGTCCTTCGCTGAAGAGAAGATCGCCGGCGGAAAGATCGGCGTAAAACGTAAACACATTAAATCGATCGGATGGATATTTTATGCCGGAAATGAAAAAGACCCGGGAAACGCATACCCTGTTAAGCTTTATCGAAAAACCGCTGATCAAAAAACTCGTCTCCGTATTACCCGCCCGCCTCACACCGGATACCCTGACCCTTATTGGTCTTTTCGGTTCCGTTGTGACAGGGCTCGGCTATTTTTTATCGAATTACAGCAATTATTACTTATGGCTTTCAAGTTTCGGACTGCTGATCAACTGGTTCGGCGACAGTCTCGACGGTTCCCTGGCGCGCTACCGGAATATTGAACGGCCGCATTATGGTTTTTTTATCGATCACACGATCGATTCGGTATCCATGTTCCTCATTGCGGCCGGTGCCGGCTTGTCACCGTATGCACGCTTTGATCTTGTCCTTCTCGCTCTGGCCGCCTATTTGCTGATGTCCACACTGGTGTACATTACAACGGCCGTGAGCGGTGTGTTCAGGATCGCTTTTTACGGTTTCGGGCCGACCGAGATGCGCATTTTTATCATTATCGTCAATACGGTGATATTTTTCCTGGGAGCGGGACAATTCCATTTCAAGGGATTTGCATTTACCACGCTTGACGTTGCCGCCATTTTCCTGAGCCTGGTCCTCTTTATATTCTATATCGTCTCCGCTGTGATCGAGGGAAAAAACTGAAACGCAAAGAAGATAAGATTAAGAAGAAGGAAGAAGAAGAAAATTAAGAATAAGAATAAGAATAAGAATAAGATCAAGAACAAGAACAAGAAGTAAGAATGGGGTGTTGGTGATGAAACTGGGCGGCGCTCATGAAATTCATCTCTCTGCCGGCGGGGAAGATCGTGACAAGCCTGCCGCTTGTTCTTTCCCAGGTGCGGAGGGAACGTCCGTAAATCGTTAAGAGAAGGGAATGCCATGACTGATTATAATGAAGCCTGGGAAAAGGTATTGTACGATTCATCCTTTCCGTGGTGGGAATGGGATATCGTCAGGAACACGGTAAAATACAATGATCTTAAAGCCGTGATGCTCGGGTATCACCCGGAGCATTTTCGCGAAAAGGGGTATCAGGCCTTTACGGAACTGGTGCATCCCGATGACTATGAAGAAACAATGGAAGCAATGCGGGCCGTTCTGCGGAAAGAGACCAAATTGTATCAGACCGATTACCGGATACGCACCGTCAAAGGGGATTATCTGTGGTTTATGGACCGCGGTATCATTACCCGGAGCGACGGGAACGGCAGACCTCTGCGGATCCGCGGCATTGTGATCGATCTCGGCAAAGAAACGGAACGCGGCTCCGATGTCAATGCGCTGATGACCGTGATCCGGAACTCGGCTACCGCCGCAAAAGGGGAATACTCATTTATCACGGTCTGCAGTCTCTGTCTGAAAGTGAAAAAAGCGGATAAGGAATGGATGTATCTTCCCGAGGGACTTTCGGAACTGATCGGTGAAAAGGTCTCTCACGGCATCTGTCCCGACTGCATGAAAAAGCTCTATCCCGAATATGCCGGTGAGGTGCTCAGCAGGATCGCCCGGGAAAAATTGCACGATAGAAGATAAGATTAAAAAGAAGTTAGAAGTAAAAAAGAAGACGAAGAGACTTAGGGACAGACCCGACGAAGAGACAAAGGAACGATCCTCCCAGGTGTCATCCTGAACCTCCCCAAAGTCATCCTGAACTTGATTCAGGGCCACAGGCCCCCTTTGGGGGATCCCATAATCGTACGACAGGGTAAAAAGGCACTGAGAGACTGAAAGACAAAGGGACGAAGGGACTCAGAGACGAAGAGACATTCCTCCGCAGTCATCCTGAACTTAATTCAGGGCCACAGCCCCCTTGGGATTCCATTTATCATACGAATGAGCATAACAGATCTTTCTCCGCTCAAAATGACAATATCTCGGTACCCTCAACACCTCGACACCTCGACAGCTCGACGGCTCGACACCTCGACAGCTCGACACCTCAACATCTTATTTCTTCTTAAACTCCACTCCCGGATAAGGATTTTTTGCATTTTCCGGGATGAGTTCCAGTTTTTCCGGATGCTGGAAGAGGTCGTTAAACACCTCAAAGGAATTATTGAAATAGACACCGTCGGTAATACGTTCATCGACCGTAACATGCATGGGAACGATGGTTTTGACCGCTATTTCACCGCTTTCCTGATCGACGACCGCTTCTTTTATCAGAGTGCCGATACAGAAGAACAGGGACGTGTCACCCCAGTCATACAGATGATGATAAGGCGGATTTGTAACGCCGAAACTGCCGAGATTGGCAATATAGGCGGAACTGTGAAGACTGTCGGTCGATGCGAGACTTTTCGGCATGAGATTGGACTGGTCCAGACGATACATCAGGGAAGCAATGCCTTTGACCATCCAGCGGGGAAATTTCATCAGGATCTCCACGGCTTTTTCATCGCTTTTATCATCCGTTCCCGTTTTTGATTCCCGGATCTCTGCGCGGGTTTTTTTATGGACCTTGAACAGATTATCACGGGGACCGAGATTCAGTCCGATCGTGCGTTCCTCGGCGTCATCATTGATCTCGCGTTTTGAAACAAAGAAATACAGATGTTCATTCCGCTGATAATAGGTACGTCCGATGATAAAGCGGTTAAGCCGCGGACGTTCCAGGAATAAGCGATGGATCGCCGCCAGATAAAGGTCAAAGATCTTGATACGATCGGCCTCCGTCCGCTCCTCGTTGATCTTTTTCAGGTAGGCCAGCGCATTATCCATTTCGATACGCACATCCGCAAAGGCTACAGAATCCGGCCTTCTCGGCATAATATGCGGAAAAAAACGATTGATCGCCGTAATGGTCTTAATAGGGGTTCCGTTATAACGTTTCTTCATATATTCCCTCCCAAGAATGTATTCCACGTATTTTAACGAAAAATCCGCAAAATAAAAACAAAAATTTCCCGCATCATTCCCGCTTATCGCAGGGAGCGGAGATCACGGTTCCTGCCGTTTCGCGTTATTCAATGTTTTTTTAAAACTCCATCCAGCGGATAAGCCGTGCTTCAAAAGGATTTTTCATAAGCGGATGTACGGGCCGGACCCGGATACCGTATTTGTACTTCCCGCCTTTAGGTATCTGCAGTTCTCCGGAATAATGATAACGGTCACCGGTCACGGAACCTTGTTTTTTCAGCTCCGTGACGCTCACCGGCGGCTGATCTTCAAAACCTTCGCGTATCAGCAGTGCTTCCACGATCACGTCATCGGGCGAAAGTCCGTCCAGGTTAATATCGGTATTCAGCGTGATCGTCAGCTCATTGGTGAAATCATCGACCGGGTTTACCTCCGTGATCCAGATCTTATGCCAGGACTCGTGAAGCTTGCTCTTCCATTCGGCCAGTTCGGCAGCTCCGCGGTTATCGTTCTCACGGATCTTGCCTGCATAATCGTGAGCGGGAATATAGCGTTTTTCCACATAATCCTTTACCATACGGGCGGTGCTGAAAGCCGGTATGACGGATTTCATGGATTCCTTCATGCGTTTAATCCATGCCGGCGGATAATTTTCATCTCCGCGTTCAAAAAATTCCGGGATAATGGAATTCTCCAAGGTGTAATAGAGACTGTTCGCATCCTCGCTGTCCTGAATATCCTGATGTTCATATTCTTTTTCTTCCCCGATGGACCAGCCGTTTTTGCCGTTGTAGCCCTCACGCCACCACCCGTCCAGGACGGAGAAGTTGATACCGCCGTTGATCGGGACCTTCTGGCCGGATGTGCCGCTGGCTTCCCGCGGCGCCGGGGGTTGTTCAGCCAGATATCCACGCCGGATACCAGGTAACGGGCGAGGGACATGTTATAATTTTCCAGAAGGATGATCTTTCCGAGAAACTCGGGTCTCATGGACATTTCATAGATCTGCCGGATCAGCTCCTGGCCGGGACGGTCCGCCGGATGTGCTTTCCCGGCAAAGAAGATCACTACCGGTTTCTCGTTGTTGTTCAGAATATGTTTCAGCCGTTCTTCATCATGAAAGATCAACGTCGCGCGTTTGTAGGTCGCAAAACGCCGGGCAAATCCGATGAACAAGGCGCCGGGATCGATACCGGCACAGATCTTGTCGCTGATATGCGTGGGGATGCCGTGATGTTCGTTGCGCTTGCGGATACGTTTTTTCACCACCTCGGCAAGTCGGGCTTTACGGTTGCTGTGCGTTTCCCACAACGCATTGGAAGGAATATTGTCAATGCCTTTCCAGAATTCCGGATTATCGTTCTCTTCGCGCCAGTCGCCGTCCAGGTACTGTTCATATAACTGCCGGAAATCCTTTGCCATCCAGGTACCGGAGTGAACGCCGTTGGTAATATGCGTGATGGGGATCTCAAAATCGGGTATGTCCTTCCATATTTCACTCCAGAGATGGCGGCTGACCTCGCCGTGCAGTTTGCTTACGGCATTAGAACTTTTGGAGCAGTTCAGCGCCAGAACGGTCATACTGAACAGTCCCGTACTGAGATCCTTTCCGAGTTCGAAGAATTGCTGCCAGGAAATATCATGGGATTCAATCTGAGAACCGAATAATACCGCATCATCTCTTCACTGAACGCATCGTTGCCGGCTGGCACGGGAGTGTGGGTGGTAAAGATACACTGCGAGGAGATCAGCTCTTTTGCGACGCCGGGTTTGTTTCCCGCGGCAATCGCTTCCCGGATCAACTCCAGCGAAAGAAATGCCGAATGTCCTTCATTCATATGATAAATTGACGGTTGAATGCCGAGCGCGCGCAATGCCCGTATCCCCCGATACCGAGCAGGATCTCCTGCGTGATCCGCATATTATTGTCCCCTCCGTAAAGCTGGGAGGTGACGATCCGGTCCTCCGGAAGATTTTCCGGGATATCGGTGTCTAGAAGGTATATGGTGGTCCTTCCCGCCTGCATGCTCCATATCTGCGCATAAATACTGCGTCCGGGAAAAACGACGGAGATCTTTACCGGTTTACCGTCATCACCCAGGATAAGTTTTACGGGGATCTCTTCAAAGTCGTAGGTGGGAAAAACGTTTTCCTGATTGCCTTCCGCATCGATGCGCTGTATAAAATAGCCCTGTTTATACATCATGCCGACGCCGACAAGCGGCACTCCCAGGTCGCTGGCCGATTTGCAATGGTCGCCGGCAAGTATTCCCAGGCCGCCGGAATAGACCGGCACCGATTCGTGAACACCGAATTCCGCGCTGAAGTAAGCGACCAGAAAGTCATCGTGACCCCGGTAATTTTTATTGAACCAGGTGTCTTTACGCGTCATATAATGATTGAAGTCTTTCATGACATCGTGAAAAAGCGAAAGGTAGGCCGGATCATTGCTTTTTTCATTCAGCTCGCTCTGACTGATCTGTTTGAGCAGTTTCAGGGGATTGTGTTCCACTTCATGCCAGAGATCTGTTGCCAGCTGACGGAAAAGTTTCAGGGCGTTCGGTTGCCAGCCCCACCATAAATTATAACTGAAATCTTTGAGTTCTTTTAATTCATCAGGTACTTCGTTGCGAACCGTAATTTTACGGAAATGTGACATATGTACTCCTCAGTTGGTTAGGATGAAAGTTATGTGTTTTTTATTTGATAAGGCAAGTAAAAATCTTAATTTTACGCCTGTAGATAAGGCTGATGAAAAGAGGAGATCCTATGCCGAAATATATACTCGCAAAATATTTACCCGAATATCCGGGCAAGGAAGTCACACTCCGGGGATGGGTGTACAATATACGGAAAAGCGGAAAGATCTGGTTCCTGATCTTTCGGGACGGCAGTGAGTTCATTCAATGTGTCGTACTGAAGAATGAGGTGACGGAAGCGGTGTTTGACCTGAAAACCCGCCTGACACAGGAGTCCAGTATCGCTGTGACCGGTATTGTGCAGGAAGCGCCCCGGCAGGATACCGGATATGAGATCCTTGTGAAGGACATAGAGGTCTACCACATTGCGGAAGAATATCCCATTGCCCTGAAAGAGCACGGTGTGGAATTCCTTATGGATAACCGCCATCTCTGGCTGCGTTCACGCGGACCCTATGCCACCATGAAAGTGCGCGCGGAACTGGAACAGGCGTGCAGGGACTTCTTCAACGAACGTGATTTTACGCTGGTGGATTCGCCGATGTTCACGCCGAATGCCGCCGAAGGAAGCACGACGCTTTTTGAGACCCGTTATTTCGACCGGAAAGCCTATCTGACCCAGTCCGGACAATTATACAGTGAGGCCGCGATCATGGCCCTGAACCGTACCTACTGTTTCGGTCCCTGTTTTCGGGCGGAAAAATCCAAAACCCGCCGGCATTTGACGGAGTTCTGGATGGTTGAACCGGAAATGGCCTTTTTTGATATTCACGACAATATGGACCTTGCGGAAGAATTTGTAGAGTATCTCGTGCAGCGTGCACTGAAGAACTGCAGGCGGGAACTGGCGATACTGGAACGCGATACCGCAGCACTGGAAAATATCCGGCGGCCGTTCCCGCGTATCAGCTATGATGAAGCACTGGATATCTTACATAAAAAAGGTTTTGATATCGAATGGGGGGCTGATTTCGGCGCACCTCATGAAACGGCTATCTCAGAGGAATTTGAACAGCCTGTCATGATCTGGCGCTGGCCGTCCGCAACCAAGGCTTTCTATATGAAACGTGATCCCGCCGATGAACGTTATGTCTTCGGTGTGGATATGCTGGCCCCCGAAGGCTACGGCGAGATCATCGGCGGTTCCCAGCGCGAAGAAGACATCAATGTCCTCCTGAAACGCATTGAAGAGGAACAGCTTCCCCGGGAAGATTTTGAATGGTTCCTTGACATACGGCGTTACGGATCTGTCCCGCATTCCGGTTTCGGACTCGGTCTGGAGCGAACGATCGGCTGGGTCTGCGGCACACATCATATCCGGGAATGCATTCCCTGGCCGCGTACAATGATACGTTTGAAGCCGTAGTGGCGTGTGGCATGGGGCATGGGGCTTTTGGGACATGTCGAGTGTTGAGAATAAGAAATAAGAATAAGAAATAAGAGTAAGAGAGGGAAGGCTGTTGAGTTTATGAGTTATAAATACTTGTTATTTATGGATATAAAATTTTAAAAGTTCAGAGAGCGGGGTTGACAGGCCCGGCAAGCCCGATCTCAGCATTTGACCGGATCAACTTTTTTTCGGCAGGCCTATCCAGGTGATCTTTTTATACAGCTTATCCCGTGAAAGTATGCTGATGATCAGTATCACCAGTACGGTGCGTACGCCGAGGATCCACCAGAGATTGGCCCCGATCACCACAAAAATAATCGTATCCTCGACTACAGCGTGAAGCAGGCACATGGAAACCGTCAGAAGACAATTATCCTTATGTGTCAGCTGATGTTTTCTGTTCATATTGAAGAGAATACCCGCCCCGTAGGTGATCCCGATGAAGGTGCCGACCAGCCACGGACCGAGAGCCGGCGGGGACATTCCGAAAAAACCGGTAAAGCCGGAAAATTTTTCCCTGATATTCTTGTTTCTGTTCCAGTACAGGAATATTTCGTACACAAGCATGACAACGAACATCAGTACAATGATCTGGGCGCCCGTGACCAGAAGTCCCGTCAAATGATCCGGCCAGGAAAACTCCCGTATGCCCGTGCTGTAAGGATTCATGACAATGCCGCGGACCTTTTCCGGCATGATCAGGTTCAGCATCATTCCCACGAGAAAGCTGAAGATGATACGCGTAAGGGCAATAAGCGGCCGGGCCATTTTCAGCTTCATCAGTATTCCCGTTTCCACAATGAGATTATGTGCAAAACCGGTTACGATGGCGATAATGGTTATCTCACGGATGCTCAGTTCGATCACCCCGGCCGCGGCGATCGCCGCAAAAAGATTGTTCACCCACGCCGCAAGAAAAACCAGCGCCGCTTCTCCGGGAAGTCCCATGAGTCCCATGAGCGGCTCAAAGACCAGGAGCAATAAGGTCCAAAAACCCGAGCTGATCAAGGATTGCGGTTACTATGGAGACCGGGATATAGATCTTCAGCAGCATCCAGGAAACCTTCAGTCCCTGTCTGGCGGCTTTTTTAACGATGTCGCGGACATTCTCCGGTACAAACTGAATGAAAAAATTGCCGTTGTTTTGTTTCTTTCCGCCATAGCTGAAATTTCATGGAAAAAAAGCGGAAAAGCAATGTTATATCACATTCCGCAATAGATCCGGCGCAAGCATTTACAAAAAATCATTTTCAAGCGTTTTTCGGTATTGTGAAAAATGATGAGGGGTATGTCCGGATCTCAGACCGGGATAGCGACCAGGTATTTACATGTGACCGGAACGCGACGGCGATAGATTTTTTCCTTGCCGGAAGCGGTCCCTCGGCAATGGTTTACCGCGGGATTAATGTATATACAGTTTTTTAATGCGGTTGACCGTTGTGAACAAATCTGTCATCATATACGCGAAACCGCTTTTTTTATACCGCTGAAGGGTAGAGACAATGCGCATTCAGTGAAAAAACGGAGATCTTCCTTTGCTTTTTTATGGTAATCATCACACTTTCAGTATAAATTTGGTTTTTAGGGATTTTTATTCCTATATTTTGCCAAAATTTGAGGAAGTGTTGAAATGGCCGAATCGTGTATCATCGTAGAGTCTCCGTCAAAAGCAAAGACCATCAAAAAATATCTTGATAATAATTATAACATCCTGGCAACGGTGGGCCATATACGTGATCTTCCGAAAAAAGAGCTTGGAATAGATACCGATAATAATTTTGAACCGAAATACGTTGCCCTTCCCGGAAAAAAAGATGTCATCCATATGCTGAAAAAAGCGGCAGAGCATGCAGACACGGTTTATATTGCGACGGATCCCGACCGCGAGGGTGAAGCGATCGCCTGGCATCTTACCCGTTTGCTCGATCTTGAGGGAGAGAAGGTCAAGCGCATCACCTTCCACGAGATCACCAAAAAAGCTATCGAAAGGGCACTAAAAAATCCCGGTAAGATCGACAGTAAACTGGTAAATGCACAGCAGGCCAGACGCGTGCTGGACCGCCTGGTGGGTTTTGAACTTTCTCCTCTTCTCTGGAAAAAGATCAAGCCCTCACTATCCGCAGGCCGGGTACAGTCCGTCGCCGTACGCCTCATTGTTGAACGCGAAGAAGAGATCGAGAAATTCAGTCCCGTATCCGCTTTTAAACTGAGTGCGGACCTTCTCAGCAAAAAAGATCCCGATGCGGGAGTGATCAACGCGGAAGCAAGCAAACGCTTTAAAGACGAAAAAAAGGTCAATGATTTACTTGAGAGCTGCAAAGGCGCACATTTCCATGTTGCTTCCGTCGAAAAGAAAAAAGGCAATAAATATGCTCCTCCGCCTTTTACCACTTCCACACTTCAGCAGGAAGCGGGGCGCAAACTGCATTTTTCGGTCTCGCAGACCATGATGCTGGCGCAGCGTCTGTATGAGGCGGGACACATAACCTATATGCGTACCGATTCGCTGAATTTGTCGTCCGCGGCACTGGGCATGATAAAAAATGCGGTCGTGAACACCTTTGGAGATGCATACGCACATCCCCGGAAATTCAAAACAAAATCCAAGGGCGCTCAGGAAGCACATGAAGCCATACGTCCCACGAACATGCAGCTGGAAGATGCCGGCGACAATAAAAATCTGCGCAATCTCTACCGCCTGATCTACAGGCGCACAATGGCATCGCAAATGGCGGCTGCCGAGGTCGAACGCACGAAAGTCCTTATAGAAAACGATAAGAACAATGAACAGCTGGAAGCAAAGGGCGAAGTGATCACATTCCCGGGTTTTCTGAAGATATATCAATCCAATGACGATAAAGATAAACTTTTACCACCGATGGAAAAAGGGGATGCCCTGCTCCTGAAGAAGTTGGAAGCGGTTGAACGTTTTACACAGCCGCCTGCACGCTATTCCGAACCGATGCTGGTAAAGAAAATGGAAGAACTTGGCATCGGACGGCCTTCAACCTATGCCCCGACGATCTCCACGATACAGAAAGCGCGGTTATGTGGTAAAGAAAGATCTCCCGGTATAAAACGCGAATTCCGTTTTTATCAGCTTGAAGAAGGAAAGATCAGTCGCGAAGTAAGGACGGAGACAGCCAATTCCGTGAAATCGCGCCTGTTCCCGACCGATATCGGCAGGGTGGTGAACCGTTTTCTTATTCACTATTTTGATGATATCATCAACTATAATTTTACCGCACATATTGAAGAGGATTTTGATGAAATTGCCCGCGGGAAGAAGAATGGCATGAAATGATCGCGGAATTTTATGAACCTTTTCATAAAAAGATCGAGGAAACGAAAGATACGGGCAAAACTTTTAAAGGAGAGCGCTTACTGGGAAGCGATCCCGAAAGCGGCAAAAACGTTTATGTAAAGATCGGTCGCTACGGACCCATGGTGCAGATGGGCGAATCCGGAGATGAGGAAAAACCCCGCTTTGCCAGTCTCCGTGATGATCAGAGCCTGGATACCATCAGTCTGGAAGAAGCCCTTGAACTCCTGGCCTTTCCGAAAATTCTCGGTACATATGAAGATGAGGACATTCTTCTGGCGATCGGCCGCTACGGTCCCTATATAAAACATAAGAACACCTATTACTCTCTGGGAAAGACGGAAGAATTATCAGCGGTTGACCGCGAACGTGCAATAAGGGTTATTGAAGAGGGACGTGAAAAAAAGAAAAAAAGGCTCATTCATGATTATTCCGGAGAAAAGATCAAGGTTCTGAACGGCCGCTACGGTCCCTATATCAGTTATGCGGGGAAGAATTACAAGATCCCCAAAGACAGCGATCCCGAAAAACTGACCCCCGCCGACTGCAAAGAGATCATTACGAAGAGCAAAAAGAAAAAAACAAAAAAGAAGTGATGAACACTTGTGATCTTTCTGCGGATTTTATATGGTTACGAGCTATCCGGCATGAGCAGCGGAAAGCCCGGTGAGACCCTTTACCGGCTGCGGACGTTTCGGGGAATTGAAGCACAGACGGTAGAATAAAAACAAAAACAATGAGGAATCCATGGCTGATAAACCCGCATCCTACCCTTTAATGGAAAAACTTATAGCACTTTCGCGCCGCCGCGGCTTTTTATTCAAAAGCAGTGAGATTTACGATGGAATAAATGCGGTTTACGATTACGGTCCCATGGGGGTGGAGCTGAAACGCAATATCAAAGATCTCTGGTGGAAAGATATGATCACGTCCCGCGAGAATGTCGTGGGTATGGATACCGCTATCCTGATGCATCCGCATGTCTGGGAGGCTTCGGGACACGTCAAAAATTTTCATGATCCGATGGTGGAATGTAAAAAATGCAAGCGCCGCTACCGTCAGGATAACCTGCCGGAAGATCAGGATGTATGTCCCGAATGCGGCGGTGAGTTCACGGAACCCAAACAATTCGACCTGATGTTCCGGACAAAACTCGGATCGACGGCGGAAGGTGCTCTGGATGTCTATCTCCGTCCGGAAACCGCCCAGGGAATATTTGTCAACTTCAACAATGTGCTTTCCTCCAACCGTCTCAAATTGCCTTTCGGTATCGGTCAGCTGGGAAAAGCTTTTCGCAACGAGATCACGACCGGTAATTTTATATTCAGGACCCGGGAATTCGAACAGATGGAAATGGAATTTTTTATCCGGCCGGGTGATAATGCCCGCTGGCTGGAATACTGGTCGAAAGAACGCCTGAGCTGGTACCGGTCACTGGGAATACGCGAAGAGAATCTCCGGCTGCGCCCGCATGCGGAAGATGAACTTGCGCATTATTCCACCGCATGTTACGATGTTGAGTACAAGTTCCCCTACGGTTTTTCCGAAGTGGAAGGCATTGCCGACCGCGGGACCTATGACCTTACGCAGCATATTGATCACAGCAGGAAAAAGCTGCAGTATGTCGATCAGGAAAACCGCGGTGAGAAGATCGTCCCCGCCGTGATCGAAACCTCTGCCGGTGTGGACCGTGCCGTACTTACGGTAATGACCGATGCATTCTGGGAGGACGAGGAAAATGACCGTATCGTCATGGGCTTTTCACCGCGTGTGGCGCCGTTCAAGGTCGCTGTCTTTCCGCTGTTCAAAAAACAGGGAATGCCCGAGATCTCCCGGAAACTCTACGATGAGCTCCGTATGCATTTTGCGGCTTATTATGATGACGGCGGATCCATCGGCAAACGTTACCGCCGGCAGGATGAGATCGGCACGCCTTTCTGCCTGACTGTTGATCATCAGACCCTTGAGGACAATACCGTCACCTTGCGCGACCGCGACAGTCTGGAGCAGATCCGTATTTCACTGGATGAGATACTGCCGGTGCTGACAAAAAAGGTCATATAGAAAGATGAGGAAACGTTTTAGAGTTTAGAGTTTAAGAGTTTAAGAGTTTAAGAGTTTGGGGTCTGACAGATCAACAAATTATCATTTCTATCAAAAATCCACTCCGCTTGATTCTTCTTTTACGCCGAATCCGTGGATGTCACATTCTTCTTTGGGTGCATGCCGCACATTAAAAAGTTCATATTCGGTTGGACAAAAAGATGTGGGGATCTTTTTGCTGACGCTGCAGATCTTAAATTTTCGCACCGTCGTCGGCTGATCGAAATCAACCGAAGGTATATCCCTTGCCTCATAAGATCCTTTCATAAAATTCGCCCAGATGGGAAGCGCTGCACGGGATCCCGTTTGCTGCGGTCCCAGCGGGATCTGCTGGTCATCAACGCCGACCCAAACACCGGCGACGAGGAGGGGCGTAAAACCCACGAACCAGGCATCGGTGTAATTATTGGTCGTACCCGTCTTGCCGCCGCAGGGGACGCGGAAACCATAGACGTTGCCCACTCTTCTTCCGGTGCCGTCTTTGATGACGGATTTCAGAAGATCCACCATAAGGTAGGTGGTTTCCGAACTCAGTATTTCCCGTGTTTCACGGGGAGAACGGTAGATCTCCCTTCCGTTGCGGTCGAGAATGCGTTCAATTGCATACGGACGGTTCCACATGCCTTTGTTTGCAAAAACGGAATAGGCGGCGACCATATCGCTGAGGATAACTTCACCGCTGCCGAGTGCAAGTGAAGGATAGGCCGGTAATTTCGTTGTTATCCCCATCTTCCGGGCATAATCGATAACAACCTCCGGGGTTGTCAGCTGAGTGATGGCATTTGCGGCGATAAGGTTCACGGAATTCTGCAATCCTTCACGAATGGTCATCAGTCCGCCGGTGCTGTTATCAAAATTCCGGGGTATCCATAATTTCCCGTCCGGCTGCGGGATGGCCGGTGGCTGATTCAGAAGCTGGGTTGCCGGAGAATATCCGTTGTCGATAACGGAAGTATAAACAAAAGGTTTGAATGTTGAACCCGGCTGCCGTCTCGCCTGTACGGCGCGGTTGAATTTGCTTTCTTCGAAATTTTTCCCGCCGATCATCGTCCGTATCGCGCCATTGACGGGATCAATGGAATAAACCGCCGCCTGGACTGTCTTTGGTTTCGGCGGCAGAGCAGCGATCAGGGAGTCCATGGACAAGCTGTTTGAATCGACAACGATCGTATACCATGTTTCGGAATCGGTATGTATGGAATCCCGCTGCAGCGAGTCGGTCAGGAAAAAATGATACAGGGAACTGTCCCTGCCGAGGGTGTCATATACAAAGGGATCGATTTTTTTTTCTTTGCGGACAATACGCTGGTCATCGGGAAGCAGTGAAGGCATGAAATACAGGGAATCGTAAGCGGTGGATGGGACAACAGGACGCAGGTTGCTTTGCATAGGGGAAAGAGACAGGGTGGTATCGGCACGGAAAGCGGTAGTTTCGGCGGCGGCCGTCAGGCTGTCCGTACCGCTATAATAATACCGATAGACAGTTGAAGGTTGCGCTGCGGACAGTTCAGCCTCATTGGGCCGTATGGAAATGATCGTGTAATCCGTAAAATATTTCAGCGGAATAGGCTGATTCGGAAAATATTCTTTATAGATCTTCAGCAGAAATTCCGGATTGTTTTTCAGGCTCTGTTCCAAGATCTCCTGCTGTTCCTCCAGTTCTTGCTTCATGACCTCCTGAGCGATATTCTGCATTTTTTGATCGAGTGTGGTAAAGATCTTTAATCCGTCACGGTAATAATCTATACCCTGATTACGGGAGAAACGGGAAACTTCCTGGCGGACGAATTCGGTAAAATAGGGGGCAAGGCTCTGATTCTCAATATGTATTATTTCCGTGGACGTTGACAAGCCGTCAACGAACTCTTGCTGACTGATCTTTGCGTTCTGTACCATGTTGCGCAAAACGAGATTCCGCCTGCGTTCGGCGCGTTCATAATAAAAGCGGGGTGAGAAACGGCTGGGCGCAGGCAGTATGCCGATCAGCATTGCAGATTCATCAAGGGTCAGATCGCGGGCATCCTTGGAAAAATAATAATCGGAGGCGGCCTGGATCCCGTAACATCCGTGTCCCCAGAAACAGGAATTCAGGTACATCTCCAGGATCTCCGTTTTGGAATAGGTGCGTTCAATAAGTATGGCAACAATTAATTCCTGCACCTTCCGTTTGATCGTTTCCTGACGGTTCAGATGCAGGGTACGCGCCAGCTGCTGGGTGAGCGTGGATGCTCCCTGGGAACCGAAGCCCTGGGTGATGTTAACCATCAGTGCTTTGACAAAACGCCGCAGATCCATGCCCCAGTGAGAATAGAACTTTTTGTCCTCAGTGGATAAGATGGCATCTTTTACATAATCGGGAATGGAATCAAGCGGTACCAGCGTACGGTTTTTAATACCGAATTCCGTTAATACCTTCCCGTCTGAAGAATATACGGTAGATACAATGTCCGGTTCAAAACGCTCCAGGTCCTTGAGATTGGGGAGATCGCGGGAGAAATAAAAGATCGCCCCCCCGGTAAGGAGTGCACCCAGCAGAAAAATACCGAGCGTTATCCAGAAAGATTTTTTGATAATACGCCACATCAGTTTAAAATTTACCAAGTTTTTCGTGGTTTTCAAAATGCTAAAAGATGAAAAACAGGGATTTCGTTTTTGGTCGTCATCGTTGCTGTTAGGCATGATATCAGGCCATGATGCGCAAGGATGTATTTACGGTGAATTATTCATTGTTCATGAAAAATAATTAATGTAAATTTGCAGGTTTGTAAGCTGGAGGAATATTATAATGCACAGAACCGCAATTTACCCCGGAACCTTTGACCCGATAACCTTTGGTCATCTGGATATTATTGAACGTGCTGTAAGGCTTTTTGATAATGTGATCGTAGCGGTTGCCGACAATACGGAAAAATCGCCCTTATTCACCATTGAAGAACGGGCCGGGATGATCGAAAAAGCCGTGGAGAGCATACCGCGTGTTGAAGTAGATAAATTTGATTCTCTCATCATCGACTACTGTCACAAAAGAAAAGCGACTGTTTTGATACGCGGACTACGGGCGATCTCCGACTTTGAGTATGAATTTCAGATGGCGCTGATCAACCGGAAGATCGGAAAAGATGTAGAATCCGTTTTTTTAATGCCGAAAGAGGAATACACGTATCTGAGTTCATCCATGATAAAAGAGATCGCCACTTTTGGAGGAGATGTTTCCTGCTTTGTACCCCCGCTCGTAAAAGAAAAGCTTCATGAAAAAAATATTCTCAGGAAAAGGAGTTAGCATGACCCCACTTGAAAAAATCCGTGAACGTGCAGCCAATGATACGGATGTACACATTGTATTGCCGGAAGGAAAAGATCCGCGCATTTGCAAAGCGGCTGTTGATATTGTCAGGGAAAAGATCGCACGTGTTACTATTCTGGGAGAGGAAGATGCATTATCGAAAGCAGCAAGTGAAGCCGGTGTTTTTCTTGATGATGTTACGGTTATTGATCCCGAGCAGGATCCGGATTTTGAAAATTATGTATCGGAATACTATGAAACTGAGGATCAAAAAAGGCATGACAATGGACAGAGCACGGGAGGTCATGCAGGATCCGACGTTTTTCGGTGCAATGATGCTGCGCATGGACAGGGCGGATATCTGTATCAGTGGCGCCCTGAACCCTACTGCACATGTATTGCGGGCCGGGCTTCAGATCGTACGTACGGCGCCGGGAACAACCGTAATGTCCAGCGACATGCTGATGTTCGCTCCCGACAACCGTCCTCCGATGTCCTTTGCCGACTGTGCCGTTAATCCGGATCCCAATGCCGAGCAGCTTGCGGAGATCGCGTACACGACCGCCCTGACCCATAAATCGATCTTTGATGAAGAACCGCACGTTGCCCTGCTTTCTTTTTCGACAATGGGAAGCGCATCCCATGCGCTTGTTGAAAAAGTACAGGAAGCATGTAAAATAGCAAAGAAAGCATATCCCGGACTGTTGATCGAAGGCGAAATGCAGGCTGATGCCGCTATTGTTGAACAGGTCGGTAAAAAAAAGGCGCCCGAAAGCAAGGTCGCCGGCAAAGCAAACGTTCTTATCTTTCCGGACCTGAACGCCGGGAATATCGGTTATAAACTGGTACAGCGTTTTGCGAATTATCAGGCCGTGGGTCCGATCCTCCAGGGACTGAGCAAACCCATTCATGATCTTTCCCGCGGATGCTCCGCAGACGATATTATCAATTTGTCCGCCGTAGCGGCTTTACAGGTAAAGAACACAGGGTAATCCGTATGCCAAACTACAAATATAAATGCAAAATATGCGCCGGAGAATTCACATATTTTCAGCCGATAAACGATCAACCGCTGTACAAATGTCCCGAATGCGGCGGCGAACTTATACGTTTACTTACCGGCGGCGGGCGTAATATGTAAAGGTGCCGGATTTTATGTGAACGATTACAAAAAATCTCCGGAAAAGCCTGTCGAAAAGAAAAAGGACAATTCTCCCAAAGCATCCTGATAAAAGAAGGATACCTTAATCCATGAAATTTGTTGATCTGGCGCAAATCGAGGTCAGTGCCGGTAACGGCGGCGACGGCTGTGTAAGCTTCCACCGTGAAAAATTCGTTCCCAAAGGCGGACCGGACGGCGGCGACGGCGGGAACGGCGGCAGTGTGATATTCCGGGCCGATCCGCAGCTGCACACGCTGCAGGATATTCGCTATCACAGGAAATATAAGGCAGAGAACGGACATCCCGGCGAAGGGAATAACCGTTCGGGAAAAAACGGTAAGGATATTCATATCCGTGTTCCGGCCGGTACCCTGATCAAAGATATGGAGAGCGGGGAAGTGCTGGCGGATATGGTGGAAGAGGGACAGACTTGGGTCGCAGCTGAAGGCGGCAGCGGGGATGGGGAAACCAGCATTTTGCAAATTCTGTCAATAAAGCACCGCGTTATGCAAAACCCGGCCTGCCCGGAGGACACCGCAAACTCGAACTGGAACTGAAAATACTGGCGGATGTGGGACTGGTCGGTCTGCCCAATGCCGGGAAGAGCACTCTCCTGTCCGTATTGAGCGCTGCACGGCCCAAGATCGCGGATTATCCTTTTACGACCCTCGTGCCGAATCTTGGCATTGTGCGTTACGGCGACTATCATTCCTTTGTCATGGCCGATATTCCGGGCCTGATCAAGGGCGCGCACCGGGGAAAAGGACTGGGGGAC
The DNA here is from genome assembly GCA_034521145.1 of Fidelibacterota bacterium. Taxonomy (GTDB): domain Bacteria; phylum Fidelibacterota; class Fidelibacteria; order Fidelibacterales; family Fidelibacteraceae; genus M50B103. Next base: position 229,117 of record JAXHMX010000001.1, on the reverse strand, counting down.
CGGTTTTTGCGCCATATTGAGCGGACAAAGGTTCTGGTGTTCATGATCGATGTCAATGAAGAAGACATTCCGCAGATATTCAGTACGCTCCTGGGGGAACTGACCGAATTCAGCAAGGAACTGGCATATAAACCGCGGCTGGTCTGTATCAGCAAGTTCGATACCTATACCGGAGAGGAAGAGATCACCGGAGATATCATTCCCGGGGAGGAGGTGGTCACCATATCCTCGCATACGCATTATCATCTGGATAAACTGGTTTACCGGCTCGGGGAATTTGTAAGTTTTTCCTTCGCCGGAAAAACGGACCGTAAGCCGTAAAAGAGAAAAGAGAAGAAAAAGAAGAGATAAAGGGCAAAAGAGGGGAAAGAAAAACTTCCAATCCGCTACGATCTCAACAAATTAACAGATCAACAGATCAAGACAAATTAACAGTATTTAAACAGTATTGAATGAACGGGGGACGACATGGAGAATGCAACACTTGCATTAATGTGCATTGAAGGCATCGGTCCGCGTACATACAGAAGTCTGTGTGACGCCTTTGGATCAGCGGAGTCAGTATTCCTGCAGGATAAAAGAACACTTGTACGCAGTTGCGGCATATCTGCGGAAGCGGCGGATATGATCGTTAAAAAAACTTACCGCAAAAAAATGGATTTCCAGCTGGAATGGATACACAAACACAAAGCTGCATATGTGAGTTTTGAAGACAGCACATATCCCGACGTGCTGCGGCACATTTACGACGCTCCGCCACTGCTGATCTATAAAGGCAGCTTCGCGCCGGAGGACAATACCGCTTTTGCCGTTGTGGGAACCCGTTACCCGGATGATTACGGGAAGCTGATGACAAACAATATTGCCGGCGGAATTGCAAAAGACGGTATCTGCATTATCAGCGGTATGGCCAGAGGTATTGATACGGCCGCGCACCGTGCCGCTTTAACACAGGGTTCCCGGACGATCGCTGTATTGGGAACGTCTTTGGATTGTATTTACCCTGCAGAGAACCGCATGATCTTCCGCGAGATCGCCGAACACGGCGCCGTATGCACGGAAACCGTTATCGGAGGGAAGATCATGCCCGGGAACTTTATCCGCCGGAACCGGGTCATCAGCGGCTTAAGCCGGGGAGTTGTCGTAACGCAGGCAGGGACCAGGAGCGGCGCGCTGGTGACGGCACTGAATGCGAATGAACAGAACCGGGATGTATTTGCCGTTCCGGGGAATTGTCTCAACGGCAGGCATACCGGCTGCCACCGTCTGATCCGACTGGGTGCCAAAATCGTGGAAAATGCGGAGGATGTGCTCAGTGAATATCCCTTTTGTGGATCGTCTCAAGGGACAGAAGGATTGTTTTGCCGAGGCGGCGCGGCAAAGTCCGCTGAGCCGGGAAGAGGAGCTTGTTCTTGCCTGTCTGGACAGGGAGGGCGTGTATATCGACCGGATCATTAAATCATGCGCTCTGGACCGGCCGGCGGTCATGAAAGCGTTGCTTGATCTCGAGATAAAAGGGTATGTCCAGCGCGCAAAAGGGGATATATACCGGCGGGGGATATAGGAGATGTTTTGCCGGTCTTTATAATTTCCATGAATAGCCGAATGAAACGGCCATAAATTTCATAGTAAAATCCGCAAATTGAAAATAGGCGACATTGGTTTTATTGTATGAAATATCAACGAATACGGACGATGATTCAGCATTAACATCTAGACGGTTCACCGGTATATCCACTCCCAGGCCGAGTAATACCCCAAAAGCCGAAGCATAATTTTCATAGCTGTCCGCAATAATAAGCTGAGATGTTATATCGTGAGTAAAATAGGGTCTTATGGTTTTAAGCGTATTGAGAAAAACCCGTATGCCGAATCCGAAACGAATAAGGTGCATTCGGTCATCGCTGTTCTTAAAGAAACGGTAATCATTGATAATGGAAAGTTCGGTATTGATAACACCGGTTGCGGGAGAAACAGGATAGGAAAGATGTAAAGCACCGCCTCCGCTAAAGGACCGGGCAGACAGGAGAGTATTTTCCGGTGCAAGCCCGGAATTTCCGCTAAAACGCAATTTATCAATACGCGCTTCCGGAAAATTACATAAGACAAGTAATAGGATAAATAGAATTTTCAGTTTCATACGGCCCTTATTCATTTATAAGTAAAAAGCATTCCGGTATATCCGGTAATGTATTTCGTGTATGTACTTCTTGTGCAATGCAGGGAAGGTTTCTGCCGGGACAGACCGTGATAGGAACACATTTCCCTTTGGGTTTTTGTTTTCTTTCGCATATAAACGCTCAATATTGATAACCGGTCCCCTCATCAATTTCTGACCTCACACCCAAAGAAAGCACAATGCGGTTAACGAAATTGAAATAAGCCGTCACTAAAACAGCATCCAGTACCGCAGCATCAGATAAGCCGGCTTTTTTTAATTTTTGTGTATGATCATGGTTTTCGTGCTGTTCCGGATTCAGTGTTAAGTGTTTGGCAAATTCACACAACGTATTTTCCTTTTCTGAAAGGATCTGAGAATATTCTTCCGACAAGAGTTTTGCAATTTTATTCTTATCTTTCCAGTAATGATCCAAGGCTTCCGCATGATGTTTTGTACAGTATTTGCAGCCGTTGGTAATGGAGACAACCGTCCCCATTAATTCGCGCTCCGCCCTTGATAGTTCAGAACGGCTGTACATTATTTCCATATACAGATCCATATGCGCCGTAATGCTTTCCGGCCGTAAACTCTGGATCATATGAACATCGGCAAGTTTGCCGCGGCTTTTAATAAGTCCGTCGTATATTTCTTTCAGCTTTCCCGCTGCCTCACTATAGTGAATTACTGAAATTCTTGGCATCGTGTCCTTCCCGTCTTTTATTTTTAATAAACCGGTAATTTCCATGAAATGTCGTTATTGTTCTGAAAATACCATGTTATTCATTGTTTATAATTCATTGAAATGTAATTCTAATTTACTATTTAACCAAGCAAAAATACGATCTTGGAAAGCTCCGGAGGAAGGATTTATGACGCCTCGCTGGGGCTGTTCTCTATGTAGTACATGTTCTTATCACGGTATCACCCCTCCGGGGTTTTGCATCCGTTATTTATAGTTACATCGGATCGTTAAACATGATGCACAACATTCCCGGAAAGCTACGAAGGAGCGATATAATGATGATTCATTATATCGATAACGTCATAAGCTCCGTCAGGAGCGGCACAATGATAACTCAATACATCAGCACAGACATCCAGCTCCGGAGGAGCGGCATATTATTATCTCACAACGACAAAAGGGACACAAAGACACAATAATAATGGCGGCCGTAAGGCTGATGTGAACACAGCATCTTTTCCGCGTTACGTCTTTTCTATTTATACTTTGCAATAATTTGTTTATATTTGCTCATGATCATACGAAGAAAAACCAAAAAGATACAGGTCGGTAAGCTTTTCATCGGCGGTGACGCGCCCGTTTCCATTCAGAGCATGATCAATACACCGGGAACGGATACAGATGCCTGTATACGGCAGATCCGGGAACTGCAAACGGCGGGCTGTGAGATAGTCCGGATGGCGGTCCCGGACAGCAAGACCCTGGAGAATTTTGCGGAAATAAAAAAACAAAGCCGCATTCCGCTGGTCGCGGATATCCATTTCGATCACAGGCTTGCCCTGGGAGCCCTTGATGCGGGGGCGGACAAGATCCGCATCAATCCGGGTAATATCGGCTCAAAAAAACATATCCGGACCGTTCTTTCGGCCTGTAAATCCTATGGTGTTCCGATCCGCATCGGCGTCAACGGCGGATCGCTGGAGAAGGACCTGCTGGAAAAATACGGGCACCCGGTAGCGGAGGCTCTCGTGGAAAGCGCCGAACGGCATATACGGATCTGCAAAGAACAAGATTTTACCGATGTGATCGTTTCCATCAAATCCTCTCAGGTTATGACGACGATCGAGGCAAGCCGGCGATTTTCGGAACGTTTTGATAATCCCCTGCATCTCGGCGTCACAGAATCGGGTACCAGGAGCTCCGGCAGTATCCGCTCGGCCGTCGGTATCGGCACACTGCTAGCGGAAGGCATCGGGGATACGATACGGGTCTCGCTGTCCACTGATCCTGTTCAGGAGATCAGCGTAGCCCGCCGTATACTCGAGTCCCTCGGACTGCGCCGGGACGGTATCCGCGTCATCAGCTGTCCCACCTGCGGCCGTTGTTCCTACGATGTAGCCGCCGTTGCAGAAGAAGTGGAAAAACAGGTGGCGGATATCCGTAAGGAGGTGACGGTTGCCGTCATGGGATGCGTCGTCAACGGTCCCGGAGAAGCAAAGGAAGCCGATATCGGCATCGCCGGAGCCGGACCGGATACGGTAGTGCTCTTCGAGGACGGAAACAAAACCGGCATTTATCCGTTGCAGGGAATTATTGATATACTGCTGGAACGCATTCGCAAAAGGTAAAACTTGCATCTTCGGTAAAGAATATGTAAAATCATTAAAAATTTGAGGATAATGATATGAAAACGAAAGATTTTTTTCAGTCCATGGGATTAACGAAAATGAATTTATATATTTTTCTGACAAGTCTGGGTGTGATCATCCTCGGATATATCCTGATGGCTCTCGGCGATACCTATGATGTCCTTTCGCTTTATATCAGTCCGATCGTCCTGACCATCGGTTATGTTATTATTCTTCCTCTTTCGGTCCTGTATAAAAGGAACAAAAGTAAATAAATATTTTTTCCCTTTGAACGGAATTTTTTATATTCCCGTATCATTATATGCGGGGATTATTTTTTATGTGCAAAAAATACGGACTTCTTCTGGATTTTGACGGTGTTGTTGTGGACAGTGAGCCGCTGTACGAAAAAGCGATGAATATACAGTTCAAGAAATACGGTATTCCGGTGCAGCCGGAGGACTGGCTTTTTTTCAAAGGGAAAGATGCGCGAGCCGTCTTTCCGTATATACGCGATAAATATAAGAGCGATATTGATACGGAGCGCATGCGCCGCGATTACCGTTCCGACCTGCTGATCGAATTCAAAAAAAATATGGATTATATCCCGGGTTTTCCGGAATTCTTTCGTGAGGCGCGAAAGGTTTTTCAGGATGTGCTGGTGACCTCCACATCCCGGGAGATCATGGAATGGACCTTTAAGAACGTAGCCGTTGAAAACATTTTTTCCCATATGATCACATCTTCGGAGGTGGAGAATACCAAACCGCATCCGGAACCTTACCTGAAAGCATCGGAAATGATCGGGATACCGGTCAAAAACTGTGTGGTGATCGAGGATTCGGTGAATGGTGTCCGTTCCGGTATTGCCGCCGGTGCGAAAGTTGTCGGACTGACAAGCACCTTTTCTCCGGCCGTACTGCATGAGGCGGACCTGATCGTGGATTCATATGCGGATTTGCCGGTTGAAAGACTTCTTCGGCTTTTACGGGAAGATAAATGAAACTGAAAGAAATAATCGGTATGGACAAACGCCTTGCTCCGCTGATGGTGGGCTGGCTGATCAATTCACTCGGTTTCGGCGCCGTGGTGCCTTTTATGACCGTGTATTTTCATACTGAACGGGGAATATCCATGAGCTATATTTCCCTGTTTTTTCTCGCGGCGGCCATTTGCCGTACGCTGACGCAAAGTGCGGGCGGGACCTTGTCCGATTATATCGGCCGGCGCGGACTTATGATCTGGAGCCAGCTCAGCCGCAGTGTGATCTTTCTGGCTGCCGGGATGGCCATTCAGCTTGACCTCAGCATCTGGATGCTGGCGGGGATCCTTCTGAGTCAGTATTTATTGTCCTCATTATTCCAGCCGGTGGCATCGGCGATGATCTCGGATATTCTGCCGGCGGACAAACGGTCCAACGGCTATGCATTGATGCGCATGGCGGGAAATATCGGCTGGGGCGCCGGTCCCGCCATCGGCGGTTTTCTTTTTGATGTCTCTTATGAATCGCTTTTCTATTTTACGGCAGTTACGTTTTTCATTTCGGGAATATTTGTCACCGTAAGTGTAAAAGAAACCGCCGAACGCAGCGCAGGGCAACGCGCCTCCGGATTTTTCGGTTACCGAAAAGGACACCCGGAAAATTCGGTAAGTACGGGAGCGGAACCGAAAACCCGCAGGCGCGAGCGGCAGGGATTTGCCGCTATGGCCGCCGCGTTCCGCCGTGACCGGACATTTTTTCTCTTCTGCATTATTGCGCTCCTGCTTTTTATAACCTGGGGACAGTTCGTGTCCACACTATCTGTGTTCATGAAAAAATATGTGGGACTTTCTTCCACAAATATCGGCTGGCTTTATACGTTCAATGCGCTTCTCGTCATAATTTTCCAGATATTTGTCACTCACCGGACACGGAAGATGAACAATTACCTGCTGATGATCATCGGAACCCTGCTTTTTGCGCTCAGTTATGCTTTCATGGGATGGATGTCCTCTTTCACCATGATGATGATCATTATCGTCTTTATCACCTTCGGGGAAATGTTCGCCGGTCCGAGCGGACATACTATTGCTTCAAATATGGCACGCCGTAAACTTTACGGCCGCTATCAGGGAATATACAGCTCCATCAGTACGCTGGGATGGTCACTCGGACCTTTTATCGGCGGCATCTTTATGGATCTTATCAGCGATATCAGGCTTTTCTGGCTCTCGATGTCGTCCTTCGGATTCCTCGCGCTGATCGGCTTTATCATTCTGTACATAAAAACAAAGGAGAAACCCGCCTATGAAAGTATGGAAAAGCAGTCTCCGGGTACGGAGTTATGAACTGGATTCTTTCGGACATGTAAATAACGGTACCTTTGCAAAATATCTGGAAAAGGCACGCGGAGATTATTTGCGCGAAGCCGGACTGCATTTTAACGATTTTCACCGGTGGGGAAAATTTCCTGTCATTGCAAAGGTATGTATCGAGTATAAAGCGCCGGCTTTTTTTGATGAAGAATTGCATCTCCTCGCTGAAGTCAGCCGCCTGGGAAAAAGTTCAATAACGCTGCGGTATAAGATCGTCAAAGAAGATGAAAGTCTTTGTGCAGAAGCGGAAACGGTGATGGTATTTGTCGACGCGGAAGGAAACCCGGTCCCCATGCCGGAGAAAATGCGGAAGGCCTTTGCCGTATAGAGATCCGTAAAGATCCCGGCGTAAATGAAGCGGGGTGGAGCATTGAGGGGAAAAACACGTTTCGTTACCGCATCCATATATTGAAATTTGGGGCTTCCGTTATCGCTGACGAATTTTTCCGTACCTTTTCTATGTGTTCGGGATCATGTTCCTGCGAAAATAAGAAGTATAAAAAAAGCCTCCGTGTATTCCACAGAGGCACAGAAATCCAGACTGAAAAAATAAAATTATAAGGCGTTTACGTGACGGGCGAGACGTGATTTTTTATTTGCGGCCGCATTCTTGTGAATAATGCCTTTTCCGGCGATCCTATCGATCACGGAAACCGCTTCCGGAAGATTCTTGACTGCTTCTTCTTTTGTGGGCGCTTCTTCTACCCGCCGGATCCATGTCTTTAACATGTATTTGTAATGCCGGTTGCGTTGTTTGCGCTTTTTCGCCTGTCGTATGCGTTTTTTTGTTGATAATGGATATGCCATGTATTCCTCATTTTTCTCGTTTTAAAAAAGCCAAAAAAGATACACGTTAAATTTCCGAATGTCAATATTTATTTCGTAAGTCGTGAGTCCTAAAATACAGAGCATTCAATATTTCAACGATTTGACATCTTCATTTAACAATACAATAACCTTTCGCTTCGAGACGCACACGTCCTTTATCCACGATGCCCGAACTGCCGTCCGAAAAAACCGTGGTTTTGGCATCGCACTGATAGATCTGTTCACTTTCACTGTAATTCAGAAGTATATACCAGGTCTCGTTGCGGTAGCGCCGGAAAAACCTCCCACGGCGGGCGTCGTCGTGATGGGGTTAAGATCGCCGTGGATCAGTACCGGGGAATTTTTCCGGAATTTCGCCAGTTTTGAGATAAGGTTATATGTGGGCCAGTGTATGCGGTACCAGTTCATATCGGTCTTTTCATACAGATCCATTTCCGGGGGATCGTTCAGCTCCTCACCGCAGAATATCATCGGGATACCGGGAGCGGTAAAAATGGTTACCAGTGCCAGATGATGACCGCTGACACCTAATGCATCCCTGGCACGGGGAGTCCTATGGTTTTCCGCATAATGCACGAATTTCGTACCATCGGGATATGCTCCGGCTTCTTCAAAAAGTGTTTTTCCGACAGCACGTGCATCCGCCTCACCATTGGCGATGGATACAAATGTCTGATAAAGGTCCGGACTTTCGATCGCATTGATCCCGCTCGTAAGCTGCCGGGGGTCATCACCGTCGCCCAGCAGAAAAACATTCCTTTTCTTTACTATTATAATGATCACTTACCTGCTTCCAGAAATCACGGGGAATGTCTGCAGTGCGGTGCAGACGGAAACCGTCCGCATCCTGTTCAAGCCAGAAATCCAAGTAAGAGATCATGCGTTCCCGAAGATTCTCATTGTCATAATTAAGATCATAAATATTTCGGTTTCAGGCATCGGGGGCGGGCAGAGGACGGCCGGAAGCATCGTTCTTATAGTAAGAGGGATAATCCTGCACCCAGGGATGGTCCGCAGCGGTCTGCGCCATGACGGCATCCAGGATCAGCCGGATATCATTGCGGTGCAGCATGGAACGCAGACTTCTGAAGTCGGAGAGATTCCCGTACCGTGCATTCGTGCTGAAATGGTCCCGGACGGCATAGGGAGAACCCAGACTGCCCTGCCGGTTCTGTATACCCACAGGATGTACGGGCATCAGCCAAACCATATTGATGCCTAGCTGGTTCAGACGCATAATGGTGTTCTTGAATCCGGTAAATGTTCCCTGATCCGACATATTACGGATAAAAGCCTCATAAATGATAAGATCATGTACATATTCGCCGGGAGGATCGTAAAGCGGCATCGCATGAAAGTCCGGTTTTTTCTCCGGAAGCAGCGTATCCGGAGAAGCTTTGATGATCCTGATCTTATTGATACCAAAGAGGTCTTCCTGAAATTCATTGCGGAATACAATATTATTATTACTGTTCTCTTTCAGGTGATCAGTGATGTCTATCACATATTCGTTCGCAACGGGAATGTGCTCAAGGAATTCGTCGTTCATCCATATAAGTGACGGACTTGCAACGGTGTTGAGTTCAAGGAGATAAGAAGCGCTGCTGTCGAGCTCTCCGGTGATGAATTCCTGCCGGTGCCAGCGGTACCGGGCATTCTTTATTTGCCAGTTCTCCCAGGTGCTTCCCGTGAAATTGCTTGAGGGAAAATTCAGGTACCATTTCTTTGCGATGCCTTCCGCCTTTTTATCATATACCGTTGACCAGCGGGAATGTAGCTGCGGCGGATCGGGCGCTTCCTGTTCCGAGCAGGAGACCACAGTCAGGATAAGACTGAAGAGACAGAGAAGAAGGGAGATATTTTTCATTGACTTTCTCATTTTATGATGAATTTATAAAAATGATTCATTGCTTGAAATAATAAAAAAAAAATACGAAATTCAAAAAGGTTAAGATAATATAATGACGAACCCCAGACATAAATTATTCATTATTGACGGTATGGCGATCGCCTACAGGGCACATTTTGCGCTTATACGGGATCCGCTGGTAACCAGTGACGGAAGACATATCAGCGCCACCTTTGGTTTTCTCAATGCCCTGTTCAAGATCATCCGGGACGAAAATCCGGATTTCCTCGCCGTTGCATTCGATTCCCGTGAAAAAACCTTCCGGCATAAAAAATATCCCGATTACAAGGCAACCCGCGAGAAAATGCCTTTCGAAATGCGGCCCCAGATCCCATGGATCAAGGATATTCTGAATGCGTTGCGCATCCCGATCGTTGAAATACCGGGATATGAAGCGGATGATATCATCGGTACCATGGCGCAGGAGGCGGAAAAAAAGCAGGCGAATGCCTTTATGGTTTCCGGCGATAAGGATTTCATGCAGCTTGTCAATGAACATATCTTTCTCTATGCACCCGCCACCGGCAAACGTCCCCTTATGATATACGGCAGCGAGGAGGTCAGAGATAAATGGGGAGTTACGCCGGAACATATTACGGATCTTCTCGGACTGATGGGCGACAGTTCGGACAATATTCCCGGGATCCGCGGCATAGGGGAGAAGACCGCCGTAAAACTGCTGCAGAAATACGGTTCCCTCGAGGAAGTGATAGCGCATGCGGAAGAGATCAAAAATGCAAGAGTGCGCGAGGGACTCCTTGAGCAAAAGGATATGGCTTTCCTGAGCCGGGAATTGGTCCGGATCGACACGGAAGTGCCGGTGGATATCTCCTGGGACGCCATGCGCGTCAACACCAGCTACAATGAAGAGAAACTGCTGGATATACTGCAGGAGCTGGAGCTGCACAAGTTTATCCGTGATCTGGGACTGAAAGGCGGTAGGGACAGCGAAAAAGATCAACAACATTACCGGCTGTGCAGTACGGCAGCGGATATCAGGGAAATGGTAAAGAAGCTGCGGAAGGAGAAGATGATTGCCGTGGATACCGAAACCGACGGTCTTGATCCCGTGACGGCCTCTCTGGTGGGACTTTCCTTTTCCTGCAAACCCTGGGAGGGATATTATATCCCGTATACTCCGGAACACCTGGAACTTCTCAAGGCGCTGCTTGCGGATGAAAAGATCAAAAAAGCGGGTCAGCATATAAAATTCGATATACTCGTGCTGCGCCGGCACGGTGCCGAACTCCGGGGGGAATTATTCGACACGATGCTGGCTGCCTATCTGTTGAATCCGGATGTAAATTCCTATAAACTTGATCTGCTGGCGGAGCGGTATCTGCATTACCGGATGATGCCGATCACCGAACTTATCGGAGAAAAAAAGCGCGAACAGATCCCGATGTCCGAAGTAAGCACGGATAAAATACGGCATTATGCTGCGGAAGATGCCGATATCACTTTCCAGCTTTCCGCGATCTTTTATAAAAAACTCAAAGAATCCGCCCTTTTCCGTGTTTTCGAAGAGATCGAAACTCCGCTTATCCGGGTGCTGGCGGATATGCAGGAGACGGGGATCTACGTGGATATTCCCTACCTGCGCAAAATGAGCGGAGAATTGGGCAAAAAGATGACCGCCATTATGCAGGACATCTATGATCTTGCCGGCGGAAGCTTCAATATCAACAGTCCCAAACAATTGAGTCACATCCTCTTTGAAAAACTGGGATTGCCGTCGGTAAAAAAGACCAAGACCGGATTTTCCACGGATGTAAGCGTTCTTGAAAAACTCAGGAACGAACATGTTTTGCCGCAGAAGATCCTGGATTTTCGTATGCTCAGCAAACTGCGCTCCACCTATGTGGATGCTCTGCCCGAACTGGTGAATGACGCCACCGGCCGTATTCACGGTTCATTTAATCAAACGGTAGCCGCTACCGGCAGATTATCAAGCTCCGGCCCGAACTTTCAGAATATTCCCATCCGTACGGAGGAAGGGAGGAAGATACGCAAAGCGTTCCGGGCACAAGAGAAGGACTGGAAGATCATGGCTGCGGATTACAGCCAGGTCGAACTCCGGATCATGGCACATCTTTCGGAAGATCCAAATCTTGTAAAGGCTTTCAAACAGGATGCGGATATCCATACGCGCACCGCGGCAACGGTCTTTAACGTGAAGGATGCGGATGTGACCCCCGATATGCGCCGGACGGCCAAGGTGATCAACTTCGGGATCATGTACGGCGCCGGTTCCCACCGTATATCTCAGGAACTGAATATCAGTTACGGCGATGCATCCGCTATTATCAAGGCGTATTTTGCGCGCTATACCGGTGTGAAGGAATTTATCGACAAAACGGTTTTGCAGTGCAGTGAAAAAGGTTATGTGGAAACCCTCTACGGCAGGGTGAGGTATATTCCCGATATCAACAGCGAGAACCGTAATTTGCGTGAAGCAGCAAAACGTGCAGCGATCAATATGCCCGTTCAGGGCACCGCTGCCGATATCATTAAGATAGCTATGATCCGCATTCACGATAAGATAAAAAAAGAGGGAATGCGGTCCCGCCTTATTTTACAGGTCCATGACGAACTTGTCTTTGAGGTCGCACCGGGTGAAGAAAAGGATCTCCGTAGACACGTTAAAGCTGTCATGGAGAACGCCGCTGAGCTGAAAGTACCCCTGAAAGCCGATATCAATACCGGCGACAGCTGGTTTGAAGCACATTAATGCGGAATGCCCTGACAATGAAAATATCGTCCATCTCCGGCCGCTTCAGCGGCTCAACATCCATTATACTTTTCCGCATCTGAGCGTTACCTCACGAGATCCCGCAATATAACATTCTTACTCATATCTTTACTTTATACAAAATAACATGTAAATTAGATTATTGTAAGTCAACAAATTCGGATAAAACAGATGAATAAAATACTATCGGACTATCTTGTTATCGGCAGCGGGATCGCGGGACTGAGTTTTGCACTGGAAGTCGCAGATCACGGAAAAGTACATATTATTACGAAATACGCTCTTGACGACACCAACACAGCCAAAGCGCAGGGAGGTGTGGCCGCAGTTATCGCACAGGAGGATGATTTTTCCGCGCATGCCCGTGACACGCATATAGCCGGTGACGGTCTCTGTCACGAGGACGCTGTAAACATTATGGTAAAAGAAGCTCCCGGCCGTATAAAAGATCTTATTGATCACGGTCTTGAATTTGACATGAAAGATAACGGGTTTTTTGATCTTGCACGTGAGGGAGGACACAGTAAGTACCGTATTTTGCATGTAGCGGATGAAACGGGAAGGGCTATCCAGGAAAAACTGATCAAAAAGGTATTGGAGCATCCCAACATCCATATTTTTGAAGAGCATATGGCCGTTGAACTGATCACCGATCATCACGTCCCTCAATAATCTCCAGTCCGCTTTCAATATTTGTTTCGGTGCGTATGTACTTGATGAGAAAGCCGGGGAGGTCAGGACCTTCGGCTCCGATTACACCTTTCTGGCCTGCGGCGGCGCTTCCAGGGTCTACCTTCACACCACAAATCCCGAGGTCGCTACCGGCGACGGGGTGGCGATGGCATACCGGGCAGGCGTGCGGATCGCCAATATGGAATTCATACAGTTCCATCCCACCGCCTTGTACGAACCGGGGGCGAAACCCTTTCTGATTTCCGAGGCCTGCCGCGGATTCGGAGGGATTCTGCGGAATGTGTCGGGAGAACGCTTTATGGAAAAATATGACAAACGGCTTGAACTTGCTCCGCGTGATGTTGTTGCCCGTGCCATTGATGCGGAATGCAAATCGCGCGGTGAATCATCGGTTTTTCTGGATTTGACGCATCTGCCCCCCAAAGAGTTACTGTCCCATTTCCCGAATATTGCTTCACACTGCAGAGAGCATCTCCGCATTGATATTACCCGCGAACAAATACCTGTCGTGCCCGCGGCACACTATGTCTGCGGTGGTGTTATGACCAATTTGAACGGCCAGACCTCCATGCATAATCTTTTTGCTGCGGGAGAGACCGCCCATACCGGTGTGCATGGGGCAAACCGGCTCGCCAGCAACAGTCTGCTGGAAGCCCTGGTATTTGCCAGGCGCGCAGCGAAAAGAGCCATTGAAAAAAAACGCAATGTTTATAACAATGTTTTTATTCCGCAATGGGACGATACCGATGTTACCAATATGCAGGAATGGAGACTTATCCGCAATAACCGTAATGAATTGCAGACCATCATGTGGGATTATGTGGGTATTGTCCGTTCTAAAGTTCATCTTAAACGTGCATTGCGGCGAATGAAAACGCTCTATGATGAAATTGAGGATTATTATAAACGCACACGCGTCAGCAAGGATCTGCTGGAACTTCGTAATCTTTCAGCCATTGCATATTTGATAGTCCGTTCCGCGCTGCTGCGGAACGAAAGCCGGGGGCTCCATTATATGTCCGATTACCCTGAAAAAGATGACAAGTTCTTGAAAGACACCATTATTTAAGGAGATAGGTATGAAAAAACCCATCATAACCGGATTGTTGTTCGTGCTGATCTTTATTACTGCCTGCGCGCAAAGAGAGACGGTCAGCAAGAATGATACCGGCCGGCTTCCGTCTCCGGTGTTCGTACAGGAAAAAGCGGTGGAAGGTCTGAATGCCTTTGCTTTTGATATATACCGTGAGATGAAAGGGCCTGACCCCGAAAATATGTTCTGTTCTCCGCTGAGTATTTCCGCGGCACTGGCGATGACCTATGTGGGCGCCGGAGGAGAAACGGCCCGTGAAATGCGTGACGTAATGTACTATGGCCCTCAGCATCGGGAATTCCATACAAAATACGGTAATATGATCGACAGCCTGCGATCGGGAGACAGTGCTGAATTTGAGATGAAGATCGCCAATGCACTGTGGGTCCAGAAAAAATATCAGCTGCGCAGTTCCTATGTGCAGACGGTAAAGAGCGCGTACAGCAGTGAAGCACGGGAACTGGATTTCACGGAGGATCCCGAAGAGTCCCGGAATATAATTAACAAATGGGTGAGTGATAATACCGCCGGCCGTATCCGGGATCTTCTTCCCGGCTCCGCGATCACTCCCTTAACGCGGCTTATTCTGACCAACGCGGTATATTTCAATGCCGAATGGGAACATCGATTCAACAAAGAGATGACGGAAAAATCAACGTTTTATTGTCTTGACGGAAAAAAGATCGAAGCGGAGATGATGTACCAGCGCCATTACTATGATTATTCGGAGACGGAAGCGTATCAGATACTTGATCTGAGTTATAAGGGCGGGGAATATATTATGACGGTAATGTTGCCGCGGGATCATGACGGGATCAAAAAATTATCCGGCAGGATCAATAATGAATTCCTTGATAAACACGATAGCCTGAAACAGCGCAAAGATGTAATGGTCTATCTGCCGAAATTCCGGCTGGAAACGGATTATGGACTGAACAGATACCTTAACGCCCTGGGAATGGAGAAAGCATTTACACCGTCAGCGGATTTCAGCGGGATGACCCGGGAAAAGGAACTGATGATCTCTGCAGTCCTGCATAAAGCTTTTATAGATGTTGATGAAGAAAAAACCGAAGCCGCCGCCGCCACTGCGGTTGTCATGAAACTTACGTCAGTCCGCCCTTCACCGATGGCACCCGTTGAATTCCGGGCAGACCACCCTTTTATTTTTCTTATCCGTCATAAGAAAGAGAAAGCCATTTTATTTATCGGGAACCTGATCGATCCGAAGAGATCATGAAATATCTTTTAGCTGCATTACGTATTGCCTTATTACTGATCTACGGGGTTTTGCTTATCGTAACCCTTTTTCTGCTTTACTGGATTATTAGTGTTTTCAGTAAAAAAACATCAGTGCGCGTTATACATTCCATGACACCTGTCCTGGCTTTTCCCCTGCGGAAGATCCTGGGGATCCGGGTGCGAATATTCGATCGTGAATATCTTCCAAAAGATCAGGGATTTCTGATGGCAACAAATCATCTGGGCTGATGTGGAACTCTTCTCCTTGCCGAAGATACGGCCCATGGCTTTTGTCGCAAAAGATGAGATCGAGAAATGGCCGGTCATCGGTTCCGTGGTGAAAGCGGTGGGAACGGTTTTTGTGGACCGTGATACCGGCGGCATGTCGGAACATTATATTAAAAAGATCTCGGAAACGATAAAGAACCGTATAAATTTTTGGTTTTCCCCCGAAAAGACCACAACGGACGGTACCCGGCTGCTGCCTTTTTCCTCTGCATTGTTCGTTGTAGCCAACCAGTTAAAATGTCCTCTGGTGCCGGCAGTATTTGTCATTAAACGACTGAACGGGAAACGCGTACCCCTTGAACGGCGTTGTGAAGTGGCATGGTCGGAGGATCGTGAGGGGAACAGCACGCCTTTTTTCAAGCATTTTTTGAGCTTTACGGCAGCCACTGGTCGGTGGAGATGGAAATGCATGTGCTGAAACCGGTGATCCCGGATTATGATGACAGCGATATTAAGGAACGGCGAGCATTTTCGAATTTTATATACGAACGAATGGCCGATGTACTTGAAAAGCATGAACCCGATTTTGAAAGGGAACAGCCGGCATAACGTAACGAGGTAAAAAATGTCAGACAAAAACACTTACCGGATCGGAACGTCCGGATGGAATTATCCGCACTGGAAAAAAAGATTCTACCCGGAGGCAATAAAAAAGAAAGACTGGTTCGGATATTATTGCCGGCATTTCGATACCGTGGAGGTCAACAACACCTTTTACCGCCGTCCGGTAAAAGAGGTCCTCGAAAAAGTGGCACGACAGCGCAGCTGCAAGTTTTGCATTCACGCTGAAAGCACCGCGCATGATCACCCACATGAAAAAATTACGCCACTGTGGGAACTACGTCCGGCAATTCTATGATGCGGCAGCGGCGCTGAAGCGGAAAATGGCGTGTTTTCTCTTCCAGTTGCCGCCGAACTATACCTTTACGGAGCATAATTTCGCCAAACTCCGTACTTTTATCGCTCATCTTGACGGCAGGAAGAACAATGTTATCGAGTTCCGTAATAAGGCGTGGTGGAATAAGGATGTTTATGCTCTGCTGGAGAAAATAATATCGCCTTCTGCACGGTATCGGAACTCGATATGCCTGGTGAGCAGGTTGTAACATCGGATCTTGTCTATTACCGCTTTCATGGAAGGCATTATTCCACACAGTATTCGGAACTTGAGATAAAGGAAATTGCCGCCCGGATGAAAGATCTTCAGGGGAAAAAGATCTTTGCTTATTTTAATAATGACAATAACGCCTATGCCGTCAAAAATGCACAGCAGCTTATGAAGGAGTTAAAAGATGCCTGAACTTCCTGATGTCGAAGTCTGGCGGAGCTACCTCGCTCACACCGTTATGCATAAAAAAATAACGGATATTCGTATGACCGGCGGGCGCGTATTTCATTCTCCGCAAAAGGATATCATGTCGTTGAAGAACCGGAGTTTTGAAGATACCTCCCGGCACGGAAAATACTGTTTCCTGGATACCGACAGCAAGAAAACCCTGGTGCTGCATTTCGGAATGACGGGAAATGTCAAGTACTACCGGGATGAAGACGACCCCCGGCATGCGTTACTGATCGTTAGATTTTCAGACGGTCATAAATTCGCTTTTATCAATATCCGGAAACTGGGAAAGGTTCTGGTGACCGAAGATAAGGAAAAATTCATCAGGGAAAATGTCCCCGGACCGGACGCGCTGGCCATAAGTAAAAAGGAATTTTTGAAGATCATGCGTGCAAAAAGGGGGAAGATCAAAACTGCATTAATGGATCAGAAAAGCATTGCGGGGATCGGCAATATCTATGCGGATGAGATCCTGTACCATTCCGGTCTTGACCCCGGACGAAAGACGGGAAGTCTTGACGAGGATTCCCTGAAGCGTATTTACGAGAAAATGCGGTCCGTACTGAAAACGGCGGTCGAATGCAAGGCGGATGTGGAGAAAATGCCGGACAATTACCTGATAAAAAGACGGAAAAAAGGTTTGTCCTGTCCGCAGAATAAGGGAAAGATCAAGAAGCGGACGATCGGGGGAAGAAGCACTTATTACTGTGCGGAACACCAGCGGTAAGTCAGTGCAAAAATGAGATGCATAAAGGCAAAAAAAGATGAAAAACCGTGAGCTGGCAAGAGAACTGAGAAAGATCGCGGATATCATGGAGATCCGGAAAATACAGTGGAAACCGGAAGCCTATCGCTCCGCCTCGCGGAAGATCGAGAATATGGATGAAAATATCGGGGAGATATATGAGAAAGAGGGGAAGAAGGGACTTCAGAACATTCCTTCGATCGGACAGAGTCTGGCGGATCATATTGCGGAATATATTGAAAAAGGGAAGGTTCGGAAATGGGAAAAGACCAAAAAGCAGTCCGAAAAAGGATTACCTGAACTTCTGAAGATCGAAGGACTGGGCCCCAATAAGGTCCGCCAACTCTCGGAAGAACTGAATATTAAAAATATCAGCGACCTTAGGAAAGCGGCGGAACAGAACAGGATAAGTAAACTAGAGGGATTCGGGAAAAAGACCGAACAGAACCTGTTGCGGTCTATTGAGCAGTACCGGGAGCGCCATGAAAGGATGCTTATCGGGGAAGCCTGGGAGATCGCGGAAGAAACGATTGGCTATCTTCAGGATCATACGGATCCTGAACGTATCGACTATGCCGGATCTCTCCGGAGAATGAAGGAAACGATCGGAGATATTGATATCCTGGCCGTGACGAAGGATCCGGAAAAACTTATGGATGTCTTTACGGATATGAAAAATGTGACACGGGTTTTGCTGAAAGGCGAAAGCAAATCAAGTGTTGTTCTCAGCAACCACATTAATATCGATCTCCGGATCATAGACAAGAAAAGCTACGGAGCCGCTTTGCTGTATTTTACCGGAAGCAAGGACCATAATATCCAGCTGAGAAAAATGGCCATGGAAAAAGATTACAAACTGTCCGAATACGGTCTTTTCAAGGGACATTCGAAAAAAAGGATCGCGGAGAGAAAGAAGCGGATGTCTATAAAAAACTCGGATTGCAATGGATACCACCGGAGATGCGGGAAAATACCGGAGAGATCGAAGCGGCCGGAAAAAGATCACGTGCCGGAATTGGTGGAAGCTAAGGATATCAGAGGCGATCTTCATATGCACACAGCCTACAGCGACGGTTACGATACGATCCGCGATATGGCAAAAAAAGCAAAGGATCGCGGTTATGACTATATCGCGGTCACCGACCATTCCCTGTCGGAAAGGATCGCCGGCGGCATGAAGGTAAAAGATATAAAAAAGCAGTGGAAGGAGATCGGCGAGATCGGTGATAGCGAAGGGGTAAGCATACTGAAGGGCGCCGAGGTCGATATACTTCCGGACGGCAGTCTGGATTATGAGGATGATATTCTCAAAGAACTGGATATTGTTCTCGCCGCCGTCCATTCGCGTTTTCGTTCGGATAAAGAGGAGATGACGGAAAGGATCCTGAAAGCGCTGGATAATAGATACGTTAATGTTTTAGTGCATCCGACGGGAAGAATGATCAACAAACGTGAAGGCTACCACGCGGATTTTGACAGGATCTTCAAGGCATGTGCATCAAATCATGTGGCTTTGGAGATCAACAGCGATCCGCGCCGGCTGGACCTGAACGGAAAGATGATCACGTCGGCAAAAACACGGCGTAAAATTCTCACTCGGTACGGATGCTCACGCGGCGGGGATGCTGGAAAATATCCGTTTCGGACTCGGGCAGGCGCGGCGTGGCTGGCTGGAAAAAAAGGATCTGATCAACACATTATCCATCAGCGAACTCCGCAAATTTCTGAAGCCCTGACCCAATATCCAATAGCTCAATAACTTGACCCAAGTTTTTCGTAGATTTTCTTGTGACAAACATCACATAACAGAAAAATATGCAGCTGTACTTTTCGCTGAGGAACACCGTATATAATTGATAATAAACGGTATATAAATATTCAGAGCGGAATTGCACCTCGGTTATATCCGGAAACTTGCCCCAAGTTTTTTACTATTCCAATAGGCCTAATTCCAAATAATGAATTGTGACATTACCCTCAAAATACAGCAATATATTTCGAAAAAACGGGAGCACTTATTCGGAATTACTTTCTATTATATCTATCGCAATAGAATTATTGTACACTTTTTTTTGGATATACCGCTCAACTATCCGCGTGGAAAACAGATGATCCCGCGTATTTCATTTCAAATAAACGATAGCTGTAAGCAGGTTTCAGTACCAGTGCGGTATCGGCACCGCCGCGGTATCCACCGATGGATATAATGTCATTATCCATGTCAAGGTAACCGGCATCCGCAGCCATTAAAGCACATTCGACTGCGACCTTGGTCCCGGTGGAAAAAAGCTTCTTCAGTATTTCCGGCACAACGTCATGTGCAGAATATCCGCCGAAAGTATCATTCAAGGCACTGCTGACCGAACCGCGGAAAGGGTGGACGCCGGTATAGAATTTGACACCTTTTTCGTGCTTTATCCATGATATCGGGATCTTTGGCAAGAATTTTTTCTCCGTGACGATCTACATAGATATCAGCATCCACCGCATGCATCGTAACACCGATAACAGCGGCATCCGGAATGATCTCCGCACATTCAAGAGCTGTGCGGCCGGTTGTTGTTGCCACAACGATCTGTCCGATCCCCGTATCCTTTACATACTCCCGTACTTTTTGCAAAGTAGCTTCTGTGTTTTCAATACCCTCTTTCTCATAAATGTTTACAGTGATATTTTGCATAGCAGCCTCGGTGTTATCATTCAAATTTCCGGCTTCCGTACCCCTGAGAACGTGAGAAATGCTGGTAAAAAAATGACCGGCGTGAAGAGCACGGAAGTTATTTTAAAAGATCCAGTGTTTTATTTACAATATCATCCGCACGTAATTGTACGTCTCTGAAAAGTTCTTCCCGCTCGCCGTGTGTAATGAAATCATCGGGAAGAGAGAAAGAACATACACGTGGTGCATTGTGTTTGCCCTGAAAATGTTCAAGGACGGTATCCCGTAGTCCGCCGGGGGGCGGCTTCTTCCGCGGTGATCAGAATATCATGTTCAGCGGCGAGCGTATCCAGCATGTCCTTATCATAGGGTTTGAGAAAACGCGCATTAACGAGTGTGGGCATAATATTCTTTTGCCGCAGTTTCTCACAGGCCGCTGCACAGTGTTCAACCATGGAACCCAATGCGATAAATGCGATGCGTTCACCTTTCTGCAGCAGTTCCCAGGAGCCTGTCACCGGTAGTTCTATGGGATTGTCCATGTTGAAACGTTTGGTCCTGGCACGCGGATAGCGGATAAAGAAGGGTCTGTCCGTTACCGTATAGGCCAGATGCATGAGGTTTCGGAGTTCATCTCCGTCTTTGGGTGCACTGATGATCACATTGGGAAGCATGCCGATAAAGGAAAGATCATATACACCGTGATGTGTGGGACCGTCAGCGCCGACTATTCCCGCGCGGTCCATACAGAAAATGACCGGCAGGTTTTGGAGTGCGATATCGTGCATGACAGAATCCACGGCTCGCTGCATGAACGTGGAGTAAACTGCCACCACAGGGCGAAGTCCGCCGATCGCCAGTCCCGATGCAAAGGTCACGGCATGCGCTTCTGCAATACCGACATCGAAGAGACGTTCGGGAAATACCTTTGCATACTCCTTTAGTCCGGTACCGTCCGTCATCGCGGCGGTGATGGCAACGACGTCGTCGTGCATGCCTGCCAGTTCGATCATGCATTTCCCAAAGATGTCAGAGTAGGTGGGACCATTGCCGGAGACATGAACGACCTTTCCGTTACCGTTGCCCTTGATACCGTGATATTTGGTTGGATTTTCCTCTGCAACCCGAAGTCCCTTGCCTTTTTTGGTCAGCACATGCAGCAATATAGGTTGATTCAGTTTTTTTATGCGCCTGAGTATGCGGACCAGTTCGGAAATATTGTGGCCGTTAATGGGTCCCATATAGCGGAGACCGAGTTCGTCGAACATCACATTGCGGGAAGAACATGGCTTTCATGGCCTCCTTGATGTTACGCAGAACGGAACGCAGTAATTTCCGGTTTTTGGTAAACCCCCAGATATCTTCTTTTATCTTGTTGTAAAAAGGTGTGGTGACAATACGGTTAAGGTACCTGGGAATACTGCCCACATTTTTGGAAATGGACATTTCATTATCATTGAGGATAACCAGTAGCTGTTTTTTCAGATTTCCCGCATTGTTAAGTCCCTCCCAGGCCAGGCCGCCTGTAAATGCACCGTCTCCGATAACGGCGATGATGTAATGATGCAGCTGTCGCAGGGATTCCGCTACGGATATACCCAGCGCGGAAGAAATGGATGTGGATGCATGTCCCACGCCGACAACGTCATATTCACTTTCACTCCGTTTGGGGAAACCGCTTATACCGCCGTACTGGCGAATGGTTTTTAATGCTTCCCGGCGTCCGGTCAGGACCTTGAAAGGATAGGCCTGATGGCCCACATCCCATATCAGCTTATCTTCGGGAAGATCAAAAACATAAAGAAGTGCGACCGTAAGTTCCACTGTACCCAGGGAAGGCGCGAGATGCCCGCCCGTTTCGGATACTACATCAATAATATACTCGCGCAGTTCACCGGCAAGCTGTTGCAACTCCGATATGTTGAAATGCTTAATATCCGCCGGTTTATCGATGGAAGTTAACAGTGACTTCTTTGTGTCTTTTCTCATAAGATAATATTATACTGAACTTCCTCCGGATTTCAAAATAATTATGATATTATAAAGGGCGAAAATTGATACAAAATAATTAAAATATCATTTGAAAAAAGCCCGGTTAAACTGTATCTTCCATCTTATTTGTTGTGACGGATATTCTTTTTGAAAGCATAAAAAAAGGAAGCGAGGCGCGTATGCAAAAACGAGATAGCGCGGTAAAGATTGCTGTTGAAAAACACGGTAAGGAACGCAAACATTTACTTCCTGTTCTGCAGGAGGTAAAAAGGGTCAATAATTACTTGTCCCGCAGTGATATTTCCGATGTCGCTGCCGAAATGGGATTATCTTCAGCACATGTTTACGGAGTTGCATCTTTCTATCATTTTCTGGACCTTGAGGAAAGGGGCCAAAATATTATCTGGGTGTGTAAAACGATCAGTTGCTACATGAAAGGGTCCAATGATATTCTTCTGGCTCTTGAAGAAGCGCTCAAGATCAAACTGGGCGAAACCACCAGCGACAAAAAATTCACGCTCCTGCAAACGAATTGTATCGGCTGGTGCCATAAGGGTCCGGCTATGCTGGTAAATGATCAGGCCTTATACGGATCTTACTCCGGAAAAAGTGGTAGAGATCATTCATGAGTACAATAAAAAGTAAAAATAAAAAAGGTTTAATATGGCTAAACGAAAATTAAAACGTGTTGACCTGATTTTCAGTAAGGACTGCAGTTGCAGGGATATCCTGGCGGAAGCCGTTAAAAAACCCGGTGAAGAGATCGTTCGCATGCTGATCGAATCCGGACTGAAAGGGCGCGGCGGCGCAGGTTTCCACCGGAGCAAAGTGGAAAATGGCTGCTGAGGAAAAAGACAATCGCAAATATGTGATATGCAATGCCGATGAAGGTGAACCCGGAACGTTCAAGGATCGGGAGATACTTGACCGTGTTGCTTTAAAAGTACTGGGCGGTATGGCATTATGCTCCTATGTGACTGGTGCCCGTGAAGGATTTATTTATCTGCGGCACGAGTATCGCTTCCTAATTCCGAAACTGGAAAAAACCCTTGATGTGTTCCATAAATGGATGGATGAGCTGAACCTGGATTTCAGAGTGAAGCTTTTTATGGGAAGCGGTGCATATGTTTGCGGCGAAGAAACCTCACTGATCGAATCCATGGAAGGAAAACGCGGTGAGCCCCGGAATAAACCGCCGTATCCCACCAGTGAAGGATACCTTGGTAAACCTACGGTCGTCAGATAGATGTCGAAACGCTTGTGTATACGATGATGATCATGCGGATCGGCGCAAAAGAGTTTAAAGAAATGGGCGTTGAAGGATCCAGCGGCTCAAAATTGTTCTCTGTATCAGGGGATACACCCAAAGCCGGTATCTATGAGATCGAGATGGGAATGACCCTTCAGGATTTTGTAAAGGAATTCGGGGATGGTGACGCCAAAGCCGTTCAGGTCGGCGGAGCATCCGGTTTCTGCGTACCCGCAAACGTTTTAACGAGACGACAATCGGATATCAGGGCGGATTGAAAGGATTTTCCCTGCCCACCGGCGGATCCATGATGATCTTTAACAGTTCACGCTCCATGTACAATGTCCTGCACAATTACCTGGAGTTTTTTGAAGAAGAGTCCTGCGGACAATGTACGCCCTGCAGGGTCGGCTGCCAGCAGCTTCTGAAGGGCATCGAAGCAATAAAACGCGGAGAGCAGAGCCATAAGTATCTGAATGACCTTCTGCGGCTTGCGGAGACCATGAAATTGACCGCAAAATGCGGCCTGGGACAGTCTGTTGCAAATTCATTCTCTTCGATCGTTGAGAATTTCAGAGAAGAAATGATCTATTAATACGAGGTAAACCATGTCTGAAAAAATGATTAATTTAGTCATAGACGGAAAAAAAGCTGCCGTTCCCGAAGGTACTACGCTTCTGGAAGCGGCAAAAATACAGAATGTGAAGATCCCAACGCTCTGTCATCATGAGGATCTTTGTATTGCCGGTAATTGCCGTGTGTGTGTTGTTGAAGTTGACGGCTGGCGGGTATTGCCTGCTGCATGTGCCACACCGGCCATGAACAGGATGAAAGTTTATACCAATTCCCCGCAGGTGCGCCGTGCACGCAAGGATGTTCTGGCACTTCTGGTATCCGAACACTCCAATCAGTGCACCACCTGCTATCGCAGTACGAATTGTGAGCTGCAGGATCTGGCGGCGGAATATAATATCGACAATGAAATATATATCAATCTGCTGAAAAAAGAGGATTTTGTCATTGACCGCTCCTCCTGGGCCATTGAGAAAGATAACAGCAAGTGCATCCGCTGTCAGCGTTGTGTGCGTACCTGCACCGAGCTGCAGAAAGTGAACGCACTGGATGTTATCAACAAGGGCGCGGATATGAAAGTAACGACCTTTTTTGACAATCCCATGAATGAGGTCGTCTGTACCACCTGCGGACAATGCATCAACCGTTGTCCCACCGGCGCATTGACCGAACGGCGTTATATCGATGAGATATGGGAAGCCATCGGAGATCCGGAAAAGCACGTGGTTGTTCAGACCGCTCCGGCTGTTCGCGTTGCTCTCGGTGAAATGCTGGGATACGAGCCCGGTGTCCGGGTTACCGGAAAAATGGTGTCAGCACTGAAACATCTCGGCTTTGATTCGGTTCTGGATACGGACTTTGCCGCTGACCTTACCATTATGGAGGAAGCGCATGAATTGCTGGACCGCTTAAAACGGAAACTGGTGGATGGTGAAGATATTCCGATCCCGATGATGACTTCCTGTTCACCGGGATGGATCAAATTCATCGAACATATGTACCCGGATTATCTTGCACATGTTTCCAGCTGTAAATCACCGCAGCAGATGTTCGGCGCTCTGGCAAAGACCTATTATGCGGAACGTATAGGCGTTGACCCGAAGAATATCGTCAGCGTATCCGTTATGCCCTGTTCGGCGAAAAAATACGAAGCCAACCGCCGGGAAATGAACGACAGCGGATATCAGGATATCGATCTGGTATGTACTACCCGTGAACTGGGACATATGATCCGACAGTCGGGTATTAATTTCAAAGAGATAAAAAATAGTAAGTTCGATAAATTCATGGGCGAATCCACCGGTGCGGGAGTTATATTCGGTGCCACCGGCGGTGTGATGGAAGCTGCTTTACGCACCGCTTATGAGGTTGTGACCGGCCGTGAAGTTCCCTTTGACGGACTGAACATTATGCCGATCCGAGGACTTGAAGGAGTCCGTGAAGCGAAGGTGAAACTGGAGAACGTTCTTCCTGAATACAGTTTCCTGGAAGGGATCGAACTCCGCGTTGCCATTGCTCACGGATTGACCAATGCCTTCCAGGTCATGGAGGAAATCGTGATCGGTGATTCACCGTATCACTTTATTGAGATCATGGCATGTCCCTCCGGATGTATCGGCGGCGGCGGTCAGCCGATCCCGACCAATGAAGAGATCCGTAAAAAACGTGCGGAAGCTATCTATACGGAAGATGAAAAAATGCAAATACGTAAATCCCATGAAAATCCCGAAGTGATCCGCTTATACAAGGAATTTCTCGGGAAACCGCTGGGAGAGGTTTCACACCGTCTTCTGCATACAAAATATACACGCCGTGAACGCGCGTAAGTATATTTCACATCCGATAAATAAAAAGGGCTGTTTTCTCAGCCCTTTTTGTTTAATGAGGTTTTTTAAGTGAAAGCGGGGGATAAGGTTGTTGGAAAAATAGGCTTAATGGTAAAAATAGGGGGGCTAAAAACGTTATAATTAATTGAATGTTCGTTTTTTAGATTTGATCTCTTGCTTTTCAAAGAAAAAGATGTCCGGAATTTGGTTCTTTTCGAATGGAACAGGCCCTTTCTTTTCTTTGCTTGATCAAAGAAAAGAAACAAAAGAAAATCAAGCGCTTCGGTCCGCCAGCTGGCGGAAAAAATCCTCCTCATTCGCTAAAGTTCCCGAGTGTCTTCGCTATCGCTCATCCCGGAAACTTTTTAACCCTCTTTCGTCGGATTTTCTCTACGCGTCGCACCGGATGCGCCCTTAAATATCTTGTAATGGAAAGATATTGTACTTTTTTCCTTTAATTTGAAGGAATTATTTTTAATAATATTCCAAAATAATTAGTTACTCCCTTAAACACATGTCTTTTAGTTATTGTAAAAATTATTTAGGACAGCGGTGGAACGAAATAAATCCTTTTTTTCCTTCTTTTCTTTGCCTGTCCAAAGAAAAGCAAGCAAAAGAAAGACCTCCGCTTCTCTTCCGCCAACTGGCGGACTACAAAATCCTCTACGTTCGCTAAAATGCAGAAAGGTCTCGCTCTGCTGAACCGCTGCATTTTTTTACGCTCACGTATCGGATTTTCTTCACGCGTCTTCGCGATGCGGCACGGGAAGATCATTTATAAAATAGTCGCCTAAAATTACCAATAGGCCGAAAAATAAAAAGCTTGTATGATTTATAATTCCCGTAACGTAAAGACATCACGCACGGGTCAAAAAAGCAGCGCCATTGCAATATCGTTTACATTTGTACCGGTATATCCCGTTTTGATAAGACTTCCGCACTGCTGATGAAAAGAATAGGAATCATGTCTTTCCATGTATTCCGAAAGCGAGAGTCCGCTATCGTTTGCTTTTTTTTGTGTGTGACCATTGACCACAGCACCGGCAGCATCGCTGTTGCCGTCAATACCGTCGGATCCGGCACAAAGCAGAACATAATTGTTTTCATTTTTCAGTTCCCGCAATGCGGATAGTGCCGTTTCCTGCGACCGGCCGCTTTCCCGGCCTTTGCCGAAAGGGTGACGGTGGTCTCCCCGCCAAAGAGCAGACAGGAAGGACGCGGTCCCCGGAAATGCCTGATCATGCTTGCGATCATTTTTCCCGTATCGCCGGCCTCACTGTATAAGCTTTCCGGGAAAGTGATCACGTTAATTCCCTTCTTTTCCAGAATAACGGCGGCGGAACCGAGAAGATCGATATTGCTTCCGATCAGATAATGCGCTATATCCTTCTTTCTCATATCTGAAGCCGGAATGTTTTCACAAACCTTTCGAATAACATGCGGTGCCAGACTTTCTTCTAGATGATATTGCCGGATAAGGCCGTGAATATCGTAGTTTTGCGCCGGGGAGGACAAAAAGGTCCGGAGCCGATCACGGACATATCGTTGCCCATCACATCGGAAAGAACAAAAACACAAACGTTGGCGCGGCAGTATTCTGCAAGTCCGCCGCCTTTTATCCGTGACAGGCGTGTTCGCAGGAAGTTGATCTCATGGATCGTGAGGCCACTGGCCAGAAAAACCTTGTTTGCTTTTTGTATATCTTCTATGGATATGCCCTCTGCAGGGTATTCAAGAAGCGAGGATGAACCACCGCTCAGCACATAGTACACAAGATCACCGGGTTCCAGATCATTCATTAGTTTCGCCATGGTTTTTCCGGCCCGGCAGCTGTTCCTGCCGGGAAGAGGATGGTCACCGGGAAGCACACGGAATTTTTCACCGGTATTTAGGAAAGGGGAAATAAGTAATGTATTTTCAGGTTTTACGGACACATAACCGAGCACTGCCTTTGCCATATTTACCGAAGCTTTTCCCGAGCCGGCAAGGACGGTCTTTCCGTCGGCGGCAGCCGGGACAAGGCTGTTATGATAATAGAGTTTATTCTCAAAACGGTGCAGATACTTCCCGAAAAGTGCGGAAGGCTGCACGGCGCTAAGACTCTGAAGGTAAACATCCTTCAGGAATTTTTTTCCCGGAGAAAACATATGAGTTTGGCCATTATCAGCAATACCGTTCCCGTTACGATAATAGTGGGACCGGTAGGCAGTTTCGTGAAATAGGCAATAAATAAACCTCCGATAAAGATGAGGAGGGAAACGAGAACGGAGCTAAGCATGATATGATGAAGACGTTTAAAGAACGGCATCGTAACAAGAGGCGGAATGGTCAGGAGGGCAAGAACAAGGATGATCCCCACACTGCGTATCATCAGAACGATCGCAACGGAGATGAACAGATAGAAGAAGAGGCGGTAAAGGCGGACCTTTATTCCATGCAGTTCCGCGAATTCTTTATCGAAAAGATATACAAGAAGCGGTTTATAGAAAAGAAAGACGGTTAAAAGCAGTATCAGGTCGTAGATAACAATAAAAATGATATCTTTTCCGGAGACGGTAAGAATATCGCCGAAAAGGTAGGTCAGGAGATTCGGTGCGGATCCGGGAGTAATGCTTATAAAGATAATTCCCACAGCCATTCCGAATGCCCATATAACACCGATCAGTGCATTATGGGCGTGAAGTTTTTCCTGATTGCTGAGACCGATCATACTGCCGGAAAGAAACGCAACGGTAAAAGCTCCGAGGACCGGATCAAGTCCGAGATGATAAAATATCCCCAGTCCTCCGAAAGAAGCGTGACTGATACCGCCGACAAGGAAAATATCCCTTTTAACGACAATGAGGGTGCCGATTATTCCCGAAGCGATACTTAATAGAATACCGGCGAGCAGAGCATACAGAAAAAAATCATATTGTAAAATATTCATTTATGCTCCTTGAGAACACGGTGAGGGAGTCCGTGTCCGATAAGTTCGATCGGGCAGCCGTAAACCTGTTTGAGGGATTCTTCCAGATGCTCGTCCCGGCCGTGATAATAGAGTGTACGGTTAACGCAGGCAATATTTTTGACATAGTCATCAATGACGGATGTATCGTGCGTTATCATTACAATGGACAGGGTCTTATTCAGCTCATGAAGCACGGCGGAGAGATTTACCCTGGACTCGGAATCGATGAATGTCGTTGGTTCATCCAGAAAAAGGATCGTTCGGTTCCTGGATCAGCGCCCGTGCGAGCAAAGCGCGTTGCAACTGACCGCCGGAGATCTCGCTGATCGAGGAAGAAGCGATCTCAGAAAGCGAAAAACGTTCTATCTGTTCTTCCACACGTTTTCCGGCATTAAGCGTTTCTGTTTGTTAACGGATGGTAATGATCGATCAGTCCGGTTTCAATGAAATCATAAACACGGATCGGCATCTGACGGTCAAAGGTCGTGAATTGCGGCACATAACCGAAGTCCCGGGGATTTACACCGTAATAATGGACTTTCCCTTTATCCGGCTTTAAAAGTCCGAGAATGCATTTCAGCAGTGTTGTTTTTCCGCCACCATTCGGTCCCATGATCACAAGATAATCATTTTTATAGACCGGAAGTGAAATGGCATCCAGCACGGCTTGTTTTCCGTTGTAGGAAAAGTGAAGATCTTCAGCTTTGATCAGCATGGATCCCGATTCCATGATAACTCCGTCTTGTAAAAACAAAAACCCGGAAGGTAATACCGGGTTTTATGTATCGATCATTGACCTGCCGGCTGATGCAAGAGCAGGGATTTACTTTTTCTTTGCATCTTTTTCTTTTTTTTCTTTGAATTTATCGGCCCATACCACCAGAATGGGAGAGGCTACGAACATCGAGGAATAGGTACCGACGATCACTCCGACGACCATGGCGATGGAGAAACCGAAAAGCACCTGCCCGCCAAAAATTGCGAGGATCAATACGACAACGAAGGTCGTCAGTGAGGTAATGATCGTTCTTGACAGCGATTGATTTATGCTCAGGTCTGATCACTTCGCTAAGTGCCTTCCCCTTGTGTACCTTAATATTCTCACGGATACGGTCGTATACGACGATCGTATCGTTCAGGGAATATCCCACGATCGTGAGAAAAGCGGCGAGCACCGGCATGGAGATTTCCCACTGAAAAATGGAAAATATTCCGATCGTGACCAACACATCGTGAGCCAGAGCGGTTACGGCCCCCACGGCGAATTTGAACTCAAAACGCACAGTGATATATATAAGTACCAGGATCAAAGCGATACCGATCGCTTTAACGGAATTGCTGCGCATTTCGTAGCCGATCTTGGGACCGACCTTATCGGTCTGAAGAAGCGTATAATTAACACCGGAAAGGGCTTCCTGCAGCACCTCATCGGAACGTTCGAGATCATCGGCATTTATGGTTATCATGTATTCATTGGGTCCGCTGCTTTTGATCTCCGGATTGCCCAGTTCTTTTTCCGTGAACCTGGCGCGCAGTTCGTCAGCGGAGATAGATTCCTCAAATTCGATCTGCATTTTTGCACCACCGGAGAAGTCCACACCGTAATTAAGTCCCTGTAAAAAGAGAGAAACTATGCCCGCAAGTATAACCGCAAGCGAAAGAATAAATGAGAGACGGCGTTTATTGACAATATTATATTTCGGATCTTTAAAGAATTGTAGCACGATAACCTCCTATATGCTGAGCTTTTTTAAAGGTTTTTTACCGTGTGAGAACGATATGAAAACAGTGCGGGAAATGAAATAACCGGAGATGAAGTTGAAAATGATGCCCCAGAACAAGACAACGGCAAATCCGCGTATCGGTCCGGAAACCGTATTGCCAGAGCACAAGCGCGGTAATGAGTGTGGTAAGATTTGCATCCAGAATAGTTATCAATGCCCGTGAATACCCGTTCTCAACAGCGGAGCGTATCGTCTTTCCTTTTACGTATTCCTCGCGTATTCGTTCGAAAATGAGCACATTGGCATCAACTGCCATACCCATTGTGAGCACTAATCCCGCAATACCGGGAAGCGTCAGTGTCGCACGCAGGGAGGCAAGGATAGAAAGGACAAAAAGAATATTCAGGATTAATGTAATGATCGCGATCACCCCTGCACCGCGGTAGTAAAAAATTATAAAGATGGCAACGATCGCAAGTCCTATCAGAACGCTGTTTACTCCGCGTTGAACGGAATCCGCACCGAGGGAAGCTCCCACCGTGCGCTCTTCGATAATGTTTATGGGAGCGGGGAGGGCACCGGCCTTAAGAACGATCTCTATATCCTGTGCTTCCTGAAGGTTTGCAAAACCTTCTATCACTGTGCGCCCGCTGGGGATCTTGTTCTGGATCCGGGGTGCCATCTGAACTCTGTTATCAAGAACAATGGCGACGCGCTTATCAACATTCGCACCGGTGAGACGTGCCCATTTTTGTGTGCCTTCTGCATTCATGCGCACATTGACGACAGGCTGTCCCATCTGTTCGCTTGATACGCTGCCGAGTTCCGCTTTGGCTTCTTTGACAGCATCACCGGTCAGACCGGGTTCACGATTCGCAAAATACAGCGCATAGAATTCAACCGTAGTTCCGTCGGTGGTCTCAACTTTCCGTGTATCGCCCGAAAAAGAATGCGAAGGTCGTTCGGCAATATGCTTTTTATGTCCGGATCCTCCAGGATCTTATTAACAGCGTAATAGTTCTCTTTCGGGACACCGATATCCCAGCCCAGGTTCCGTAAAAGTGCACTGAAAGGCTTTTCCCCGGCTATCTTTTCATCGACCAGTACCGACGAATCGCCCGCTGCGCTTTCGCCTTCTTCCAGTCCGAGCAGTTCACTGACGGAGATCTCCTTATCGGAACTTTTTTCCTGCGAGACAACAGCGGTATCCAGCTGCGTTATGTCCTGCGGTGCTTTGCGTTTCAACGCCGCATCAATACGGCTGATGATATCCTGAGTATATTCTGCATCTTTCAGGAGCACGAATTCAAGCAAGGCCGTGTTGTGAATAATGTCTTTCGCACGCTGCGGATCGTCAATGCCCGCCAATTCGACGATAATACGTTTGTTCCCGACCAGCTGGATGACCGGTTCGGAAACTCCGAACTCATCAACCCGGTTGCGGATGATCTCTTCAGCGCGGATCACGGCCTGTTCGGCTTCTTTGCGTAAATTTTCAATAACGGCATTATTATCCGTCCTGCCCCTTTCGGCGGGAAAATACCGGCTGAGCCGCAAGGTGTCTTCGTTCGCTTTTTCCAGCATGATATTCAGATAATCCATCTCGGGATTTTCCTCATAAATAGCATCCACCTCACTCATATAATCATAATAAGCCGCGGATTGGTGCTCAGCGATCTTTTTTACGAACTCCGGTACATTGACCTCGAGAACAAGATGCATTCCGCCCTGCAGGTCCAGACCGCGTTTAATGATCTGTGATTCCAGCTCCTGCAGTTTTCCTTCCTGCTTCAGTTGTGTTTTTTCGGCTTCACTCAGGGTTTCATACTGTATCGTGGGAATGAGGGAGTGAATAGCCCAACCGAGCAGTACAACAATGATAAGATAACGCCAAATCAGCTTTTTTGACATACCTGGTCTCAACCTCCATATTCTGTTTCAATATTATCCTGAATTTTTCTTTCAGAATAATGTTTGTTCAACTATAATGTGCAAATCTGTCAAATTTAACGGATGAAAGCAGAAAAACCAATAAATTAATTGAAAAACAAGCTATAATGCGTGTTTTCCCGGTATGTAAGTACCCCTATAAAAAAACTGTAGACGTCCTTGTGAAAAAAACGTAGATTACCCCGGCACAGGATGAAAGGGAATTATATGGAAAAAAGGACCGTAACGATCGCGGTTGATGCCATGGGCGGCGACCAGGCACCGCAGATCACCGTCGAAGGAGCATGCAAAGCCACAGAGGAATTGGATGTCCGTCTGATCCTTGTCGGTGATGAAAAGAAGATACGGACGGAACTGGAAAAACATCATTACGATAAAGACAGGATCCGCCTGCTGCATACGGCGGCAGCGATCGATATGCGGGAATCTCCCCGCCCGGCCATACGGGAAAAACCCGATGCGTCAGTGCTTTTGACCGCTAAATTGCTGGCGGAAGGAAAGGCGGAAGCCATGGTATCCGCCGGCAGTACCGGCGCGGTTGTGCTTGCAGCCGCGGAACACCTTCAGCGTATTCCGGGAGTGAAACGCACAGCACTGGGTACGATATTTCCGACATTGAACGTTTTGAAGCGTCCCGATATTTTTTCACTTATGCTGGATATGGGTGCAAATGTCAGCAACAGTTCCGAGGACCTTGTACACTTTGCCTATATGGGAATGAGCTATAAGCAAAAAATAATGGGGGTACCCTCGCCCCGGGTCGCATTGCTGAATATCGGAGCGGAGGAAAAGAAGGGAAATGCGGAAATGGCGGAAAGCTTACCGGTTACTTTCCGGACGTCCCGATATTGATTTTATCGGGAATATCGAGGGAAATGAACTCAGCAGCGGCAAAGCGGATGTAGTCGTAGCCGAAGGCATGCAGGGTAATATTGCCATCAAAACTATGGGGAAGGAACGGCGGAAGCCGTAAAGAAACTGGGAAAAATGGCCTACGAAGGGAAATGCTTGTGGAAACTGGGACTTCTTTGTCTCTCGGGCGGAATAAAAAAGATCATGAAAGTCAGCCAGTTATGAAGAATACGGAGGAGCGATCCTGTTCGGCTTTGACAGGATCGTCATTAAAAGTCACGGCAGATCCACGGCACATGCATTTATGAACGGAATCAAAGTGGCTGCGTCGGTCTGTGCAGGATGATCTTATTCCCGTGATGCAAAAATCAATACGCCGGTTTGAAGCCGATATGAGATCGTAGATCCTGTCTTTATTCGATACGTTCTTTTGCTGCTGCAATAATAATACCGTTCATAAAAAACAAATAAAAAGGGCAAAATATTTATTGTTTGAAGAAAGAAAGCCCCATTAACAATATTCTGTCGGAATATGCGAAAATAAATTGCATATTCCGCTGCTTACCTTTTCATGTTTGCAGGCATAAATAAATAAAAAAAGCAAAAACTCCTGTTTACTTTTGTCAAAAATTATCATTACATTGTCTCCTGAATAAAGAGCTATTTCATGTCAATAAACAATACAGGCAAAGGTGCCATTAATGAGATTAGAAGCAGTCCGGCTTACGGACCGGATCAACAATGATATGCTCAGAGTCAGGGAGGTAATAATATGACAAAGCAAGCATTTTTGGATGAAGTCGCAGCAAGAAACCCTAATCAACCGGAGTTTTTACAGGCTGTCAAAGAAGTGGTCGAATGTGTTTGGGAGACCTACGAGGAAAATCCTATCTTTCAGGATGCGAATATCCTGGGGCGTCTGGTAGAACCTGAACGCGTTATAACTTTTCGGGTTCCCTGGGTCGGCGATGACGATGAGATCATGGTAAACCGCGGCTACCGGGTTGAATTCAACAGTGCGATCGGTCCCTATAAGGGAGGACTCCGATTTCATCCGAGTGTTAATCTTTCAATTTTAAAATTCCTTGGTTTTGAACAAATATTCAAAAATGCATTGACCACTCTCCCCATGGGCGGCGGAAAAGGCGGTTCGGATTTTGATGCCAAAGGTAAATCAGACGGTGAGATCATGCGTTTTTGCCAAAGTTTTATGACGGAGTTACAACGCCATATCGGTAATCGCACCGATATTCCCGCCGGCGATATCGGTGTCGGCGCCCGTGAGATCGGATATCTTTTCGGACAATATAAACGTATCCGCAATGAGTTTACCGGTATTCTCACCGGCAAGGGACTGAACTGGGGCGGCAGTCTGATACGTCCGGAAGCGACCGGCTTCGGCGTTGTATATTTTACGAACGAAATGCTTAAAGCCGCCGGAGAAAGTTTAGAAGGTAAAAAGGTTGCGATTTCCGGTTTCGGAAATGTTGCCTGGGGCGCCGCCACGAAAGTAAACGATCTTGGCGGAAAGGTTGTCACTCTCTCCGGCCCGGACGGTTATATTTATGATCCCGACGGCATTCGCGAGGAAAAGATCAATTATATGCTGATGCTCCGTGCAACCTGTAATGATATTATCGAACCATATGTCCGTGAATTCCCGGAAGCGAAATTCTTTGCGAAAAAACGTCCCTGGGAACAGAAGGTTGACATTGCTTTACCCTGTGCCACCCAGAATGAGCTTGGAAAAGAAGATGCGGAGAACCTTGTAAAAAATGATTGTAAATGCATCGTCGAGGGAGCAAATATGCCCCTGACTCCGGAAGCTATGAAAATTATTCAGGATGCAAAGATCCTCTATGCTCCGGGTAAAGCAGCAAATGCCGGCGGCGTGGCTACGTCCGGACTTGAAATGTCTCAGAATTATGCCGGCCAGTCATGGGAACGTGAAAAGGTTGACGGAGAGCTCCGTAAGATCATGATCCGTATCCATGAACAGTGTGAGTTGCACGGACGCATTGATGATGATTATGTGGACTATGTCCGCGGAGCCAATATTGCCGGCTTTATGAAAGTGGCCCGTGCAATGGTTGAACAGGGAGTGGTATAAGTACCTGAATTATGAACGGTGTTCAGACAGGAAAATCGGATTTTCTACGATCTGTCCGCTGCAAAAATCCGGGACAGAAAGAATTCATCCAGGCCGTCAGTGAGGTCATTGGTTCCGTATGGGAAATATATCTGGAAAATTCGGTTTTCCGGGATGCCGATATTCTTCATCGTCTGGTCGAGCCCGAACGTATCATTATTTTCCGGGTGCCCTGGAAAGATGATCAGGGAAGACCGAAGATCAACCGCGGTTTCCGCGTACAATTCAGTTCGGTGCTGGGTCCCTATAAAGGCGGATTGCGGTTTCGTGCCGGAGTGGACCTTTCCATCCTGAAATTTCTGGGATTTGAACAGATCTTTAAGAACGCGCTTACGACCCTGCCGCTCGGCGCCGGCAAGGGAGGATCGGATTTTGACCCGAAAGGAAGATCCGACGGTGAGGTCATGCGGTTTTGTCAGAGCTTTATGACGGAGCTGCAGCGGCATATTGGTATTCGTACGGATATTCCTGCCGGCGATATCGGTGTCGGCGCACGTGAGATCGGATATTTGTACGGTCAGTATAAACGTCTGAAAAATCAGTTCACCGGCACAATTACCGGGAAAAGCCTGAACTGGGGCGGAAGCCTGATGCGTCCCGAAGCCACCGGCTACGGTGTGGTCTATTTTACCGAAGAGATCATGAAGACCTGTTGCATCAGTATTGAGGGGAAGACCGTTCTTGTTTCCGGTTCGGGCAATGTTGCACAGCATACCGTGAAAAAGATCAATGAACTGGGCGGCAAGGTAGTGACGATGTCCGATTCTTCGGGTTATATTTACGATCCGGACGGCATTCGCGGCGAAAAATGGGATTTTATCATGGATCTCAAGAACGTGCGCCGCGGAAGGATATATGAATACGCAGAAGCCTTTGGCTGCCGCTACGTTGAGGGAAAAGGTCCCTGGGATATTCCATGCGACGTTGCCATTCCCTGCGCCACGCAAAATGAGATCCATGCCCGGCATGCGCGACCCTGATCAAAGACGGTTGCCGCTGTCTGGCAGAGGGCGCAAACATGCCCTGTACTCCGGAAGCCGTTGATCTGTTCTTGCGGAAAAGAATGATCTATGCACCGGGTAAAGCGGCAAATGCCGGAGGAGTCGCAACTTCCGCACTTGAAATGTCGCAGAATTTCAGCGGTCGACATGGTCAATCGAAAAAGTCGATACGGAATTACGCAGGATCATGGTCAATATTCATGAACAATGCATGGAATACGGCAGGGTGGACGAAGAATATGTGGACTACCAGAAAGGTGCAAATGTAGCGGCCTTCCTGAAAGTTGCCCAGGCCATGATAGAACAGGGAAATGTCTGAACAGGCATGACCCCGGGAAAGCCGGACCGCTGATCCGCTGACAGTCCGCGGTTCGTAACAAATCTCCTGTGAAAAGAACCACATTGCGGTCAGGTTTTTTTTCATTATTAGTTTAATAAAATCAAATCCTCCGTATTTTCCCAACATTCAATTAATTATAATTTGTTTAGCCTCATTTTTTCCATTAAGCCCAAAAATATTATCCCGGTCCGAATTATTATCACACATACTATGGTTGTTATACAAATCGGCAATCATAGATCCTCATTAAAAAAACCGTTTATCAAAATGACCTTCAAGAACAGCTTGACATAGAATTTTGATGTACAAAAAGGATATACTTAACGTAAAGTTTCAGTCTGCCCGCTTTCAAATTTCCATCAGCACGCGGGAGATAGCGGTATCACGGAAGGATTCCTCTTCAAATACAAAACGCGAATTATCCATATTATAAAAAATGATCCTTCCTGCGCTGTTGATACAAATGGATGAGGGGGTATCCCCTGGAATGATCTCTTCCCGGGGAATATTATCCTTGAATTCATAACGGTAGGAAACATTTTGAACGGGGAAAAGATCGATACGGGAAGGGAAGCGGATGTTAAATTCCCGAAGCAGACGCATATTCTCCGTTATATCTTTTGCTTCGACCGCTTTTTCAACCTGGGGAAGGACCGGCGTGAACAATGTGGAATCATGCAGATAAGAACTGTCGTTTACCAGTGCCTGCGACTGCTTGCGCGTCATCTCGAACAGATCTCTTCGGTATTTTCGAGATTCTCGAACAGCTTATTCAGAAAGAATATCAGAATAAAAACAGCCACAATGACCAATCCGTAGATAAGCGCTTTACTGGGTTCTTTCTTTCTTCCTTTATAGGAATGTGTTTTCCGGATATTGACTTTCTCTGTCTTTACCGCTTCCGGTTCAGGAGTACGGACCTTTTGCAGTCCGCTGACCCGAAGGATCTCGTCATAATCTATTCCCAACTGCTGAGCATAATTTTTTAACTGTAAACGGATGATGACCGGATCCGCATCGGTGAAGTCGCCGGCTTCCAGGAAACGGATCCTTTTAACGGGGAGACGCATTTTGCACTCAGGTCCCGCAACAGACACGCCCTGTTTTTCCCGAAACCCTTAATTTCTTGCCAGTTCTCGAACATATTGTCTCCGTTTACTGCGGAAATGTATGATAATTATTCTCTTTATAAATAAAAAAGATCGTTGCGGCATTTTTTCACGCCATGTTTCCGTATAATATATTTCCAAAGACCTATAGACGTATAAACGCTGCTTGATTTCAAAGAAAAACACTGGTCGATACATTCATTGTGAAAAATTTATACGTGTTGTAAAAATGCTGTTAAAATCAATTGAATCTCTGAACACTTATTGCTATTATTCCTTGTGTCTGATATAGTGAGGATAAATTCTACATAAAGGATTATACATGATAAAAAAATTGAGCAGGTACCTTGTTGTTCTCTTTCTGACAGTTGTCTTGTTTTCCGGTTGCGGCGAACCGAAGGTAAAATATGTTTTTCTGTTCATTGGTGACGGTATGGGCAATGTGCAAATGAACGCCGCCGAACGTTATCTCGCGGCAATGGAGAGCGCGGGCATCATCCCGTTGGCGATGAATCTTGCACCGGTAAGCGGATCCATTACGACATATACAAAAGACCGTTATATTACCGATTCGGGTGCTGCCGTCACGGCAATGGCCACCGGGGTTAAAACGACTTCGGGTACGATAAGCATGGATCACGAACACCGCTATCCGCTGAAAACCATCGCCGAGATCGCTAAAGACCATGGAATGAAAGTCGGTATCATCAGTACGGTGGATATTGACCACGCAACGCCGGCGGGTTTTTATGCGCATCAGCCGAAACGCAGCAGTTATTATGAGATCGCCAAGCAACTGGCAAATTCCAGCTTTGATTTTTTTGCGGGTGGTGATTTTAGGCAGAAGACCGATCCTGAAGGTGTTGATAACGCGAACATTATCGATCTTGCGAAACGCAACGGATTCATTTACGTGGAGAATAATACCGCATTCCGCTATCTTGAACCCGGCGCCGGGAGGGTCCTTTTTATACATCCGGATTCAAAAGAAGATTATGCAATGCCATACAATATCGACTCGGATAACGGAAGCATTACGCTGAAGCAAATACTGGAAAAGTCCATTAAAATGCTTGATAACCCGGATGGTTTTTTTATTATGGCCGAAGGAGGAAAGATCGACTGGGCATGTCATGCCAATGATGCCGCGGCGTGTATACAGGAAGTCCTCGCATTTGACGAAGCTGTAAAAGTCGCCCTGGAATTCTACAGTCATCATAAAAAGAACACACTGATCCTGATAACTGCTGATCATGAGACCGGCGGTATGGGCATGGGGACCACGTATGGAGATAATGATCTGAATGTAAGCAAACTGCAGTGGCAGACAGGTTCGTTTGCGGAATTGACGCATGAATACCGGAATATCCGTGATGCACTCATTGATGAACATGGTCCGGATTCGATCAGACAAGATGCGGACTGGGCTTTTGAATTCGTTCTGAACCAAACGGGTCTTGGTGATCCGGAAAAGGATCTGGAACTTAATGAATATGAACTGAAAGCCCTGATGGAGTCCTACGAAAGATCTTTTGAGGTCAGGAATTATGAAGATCCGATGGAATATATATTGTACGGAAGTTATGACCCCTTCATGATCTCCGTAAGCCGGACACTTTCACGCAAAGCCGGCATTGGCTGGACGACCTTTTCTCACACCGGTGTACCGGTCCCGGTCCGTGCATTTGGTGCCGGAGCATCTGATTTTGACGGATATTATGACAATACCGATATCTTTTTAAAGCTGCAAAATCTTATCGGGAACGGCCGGCCAAGAATACTGGACAGTTCGAGATAATCCCAAACAGAAAAAAACAGTAAAGTAAAATTAAACTCTTAGTATCGCTTATCTGCTGATAATACGCGATTTTCGGCGCGAATATATTTCAGACCGGCTGAATAACTTTTGATACAGTGATCCGGAAAAAGTTGCTCTGCAGGATACGTTTATTTTTCCAGCGGGATCTCTACGGATAATTCCTCACCGTCACGGTATATTTGTGCCTTGATAGAATCTCCGACCTTCAGATATGAGTTGTTAATGATATCTACGACATCCTGATTGCGTTTCACAACCTGATCATTGACGGAAAGTATGATATCTCCGACGCGGAGACCGGCTTTATCGCCCGCTTTTCCTTCCCGGATATCAATGATAATAATGCCGTGATCGGTATCAAGCTGGTAATAGTTTATAATAGAGGGTGTCAGCGGCTGACCGCTTATACCGAAATCCCAGTCCCTTTCAATATTTCCGTGCAGTTTTAATTCTTCCACGATCTCACGCACGCGGTTGATGGGAATGGCGAATCCGATCCCGACCGATCCGCTGGCCCCATAGTCATTTCCCGTAAAAATAAATGTATTGATACCGATAAGCTCACCGTTCATGTTCACCAGGCCGCCGCCGCTGTTCCCGCTGTTGATACTTGCATCGGTCTGGATCATATCCTGGTAAACGTATCCTTCCCGTGTTTCGCCGAAATTCATATTCGTACTGCTGATTATACCGACAGTCGCTATAGGTTTGTCACTGACATTAAAGAGTCCGAACGGATTTCCCAGGGCAATGACCCATTCCCCGATCATAATGTCGTCGCTGTCTCCCATTTCGATATAGGGAAGGTCCTTTTCATCGATTTTGAGCAACGCGATATCGGTAAGCGGATCGCTTCCCACGCGTTCTGCGGGATAGCGTTTACCGCCGCTGAGCGTCACATAGATCTCCACGGCGTTATCACCCAGTACATGGGCATTGGTCACGATATACCCGTCTTCCGAGATAAGAACCCCGCTTCCCATGCTCTGAATGCGTTTTTTGTAAATATTATTGGGAAAAAAACGCCTGAAAAAAGGATCGTTGAAAAAAGGGTTGCTGCTGTATTCCTGGATCATTGTAACATGAATACCGATGATCGCAGGAGATGCCGCTGCGATCGTGCGCGTAACCGCCGTTTCACGGTCTATCGTTATGTGCTTATCCGGAAGTTCACTCCGGTCCGCATTGCCGGTATCAACCGTGTCTTCGGATGTTAATTCCCGTATCAGTTGATGCCGGCGGGCGTCCAGATAAAATTGTACGGAAAGAACAAGTAAAACCAGGC
Organism: Fidelibacterota bacterium; assembly: GCA_034521145.1. GTDB lineage: Bacteria > Fidelibacterota > Fidelibacteria > Fidelibacterales > Fidelibacteraceae > M50B103. The sequence goes on along the minus strand of JAXHMX010000001.1, from coordinate 187,924 downwards.
ATATGGTAAATACGATAATACTGAATAAACCCTTTTTCATTTAAACTCCTTTTCCCATGGAAGGGGATGTTCGTAGGAAACATGCATCAGTGAGAGTCCCTGCGGCGGTGCAGTGAGCGCAGTAGCGGAAGAGGGATCCAGTTCGAGCAGGGAAGCAAAATCTTTTATCTTCAAGCGGCCGCGTCCCACTTCGAGCATGGTGCCCACCAGTGAGCGCACCATGGAATGCAGGAATCGGTTTCCCTCGATGTAATAGAAATATCTTTCCTCTTCTTTTTTCCAGCAGGAACGGTAAATATAACAGCGTTTATGGTTTACTTCCGCCTGTGAGGAGCAGAAAGATGTAAAGTCATGTTCGCCCGGAAGCAGATCGGCGCATGATCGTAAAAGAGAAAGATCCGGTGCCTGCCGGACCTGCCAGACACGAAAACGGTCAATTGCCGTTTCCCGGGCTGATATAATGTAGCGGTAACGGCGTTTACGCGCAGAAAAACGCGCATGGAAGGTCTCATCCGTCTCTGCCGTATTGATCACACGTATATCCCGGGGCAGCAGGGAATTCAGGGCGGCTTTCAGATTTAAACTCTTGAGGTCCCGCGGGGGGTCAAAATGGATTATCTGATAATGGGCGTGAACGCCGGCATCTGTGCGGCCGCTGGGATGAACACGTACGGGCACGTTATAGAGTCCGTACAAAGCTTCCTCCAGTTTTCCCTGAATACTCGGCCGGTCGGGCTGTAACTGGAAACCCGCATAATCACTGCCGTCGTATTCTATGTGCAGTACAAAACGTTTCATCATTTTTCTTGATTGTATCCGCGGCTTGTCATTGCAATGGAAAGTTGTTCTGCTCTCTCCAGCGAAGATATGATTGTGGGAACGATCAGGGAGCTATAATAACGGACCCGCAAAAATACGTTTTTGGGACGACGGATACCCATGATGCGGTGTACCTGCTGCAGTGAACGGAATTCATCGCGTATCAGAGAGGTGTAGCGTATGGCAAGCGCGGCGGCTTGCATGTATTCGGAAGTTCCGCGTTTCTCCAGATAGGCAACGATGCTGCTGAAAGAGAGCCGGGACCCGCTTATGATCAGATAACTCATGATAAATAAAATAGCTGTGTTCCGTGCTGTAAAATATAAGGCGTTGTTCCACAGTGCCCGGGTGGCAAATGCGTCCCAGTAAGCGTTCTCTCCAAAACGAAAGAACAGATGGACGAAAAGGGTTATAAGGATCAGGGCAAGGAATTTCAGGAAAAAACGAAAGATCTCTTTCCGCCGGGAATTGAATAATGCAAGTGTGACAAATAACGACAGAATAAGCGTTTGTCCCGCTAATGTGGGAATAATAAAAACCGCGATAAAGGCAAGTACGGATAATATGATCTGAAGATGACGGGTGCTGATATTCATCTTAAAAACTCAGTCCGACATGCAGGTTCCCGCCGCCGGCACCGGGGGAGACAAAAGCGGAAAGCTGCATACCCTTCCGCCGGAGATAGTTAACGTTAATAACACTGGCGATGCGGTTCACGATAAATCCGGAAATAATGAATTCGCTGCTGAGCAATGTAAGCTCCTTTTTCCGGTACAGGTCCCGGTAATTCTGAGCTGCGTCCTCACTGTCCCACTCCCAGGAATAATCCCTGTCCCAGATCCGTTCGGGGGTACGTTTCTCCAGCATTTTTTCTCTATGATCAAGGTAAGTGCTGTAATTCCCCAGATCGGCCCAGTACTGTCCGTCGTCGGGATATGCCGCCATTCCTGCATGAAGCCGCGTATAAGAAATAAGATCACGGTTCTGAACGTTCGCGGAATAGCGTAATGTACCGAAGCCAAGCCACAGGGCCAGTTCACTGCCGAAAAAAATATAAGAACTCTGCGATCCGTAACTGTATTCTCCCCAGCCCGGCAGGACAATGCTTTTCAACAGTGCATGTTTGGTGCCGGACGGCTGTGCAAATGAAGTGAGCGTGAACAGGAAAACAAGTAGCGGGAGAACGGTGATCTTTCTCATAATGTTCCTTTTAAGGGTTAACTGCTTCGAACGAAAAATAATATCGAGGTAATGGCATTTAAAATCAATAAACAAATTGAAAAGTTTCGTAACGACCTTCTTACGTTCCGGGAACCTTCAGGTTCCTTCATAAATGAATCGAGAACAAAACCGGCGTCTTTTGCATCACGCAGTTCTATTTCACATCGAAGGGAATCGTTATCATTGTAAAAAAACAGGTTTCCGCGGTATTCGGCAGAGAGCGAATCCATGCTGAGGGTATATTGATGTTTTTGAAGAATATCTTCGATATCCGGAAGATAGGGAGTGTCCGGGGAAAAATAGACGCTTTTGGGTTTTATGTCCGCCGAACAGATAAGGAAGAATGCGGAAATAAGAAAAGTGAAAATTATTTTTTTCGTTTTACGCATAATAAAAAACATATTCCCATTAAACTGATAATACTGATGATGCAGGAAAATAGGTTTCCGGTTCTTACATAGGGGGACACATGTTCACCCGCAGAAAGTTCCTGATCTATCAGTCCGGACGTATAGAGCGGAAGAGAATTTTTTGACACGTCCTTTTGCATCAATGAACATGGAGATGCCCGCATTCGCGGAACGGATAAGCGGACGCCGGGTCTCCACCGCACGCAGGATCGCAATAGCCGCATGCTGATGTGGACCTATTGAGCGGCCAAACCATATATCGTTAGTTATCAGAATATTATATTGGCTTCCTTTGGCAGCGGCGCGGCGAATGGTATGGGGAAAAACGGAGTCGTAACAGATCATCGGCGTAAAGATCACGCTGTCCTTTCCCATATGCATAACGCGGACGTTCTTTCGTGTCGTAAAATCACTTTGTCCGTATTCCATATTATTCAGCCAGGTAAAATATTCACCGCCCGGGTGAATTCCCCGAAAGGAACGAGGTGGATCTTGTCATAAACGGTATTCTGATAATTATTTACCCCGGGTTCGAATATGAATATACTGTTCGTACTTGAATACCGTGAAACGGTATCCGGGAAAAAATAATCGAGTGATCCCGTAATGATAGTGCTCTGCATGTCACGTGCACAGCGCAGAATGATATTTTTATAATAACGCGAGGAACGGAGATAGAATGGAACGGCGGTTTCCGGCCAGACGATCACATCGGGAGCAATACCCGTTTCTGCCCGGCTCAGGGAATCCATTTTATTCATGATAGTGACGCGGTTTGCGGGTTCCCATTTTTCCTTTCCGCCGATATTCGGCTGGATGATACGGAAATTAAGCTTTTCTCCGCTTTGCATATCGGTGTTTATTGCCACGGTGCCGTAGAGATACGGTATCATGATGATTAGAAGGAGCGCGGTGAGGCGTTGGCGGCTGTAGGACCGCAATAAAAGATAGAGGAATAAATTGGTCAGAAGCAGCAGAAAAGATACCGTATAGACGCCGCCGATATCCGCCGTTTGAACGTAAAGCGTATTATAAGCCTGCGAATGTCCCAGTGCCAGCCAGGGAAAGCCGAGGGTGCCAAAAGACCGCAGGAATTCAACGGCAACCCAGATAAAAGGGAAGAGAAAAAAAGCAAAAGAGCTGTCACGCTTTCGGATCCATGTAAAGAAAAAACCGATCACTGCGTAATTAAGTGCCAGAAATACTGAAGCGAGCAGCATGGAAAAAGTGGCGACCCACCAGTAGGTGCCGGTATTGAAAGCCAGCCAGTGAATGGAAAAAAGGGAATAGAAAAATCCCCATATAAAGCCGGTTAAGAAACCGTTTTTGCATCTGTCAAGGATATACAGCAGCGGGACAAGCGCGAAAAAGGCCGTATAGAACTGATTGAAGGGAGCAAACGCCAGTTCCGCAAGAACTGCCGAGAAGGCAAGAATTAGAATATGTTTCCATTGTAAGTTCATACGGTTCTCCGGGAATCAAGATATTCCTGCAGAATGATCCGTGCCGCGAGAGCGTCAACCTTTCCCTTCTGATCGCGTGCTTTGATACCCTGACTCCGCAATATGTCCGCTGCCTGAATACTGGTAAAGCGTTCGTCCCATTTTATGACGGGAATGGCGATCTTTTCTTCCAGATCTTTAATGACCCGCTCAACGATACGCGTCTGATCCGTTTTGTTTCCCGAATTTCCCAGCGGATATCCCATAATAAGTGTCTCTATTTCATGTTCACGGCAGAGGGAGACAAGCCGGCGGATCCCTTCCGCTTGAGAGGAGATATGTAGCGTATCAAGCGGGCATGCAATGATCCTGAGAGGATCCGATACGGCTACGCCGATACGTCTTCCGCCGAAGTCGACGGCAAGGATCCTTCCCATGCTTATTCCCGGTCGGTACGGGGTTTTGATAAATATTCCTTCAGCTTCTTTCCGGCCTTGAAATGTACTTTTTTCCGTGGGGAACGTAGATAACCTCATTGGTCTTCGGATTTCGGGCCTGGGGTTTCGCTTTGGAATTTTTCACTTCAAACACACCGAAATTACGAATTTCTATACGGATGCGTTCGGCGGAATCATCCATGAGCAGATCCAGTATCGCGGAAAAGATCTCATCCATATACTTTTCGCTTTCATAAATGCGGAGATCGGAGCGCTTCCGGATATGCTTTGCGATATCCTTTTTTGTAAACGTCTTTTTTTCCATTTTATTTCTCCTAAAATTATGTTCTGTCAATAGTGAGCACACCCGGTACTTTTTTTAATTTCCGGATAATGCGTTCGGCGTGACGGAGGCTTTCGACCATAACGGCGACCTGTCCTCGTGCCAGTTTTCCTTCAACGGAAAAATTGATGCTGAGCATATTGGTATGCTGGTCATGAATGATCTGGGAAACATCGTAGATAAGACTTGGACCTGTCCTCACCAATGATGTTTATGCGCGTAACGAATGTCCTTCCGGCCTTTACCTGCCACTTCACATCGATAAAACGGTCCTTCTCTTCTTCAAGATTCGGGATGTTGGGGCAGTCGTGGCGGTGAACGCTAATACCGCGTCCGCGGGTAATATAACCGATGATCTCATCTCCGGGAATAGGGTTGCAGCATTTGGCAAGCTGGACCATCATATTCTCGTAACCGCTGACACTGATGCCGTTGGTGGAGCGGTATTGTTTTACCAGCGGGGGTTTTTCCGGGATTTGCTTCGATTCCTCTTTCTGATACAGCTCATTGATGATATGTTTGACGGTAAGCTCGCCCTTGCCGATCGCCTGATAGAAAAGGCTGATCGTTTCAAAGCCGAAATCCGCAAAATGTTTTTTTACATCCCTGATCTTCGAGCTGAGCTTGGCTTTCCGCATTTCTTTCTCAAGTATCTCTTCGCCGAGTTTGATGCTTTGTTCGAATTCATGCCGCTGCAGCCATTTGCGCACCCGGTGTTTTGCACGGTTCGTAGTAACGTAGCGCAGCCAGTTATAGCTGACATTGTGATTGTTTGAAGTAATGATCTCGATCCGGTCGCCGCTGGATAAACGGGAGTTTAGCGAAACGATCTTACCGTTGATCTTTGCTCCGATGCAGCGGTAACCGACCTCCGTATGTACGGCAAAAGCAAAATCAAGGGCTGTGGAATTTACCGGCAGTTTGATTAGGTCTCCTTTAGGCGTAAAAACAAAGATCTCGTCATTAAAAAGGTCGATCTTCAGGGTCTCCAGAAATTCTTCATCGTTTTTGGTATCGTCTTTCAGGATATCGACCAGATCCCGCAGCCATTTAATATGATTGTCCAGATCATCACTTGGTCCGGATTCTTTGTATTTCCAGTGCGCGGCAATACCGACTTCTGCGGTTTTATCCATTTCATCCGTGCGGATCTGTATCTCAATGGGAATGCCCTTGGACCGATGACGGTAGTATGTACGGACTGATATGCGTTGGATTTCGGTGTGGCGATAAAATCGCGGAAACGCTCGGTGATGGGAGTAAAGTTTTGGTGGACTATACCCAGTACCGAGTAACAATGTGTAATGGAATTTACAATGATACGGATCGCGAGAATATCAAAGATCTCTTCCAGCGGGCGGTTCTGGCGGATCATCTTGTTATAAATGGAATAGTAATTCTTGATGCGCCCGAAAACCCGTGCTTCGATATTTTCCTCTTTCAGATATTTATTGATCAATCGTATGAAATCATCAATATCTTTCTGGGTGCGTTTTTGCTGGGCGATGATCTTTTTATTCAGTTCTTCATAGATCTGCGGTTCCAGTTGTTTCAATGCCAGATCTTCCATTTCCATCTTGATGCGGTACATTCCAAGCCGGTGGGCGAGGGGTGCATAAACATCCCGGGTTTCGAGAGCTATGCGACGGCGCTTCTTTTCGGGCAGCGCATCAAGGGTGCGCATATTGTGCAGTCGGTCGGCGAATTTGATAATAATGACCCGGATATCATCCGCAACACTCAGCAGCATCTTGCGGAAATTCTGGGCCTGTTCCTGTTGTTCGCTTTGGAATTTGATCCCGCCGATCTTGGTCACACCGTTTACGAACTGTACGATCTGGGGGGAAAATTCGTTACTGAGCAATTCTTTGGAAATATTGGTGTCTTCCAGGATATCATGAAGCAAGCCCGCACAAACAGTGGAAGTATCCATGTTAAGTTCGGTGAGGGTCAGGGCCGTATAGTAGAGGTGCTGAAAATACGGTTCACCGGACTGACGGTACTGGTCCTTATGGGCATCCCTGGAAAATTTATATGCCTTCCATAAAAGCGGGATATCAGCTTCATAATTGCTGTTATAATTTTTAATATTATCTATGAGCTTCTGAAATTGTTCCGGAAATGTCTGTGGTATGGTCGATGTCATAATATATCAAAAAGCCTTTTCTTCTGCTTCTTCAGCATAGGTTTCAAAGGGAGCATCAAAAAATCTTACGATATTGTCCCTGAAGGTGAGGCCTACCAGACCGGTGGGACCGTTACGGTGCTTTGCGATAATGATCTCGCCCTTGCCCTCGTCTTCCGGTTTCTGCGAATAATAGAATGGACGGTGGATGAACATCACAAGGTCCGCATCCTGTTCAATGGCTCCCGAGTCCGCAGGTCGGATAATTCGGACGGCTGTCACCTCCGCGCTGTTCCGGTGCACGGCTGAGCTGCGAAAGGGCGATGACCGGGATGTTCATTTCCTTGGCAAGTGCTTTCAGCTGCTGACTGATCATAGCAACTTCCTGCTGCCTGCTGTCATTACGGTTGATGGTCGCATGTGCGATCTGCAGATAATCGACAAAAATAATATCCAGTTTTCCCACACGGCTTTTCAGCCGCCGTGCGCGGCTTCGCATGTCCAGAACATTCAGATTAGGTGTAAAATCGAAGTAAATATTTGCATCATTGATCTTGGCAGCTGCGGATATCAGGTTTTGCCACAGATTGGTGGGTATCCGGCCGCGACGGAGCTTCTGATGGTCTATACCGCTTTCCATGCTCAGAAGGCGCATAGCGATACCTTCCTGGGACATTTCCAGGGAAAAGAAACCGACATTGATCTCGTGATCAATGGACATATTTCTCAGCATGGAAAGTGCCAGGGCGGTCTTTCCCATGGAAGGACGTCCCGCCACAATGACCAGATCGGAATTCTGGAAACCGTTGGTGATCATATCGAATTTTTTGAAACCGGTGGGAATACCGACAACTTCGCCGTGATGCTGGGAGAGATTCTCGATATGTTCCACCGTCGGATGCAGAATACTCTTGATATCAATAAAATCCTGGGTTGAACTGCTTTCGCGCAGCTGGAATATCTGCTGCTGGGCGTTATCGAGAATAATGTCGGTTTCCTCGTTTTCGGAAAAGGCCTTATCTATCATGTTATTTGAGGTTTTGATGATAGTGCGCAGGATATACTTTTCTTTGACAATATTGGCATAGTATTCAATGTTGGCCGCTGTAGGGACCCGGTTTATCAGTTCCGCTATCTGCACGGCGCCGCCGACATCCTCCAGATGCTTCATCTGTGAAAGTTGTTCAACTACAGAAAGCTGGTCGATGGGCTTGTGATTGGCGTATAATTCCTTCATGGCGCGGAATATCAGCCGGTTAGCATCCAGATAAAAGCAGTCATCGTTCAGTATTTCCAACGCTCTGCTGGCAGCCATGTCATCCTGCATCATGGAGCCCAGAACCGCTTTTTCGGAATCAATAGATTGCGGGGGTACGCGTGTAAGATCTTGTTTGCTGGTCATGCCTTCCTCTTGTTGATAATATTAAAGTTAACAGAAGCTTTTTATAAATGAAAGCAAAATTAGATTAACTTTTGTTTAATAAGAATTTGCGCCTGTGATAAATTGGTGTTCGCCGGAGCGGAAAGATCGCTCGTGACCGCCGTCCGCAAAAAAACGGCCGTAGCGGTTGTTCATTATTTAGTCGTTTTGCTTATATTTTCCCGTCAGTTCAAGAAGCCGGATCTTTTCTTCCTCATCAAGGCTTTCATAACCTTTTTTTGCTATACGGTCCATCAGTTCATCAAGTTCTTCTTTTTCAGTGTTTTTCGGCTTTTTCTTGTTTTGTTTATTTTTGCTCTCTTTTTTCCCTGATGTCCATTTGAAACGTATTTTTTTCCGGTTACTGCGCCGGCGGCGGTGCTGGTTCCACAGCAGGTAGAGGTAGCCGAAAGCCATTCCCGAGAGATGGGTTAAATGCGCGACCCCGGTGCGCATACCGGTTCCGCCGATCGAGGCGATGAGCTCTATTGCCGCAAAGATCATGACAAAATATTTGACCTTAATGGGAATCAGGAAGTTCAGATAAATGATGCGGTCCGGATACATGATGGCAAAACCCAGCAGGATACCGTAGATCGCGCCGGATGCACCGATAATGGGAATGGCGGAAGCGGGCTGGATAAGGGCGGAAAGGACACCCGCAGCGACACCGGTGATAAAATAGTATTTCAGGAAGAAAGTTGTGCCCCAGTGCCGTTCAAGCTCGGTCCCGAACATCCAGAGCGCGAACATATTGAAGAAAATATGCATAAATCCGCCATGGAGGAACATGTAGGTTACCGGCTGCCATAAATAGAATTTTTTAAGGAAAAGTTCCGGCACCAGGCCGCCCAGATAGATCATGTACCGGTTGAACTGCGGAGCCAGTAATCCTATCACGAAAATGACGGTGTTGATAATAATAAGTATCCGGATGCCCGGGGTGAGATGATTTCTGAAACGATAATAACTCATAATACCTTTCTAAGTACATTTACGGAACTTAATATCCTGCAGCGGTCAAAACGTGCTGCCAGTGTATTCCAGAGTATACGGTTTATCAATTCTTTTTCCGGAATGTTTTGCGGATCTCCGGTATTTCTTCCGGTGTATTTACTGATAAACCCTTTAGTATAGACAATACATGCGGCTGAAGTTCCCAGACGGAGGAATTTTCCGCACGGCAGTTGCTGCAATATACATTTCCGGAAAGGGGATTGAAATATGTGGGCGGAAGTGTCGCCGAACAGCGGTAACAGCTGTCGATATCCAGCGGGAGTCCTTCGGTCCTCAGATACTGTAAAATAAAATACCAGTGTGCATAAAATGCCGGCCGGCCTCTTTCAATGGAAGTGAAAACCGCGGTAAGCAGATCAAAGATCTTCTGATCTTTGGTGTTTTCCTGTGTCTTGTAGATGACTTCCAGTATCACCGAACCATACAGCACCGCTTCCGGCTGTTTTTTTAGATCCCGGAAAGGATGAATGTACTCCGCATTAGCAAGGAACTGATAAGCGCGGCCGGTTTTTCGTTGAAGTGAATATTCAGCAGAGAAAAAGGCTCAAAAAGTCCTTTGAAGGGACTCCTGGAAGTCCTTGCACCCTTTGCGATCAGGATAAGCTTTCCGAAGTCACGCGAAAAGGCGTGCACTACCGAGGAAGTCTCACCCTTCGGATTGATCTTCAGGACAAATGCCAGAGTATTCTTCAACATGGAACCCTCACCGATCAAATCAGCCGTTCATCGATACCAAACGCCTCAACACCTCAACACCTCGACATCTCGACACCTCGACATCTCGACACCTCAACGTCTCGACATCTTATCCCTCTTCTAATATGCCTTCGCTAAAATGACCTGCTGTTTTGTTTTTCTTCCGGTATAGAAACAAACACCTTCTTTACCGGGCTGTTCAAAAGGAATACAGCGGATCGTTGCTTTGCATTCTTCCTGTATGGTCTTTTCGTCCTCACTGCTGCCGTCCCAGTAGGCACGGGCGAATCCGCCGGCATCGATATGGGACCGCAATGCTTCATAACTGGCTATATCTCTGGTGTTCTCTTCGCGAAAGGCTTTTTTGCTTTCAAACATATCCTTCTGGATCTCTTTAAGCAGCGAGGATACTGAAGAACAGAAAGCATCTTTTGATTCTGTACTCTTATCGCCCGTATCGCGGCGGGCAACAACGATCTTTCCGTTTTTGACATCCCGGGGACCGATCTCCAGCCGCAGAGGAACGCCCTTCATTTCCCAGTCGTTGAACTTGAATCCGGGCGACAATGTCTCCCGGGCATCGAGATGGTAGCGCACATCCGCAGCCCGGAGTTTTTCCGTTATGGAATCTATATATTTCATGACATTTTCTTTGCTCTCATCGTCGCGGTAAATGGGAACGATAACAAGCTGATACGGGGCGATCTCGGGAGGAAGTATAAGTCCCTTATCATCGCCGTGGGTCATGATCAGAGCACCGACCAGCCGTGTGCTTACACCCCAGCTGGATGCAAAGACATACTCCTTTTCATTGTTCTCATTCTGGAAAGTGACATCAAATGCCTTTGCGAAATTCTGACCGAGATAATGGCTGGTCCCGGACTGCAGGGCGCGTTTATCACCCATCATGGCTTCTATGGTATATGTTTCAACGGCACCGGCGAATTTTTCATTCTCCGTTTTTTTTCCGACAAGGACCGGCATTGCCATATAGTTTTCTGCAAAGTCCCGGTAAACGCCGATCATTTTGTACGCTTCTTCGAGGGCTTCTTCGGCACTTGCATGTGCGGTGTGACCTTCCTGCCAGAGAAACTCGGTCGTCCGCAGAAACAGGCGCGTGCGCATTTCCCAGCGTACGACATTTGCCCACTGATTGATGAGCAGGGAAGATCACGGTAGGAATTGATCCATTTTTTGTACATAGACCAGATAATGGTCTCTGAAGTCGGGCGGATGACAAGCGGTTCTTCCAGTTTTTTCCGCCGCCGTGAGTGACCACCGCCAGCTCGGGGCAAATCCCTCAACATGGTCCGCTTCTTTTTTTAAGAATCCCTCGGGGATAAGCATCGGAAAATACGCATTTACGTGTCCGGTATCTTTGAACATGCGGTCAAGGTGTGAGCGGATATTTTCCCAAAGGGCATATCCGTAGGGCCTGATGACCATGCATCCTTTTACCGGTGAATAATCCGCCAGTTCGGCTTTTTGCACAATATCCGTGTACCATTTTGCATAGTCTTTTGATTGGGGTGTAACGCCTTTGCTCATAGTTAACCTTTCCTTTTCTGTTCGGACGTATATTTTATAACCCGAGAATTTATAGGTAAAAAGATGAAATTGCAATAATAACCACGGATTACGCAAATCATTTAATCACGGATCACACGCCGGTCCCGGCGAATGCCGGAAAATTACACAGATACCCTGCAGTGCTGAAGATGTTGAGATGAAAGGACGAAATGAACATCGGCATACTGCATGTATTTCAGTATCGCCAATATATGACAAATGAATGATCTGTAATATAACGGATCATGGATAACATCCGATAGAATAAAGTCACGGGGTGAACGAAGGCATGAATATCAATAGTCCGCCGAACGGGGTGCCGCTATATTTGCGGCAAAAATAATAAGCGGCGGTCAGCAGCCGAAAATTCTGACAAAAGTCCATAAAAAACGCAGGAAAAAGTAAAAAAACATTGAATTGTGACAAATTTATGTGCAAATTAAAATGATGTGAAAATTTTACACAACTAATGAATTTCGACCTGATATGTTAAACAAAAAGGAGTGAACATGAAGTTTTTACGCCGCGAAGAGCAAGACGTAAAAAGTGTTGATGAACTGAAGAAATTGTTTCCCGACTGGCAGGAAAATGAGCGTTGGCTGTTTATCGGTCCGCACGATGATGACATTGTCCTGGGTGCCGGACTTACCATGCGCGCTGCGCTTGATGCCGGTGTTGATGTATATGCCTGGTAGCGACTGACGGTCGCATGGGATACTGTTATAAGGAACAGGAAGATACCATAGGACAAATACGTCATGAAGAGACCGTCGATTCCTTTAAAATAATCGGTCTGAAAGAAAAGAATATTTTCTTTGCCGATATGCCCGATTGTGATACCGCAACCTATATCGGCCGGCGGAAAGCGGAACCCGGAGATCCGGAGATCGGCGGATATACGGGGTTTCAGAACAGTTTTACCTATTATGTCCGCAAGGTAAAACCGACACGGATATTCTTACCCACCGGTGAGGATCTGCACCCGGACCATAAGGTTGTCTATCAGGAAGTACTTATTTCGATGTTCCATGCCGGCGGTAATATCTGGCCGGAACTCGGCGAACCCGTTGATCCTCCGGCGGCATATGAGTTCCCGGTTTATTGTGATTTTCCTTCGGCTCCGAACCTGAAAGTTGAAGCCAATCAGGAAGTGTTCGAGAAGAAACTGGATGCCATTATGGCTTACAAATCTCAGGAACAGATCGCCGCACTGGTTCAGGGCGTGAAAGACGGAGGTCCCGTCGAATATCTTCGTGAGATAGATTTCAATATGTATTCTGCAAAGAAGTACAAGGACCTGTTCTAAGATCCTAACGCAAGGGCGCAGGAAACTGCGTCCTTTTTTATACGGGAGTTTACGTGGAAGCCGTGACGTTCCGCCGCTTTGAACAGAACAGCGGCAAAAAAATATTATTCTGCGGGGATGATGACATTGATCAGGCGGCCGTTTATCTGGCGGCGATCATTTACGCAGAGGACTATGATCTTGATTACCTTCCCTCTGTGCTGCCGTTCCTTCCGGAAATAAGCGTGCAGGATTATGATCTTATCATCCTCAGCGATTACCCGCGTGTGCTGATCACGGATCAACAGATGCACAGCATCCGTAATTATGTCCTGGACGGAGGCAGTTTTTTGATGATCGGCGGCTGGGAGTCCTTTTACGGACGGAACGGCGAATATAACAACAGTCCGGTCGAAGATATTCTGCCGGTAAAACTGCAGGAAAAAGACGACCGTGTCAATTGTGCTCAGGGAGTGCTCGTTCTTCCCGGAAAAGAGATCGACCCGCTGCTGAAAGAGCTCGACTGGGAGCATCCGCCGCTTATCGGCGGGTATAATGCATTTACGGCCGGCGAGAACAGCAGTGAACATTTATTCGGGAAAAAGATCCGCATCAGCGGGGAGGAAAAAAATGTTCGCTTTCAGCTCAGTGATGAGCGCATCCCCCTTCTTGTCACCGCGAACCGGGGAAAGGGAACATCCGCAGCGCTGGCCTTCGATCTTGCCCCGCATTGGATCGGCGGAATGGTGGACTGGGGAAAGCGGCGCAAACATATAGATATGGACCGGCAGTTTATTGAAGTCGGGGATATGTACCATCGTTTTGTAAGATCCCTTTTAAAGATGTTAATAAAGGAAAAACAGTAAAATCGTACCCGAAAAGGAGTAATGCGTAATGAAAGGAAAGGCAATTGTTGCACAGACCGGCGGACCCACTTCCGTGATCAATTCCAGTCTGGCCGGAATTATTTCACAATGCCATAAAGAAGAAAATATTGAAGATATCTGGGGATGCCATTTCGGCATGAAAGGTCTGCTTGATGAGGACTTCATCGATCTGAAGGATGCGCCGCTGGAAGACCTGCAGAACACACCCGGCAGCGCACTGGGGTCGTCCGCATCAAACTGACGGAAGAAACGATGCCCCGCGTGCTGGAAGCATTCAGAAAATACAATATCCGCTATTTTTTCGGAATCGGGGGAGACGATACGCAATTGAACGTATACCAGGTAGAAAAGTACTGCAGGGAAAACGGGTATGAACTTTGCGGCATGGGCTGTCCCAAGACCGTCGATAACGACCTTCCCCTGACGGACCATACGCCCGGATTCCCCTCGGCGGCGCGCTATACCGCCTTATCCGTGTATCAGGGAGGCCGCCTTACCCGCGACATGCAGAAAGTGGACCAGTTCGTTATTTATCAGACTATCGGACGCAGTGCCGGATGGCTGGTGGCGTCACCCTATGCCTTTAAGGAAAAGGATTCCGATCCTCCGCATATCATTCTCCTGCCGGAGATCCCCTTTGAGGAGGAAAAATTCATTGCTTTTTTCGACGAATGCTATAAAAAATACGGCTATGTATCCATAATATGCGGGGAGGGTGTTACGGATAAAGACGGAAACCCGGTCTCATCCACTCGTGTTGAAGATGATTTCGGGAATAAGGAATTCGGAGCCATGGGCGGCGTCTCCGTCGGCATGGAGCTGCATAAGATCATCTCAAAACATTTTCCCGATATGCGCGGCGAATTCCAGATCACGGAAATCTTTACCCATGTGTGCGGACGACCGCAGGGTCGATATCGATATCTCCGAAGCATTCCGCCTGGGTGCCGGGGCAGCCGAACTGGCGGGATCCGGCGTTTCGGGAAAAATGACCGTTCTGAAACGTGAAAAAGGCCCCGAATATAAGGTCAGCATCGATACGGTGCCCCTCTCGGAAGTGGGAGGAAAACAGAAACCCATACCCCGTGAATATATAGCGGCGAACGGTATGAACATGACTCCCGCATTCAGGGAGTATATTGCTCCGCTGATCGGACCGGCGCCCAAGTATGCGGATCTTGAAAAACTTCGAAAAATAAATAAAAAATAAAAAGTTGAGGAAAAAATGCGTTTAGATGATCCGAAATATTCAAAATTCGCTCTCTGCAGAGAGATGATGGAAACCGTGGATGTGATACGTGATTTCAGGACCAAGGATCTCGAAAAAGCAGTGAATTCTTTAAATGAAACCGGAAAATTATTTATGACCGGTGAAGGTTCTTCCCGTATCTTTCCGGCAAAGCACACTATTAATGTCATTCAGAAAAATAATTTTCCGCTGACGGCCTACACGGAAGGCAGCCGGCAGGCGGCGGAATTGAAGCTGAATGATTTTACGCTTTTCGGCGCATCGAATTCCGGAAAGACCAAAGAGCTGATCACCCTTTTCATGGACAAGGATGCGGCTGGAAAATTTGCGCTGACGGCCTTTCCCGATACGCCGCTGGGAAAGCTGAGCGATGACGAATATATTCTTTATTGCGGAAAGGAAGAGGCGGTGGCGGCAACGAAAAGTGTTATTGAACAGGCACTGTTCTATCAACATCTTCTGAAAACTTTCATTGGTGCCGGTTGCGAAAGGTCCATGAACGATCTTGCCGACAAAGCGCGCGAAGTTCTGGAAATGGACATTGATCCGGAGATCATAGCTTTTATAACAAAAGCGAATATGATATATTTTGCCGGCCGCAATGTCGGTGTGGCGGAAGAAGCAACATTGAAGACCAATGAGATCACCCGGAAAAAATCGGCGTATCTTGAGGGAACATATGCTGTGCACGGCATTGAAGAGGTGATGACGGAAAATGAGGTTGTGATCGTGATCGATCCCTATAAAGAAGAAGAAGCAAAATTTAAGGAAGTGCTTGAGGACGGCGTGGGAATGAAAGTGATCGCCGTATCCGCACGCGATACGATATTCCCGACCATAAAGATACCCTCGTTATCCTGTTATGACGCATATCTGCAATTGCTGGCATGCTGGAATATACTGGTAGAAGTGGGATATCGGATCCGGGGTTGATCTGGACCATCCCACCCGGGCACGTAAAGTTGGTAATGAATTTAACGGTTAAAAAACCAGGAAGGAATTTTATGAATTATTATGTGGGTATTGATTTTGGCGGTACGGAGATTAAGATTGGTATCATTAACGGAGAAGGTGAGATAAAGATCAAGGACTCATTTTCGACCGATCCCCGCAAAAGCGGTGAAGAGATCGTCAAGCATATTGCCGAGTGTGCGCAAAAGGTCATGGATGATTCGAAATTGCCCAAAGAGGACATACTCGGTGTCGGTATCGGTTCTCCGGGCTTGCTGAATCCTGAGACCGGACAGTTAAAGGTCGTGGTGAATGTTCCCAATCTTAACGATGTCTATATTACGAAACAGCTCTCCGAACTTCTCGGGAAACCGGCATTTCTGGATAATGACGTTAATACCATGTCCCTGGGCGAATTCTATTACGGTGCCGGGAAAGATTTCCGTCATATTATCGCACTGACGCTTGGAACGGGTGTCGGTGGCGGAATTATCCTGAACGGTGAATTGTACCGCGGAGCTTCTTTTACGGCGGGAGAACTCGGTCATATGTCCATTTCCCGCGACGGCAAATACTGTCCCTGCGGAAATTACGGTTGCCTGGAACGCTATGTGGGACGCGACGGAATTGTCGAACGCTTCCTCAATCCGAAGAACAAGGGATTTAGCACCAGCATCGATAACTATTTAGAAGACGGTGAAGTCACACCGAAAGCGATCTCCATGGCCGCTGCCGACGGTGACGAACTGTCCCTGAAAGTATTGTGGAAACGGGAGAGATCCTCGGTTCTGCACTGGCAACGCTGGTAAACGCCTTAAATCCGGAAGCGATCATAATCGGAGGCGGTATATCAAATGCCGGTGATCTGATCCTTAAACCTGCAAGCGAGACCATGCATCGCTATGCCTACGCCATTCCGGCGAAGGACGTAAAGATTCTGAAGGCCAAACTGGGCAATGATGCCGGCCTGGTGGGATCCGCCTCACTGGTCGTGGCTAATCTGAAATAAATGTGACCCTTGTCATAGAAAAAGGGATGTCGTTCGACATCCTTTTTTTATTTTAATTGCAGAATATATTACGTAACATCAAGCAAAATATAATTGCTGAAAGGATACCAATATGACAACAGATGATCGTTTTAAAGCACTGGAAGTAGCTATAGCACAGATCGACCGTCAGTTCGGAAAAGGATCGGTCATGTATATGGGAGACGATTCCAGACCCGTTAAAATAGCTGCGATCTCAACCGGTTCCCTCAGTCTGGATGCGGCTTTGGGCATCGGCGGTATTCCGCTGGGAAGGATAACGGAGATATACGGGCCCGAATCTTCCGGGAAAACAACGCTTGCCCTGCATTGCATCGCGGAAGCGCAGAAAGCTGGCGGGAACGCGGCATTTATCGATGCCGAACATGCTCTGGACCTCACGTATGCTAAAAATCTCGGTATTGATACCAACCGCCTTCTGGTCTCACAGCCCGACTTCGGGGAGCAGGCGCTGGAGATAACGGAAACACTGGTGCGAAGCAATGCTCTGGATATCATTGTGATTGATTCCGTGGCGGCCCTGGTGCCGTGGGCGGAGATCGAAGGAGAAATGGGGGACAGCCATATGGGACTGCAGGCACGTTTAATGAAGTCAGGCCCTGCGGAAACTGACCGCATTGGTAAGCAAGTCCCATGTATCGGTGGTGTTCATCAATCAGATCCGCGAGAAGATCGGTGTGTTGTTCGGTAATCCGGAAACCACCACCGGCGGACGCGCACTGAAATTCTATACAACCGTAAGAATTGAGATCAGACGCTCGACGGCCATTAAGGACGGTAATGATTTTACCGGCAACCGTACGACCGCGAAAGTGGTAAAGAACAAGGTTGCACCGCCTTTCAAGAAAACGGAATTCGATATTATGTACGGGAAAGGTATCAGTTATACGGGAGACGTTCTGGATATGGCAGCGGCGTACGGTATCATCGATAAATCCGGTTCCTGGTACAGCTATAAGAAAGAAAAGATCGGTCAGGGACGCGAGAACAGCAAAGCCTTCCTGGAAGATAATCCCGATGTTCTGAAAGCGGTTGCACAGGAAGTGAAAGAAGCACTCGGTATTGCGGAGAAGGATGTAGAAAAAGACGGATAATTTACATGCCGGAAATTCTGCGAATCACTCAGCAAAAAAAACATCCGGACCGTTACAATCTTTTTCTGGATAACGATGAACGGATAAGTATTACGGCCGATATGATAATAAAATATCGTCTAAGTTCCGGTATTTCACTCAATGATAAAGAACTCCGGGAAATAAAAAAGACGGCGGATATTGTATTTACCCGCGAAAAGGCGATCGAGCTTCTTTCGCTGCGCGACCATGGCAGCGGAGAATTGAAAGTTAAACTGCTGCAGAAGGGGTATGATAAAGATATTATTGCGAAAGTGATCAGACATTTACTTGCCAGGGATTATATCAATGACCGCCGTTTTGCGGAAATGTTCGCCAATGAACTTATCCGCGTAAAACATCTTGGTCCCTACAAGGTGAAAGAAAAGCTCTTTCAGCGCGGTGTGGGAGCGGATATTATCAGTCAGCTTCTTGCAGATTATGACAACACGGAACAAATTCAGAACTGCCGTTATCATTTCGAAAAGAAACATAAGCGCCTAATTGAAGAAGATCCGGAAAAAAGAAAGCAGAAGATCATCCGTTTTTTGCAGGGAAAAGGTTTTAGCTGGAATATTATTTCACAGGTGCTGAACTGATCTTTTTGCGGTAGTATTTTGTGCGGACTTCCGCAGATCATCATTTTTTTGAAAAAGCTTACAGAACTTATTCAGGGGAATAAGCATATTAGGCTTATTGGCAATTTCTGAGGCCCTTTTGTAAAGGATCTTCACATGCCACATCGCGACAAGCGTTATGATGCGCCTGTTCTCCAAAGCTTCAGTGAAGGAGAAACGTTCTTTTGTTTCTCCCCTTGGGACGGGATAGACATGATTATGCTTTAGACGCGATAACAGGATATACATGATTATGCTTTAGACGCGATAACAGGATATACATGATTATGTTTCAGACAAGATAATCCCATCGGGATCCCCTGGGACTTTTCTTTGGACAAGCAAAGAAAAGAAGAGCTCTTCTTCGTGGGAAAAGAACCACATTTCGTACATCTATTTATTTGAAAAACAAGAGATCAAATCTAAAAAACGAACACTCAATTAATTATAACGTTTTTAGCCTCCTATTTTTATCATTAAGCCGCATATTATATAATTCCGCGTGGTGATAGACGGTATTGTGCCGTGAAAAATGATCTTCCTGTTTTTTCAGAAAAGTGATGTCGGGTTTTAAAAAAACGGTGCAAAAAACAAAAACCGGCTTTCGCCGGTTTTGTCGGGATGAGAGGATTTGAACCTCCGGCCTCTTCGTCCCGAACGAAGCGCGCTAACCGGGCTGCGCTACATCCCGAAAGAGAAAACGAATTTCAAAAGCGAGCAAATATAAGAAAATTCCTCCTGCATAAACAAGATGATTTTTCCTTTTATTGGGCGAGGGGAGATAAGAGAACATTTTTCAGACGGACCGGCGCGTTGCCGGTCTGAATTTTACATCAGGATCTCTGCAGGAGAAGCATATTTTAAAACCGTCGGGTCGTCGGCGCAATAATTAACGGGGCTGTATTCGGGAAAGAAAACCTTATTACCGCGTCGTGCTGAAAGTTTCAGCCACCTTAAGGTAGTCCTCCGCTTTATCGGGATCATATTTTCTGTAAGCGCGATAAGCAAGATAATAACCCTGGGAAATACGCGCAGAGTCAATTTTGGTCAGAGAACAGGCCGTGCCCTGCAATTCGGGGATGATCAATTCATTTCCGATAATAAGAAGGTCTGGGGTCTGCATGGTCTCGATATTTTTCCGGTAGATATTCGGCCATAATGAGGCTCTGTTATAAAAGCTGGCAGAAAGTCCCCACAATGTATTTCCGCGCTTGACGATATGTATAAAGGTTTCCTCATCATCCTGTAAAGGCTTCAGGTCCGTTACTGCCTTTTTTCTGTGGCTTTCTTCGGTGATGCTCTGATCTTCCCGCTCCGTTGTTGGCTCTTTTTCAACACTGCGGGGTTTCGGAGCTTCTTTAAAGATATCGTCGGGATAAACGGCACTTTCGGTAGTTTCCACAACTGCCACTTCATTTGTTTTTTCGATATCATTGCCGCTCTTCCAGAAGCTGAACTTTTCAAAGGAATCGAATTTTGTGGGGATCACATAGATCACAATAAAGATGAGAATGATTAGGAGCAGGGGAAGGATCCAGCGCCAGGCGGATTTCTTTTTCTTTTCTTCAATAATAAACGTCGGCATTTTTTCTTCTCGCCGGGAGGCGGAGAGGGCGGCAAAGGTGGGACGGAGGTTTTTCCTTCGGCAGGCTTTTTTCCCGTATCTCCGAAAACAACCGGTTTTTTCGGGGGCGCCGCTTTTTCTTCACTGAGTTCTTTTTTAGCGGAAGATTTTTCGGTCGTTGCGGACTTTTCTTCTTTTTTGAGCGGTGTGGACTTCAGATCAGCGTACTTGCTGTTTACTCTTTCACGAAGCGCTTTCTCAGGCTTAAAAACTATTTTATTGTGCGCGGGGATACGGTTGGTCTTCCCGGTCTGGGGATTCATGATCTCTCTTTCCCCCACTTCCTGAAGTTTAAAAATGCCCAGTCCCTTGATGTTGACATTTTCGTCCTTCCGGAGTCCTTCCTGAACACTCGCGAAAACATCTTTGATGAATTTTTTTGAAAAAGCTTTTGTATGGCCCGTCGCAGCGGAAAATTCATCAAGAAGTTCCTGGAATGTGATCTTTGATGCCATTTTCTTATCCTTATTTAAGATCTTCTTTTAATTGACTGACAGGCGTAAAATTCAGTGTCAGCTTTTTTGGCAGCATGACATGCTCTTTGCTTGCGGGATTGAAGGACCTGCGTTCGGTTTTTTCATTTACCTGGAAACTGCCGAATTTCGGTATAAAAACACCGGATCCATTATCAAAATGCCCCTGCATAATAGCGGTCAGTGTTTCATAAAGCTCTTTACTTTCTGTTTTGGAAATCTCGGATTTTTCAGATATATACTGAAGAAGATCTGAAGTATTCATAATAACTCCTGTTAAGCTTGACTTTTAAAAATATCGGTTTCATGTTCAAAAAGCAAGAAAAAGGTTGTGAAATAAAGAATTATAAATAAATGTCTGTAATTTATTTTAAATATTGTTTATCCGGCTGCGCTATTAATTATTGTTTTGCAAAAACCTGGATCAGTGAAGGACCCGGAAAATTATTTTCCGCTTTGTATGTGAGAATTCATGCAGGTCGTGAAACAGAAAAAGGATACAGAAGTGGTCGTGTACGGCGGATATTCGGGTAAGCGCCGTCCCGTTTTAACTGTCGTTGATTTTTTATTTATAACAGCGCTTGAAAATAATTCAGAAAGCAGACAAGTGTTTTATGTGATTTAACTTGATTGTTGGCAATAAATTTTCAACATTTGGGCATGAAAAATACTCTCAAAAACCTCAGCTATGAAGAGATGCAGAATTGGGCATCGGCGCAGGGACTGAAAGCTTTTGTCGGCAAACAGATATTTGAATGGTTGTTTGACAAAAAAGTCAGCGCCGCTTCTGAAATGCTTAATATTAAAAAAGAGGTCCGCGATCTTGTTGACCGCAGCGGTGCGATCAACCTTCTGAAAAACGAAAGCCATGAACTTAGCGCGGATGACGGCAGCGAAAAATTTCTTTTCCGCTGTCTTGACGGTGAGGCGTTGGAAACCGTTCTTATCCGCAGTCCTCAGCGTTCCACCCTTTGTATCAGTTCACAGATCGGTTGCGCCATGGGCTGCAGTTTTTGCCGTACTTCCGGGATGGGACTTATTCGCAACCTTTCTTCGGGTGAGATGCTGGAACAGTTCATTCAGGTGAGCCGCATGAGCCGTGACACTATTACCAATGTCGTTTTTATGGGCATGGGAGAGCCTTTTGACAACTATGAACAGGCAATAAAAGCGGCTGTGGTTTTGAATCACGAAAAGGGTCCGAATATTGTCGCGCGCCGCATTACGCTTTCCACGGCCGGTATTGTGCCCCGCATTCGTGATTTTGCCCGTCTGCCGTATCAGTTCAGACTGGCGGTTTCACTCAATGCCGCAGATAATGCCAAACGTGATGCACTCATGCCTATAAACCGCCGCTATCCCGTTGAGGAACTTCTGCAAGCGGCAAAATACTACACCGATATCAGTAACCGGCACATTACTTTTGAATATGTCCTGATCCGCGGTGTTAACGACAGTCCCGCAGATGCAGCTGAACTGAGAAAAAAACTTACCCCATTCCCTGTAAATTAAATATTATTCCGTTCAACGAAACCGGCAGCAGTTTCCGGCGTCCCACAGACACGGAAGTACGTGAATTCATTTCTTTGCTTGACGACGTGAATTTTGCCGTTACCTTGCGCAACAGCGGAGGACGCGGGATACATGCAGCCTGCGGACAATTATATCATGAGGAAAGAACATCATGATCATTGATCATGAAAACCCACTCGCTCCGGGAAAGGTCCTTGATGCCCTTGATGCCGGTGATATTTTTGTTTACCCCACGGATACGCTTTACGGATTCGGCGGAGATGCGCGATCCGCGGAATATATCCGCAAGATCTATGAGATCAAAGAACGTCCCCCGATATGCCGGTCAGCATTATTGTAAAGGACCGGGGGATGATATCGGAATATGCGCGTGTATCGGATCTGACCGCTGCTTTGATACGCCACTTTCTACCCGGTGCGCTGACACTGGTGCTTCCGGTGGGGAGACAGGGATCTCCCGGAGCGGCTCTTCGGCGAAGACCGTTATCTTGGTTTTCGTATCCCCGATCATCCGTTCTGTAAAAAGATCATGGCTGATTTTCCCCATCCGCTTATCAGCACAAGTGTGAATATCAGCGGAAAGGAAGCAATGAACCGTATCGTAAATATTAAAGAATATTTCGGAGAAAAAATACCCTTGCTTATTCGCGACCCTGATCTGGATAAAGAACGTGATCCATCGGGAAGTACGGTCATAAAAGTGGATAGAAATGACAAGCTGCATCTCTTACGGGAAGGAAAACTATCCTTTTCCGCTATTAAAGACACTATTCATCATATGTCATAGCGACTTCATCAAAAAAATCTTCATGCTCCGGTGCCAGTTCCCGGAACAGAGGAAGCAATCCCGTATCCTGGTACACTTTAACAAAATATTCGCTTTCCTGATAATGTTCTTCGATAAAAAAGCTGAGGAATTTATTCTGGGGGTCCAGCCGGCGGACTCAAGCAAAAGTTTCAGTGCATTTTCAAGAAAATACCAGCCTTTTGTTCCCTCACCGTCGTCAATGGCCCATAAGGCCTGATTATAATAATGCCGTGCTTTGCGCAAACGGAAATCACCTGTCAGCTTATCCAGATCTTCTTTTCTGGAGTTCCATCCTTTGGACCAGCGTGAGCCGCTTCCGCGTGAATAGATCTCATAAGCATGATCGAATAATGAATTGCCTCCAAGATCATCTGATACCGTCCATTTCCGTTGCCATGATAATGTAGCCGTAATAATCGATCATATCACGCAGCGGATGATAGACCATTTCGTGGATAATGCCTCACCCTCGGTAAATTCGAATTCCCAGGCATTGTCGATGTAGCGCTGGTCGTATTCATTTGAGAAAAAACCGTTCGCACTGATGCTTAGTTTCGATCCGTCTCTGGTTTATTTGCGTGACGTAGATGGTGATCCGGTACGGGACCTTAAGATCATACAGCTCGTTGCTGAAGGTGTTGGACTCGATATAACGTTCGATCGTATACGATAACTCATTAATGATACGTTTTTCCTGCGGATCAAGGTTCTGTCCTTCAATACTGATGTTCGGTACAAAGGTCTGCGACCACAGTATGCCGCCGAGAAAAAGAAAAAATATAATTCGCTTCATAATACCCTCAAAAATATTGACTAATGTATTGATAATAAATTCAGAATTCAAGGCTTTAATAGACCGCAGACCGTGTAAAAAGACGGTACTCCCTTCCCGGAAAAATACCGTAGAAACAGAAGAACGACTTTTGTAAGAAAAGGTTTTTTTGAACTGTTGAAAATCTTGTCTTGTATTGACGCAAAACCGTTACTTATGTTCTGATTTTACCAACAACTCGATACTCGATAACTTGACGCTTGAGTACTGAACAACTCGATACTCTACGCTCTCGATAACTAGTATTCGACAATTCCTTTGTATTTAATTTTTTCCGACTTATCTTTCATGGTTTATATTTTTAGCGATACGGAGAAAAATGAAAAAGAAATTTCTGCCGGTTCTGTTACTGTTGATCAGCATTGGTTTTGCGGCAAAAGATATCATGCCTTACCAAAACGGCTATATTTATACTGATAAAATGCGGTCCAAAATGTATTTTTACAATGGAGACTTATAAGCGCTTCTGCAGTCCCCGGCGTCGGATATTATTATTCCTTGTCCGCGGAACACCATTTGCTGGGTTTTAAATGGCGTGAGTTTCCCGGAGGATCCGAATCACTGCGACACTCGATCTGCGAAGCGGCCGAGTCACCCTGCTGCATGAAGCGGTTCCCCGTGCAGGTCAGGTTTCCTTTTCGAAAAACGGAGAATATGCATTTACCATCGGGCAAAGCCTGTACGTAGAACGTGAAGGAGAACGCAGAGAGTATGATCTGGGCACATATGCGAATATCGCTCCCGTATCTCCGGACGGCAAACACGTGGTATTTAATGACCGTGACGATCAGTTATGGATAATGGACCTGAGTAATGAAGAAAAACTATGTATTACGGACCGGGACTACGGTAATGTCATGCCCTCCTGGTCACTGGATAATCGCTTTATTTTCTTATAGTACATTGAACGGGTACCTGAAGATCTACGACAGGAAAAAAAAGAAAAATATCACTGTAGGAAAAGGTGCGGGGCTCCGCTGGTCCGAAGTACCGGGTGAATTTGCCTATACCCGTATTGAGCTTGACGATCGCGGAGGAACTGTCAATACCGATATTCTTTTGAGGGATATTGACGGCACTATCCGTTTCCCAGTACGGAAAGTGCCGGTGATAGGGAAACGGATCCCCGTCTTCTTCCCGGCGGATCACTTTTTATATGAAGGACCGTGATCTTCCGGAACATACATACGGCAACAGTCTGCAGAAAGATTCGGGAATGAAGATCTTCCGCCGGTTCTGCCTGCGGATTCCGTCTATTACGACCAGAGTATGCCTGCAGCTGACAGCTATCTTGATATTCCCTATATTCATCAGGTGCACCATACTCGGTTCCCGGGGCTACAGCACAGCTGCGACCGACAATGGCGGCAATGGTCATGGCATATTACAACATTATTCCGCACTGGCCCTTCCGTTCCGGGTTCGGTAACCTGAAACTGACTATGGCGCGTATGTACATGAACGTTATTATTATAACGGATATTACTTTGATCAGAGTTACCGGGATTGCAACACCGCCGAGACCACATGCTATACCTGCTATGGCGGAATGGGTATATGCGGACGGGGGAGTCCAAACTCCCGGATGGCAGGCTTTTATGAAAAACACGGAATGAATGCCGCTCAGACCTGGAATACCTCCTGGAGCAATGTCGCTGAAGAGATCGACAAGGGAGTACCGTTCTCGATCTGTAATTATCTTTCCGGAGGTGGGCATCCTATAGCGGCAGTTGGAAGGGTTGCGAACGGGCAGCGGACAGTGATCGCGAATGATCCTTATGGAAATAAGAAGTACATCCGGCTGGCCAAGTTATGACGGGAAAGCAGTGTATTACGACTGGCCGGGTTATAATCACGGACATGTTAGTCTGAATGACGCCTACAGTTCCTATACCAGCATGCCCTGGTGCATAGCGACAAGCTATCAATCCGTCTCCGCTGCGGATTCGCTTGTTGACGACAGGGAGTTAAATGAGGGATTTTACATGCATCTGTACGGTAATACCGTCCCCATGCGATACTACCGGAGCACGAACAGCGGATACGGGGGACATCACCGGTGGACATATACGGAAAGTGGAGTAATCGATATCTGTCATGTCACACTGGACACTCGCGTCTTTACAGCAGCGCCTATTATGAGATAAAGACATATATTCCCGGCAGCGCAACCGCGTCTTCAGCCGTTTACCGTATTGAACATGCGGCAGGAAATACTATGCTCATGATCGACCAGAGTTCCGCCGCGGATACATGGGTCTCACTCGGAAAATATCTTTTCCTGAATGATGACCGGAACTATGTGTATCTTGGCGACAGTACCGGAACAGCCGGTGAGATCATTGCTTTTGATGCGGTGAAATGGGAATCTGCGGACCAGCAGGAACTTGATCTTACCGCCGATTACAGGACCGGTATGCCGGATTACGATATTACCTTTACCGCCGTTTCCGGTTTGCCGGAAGGTGAATACGATCATATCTGGGATTTCGGGGACGGAAGTACGGCGCAGGGAAAAACGGTTATGCATCATTACCGCAATGAGGGAATGTATTCTGTTAAATTATCCGTGAGAGCAGGCAATGCGGAGATATCCGTACTGAAAGAGAACTATATCATGATCATCCGGAATTTAAGCGGTGATTTTGATCTGATAAATCCCGACAGTATGGAAGTCGTCAACACGCAAACCCCGCTGCTATTCTGGGAACCGGTGAGAAAGTATGGAAAAATACCTCATTTATATTGGAGAGACCCTTGATCTTTCCGGGATGGCAGGCGTTAGAAAGCGACACGAACATGATAAGGATCGAAGAAGCGTTGCCGGAGAATAAGACCATTTACTGGCATGTTAAAGCGGTTTCCCCGGCATTGGATACGCTGGCATCGACTTTCTGGCGTTTCCGCGTGAACAGCCGCAACACACCGCCTTCCATTTTCAATCTTACCTTACCGGAATACGGCAGTATATCCGATACACTGCGGCCGTATTTTTCCTGGGAACCCTCATCGGATGAAGATCCGCAGGACAGTCTGTATTATGAATTATATGCCGGTACGCATATCGACAGTATGTGTCGCCTTTACCGTGGCGAAGACAACTGTTTCCATGCGGAAGAGGATCTGAAGGAGAACGGCCGGTACCGCTGGCAGGTAGCCGCGGTGGATGCCGCAGGAGCAAGAACTTTTTCAGAGAGCAGCGGAAATTTTGCCGTCAATACCATTAACGAAGCACCTCCGGCACCACGGCAGCTGACACCCGTAAACAACAGCTACCAAGTCACGCGTTCTCCGTATTTTTCCTGGACGCCCGTCGAAGATCCCGATCCGGGTGATATGATCACATACCGCATATATTACTGGAAAGACGGTTCAACCCGGGTATATTCGGATTTTACGCAGGATCCGTATTTTAACGACAGATCGCTGATGGACAACAGCAAGTATAACTGGACCGTCGCCGCACGGGATCCGCACGGACTTTCGGCATTCAGTGATACGCTGACCGTCTATATCGATACGGAGTTGGATGTTGCCGGGATCCGGATGCATTCCGTCTCGACGGCAATTATCCCAATCCGTTCAACCCCCAAACCCGGATCCGCTATTCATTACCGCAAACGGAGGATATACGTATCACGGTACATGATATTTCCGGGAAACATCTTTTAACGCTGGTGGATAAGGAGCAGGATGCCGGATATTACCGGGTGGTTTTCGATGGGACCGGACTACCCAGCGGAGTCTACCTGTACAGTATTCAGGCCGGCAGCTTCCGGGATACGAAAAAAATGCTCTTAATGAAATAACGTCGAAAGCCCTTATCAGAGAATAAGTCGCGAAAGATATGACCGTATGATCTCTTGTTTTTCAAATAATCAAATAAAAAGATGCCCGGAATGTGGTTCTTTTGCACGAAGAAGAGCTCTTCTTTCTTTGCTTGTCCAAAGAAAATCCCGCAGATACCCCACGGGAAGAAGCAAAAGAAAACGAGTTTTTTACTGAAGATTTGAGCAAAGGGCAAATAATGTACTGCTTACACCCAATAGTTTTCCCGGTGACTGAAAGGACTGGCAGATTTAGCGTATCAAAGATCCTTAACTGACAATTCTTCTCTTGCTTGATCAAAGAAAAGAAACAAAAGAAAATCAAGCGCTTCGGTGCTTTGGCTAAAAATCCTCCTCATTCGCTAAAGTTCCCGAGCGTCTTCGCTATCGCTCATCCCGGAAACTTTTTAACCCTCTTTCGTCGGATTTTCTCTACGCGTCGCACCGGATGCGCCCTTAAATACATGTCTTTTAGCTATTGTAATAATTATTTAGGATAGCAGTGGAACGAAATAAATCCTTTTTTCCTTCTTTCTTTGCTGGTCCAAAGAAAAGAAGGCAAAAGAAAGACCTCCGCTTCTCTTCCGCCAACTGGCGGACTACAAAACCCTCTGCGTTCGCTAAAATGCAGAAAGGTCTCGCTCCGCTCAACCGCTCCATTTTTTTACGCTCACGTATCGGATTTTCTTCACGCGTCATCGCGATGCGGAATGGAAGATACCAAGAACTTGGCTCAAGTTCTTACTGGGAGATACAAAAGAACGTTTCTCCTTCGCTGAAGCTTTGGAGAACAGTCCGCATCATAAGGCTTGTCCCCCGTAGTCCGACAGTCCTGACGGGACTCCTTTGGAGCTGACGGACGAAGGAGGCCGTCGTCGCGATGCGGCACGTGAAGATCTTTTATAAAACACCCCCCCTAAAATTACCAATAGACCAAGATTTCCGTACCTTCGTAAAGCAAAAAATGAGCAAACCAGAAAAATACTCCGGTTTTTTCTCCCGGGAACGGATATTGGTCAACAATAAGAATTAAAATGCGAGTTTGTTGTTTCGCTCCTCACTGGGAGTCCCGGTTAATCACCGCCGGTATCCGGAATGATCTTGATATGCACCTTGTGGGTACGCGGACCGTCGAATTCGGCAAAGTACACCGCCTGCCAGGTGCCGAGAACACAACGTCCGTCCTCAAAGATCAGTGTGAGGGAAGGAGAGAAGAGCGAGGACTTCAGATGGCTGTCGCTGTTCCCTTCGGCGTGGGCGTATTCGGCTTCATTTTCCGGAATAAGATCGTTGATCTTCCAGGCAAGGTCCCGCGGCACGTCGGGATCCGCATTTTCATTGATCGTGATCCCTGCTGTTGTGTGCGGAACAAAGACCACTACAATGCCGGAAGAAGAGTCACAGTTGCTTACCGCATCTTGCACCTGCGATGTAATATCAACAAGATCCGTACGGGATCGGGTTCTGACTTGGATCGTCTTTTTTTTCATGTGAATATCCTCCGGGGTTAGTTCCGTGTTTTGATAATAATAAATAAATAATGGCAGAAGAACAAAGTCTAAACCACGAATTACACGGATTACTATAATTAGATCAGGAACAATGGATATGATCTGTCTCATCCGTGCTTAGATTGTGTCTTTTGGAACATTGCCTCTTTATCGTAATCCCGGACGCCCCTTTATTGTCATCTTGAGCGTAGTCCCAAAGGGACGAAGTCGAAAGATCTATTATGGTCATTCGTATAATAAATGGGATCCTGAAACGAGTTCAGGATGACTGCAAGGAGGTGCACCTGGCTCGACAACTAGACGACTCGACAACTCGACCTTTTTGCAAAGCGCAGCGGAGTCGAAAGATCTGTGTTATCGCCGGGTGTTATAGATCCTTCGACAAGCTCAGGATGACAATATCCAGGATAATAAGAGCTATTGTGGTCATTCGTTCGACAGTTGGGATCCCCCAGGGGGCCTGTGGCCCGAAACGAGTTCAGGATGACTGCAAGGAGGTGCACCTGGCTCGACAACTAGACGACTCGACAACTCGACCTTTTTGCAAAGCGCAGCGGAGTCGGAAGATCTGACAATACAAAAGCAGATCCTTTAGTGAGTAAAGAACATGGTTATCTTGAGCATCCCTTTATTGTAATGCCGAGTCCCGACATTTGTCGGGAAGGAATCTCATTTATTCCCTGCTGCCCGGATCATATCCCTGAGATTTTCTCCACTTTGGTCGAAATGACAGGTTTGTTGTAATTCCGGACGTTCCCTTATTGTAATTCCGGACGCTCCACATTGTCATCCCGGACTTGATCCGGGATCTCCATATCCATTCCGCTGATCTTTTATGGATTCTTGAATTTGTCCCTGTCGTATTTCAATTATTCAACCCCTCAACAAGCTCGGGTTATTGCAGAAATAGTTATTCTTTGCGTGGCTATGGAAATTTTTCGCAGTGAAGTCTATAAAATTGAATATAAGGGATCCTGAATCAAGTTCAGGATGACTACAGGGAGGGTCCAGGATGACGACGGGGAAGAGGGTCTTTCCGTCTTTTTTTTCTTCTTACTACTTACTTCTTACTACTCTTAGCTC
This sequence comes from Fidelibacterota bacterium, assembly GCA_034521145.1. Classification (GTDB taxonomy): domain Bacteria; phylum Fidelibacterota; class Fidelibacteria; order Fidelibacterales; family Fidelibacteraceae; genus M50B103. The sequence goes on along the minus strand of JAXHMX010000001.1, from coordinate 157,585 downwards.
AACAACTAGACGACTAGACAACTCGACGATTTGATCTCTCGACAACTCGACGTCTCGACGTCCCTTCGTCACTTAACGGTGGTTAAACAAAAACGCCCCGGCAATGTGGGGCGCTGTTGATAGATGTTAAGCGTTCAGAGCTTATGCTTCTTCGGCCTCTTTCTTATTTTTCCTCGTGGTAAATATCAGTACCACGATCATAATGACGAGGAGAATGGGGGTCGCGAAGCCGTATTGCTGACCGGAGTATTCGATCAGGTCGTTAAACCTTCCGATAAGCAGAGAAATACGGCCCATAACGGCAAAGCCGAACGAAGCTCCAAAGTAGATCATCAGAAAGTAGATCCCCACGCGGGAAACCACCTTAAGTGCACCTTTATGCTCAACGGAAAAGAAGAAATAGAACAGACCGGTGAGCACACCGACGATAAGGATAATGTTATTGATACTATCGCCGAGATTTCCGGTCCAGAGCGGAAGCATGGTGGCATGTATCTGTCCGATCACATCCGAGCTCATATATCCGTAGAGGCGCAGACCGGCGGCCATACCGATCACATAGGCGAGGGACCAGCGGCTGAGCCAGCCGATCTTGGGGATCAGACGGAAAAGCATGAACAGACCCAGGATAAAAGCGAAGATATAGGTCATGTTTTGAGGCTGATCGCCTATGCCGCGATAGAGTACGCCATTGACCGTGTCTTCGGGAAATATTTTGCTGAAGAGCACATGAAGTCCGTGATAAATACTGTACCAAAACTTATTAAAGCCCTCCAGCGACGCAACCTCGGCTCTCGGCCAGAGTCTTCCGAATAAATTCGGCTGTACCTGGTTCCAGAATGCAATGGTTGCCCAGTGGGCGGCGGATACACCAACGAAAATGTGTTCGGCGAGTTTATAGAACACGTTATCCTCATAGAGATAACTCAGGATCGAAAGTGTGAGAAAGACGGCAATCCATGCGCCTAAAATTCCTATATACATCTGATTACCTCCTTAATATTTTCGTTGGTTTTTGCGTTTAACGTAATACGAGATATTGCCGATAATGATAAAAAGAACAATGACAAGATGTGCAATGGACTGTGCATCCATAAACTTCGTGGCATTTCTTCTTTCCTGAAAATTCGGTAGAAGCGTTAGCGCCTTCTCGGTCAGAAGTCCTTTTCTGTGCATTATCTTCTCGATAACCAGCGTTTCATATTCGGCGGCACCGGGCATTCCGGCAACGATGCCCCGCATTTGTCCCGATTTCACATATGGCAGGAGCTGGTTTACCTGGATGGAAGTATTTCCGCTGGATACGGGTACCTGCAGCGGGTCGCCCGCATAAAGGACCCATTCGATGGCTCCCGGATATCCTGCGGACAGACTGAAAATAAAATCCACATCTTTTGCGGTTTGTATATCATGCATGATGGGAATTGTTGTTATCGGAACGCCTTTTGAATCCACGGAAAAGTTTGCTTCAAAACTCTTCGTGATACCTTTTATCACGGCCTCATTTCCGGGACGGTATCCCAAGTTAACGTAATCCTCACCGTATGTCAGACCGAATTCATCGCGGGCCACCAATTCAAGGGCCTCATTCGCCATGAAAAGACCGTCCGGCCACAGGCACATGACGATCACCTGATTGCCCTTGGAGAACAGATGGCGCAGAACACTGATCGCCATCGGATGGATCTCCGGTTTTGTGGAAGGTCCGTATTCGAAAGACAGCAATACCTTGGCATCTTGCGGCAGGTCATCCAGGGCATTAAACGCATCTTCCGTAAGTTGGGTCGTCTCTACCGGAAGTTCCAGCGGTACAAGCAATGGGATGAGGACCACCACTGCAATGATGAGAAAAATGATCCTGCGGTCGAGACTGTCTAATTTTCCAAGAAAATTTGTGAATTTCGTCATTTTAGTCTCCTCCCATAAATGATTTTTCAATGCCGAGGATCACGCGCAGTGACGTACCCACGATACCGAGTCCGATACCGATCATGATCGCACGCGCGCCGGCCGCATTGGGGTACTGATATATCCATTCCTGTATAACGGGAAGGTGCAGCCAGGAAAGCCAGGAAATATTCTGTGTCCAGGCGGTCAAATAAGCACCGAGGGGAACCCGTCCCAGCATGATCAGAATACCCGCAAGCAAGAGCACGGTCGCCTCGACATTACGGATCTTGAAAGCGCGGTAGGAGGCGGAGGCGACAAAAAAGGCCAGCAGGGCGAACATTGTTGCCGAAAGGGGAGTGAAGAAGGAATAGAACACCCAGCGGTAATAGGTGTTTTGTCCCTGAACGTGTGAACCCCATTTCAGTTCACCGAGGGTGACGGTGGCTCCAAGGTCTTCAAGTTCATTGACTACCTTCTGAGCGTAGCGTTTTGACACTACCGCTTTATTGAGAATGATACTCTCGCCGTATTCGGTCGGTGAACCGTATAGCAGTTGAGCTTCTTCGTACGGAAGACGGTGATCTCGGTTATCTTTGCATAAACGGCTTCCTTATCATCTCCGATAGAGATCATATTCGGATAGTAGCCGCCCTTAATAAAGAATCCGAAAGATAAAGTCATAAAGAATGCCAGTACAGCCGCCAGACTGAAAAACCAGCCCTTTTGCCGTTTGACTACTTTTCTGCCCTGTAGTTTCAGCAGGTTCAGTGCTCCGAGTATCATGGCAAAACTGGCAATAATATCATACCACTGGGTTGCATGTACCTCAAGTCTATCAAAAGGTGCATGTGGGATAAACCATGACACGAGCATGAGGATACCGACGGTACCGACTATGATCGAAGGAATTGTTCGTTTCCAAAACATATGTGCTTACCTCTTTTTTATGATCCTAAGAACAAAGCCTTAAAGAAATGAAGGTTAAAGGTTTCCAGTATAACACCGATCGCCAGAAAGGTCATCAGAACAGCTTTTACGATATCCTGACCCTTTATCGAACCGATAAGCCGGGGGTCTTTTCCCAGATAGGCACTGGCGGCAAAAAATTCTTCACCGATCAGTGTATAATCACAGGCGGTAACAAAGAAAGGGATCTGGGAAGGGAAACCGGTACCGGCGATCTGTATCGCTCCGATGGAGTTCCCGGTTTCCGCCATGATCAGCGATTCCGCATAGAATTTTCCCTGCAGAAAGACGGCAGAAGGTTTTTCGCGCAGCATCACACCGTCAACGGCGGCGGCAAATGCAAACTGATCATCCGTGTAATAATGGACCATATCTTCAGAAAACAGGTCCGGGCGGCCTTCGCTGATGTAAGAGGCGCGCACGGTTTCGCGTCCGGATTCCATCACAAGGGAGCGGGAAACCGGAACGTTCAGATCGGTCTCGTACCGCGCGGTCATTCTGGCTACATGGCCCAGAATAATTAGTCCGGAGATGGTCTCAACCTGATCAAGGTCCATAATTCCGGGGACATAAAGCACGGAACGCCCCATTTCGGTGGCGCGTCCGACAGCTTCCTCAAAGGCCTGCAGACCCGCGACGGGACGCAGGTAGATCTTTTTGTTCTTTCTGGCCCGGGCAATATAATACAGAATAATACCGCAGATCAAAAGCAGTCCGATAAAACGGTTGGTCCGGTTGATATTGAACCATTTTGCTCTTGTAATGACCGTTCCGGATTCTGCGACTCCGACAATGGAACGGTTTTCGTCCAGTGCAGTGACCCTGAATGTGGTGGGAATATCGCTTTCAATATTCGTACTGAAGGAAAGATCACGGGTTTCCCTTACAAGGATCCACTCACCGGAGTCAATACTTTTGTGAATAATGTAAATGCTCTGATCCTTCTGCTGGGAATGATGGTAATGTTCACTACATTCCCTTCCACTTCCGTGGGTTCAACTTCTGCGATAATGCCCGGCTGGGCAAATGCAAAACCGAACAGAGCGGTCAGAAGGAAAAACATCAATACAGTTCTTTTCACGATCATATGATCCTCCGCTTAGCATGTATGATGGTTATTGTCATTGTTCCTGGAATTCAAGGACTTTTTATCCTTTTTCTCTTTACGGGGCTTTTCGGGTGTTTCGTTTTCAAGTTCTTCGATACGCTGTAAAATACGCTCAACATTCTCGCGTTTTTCAAGCATTTCGGTAAAATCGTAATAACGGTTGTCTTTTTTTAAAAAGGATTCGATGATGGGACCAAAAAAGTTCAGGGCTTGTGCACCGAAGAAATTGAGGGGTTTCATGACCTCCATGAAAAGTACAGCAGGCACCGACAAGCGCCGTGCGACGATCTTGCGCGCAATGCTGTCGATCATTTTATCTTCGTATACCTTATCTGCCAAACCTCTTTTACCCCTTTGTGTAGAACGTAAAATATAAACTGTGTCTGAAATATATTCTACGATATCGTGAAAGCTTAATTGAGCAACGGAAAAAATATAATATAAAAAGCCAAAAAGTCCAATTTAAACTTTCGGCACATGAAATAAAATACCGGCTGCCGTTCCGGGAACTCATGGTTCTGAGATCTTTCCGGGATCCGCGGTCTTCTTTTTGACGATCTGCAGCACGTTTTCTTTATTTTTATTGCATATCAGTAAAAAAGACCGGTAATTATCAAGCCGCGAAGGCTTTTCCATGGTATATAACGTGATCGTATTCTTATCGGAAGCAAAACGGTGGAATTCGTCCCACCGCGGTTTTTTTCGAAAAGGGCATTCTTTTTATGATCTTGTCATCGGTAAGGATAAAGGTTATCGGCAGGTAATAGGGGATGACCATGATGACAAGTATGGCGGTGGCAATGCTTGTCAGCAGAAGATCTTCAGTGGTGAAAAAAACAAAATATGCACAGATCATAATGAGCACTGCAACGGATAATGCGCGTACCGGGTTCTTTTTTGCCAGCCAGACTTTCCATTGAAGCAGGGTCCCCGATATGGAACTATCTCTCATTCTTATATTGTCCTTTATTTTTCCCGGAAACCGGTCAGTACAACACCATTTCCCGGTACGTCGGGGTAATAGACCACACCGCGCTCGATATGCACACCTTCGGCGATGTCTTTTGCCAGCAGAAGGGGGCCGTCCATATCAACATAATCCAGTAAAGGCAGTAACTGCGCAATACCGGAAATGCCCACGGTGGATTCCGTCATACATCCGACCATCACTTTCATTCCCAGTTCGCGGCCACGCGCTATCATCCGCAGCGCCGGCGTGAGTCCGCCGCACTTTACGACCTTGATATTAATGCCGTGAAAATATCCGTGACAGCGGTCTACATCTTCTTCCGATATACAGCTTTCATCTGCAATGACCGGAAGAGCGGATCTTTCAAAAACTTCTTTCATCTCCTTTTTCGGCGCATCCGCTTCCATCGGCTGTTCGATGAATTCAACACCCGAGATCCTTCAGTACCCGGGAATATTCAATTGTCTGCTCCGCCGACCAGGCGCAATTGGCATCGATACGGAGAATTGCATCGGTATGTTGACGGAGTTTTTTCATTATCTCCATATCATGCGGCGTACCAAGCTTTATTTTAAATACCGGCCAGTCGCTAAATTCTTTCATTTTTTTGACCATCATGTCAATATCATCAATACCGATCGTGTAATCGGTCACAATATTATCGGACGGATCCAGTCCCCAGAGTTCGTAGGTCGGGCGCTCCCGCATTTTTCCGTGCAGATCCCATAACGCCATATCCAGGGCACATTGGGCAAAAGGATTATGTTTCAGACGCGGATGAAGTTCCCGCCAGACCTTTTCCGGGAAGTCCGGAGAATATCGAGACCGCTGAGTTCATCACGCAACGCCATGATGTCATTACGGATCATGTCGATAGTGAATTTATAATATTTGTGATTTGCGACACACTCGCCGTAGCCGGCGTATTCGCCGTCCCGGACCTCCACAATGGCCGTTTTCTGCACGGTGCGGGTCTCACGGGATATTCCAAACTTATATTTCAGTGGCAGATCGAATTCATGGACGGTCAGGCGCATGATGTACCTTTTCGTTTAATGGTTAACCTTCTGATACCGTAAAACAGCACGGCAAATTTACGGCGAATATTCACGCGGCACAATAGAAAAGAGGGATCCGTTTTTTGTGCGGCACCTCACGAAAGAACACGTTGTTCTAATATTGCATTTGTGAGGCGGGAACGCTTGTTTTTCTTACCGCTCTTTTCCGGAATATAAAAGCATTTTTCTGTAGATAACCGATAATAAGTAAAGAATATCTCCCGGAATTCAATAAATCGTTTATACTTTAGTGGTATAATGTTATATTATATTTAAGGAAAGGAAAAATATGATAAAATCATTTGAACAAATAAACGAAAAGATAGCGGCCGGTACGGCTGTCGTTCTGACTGCCGAAGAGGTTTCGGTGCTGGCGGAAAGCGCTTCACCGGATGAGATCGCCGAAAAAGGTGGATGTTGTAAGCACGGCGACCTTCGGACCGATGTGTTCCTCCGGTGCTTTTATCAATTTCGGACATCCCGAACCGGCGATGCGTATGGAGCATATCACTCTCAACGGGGTAGAGGCCTATGGCGGGATCGCCGCGGCGGATGCGTATATCGGTGCCACGCAGGAATTGCCCGGTAACCCCTGTTACGGCGGTGCGCATGTTATCGAAGATCTTATAGCCGGAAAGAATGTTGAATTACGGGCACGGGCTAAAGGGACGGACTGCTATCCGCGGACCAGTCTGAAAGCGTCCGTTAACCGCGATACCGTTAATGAAATGTTCCTTTTCAATCCCCGGAACGCGTACCAGAATTATTACGCGGCAACAAATTCGGGAAACGAAAAAAGTATACCTATATGGGCGTTCTGCAGCCGCGTATGGGGAATGTGACCTATGCAACCTCCGGTGAATTGAGTCCCTTGCTCAACGATCCGGAACTGCGCACCATCGGGATCGGAACACGGATATTCCTTTGCGGTACGCAGGGATATGTGTCATGGAACGGGACACAGTTCAAAACGCAGTCCGAGAAAAATGAACATGGAGTGCCCGTAACTCCGTCCGCGACGCTTGCGGTGATCGGCGATATGAAGCAAATGCATCCAGATTTCATTAAAGCCGCCTGCTACGAAAAATACGGGGTCAGTCTCTTCATCGGTATCGGTATTCCCGTACCCGTGCTGGACAGTGATATTGCGCGCCGTGTTTCCGTCAAGAACCGCGATATCGATACCCTCGCGTGCGGGATTACAGCCGTCCCGGGAACCCGGAGATCGGGACCGTCAATTACGCCCAATTGCAAAGCGGCTCCATAGAACTCGCCGGCAAAAAGATCAGCACCGTGCCGATGTCCTCGCGTAAAAAAGCGCGCCGCATTGCTGAACTTCTCAAAGAGCAGATCGTCAGCGGACAGTTCTTTCTCACCCGGGCCGTTCAGCACTTTCCCGGAAATACCGCATTAAAGGGTTTAAAGGCAGATCTTTAGATGTTCGAACCGCGACGTTACCGTAAAACAATGGGGAGCGGTTCACTTCCCTTATCTTTCGTTTTGAAGAAACGGATATCTGGCTTGGGTACGACAACAATACCGGCGCGGAAATTGCTTCCGTCAAAGCATACGCCCGCGAGCGCTGCATCAGCCTGCGCAGGATGTTCGAATCCTATTTTTTGCGGCATCCCGGATTTAAAGACGCGCTTGTTCCCCTTCATGCGGAAGAACATGCCCCGAAGTTGATCAGGGATCTGGCGGAGGCGTCCTTTACAACAGGAGTGGGTCCGATGGCGGGGATCGCCAGCGCTTTTGCCGAAGAGATCGGAAAAAGCTGCAAGCGTGAATTCGGATTTAAGGAGATCATCGCAGAGAACGGCGGTGATACCTATATTGATGTTCGTTCGGAGATCCGGGTCTCCCTTTTTGCCGGCAGCCATTCGCTGTCGAACAGAATACGGCTCGTGATACTCCCGGAGGTTTGCCCCCTGGGTCTGTGTGCCTCATCCGGGAAATTCGGTCACTCAAAAAGTTTCGGTTCGGCCGATCTTGTCTCCGTGGCGGCAGGCAATACCATCATGGCAGACCAGTATGCAACCTATTTTGCCAACCGGACAGCGGTCCGCGATGATGTGCAGAAAGTCCTTGATGAAGCTGCAGCGTTAAAAGACATTCTTCATATATCCATATTTAAAGACGATGTTTTCGGTATCGGAGGCAGGTTGAAAATAAAATCGTAAAAAAATATTACATTCCGGCGAAAATTACTATAAATTATGCTCATAAAAAGAATTAAGGAGTAAAGATCATGAAGAAAGTACGAGTTGTTTTATTTGCAATATTGTGCCTCTCACTGCCTTTTATGGGTTTTGCCCAGGATAATGACGATACCGGCCTTTCCTCCATGTTCGAAGCGGGACTCGGAGTGGGAGCGGTTACATTGAACGGCGAACTCTACAACCAGATCGCTTTTCGTCCGACCTTTACTATCGGGAAACTCGGTATGGGACTTGATATTGCCGTTTATATTAACGGAGAAGGAGAAATAAGCAAGCATAATTGGGATGAGTTCAAGGATTATCTGAATATGCTGTATTACCTCAGCTGGGCAACAAAATACGATCCTTTCTATGTGCGTATCGGCGGCCTGGATCAGGTAACCTTTATCAATGGTATTTCCATTGACCGTTATACCAATATGCTGGAATATCCCGTCAAAAAACGATTCGGTACAGAATTCGGGTTCAATAACCGTCAGAAAGAGGACCGCGGTATAGCGATGGGTTTTTACGGATTTATTGCGGACTGGACGGAGATGGATGGTTTCAGCTCCAAGCCCGGGCTCCTGGGCGGCCGTTTTGCGGTGGGCGGATTTTCGGAATTCGGTTTATCCGCCGTTGCGGAACCTGAACCCGTATAATGCTTTTAAGGATGATACAGACAATGACGGATATTCCGACCTGATGGATATGTTTCCCAATAATGAAAAATATCGTGTCGATACGGACGGAGACGGTATCCCCGATGCGGCGGATATGGATGTGAACGGAAATAATTACTGGGAGTACACACCGACACCCGGACTTACCCAGGGCATTCTGGATACGGTCATTTCTCCGATGTTTACCGGCTACGATGGTTATGAATCCGCCGATACCGTGGAAACGATCTATATCCCGTCCATCGATACGCTTATGAGCAATCATCCCAGCGTATTTTCCGCCAGTATCGATCTGACGGTTCCCATTATCCGCAAAAGCGGTTTTTCGCTTGAGATCTATTCCGTGGGTGCAATACTGGGTTATCTGGACGGTAATACTTCTCTTGTCGAACTAAAAAAGGATGATGTTTTTATCGGAACCTCTCCTCTCGGTGTCGGAATGACCGTCAGTGATTTTCTGACGGCCAGGGTGGAGTACCGCCGGGCCCAGGAAAATTTTCAGTACGGTTTTTTTGACAGGAATTACGATCTGAACCGCGTCGATTTTATCCAGGATGAAAATAAACGTTTCGTGGCAAAAACCGAGTATGACCGCCTTCTGTCTATGCAGCTCCCGAAGTCCCAGGGTATTTACGGTTCGGTGGAATAAGCATTGCAAATTTTTTCACGCTGGATTGCAGTTATATGAATATGGTATCCGGACCCGGAGAGGTCCTTCAGACTTTTCAGATAGAAGGTTCGGTACCCCAGGGAACGATCCCGCTTGTCTCGGATCTCAGCGGTTATTATCACCGGAATGATGATCCCAACCCCTTTGCATTCCGTCAGCCTTCCGAACGTACGATCATGGGTGCCCGTATCGGTATGGACCTTGGCGGGGGAGTCAGCATTGTCTACAATTATATGCTTACCTACCGCGATAAGAACGGCGATTCCGAGATAGATCCGAAAGAAGAAGCGGTAACGATTATGAATGTTGAGACCGGCTTTAATTTTTAGGTTTTAAACACAATACTTTTATTGTATATTCGCCCGTCCCGATAAACACCGGGACGGGTTTTTTACAAATAAGCAAAAAGGAGCAAGCATGCATTGGGTGGATATTTCTATTATCGCGTTGTTTATGCTGGGAGTGTTCATTACCGGATCTCTGATGGGCCGTACCGTCAAGAACATGAAAGATTATTTTAGCGCCAGTAATAATTTGCCCTGGTGGGCTGTCATGGTCTCCATCGTGGCCGCGGAAACATCCGTGCTGACCTTTCTTTCCATCCCCGGCCTCGCTTTTATGGGCGATTTTTCCTTCCTGCAGATCTGTATCGGGTATATTGTCGGACGTATCCTGGTCGCTCTGCTCTTTATCCCGATGTACGCGAATGGGAATTATATTTCCGTTTATCAGGCTATCAGGGAAAAGGGCGGCGTTACCATGCAGCGGATCATGTCCATTACCTTCATGCTCACACGTTTGCTTGCTGACGGCGTGCGGCTGTTTGCCGTGGCAATTCCGTTATCCATGATCACCGGAATGCCGTATTTCCATTCTCTGCTCATTCTCGGTTTTGTCACTGTTGCCTATACCCTGATGGGAGGGATCCGCGGTGTGGTCTGGATGGATTTCGCACAGTGGATCATCTATATGGGGGCCGCGGTTTGCGCGCTGGTGATCGGTCTGAAGATGCTGCCGGATGCCGGCGCTTCCTTTGATCTCATGGCATCTCTGGGGAAACTGGATGTGATACATTTCAAAGGTGGCGGATATACGCTCTGGGGCGGCATTATCGGCGGTGCGATGCTTTCCCTCGCCAGTCACGGAACGGATCAGCTTATCGTGCAGCGCATCCTGAGCTGCAAGAGCACGAAGGACTCCAAAAAAGCCATGATCGGAAGCGGTCTAGTGGTATTTATTCAGTTCGCTTTTTTTCTTGTTGTTGGAGCTATGCTTTTTATGTTATGGTCGCAAAAATGGGTATCACGCACGAATCACAGCTATTAACGGCACTGAATCTGACCAAGTCTGATGAACTATTTACCAAATTTATCATTGAGAACCTTCCACCTGCTGGGAAGGGCATTACTGTGGCCGGTAATTCTTTGCGGCGTCCATGACCACCCTCAGCGGTTCGCTCAGTTCCATGTCAAGTTCCATTATCGGTGGATATTTTCAGGCCAATTTTCAGTCATATTGACGATGAAAGCAAATGGCTGCGGATCAGCCGGGTGACCACCCTTTGCTGGGGATTGCATCATGGTTCTTCGGCGCGATGATCTTTATGAAGCAAGATAGTCCCCTCGTTGAGATCGGACTCTCCATCGCATCCTTTACCTACGGGGGAACCCTCGGGATGTTCGTGACGGTGCGCTTCTTTAAGAAATGTAATCTCTGGCAGTATGTGGTGCCTTTCTTTTTCTCCATCGCAGTAATGACCTTTGTTATTCTTGCGGGCTGGAGCGGTCTGTTTAAGGTGAACTGGACCTGGTATACGCTGATCGGCGTATTGTCGTCGGTTTTCATGAACCGCCTGCTGGTATGGCTCGGAACGCCGAAGACCGTTTCATAAAGAAATGTCGAGTTGTCTAGGCGTTGAGGCGTCTAGGCGAACAGGATACAAATCAGCTCAACAACTCAACGTTTCGACGATTCGACACCTCGACAACTCGACACCTTGACTGATCTGTAGTTCGGCATTTTGCTTATATTTCATTGCTACTTAAATTTATAATAATTATATTGCCACCTTACATTCAACGAAAGGACAGTATTAATGAAGAAAGTTGCACTGGTCGGCTGCGGACGAATATCAAAACGGCATATTGAAGCGATATCGGATACGGAGGGTGTGGAACTTGCTCTTGTCTGTGATCGCGAAGAAGAGCGCGCCAAAACCACAGCGAAGGCATTGAATATTCCCTATGTGACCGATTACCGGAAGATCGGGAATGTGGATGTGATCTCCGTGCTGACACCTTCGGGCGATCATCCGCGGCATGTTGCCGATATTGCCGAACATACCGATGCCCCCTATATCGTCTGCGAAAAACCCGTGAGTCTGACGGTCCGTGAGGCGCGATGAAATGTTCGAACGTATCGATAAAACAGGAAAAATGTTCCTGCCCATCTATCAAAATCGCTATAATCCGTTGATCGCGCTGGTAAAGAACCTTATTGACGATAACCGGCTTGGAATTATATATCAGTTCATCTGTAATGTGCTGTGGAACCGCAACGACGCCTACTTTGATATCGGCTGGCACGGCACACGTTCACTCGACGGCGGTGTGCTCTATACCCAGGCCAGTCATTATGTGGACATGGTCCATTACTTTTTCGGCGAACTGGTCAGCGGAAAAGGGCAGGGCGGATTTTTGCGGAAACTGGAAGTTTTCGATACGGTTTCGGCCGTCATGCGTTTCCAGTCCGGTGTCCGTTGGTTCTCTGAACGCGACCGTTTCCGTCTACCGGAAGAACTACGAAACGGAATTTACACTGATCGGAAGTAAGGGTGTGGTCCGTCTGGCCGGTACCAACCTGAATACGATCCGGTACTGGGATGTGGACGGAATGGAAAAGCCGGATATGGATTTCAAGCTGGACCATATTTACGGGAAAGGCCATGATGCGATGTACGATTATATTGCCCGGGAAAAATGGGAGATGTTCCCGTCCCGCGATGATGTGCTTTCCGGGATCCATCTGATGGAAAAACTCAGTTATTAAGAGGTGAGTATGGAATTTTGTGATCTGCATCGTCAGTACCTGAATTATAAGGACGAGATCGATGCCGCCGTGGCATCGGTGATAAAAGATACCGCATTTATAAACGGACCCGATATTGCGGAGCTGGAATCGGAGCTGGCGGAATTCTGCGGATCCCCTTTTGCCATTGCCTGCAGTTCGGGATCCGATGCGATATGGCTTTCGCTACCGCGCCTGGATATGCAGCCGGGCGATGAGGTTATCTGTCCGCCTTCACCTTTATTTCCACCGCTTCCATGATACGTCTGTGCGGCGCCGTACCGGTCTTTTCTGATGTTGAGACCCGGAGTTTTAATCTTGATCCCGATAAGATCGAAGAGAAAATCACTCCGAAGACCAAGGGGATTATTGCGGTGTCTCTTTACGGACAGTGTGCCGATATGGATGCGATCAGCGCCATTGCAAAAGAACACGGACTCTGGGTGCTGGAAGATGCCGCGCAATCCTTTGGTGCGAAATATCATGGAACGCATTCCTGTAATCTGAGCGATATCGCCACGACCAGCTTTTTCCCGGCAAAACCGCTGGGTGCATACGGGGACGGCGGTGCGGTATTCACAAAAGACCGGCTGATCGCGAAAAAGATCGGCATGCTGCGGAATCACGGACAGGAGAAGCGTTATTATCATAAAATGATTGGCATGAACGGGCGGATGGACACTTTGCAGGCGGCGATACTACGGGTAAAACTGCGGCATTTTCCGGGTGAGATCAAAGAACGTCAGCGTGTTGCGGCCATGTATTCGTCCGTTCTGCAAGGCAGTGTGGATATTCCAAAGCTTTGTGAAGGGCGCAGCAGTGTCTGGGCGCAGTACACCATCCGTGTCCAGAATCGCGACGAGCTCCGTGAAAAACTCAAGGATGCGGGTATTCCCTCGGCCGTGCATTATCCGATGCCGCTGCCGTCGCAGGAAGCGTTTCGGGATCTGGGACAAGGAGAGGATTTTCCCGTATCGAATCGCCTGGCCGGAACGGTGATATCCCTGCCGATACATCCTTTTCTGAAGAACGAGGAGATACATTTCATTGCAAATACCATAAAGGGATCACTGAATGGATAATTATTTTGTACATGAGACCGCCCGTGCGGATACCGGGGCGAAGATCGGGAAAGGGACAAAAATATGGCATTTCAGTCATATCATGTCCGGCGCGCGTATAGGAGAATTTTGCTCCATCGGCCAGAATGTCAACATCGGTTCAGGGGCGGTGGTCGGCAACGGCGTCAAGATCCAGAACAATGTTTCCGTTTACGATGCCGTTATTATCGAAGATGAGGTTTTTTGCGGACCCAGCTGCGTGTTCACGAATGTCGTTAATCCACGTGCTTTTGTGGAACGCAAAGAGGAATATAAAGAGACACGCGTTAAAAGGGGAGCGACCGTCGGGGCCAATGCCACTGTCGTCTGCGGGGTAACCCTCGGTGAATACTGCTTTATCGCCGCCGGAGCCGTGGTGACCAGGGATGTCCCCGCCTATGCGCTGATGGCCGGTGTTCCTGGAAGCAAAAGGGCTGGGTCAGCCGCGAAGGGGAAATTCTTGGCGAGGATCTCATCTGTCCCAGAACCGGTGAACGTTATGAGGTTGTGGACGGGAAATTGCACCCGGTCGAGAAAAAGAAGGGATAAAGGGACGAAATGATCTGCTTTACCCGGGAGCAGAAAATACGGTATGGAAAAACAGGAGTGAGATGAACAGGAACCGGGATAAATCAGGAGCGCTTATCCAATAAAATATATATTTGATATTTTATGTCAGCAAAGCTTCATAAGTCGATCGCTGTTCACATAATTCACGTTTTCATATTTTCATTTTATACGCTTTGATGGCAATTCTGTGAGACGATTCTGAAGATCTTCACGTGCCGCATCGCGACGACGCGTGAAGAAAATCCGATACGTGAGCGTAAAAAAATGCAGCAGTTGAGCAGGGCGAGGCCTTTCTGCATTTTAGCGAACGCAGAGGATTTTTAGCCAAAGGAGAGAAGCGGTGGTCTTTCTTTTGCTTGCTTTTCTTTGGACAAGCAAAGAAAAGAAGGATTTGTTTAGTTCGTAAGCTATTTTTATTTGCGACAGATATGGTCTCAAATATTACAGTAGTGACGTTGTTTACCCTCTTTTTTTCATTCTTTTTTTCGTGCCGAAAGAACCGCATTCCCATTTTTTCGAAACATGAATAAATTTCAACATCCTAAAAATTTAATCCGCAATTCCGGGAACAATTTCCCGCCGCACATACACAATTTACACAACAAAGACTTCCCTCCTTATCCTTCGTCATAACACCTACCCCAAAAGGGTGTTATGACGTTTACGGCAAGAAAATTAATATTGAGAAATATTTCTGCGCATATACTTCTTTATGCCGGCGGATTTTTGCCCATCATCACAACCGCAGCGGAGTCGAAAGATCTATTATGTTCATTCGTATGATAAATGGGATCCTGAATCGAGTTCAGGATGACAAAATTAGGTGTGCCTGGCTCGACAGCTAGACGACTAGACAACTCGACCTTTGGCAAAGCGCAGCGGAGTCGAAAGATCTATTATGTTCATTCGTATGATAGTTGGGATCCTTCCACTGCGTTCATACGCCTCCGGCGTCTTCACTCCGGTCAGGATGACAGCGAGGAGGGTTGTCTCTTCGTTCCTTCGTCTCTTCGTCGACGCTCTGGGGTGTGTTTGGGTTGCCGTGCCTGAAAGGATAGCAAGAGGAAAAAACTCTGCATTTCTATGACAATCTGCTGATTTTTATTTCCTTCTTACTTCTTGACCATTCACTTCTTACTACTCTTAGCTCGACACTGATACCACTCGACAACTCGACCTTTGGCAAAGCGCAGCGGAGTCGAAAGATCTGTGTTATCGCTGTGTGTTATAGATCCTTCGGCAAGCTCAGGATGACAAAATTAGGTGTGCCTGGCTCGACAACTAGACGACTCGACAACTCGACCTTTGGCAAAGCGCAGCGGAGTCGAAAGATCTGTGTTATCGCTGTGTGTTATAGATCCTTCGGCAAGCTCAGGATGACAAAATTAGGTGCGCCTGGCTCGACAATGAGACGACTCGACAACTCGACCTTTGGCAAAGCGCAGCGGAGTCGAAAGATCTGTGTTATCGCTGTGTGTTATAGATCCTTCGGGCAAGCTCAGGATGACAAAATTAGGTGTGCCTGGCTCTACAACTAGACGACTCGACAACTCGACCTTTGGCAAAGCGCAGCGGAGTCGAAAGATCTGTGTTATCGCTGTGTGTTATAGATCCTTCGGCAAGCTCAGGATGACAAAATTAGGTGTGCCTGGCTCGACAACTAGTCGGCTAGACAACTCGACCTTTGGCGAAGCGCAGCGGAGTTGAAAGATCTATTATAGTCATTCGTTCGACAGTTGGGATCCTGAATCAAGTTCAGGATGACTGCGAGGAGGGTTCAGGATGACAGCTGGGAGGATCGTCTTTCCGTCTTTTTTTCTTCTTACTACTTACTTCTTACTACTCTTAGCTCGACGTCTCGACGGCTCAACAACTCGACGATTTGCTCTCTCGACGACTCGACGTCTCGACGACTCAACATTCTTATTCATCTTTCCCAAAAATAATTTGTAAAATTGTGAAAAATATGCGATATTTACGGCAGTAAAGTTGCAACAGAACAGCTAAAAGGAGAATAGAAATGAAGATCAAACCACTTGATGAACGTGTACTGGTCAAGCCCCAGCCGGAAGAAGAGAAAACCGCTGCAGGACTGATCATTCCCGATACGGCAAAAGAAAAAAAATACCAGGGAGATGTCATTGCTGTTGGTACGGATAAAGAACTTAAGGAACTTGTCAGCGTCGGGGATGTCGTTCTTTACGGACGCTATGCCGGCGATGAGATAACGGTCGACGGCGAAGACTATATCCTTCTTAGAACCGTAAAGATATACTGGCCATTGTCAAGTAACGGAAAGTGATAAAAAAAGGGGGCATTCAGCCCCTTTTTTTATTGTTTGTTCGAAAAATAAATAATATGTTAAACTAAAGAACAAACTACGTATTTTACAGGACGGCAGACCATGAGCAAAACAAGCAAGTATGATGAAAAAACATATAATTCATTGACCGATCTCACCGCAAATTTTGTGGATATTCCGATTGATGAGATCATATTTGATGAAGAACTGATCCGCAAATTCAGTCCGGACGGCGATTTTAAGGATGTTTATGATTTCCTGCAGAACATTCGCCAGATCCGTGACGGGAAAATAACCAAAGCCGCTTATCTCTGTTTTGCAAAACGCAATCATCTCTTTTCCAATGCTATCATTAAGGTTGCACGTTTTGACGGCAATACGGTGACGAAGTTTTTGGACAAGAAGAATATTGGCAGCAATTTAATAAGAGCGATCGATGAAGTGCTGGATTTCGTGAAAAAACATATTGACAAAGCTACGATACGTCACCGCAGCGGAAAAAAGGAACAGAAATGGGATTATCCCCTTGACGCTCTGCGTGAAGCCATCGTCAATGCCGTTTTACACCGTGATTATACGGACACCGGAAATATCCAGGTCCGCGTTTTTGAAGACTGGCTGGAGATATGGAGTCCCGGCAGCCTTCCGGAAGAACTGGACCTGTCCCGTATCCTTTATGAGGACCGCGCCATATTGAAGAACAGCAATCTTGCCATGATCTTCCAGAGTCTGGGACTTGTTGACAACTGGGGAACCGGTTTTAAGCGCATGAATGATTCCTGCGTCAATAACGGGAATCCCGAGCCGCTGTATTCACAGAAGGCCGGCGCCTTTGTTGTAACGATGCACAAAAGTATTATTACGACAAGTATTGAGAACACTCCTCATTGAGAATGATAAAGTAATTATCGATCGATACATAAATACGGAAAACTGAGCTCACAGAAAGAAATATGCATTTATGGATATGGAATTGAACTGGTATGCTCTGCGCGTACGCTCGAGGCATGAAAAAGCGGCGGCAGAACGATTATCCGAAAAATATGAAATATACCTGCCTCTGATCCGTGAATACCGGAAATGGTCGGACCGTGTAAAACGCGTGGAAATACCCCTCTTTTCGGGGTATCTTTTTATCCGTACAGAGGTGAGGATGAAGTATTACATTCTGGAAGACCGTGCTGTCAGCGGTTTTGTGCAGTTTGGAAAAGCACCTGCCGTTATCCATGAGAATGAGATCAACGCTATACGGAAAATGCTCCTGGAACCTGAAACCCTGAAGGTGGAGGAGGGTTATCGCTTCACTAAGGGAGAAAAGGTCACTGTCTCCCGCGGCGCCTTTGCCGGTATCCGATGGCCGGGTGCTGGATATCAAGAATAAAAAACGTCTTTTTGTTGCTATCGAACCCCTGGGAAAACTTATTTCCATCGAGATCGATGAGAGTGCTCTGGACAAGAAGAAATAAGCCCGGATAAAACGATAAATGATTGTATTTTTTCATAGAAGAGGACTATATTTACGAGAAGTAAATAATAAAGATGAGGATACCCGGAATAATTATTAAAGATCCTTTTCTTATGCATAGTTCTTCTGCAAAGAAATACTGCCATCCATGGGACTGACAGAGGCGGAGCCTTTCCTGCGATAAAAGTTGTTTGCGCGATCATGCATCATCGTGTGGATGGATCTTCAATGCAGGAAAAGAAGATAAAAGATGTCGAGGTGTTGAGGCGTCGAGTTGTCGAGGAAGAGAAAGATGTCGAGATGTTGAGGAAAAGAAAGATGTCGCAGGTGTCTCAGTTGTCTAGTTGTCGAGGAATACGAGGGGAATAATATCAATAAAATAGAATAAAGAAAAAAGGGGACGAAAATGGATGCAAAAAAGCATTTGTATGGGTTTGAAAAACTGGAAATCTGGAAAAACAGCAGGAAATTTGTGAATATGATCTATGAGATAAGCAAAAACTTTCCTTATCACGAATCGCGCGGTCTGGCAAGTCAGATACGAAGATCGGCCGTGTCGGTCATGGCAAATATTGCTGAAGATACTTCCCGCTTTTCAAAAAAGACTTTGCACATTATCTGCAGATATACCCATTCCAGCTTGATGGAAGTATTAAGCCATTCCTATATCGCTTATGACCGGCATTATATCGACGAAGAAAAACTAGAAAAAATTAAAATGAATGTCTACATGATATCAAATAAGATTAACGCCTTACACAAATCACTGGTGAGGAGATAAATGAAATCAAACAATACCATAGCACCTCGACAATTGAACAAATCAACAATCAACTCGACAACTCGACAACTCGACAACTCGACACTTCTGGTAACAGGAGGCAGCGGTTTTATCGGGACCAATTTTATCCGTTATCTGTTTGAGGGAACGGATTTTCAGGGCAGGGTCATCAATGTCGACAAACTGACCTATGCGGGCAACCCCATGAACCTGCTGGATATTGAAAAGCAATACGGCGGGAAAGCTATTTTTTCGAGAAAGCCGATATTACGGATTTGGCGGAGCTAAAGGGAATATTTGACCGTTATGACATTGATGTCACAGTGCATTTTGCCGCAGAATCGCATGTGGACCGTTCCATCAGCGGTCCGGCCGCTTTTATCGATACCAATATCCTGGGTACGTTCAATCTGCTGGAGACACTGAGGGAAGAACAGGCGCAGGGAAAAGTTATTCGCTTTCATCATATTTCCACCGATGAGGTGTACGGTTCACTGAATGAGGCCGAGCCCAGGCGAAGTTCAGGGAAGAAACGCCCTATGATCCGCATTCGCCGTATTCAGCGTCAAAGGCGGCAAGCGATCATTTGGTTCGGGCATATTGGCATACATATGGACTCCCGGTAACACTCTCGAACTGCAGCAATAATTACGGTCCCTACCAGTTCCCGGAAAAGCTTATACCGCTGATGATCAATAATATGCTGGAAGAAAAGCCGCTCCCGGTCTACGGCGACGGTAAGAATATTCGGGACTGGCTGTATGTGGAGGATCACTGGAGCGGAATCCGGCGGATCCTGCAGGATGGAGAAGTGGGCGAGACCTATAACATCGGCGGCGAGAACGAATGGACCAATATCGACCTTCTGAACGTTCTCTGCGGTATCGTTGTGGAGGAGACCGGCAAACCCGGTGATCATTATAAAAAACTCATCACCTATGTCAAAGACTCGCGCCGGACACGATCGCCGCTATGCCATCAACTGCGACAAGATCAAGCGCGAGCTCGGCTGGAAGCAATCCGTCACTTTCAAAGAAGGCCTGCGGAAGACGGTGAGGTGGTATCTGGAGCATCACGAATGGATTTCATCGGTGAGAACAGGCGAGTATTTGAAGTGGATAGATGAGAATTATAGTAAAAGATAAAGGCTAAGGCTAAGGTTAAGGCTAAGGCTAAGGCTAAGGTTAAGGTTAAGGTTAAGGTTGAGAATAAGATTAAGGTTGAGAATAAGGTTAAGTAATATGTCGGGGGACGTATGTTTAAGAGTTTCACAGATATGCCGGTTTGGCAAACGGCGTTAGAGTTGTCTGAAAAAATCTTTATGCTGTCTTCGAATTTGCCAAAATGGGAAGATTACGGATTAACATCGCAGATACGTAGATCATCAAACAGCATATCATCAAATATTGCGGAAGGTTTTGGAAGGAACGGAAAAAAGGATAAATGCTATTTTTATATTGTTTCAAGAGGTTCGGCGTACGAGACACAGCATCATTTAATATATGGCCAAAAAATCGGATATTTTCCTGAAGATAAAGTCAAAACATTGATAAAACATTATAATAACTTGATTTACGATCTAAATAAAATCATTAAATCCATGCGCTAACCCAACCTCAACCTCAACCTCGACCTCAACCTCAACCTCAACCTCAACAAAAGACAAGCATAGAATACAAAAGAAGGTACTTAATATGAAAGGCATCATACTAGCGGGTGGCGCCGGAACAAGGCTTCATCCCATCACAAAAGGCACGTCCAAGCAACTGCTTCCTGTTTACGATAAGCCGATGATCTATTATCCGCTTTCAACACTGATGCTGGCGGGAATAAAGGATATCCTTATCATCACCACACCGGAAGACCAGGCCGCTTTCAAACGGCTGCTCGGACACGGGGCACAGTGGGGGATCTCTCTGACCTATCTTGTCCAGCCGACACCGGACGGACTGGCGCAGGCATTCATCCTGGGAAAGGATTTTATCGGTGATGACGATGTCTGCCTGATCCTCGGTGATAATATCTTCTACGGAAGCGGACTGCCCGGAATGCTTGCAAGAGCCGTAAAATTGACACAAGAACAGAAAATAGCCAGCATATTCGGCTACTATGTCCGCGATCCGCAGCGTTACGGAGTTGCTGAACGCGATGAGAACGGTAATGTCGTTTCTCTGGAGGAAAAACCCAAAAAACCGAAAAGCAATTATGCCGTGGTCGGGTTGTATTTTTATCCGAATTCGGTTGTTAAAATAGCTGCGGATGTGAAGCCTTCCGCACGCGGTGAACTCGAGATCACTTCGGTCAACCAGGCTTATCTTCAGGATAAAAAATTAAAATTGCATATTATGGGACGCGGATATGCCTGGCTCGATACGGGCACTCATGAAGCGCTTGCCGATGCGACCATGTATGTGCAGGCAATTGAAAAACGGCAGGGACTCAAAATTTCCTGTCTGGAAGAAATTGCCTGGCGAAGCGGCTTTATCAGCAAAGAAAGTATGCGGGAAGCCGGCAGGGCAATGGGGAAGAATGACTACGGACAGTATTTGCTGACGCTGTAGAAAAGAATAAGAAGAATGTTGAGAAGAATGTCGAGTTGTCGAGCTGTGTTGAGTTGTCGAGCTAAGAGTAGTAAGAAGTAAGTAGTAAGTAGTAAAGAAGAAAAAAGAGGGAAAGACGATCCTCCACGTAGTTACTCTCAGCCCCCACGCAGTCATCCTGAGCTTGTCGAAGGATCTATAACACATAGCGATAACATAGATCTTTCGACTCCGCTGCGCTTTGTAAGAGGTCGAGTCGTTGAGTCGTTGAGTTGTCGAGCGTAAAGAGTAGTAAGAAGTAAGTAGTAAGTAGTAAGAAGAAAAAAAGAGGGAAAGACGATCCTCCACGCAGTTATCTTGAGCCCCCAACGCAGTCATCCTGAACTTGTTTCAGGATTCCCATTTATCATACGAATGACCATAATAGATCTTTCGACTCTGCTACGCTCAAGATGACAATAAAGGGGCGTCCGGGATGACAATAAAGAGGCAATATACAATGACAGTTCTTTTTCTCCTCTCACGACTTCAAATCAACAGATCAACATATCAACAAATCAACAGATCAACAACATTCTTTGGGATCAATATGAAAAAAAACAATGAGAAAAAGCCGGTATATATAACCCGCCCCGCACTGCCGGACCTTCGGGAATTCATTCCGTATCTCAGGATATCTGGGAAAGCAGGCAGCTTACCAACAAAGGGAAGTATCACGAACAGCTTGAAAAGGAAATGGCGGATTTTCTGGGTGTGAAATATGTATCGCTGGTGGCGAACGGAACACTTGCGCTTTTAACGGCCCTGCAGGCAAAAAAGATCAGCGGCGAAGTGATCACCACGCCCTATAGTTTTGTCGCCACTTCCCACAGCCTCTGGTGGAACAATATCAAGCCGGTGTTCGTGGACATCGAACCGGAATACTGCAATATTGATGCCGGCCGCATTGAAGAGGCCATTACGCCGATGACCACAGCCATTCTGGCGGTGCATGTCTACGGCAATCCCTGCAATGTTGAAAAGATCCGGCACATTGCGGGAAAACACGGACTGAAAGTGATCTATGACGCCGCTCATGCTTTCGGGAACCGCTATAGGGGAGAGTCCCTGCTTAACCACGGCGACCTTTCCACGCTGAGCTTCCATGCCACCAAGCCCTATAATACCATGGAAGGCGGCGCCATTATCTGTCACGATGAAGAAACGAAACAGTCGATCGATTATTTGCGGAATTTCGGTTTTGACGGCGAAACGAAGGTGGTCGCGCCGGGCATCAATTCCAAGATGAACGAAATGCAGGCGGCCCTGGGACTGCTTCAGCTGAAGCATCATGACGAAAATATCGCAAAACGTCAGCAGATCGCGCACTTGTACCGAACCGAGCTGGGCGGACTTCCCGGCATTTCGCTTTTACCGCATCCGGATGCTCTGGAAAACAATAATAATGCATACTTCCCGATATTTGTTGAAGAAGCGATCCTACGGAAAAAGCCGTGATGCACTTTATTTCCATCTGAGGGAAAACGGGATCTTCGGCAGGCGGTACTTTTATCCGCTTATCAGCAGTTTCCCCGTATACCGCGATCTGCCGTCCGCAGGAACCGGGAATTTGCCCGTGGCGGAGGCAATGACCCGGAAAGTGATCTGTCTTCCCATTTACCCCGACCTCCCGGAGACAACGGTAAAAACCATCTGCGGTCTCATCAGAAAGTTTGCAACGTAAAATATGGCAGCGGAACTCAAAGAAAAGGCAATTAAAGGCGTAACCTGGAATCTGATGGAGCGTTTCGGGATGCAGGGACTTACCTTCATTCTGGGCGTTATCCTGGCACGGCTGCTCACACCGGAGGATTACGGACTTATCGGGATGATGGTCGTGTTCTTTGCCGTTGCCGATGTCTTCGTAAAAAGCGGTCTGGGACAAGCATATGTGCAGAAGAAGGAGGTCACCGATCTTGATGCGACCACTATCTTTTACACGAACCTTATTATCAGCGCATTGCTGTATGTCGTATTATGGTTCGCTGCACCGGCCATCAGCCGGTTTTACGAGCAGCCGGCACTTCTTGATCTCACCAGGGTCATGGGCGTTATTGTCATTATTCATGCCTTCAATGTCATCCAGCAGGCACAGGTCAGAAGGGACCTTGATTTTAAGCGGAAGACCAAGATCACCATTATTGCCACCCTATTGTCCGGGATAGCCGGCATAGGTGCCGCGATCGGCGGTTTGGGGGTCTGGAGCCTGGTGATCAAAAATCTGTCCAATGCGCTGATCCTGACGATGGGTCTATGGATCACCTCCGCATGGAAACCAAGTCTGAGCTTTTCCCTGAGATCCTTCAGGGAGATGTTCGCCTTCGGTGTCTGGATACTGGGATCCGGTATTTTACGGAAGGTTTTTGAGAATATCTATAAACTGGTGATCGGAAAATTATTTCCCGCCGCCCAGCTGGGTTTTTATACACAGTCCAGGAACTTTCAGCGCATTGCTTCCGAAGACATGGCAATGGCCGTCTCCTCCGTTGCTTTTCCGGTCTTTTCCCAGATGCAGGGCAACAAGGTTCGCATGCGGCAGGCAATGCACCGCTTTCTTACCCATTCGATGGTGATAATAATGCCGCTGATGGTCACGCTTGCCGTAGTGGCCGAGCCTTTTGTGATCCTGCTCCTCACCGAAAAGTGGGCGCCGATGATCCCGTATCTGCAGCTTCTCTGTATTGTGGGTTTTCTTTATCCGATACAGTCGGTGAATATCCAGATGCTTGTTGCGCACGGGAAAAGCAGACTGAATTTTAACCTGTCGCTCATAAAAAATGCCCTCAGGATCCTCAATATCGTCATCATGTACCGTTACGGAGTTATCTACATCATCCTCGGTGAGGTAGCGGTTTCCGTCATATCCCTGGCGATCAACACCTATTATACGAAAAAATTCATTGATTACGGTTTGCTCCGGCAGCTTAAAGATGTTGGCATTATCGCCGCCGGATCTCTGGCGGCCGGCGCACTGGCTTTTGCTTTTATGTTTTTGACCGCAAATCACTGGCTGATGCTTTTCGGCGGCGCTGCCTTGTCCTTTGCCCTCTATGTGGGATCCAGTATCTCTTCAACCGGCAGTTGTTCATGGATTTCGTTTCCCTGAGGGATTACTTTATAAAACGCTGAGTGCGGATCATCCAACAGATATGTGCAGGAACTTATGGTAAATAAAAAAGAATTTTAAGGGAAGCAAAGATACGGGCGGTCCGTACTCTGAAGTCGCCGCTGAAACGCCGTAACCCCGATTTTATCGTTATCGGTGCACAGAAATGCGGGACCTCCTCGCTGCATTATTATCTTTCCCGGCATCCGCAATTGCAGCGGTCTCTTCCGAAAGCCATTCATTACTTCGATAAATGGATCAATCACGGCTATGATATCAAGTGGTACGAATCGCATTTTAAGTCCCTTTTCCCCAAAAAGAAGCTTTTTTTTGAATCCACGCAGGAATATATCTATCACCGGGAAGTGCCGGAACTTATACATCGGCATTATCCGGAAATAAAATTAATACTTATGCTTCGTGATCCCGTTGACAGGGCTTATTCGGCGTGGAATATGTACCGGACCATGTTCGAAACGGGCTACCCCGATTTCGGTAGACGAAAAGGCAAATATCCGGGTGAAATAAATCCCATTTACAAATATCTGATGCAGGGAAGAAAAACCTTTCCTTCACTGCGGGAGGTTATCAAAATAGAACGGGAACTCATGGAAACCGGCGGATCCGACGAACCGGCCATTCTGCGAAAAGGCCTCTATGCCGGACAGTTAAAAAATTATCTGACGTTTTTTCGCAGCGAGCAGATCCTGATTATCGGTTTTAAGAAATTTACCGCCAATATTCCCGGGACCCTGGAAAAAGTTTACCGCTTCCTGGGTGTGGGCAGGGACGTAAAAATGTCCTTTCCCGTTAAGAATAAAAGACCTTATGCAGCACCTATCGATCCGGAAGATGAAGATTATCTGCGACAATTCTATTCCGCAAGCGACCATGAACTGTTCGGCATGATAGGCAGGGAGTTACAGTGGTAAAGGGAGCATTCAACAGATAAACATCGGGCTTAATATTAAAAATAAGGCTATATTGTAAAAAATCTTCCTGTGCCGCATCGCGACTACGTCCACCTTCGTGCACCGGTGGGCGTACTACGGAGGGTAAACGTTATGATGCGGCGGCTTGTTCTCCGAATCCGCCAATCGGCGGAGAAGGAAAATCTTTCTTTTGCTTACCCCTTGGGGATCCCGATGGAATTTTCTTTGGACAAGCAAAGAAAAGAAGGATTTATTTCATTTTACTGCTAGCCTAAATAATTTTTACAATAGCTAAAAGACATGTGTTTAAAGGAGCAACTAATTATTTTGGAATATTAGTAAAAACAATGCCTTCAAATTAAAGAAAAAAGTACAATATCTTTCTATGACAAGATATTTAAGGGCGCATCCGGTGCGGCGCGTAAAGAAAATACGACGAAAGAGCGTTAAAAAGTTTCCGGGATGAGTCCCGAAACGTCTGGACGAAGACGTTCGGGAACTTTAGCGAATGAGGAGGATTTTTTCCGCCAGCTGGCGGACCGAAGCGCTTGATTTTCTTTTGTTTCTTTTCTTTGATCAAGCAAAGAAAAGAATAAAAAAGTTAAAGGAATTGTCAGTTCAGGATCCCTGATACGCTAAATCTTCCAGTCTTTTTCGTCAGTGAGCGGACGATAGCAGATAAACCTTATGATGTTGCGGCCTGTTCTTAAAAGCTTCAGCGAATGAGAAACGTTCTTTTTACTACTCTCTTGGGTATCCCTCTGGGACTTTTCTTTGGACAAGCAAAGAAAAGTAATGGTCATTTTCGTGCGAAAAGAACCACATTTTGGACAGGATTATTTTCATTATAAGTTTAATCAAAGAATTTCCTCGAGGCTTGCCTCGGGGTAGAAGCAGGAAAGTTTGAAAACCAGAGGTTTTCAAAACACTTGAAAGAGTGTATATTCCGTTTATGAGTGAACATGCATATCAAAGGTACAATAAAACACTTCTTCTGTATCATTTGGTATTTTTGTTGAAATATAGAAGAGGAATAATAACGGAAGAAATAGGAGAAGGACTAAAAAACATATGTTTGGAAATATCAGAGAGATATGAAACACATTTTCTTGAAATAGGCTATGAGCCAGATCATGTACATTTTTTAGTTCAGAGTGTTCCCTCAATGGAAGTAAGTGAGATCACGCGCATAGTGAAAAGCATCACAGCAAGAGGAATGTTTGTACAATATCCTGAAATTAAAACAAAACTATGGGGCGGCAATTTATGGACAAGCGGATATTTTGCAAACACGGTAGGTCAATACGGAAATGAAGCAGTAATTAGAAAATATATAGAAAAGCAAGGGAAAAATAAAGAATATAGAAAGGTGTACAAAGACCAGTTAGTTTTTTTTTGATACCTCAAGGCTTGCCTCAGGGTTGTTCATTAACAGAAAAGAACATTAGTAAAATAATAAAAATAATTAACAGATAGCCAGGATAGTTCAATTAGTAGAACACCTATTTAGTTTATAGGAAATATCGGTGCAAATCCTTTTCCTGGCTCCATTATAGGAGATTTAATGAAATTAGCAATTATGCAACCCTATTTTTTTCCATATTTAGGATACTTTAGTTTAATAAAGCATACAGATGAATTTATTCTTTTTGATCCTGTGCAATATATTAGGCACGGCTGGATTGAGAGAAATAGGATTTTGAAGCCTGGTGATGGCTGGCAATATATCAAAGTTCCTCTGGAAAAACACCATCGTGACACATTAATTAAAGATATTAAAATAAAAAATGCTGTTGATTGGAAGAAAAAAATTTTAGCACAGTTAACACATTACAAGAAGAGAGCCCCTTTTTATAAAGAGACAATGGAAGTTATCAATAGCTCTCTTTCAATTAAAACAGACAGTATTGTAAAACTAAACCAAAACATACTGAAAACAGTTTGCAACTACTTGGAAATTAAAAAAAAATTGACAATATTTTCTGAAATGAATTTAGATATTGAAGAGCCAAAAGCACCGGATGAATGGGCGTTAAATATATGTAAAGCGATATGTAAAGTTGACGAATATTGGAACCCATCAGGTGGTAAGGAATTTTTTAATAGAAATAAATATGAGAAAAATAATATTAATTTGAAGTTTCATGAAGTAAACTTTAGAGAATATTCACAAAAAAGAGAGAACTTTGAAAATGGTTTATCAATAATCGATGTAATGATGTTTAATTCAGTTAATGAGATTAATAAAATGCTAGATAATTATGTAGTGAGGTGATATATGAATAATAATATCAATATTGAAAAAGATTTGGAGTTCTATTGTTTTTTAAAAAAAAACCTGCCTGCAAAGTACACAATTATTGCTGAACCATCTCCAAATTATTACTCAGAATGGGAATTTCATTATAAAATTTACAAAGAAAATAATATGTTTGATGAATTTAAAGGGAACTTCAAAGATATTGATGAAGGCTCTTTAGTTAATGAAGCGAAAAGGATAATTAAAGAATTGAGAGGGCAAGATGTTAATTGGAAGTAAACTCACACCCGTTCATGTAGATAAAACCTATTTTAATTTAGGTCGTGCTGCATTTGCTTATCTAATAGAGGAAGTTATAAAACCTGAGAAAGTATATCTACCTGCATTTACTTGTTGGTCACTTGTTTCAACAATGCAAAAACGTTTTAGTAATATTAAGCTTGAATTTTATAATGTTGAAAAAGATTTGACATGCAATTATCCAAATATGCTTGAAAAGGGGGGAGGTTTTAGTTTTTATACATTTCTTTGGTCATGAAAACAAACAACCTTTACCCAAAAACAACGGCGGGTATATATTGGAAGACATCTCCCATGCATTTGCCTCTAAATTCAAATATAAAGGAGATTTTATATTTGGAAGTTTAAGAAAATCAATGAAAGTTGCAGATGGAGGTATTATATTAAATAATTTTTTCAATCCAATCTATGAAAAAAGTAATAATCTTGATTCATGGCTCAGATATGAATCGGTTGATTGGAAAGATATGCGTGAGGCTGAAAATATGATTGACAGAAAATGGGAGATAAGAGATATTTCCAAGTCAATCCCTTGAAGTTATTTTGACAACAAATATGGATTTAGTAAGAAATGAACGATATAAAAACGAAAAATTTCTATATAATAATATTAAAGTCGGAAAACCTTTAATCAATTTTACTTTAAAATGAAGCACCTTTGGTTCATAATAGAATAATTGAATCTAAAGAGAAAAGGGATAAAATAAGAAAAGAATTAGCCAGAAAGGAATTTTTACATCCCATTCACTGGCCAACTCATGAAACTGTAAAAAAAGAATTCGGAGTTATATCCAGATGTTTTTTGGTTAGAAAATCATATTATATCTATACCAGTTTCGCAGGATTTTAATCTAAATGATATGGAATATATAACCATTGAAATAAATAAATTATAAATATTCAAAATATTTGTTATGAAAAATGATGATTACTGGATAAATTTTTGGAAAGAACACTCAAAAAATTCGAAAAACAAAGATAGTCAGACACAGGTATTGAGGACCTTAAATAAAAAACCTATTGATAAGAATGAATGGGATCAAATTTTACAATTTGTTTTATTTTATATGAATATTAAGAAACATGATATAGTTTTAGATTTGTTTGGTGGTAATGGACTGTTTGCATCAGAAATAGCAAAGATATGCAAACGTGTTGATGTTGTTGATATATCGAAGAATTACTAAGCAAAATCAATAAGAAATCATATCCCAACATTATAACCAAAGCTAAGGATATTAGAGAACTTAGTTTACCTTTCAACGAATATGATAAAATACTTGTCTATGCAGGTATCCAATACTTGAAAAAGCCGGAGACAATAAAGTTACTTCGTAAACTTTTTGATTCAATGAAAGAAGGTGGTGTGTGTTATATTGGAGATATTCCTGATGAAAAAAGAATCTGGAATTTTTATCAATACACATGATAGAGTAGATGCCTATTTTCAATAGTATTTTAGATAATAAACCAATAATTGGTACATGGTATGATGAAATATGGTTTAATAAATTAGCAAAATTTGTAGGCTTTTCCTCTTTCAAAAAAATTGAACAGCCAAAAGAAATGCCTTATTCACATTTTAGATTTGATGCAATAATTGAAAAATAAAATTATGATAAAAAAGATTATATATATAGGTGGTGTAGCTAGAAGCGGAACAAGTTGGTTAGGTCAAATATTCGATAGTTTACCCTTTGTCCGTTATAGATTTCAGCCTTTGTTTTCCTATGAATTTAAAAATTGGGTCAATGAAGATTCAACTAGTGAAGAGTTTCAATGTTTCTTTAAAAGATTATTTGAAACTAATACAGAATTCTTAACGCAAGCTGACTAAAAGGAAAAAGGAGAATATCCTGATTTTGAAAAAGATCATATCCAAGACATATTGGTTTTTAAAGAAAATCGATATCAGTCTGTAATAGAACCAATGTTGCGAAAAAACAAAGAATTATTATTTATTGGTATTATAAGAAATCCTTGTGCTGTGCTAAATTCTTGGATGAAAAATGAAAAAGAATTTCCTCCAAATTGTTCCCCTTTAAAAGATTGGAGATTTGGGAATTGTAAAAATCAAGGAAATGAGGATTATTTTGGTTTTTATAAATGGAAAGAAGTAGCTCATATGTATTTAGATTTAAAAGACAAATATCCTAAAAGGGTTTACATCATTAAATATGAAGATCTAGTTGACAAACCACATTATTCTGTTAAGAGAAATGTTTGATTATTTGTAAAATTAAATTTCATCCTCAAACTAAAAATTCTATGTCAAAAAGCACTTCTACTAACAAGAGAAACAAGCTATTATTCTGTTTTTAAAAATAAAAATGTTAAAGATAAATGGAAGAATGAATTAGATCCTTATATCATATCTGAGGTTGAAAGTGATTTGAAAAATACTGATACTTGAAAAATATTTAGATTAAAAAATGAAACTTGAAATTAAAAAAAGAAGTTAAGGAATTTAAGTAATGAATCTAATAGTTTGTTGCCAGTTAGTATCAGTTGTAGTTGTAACTTATCAGCATTCTAATTACATCAAAGATTGTCTGGATGGCATTTTAATGCAAAAAACAGATTTTCCTGTCGAAATACTTTTGGGAGAAGATGCTTCAACAGATGGAACAAGGGAAATATGTATTGAATATGCAAATAAATATCCAGATAAAATTCGTCTGTTTCTTCATCACAGAGCAAAAATGTAATAATAATTGGTGATAGACCAATAGGCAGATTTAATTTTTTATACAATATCTCAAAAGCCCGCGGCAAATACATTGCGTTCTGCGAGGGCGACGACTACTGGACCCATCCCTTGAAATTGCAAAAACAGGTGGATTTTCTGGAGCGTCATCCCGGGTATGTGTTGTGCTGCGGGGGATATGAAACCCTGAATGAGGAAACGGGAGAGAAGTACCAAGACCTCGAAAACGCTTCATGAAGGACCCTGAGGGCTTAGCTTTGGCTTGACGGAGATGTCGCTGGACTGGTTTACCAAGCCGCTGACCAGTGTGTTCAGGGCGGATGTCATAAGGAAGGATCCTGATATTCTGACCTCCTACCACTACTGCCGGGATGTGCATTTGTTTTATCATCTATGAAGCTGGAAGGGGATTGTATTTTAACGAAATATTCGGCGTTTACCGCATCCATCGCGGCGGCGTTAAGAGCATGGTGGGGGACCGCTTCAACAAGAATATCGCCTATGAGCGCAGCAAGGAACTGTATGAAAGGAACCGGGACACCTACACCCGGGTCCTGCATCTGCGCTCGGTTTCAAGTCTCCTCAAATACGACCTCCGGCACCGCTATCCGGAAAACACCTTAAAACGGAGATGCCTGTTGCTGCTGAAATTGCTGAAATATGGCCTTTCACCCGCACTGATTGTCAATTTTGTCAAAGCATATTCGAGGATCGTAAAGCGTAGAGCAACTTCTCACGAAGGTTGATTCGTTGATCTGTTAATCTGTTAATCTGTTGATCTGTTGATCTGTTAATCTGTTGATCTGTTGATAATATGTGGTTTGTTGTTCAAAAAGTATTATCGAAGCGAATAGAAAGAACACGGCTATAAATTCCGTAATAAATAATGGGGGACAAAATGGAAAATGTTAAGTTTTATTACAGCTTTGAAAAATTGGATGTATGGCAAAAGTCAAGAAAATTTATGTTTTATGTTTACAGCATAAGCCACGATTTTCCTGAAAAAGAAAAATATGGTTTGACAAATCAGGTTAGAAGGGCAGTGATTTCGAGATAATGGCGAATATAGCAGAGGGTTCATCTAGAGTTTCAGAAAAGGACTTTGCTCATTTCATACGAATTTCGTATAGCAGCTTGATGGAAGTATTAAGTCATTTTTATGCTGCTTTCGATCTGCATATATATCAAATGAAGAATTACATAAGATTAAAAAAGAAAGTTTGCATATTTCCAATCAACTCAATGCTTTGCATAGATCGCTTATGAAATAACGAATAAACATCTTCCGATCAGTTAGCACATGATTTTATAAATCAACAAATTAACGATTAAACAAATCAACAAATTACACGGGGGTTACAATGACCAATGAAGCCATAAGTCGCCAGGCAGTGAAAATCACTCTTGCGGATATCACCGCCTTCGCACTGATCTACGCCATCCCGGCCCTGTCGCATGCAATGGCCTTTCCGCTGTATATGTTGGGCCCATGCGGGTCGTACTTTTCGCTGCGTATCTGTTCTCGCGCAACCATATCAACGCCGTTATCCTGGCGCTGACACTGCCATTGTTCTCTCTGCTGACCAGCGGTCACCCGGTACTGCCCAAGGCCCTTCTGATGTCCGCCGAACTTGCGGTAAACGTCCTGCTCTTCGTCTATCTGCTGAAAAACGTGAAATGGGGTATCTTTCTCTCCTTGATCTCCGCCACGCTCGTCAGCAAACTACTCTATTACGGCGTAAAATTCATTCTTATCCGCACCGCCGTATCGATGCGGCTTCATCACAACGAATATCATCACACAGATCCTTATTATGCTACCTGATCGGCGGCATTTTTCGTTGGGCCTTTCGAACGCAGGAAGAATAACAGAAGATAAGAAGTCGAGTCGTTGAGTCGTCGAATCGTTGAGTTGAAAATATCCTGCATCAATGCGAGCTCTCGACACCTGCGACACCTGACACCTCGACACCTCGACACCTCGACGCCTCGACGCACCCTGCCCGGCGCTATAAAGGTTTGGCAAATATACAAAACATAGGATCATAAAATGAAAGTGAGGAATCAGCTCTTGTCTCTTCAGGCAACGAAGTGCGCTACGACGGTCAGCATAAGCTGGACCGTTTTTGCGTGACGAACTGGGAAAATACGTGGAATGGTATCCCGTATGTCCCGAGGTGGAATGCGGACTGCCATACCCACGAGGCCATGCGACTGGTGGGGGACGATCCCGAACGGCCGCGGCTTCTGACGGTCGACGCCAAGGTCGATCTGACGGAAAAGATGGAAACCTTTGTGCAAAAAAGGCTGGATCAGCTGGAGAAAGAGGATATGCCGGGGATTTGTGTTCAGAAGTGAAATCCCCGACCTCCGGAATGCGGGTGTCAAGATCTATACGGAGCAGGGGATGCCCTCGCGCCGCGGATCCGGTATCTTTGCCCGGGAATTCATGAAACGCTTTCCGCATATCCCCGTGGAGGACGAGGGACGCCTGCATGACGCGGGTCTCCGGGAGAATTTCATCGAACGGCTCTTCGTATACGACCGCTGGCGGAATTTTCTCAACGGGGATAAGAATGTAAAGGGACTCGTAAAATTCCACACGGAACAGAAATATCAGCTGATGGCGCACGCACCGGATATGCTCCGGCAGATGGGCAAGCTCGTCGCAACGGTAAAAAGGAAACCCTTGACGATGACCTGCAGCGCTATCAGGAACTGTTGCTGACCGCCATGAAGCGCAAAGCCACGGTCAAAAAGAACGTCAATGTCCTCCACCACATTATGGGCTACTTCAAACAACAGCTCACGCCGGACGAAAAGCAGGAACTCCTTGAAGTCATCGGAAAATATGCCGAAGAATACGTTCCCCTCATCGTCCCCGTTATCCTGCTCCAGCACTACGTCCGAAAATACGACGAACTCCTACCTCAAAAGACAATACTACCTCCAGCCCCATCCGGATGAGCTTAGATTGCGGAATCATGCGTGAAGAGGTCGAGTTGTCTAGTTGTTGAGTTGTTGAGGCGGAAGGGAGAAGAGGATAAGAAGGAATGAGGGTAAGAGGATAAGAAGATAGGAAGATAGGAGGATGGGAGAAGAAGAGGATAAGAGGATGGGAGGATCGGTCGAGATCCAGAAGCAGAAAACGGACGGGAGAATATAATTGATGGTTGGTGCAGGGATACGGCGCTCCGTGACCGGATGAAAGATTCGGCATAGTAAATAACGTTTCGTCGGAAAAAAAATAAAAGAGGCTTAATAGTAATTTCTGAGGCTATTTTGAAAAAATCTTCACGTGCCGCATCGCGACAAGCGTTATAATGCGCCTGTTCTCCAAAGCTTCAGTGAAGGAGAAACGTTCTTTTGCTTCTCTCTTGGGACGGGAAATACATGATTATGCTTTAGACGCAATGTCAGGGTTACCGGAGAAATTTTATAAATGATCTTCCTATGCCGCATCGCGACGACGCGTGAAGAAAATCCAATAGAGCGTCAAAAAATGCAGCGGTTGAGCGGAGCGAGACCTTTCTGCATTTTAGCGAACGCAGAGGATTTTGTAGTCCGCCAGTTGGCGGAAGAGAAGCGGCGGTCTTTCCTTTGTTTACTTTTCTTTGGACAAGCAAAGAAAAGTAAAGGTTTTGGTGCGAAAAGAACCACATTGTAGACAGGATTTTTTTCATTATTAGTTTAATAAAATCAAATTCCTCGTATTTTCCTAACATCCAATTGTTTATAACGTTATTAGCATCATTTTCTAATATTAAGCATAATTGAATAATAACCACGGATTACACGGATTGTAATACAATGATGAATGATGAGTTTGATTTTTGCTGAGATAAATCAAATGAAGGGCAAAGGCCTACGGCAATTATTTAATAATAACGCAAAATATCGTTTTTATTTATTCAATAACATTCTTAACTTTCGCCTTAGTGAAATAATTAGAAATTCATTTTTCGAACGCAGAAGAATATCGTACATTAGCTACCGGCTCCAAACCTTCCAATGGGACAGTTTGGGGCGGAGCCTTTCCTGCGAATAATATTGATAGTGCGATGATGCATCATCGCGTGTGTGGATCTCAAATGCAGGAAAAGAGGATTGCTGTCGAGGTGTCGAGGTGTCTAGTTGTAGAGAAGAAATAAAGATGTAGAGATGTTGAGGCGTCTAGTTGTGAGAAATAAAGATGTCGAAATGTCAAGGCGTCTAGTTGTCGAGGAATACGAGGGGAGTAATATCAATAGAATAGAATAAAGAAAAAGAGGGGACGAAAATCGATGGGAAAAGGCATTTGTATGGATTTGAAAACTGGACATCTGGAAAGACAGCAGGAAATTTGTTTGTATGATCTATGAGGTAAGTAAAGATTTCCCTTCTTACGAATTGTATGGTTTAGGTAATCAGATGCGCAGATCGGCAGTTTCGGTCATGGCAAATATTTCGGAAGGATCTTCAAGAATATCAAAAAAAGATTTCGCACACTTTCTGCAGTTTGCATACTCCAGCCTGATGGAAGTTTTAAGTCATTGTTATCATCATTTTGATCTCGGTTATATAAATGATGAGAAAATCAAGGAAATAAAACCACATATCTATATGATATCCAATAAATTAAATGCACTCTACAGATCGCAGGTTAATAACGTATAATTATCTCGACACCTCGACGCCTAGACATCTAGAGCGCCTAGACGACTCGACAACTCCACAATCTATTAATGGATAATAAAGAACTAGAATTAAGCATTCTCCGCAAAGCGAACACCATGGAAAGTCAGAAAACGCTGGCCGATGAACTGGGTTATAGTGTTCGGAAAGATCAACTATGTGTTGAATGCACTCATCGATAAAGGATTCATCAAAGCCGAGAATTTTGCCACAGCGGAGAACAAGAAAAAGTACAAATATCTTCTGACCGCCAAAGGCGTGAAGGAGAAGATAAAGCTGACGGAGAAGTTTATTAAGCGGAAGAAGAGGGAATATAATCAGTTGAAGAGGGAATTGGAGAAAGCAAAAGTAGGTGATGATATATAAATCATTTTTAATCTGTGAAAAAAACAACAATACGAATTTGAATATTGGGAATAATTATGCATAATAAATTAGAAAAATCAAAAATTCTTATTACCGGTGGCGCAGGATTTATTGGTTCAAATCTTTGTGAATACTTTCTGAAAAATGATAATGAGGTCATTTGTCTGGATAATGCTTTCTACCGGTATGGCGAGAATATGGATGATTTTATCGATCATCCAAAATTTACTTTTATTGAAGGTGATATTCGTGACATTGGGACCTGTAGAAAGCAGTTAAAAATGCGATTATGTGTTTCATGAAGCAGCTTTAGGCTCGGTACCGCGTTCCATCAAGGATCCGATAGTCACAAATGAAACTAATATCGAGTGGTTTTTTAAATATGCTGATGGCGGCAGTGGATGAGGAAGTCAAACGCTTTATCTATGCGGCATCTTCCTCGACCTATGGAGATTCCAAAGAATTGCAAAAGTGGAAGAACATATCGGAAAGCCACTGTCTCCCTATGCGATAACAAAATATGTGAATGAACTCTATGCCAACATTTTTCAGAACTCTATGGGTTGGAAACCATCGGCCTGCGCTACTTAACGTATTCGGGAAACGTCAGGATCCAAATGGTGCATATGCAGCAGTTATTCCTTTGTGGGTGAAAGCGCTAATAAACCATGAATCTCCGGTAATTAATGGAGACGGTTCTTTTTCAAGGGATTTTACTTATATGATAATGTGATCCAGGCAAATGAACTGGCTGCCATAACAAGCACCAAAGATATTCGTGAACGCGCTAAATTATATAACATGAATCTACCTGAAAATAAAGCTATTAATATAGTCTTTAATGTGGCTTATGGCGGTAATATAACTCTAAACGAGTTATTTGTAGCTTTACGAGATAATCTTGCAAAATATGATCCTCTAATTGCTAATATCCCAGTTAAGTTTGGACAGGAACGTGATAGGTGATATTCCGCATTCCCAGGCATCAATATTGAAAATAAAGAGGATATTAGGATATAATCCAAAACATGATGCATATAAAGGTTTTAGACTTATAACCAAACTGTATAATATCAATTATTTTAACTAAAGTAATAATAATATGATATAATAATTGTTTATGTTTGATAGAATTTCACTTAACCCCAAATGAAGTATTTATTGAGAACTATAAAGTTGCACTTACTACTTGAATCTAGGTATTATTTTGATTAAAAAATATATTCCAAAAGGCGAATTCTCGAAAAACGTGTTAACACTGATGACGGGGACAACAATTGCTCAAGCCATTCCCGTTGCTATCAGCCCCATTCTTACCCGTTTATATACGCCTGAGGACTTTGGAGTTGCTGCATTATACATGGCTATAGCTACAATTATTGGATCGGTTGCAACAGCGAGGTATGAATTAGCCATAATGCTACCCGAAAAAGATGATGATGCACTTAATATAGCTGCACTGGGATTATACATTGCTACTATTTTGTCTGTATTTTTATTGATTCTGGTAATAACCTTTAACCAGGCAATTTGCAACTTATTAAACAATGATGAGATATCATTTTGGCTGTATTTTTTACCCTTCTCCGTTTTTTTTATTGGGTTATTTAATGTACTTCAATATTACAACAACCGGAAAAAACAATACAGGGACATTGCAAAAGCCAATGTTTACAAAGCGGTTACATCAGCTATTGTGCGCCTCTCAGTAGTCTTTTTAAAACCCGGGCCAACCGGGTTAATATCAGGTCAAATAACTTCCCAAATAGCGGCCAATACAAAGTTGTTGTTAAATACCATCAAAAACAAAAACCTGAAATCGATTATTTCAAAAGATAACATAAAACTTTTAGCAAAGAGATATGTTGATTTTCCCAAATATGCAACCCCTGCTGTACTTGCTAATACATCATCATACCAGCTTACAAATATTCTTATTTCTTCTTTCTACTCAGTTGCGACGTTGGGTTATTATTCTATAGTTCAACGCATATTAGGAATGCCAACAACACTTATTGGTAATGCTATTGGACAAGTTTTTTATCAGCAAGCTTCTGATGAAAAAATAAAAACCGGAAAATCATTAAAAACATACAAATCAACAGTTAAAAAGCTAATTTTTATTGGCTTGCCAATTTTTGGAACACTTATCTTTTTTATTGAAGATATTTTTGTTTTTGTATTTGGAGAAGAATGGCGAATTGCCGGCAAATATGCACAAATATTATTACCTATGTTTTTTATTCGGTTTGGTAAGTGCCCCCATCAGTAATGTTATGTCTGTTTTTGAAAAACAAAAGAATGGATTAATAATTAATATTGTATTAATTTTTTCTTCAGTAGGTTTATTGCTTATTGGCTACTTACTTAACGAAGATTTTATTAATATTCTTTATTATTTTTCTGCACTTCTTTTCATCGAATATACAATATTTTTAATTTACTATAAAAAAATAGTTAATGGTTAAAAGAATATACATAAAAGCTTTATCTACTGTTCTCAAACCATTTATTCGAATATTTGGAGGAAAGGAATATGCCGCAAAACCTTTCCCTGCAACACTTTTAATGAAACATATCATCATTCAAAAAATTTTTCCGAATAAACCCAAAAGTTGAATGGCCAGTTCACTGGACATCAAGAATTATCGCCCCGGAAAACATTAAATCTGGCACAAGAGCACCTGGGTTAGGCTTGGGATGTTACCTTGATGGTAGAAATGGAATCATTATAGAAGAAAATGTTTGGATTGGGCCAAGGGTTTCAATTATTAGTATGAATCATGATGAAAATGATTTTACAAAATATGCAAAATCAAGCCCTATAATTATTAAGAAAAATAGCTGGCTTGCAACAAATTGTGTTATAACATCTGGAGTTGAACTTGGTGAGCATACAATTGTTGCATCCAGTGCGGTTGTAACCAAATCATTCCACACGGGAATCAATTACTGGCAGGTATTCCGGCAAAAGTAATTAAGAAATTGGATAAGTATAACGGCTGATGAATAAATATTTAAATCCTAAAAAATACAGTTATCAGGTTAAGCTTAATGCTCTCAAAGCAAATTACGTTTTGGGAGAAACGCATGATAGATAAATATGGGAAGCAACCTCTAAAACACCAGCCTGTTTTTATAATTGGTGCGCCACGTACAGGTTCAACAATTTTATACCAGGTAATCACCAATATTTTTGATGTGCTTTATATCGATAATTTAACTTGTATATTCGAAAAAAATATCTTTTATGGATTTTGGCTAAGTAAGAAACTGACCAAACACAAGGCTCATAATAATTTTAAGTCATACCACGGCAATACCATAAATTACGGATTACGGGCACCCAGCGAATGCGGAGGATACTGGTACCGCTGGTTGCCCAAAGACCATCATTTCATCGATTACGATGAAATCAACGGAAAAATAATTGAGGAGATAAAACAGGAAATAACTGTAATTATTAATTATTTTGATAAACCAATTGTTTTTAAAAACCTGAATGCAGGGCAACGGTTAAGACTTTTAACCCAATGCTTCCCAGATGCAAAATTCATTTTTATTAAACGTACCCCTTTATTCACGGCTCAATCAATTTATAAATCAAGATTAAAATTAAACATACCACAAAATCAAGTTTGGGGAATTCTGCCTAAAAATTTTAAAACCTTAGAGAAACTGGATATATTCCAACTCATTACCCGGCAAATTTACCTGCTTGAAAAACAAGTACGAATTGATCAGGAATTAGTGAAGACAGGTAATTTTTTGACTCTTAATTATGAAGAACTTGAAGAACTCAGGTGTACTCGGTAAAATTGAACAATTTATAAATGCTAAATATAGGAAGAATGCTAAAAATATTGATATAAAAATCAATAATAAAATGAATTTGAGCCCAAAAGAAGAAAAAGCATTTAAACAACAAATTAATAAACTAGATTGGGATTACTTATGGACTCAAATAAAGCCAGATACATGGACTTTTGCAAAACCAAAGAAAATATTTCCATATTCAGTCAATACTGGTGGTTAGATGCAGTTTGTGGAGCAGACAACTGGGATGTAATTATTATAGAAAAAGGCGGGAAAGTTGCTGCTACCATGCCCTATTATTTCGTTAATAAAAAGGGGGTAAAACATATTTTAATGCCCCTGTTAACACAAACATTAGGTCCCTATATTGTATATCCGTCAAATCAGAAATATGAAAACAGGTTATCTTTCGAAAAAGAGGTCTTAACAAAAATAATAAATCAACTACCTGATTTATGGATATTTTAGGCAACACTATCATTATTCCATTACAAACTGGCTTCCATTTTATTGGAAAGGCTTTAAGCAAAGTACCTGCTATACCTATGTTATTGATGATTTAAATGATTTAGAATCTGTTTACAATAATTTTAATCATTCAAAAAAGAAAAATATAAAAAAGGCATTAAAAAAAGATATAGAAATTAAATATGATTTACCGGCAAAAGATTTTTACGAAAACCACAAACTTACGCTAAAAAAACAAAATGAAACGATTGCTTATAGTTTTGAATTATTTCAGAATATCTACAATGAAGCTTATAAAAGAAATGCGAGAGAGTAATTTATGCAACAGATTCATTAAACAATATACACTCTGCTTTATTTGTTATTTGGGATAAAAATAGTGCCTACGATTTAATTAGTACAATCGATCCTGATTTTCGTAATTCCGGGTTCTGCGTTTCTACTAGTTAAAGAAATCATTTCTTATATAGCTGCAGAAACTAGAAAATTTGATTTTGAAGGAAGTATGATTGTAGAATGTCGAAAATTCTTTTAGAAAATTTGGCGCTAAACAAATTCCCTATTTCAGCATAACAAAAACAAACTCAAAAAAACTCAGATTAAAAAACAGCCTTGCAGAAATTAAAAACACTCTTTTAAACCGATGATTACAATTTCTATTCCTGATAATAACACGAAGGAAAGACAATATATCATTAAAATCCTATTTGACGAATTTCTCGGCTTGAATTATCAACTCGAAAGAAACGGGGGAAACAACTATCATATTGGTTTAGATGATGGCAACACCTTTATTATTGAAGACCACTTTTTTAATAAATTTGCTGTCGATTTAGAATACCTGCAAGAGAAAAACATTCCTGATAAAATTGAATTCACCAGAAACGAATTTATTACCGAAAATAATCTACCCATAATTTTTGGTTCAGAAACTCTCAAAAAAAACAGCAATTCCATAATTTGTGGAATCGATATTTTTGCTTCTTCGTTTTTTATGCTCTCACGCTGGGAAGAATACATAAATAAAACACGCGATAACCATAACCGGTTTCCTTCGCATGAAAGTGTAGCCGGCAAATATAGTTTTCTGAATCGACCTGTGGTAAATGAATACGCTGAATTTTTGTATAACATGCTTAAACATCTGGGGCCGACAGAAAAGCGCAGGAACAGAAAACTTTCATTCAAACTAACCCACTATGTAGATGTACTTCGAAGAATATAAAGGCACCTTAAAAAGTTTTGAAGAAGCCGGAGGGGATACTTCTCAAAAGAAAATCTCCCGTTACAGGCTTAAACAAACTTGTCGAGTTCGCTAAAATTAAAACAGGGATAAGCAAAGATCCTTTTGACACCTTTGATTACCTCATGGCCCTTTCGGAAAATATTAACCAAAAATCGCATTTCTTTTTTATGGCAGGGGAGAAACAAAACACGATAATAGCTATAAAATAGATGATTCGCTTACAAAAAAAATCATTAAAAATATTAAAGAAAGAGGCCATCACATAGGTTTTCATCCGAGCTATAACACTTATAACAATAAAGAGCAGTTTAATAAAGAATTAAAAGCACTTGAACAAGCAGTGAATCAGAAGATAAAGTTTGGAAGACAGCATTTTTTGCGATTCGAGGTGCCAACAACCTGGCAACTATGGGAAGATTGCGGGCTTGAGTGGGAATCAACTCTCAGCTATGCCGACAAAAGAAGGTTTCCGATGCGGCACATGCTATACCTTTAGTGTATTCAATATTTTGACAAGAAAAAAGCTTAAACTGAAAGAAAAACCATTAATTGTAATGGAAGGAAGTTTCAGTCACGTATCAGCCGAATATAAGTCCCGAAAAAATGTTGAACAATTTAAAAGAACTTATTAGCAAAACTAAAAAATACAAAGGTGAATTTGTTTTTTCTTTGGCATAATAGTAGTTTTAATGTGAGCAAATATAAAAATTATGATAACCTTTATAATATTGTATTATATTATAATAATTAGTCAATCCATAAAAAACACATAACACAATTAATAACAAGTAATTACAATGATATTATATTTTAAAAATGAATAAATCACTTTTTTCCCACAGAATAGAAATATTTAAAGCTCCTGCAGCCTATAATATTATCAGGTGTTTATACTTCTTAAGAATCGACTAATTAAATGATATATAATACACTAATTAAATATTTCAAAAAAGTAATTAAACTAATCATAAGTCTTATTATTCCAAGATTTCTAAAAAAACAAATAACTAATTTAGACATAAAATATATCAATGTTAGGTCTTATAAAAATATATTTTGGGGATACTATGATAATTCACCAATAAATAACAAAAATAAAGATTTAATACTTGCACATGGAAATAATGCAAATCCCCATAAAAAGCCAAATCCAAATATATTAACGGTATATCTCATTATTTGATTTAAAAACAAACAAATTAATTGAAAAATTTGGACAAACATATTCTCTTGCAATCGGCAACAGGGCGCACGATTGCAATGCGATTTAATAATGTAAGGCTTGCATTTATAAGATAGTTATAATAACCAGAAGAAAACTTATGAATCAATCGTATATAATATAATAACAAAAAAACAATTCAGTTTACCATATCCAGTTCAATCGATTTCTAATAAACGATTCCTGATTTCTCTTAATTATAATATTTTATCAAAAATTAGAGAAGAATATGGTTATAATAATGAAGTTAATGATGATAATGAGATGAGTAACAAAAATGCAATAATAATATATGATTTAAGAGAAAATCTTGAAGTTGGATATATAGATATTGAATTAATGAAAAGTTGCAATATCTTACCTGCAGATTATCATATTAAAGGGAAATTTAATCATGTAATTACAAGCCCTTACGAAAATGAGTTTATATTTTTGTTTAGATACTATAATAGTGAAAATATTAGAAAACATCTTCTGCTATTTTACAATATCAATAAAAAAAGTCTAAACAAATTAATTGAAGGAGAGGTTATCAGTCACTATAATTGGTTAAATAAACATGAAATTATATTATGGGGAATAATGAATAATCAAAAAGATTATTTTATGATGAATATACGAACAAAATGTATTCGATCGTTAAACACGAAACTAACAGATGGTCATCCCAGTGTTATAGATAATAATAAAATAATTACAGATACATATCCGATGGTGAACCGATATCGCAATCTAATAAAATTTAATATAGAAACAAGAAATAGTAAAGTTATTGCCAAATTGCTATGAATCATTAAGATTTAAAGGATCGACCAGGTGTGATCTTCATCCTATGGTTAATGGCAATTATATTACAATTGATACTATTTTTAGGAGTAAAAGACAAAATAGGTGTTTTTAAGGTCAAAAGATAAAGAAAATATTTTATTTATTGCTTACTTATTTCCTCCATTAGGTGGGGGAGGCGTGCAAAGGCCTGTAAAAATGTGTAAATATCTTTATAGAAACGGATTTAAAGTGGATGTTATTACAGCCAAAATAAATAAATATTATGCATATGATGATTCTTTTAATACTGATATAAAAGGTCTTAAGATTACTCGCGTAAAAGCCAATATGAATAACTTATTATATAGAATTGCAAGGAAAATAAGAGTAAAGGATATTAGAATATT
Source organism: Fidelibacterota bacterium (assembly GCA_034521145.1). Classification (GTDB taxonomy): domain Bacteria; phylum Fidelibacterota; class Fidelibacteria; order Fidelibacterales; family Fidelibacteraceae; genus M50B103. The sequence goes on along the minus strand of JAXHMX010000001.1, from coordinate 113,907 downwards.
GTCGGATATTGCTGGAATGCTAGAAACTATAACGGGGTATGTATTTAATATGGTATTATAATAGTATTAAATATATTAAAAATAAAAAAATAAAATATAATTATATAATTTCAACAAGCGGTCCAAATATTACACATTTTATTGCAAAATATGCAAAGAAAATTAATAAAGAAGCAATTTGGATTTCAGATTTTAGGGATTTATGGAAACCATATGATTTAATAGAAAAGGGGTTGTTTTTAACTAATAAAATTGAAAACTCCCTTGAGCATTCAATTATAAAAGATAGCGATCTGATAATTAATATATCAAAGCCATTACATGAAAACAATTTAATACAATAAGTAATATTATATACGAGTCAAAAGGTATAGTTATACCAAATGGATATGATGTTGAAGATTTCAATGGTCTTAATAGACAAGCAAAAATTCAATTAAACAAATTTCCTATTTTGGTAAATTTATTTATCCCATAAGGACGCCAGTAAATATTGTAAGGGGATACACTAAATGTTCACAAGAAATTGATCAAATATCGAAACTTAGGCTAGAGCTGAACATTATTGGTTATCAAAGTGATATTATTAAAGATATTATTAAGTCAAATGGTAAAATAAATAATATTAATATAATTAATTATTTACCACATAAAAAAATCATAGAAATGATGATTAGTTCAGATATTCTATTACTAATGATTGGTAGTTATGAAAACTCAAAAGGTGTTTATACGGGTAAAATATTTGAATACATTTATTCCGGTGTACCAATATTAGCTATTGCGCCTAAAGATGGGGTTGCATCAGAATTAATAAAAAAGACCCGTACAGGTATTGTTGTTTGCTAATAATGTGAATGAAATTAAAGAAGGAATTAAAAGTTTAATGAATTACTATGAATATAATCCAGATTATAAAGTGATTGAAAATTATGATAGAAATATACAAGTTATAAAAATGATTAGTGCAATAAAAAATATAAAACTAATTAATGAAAGAAACATAAGTGAATAGATACTTCATATATGCAATAATATTTTTTTATCCACTACTAGTAATCATTGATTTGAAATTATTTGAATCGTCAATATTTTATTTATCACTTACCACATTGGTTCAAATTATTATAATTATTTATTTATTTTCAATTTTAATAAAATAACATTTAGAAGCTTCATTAGAGAAAAATATCTCCAGCTTCACATTTTGGCTACTATTTGCTTTTTATATCAAATATTTATTCATATCAGTTCTTTGAGTGTTTCGATAAGGAGGGTATATCACTAATATCATATTTCATGTTATCATATATCATATACAATAGTACAAATACAGAATCGGAAATTAGAAAATATTTTAAAATAATACTAATATCTAATATTATTCCAATAGTCATCGGATTATTACAAATAATAAATAATCACACTGAAAATTTTGTTTATTTCTTGGGAAGGGCAAGAATAACTTCAATTTATTATAATTCAAACGAGTATGGATTAATCTTAGTAGTATTAATGTTTATGTTATTGTTTCTAAATAATAATAAAATAATATACAATATATTATTGGTTGCAGTAGTTGTTAGCTTGATGCATACATTTTCGAGGACTGCTTTGTTTTCTGCAGTTATATCATACACAATAATTAAATATATTGACAAAAAAATATATAAAATATTATTATTAGTTTTTGCTTTTGTAGTTTTATTTCAACTATTTTCTAATTCAGTATTCTTTGAACGATACACAAATGCTGATAGTATGGATTCATTTCAATGGCGTATACTCCAATGGAAACATACAATAAGAATATTTAAGGAATCACCTTTATTCGGTAATGGTATTGAAACTTTTTATATTGATCCTTCTTATGGTAAATACAAAACACTTTCATCAGCACAAGCATATTTAGCGTCGACACATAATGAGTATATAAAAATTCTTGTTGAAATGGGTATTATAGGTTTAATATTTTATATGGCATTTTTTATTAAGCTACTTACTAAAATTGCTAAAAACATACCTCATAATAATAAAATAATAGTTGCAATACCTATAATGTTCTTAATTTCATCTTTTACCAGAAATTTAATTGGAGTGCCGATTTTGCAATTATACTATTTTATAGGTCTTGGAATTACATTAAGGTTATATAATTATGAGGATAAATAGAATATTTATTTATAAAACAAGGATTTATCCTTGGTATATGGATCTCATAAATGAATTAAAAAAAAATATTTATGTTGAGGCATATGGTTCTTCATATACTGGACATAGAAATCTATATAAAGCATTTATGGGTAATTCAGAAGATTCAATTAATTTTATCAATGATTGCAGAAATATTTTTGAGTCAATTAAAGCGTTTTTTAAAAATTATTGCATTTTAAAACAGAAAGCTATAGACTTTGCAATTATGGTTGATCCAAATTTACCTTCAACAATAATTTTAACATTTATTTTTAGAATATTAAATATACCATATGCATATATTTCAGCAGAAAATGCCACCAAACTGAATGCAAGGAATCTAATAAATAAGTTTCTTATAAAACCTTTCATGATTAAATTAGAAAGAAATAATGTTAAGAATGCTGAATTTGTGATTTTTGAATCAAAATCATCTTATAATAGAATGTATAATTATAAATTCAATATTCCTTATAATAAAATAATGGTTCACGGGGTTGATATTAGTAAATTAAAAAATAATAATAATTGTAGGTTAATATTACAATTTAACAAAAACTAATATTCTTATTCTGGGGGATATATCAAAGATAAGGGTTATGAACTTGTATTAAATAGTATAAAAAAACACAACAATATAAATCATACCTACTTTATAATTTCTTATGGTGAAGAAATAAAAAAAATGAATCAATATTAGAGAGTATTGATAATGTTATCGTTTTACCTTTATTAAATCATGAAGAGTATATATCATTATCTAAATATTATCGATATTTTATTACTTCCTTCCCAAATTAATGTGTTTGATGAGGGAGCTGAAAGGTCACCTAATATGTTAATTGAAGCAATGGTCAAAAAATGTGCCGTTATTGGTACCAATGTTGGTGGTATCCGATTATATTGGGAATGGAGGTGTTATATTAAATGATTATGAGAATGAAAATATGTTATGTGAAGCTATTGAGAAGTTTTCGAATGATTTAGAGAATTATAGGAACAGTGCCTATAAATGGGCAATAAAAGCTTTTAACTTAAATATATATGTTGAAGAAATTTATAAACTTATGGAAAGGATTAAATGAAAATTGCATATGTTACACCTTCTTATTATCCAAATATTGGTGGCGTAAGAAAAAAGAGTTAATTTATTAACTAAAAAATTATTACGATAATAATCATAAGGTAGATATTTATACAATTAGTAATAATAAGTCCCGTTCTATCATTGAAAATAATAATAAAATATTCTACCTTAAGCCAATATTAATTAAATCATTCACTCCTAACATATTACAATACATAAAAAGAGAAAAATATGATATAGTACATATACAAAATTATCATAGCATATATACATTATTACCTTTATTTGTTAATAATAATTACATTATGACGATGCATTATCATTCTAAAAAAAATATTCGCCACAAAATTCTAAATATTATTTTTAAAAGATTTGTTTTAAAAAAATTAAAGTTTTTATTTTCAGTATCCAACTATGAAAAGAATATTATTATGGATGTATTTGGAATACCTTGTGAAAAGATTATTGTAATCCCCAATGGTGTTCCGGTGAAAGATATTGACATTAAACAAATTGAAACTTATGATGAGAAATACATTTTTTATTCGTTGGTAGATTGGAGCCATATAAAAATGTTGATAAAATATTAAAATTAATTAAATACTATGATGATTATAATGCTGTGATTATCGGTAGCGGCTCAATCAAAGATAATCTAATTAAATATTCTTTAAAAAATGAGATTTATAATAAAGTGCGTTTTCTTGAAGGTATTAGCTATAGAGAATTAATAAAATATTATAAATCTGCAAAAGTATTTATTTCGTTATCAAAGTTCGAGTCATATGGGATTACAGTCGCTGAAGCATTATCATGTAAAACACCGTGTATAGTTAATAATAATACTGCATTAACAGATTTTGTTAATGGTGTTGACTGTGTTGAAGATTTCAGAAAATATTGATGTTGAGGAATTGAATAGAATAATTAAGAATATGCCAAAAAGAGCAAATGAAATACATGATAACATATATTCTAATAATGAGGTATTAACAAAAGAAATAAATATATATGAAAAGTACATATAATATAATAAAAATATTAAATAAACAGCAGAAATATTGCATTAATTACGTGCTATGTTAATAAAGGAAATAGTACATTTATTAACTTGTATTCATATATTATAAATAGGCAAAATGATGGGTTGTTAGAGGAATTTGATCATGTCTTTATTGATGGCATAAGCCTTGTTCTCATATTAAAATTATTGAATATCTCTCATGAAAATAGATATAGTTTTGATTATACATCAGTTGCAAAATATGTATTTGAAAAATCCATGAAATTAGATTTATCTATTTTTCTTATTGGTTCTAAACGATGTGAAATTGAAAAGGCAATAAAAAATATTAGAAAAATTTATAGTAGAATTAATATTATTGGATATAGATCTGGATATTTTGATAATGATATTGAATTAAGTCGAACTGCCCAAAACATATCTAAAATTAACCCAGATGTTCTAATTGTTGGTATGGGAGTCCCCCTGCAAGAAAGATTTCTATTAGAAGTTAAAAAATTTGGTTGGTCGGGATATGGTTTTACATGCTGGGGGATTTTTACATCAAACTGCTAAAAAACCAATATATTTCCCAAAAATTATTGATAAAATGCAATTAAGGTGGTTATATAGAATATTTAAAGAGCCAATTATATTAAAAAAACATGCTGTAATAGCAATAAAATTTCCAATACAATTTATAAAAGATTATATCAGATATAAAAAAAATAAAGGGAAAGTGTATGAGTAATAATTTAAAAGAAATAATTAAAATAGTAATAAAAAATAGAGGGAAAGACATAAAAATAAATATTATAAATAGCACACATTTTAAGAAATGATCTTAAATTCGATTCATTGGATCTCGCCGAATTAACCGTCCGTATTGAAGCAGAATGTGATGTTGATATTTTTGAAGATGGTATAGTAAATACTGTTGGTGAGATAATCCAGAAATTAGAAAAAAAATAATGTTATTATTTTGGGCAGATACTAATAATAAGGATATTACTGGGATCAATTAATTAATGATCTAAATAGACAGTCGATATATAATCCATATTGTCGTCATTCCAACTACTATGATATATTTCTTCATATCGTGATATCTTTATTCACAGGGAAAGAAATAGTTTTACTGGATTCGGATTTTTCAGATGATGAAGTAAAAAAACTAACAGGACATTCCGAGTTTTCATCATTTTTCAGAAACACTTAATGAACCCATTAAAATATTATCAAAATCAGATTTATTATCAAAACTCCAAAATATTGAATCTGATTGGCGTATCACCTTGTTCACGTCTGGGACAACAGGTACCCCTAAAAAAATAAAACATACATATAAAAGTATTACCCGCTTCGTAAAAGCAAGCAGTAAAAATGAATCCAATATATGGGGACTAGCATATAATCCAACACATATGGCGGGCATACAAGTATTTTTTCAGGCAATGCTTAACGGAAATCCATTAGTAAGATTTTTTGGATTAAATAAAGATGATATTTTTAGATCGATCAAGAAATATGGGATCGCTCATCATTTCAGCAACACCAACATTTTATCGTTTATTACTACCAAGTAAAAATGTATTTAAAAATGTTATGCGTGTTACTTCCGGGGGTGAAAAACTAGATAATAAAACCATTGAATATCTTCATCAATTATTTCCTAATGCTAAAATTACCAATGTTTATGCTTCGACCGAAGCGGGTACTTTATTTGCCTCAAAGGCAGATGTTTTTACAATTAAAGCTGATATGAAGAAATATGTTAAAATTGAGAATAATGAGTTGCTTATTCATAATAGTTTTATTGGGCTAAATGATTTAAATATTTAAAAAGTGGTATAAAACCGGGGATCTTGTTGAAATCGTTTCAGATGAACCCTTACAGTTTCGCTTCCTTTCCAGGAAAAATGAAATGATCAATGTGGGAGGGTATAAAGTTAATCCGCAGAAGTCAGAGGATGTCCTCAGAAATATTATTGGTGTAAAAGATGTCAGGGTTTTTGCGAAAAGCAATTCTGTATTGGGTAATATTGTCTGTTTGGAAATAGTACGCTTAAGTAAAGATTTAAATGAATATCAAATTCGCTCATATTTTAAGAGATCGTTTACAGGAGTATAAAATTCCAAGGATGATAAAATTTGTTGATGAATTAACAACGACAAGAACGGGGAAAATTAAAAGAGGTTAATATGAATATTCTTGTTACGGGAGTCTCCAAAGGTTTGGGTCTTATTATTGCTGAAGAATTATTGAACAAAGGTTATTCTGTTTATGGGATCAGCCGAAGTAAAACTGATGATTTAGACAAGTTATTAAACCAATTTCCTAAGAATTTTTATTGGCTAAGTTATGATTTGTCTGATACAAACAACATTAGGAATGAAGTATTTAAAGAATGGATAGGGATAAAAACACCCTTGCATGGCTTTGTGAATAATGCCGCCTTAGCCTACGATGACATTGTAACGAATATAAATATTGATCCTTTAGAAAAAATGTATAAGATAAATGTCTTTACTCCGATGATTTTAACAAAATATGTTATAAGGCACATGCTTCTTCATCATATTAAAGGAAGTATTGTACACTTATCCTCCATAAGTGTCCATACCGGTTATAAAGGTCTGGCTATGTATGCCTCTACAAAAGGTGCCCTGGAGGCTTTTTCAAAAAACACTGCACGCGAGTGGGGTGAACTTGGGATAAGAAGCAATTGTCTGGTGGCAGGATTTATGGAAACAGAAATGAGCTCTTCCCTAAACACTGATCAGAAGAATAGAATATATAAAAGAACTTCATTAAAGAAAGCAGCTGATACTCTTTCTGTTGCTTCCACAATCGCTTTGCTGCTTTCTGAAGAAGCCAGGTCAATACGGGTGGAATGTTCACATTAGATTCCGGTAAATCTAAAATGATTAATTTATTAATTAAAACTTCTGACGATCTACGTGAAAGAGACTGGGATTCCTATACCAATGCATTTAATACCGTATTTGAAAAGAATTATGATATCAATTTTTTTAAACAAAAGTATAATAACACCATTGATGAAAGATCTTATCATGCATTATTAATACATAACAACGAAATAATTGGATCTTGTACTGCCATCGCCGTATTATTATCTTATCAATGATGAACGAATTCGAACTGCACTCATACGTCAATCTCTTCATTTTAAAGGGTTATGGTTCTGATCCATATACTGTTTTAAAGCTTTATAAAAAATTAAAGGAAGCTTTAATACAAAATAATATAGTTTTGGTTGTGGCCGTACCGAACGATACTGCTTATCCATATTGGAAAAATATTGTAAAATGGAAAGATATCGGTTGTCTGGAGTACTATGCTTTGCCAATAAATATTATGAATGTCATTCATAAAAGACCAAAATTATTAAACACATTTTCAAAAATATTTGCAAGATCCTTGTTGTCCTTCTCAAAGATAATAAGATCAAAAGATAAGGATCATATTATCAAAATTGATCGAATAAAAAATCCGATTAAAAAACAACGTTACACTTCAGAGCATAATACCATAACACTTGATATATCTTTTTTTCCTATAGAATTGTTAATGAAGATACAACTAAAGCCTGTTATTTAATAGATTTTTATAATACTAATCATAGATGTAGGGATTCTTTTTCTCTATATAAGGCCCTTAATTATATTATAAAAAGACGAAGAGGCTGATTTAGTTGTATATGTTGGAAAGTCTATCTTTTTCAATGTATGATGTTTAGGGTGCCTTATAAGTTGGAACCAAAGCATTTATATTTAATGTCAGATGTGTTATTACCCGATGAAATTAAGAACAAAGATAAGATTTTTGATATTAAAAACTGGGATTTTGGCCTTCTAAACTATGATGTAAGATGAATATACTGACTTTTGACATTGAAGAATGGTTTCATTGCGATTTTATTTCAGATAACAGTACTTGGTCCGGATATGAGTCACGAATTCATCAATCTACAGACAGAATTTTACAATTACTTCATGAAAAAAAATTGAAAGCTACTTTTTTATTTTAGGTTGGATAGCTGAAAAATACCCTGAAGTCGTTAAACAAATTCAAAGTGAAGGTCAGGAAATTGCATGTCACTCCTATTATCATGATTTAGTTCATAGAATGGACAAAGAAGTATTTTTTAATGACACTGACAGATCTTTAAAAACCATAGAAGATATTATCGGAAATAAGATCATCATTTATCGTGCCCCGGCTTTTTATTACAGAGAAACGCCGTGGGCATGTTGAAATTCTACAGCAGTTAGGCATAGAAATTGATTGTACGGTTTTCCCTGCAAAACATGACTACGGTGGTTTCCCGGACTTTGGAGAAAGTGAACCGGCACGGATTCAATATAACGGAATTTCTATCAAAGAATTTCCTATGAACGTGCAAAAAATATTTGGCAAAAATATGGTTTTTTCCGGAGGTGGTTTTTTTCGGCTATTCCCTTATTCTCTAATTCGTTATTGGACAAATAAATCACCATATGTTATGAGCTATTTTCATCCACGATTTTGACAAAGATCAGCCGATGCTTCCGCAACTTCCCCTTATACGAAAGTTTAAATCCTATTATGGCCTTAAGTATTCTTTTGGCAAATTAGAAAAGTGGTTAGAAGATTTTGATACAATAAGTTTACTCCAGGCAAACAAGGCTATAAACTGAATGATACAAAAGTAATATCATTATAGATTAAGTTATTATATGGACATATTAATAACAGGTGCTTTTGGTTTTGTAGGTTCAAATCTATCAAAGATCTTACGTAGATCTTTAAATTATCATTTAATTGCTGTTGATATTTTTAAACCTGATCATCATCAATATCATGAATATTATTCCTGGAATAACCTAAACAAAATAAAATGGGATAAAATTGATTTGATCATTCATTTAGCCGGAATAGCACATGATACCAAAAATACAATAAATGAAAAAAAGTATTACGATATTAATGTCGGTTTAACAAAAAAAGTATTTGATCATTATATCTGTTCTAATGCAGACAAATTTATCTTTTTTAGTTCAGTAAAAGCCGTTGCAGATTCTGTGAACGAAAAAGTATTAACTGAAGAAGATGTACCTGTTCCGCAAACACCCTATGGTAGATCAAAACTGGAAGCTGAAAAATATATTTTAGGCCATTATCATAATAATACAAAAATAATATATATTTTAAGGCCTTGTATGATCCATGGTCCTGAAAATAAAGGGAATTTGAATTTACTCTATCAATTTGTAAAAAAAGGTATTCCCTGGCCACTTGGAGCATTTGAAAATCAACGTTCTTTTACTTCAATCGACAACTTGACATTTGTTATTCAACGAATACTTGAAAAAGAGATCAAACCGGGTGTTTATAATATGGCCGATGATGAACCTCTATCAACAAACAAATTAATTGAATTAATGTCAAAATCAATCGGTAAAAAACAAAAATACGGCATATGCCACCTCAGATACGCTAAAAGTTTGTGCCACAATTGGTGACAAAATGCATTTACCTCTTAACACAGAACAACTGAATAAAACTTACAGAATCTTATATTGTCTCAAATACAAAAATAAAAAATGCTATAAATATTGAGAATATGCCAATAACTTCTGAAGATGGTATGAAAAAGACATTATCTTCTTTTAATGGGTGAAAATGCTACAATATATTATTGTCATTGTTTTACAGATATTATTATTATTGCTTTATTTTCGTATTGCAAATCATTTCCATGTGGTTGATAAACCAAATGAACGCAGTTCTCATGATCATGCAACAATTCGGGGTGGGGGAATAATATTCCCGTTTACGGTTATTTTTTGGTATTTATTCTTTGGATTCGAACAAACTTGGATTGTGATTGCTTTGATAATACTTGCAGTCATAAGTTTTTTGGAATGATATTATTGATTTACCTGGAAGTATTAGAATATTGATACATTTTATTGCTGTCAGTATCATTTTATGGCAATTAAATGTACTGAATCTGCCATGTATGTTATATTAATTGCATATCTTTTCACAATCGGTTGGTTCAATGCTTTTAATTTCATGGACGGCATTAACGGAATGAGCGCTTTTTACAGCTTAATAACACTGGTACTTTTATTTGGTTAAATAATACTATACATTTCATTTCAGGTACATTGCTTGTTTTACTATCCATATCCGTATTGATCTTTTCATGGTTTAATGCTCGAAAAAAGGCAAAAACCTTTGCCGGAGATGTGGGAAGCATTAGCATGGCGTTTCTGCTTGCCGTTTTCATGATCGCTTTAATGATGAAACCGGACGTGTTGAATATATTTATTATTTGGAGTTTATGGAGTAGATACAATTTTCACCATTTTGTTTCGACTTTTTAAGAAAGAAAATATTTTTGCTGCACATCGTAGTCATCTGTATCAATATCTATGTAATGAATCAGATTATTCACACATTTTAATTTCCGGAATATATGCCCTGATGCAGCTGGGATTGAATATCATCACTGTCTATTTAATCCTGACAAACAAAATGTCATTGTTATATTTCTGCCTAATGTTGATCATATTGGCTGTCATTTATTTATTTTCCAGATATATCACGTTTAAAAAATAAGAAATTTACAGCATTAGGGATGATTCTATTATATGATAAAGATCTTAATACTAACTTCTATTTTAAATAAAATTTTCTTGGAATAATTACATATTACCGGTTTTGAAACCGAACACCTGATCCTGAAACTGAATGTGAAAAGTATAGAATTTCGTTTCCTCTGGAAGCCCATGCATCTGCAACCGGTATTTGCGCATTGTCCCTTTTATGGAAATGGCACATCTGAAGCTCTTTTTTTCTGATGGTCTGTGTCTGCCTTCAGGTTCTTCACTGACCGATGGTGATATTGAAAGGATAGTACACGCAATCCGCCAAATGTCATTATCTCACAAGTAATGATCAGATAATAATTCCATTGATTTTCTGATAATATTTGTTTAAAATTTAATATAATAAATTTGTTTTTAAAAAATACTAAAGGTAATGTTTTAATGATCAAATTTTCGACAAATAAACCGATGGTCAATAATTAAAATTTTAATTGATGGTACTGTTTGGAGTTTAATTACATTCATTGCCTACTATTTGCGCCTTGAAGGAAATGTTGTCAATTATTATCAGGATATTTTTTTGGTATGCATATTTGCGGTACCGGTGAAATTTTTGATAGTTATATTAAACGGTCATCATAAAATATCATGGAGATATAGTTCCATCAGTGATATTTTTTATCCGATATTATCAGTTCTTATTTTTACGGTAATATATTATTCATTGGGAATGATCTTCCGGGAAAGCATTCTTATTCCAAGAACGGTTCCAGCTATTGATGGTATACTTTCTCTTATTGCATTATTTATGATAAGAGCAAGTGCACAGCTGGTCCTTAGAAAACGTAAAGCAATATCGCGGCATGGGATAAATTCCGATCTAAAAAGATCAGTACTGATGGCAGGGATCGGGAGAAACAGGAACCATGATCGCAAGAGAAATGCTACGCCACAACGAAACCGGAATGATTCCCCTCGGATATGTAGATGATGATGTAAAAAAACAACATCAGCGTATTGCCGGAGTAAATGTACTTGGTACGATAGAAGATATTCCAGCCATTGCTGACTCCATGAAGATCGATGAGATCATTATTACCATGCCTTCCGAAACTGGTAATACCATACGCAGGATCCTTAATCTGGCGAATAAAGCAAAAATTCCGTGCCGCACTATTCCCGGACTTTATGATATCGCCAGCGGTGTCGTGATCGATAGGTCAGATCCGAAAGGTGGAAGTCGAAGATCTGCTCCGTCGCGAACCGGTCCGGCTCAATACGGATGAAATAAAAAAATATCTAAAGGGAAAACGTGTATTGGTAACAGGAGCAGGCGGTTCTATCGGTTCAGAGATCATTCGTCAGGTCGTTGGCTTCAATCCATCCTGTATGATCCTGGTTGGCAGGGGAGAAAATACGATCCATGAGATGCTGCGTGAATATAAACGGAGCTTTTCTTATGTTCCCTGTGATGTCAAAATTGCCGATATACGGGATCAAGAAATCACTGGAACGGGTCTTTAAAAGCACCTTGCCGGAAGTGGTCTTTCACACTGCTGCTCACAAACATGTATATCTGATGGAAGAGATCCGAACGGCAGTGCTCGATAATGTCGGAGGAACGAGGAATCTGGTAGATCTGAGCCTCCTGTATGATGTCAAAACGTTTGTGAATATATCAACGGATAAAGCAATAAATCCAACTTCGGTCATGGGTGCCAGTAAACGCATTGCCGAATTTATTGTACAGGATGCCGCTGAGAAAGCAAAGAAAGAGCAATGTTTTGTTTCCGTGCGTTTTGGAAATGTATTAGGAAGCAGAGGCAGTGTTATCCCTATTTTTAAAGATCAAATAAAACGGGGTGGACCCGTGACTGTCACACACCGATATGCTGAGATATTTTTATGACCATCCCGGAGGCATCACAGCTTGTGTTACAGGCAGGTGCTCTGCATACGAATGGTGCCCTATTCGTCCTTGATATGGGAAAGCCGGTGAAGATCGCGGATATGGCACGGGACCTGATCCGTCTTTCCGGTTTTCGAACCCGATATTGATATTCGTGTAGATTTACCGGCATCCGTCCCGGAGAAAAGCTCTATGAGGAACTCCTTAACACCGAAGAAGGTAGTACCATGACCCGGCATGAAAAGATCTTTATCGCAAGCAAAAACGGCAGTATCAAAGACCTGGACAGCAAACTCGAAAAACTCTTTCAAGCGGCAGAAAACGGAGACGAACTGCAGATCAGGAAAATGATTACAAGAATATTGTTCCGACTTATAATAATAACAGTGTCAATCATGATTAATTGAATGAAATTAAAATTATTTTTGTTGATTATATCATTTATACCATTATTTCTTTCTCAAATTGAGAGGAATATGCTTCTGGAAAGAAAATTTCTTCATCAAAAAATATGATTGGTCCACTACCCATATTCGCAATACTTAGATATGCTTACTGAAGAAGCTTTTATTGATACAAACAATTTCTTGCATGTTGGACTACAGGCTGATGCTTTTGTTCAGAATGCGTCGATAGATTATTCATGGAATTATAATGACCAATTTAATGTTATGGCAAGTCCGATATTTTGGGGAAGAGGAACGAAAAATCTTACTTTCTATATGAGTGGCTTATTCCAGATGTCAAGAAGGATATTATTGATTCGAGGAAGATTTATCTAGGTCAAAAAGTATAGGGAATTTTGGGGTGATTTTGAAATATCAAAAATTGTTTATGAAAATAAACACATTTATATAAAATTTGGTCGTGATTATTTTTTGCCCGGCATGTATTTTTACGAGAGTATTTTATTCTCGCGTTATCAGTATCCCTATGATCAATTGCATATTGCATACCGAAATAAAACCTTAGAAGTTTCATCTTATTATTTAAGATTAAATGATATGTTTGATGAAGGGGAAAGGTATTTAAGACATCTAAACGGACATCGGGTTTCTTTTAATCTTTTTAATAAAGGTTATATTGCTTTTAGTGAATTACTTTTAGCTACTGGTGTACAAAGACCTATTAATATTGCGGTTTTTAATCCTCTTCTTATATATTTTATTTATATGTACAACGAACGCATAGAATCGACGAATTCCATACTGGCTATGGACTTTTTTATAGAACATAAAAATTTATTCTTACATGGTGAATTTATTCTTGATGATTATATGATTGAGCATGAAGTATATGGAGATCTCGAACCAACAAAATACGGAATAAATTTGACATTCGGCATAAAAGATATTTTACCGGATTTACATTGTAATATTAATTACACAAGAATTGCAAATAGAGTTTACAGCACATATAATCCACGTATAAATGTAGAACGTTTTATTCATGAAAATTTAAGTATTGGGCATTACTTAGGAAGCAACTTATGGGAATTAAAGAGCAGTATTACTTATCTTAAAAGCAAATATCAAGGCGAGCTCCAATTTATATATAGGCAGACAGGTGACGATGTACTATATAGTCCATACAATACAGATCACTTCCAAGGACACAATATGCTAGATCCACTCGAACCCGGCGCCGAATGGAACGAAGCTTTCCCCTATGTTTCCGACGGCGGCGAGCCTTCGGTTTTTTGGGGATTTAAGATGAACCACTACTATCAGGTCATTGATCATCTTGGGGTGAACCTGAAGGCAAGTTATTTTCCGAAATCCGGTATGTTGTCTTCGAAGTTTAATGTGGCGGTGGGGATTTATACGGAATTACTAAAAGGAATGTTTAAAAGTTTAAGAGTTTAAAAAGTTTAAAGGTTTAAGTGACAGTGATGATAGAGTTTTACATGAAAATGAGGTTTTTATCCATTCAAAAATGATTAAATTCTTTTAAAATTTAATTAAACTGTTACACACTTAAACCATTAAACGCTTTTTGAGGGGGCAAAATGAAAGAGTATTCGTTTGAGAAGCTTGATGTTTGGAAATTATCGACAGAATTTGCATTAAAAGTATATCAGATAACGAAACAATTCCCAGCTTCGGAACGATACGGAATGACAAATCAGTTACGAAGAGCTGCCGTATGCGATACCCAATAATTTAGCTGAAGGATCAGGACGAACAAGGCGCAAAAGATAAGGCAAAATTCACACAGATCGCATTCGGAAGTCTGATGGAATGCCTGAATCTGATCATATTATCCAATAAACTTCACTATTTGGATGATGATATCATCGGATATTTAAGAAACAACATCAATATCATCGCAAAAAAACTATCCAATTTACGACGCACCCAATTAAACCCTTAAACCCTTAAACCCTTAAACCCATAAACTCTTCCCTTCCCAAAAAATCAAGGAATTAACAGCATATGGCACCAAGCGATAACGCACAATGGTCAGTCGAACCCACCAGTGAAAAATTCCACTACCCGAAGAAAAAGATTACAAACCTGAATTTAAACGTATAAAAGAAATGGCAGACCGTGCGCGGGAGAAAGGGCGAGAAGTGGTCAGTGGTCATGGGAGCAGGCTTTGTAGGAGCTGTTATGGCTGCCGTCATTGCCAATACCCGTGATAAAGACGGGAAGTTCTCAAAATTTGTCATTGTCTGCCAGCGTCCCAGCACGCGCAGCTACTGGAAAATTCCCATGTTAAACCGTGGATTATCGCCGGTCAAATCGGAAGACCCGGAAGTGGACGTGCTTATTGATCAATGTGTCACTCGGGAAAAAACGCTCAGCAGCTACCTTTAATAACGACTGCTTAACACTGGCTGATTGTGCGGTAGTGGATGTGCAATGCGATTATGTGAAGCGGGATCTGGACGATATGATCAGCGGAAACACAGACATGGCAGCACTTGAGGCCACCATCCGTACGATCGGCGAAAAGGTGCAGCCGCATTGTCTGACACTAATAGAGACCACCGTGGCTCCCGGCACGACGGAATTCGTCGCCTGGCCCATCATGAAGAAAGTTTTTACTGACCGCGGTCTTCATTCGGAACCCTTGCTGGCGCACAGCTTTGAACGCGTGATGCCCGGTAAGGAATACGTAAAAAGTATCCGCGATTTCTGGCGGGTCTGTTCCGGTTGTAACAAAGAAGCCCGATCGCGGAGTTTGAAAAATTTCTGCATGAAGTCCTTAATACGAAGGATTATCCTCTCACCCGTGATGGACCGCCCCATTGAATCCGAAACCACCAAGATTATCGAAAACTCCTACAGAGCCACGATACTGGCCTTTCTGCATGAATGGAGCATCTTTGCGGAACGCAACGGTGTTGACCTCATCAAGGTGGTCAATGCCATCAAAATGCGCCCTACGCACAGCAATATGATCTTTCCGGGACCGGGTATCGGCGGGTATTGTTTACCCAAGGACGGCGGTCTGGGTTACTGGGCCTATCGTAATATTCTGGGCTTTGATGACGGCGATGACCTTTTTCGTATTACTCCTGCAGCCATTGATATAAACGATACCCGGGCACTTCATGCCGCAGAGCTGATTATGCGATGCCGTGAAAAATATGGATCGTTGCATTGCCGGCGCAAACGTGGTGCTTTGTGGAGCCAGCTATCGCCAGGATGTAGGCGATACGCGCTACAGCGGGTCCGAGGTAATGGTGCGTAAACTCACCCAGATGGGCATGCATGTGCGTGTACACGACCCCTATGTGGAGCATTGGTACGAATTCATATCGCAAGATAGCTACCCCACACCGGGCCAGTCCAAGGCGCGTTTCTTCAGGCAACCCAGGAAGGCCTGAAAGAGCTGCAGGTGGAAAAGGACCTTTCTGCCACCTTACCCGGGGCCGATGCGCTGATCCTGGCTGTCCCTCACAAAGAATACCTGCATCTTGATCCGGACAAGATCGTGGAATGGGCCGGAAAACCCCTGGCTATTGTCGATTGTTTTGGGATCCTGAAAGACGACACGATCCGCCGCTATTTCCGCCTGGGCTGTGAAGTCGAGGCGTTGGGCCGGGGGCATGTAGGGCGACTGAAGGGAGAAGTACTTATTGCTGAGGAATAAAGCTGGAACTTTTTGGTTTCTATGTTTTGGGGCAATAATTGAATGTTTTGTAGAGAGAATACAGTAGACGGAATACCGTAGACGGTAGTCAGAATGCAGTAGAACCAATATAATTAATCGACAAGAATCAAAAATTATGGCTAACTTGAAGGATATTTAATAAAAACAATAATATTCAGAGAAGCTTTTTAAACAAACATCAAGAGGGGGTGTTTCATGTTTCAAACGAATGAAGTTCAGACTACCGACTTCAGACTACCGACTACAAGTAAAACTAAAACATTCAGGGAAGTTGAAGCATGGCAGCTGGCACATACCTTCGTTCTGCGGGTATATCAGTATACAGATCGTTTTCCTAAAAAGGAGATGTTTTCATTAACATCACAATTTCGGCGTGCTGCGATCTCAATCGCTGCCAATATATGTGAAGGTTACAAAAGAAAAAGCAAAAAAGATAAACTCCGCTTTTACAATATCTCACAAGGCTCTCTTGAAGAATGTCGCTACTATCTGATCCTCTCCAAAGACTTAAAATATGGTGATCCGACTCCTCTTGAAAAACAGCTTGAAAAAACCTCCAAAAAATTACATGCCTACATGCAGGCAATCAGAAAAATCCTAAACATCTTTCAACGACCTACAGTCTACTGTGATTCTGTTTCCGAAGTCTACGGACTACCGTCTTCCGTCTTCCGACTACCGACTACCGACTACTGACTACGGTCTTCCGTCTACCATCTTCAAAAAAGAATTTAAAAATGCCACAAACCAAAAATCACACCTCTAAAGAAGTAAAAACCGTAATGAGCATCCTCGGCGCTCGTCCGCAATTTATTAAAGCTGCACCATTTTCAAACGCTATCCGAAAACATTGCAAAGAGATCATTGTCCACACCGGTCAGCACTATGACGCAAATATGTCGAAGATCTTTTTTGATGATATGGGTATTCCGGAACCGGATCATGATCTCGGGGTCGGTTCGGGTACTACGGAAAGCAGACGAGGAGATGCTGATCAGGCTCGAAGAAGTCATGCTAAAGGAAAAGCCGGATTATGTGGTGGTGTTCGGGGATACGAATTCCACGGTGGCGGGAGCTCTGGGCCGCAGCGAAATTGCGTGTACCGGTGGGACATGTGGAAGCGGGATTGCGGTCCTTTAACCGCCGGATGCCGGAGGAAGTGAACCGGGTCCTGACCGATGTCATAGCCTCGCAGTTACTTTTATCCCGACGGATCATGCGGTGGATCTGCTGAAAAGGGAAGGGATCAGCAAAGAGGTATATCGAATGCGAGACATCATGTCACGATGCCATGCTGCATTTCCTGCCGTTGGCTGAGAAAACATCAACGATATTGAACAACCTCAACCTCTGCAACACCAAGGCTTCGCAGAGCAACCTGAACCTCAACCTTAACCTTAACCTCAACCTCAATAAATATTACCTTTTTACTATGCATTGACCTGAAAACACGGATCATCCTGAAAGGATCAAGGCCATCTTCAAGGGATTAGAGGCCTGCTGAGCACCCGGTCGTGTATCCGGGTGCACCCACGGATGCGCAAGCGGCTGCAGAGTCCGGAAGATCGCGGAGATCCTGAAGGAATTGCCGCAGTTACACATGATCGATCCGGTGGGATACCTGGATATGATTCAACTGGAGCGTCATGCGCGGAAGATGCATTACGGGATTCGGCGGGATGCAGAAGGAGGCCTTCTTCCTCAAACGTCCCTGCATTACCATTCGCGATGAATCCGAATGGGTCGAACGATCAAGGCGGGGTATAATGTGATCACCGGAGCGGACAGCGAACGTATTGCCGATGCAGTGCGTCATTTTGATCCCGGCCATGAACCGGAGCAATATTACGGGGAGGGACATGCGGCAGAGATCATTGCGGGGAAGATCGTGGAATATTTGGAAGATAAGAAGATAAGAAGATGAGAGGGTAAGAAGGTAAGAAGGTAAGAAGGTAGAAGATAAGAGGTTAAGAGGTTAAGGCAATAAAGAAGGGGAGAAGATAAGAAGATGAGAGGGTAGAGAAGATAAGAGGATAAGAGGATAAGAAAGAAGGCCAAGAGGATTAGATGGATATTACTAAAAACTAATCTTCTCAAGCTCTTAATTTTTCAACTTCTAAAAAAAAACGGGGGACGAAAATGGAAAAGAGAAGGAGATTCGCATTTCCGGGAATTAATTGTTTATCAAAAGGCTTTTGAAAAAGCGATGGAAATTTTTCAAATGACTAAATCCTTTCCATCATCAGAGAAATACTCTTCAACTGACCAAATACGGAGATCTTCAAGATCCGTATGTTCTAATCTTGCAGAATCATGGAGAAAAAGACGTTACCAAGCTGTGTTTGTTAATAAACTGACTGATTCAATGCAAGAAGCATTCGAAACACAGACCTGGCTGGAGTTTTCATTGGAGTGCAATTATATTACCAAAGAGATATTTGATAATTTAAACAACGAATATGAAGATATTATTAAAATGTTAAACTCAATGGAAATGAACGCCAACAAATTTTGCTACAAAAACTAAGCTTCTTACCCTCTTACCTTCTTACCTTCTAAAAAGAGCGATAGTAATAAAAAGGATCCTGCACAACGGATCCTTTTCTTTTATAGACTATATTCTCAGAAAGCGGAGGATGAGGGACTCGAACCCCCAAGCCCAAAGGGCGGCGGTTTTCAAGACCGCTGACTTACCAATTAGCCTAATCCTCCAATAAGCGGGGTATTTTAATGCAAATGGGATAATAATGCAAGGAAATATCTCCTCTGCCACAAATTACACGGATCTTTTACCGTCCACAGCCTGCCCCGGCGAATGTCGGGGAATTAACACGAATTTTTTAAAGGCTTGATGCTCAATGCAGTGGAATTATTCATTTTTGTTAATCCCAACGCAGATCCTCCTTCGGAGCCCTTCGGGCTGAATAAATCTGCTGAAACAGATTTTTCAGGATGACAAAATCCAGGATAATGAGAGCTATTGTGGTCATTCGTATGATAATAGAGATTCTGAATCGAGTTCAGAATGACGCGAGAGAGGGTTCAGGATGACTGCAAGAAGGTGCACCTGCCTCGACAACTAGACGACTCGACAACTCGACTTCTTATTAAGCGTAGCGGAGTCGAAAGATCTGTTTTATCGTTTGGGTGTTATAGATCCTTCGACAAGCTCAGGATGACAAAATTAGGTGCACCTGCCTCGACAACTAGACGACTCGACAACTCGACATTTTCTTTATCTGGAAATTCGCGGATAGATGATATTACCTTGACGGAAGTTACGGAAAAGCGTACATTTCACAATGAAAATGAAAAACACGAACCGTGATGAAAATAAACGGCGTTTGAATGGCCGGCAGATGGAGGTCCTCGGACTGATCCTTATCATCCTTTCCGTGCTGTTTGCCATGAGCTTTGCCAGCTATTCCCGCGCGACGAACTGATCATGAATCACTACAGTCTCATCGATAATACGATGGGCATTGCAGGTGTGTTCATTTCCTATTTTTTCATAAAACTCGGCGTGGGCTGGTTCGCCTGGGGATTCGTTCCGCTGCTCTTTGCCTGGGGACTCTTTACGCTGTTCCGCTGGGATAAACGCATTCTTAAACGATGTACCTGGTTCGGACTGGGATCGATCCTGCTGCTGAGTATACTTTTTTCCATTGGGCCGATCGCGCAAAACGGTTTGCATGCTGAGACCGGTTTTATCCCGGCGGATTTGTGGGCGGGACCTTTGCGTACTTTTTGTCGGACTGGCTGGGGCCGGTGCCGGCGATCATTGTGACCATCGCGGCGATCATTATCCTGATCAGCGGCTTTTTCCGTTTCAGTCTGACGGTGCCCTTCAGATCCCTTAGCTCCAGCGAAAAAAATACGGAAAAACGAAAAAACCGCTTTCAAAGACTGAAAGAAAAGCAGGAAAAAGAGAAACCACAGGAAAATATTCGGAAAGAAGCGCCGGAAGACTTTTTCCCGCCGAAAGATACCGTACAAAATGAGGATGTCATTGAGCCGCCCCGTGAGAAAGCCCAACCCGCCATACCGAGATCGCCGAAAAAGAGAAGATCCGTCCGCAAAAAGAAAGAACGGAAGATCGATGAGCGTCCCTATCAGCTTCCTTTCGCGGATCTGCTGACCGAGGCGCCGGACAACGGCGGCTACAATGAGGACGAACTCCGCCAAAAGGCGGACAAGCTGACCCGGACCCTCGCGGAATTCGGTGTCGAGGGCAGGGTGACCAGAATCATCCCGGGTCCCGTGATCACGATGTACGAGGTGGAACCGGGTGTCGGTGTGCGCGTGAACAAGATCGTCAATCTCGAAGATGATATTGCACGCGTGATGGCTGCCAAACATGTGCGCATCGTGGCGCCTATTCCGGGGAAGACCGTTGTGGGTGTGGAGATCCCGAACCGTCATCCCGAACTGATCCATTACCGTTCCATTATCAATTCCCGGCCGTTCACGGAGGCGAAAGGTCTCCTGACCATTGCGGTGGGAAAGACCGCCGAGGGTATTCCCTTTACCTTTGATCTCGATAAAATGCCGCACCTGCTGGTCGCCGGGACCACCGGATCCGGAAAATCGGTCTGCCTCAATACCATTATCATGTCCATCCTTTTCCGCGCCACGCCCGATGAGGTGAAATTTATCCTGGTCGACCCCGAAAAGATCGAACTGTCCATCTATCAGGCACTGGAGCCGTACCATCTGATCACCTCGGAGGATGTCGATGAATATGTCATCACCAACGCGCAGAACGCGATCTATGCGCTCCGTTCCGCCGTGGTCGAGATGGAGGAGCGCTATGATATCCTGCTGAAGAACAAGGTACGGGATATCTCGGAATACAATGCAAAGATCAAACACCGCGGCGAAGCGCTGATGCCCTATATTGTGGTGGTGATCGATGAGCTGGCGGACCTGATGGTGAATTCCGTGGGCAGGACGGAGATCGAGCAGCCTATTCAGCGTCTGGCCCAAAAAGCCCGGGCCGTGGGTATCCATCTTGTGGTGGCGACCCAGCGACCTTCGGTGGATGTGATCACCGGCGTGATCCGTTCGAATTTTCCCGCACGTATCGCCTTTAATGTGGCGACCAAGACGGACAGCCGGACCATTCTGGATGTGAACGGTGCGGAAAAACTGCTGGGGCGGGGCGATATGCTCTATCTGCCGCCGGGACGCTCGGATCCCCTGCGTCTGCACAATGCCTATATTTCCCTGGAAGAGATCGAGAATGTTCTGGAGCATATTTGCCGGCAGCCGAAAAAAGAGGAAGATTACGTGCTGCCCACCGCCATTGAGGAGGAAGAGGAGGATGAGTTCGATCCTTTCGATAACGGGGACCGCGATCCGCTGTTCAATGAGGCGATGCAGCTGGTCATCGCGCATCAGCAGGGATCGGCGTCGCTGCTTCAGCGTCGTCTGAAAGTGGGCTACAGTCGTGCGGGCCGCCTGATCGATCAGCTGGAGGAGGCAAAGATCGTGGGACCGCCCATGGGCTCGAAAGCCCGTGAGGTAATGGTGGGACCGGATTATTTCGAAGATGATGAGAATGAAGGATGACACGTATAAACAATGAGGAAGAGAGATGAAACACATTGAGAATATCGTCTATCCCTATAAAAAAGCGGAATTGCTCATGGATTATGCCATTCCGGATACGCCTTCGGATGTCACTTTGCTCCTGGGACACGGCAGATATAACGATATGAACCAGCCCCTGCTTAAATACCTCAGTGAGACCCTGCCGAAAGAGAACGTCAATCTGGTGCGTTTCAATTATCCTTTTGCCGAGGACAATAAAAAATTCGTCTCAAAGAACAAATGTAAAAAAGCTTATCTTGCCGCGCTGGAGGATGTGAGAGAGGAACTTCCCGCTACGAAATTCTTATTTACCGGAGGAAAATCCCTGAGTGCGATGATCTCCGCCCTTGCGGCTCCGGAAGATGTTTCCGGCTACGTGTTCCTGACCTGGCCGCTGCATACGCCCCGGATCAAGATCCCCTTCTCCCGGAAGATGCTTTTTTCCCTGAAAAAACCCATGATGTTCATCAGCGGTACGCAGGATCCTTTTTGCGACCGCAGGAAACTGGAGCTGCTGGTCGGCGCACTGAATCCCCATGCGAACATGATGCTGGTACCGGATGCGGACCATTCCCTGGAACTTCTGCACAAAAAGAAGCGTACGCAGGAAGATGTGCATAAAGAGATCGCCGATATTTTATTATGGTTTATGAGTGATGTGATCGAAAAACGTACCAAAAGCAACTGACGCCTATGTTCCGATTTGTCTATCCCTGGGTTTTTCTTCTTGTTATCCCCGTTCTGGCCGCTTTCACGCGGCGCTT
This sequence comes from Fidelibacterota bacterium, assembly GCA_034521145.1. GTDB lineage: Bacteria > Fidelibacterota > Fidelibacteria > Fidelibacterales > Fidelibacteraceae > M50B103. The sequence continues at coordinate 90,616 of JAXHMX010000001.1, read as the reverse complement.
TTTACATTCAACGGCGAAAACGGCACGCTTTGCGCATAGGAACGACGCAGGCGCTGAAAAATGTCCACCGGAACTATTATTACAAGTTCATCGCTCCCGGGCATCCTGCTTTTTTGTTCTGCACTGCTGCTGATCACCGCACTGGCACGTCCGCAGCGGGAAATGTCAGCCGCGAGATCCGCCGGAAAGGCATCGATATCATGCTGGCGCTGGATATATCGGGCTCAATGCAGCTGAATGACTTTAAACCCAACCGCCTGGAGGCGTCGAAAAAAGTGGCACAGACCTTTGTGGCCAACCGCGTGCACGACCGCATCGGACTGGTGGTGTTTGCGGGCGAATCGTTCCTGCAGTGTCCTTTGACCGCAGATTACGATATTGTCTCCGAACTGATCTCCAAGATGGAGATCGCTCCGCAGTCCCTGGACGGTACCGCGATCGGACTGGCGATCAGCAACTGTATCAACCGTCTGCGGGATACGGAAGCGAAAAGCAAGGTGATCATTCTGCTGACGGACGGCGAGAACAATGCGGGGGACGTGGATCCCATGACCGCGGCGGGTTTTGCGAAGGATTTCGATATCCGTATCTATACCATCGGCATGGCGGGGAGTGGGGAAGTGCTGAGGAGAGGACTGTTCCCGCAGCGTATACCGCCGCTGAACGACAGACTGCTGAGGGCTATTGCGGATGAAACGGGCGGCCGCTTCTACCGGGCGGATTCCGAGGAAAAACTCCGGGAGGTATGGGATGAGATCGATGCGCTGGAGAAGACCGAGATCGATGCCCGGCAGTTCATGGACTGGCTGGAGCTGTATTTTTCCTGGCTGTTTGCCGCGGTGCTTCTGGCGGTCCTGGCCTATCTCATGAAATATATTATATGGAGGCCGAGCGGATGCTGAGTTTTTCCCATCCCCACATGCTGTGGCTGCTGCTGGTGATCCCCGTCATCATTGTTCTGGCCTATATACGTGCGAAAACCCGCCGAAAGAAGCTGGAAGAACATATACACCCTAATATGGTAAACCGCCTTTTTGCCGAAGATCACCGTTCCATTCGCGGTGTGAAGCATGTCTTCCTGATCCTGGCACTCCTAATGATGATCCTGGCACTCAGCGGTCTGCGCTACGGGTCGGGATTAAAAGAACTTAAACAGGAAGGAATGGACGTTATTGTGTCGCTGGACCTTTCCGCCAGTATGAGCGCGACCGATATCACGCCCTCGCGGCTCGAACGGTCAAAATATGAGGTCATGCGCCTGATCAGTCTGCTCAAGGGCGACCGGATCGGACTGGTGGGATTCGCGGGCGTGGCACATCTGCAATGTCCCATTACCTCGGATTACCGTACAGCGGGCATGATGCTGGAAATGATGGATACGGATCTGCTGCCCGTGCAGGGAACGGCCTTTGCGGAGGCCATCAATACAGCCTGCGATGCTTTTCCGGACGAAATTCAGAAACACAAGGCTGTTATCCTGATCAGCGACGGGGAGGACCATGAACAGCATATCAGATGAGGCTGTCCGCCGTGCAAATGAAGAAGGCGTGCAGATTTACACCCTCGGTGTGGGCACCCTGAAAGGGGCACGGATCCCGGTATACGGCAAGAACGGAAATTTGATCGATTATAAACGGGACTCCCGGGACCGGTGATCACCACCGTTCTGCAGGAAAATACCCTGAAAGAGATCGCGGCGGCAACGGACGGACGCTATTATCGCCTGGGAGCGGCCAGAGATCCGGTAAATGCGATCTACGACCATATCCTGCACGGCGAGCGCCGGGAATACCAGACCCATGAATTTGCCCGTTACCGGGAACTTTATCTCATCTTCGCCGCCCTGGCGTTCATCTTCCTGATCTTTGCGGTCGTACTACCCGAGACCGTCAGAAAAAAGAGTTAATCGCGGGTTAAATAAGAACTATCCACGAATTACACAGATAAAGAAAATGTCGAGTTGTCGAGTCGTCTAGTCGTCGAGAAAGCAAATCGTCGAGTTGTCGAGAAAGCAAATCGTCTAGTTGTCGAGAAAGCAAATCGTCTAGTTGTCGAGTCGTCTAGTTGTTGACCAACGCATCTGATTTGTCATCCTGAACCCTCCCTGCCGTCATCCTGAACTTGATTCAGGATCCCTCATGGTAATACGACAGAGTGAAGAAGAAGCTAAGAAGCTAAGAGGCAACCCTCCACTGTCATCCTGACCGGAGTGAAGACGCCGGAGGCGGATGAACGCAGTGGAAGGATCCCCAATAGCCATACGACAGAGTGAAGAAGAAGCTAAGAGGCTAAGAGGCAATATACAATGACGCTTTCAAGATTCATTTAGCTCGACAACTCGACACCTCAACGACTCTACGACTCAACCTCTTCAATTCAGCCAGATGGGATTCGTAAACGCAAAACGTTTCCAGCCGCTGAGGCGGTCGGTCACGGCGGCACGGATATAACCGGGATTCCCGGCAGCGAGATCAAGCGTTTTACTGCGTTCATAACGCATACCGCTCCCGTGCCAGAGCAAGGTTTCCTTTTTTTCCTTCAGATCGCCGAAATAAATGCGGATATGCCTGAAAGGACCGTATTCGGAGTCCGAAACGGCATGAATTTTTATTTTGAACCCGGAGCCGCTCGCCCGGTCGCCGAGGGAAAAACAGCGTTTATCTTCGTTTTCCACCTCGCATTTCAGACTGTCGGCATTGCTGACGATCATCCTGCCGTTGCGGAGTGCCTCTTTAACGCTTTTTCTGTCCGAAGCATTCAAAAGTCCCGTCCGCTGTCGGCCGTAATATAAATTATCATTTTCCGAGAGCAGAAAATTCGGGATCAGCACGCGCTGCAGGCGATTGAAATTACCGTGCGTATCGTTGCCTGCAATAATGAACTGTTTCCGCCCTTCCAGAAGATTTTTACTCCCAGAGATGCATGGCGGCGCGTACATGACGGTCGATCTTCCCGTTAAAGATCTGGAAACCGTGCACCTTTTCGGTGCGGGAAATATGCCAGTTGCCGCGATGCAGGAACAGTATGTGCAGTCGTGACGCTTTTTCCGCCGCATGGGCCGCATAGACTCGCGTGGTGTCATGAATACGGTTGAAAATATCGCTGTAGCAGAGTTTCGGCCGCTGACGCGCCTTTCCGCCGCTGTTATCGTCATCCCCGTAAATGTATTCTTCGTTGAAATAGCTCAGAAGATGCACATTATGCGCTTTTTCATTGCCGCAGGAGACCTCCTCGCCCGGGAGGAAAATAAAACCCCGATTTTCCGCAATATCCTTTTTCAATGCCTTCCAGCGGGACAGGGAGGGATCCGGCCGGTGGAATTCCCCCATCGCATCGTCAAGATCAAAGGAATGGTCCGTGATCGCCGCGGCATTTATGCCGAAAGCTTTGCTCATACCGGCGATCGCTTCCGGCGGCGCACCGAATTCCACCTGATTGTGCGTATAGAAAGAATGCGTATGCAGGTCCGCCCAGAGATAATGGGGACTCCCGGGAAGCTTATTGGAAGCAATATAGACCCGGCAGAGGGCGCGGGACAGCTGACGATAGTTGTGGATACGAATATTTTTGACCTTTCCGTTCCTTTCAATGCGTATCTCGGGGATAATATTCAGGGGAAGCTCCTTATAGGGCGCGAGTTCTTTCCGGGGATACGGCAGAGATGCAGAAATATGAAAGTGTTAACGGAAAAATTGCAGTCCTCCCGGTAGAGCAATTTCCCGCCCTGGGTTTTGATCTCGAAAGACAGGATCTGAAAAGGATATTGATCGCCGTCCTTGATAATACAGTAGACCGGGAGATCCTGTCCGGCTCCAGACGGCGCGGCATATCAAACAGGATATCCGGGGATCTTTTTCCGAACAGGGAAGGAAGTCCCGCGTAGCGGTAATGTGATTCTACATAATGCGGAAGCAATGCATGAAAAATACTTAGTGTTCTGAACATACAATAAATGTAGCATGATTTTTCATTGAAGCCATGGTTTTTTTAGAATAAGAATGAGAATAAGGTTGAGGTTGAGGTTAAGGTTAAGGATAAGAAAAAAATATCAAAAATACATCTCGACGGCTCGACATCTCGACGGCTCAACGACTCGACAACTCGACGACTCAACATCTCAACGACTCGACATATTTTTTCTTCCTCTTTTTCCCAAAGATATGTATTTTTCCGAAGGAGGTAAAAAAATGGGAAAGACGGAAAAAGCACCAAAAGCATTATTGTTCCAGGCGGCCACAGTGAACGATGTCCGGCTTTTTGATGCTATTGAAAAACTGCTTCTACGGTATCACGGGAAAATGGTCTTAACATACGGACCTTATTTATTCGACGATTTCAGCACCTATTACGCTCCCGAGATGGGGAAGGGACTGCAAAAGAAGTTCTATTTCTTTGAAGTGCCCGTATCACTTGAAAACGTATACCGCTACAAGCTGGGATCACAGATGATGGAGTCCCTTTTTGTCCGCAACGGAAAGCGCCGCCTGAATCTCGATCCCGGTTATCTTACCTTGTATCAGTTTTCCCTGCTGACCACCAAAGCTTTTTCACACCGCAGTTATCTCGCTGAAGGAATCTATACCGAATGCACCCTCATCGCACAGGGCAATGACTTCGTTCCGCTTCCCTGGACCTATCCGGACTATAAAACCCCTGAGGCTCTAGCATTATTCCGTGACATGAAAAAAGTCCTGAAAAGAAGACTGAGGGACTGAGAGATAATAAGAAGATAAGAGGATAGGAGGATGGGAGGATCGGTCAGCGGATAGAACGGATATTCTGCCCCTCTGCCGTAAGTTGCTTATTCCACACGGAGTGAATACGCCGGTGAGCGAATTTCCGCGCGAACTAACCCGATGTCTCGACGACTAGACAACTCGACGCCTCGACGATGAAGATAAGAGGATAAGAAGCTTAGTCAGCGGAATAACCTTGAACCTGGAAAACGAAAGTGAGCACTGAGCAATGAGCGCTGGGCACTGGGCGCTGAGTGACGCAGGGACTAAATGACGGAGAGACGGAGAGACGGAGAGACAACTCTCCACTGTCATCCTGACCGGAGTGAAGACGACGGAGGAGGATGAAAGCAGTGGAAGGATCCCAATAGCCATACGACAGAGTGAAAAAAGCACTGAGAGACTGAGAGACGATCCTCCCACCGTCATCCTGAACTTGATTCAGGATCCCCATAGTCAAACGACAGAGTGAAAAAAGCACTGAAAACTCAGAGACTAAGAGACGAAGACAGAGAGAAAACGTCGACATGAGGATCCATGAATTACACATCTTGCCCGGCAAAGCAGATCAACAGATCAACAGAAACAACATGCTTATAACTTTGAAATACGGACAGCAGCATTTATCTTAACACGCATGTAAAACACACAATAAAAACACGAAAAAAGGGATGAGATGAAAAAAGGTAAAATACTGATAATCACACTAATATACATGATCACATCAGCACTTTTCGCGTTGCCGTTCATGGAGACCGTGCGTAAGCGGCAGGTGGGTCCCGGTGTTGTTCAAACGATCATGGAAGCGCCCGCTGTTCCCTGGGTCGTTCATGTGCTGGAGGTGGACCTGGAGGATCCGGATATCCGTGTGGAGGCCGTGGACGGCGGGGATTGCAGCGGCCCAGTGTGATGGCTGCGGAGGAAGCGGCAAAGAACAAGCGGCTGACAGGAGCCGTAAATGCGGATTTTTTCAGTGTGGCGGGACGGTCGACCAATCACGGGGTCGTTGACGGAGAGATCGTCAAGCTTGAAACCTACAGCTCCGATCCGCGGGTCTACTGGCCGGCACTGAGCATTGACACGGATCAGAAACTGAGTATCAGCTGTCACGCCTACGCAGGAGAGCTCCGGTATCCCGGGCGAGACCCGGAGTATTGATGATATAAACATGCTGCGTTCCGGGGACCGGCTTTTACTCTATAATCATTTTTACGGTGATTCGACCGGAACGTCTTCCGAAGGAACGGAGGTCCGTATCCGTCCCCTCGGTGAATGGTTCGTGAATGATACGGTATACGCTGTCATGGAAGAAAAGAGCAATGCCGGCAACATGTCCATTAACAGGGAAACCGCAATATTATCGGCCGAAGGAACTGCAGCGGCATTTCTTGAAAAAAATTACCGTAAGGGCGATACGGTCAAGATCCTGCTGGAACTTCGGCCATTTGAAGATCTCAGCGCATCGGGAGTTTCCTATAATTATCTCCCTGTGGTTCACCGGATCAAATACCTGATGGGCGGTTATCCCACACTGGTGCGAAAAGGTGAAAATGCTGCACTTGAAGCGTATGCGCATCAGGGCGGAACCGGAAGTTTTGCCACGGACCTTCATCCGCGGACAGCTGTGGGTTTCGACCGCGATACAAGTACAATGTACCTTGTTGTCGTCGACGGCCGGCAGTCCCACAGCGCCGGCATTGATCTTCCGGACCTTGCGGACATCATGATCGAGCTGGGAGCATGGTCGGCGATGAACTTCGACGGCGGCAGGTCCTCGGTGATGATTGTTGGAGATGAGATACAGAATTCGCCCTCGGACGGACACGAACGGGCGGTCCGGAACTGCTGCGCCGTATACAGCACGGCTCCGGAGGGTGATCTCCAGCCTGCAGATCGAACGTGATACCATGAAAATCTTTAAGCGGCAGTCGCTGGAATTTCACGTATCCGGATGGGATGAATATTATAATCCCGGAATATCAGCGACTGGTCAGAGATATCGCTGTTCTGCGACGGAAGTACGGGAATGATAAGCGGAAAAAGAGAAATTATACGTTCACCGCTGCCGGAAATGACGGAGACGGCTATGTCTATGCCCTCCGGAAGGGGATGAAGGCCGATTCCATGTATGTACAGAAACACCGGCTGCAGCAGCTTTTACTGACGCCGGAACGCAGCACGCATCAATACGGACGAAACACTCAAATTCCGTGTTCATGCCGTAAATGAAAAGCGCGACACGCTTCTTGTTCCTCCCGGGATCCTTGAATTCCGTGTGAAAAGGGACAGGATAGGGTCGATAAATTCCGAAGGCGTATTTACTCCGGAGCGTGTGGGACGGACACGAATAATAGTGCGCAACGGCGATCAAAAGGCTTCGGCGCGCATCCGCGTCCTCAAGCGAAAGGAAGAAAAATAGGACACAGGAATATTACCCCTTCGTACGCTTCCGCTTAAAATGGAACCTGTTGTTCAGTCCGCCCGGGAATGCCTCATAGAGGCTTGTTTACAATGAAAAATTATATAAAACCGTTCATCCTGAACTTGTTTCAGGATCTCCAATATTTAACGAAAAGCAATTATTATTGCTCAAATTACACAGATCTTTTACCGTCCACAGCCTGCCCCGGCGAATGTCGGTGAATTAACACAAGTTTTTAAAGGCTTGATGCTCAATGCAGTGGAATTATTCATGTTTGTTAATGCCAACGCAGATCCTCCTTCGGAGCCCTTCGGGCTGAATAAATCTGCTGAAACAGATTTTTCAGGATGACAAAATCCAGGATAATGAGAGCTATTATGGTCATTCGTATGATAATAGAGATTCTGAATCGAGTTCAGAATGACGCGAGAGAGGGTTCAGAATGACGCGTTGGGGTGCACCTGCCTCGACAACTAGACGACTCGACAACTCGACCTCCTACAAAGCGCAGCGGAGTCGAAAGATCTGTCTTATCGCTAGGTGTTATAGATCCTTCGACAAGCTCAGGATGACAGCATGCAGGGGGCTCAGGATGACAGCGAGGAGGATCGTCTTTCCGTCTTTTTTTCTTCTTACTGCTTACTACTTACTTCTTACTACTCTTAGCTCGACAACTCAACGCCTCGACGACTCGACAACTTTTTATATAACGTAACGCCGAATTGGCCAATCTTCTCGTTGTCGCACAAATAATCCGAAAAATAAAAGAGATTTTTTCCTTTATCCTTTTCTTTACTTATTCCCGCTAATATGTTAATATAAACCATGAATAAAAACACACCGAAGATAATCATTTCCGTATTCGGCGGCCGGGAAGCCGATGAAAAACAGCTTCGGGATGCCGAGGCCGTCGGAAAGGCAATTGCCGGACACGGATGGATCCTGCTTTGCGGAGGACGTGGCGGGATCATGGAAGCTGTCAGCAAAGGCTGTACGGAAGCCGGAGGCCTGAGCATCGGCATCCTGCCGGGCAATGACAGAAGTGATGCAAATCCTTATATTCAAATTCCCATTGCCACCGGTGTCGGACTGGCGCGGAATGAGATCGTAGCCCGTGCCTGTGATGCGGCCGTCGCCATTGGCGGTAAATACGGCACATTGTCGGAAATCGCCTATGCGCTGCAGTTTGATAAGACCCTGGTCACACTGGGATCGTGGGATATTCCCGGAAGTATAAAAGCGCACACCCCGGAAGAACTTATCCGTATTCTCGAAAAAAGTTTAAAGGACAGGATAAAAAAATGAAGGTCGGTATCATCGCCAATAAAAACTATTCGGAGCAAATCGCCCCGTTTTTCAAAAAATTCCTTCAATGGCTGAACGAAAATGATGTGGATTTTTGCGTTGAGGCCGAATTTGCCGAACTTGCGGGCTATCCGTACGGTATTTCCATTCTGACCATGCTAAGCAAGGTTGAACTGCTGATCATACTCGGCGGCGACGGCACCATTCTGCGTGCAGCCCGTCTGATGGGTAAACATCAGATCCCCATGCTGGGTATACGTTTCGGACGTCTCGGCTTTCTTGCCGAGCTGTCGGGGGATACCTATGAAGAAGAACTGCGCGGTATCCTGTCCGGCAACTACCGCATTGACGAACGGATGGTCCTGGAAACACATGTAAGTACCTACGATGAAAGTTATTATGCCCTGAATGATATTGTTCTTCTGCGCTCCGCGACCTCAAAGCTGCTGACAACAGAGGTTTTTGTGGATGATGAGTATATGAACACATTCCGCAGTGACGGTATTATTGTCGCATCACCTACCGGATCCACGGCGTATTCCCTTTCTGCCGGCGGTCCCATTGTCTCACCTGGGATGAATGCTTTTATCATTAATCCCATCTGTCCGCATATGCTCTCCAACCGGCCGATGGTGGTCTCCGGAAACCGGGAGATACATATCCGTTTCAAGGAACTCAGCGACGGCTGTATCGTCAGTTTCGACGGTCAGCAGGATACACCGATGGAACCCGATACGCTTATCAATGTGCGGCGGGCGGAACATAAGGTATTTCTCGTACGCACAAAAAACAGCAATTTTTTCTCCGTATTACGGAATAAGCTGAATTGGAACTGAGGAGGGGAAAGTTTAGGGTTTAGAGTTTAGAGTTAATAAGAAGATGGGAGAATGAGAAGAGGGGAGGATATGAGGATAGGAAGATAAGAAGATAAGAGGATAAGAGGATAAGAAGTTAAGATAAATAACAAATAAAATAAGAAGAAATATTAAATATTATTATGAAGCATTTCAACAGCTCGACGACTCGACGACTCGACACCTCGACGCCTCGACATCTCGACACCTCGACAGCTCGACAACTCGACAACTCGACAGCTCGACAACTCGACAGCTCGACAACTCGACACCTCGACACCTCGACACTTCAACAGGAGATAAAATGGATTACATACGTTTGAAAAACATGATCTTCTACGGCTATCACGGCGTAGAGGAAAGTGAGAAGATCCTCGGCGCGCGCTTCGAAGTGGATCTTGTTATCGGATGTGACCTGAAGAAAGCATCTGAAACGGACCATCTCCGGGATACCGTTAATTATGAAGCGATCTATTATGACATTGAGGAGATCGTCACAACGGAAAAGAAGCATCTGATCGAAGCCCTGGCGGGTATTATTGCCCGGAAGATAAAACAGCGGCATGAGAAGATCAAAGAGATAACTGTCGTTATCCGTAAACCGAGTGTGCCTATCAAAGGCGTACTGGATACGGTGGAAGTGGAAATAACATACTAAACACTTAATAGAAGGAAAAAAATGAAAAAGATCATTGTTTTTATCATTATCGCTTTCCTGATATTTGCATGTAAACCCGAAACGGAGACAACGTCCGCTCCCATCGGGAAGATGTCCTATGCACAGATCGATTCCATGCTGCAGAAAAATGTCATAGCTGGTTTTACGATCACGGACAGGATAAAGCTGTATTCAAAAATGTTCCTGGGCACGCCTTATAGCTGGACCGCTACCGGCGACGGTCCCTATGCCCTGATGGAAACGTACCCGCTGGTGAATTTCGACAGTACCAACTGCATGGTCTACTGCGAACACGTGCTTGCGCTGTCCATATCGGATTCCTGGGACAACTTTTTCAATAATCTTCAGAATATCCGCTACCGTGATGGTATTATCGGCATGAAGACAAGGAATCATTACACCATAGCGGACTGGCGGCCCGAGAACAGCTGGCTGCTGGATGATGTGTCCCGCAAGATCGGGGGAGAATATACAAGATCCCTGACCCGCACGATATCGCATGAGGAGTTCTTCCGCAACAAGGGCATTACCGATATGCGTTATGTGAAACTGGATCGCCGAATGACGGTGGACTATGTTCCCATGGAGCATCTTGCCGATGTGAAGGCCAGGATCCGCAATGGTGATATCGTTGCTATGCTGCATGCAAAAAAGGATGATATCTTTTCTGCACATATGCTGATGATCGTGGAAAAGAGCGGTGAACTTTATTTCCGTGAGGCCTCCACCTCGAATTATTCGACTTTCGAGACAGCTTACGACACCTGGCTGGAGCAGAAAAGCGGCAGCGAGCGTTATGCGGGACTTGCATTTATGCGGGTAAGAGACGATCTGAATACCGCAGGAGCCGTTGTGCTCCCTGGAAAATTCCGGATCTGAAGATATTGGTGGAGAAGAAGTAAGAAGTAAGAAGAATAAGTGTTAAGAATAAGAGAGATGGGGTTGTGGTGCACAGAAATTGTTATGCGTTGCTGCTGTTGTTGCTGATGCTCGTTCCGGTGATGGCGGAGAATAAGGGAACGGTCTATCTGGTGCCGGGTTCGGATACATCCATTTGGGACGGCCTGAACACGAACATCTATGACGGACGGCTTTTCAATGCGGCGTTGTACACGGATCCTGGGGAGAACGGCTATGCGGTGATGGATACGGCCTTCCGTTATCCTCTGCGAGACAGTTTCGGAACACCGATGAAGATGACCTGGTGGATGATGGCCGGGAATGTCTTTCACCGTTCCGTCAATTGCAATATTCCCGTGCGGACCAATATCACTCTGTATCTGATGAAAAAATATCATGCGCAGGCGCTGGAGCGCTACGATGACCGTTTGTCCCTGCATTATCACACTTATTACTGGTCCGATCCCCAGAATGACGGCGTGTACCGCTACGAGATGGCACCGGATTTCGATCTGAATAGAGACGATTATGAGCGCACGCTCTGCACCTTCCTGATCGAAGATGACGTATTCCCGGTCTCATTTCGCAGCGGATGGATGTATATGGACGAGAACTGGCAGGATTATCAGGAACGTTTTATCCCTTTCGACATGTCCGATTACTGGACGGATTATTCCAACGGCAGTCAGCCTTTCCACCCCTCCGCGGAAAATTACCGCGAGAAAGGCGATATGAAACAATGGCGGGTACGCTCGATCTATTTTACGGTCCTGGACCATATGAGCAATGCCCTGAAGACCGTTTTCCGTGAAGCGTCGGAGGGAGAGGACCAGATGCTGTGCATGTGGTCACATCTTCCCGAAACGTGTTTTTCTAGTGGGATGGATACGATGAACACCCTGGCGCATGAACTATCGGAAACTTACGATGTGGATTTCAAATACTGCAGGGATACCGAGGCCATGCGCCTGTGGATCGCTCCGGAAGATACCGTGGCTCCTGTGCTGAGCATGACGGAGATCCGGGAGGGAGACAACATCCGTTTTGTCCTGACCTCCGACGGTCCCGTCTTCCAGACAGCAGAACCCTTTGTGGCATTGAAGACCATGTACGGGACCTATGAACGTCTTGCCTGCGAGCAGACCGGCGAATATCAGTGGGAAACGGTCAAAGCCCTGCCCACGGCCGACGTGGCGAAGGTCGCCGCCACTGTCTGCGACAGCGTGGGAAATCAGTCCAATGCACACCTTCACTTCGTCCCGGACGATATCTATATTGATGACAAGGATCCCGCATATACAGGAGAACGCAGGTACCTGGACGGATCTCGCGGAAGGGCAGTTGTGGGACCTGCATGCGCGGGTGCTGAACGGACAGGGATCCCTCACGCTTACACCGGATATTCCGGAGACCCGAATACGCACTCTTTTGCACGGTCCGGGCAGTACCACGGACTCCTGCGCTGTATCGTGGAAAACTCCCTGATGAGCGACACCCTGGAGCTTGATCACAGCGAGGGCATCAATGCCTGGCAGTTCATCGGCTTTTACGACCTGGAGGCGGGCACGGGGAATTCGTTTACAATAGAGAACCTGAAAGACAATAAAGCTCTCGGATTCGACGTTTTGCTTATTACACCGCTGGTGACGGACAAGTATTTCACTGTGAGCCATGAATTACTGACCTTCAGTGAGGTCTGCGTTACGGACAGTGTCACGCTTGCTTTTACGATGGGAAATCGCGGAAGTGAGGATCTGACCGTCAGCTCGTTGTCCCATTTCGGTGATATGATCGAAATCCATGAGGAATTCCCGCTGGTCCTTGCACCTATGGAAGAGCGCGTGATCACGGTGAGCTTCAGCACACAGCAATTCTGCGAATATAATGATGTCATCGTGATCAACACCGACGACCCGCGCAATCCCAGGGTCCTGCTCCCGGTCTATGCCAGCGCGCTGACGTATTATCAGCTTGTGGACAATGAGGATCCGCTTCATTATAACGAAAGCGGGGAATGGCACACCAGTGTTGCACAGGCTTCGGGCGGCAGCAGCCGCTATACGGGCATCAGCGGGAACGGCGATCATGCAGATTTTACCTTGAGTCTCGATTACAGCGGAGTGTATGATATTCAATTTATTGTTCCCACGACCAGTAATGCCCACGATCACGCACATTATATCGTCATGATCGACGGATATCCGCAGGATACGCTGGTCGTAAACCAGAACAGCGGCAGCGGCACCTTCGTCAGCCTCGGAGAATTCGATCTTCCCGCGGATGTCCCCGTCACCATGCGCATACAGGACAACGGCGGGAACACTAACCACGGCGCCGTGCTGCGCGCCGACGCCGTAAAGTTCATTCTGAGAAATGAAAAATTCGTCAGTGCTGTCAATAATGCAGGTATTCCCGGTACCTTCAGAGTGTTCCCGAATTATCCGAATCCTTTCAATCCGTCCACACAGATATATTTCGCACTTCCCCAGAGTGGAGAGGTCAGGATCGATTTCTTTGATATCCGGGGCAGAAAGGTCGACAGGCAGATACGTAAGACCTTTGAGGCCGGATATCACAGGATCAACGTGGAGTCCGGCAGATCTTTCGGCCGGCGTGTACCTGTACCGCGTACAGAGCCGCTCGGGTTCACGAACACATAAATGTACACTCATAAAATAGGAAGCACGCATATGTCCCTTGTCGTTGTCGGTTCCATAGCACTGGATACGGTTATAACCCCCACAGGCCGGCGGGAGAATGCCGTCGGCGGCTCCGCTACCTTCTTCAGTCTGGCCGCTGAACGCCTGACCCGCGTTATGATGGTCGGCGTAGTGGGAGAGGACTTTCCCCCGAGCGCGATCACAGAATTCCGGAAACGGAATATTGACCTGAAAGGTCTCGAGATACGCAAAGGAAAGACCTTCCGCTGGGGCGGAATATACAGAGAGAACATGAAAGAACGGGATACCCTGTTCACGGAACTCAATGTTTTTAAGGATTTTTCTCCCGATCTGCCGGCGGATTACCGCAAGAGCGATTTTCTGTTTCTCGGGAATATTCATCCGGCGCTGCAGTTACGCGTCCTGGACCAGATGGAAGGGAAACCGCTTGTGGGACTGGATACCATGAACCTCTGGATCAGCACCTGCAGGGACCAGCTGATCGAGGCTGTCAGCCGCTCGCATGTCATTATCATCAACGATGAAGAGATCATTCAGCTGACCGGAAAAACAGCGATCCCGGAAGCCGTTAAGACGGTCCATGACCTCGGTCCCGGTACCGTGATCGTTAAAAAAGGAAAATTCGGTGCGGGAATATATTTCCGGGATGAGAAGATCGAATATCCCATCTGCCCGGAAAAGCAACTGATCGATCCGACCGGAGCCGGAGATGCCTTTGCCGGCGGATTCATGGGGTATCTTGCCGGCAGGAACACGCTTGAGCTCAGTTATGACGATTATTATGAGGCAATGAACTACGGTACCGTGATGGCTTCCTATTTGGTGGAATCCTTTTCCACGGATACGCTCGCCGCGGTGACGAAAGAGCAGATCGAAAGGCGTATTGAAGCCTACCGCAGGATCTGCATTCCCGGATAACGGTAAGTTAAATGTGTGTTCTTTTATTCTGAAAATCCACCCGGTTATCACCGGCACTTATTGCGTGCACCTCCTCGCGGTCATCCTAAACTCGATTCAGGATCCCTATAGTCATACGACAGAGTAAAGAAGACGCTGAGAAACTGAGACGAAGGGACGAAGAGCCGTCGAGTTGTCGAGCCGTCGAGTTGTTGAGAAATCAAATCGTTGAGGTGTTGAGCTGTCGAGCCAGGTGCACCTCAGAGCGTCCTCCTAAACCCTCCAGCAGTCATCCTGACCGGAGTGAAGACGCCGGAGGCGGATGAACGCAGTGGAAGGATCCCAACTATCTAACGAATGACCATAATAGATCTTTCGACTCCGCTACGCTTCGCTCAAGATGACAATACTTTTTTACCCTAAACAACCCCCACGCATCATCTTGAACCCCTTCCCCGCTGTCATCCTGAACTTGTTTCAGGATCCCAATAGTCATACGACAGAGTTAAGAAGAAACTGAGAAGTTGAGACGGAGAGACGAAGGGACGGAGAGACGTCGAGTTGTCGAGCCGTCGAGTTGTTGAGAAATCAAATCGTTGAGGTGTTGAGCCGGGGAGCCAGGTGCACCTAATTTTGTCATCCTGAGCTTGTCGAAGGATCTATTCTTGCTTTGTCAGATCTTTCGACTACGGCCGGTATTTACGGTCGTTGCTTAAGGTGTAGGTATTTTTAATGGGAAAAACTATCAGAGAATAATTCATCCACCGGTCTTTTCACCGAGGCAATGTCCCCGGATGATCCAGCGCCCGTCACGTTCTTGCATTTCCGCGCCGAGAAAAGAGAGGAGTCTTCCGCTGTTATCCGTGACCGGCGAAAGTCCCGCGGCATAAGGGATCGCTTCTTCAATGTAAAAGGAAACGGGGGAGAAGAATGCATCTTTGCGTGCTTTGAACAGGATCGCCGCGTCACGCAGAAGTTTTGCAGTATCAACTGGAACAGACGATGCCGTCAGTCCGGCGTAAGCATACTGCGCCGCACCGCTTATTACGGCATCGGCGGGATCATCAATATCAAAGCGTAGCGTTTTTGCAAAATACAGCGGCGCCAGAATCCCGAAACACAGATCGGACATTGTTTCGACCGGTAGGGCACAGACGGCATATCCCGGGCGGAAGAGTTTAAAGGCAATTCCGGCGGCCTGAGCGGCTGCCAGAATATTGTATTGTGAAAAACAATACTGCCGGTTCAGCGTAAACGCCCGGTCGTCAAGTTTGACGAAGGGAATTTCCGCATCTGCGGAATCGTGAGAAGAAATCCCGGAAATCTGTAATTTGTGTTTTTTCCGAGATCCAGATGAAAAGGAATACCGCGGTAAAGAAGAGCAAGCATAAGCATGAGACTGTTCTGAATATCTTTAAAAGAAAGAACGATCCCGGTATTCTCGGGAAGGGAAATGTTTCGGCAGATACCAAGAAGTTCGGAATAGGTATAGGAACTGTCCGGAAATTGAAAGGCTGTTCTTTCCGGGAATTCCCGGGCGTGCTGCATGATCACGGCCGCAGTATTGGGGAAAGGAACAATATGTTCATCACAGGGGATATCCAGGAATTCGTGTTCGTTGCTCATGCTGAAATTTACATATTTAACCGGATTTTACAACGATTAAAAACCTTTCCGCAGAGAAGAAGCGCTGCTGATACGCAAACGACGTCCCGCCAAACCCTGTGCGCACGCCATAATATTATCAAAAAAAGCTTGATTTGTTCATGCGAAAGTCGGATATTAGCCCGTTCTTGACAACGTAAAGGAGAAATTATGGCAAAAGTTTGTGACATATGCGGAAAGAGACCGGTATACGGCAACAGTGTAAGCCACTCAAACAACCGTAATCGCCGCCGCTGGGAGCCCAATCTGCAGCGTGTACGTATACGGCTCAACGGAAGTTTGAAACGTGCAAAGGTCTGTACAAGCTGTTTGCGCTCGGACCGTGTTGAGAAGGCGTAAACATATCATTGCATATTATTTAAGCCTTCCGTAAAGGAAGGTTTTTTATTTTTATTCACGATCAATTAAACTAAATTAACTGGAATGGCGGAGGTATCATGAAATTTCTTAGCTGGAATGTCAACGGGTTTCGTGCAGTGGCAAAAAAAGGCTTTTTCGATATCGTTGATAAATATCAGCCGGATATTCTCGGCATCCAGGAGACGAAGGTAAAACCCGAACAGCTGGAGAATATCCGGTACCGTATACCGGAATATGAAAATTATTTTTTTTCCGCCGAACGGCCCGGCTACAGCGGTGTTGCTGTTTATACGCGGCACAAACCGCTGCGGGTGGTGAACGGATTTCCTGACGGCTGGAAGGACGATGAGGGAAGGGTCCTGATGCTGGAATTCGATACGTTCATTTTTTTCAATATTTATTTTCCGAACGGTCAGAAGGATGATATCCGCCTGAAGTACAAACTTGATTTTTATGATTTCAGTTTGGAATATTTTGACAAGATCCGCAAGGAAAGCGGAAAGGGACTTGTAATCTGCGGAGATTACAATACCGCCCATCATCCCGTTGACCTTGCGCGACCGAAACAGAATGAAAACACCTCGGGATTTTTGCCTGTTGAACGTGCATGGATGGATAAATTTGAAAAGCACGGCTACATTGATACGTTCCGGCATTTCCATCCGGGTGAAAAGGACCGGTATTCCTGGTGGTCTCTACCGGACCCGGGCACGCGAAAAGAATGTCGGATGGCGCATCGATTATTTCTATGTCAGTCCGGAACTGCTGCCGTATATTAACGATGCGGATATTCTCGACACGGTAATGGGTTCCGATCACTGCCCCGTATATCTTGAAATGGAGATCCCCGAATGAAAGGAAAGAACCTCATTGTGCTTTTGCTGGGTATCGCGCTTCTTTTCAGCGGTTGCATCTGGAAATATTCTCCGCGGCCGGGGACGATCCCGCCGCATATTAAAAGCGTGGCCATTGAAGAGACCGAGAATAATACCGCTGAATTCAATCTTGGACAGGAATTTACCGCTATGATGACGGATAAAATGCAGATCGAAAATATATTGCCGCTCAGTGATCCGTCATCGGCGCATTCGATCATTTATACAGAGATCAAAAGTATTCGTGACGCCGTGTATTCCTATGACGAAAGCGAGGTGGTAAAAGAATACCGCCTGACACAGCAAATGGATTTTCGCTGGTATGATACGGAGAAAGACGAAAATATCATGCAGAAGACCCTTTCGGAATATGAGATCTATTACAGCGACCAGTATAACCGCACCTTAGCCCCGGCCGATCAGGTTACCCGCGAAGAAGCTCTTGACCGTCTGCTTAACAAAATGACCGAGAAAGTCATGGTGGAACTGACCTCACAATGGTAAAAAAGATCAACATCCTTTATTATGCCGTCAGCCTGCTGCTGATCATTGCGCTTGCCACGGCAAGTTTCTTTTCGCAGGACCTGTACCATTCCCTGTTCTTTATCATTCTGTATGCGGTCTATGCATTAACCTTACTGCTCGCCGCCGTCTTTTTACCCGGTGTGTTCAGAAAGATACTGCATGTACTTCTCTGCCTTATTGATCTTTGCCGTCATTGCAGAGAAAACCGTTAATGAACGCCAGTTTCTTCCGATGGGTGAGGGAGGGAGCTATTTTCTGCACATCGGTGACGATACCCTTGAAATTACCTTGACGGATTTTATCATCACCCGTGATCTGTCAAATGCGGTGGATTATGAAAGTCGCCTGCTCATTAATAAGAAGGATACATTTTCCGTCCGCGTTAACCATCCCTATTCCTATGAACATGTACGTTTCTATCAGTCCAGCTACCGTTCATTGACGCCTTTTTATTTCTGTATGGAAGATACCCTGAAGCTATTTGAAGGTCAGACCGATACACTGCAGAGCGTTCCCCTTACCTTCCTGGAATATGATCCGGTCCTGGAACGCGCGGCGATCCGCTATAACAAGGTTCTGTTCTATCTGCCGGTGGAAAAAGAATACCAGTTTATGAACAGGGAACTGTACATTTATCCCGGGCCATCTGAGATCGGCACGGTGCTTGAATATGTCGAAGTACGGGGTCATACGATCTTAATCATCATTGTTCTTACAATGGTCTTATTACTTTTTTACCGTACAATAAAACGGAAATAACATGGAAATCATTCTCATACTCATACTTGCCGCCTTATATGGCTTCTCATTCCTGAGCGGGCTTTTCAAAAAGCAGCAAGCCGCGTTGTATGCGGTATACGCCGGTTTTATCCTGCATCTCGGACTTGTGATCTTCCGTTCGGTTTCGGCACAGCATCCGCCATTCACGAATATTTATGAAACGCTCATCCTTCTTTCCTGGCTGATGCTGGCAAAATTTCTTTTTCTTCAGGAAAGCAGATCGGCGCTTGTTATCAATTTACAGCGTGCGGTCATTTTTCTGTTAATACTTGTTCCCCTGTCGTTTCCTGCAGAGATGCGTGCTGTCCAGCCGGTAATGCCCGCTTTGAAAAGTGCCTGGATGTACATCCATGTGCCCGCCTATCTCTTCGGATATGTCGCATTGTTCAGCGCGGTCATTCTTGCGGTGATACGCTTGTTCGTAAAGGAAGAAAATTTTGTTCACTGTGCACAGCTGGAACTTGATACCCGTCTTTCCTTATTGTTCCTGAGCACCGGGCTTGTTGCCGGCGCGATATGGGCACAGGTGAGCTGGGGAAACTACTGGTCCTGGGATCCGAAAGAAACCTGGGCACTGATCAATATCCTGATCCTGTCTTTATACTTTATCGCCCGGTCTTCGAAGCTACGGTCAATAATTCTTATTATCACCTTTCTCAGCGTTATGTTCACCTATTTCGGGGTCACCTGGCTGCTGCCGGGTTTGCATTCCTACTAGGGAGAAGAGCGGAGCTGCCATAGTTCCCCGCCCCAAGCCGAAAGTTCGGTTTTTGTCCAAACATCCACAGATCCAGCACCATACCGCCAAGCGCAGGCACAGCAGATCTCGGCCGTAAGTCTCCGTAATTATCTCTTTTACATTCGGGACGAACAATGTAATTTACTGTATGAACGGTATAAAAAAAATTCACCGCTATATATTCCGTGAACATATTTCACCCTTTATCGGTGCGCTTTTCGTTTTTTCTTTTATTTTTCTTGTACAGTATCTCATATCGCAGATCGACAAGCTTGTGGGAAAAGATCTCGGGATAATGGTGATCGCGGAATTCATGATTCTCAGTCTGGCACCGATCTTTGCGGAAGTTGTGCCGGTAGCGGTCTTTATCGCCGTTCTGATGGCTTTCGGACGTTTCGGGGAGGACAATGAAATAACCGCCTGGCGTGCATCCGGTATAAAATTCTCGAGAATACTGAGTGCATCGCTGGTCTTTGCTGCGATCATCACGGCGGCGATGCTTTACTACAATAACAATGTACTCCCGGATGCCAATCACCAATATAAACTTTTACGCCAGGATATTGCATACAAACACCCGGATATTAACTTTGACGCCGGTTATTTTCTTGACGATATTCCGGACTACCGTATCCTCATCCGGAAAAAGCAGGATGATATGCTTTACGATATCCTTGTTTATCATGATGCCAGGGGCGTACAGGAGACCATCTGGGCAAAACGTGGTAAACTCGAGATCATCGGGAACAAGGTCATACTGAGCCTGGAAGAAGGCGAATACCATGAATATATACAGAACGCCGCAGAGGAATACCGCCGCTCCACCTTTGATAAGTACCGTATTGCAGTATCGGTGAAAAACCTTGAATTACGCCGGCGGTGATTTCAAATACCGCAGCGACAGGGAAATGTCCATCCCGGATATGATAAAAAAACTCGATGAATACAGAGAACTTTATAAGAAGTCCAACAGGAACATATTACGAGGTATGGCAACAGCGGGACTGGATACAAGCGGTCTCGATCCCGGCAGCGGCTTGCTGGAGGTAGATCGCGTTATCCAAACACTGAAGGATTCCAGTACTTCTCCCTCTTTATCGAATGAGGAAAGAAGAGCCGTACGCAAGCGTCTGCAGGAACTGGAGAACACAAAACGTCACGTGCGCTCCTATCGTGATATGTCACGCCGTTATCTCCAGGCAGAAAGCAAATATCTTGTTGAGATCCACAAAAAGATCGCCATGCCGTTCGCGGCCATCATTTTCGTTCTGATCGGTGCACCGCTGGGAATGATCGTCCGTCGGGGCGGACTGGGGATGTCCGGCGGTATCAGCCTGGTCTTTTTTCTGATATACTGGGGTATTTTAATGACCGGAGAGCGTTTAGCGGACCGGCTTCTGATGTCGCCCTGGCTGGCAATGTGGGGAGCTAATATCATTTTTACTTTTATCGGTCTGCTGCTGGTCCATTATGCGATCCGGGAACGCCTGAGTATTCATATACCCCTATGGGTGAAAAATATATTCAATAAGTTGAAAAAAAGATAAATAGAAAGAGGACGTATGTTAGCTTACAATCTTATAGAAAAGAAACAAGCCGGAAAGGCGCTCACGAAGGAAGAGGTCCACTACATGGTGAATGCCTACCTGAAAAAGGATATCCCGGATTATCAAATGTCCGCCTTCCTGATGGCAGTATATTTCAGGGGAATGGATGCCGAAGAGATAAATGCCTATATTGATGTCATTCTCAACAGCGGACGCCGTATCAGGTTTTCCGGTGAAGACAGCTATTATGTGGATAAACACAGTACCGGCGGAGTGGGGGACAAGGTATCCCTGATCCTCGCACCGCTCGCCATGGCAAGCGGCAGAGTGAAAGTACCGATGATCTCCGGGCGGGGACTGGGACATTCCGGCGGAACACTGGACAAGCTGGAAAGTATCCCGGTATTCCGGACAGACCTGAGCCTGAAAGAATTTAAGGAGCAGACGGATGCGATCGGCTGTGCGCTCATAGGTCAGACGGATGATCTTTGTCCGGCCGATAAAGAATTATACGCTCTGCGCGATGTGACCGCCACGGTGCGTTCCATACCGCTGATCTGCGGTTCCATCCTCAGTAAGAAAATAGCAGAAGGTATAAACGGTCTGGTGCTTGATGTGAAGACGGGAAATGGGGCATTCATTGATAACTATGAAGATTCCGTAAAACTCGCGGACCAGTTGAAATATTTCGGCGAGAATTACGGATTGTCGGTGAGACCGGTTCTTACGGACATGAGCCAGCCTCTGGGAAATAAGATCGGCAACTGGCTGGAAGTGGAGGAATCTCTGGACGTGCTGCAGGGGAAAGGACCGGATGCGGTGAGGGAAGTAAGCCTTTATCTTACCACGCAGATGCTCGCGCTTGCGGATCCCGGTCGCCCGGAAAAAGAAATACGCGCCGAACTGGAAAAGCTGCTGGATAACGGAAAAGCATACGAAGCCTTCCTGAAAATTGCTGAAAAACAAGGCGCGGACATCAGATATCTTGAAGAACGGGAACGTTATACCCCCGCAAAGCATATCATAGAGGTAGAAGCCCGGCAGGAAGGAACGATCTCGGCGATCGACACCCGACAGCTGGGACTGGACGCTATAACGCTGGGAGCGGGCAGAAGAGCAATGACAGATAAGATAAACCCGAAAGCGGGACTTGAAGTGCTTAAGCATATTGGTGACACCGTCAGCAAGAACGATGTACTTATACGTCTGTATTCCGATAACGGCGATGCAGCGAAAAAGCTCTCGGAATCTATAGAAAAGCGTTTCAGTTTCACAAAAGAAACAACAACAACAAAACCCCCGATCATTTATGAAAAACGTTAAAATCATTTTTATCATTCTGCTGACGGGATTCCTGTTCGCACAGGAAGAGCCCACAGCTTCCATGACCATTGAATACGGCGGTCATGATCTTCTGCAGATGGAAGAAGCCATGTCCAAACAGGACTATGTTCCCTATGAGTACTTTGACCAGGTGATCGAACCGGTCAGAACGGCTCATCGCCATGCACGGAGAGGCGAATACGAGGAAGCCATAAAACGTTTTTATCAGGCTCTGGACAAGGATTCGTCTTATACTTTCGCGCATAACGGACTGGGAAATGTTTTCCTGAATATGAATGACTTTGAAAAAGCGGAAAAACACTTCAACAAGGCGATAAAATTCGGACCCGATTATGCGTTTCCCTATAACAATCTGGCAAATCTCTACATGATGAAAGGGAATTACGATGAAGCCCGGCCCTTACTCCTGAAAGCACTACAGCTGGATCCGAACAGTTCCTATGTTTACTATAATCTTGGGAACCTGTATCTTGCAGAAGGCAATATCAACCTGGCTCAGAGACACTATCTGAAAGCCCTGCAGTACAGAAAAGATTTTTGCAATGCACGGTATAATCTCGCCCTTACCTATTCCCGCCAGAACAAGGAAGGATCTGCGATCGATGAGTATGAGGAACTTGTGAAAACCTGTCCCGGCCATGAAAAAGCAGTCCTTAATCTCGCCGCCTATTATCTCCAGAACCATGAGGTGGAAAAAGCCCTGGTCCTTTACCGCCAGGCGCTTGTGGTCAACCCGACTTCGGAACTTTATCTGGCACTGGGGCACGTTTACCACAATCAGGGATATTACGATAAGGAAATAAATGCCTACGAGGCGTCCGTTCAGATGGACAGCAGCAATACAGAGGCGAAGTATTATCTGGCATTGGCGTATTATGAACAGGATATGAAATACTCCGCCCGCCGCCTCAGCGAGGAGATCCTGGAAAAAGAACCGCAGAATACCCAGGCCCGTGAGCTGCTGAATAAGATCTCGGATAACTGATATTTTGCCGACGCTCTCTTAACCTGAATTTGTTAAAAAGTTTTCTGTCGCTTTGCGAAAGGTCGAGTCGTCGAGAGATCAAATCGTCGAGTTGTCGAGTCGTCTAGTTGTCGAGGCAGGTGCACCTTCCCGCAGTCATCCTGAACTCGTTTCAGGATCCCTATAATCATACGACGGAGAGGAAAAAGCGCTGAAGACTAAGAGACTGAGAGACGAAGGGATAACCCCACGCAGTCATCCTGAACTTGCGTGTCCCGCGAACCTTCAGTGAAGCGGGGATTCAGGATCGCAACTGTCGAACGAATGACCACAATAGCTCTCATTATCCTGGATATTGTCATCCTGAGCTTGTCGAAGGATCTATAACACCCAACGGTAAGATAGATCTTTCGACTCCGCTGCGCTTTGTAGGAGGTTGAGTCGTCGAGTTGTTGAGGCGTCTAGTTGTCGAGACGTCGAGGCAGGTGCCGGATCAGAATCTTACAATTTTTCTCATGCCCTGACCCTCAATAAAAGGAACCATTCTTTCTAAATAATACTTTCGATTATCCCCGTAATACTGTATTTTACCAGGATAAACTGCAGGAAAATATGACAACAAATAAAATTATTATACGCGGTGCCAGAGAGCATAATCTGAAGAATATACATGTTGAGATACCGCGCGATAAACTGGTGATACTGACTGGGTTAAGCGGAAGCGGTAAATCCTCCCTTGCATTCGATACGCTGTATGCGGAGGGCCAGCGCCGCTATGTCGAATCACTGTCTTCCTATGCACGTCAGTTTCTGGGTATCATGGAAAAACCCGATATCGACAAGATAGAGGGACTTTCGCCGGCGATCTCCATCGAGCAAAAGACCACGCACCGCAATCCGCGTTCGACAGTTGCCACCATAACCGAGATACATGATCATCTGCGGCTGCTTTTTGCGCGAATCGGGCACCCGCATTGCTTTATCTGCGGAAAACCGATAAGTAAAATGACCGTTCAGGAGATCGTAGACCGTGTGCTTGAAATGCCGGAAGGTACGCGTTTCCAGGTACTGTCGCCAGCTGTCAGGGAACGGAAGGGAGAATTCAGGGAATTTTTCAATCAGTTGAAAAAGAAGGCTTTTTACGGATACGCCTGGACGGTAAGATCACGCTTCTTTCCGACGTGGAGACGCCGGAGCGCAACAATAAGCATAATATCGATATTGTTATCGACCGGCTGGTCGTTTCGGACAATATTCAGCAGCGGCTTACCGAAAGTGTGGAACTGGCGCTGCGTCACGGCAACGGCAATGTGGTAATATATGAGTCACCCGGAAAAGAACAGCGTTTCAGCGAAAATTTTATCTGTCCCGATCATCCGCAGGTCAGCCTGGAAGAACTTTCGCCGCGCATGTTCTCCTTCAACAGTCCCATCGGCGCTTGTCCCGCCTGCAACGGACTCGGATATCAAATGGAATTCAGTCCGGACCTTGTGGTACCCGATAAGTCCAAAAGTCTGCTTGAGGGTGCCCTTAAACCCATAGGAGAGCAGCCCCGCGGCACCTATTACGGTCATATTCTCAGAGGACTGGCTTCAAAATTTAAGTTTAAATTTACCACTCCGTGGTATAAGCTCAGTAAAGAGGTCCAGGACGTTCTTCTGTACGGTTCGGGAAGAAGTAACCTTGTAATAGATTACAAAGGGCGTCACTGGAGCGGCAAATATACGGGCGGATGGGAAGGCGTGATACCGAATCTGAAACGCCGCTATCATCAGACCACAAGCAATATGATGCGCGATAAGATCGAAAAATTCATTTCCCAACAGGTCTGCCGGGTCTGCGGCGGAAGCCGTCTGAAACGCATATCCACCTCCGTTTATATCAACGGAAAAAGCATCGATGATCTGGAAAGGATGTCCATAAGGCAATCGCTGAATTTTATCGGCGATCTGACGCTGACGGAGACCGAACAGCGGATATCCCGGGAGATCATCCGGGAGATGGAAAAACGGCTGGGATTTTTAAATAATGTGGGACTGGAATATCTTACGCTGAACCGGAATGCGGGAACCTTATCCGGCGGTGAAGCCCAGCGTATCCGGCTGGCTACGCAGATCGGTTCCCAGCTGATGGGCGTAATGTATATTCTTGACGAACCCAGTATCGGGCTGCACCAGCGGGACAATGTAAAGCTTCTTGAAACGCTCAAAGGGTTGCGTGATCTCGGGAATACGATCATTGTCATTGAGCACGACCAGGAAACCATGGAAGAAGCGGACTGGATCATCGATATTGGTCCCGGTGCCGGTATTCACGGCGGGGAAGTGGTCTGTGCAGGCACGAAAGAAGATATTATCGCCTGCGAAAATTCCCTTACCGGACAGTATCTGTCGGGGAAAAAGAAGATACCGCTTCCCGAAAAACGCCGGAAGGGCAACGGAAAAAAACTGAAACTCTGCGGAGCGGAAGGGAATAACCTTAAATCCATTGATGTGGAATTCCCGCTCGGCACAATGAACCTGGTTACCGGCGTCAGCGGCTCCGGGAAGAGTACGCTGATCAATGAAACCCTCGTACAGATCCTTAACCGCGATCTGATGAATTCCAGAGGCAATCCGCTGAAATACGAGCACGTCGAAGGAAAATCCCATCTTGATAAGATCATCAATATTACCCAGTCGCCGATCGGCCGGACACCGCGTTCAAATCCCGCAACATATTCCGGGGTGTTCACCTACATACGGGAACTGTATTCTAACCTGAAGGAATCCAGACTTCGCGGATATCTTCCCGGACGATTCAGTTTTAACGTTAAAGGCGGCCGATGTGAGGCCTGTAACGGTGACGGAGTTAAGAAGATCGAAATGCATTTTCTTTCCGATGTATATGTTACCTGCGAAGTCTGTAAAGGGAAACGCTACAACCGTGAAACCCTTGAGATAAAATACCGCGGAAAGAACATTGCGGACATTCTCGGGATGACCGTTGAGGAAGCGCTGGAATTCTTTAAGAACCATCCGAAGATCAGACGCAAACTGCAGACACTCTATGATGTGGGACTGGGATATATTCATCTGGGGCAGCAGGCGACGACACTTTCCGGCGGGGAAGCACAGCGGATCAAACTTGCGACTGAACTAAGCCGGATGGGCACGGGAAAAACCTTGTATGTGCTGGATGAACCGACAACCGGATTGCATTTTGCGGATGTGAATATGCTCCTGGACGTCCTGAATAAGCTGGTCAATAAAGGAAATACCGTTTTGGTTATTGAACATAATCTTGATGTGATAAAAAGTGCGGACTGGATCATCGATCTGGGTCCGGAAGGCGGGGAGCAGGGCGGACATATCGTTGCATGCGGAACACCGGAAGCGCTTGTCAAACATCCGCATTCCTACACCGGAAAGTATTTAAAACAGGTAATAAAAAGTTAAACACCTTATATGAAGTATGATATTGTCATTATCGGGGCGGGGATAAGCGGTGCATCCATCGCGAACGTTCTGTCCCGCTATGATCTTTCCCTGTGCATTCTGGAAAAAAGCAATGATGTTTCTAACGGCGCCAGTAAAGCGAACAGCGGGATCGTTCACGCCGGGTACGATGCAGAACCCGGTACGATGATGGCCCGGTTCAATGTACGGGGAAGTGAGCTCTATCCAGAGTTATGCGAGCGTCTGGATGTTCCCTTTGAACGCTGCGGTTCTTTTGTAGTGGCTTTTAATAAAGAAGAGATGAAGACACTGGAAATGCTGAAAGCGCGCGGCGAAGCAAACGGAGTAAAGGAACTGCAGATCATCTCCGCAGCCGAACTGCAGAAACGGGAAGCACATATCAGCGATAAGGCCATTGCCGCCTTATATGCTCCCGGCGCCGCTATCGTGAGTCCGTATGAACTGGTGATCGCTCTCACGGAAAACGCGATGGATAACGGTGCGGCGCTTTATACCGGGACCCCGGTCGCCAATATTGAGAAAAAGAAGGGCGTTTATACGATCACGGCCGGTGAAAGAACGTTCAATGCGGACTGTGTGATCAATTGCGCCGGTGTCTATGCCGATAAGATCCACAATATGGTACTGGAACCCGGATTTACGATCCGTCCGCGCCGCGGCGAGTATTATCTTCTGGACAAATATGCCGCGGGTATTGCCCGGCACGTGATCTTTCAATGTCCGACCAAAGCCGGGAAAGGCGTATTGATCGCTCCCACGGCACACGGAAATATCATTGTCGGACCAAATGCAGAGAACGTTCACGGACGTGAGGCCGTGGAAACCACAGCGGAAGGATTGTCCAAGGTCTGGAGATCTGCGGTAAAGGCAATACCCGGATTGCCGTATGATCAGGTTATTACAACATTTGCCGGTATCCGCGCCCAGCCGTCCAAAAACGATTTTATTATCCGTGATTATCCGGAGGCGCCGGGTTTTATTGATGTTGCGGGCATCAAATCGCCGGGATTGAGCGCAGCGCCTGCCTTCGCCTTTTATGTGCGCGATCTCGTGAAAAAATATTTTCCGGGATTGCAGGAAAAAGAGCAATATCACGAAAAGCGGAAACCGGTCATTCGTTTTCACAAATTATCCCATGCAGAACGGGAGGCGATCGTGAAAAAGGATCCGCGTTACGGTCGTATTATCTGCCGTTGCGAAAGTATTACCGAAGGCGAGATCGTGGATATTATTCACCGTAATGCAGGCGCGAAAACACTGGATGCCGTAAAACGCCGTGCCCGATGCGGCGGCGGTCGCTGCCAGGGCGGCTTCTGCGGTCCCCGTATCATCGATATTCTCTCGCGGGAACTGAATATCCCGAAGGAAAAAGTGCGGAAAGATGCCGAAGGCTCGGAGATCGTTCTGGAAGAGACCAAAAGAGGTGCGGAGTAATGAGATATTATGATGTGATCTGCATCGGCGGAGGTCCCGCCGGCCTGGCAGCCGCGCTGTCGGCGCGGAAGAACGGCGCGGAACGGATTTGTATCCTTGAACGCGATTTCGAAACGGGAGGCATCCTTCAGCAGTGCATACATAACGGGTTCGGCCTGCAGTTTTTCAAAGAGGACCTGACGGGCCCCGAATATGCGCAGCGTTTTATTGACCGCGTCAGCGGCTCCGGTATCGAGGTAAAGACGGATACCATGGTTCTGGAGATCACGAAAGACAAAAAAATTTACACCCTGAATTCCCGGGAAGGATACAGGATACTGCAGGCCGGAGCGGTTATTCTGGCCATGGGCTGCCGGGAGCGTACACGCGGAGCGCTCGCCATACCCGGTACACGTCCCGCGGGCGTTCTGACCGCCGGCGCGGCGCAGCGGCTTGTGAATATCGATGGGTATATGGTCGGCAAAAAGGCCGTTGTTCTGGGTTCCGGGGATATCGGACTGATCATGGCCCGGCGACTGACGCTGGAGGGAGCAGAAGTAGCGGCCGTCGCCGAGATCATGCCTTATTCCGGGGGACTGACGCGTAATATTGCGCAATGCCTTGACGATTTCGATATTCCGCTCCTGCTCCGGCACACGGTAAGCGCCATATACGGTAAAAACCGTCTCGAATCAGTGGATATCTGTAAAGTGGATGCGGAGCGGCGTCCCGTGCCGGGCACAGTGAAAAATTATCCCTGTGATACGCTGCTGCTGTCCGTGGGACTTCTTCCGGAGATCGAACTTGCCTATGCGGCGGGAATACAACTGGATCCCCGTACCCGCGGTCCAAGGGTGAACGAATCAATGGAAACATCCGTGCCCGGAATATTCGCCTGCGGAAATCTTGCGCATGTCCACGATCTGGTTGACTATGTGACCGAAGAAAGCAATAATGCCGGCCGTTATGCCGCTGAATATGTGAAAGGTAATGTACAACGTGCAAAGGAGATCCGCTGTGTTCCCGGTAAGGGAATAAAATCATATGGTCCCGCAGTTGATCCGTCCGGTAAATTGTCCCGAAAAGATCACGCTTTATTTCCGGGTGAAATAACGTATACCATGATGCCGTATTTGTCTCTCCGTATCGACAATAAGGTCGTAAAAAAGTTAAAGAGACCCTATGCCGCTCCCGGTGAAATGCAAAACATTCATATTCCGTGTTCCGCTATTGATCCGGAAGCGGATGAAATACGGCTGGATACGGAAACATGACGCATCAACGAAGAAAACAGGACCTTTATCTCGGATTCGGTTCCAATATCGGTGACTCGGGACATCTGATAACCCGCGCCGTAAAGGAGGTCGCGGACAACCCGCATATTGCTTTTAAGAAACAGAGTTCACTATGGCGGAGCGAACCGCTGTATGACCGCGACCAGCCGGATTTTGTCAATGCCGTGGCTGTCTATTCCAGCGATCTCTGACCCGTTTGCCGTTCTTGACCATATTCAGAATATCGAAGAACGTTTTTTACGAAAAAGGGATCCGCGGCGGCCCAAGGGTCCACGGACCCTGGATATCGACATACTTTTTTACGGAGACCGTACGATCCGGAGTGAAAAACTGACAATTCCGCATTTGCTTTTTTATGAAAGAAAATTTATTCTTTTACCCATGGCGGAAATTAATGTAAATTATACTGTTCCCGGAACCTCAATGACGATCGCAGATTATATTCAACGGTGTCCGGACAGATCAAAGTTGGAGAAAAATATGACGGGACCTGCATATTACATTGCCATCGAAGGCGTTATCGGCGTCGGTAAAACAAGATCTCGCCAGGATCATTTCACGGCAGCTGAACAGCCGTCTGATACTGGAAAAGTTTGAAGAGAACCCATTTCTGTCTGATTTTTATCAAGATCGTCAGCGCTATGCGTTTCAGACACAGCTTTTTTTCCTGCTAAGCCGCTACCGGCAGCAAATGGAATTAATGCAGACGGATATCTTTCACCGCAGTCTTATTACGGATTATGTTTTTGCCAAGGACCGCCTCTTTGCCTATATCAATCTTGAAGAAAAAGAACTGCACCTTTACGATCAGCTTTATTCCATTCTTTCACGGGAGATCACGGAAAACCGGACCTGGTCATCTATCTGCAGGCGGAAACGGACCGCCTGATGAAAAATATCGATCTTCGCGGAAGACAGTACGAACAGAACATGGACCGGAACTACATTGACTCCCTTAATCAGTTTTACAATCAGTATTTTTTCCATTATAACGAAACTCCGCTTTTGATCATTAATACAACAAGTATTGACTTTGTGAATAAAAAGGAAGATCTTGAAGAAGTGATGAAATATATACAGCAGCCCCCGGTGGGGACAAAGTACTATAAAGCGGGGAATAAATGATGGGTTTACTTTTAAAGATCATTCTGATTGCGATATTTATCTATTTGATCTACCGTATATTTATCAGCGGCGCTCATTCTCCGGGAAATACCGGAGGGTCAGAGCGTGATATTCACGGAAAAAGGAAAGACCGTGATGATCCCGTGCAGAAACGCATCGACAAAGCAAATGTGGAAGATGCGGATTATAAAGAACTTGATTAGGGAGGGAGAGAAACAGTATGCCGGAAATGCATGTACTTGTCACGGGAGCCTCGTCCGGTATAGGACGCGCGGTTGCAGAACATCTGCTGAAGAACGGCTATACGGTAACCGGTACGTCACGGCGCCCGGATACAATAAAGAATAAGATCCCCGGCGTAACATATCTTGCTATGGATGCGAATGACCCGGAAAGCATTGAAAAACTGGTTCAGGCGGCCGGAAAAGTAGATATTCTCATCAATAATGCCGGCCAGAGCCAGATCGGGCCCCTGGAAGAAGTACCGATGGAAAAAATACGCTCCCTTTTTGAGGTCAATTATTTTGGAATAATCCATTTAATAAAGGGCTTCCTGCCGCAAATGCGGCAAAGACGCAGCGGGACCATTATCAATATTTCATCGATGTCCGGTGTTTTCGGAGTGGGATTCACCTCCGTATACTGCAGTACAAAGTTCGCACTTGAAGGAATATCGCGGTCTCTCCGTCAGGAAATGCAGGTATTCGGTGTCAGGATCGTCCTCGTGGAACCCGGTTATATCGCAACCGGACTGAAACAGGAAGCCCATTTTAAAAAGGATTCCGAATACTATCCGTCGCTCAAAAGGTTCAGGACGATCCGTGACGACCACATTGAACAAGGCGCGGATCCCGAAGCGGTCGCGGAAAAGATCCTTTCCATACTAAAGAAAAAGAACCCGAAGCCCGCATATCCGGTGGGCGGTGATGCGCCGCTGCTCGCCGTTGTTTCCCGACTTTTGCCGGCCCGTCTCATCGAGTACCTGCAGCGCAAAAAATTTAAGGCTTGAATTATGCCTTCGGCAGCCGTATAATAAAAAAAATATAATTTTAATCATTCGGGGAATACAATGAAAAAGATCATCCTTCTTTCAGCGGCGGTATTAATGATCGCAGCCTGCAGCAGGGAAAGCCGTCCCAATATTATTTTCATAATGACGGACGACCATGCCGAGAAGGCAATAAGTGCGTATGACAGCTCACTGATCAAAACTCCCAATATCGACCGCCTTGCAACGGAGGGGGTGCGGTTCAGCAACAGTTATGTGACCAATTCCATTTGCGCTCCCAGCCGTGCGGTGCTTCTGACCGGTAAATACAGCCATATGAACGGGCAGCGTGATAACCGGGATGTTTTTGACGGCGGTCAGATGACATTCCCCAAACTTCTACAGGAGGCCGGCTACCAAACTGCCATGATAGGAAAATGGCATTTAAAATCAACTCCCACGGGTTTTGATGACTGGCGCGTATTGCGCGGCCAGGGAAGATACTACAACCCGCTCTTTTTTGAAAATGGCGATACCGTCAAATATGAGGGGTATACAACAGATATTATCACCGATATGGTAATTGATTTTCTTCAAAACAGAGATAAGGACAAACCTTTCTGCATGCTGTACCATCATAAAGCGCCTCACCGCAACTGGATGCCGGCCGGAAGGCATATCGGTACATTTGCGGAAAGGGAATTTCAGCTTCCCGCAACCTTTTACGATGATTATTCCACGCGGGAAAAAACCGCGGGCGTTCAGGATATGGAAATAAAGGATATGCTTTTGGGATATGACATGAAGATACATTTTCTTCCCGGCGAACGGGAAATGTTCACCGGCGGAAGTCAGAGCATAAACTGGGACGGGACCGGAAGCTGGAAAAACGTCTATAACGCACTTACACCCTCCCAGAAGGAAGTGTTCGACAGCTATTACGATAAGGTCAACGCAGAATACAGGAACAGTGATCTGAGCGGAAAGGAACTTGAGGAATGGAAATTTCAGCGTTATATGGAAGACTATCTCGGATGTATAATTTCCGTGGATGAAAATATTGGAAGATTACTTGATTATCTCGACGAAGAGGGACTCGCCGAAAACACGATCGTTGTCTATACCTCCGATCAGGGATTCTACCTCGGTGAACACGGCTGGTATGACAAACGCTTTATGTACGAAGAATCTTTCAGTATGCCGCTGCTGGTCCGTTATCCCGAGAAGATCAGACCGGGAAGTGTCAACGAAGAATTTGTTCTCAACCTTGATTTTGCCCCCACCTTCCTCGATTATGCGGGAGTGGAAATACCGGAAGAGATACAGGGAACATCTATGCGTTCGCTTTTCGAGAACAAAAAAAGCGAACCCTGGCGACAGAGCGTTTATTACCATTATTATGCATATCCCGCCTGGCACGACGTACACAAACATGATGGCGTGAGGAACAAAGATTACAAGCTGATTCATTACTATGAGATCGGTGTCTGGGAATTGTTTGACCTGGAAAACGACCCGCATGAACTCAGAAATGTATATGAAGATGATGAATACGCCGGAATAAGGCAGGATATGGAAAAGAAATACCGGGAACTCAGAAAAGAATTCAAAGTGGAATAAATGTAGATATGCGATTCATCGCGTCTTTACATCAATTTTAAATAAAAACATTTTGACGTTAAAAATAGTCTGCGTATTATTAATCGTCATTTGAAAAGAGGGAAGTCCTGTGAAAATCAGGCGCAGTCGCGCTGCCGTGAATGGTGACGACCTCAACAAAGGCCACTTCCGCAATTTAGCAGGGGGAAGGCGTTGAGGGAGGAAGACCCTAAGCCGGAATACCTGAATGTTTTATAAAGCTTCGCGAAAAGGCTAAACATGAAATTTTATCAATCCTGAAACAATTGAAAAACACTGTAAAGCCGTATATTTACGGTAGCTTTGCAGTATAGGAGGTATTTTTGAAACGCTCAAAACTATTATTGTTATTTTTTACTGTATTTTCCTTTGTTATACTGAATGCAGCCTTCATTGAAGGCTACGTCAGAGATATGCAGGATGGCTCCGCACTGTCCGGAACGAGTATTTATTTTAGACAAGGCGGGCAGGGCTGCATTAGTGATAAAAACGGCTATTTTAGATTAAATAGAGCGAAAACCGGTAAAGACACGCTTGTCGCAAAAAGGATCGGGTATAAACTATTGACATATCCGACAGATAGCCTGACGACAAAAGCTTTAGTGCTACAGATGGAAACGGAGGTACTGCAATATGATCATAATATTATTGTGACGGCAACGCGCCGCCCCATATCGAAATATAACACCTCTGCATCATTAAGCATTATTGCCAAAGAAGAAATTGAAAGATCTGGTGCACAAAACATTGCCGAAATTTTAAATAATACCACATCCTTGCAAATACGCGATTACGGCGGAACGGGAAACATGAAAACGCTTTCGCTGAGAGGCACATCGGCAGGACATGTTCTGGTGATGGTGGACGGGCAGCAAATAAACAACCCTCAGAATGGTGAAGTTGATCTTGCATTAATTTCCCTTGATCATGTTGAAAGAATAGAAGTATTAAGAGGAGGCGCTTCCGCCATTTACGGTTCTGACGCCATCGGCGGCGTGATACAGATCATCAACAAAAAACGGGGATGAAAGGGAAAATAATTGGACTTGACATCAAACAAAGTTTTGCGTCTTTTGGAACCTATTCGCTTGAAGGCGGCTTGTCTGCATCCGTAAATAATATGGGGGTTAATGCCAGGTACCATTATCTGAGCAGCAAAAGTGATTTTAGTTATAAAGATAACTTGGAAACGCTTCAGACAAGGGAAAATAATGATATAAAAAGGCATTCGTTCTTTACAGCCTTCAATTACGGAAGTTCAGATCAGGCCGATGTGCTTAAGATTGGATTGAAATATCAGTATATCGGCAGTGAAAGAGGAGCCCCGGGGACCCTGTCATTCCCGAATCCCTATGCCAGAATGTTCGACAAACAGCATGACATTAGATTAACCCTTTCCAAAAAAACTTCAGATCAAAAACATCGGCTGATCACAAGGGCTTATTATTCCAATGATCTTAATCGGTATTTGAACGAACATCCCACCGAGGTACTCTTTCCGTCCGATGACAGGTATCTCACAAAGGCTGCGGGTCTCGAACTGCAAATGAGCTCGGTCTTTTTGCCTCAGCTGGTCCTGAATTATGGGGTGAGCATAAGAAATGATATATTTACGAATCTTGGCATTGACCGCACATATGATCGTTTTAGCTATGCTGCGTATCTTGTGAGTGAAAATATGTTCGTATTTCCTTCGATCATTATTCCGAAGCTTAAAATAACACCTTCGATCAGATATAATGGCAATAATGAATTTAAAGACACCTGGACTCCCAAGGTCGGTCTGCTTGTTAATGTGGGACCATCCGGCAAGTTCGCATTAAAAAGCAATTATGCGTACAATTATCGTATTCCCACTTTTAATGATCTGTACTGGCCCGAAGATGCCTATAGCGGCGGAAATCCGGACCTTTTGCCAGAATACGGGCGGGACTGGGATATCGGATTACGATACCATCTTGATCATGTTGATCTTTCAGTGACCTTTTTTAATCAGGATCTGACAAATCTGATCATATGGGAATCTGTGAACTGGGTTTGGACCCCACAGAATATAGCTAAGTCCCGCATTCGCGGTCTGGAAAACCGTCTGGAAGCAAATATCCTGGCGAATGTGCTTAAAATAACGGCAAATTATACTTATATGGATGCTCAGGATCTGACAAACGGGATTGAAAATGCGACTTTTCTTCCCAATCGCGCCAGACATCACGCAAATATTGGACTTATAGCAGGTCGTAAAAATCTCGAATTCAGTTATTCCCTCCAGTATGTGGGAAAAAGGTATACCGATGCCGCCAATACGGAAAATATGGCATTATCATCGTATCTGCTGAATAATATGTCATTGGGGTACACCTGCATACCGGGATGTTCAAGCTGCAGGGTCTCTTTGAGATCAAGAATCTTTTCAATGTTTCATACAGGATATTACAAGACCTTCCCATGCCGGGAAGGGAATTGCAGGTTTACTGTGAATACAGGGCTTCATCGAATGAGATAATAAGACCAATGATACGGGCGAAAAGAAAAAATGAGAAAAGACCCTTCACACTTTTTCTTTTCCAGTATTTATATCCGTTTCGCTAACATACTTTCCCGGGATTGAGGATGCCGGTGGGATCAAAGGTCTTCTTGATTCCTCGCAGAAGGTTCATGTATACCTCCCCGTTCATGCGGGCGAGATATTCTTTTTTTGCATATCCGATACCGTGTTCGCCCGACACGTGGCCGCCGAGCTCCTCGCCCTTGGTATACAGCATATCAAAGGCCTTGTTCAGTTTTTTTACGAAAAGATCTTCCGACATGTCGTCTTTCAGGATATAGACATGGAGATTACCGTCGCCGGCGTGACCGAAACTGGCGATGCGGACATCAAGTTCCTTTTCGACGGTTTTGGTATAATTGATAAAATCCGCGACGCAGTTGCGGGGAACGACGACATCGCATTCGTCCATTTCGGATGTTGAGGCCTTGATCGCTTCGAGGAATGCTCCCCGGGCGGACCAGATGGATTCGTTGCGTTCTGCGGTATCGGAAATCAAGACATCCAAGGCGCCGGCGTCCAGACAGACATGAGCGACCCGTTCATAGGTTTTTTCGACTTCCTCTTTGGAGTTGCCGTCGAAAGTAAGAAGAAGATAGGCGTCGGAAGTATTGTCCGGGAATTTTTTTCCCAGATAATCCTCCGCGGAAAGAATAACGTTCCGTTCCATGTATTCGATGGCAGTGGGGATCTGCCTTGGATTTAATGATGACCGGCACGGCTTTTACGGCGGTCTCGATATCGGGAAAGGGACCAGAAAGAGATTGCGACTTTCGGAAGGGGAAGCAGTTTCAGTATGGCTTTGGTGATAATGCCGAGCGTGCCTTCGGAACCGACGATAAGGTCTTTCAGGCTGTAGCCGGAACTGTCTTTCACGATCTTTCCGCCGACGTTGATGACATCGCCGTTGGGAGCACGACTTCCAGAGAACGTACAAAATCACAGGTGACGCCGTATTTTACTGCCCGCATGCCGCCGGCGTTGGTACTGATATTTCCGCCGATGGATGCGCTCTTCTCACCGGGGTCGGGAGGATAAAAAAGGTCATGGCTTTCTACATATTCCGATATTTCCATTAAGAGCACTCCGGTTCCACGGTCAGTGTGAGATTTGCATCATCCAGTTCCAGAATGCGGTTCATGTGTTCTGTGGAAAGCATAATGCCCTTATGGATCGCGATCGCCGCTCCCACAAGTCCCGTACCCTGTCCCCGCGGTGTTACGGGGATATGCTGTTCATGAGCATATTTCATTACGGAGACCACCTCGTCGCGATCTCCGGGAAGCACGACAACATCCGGATACTGACGGATACCCGCCAGTTCGTCGCGGCTGTAGTCTTCATGGATCTTATCTCCGATAAGCACATTGTCGCTGCCGCAAATGGCGACAAGCTTATCAATGTCTTTCTGCGTGATCTTCTTATATTTCATTTTTTCTGCCTGTTTCGTTTTTTTCTCTTTGATCCGGGTGATCAGGTCCGGGAGTATTTCGTAAATATCCCCGATGATGGCATAATGGGCAATATCAAAGATCTGCGCCTTCGGATCGCTGTTGATGGAAATAATGTTTTCCGTATTGTTCATGCCGGCAACAAATTGAATATGCGCCGGAAACACCGCAGGTAATGATCAGTTTGGGTTTGACGGTGCGCCCGCTCAGACCGATCTGCAGACGCGGATCGCTCCAGCCGGCTTCGATCAGGGGACGTGTCGTCGCGACCATTCCACCGAGAAGATCGGCAAGTTCATAGGCCATGGAAAGATCTTCTTCTTTCTTGAATGCACGTCCGGCCACAACGATGACATCGGCATCTTCAATGCTTTTGACTTTCTCCTTTTTATGGACCTCGATAACATTGATCTTGGAATGGAGTTTTTCGTCATCTATATCGCATATTGTCAGTTTTCCGCTTTTTTTGTCGCGGCGTTCGGGTGCGTCGAATATTTTGTAGCGGACCGTGGCGAACTGCGGCCGGTGCCTGGGGGTATGAATATGCGCCATGATATTTCCGCCGTATGCCGGCCGGATCTGGTCAAGGTCGGTGTTCTCCTGTACATCAAGGACCGTGCAGTCCGCGGTCAGTCCGGTGCGGAAACGTGCAGCCGTGCGCGGTGCGAGAGAACGTCCGACCGTGGTGCCTCCCACCAGCACGATGGAAGGCTGCGTTTTTTTGATAAAGTCCTCAAAGACCGCCGTGTACGGTTCGATGCGAAAATGGTGCAACTGCGGTTTATCGTAAACGAATACTTCATCAGCTCCGTAGTGAAGGAGCTCTTCCGCCATTTCGCGGACATTGTCGCCCATCAGCAGGCAATAGACGGGATGGCCGATCTTTGCGGCCATTATTTTTGCTTTCCCGATCAGTTCAAAACTTACCGGATGGATATTTTCCTCAATATGGTCGATATAGACGGCGATACCGCGCCATTTATCCTTATCGAGGACGGGAACATCTTCTTTCACGTATTCAAATATTTCGGGATAGCGCTTAATACATATTTTGCACATCTTACAGGCGGCATTGATAGCGATCCCGTCCCCGGAGGGCTCAATTGCATCGAAGGGACAAACTTCCATGACTTTTTTGGGATCTTTAACAGCATCCTGATGAATAATGATCTTTGCCATAAGGGGAGGATAACCTATATAAATTTGAGTTCATGTAATTTTTTCGCAAGGCGGCCGCTCAATTCTTCACCGCTGCCTTTCCAGCGTTCACTGGTC
The DNA here is from genome assembly GCA_034521145.1 of Fidelibacterota bacterium. Classification (GTDB taxonomy): domain Bacteria; phylum Fidelibacterota; class Fidelibacteria; order Fidelibacterales; family Fidelibacteraceae; genus M50B103. Next base: position 52,155 of record JAXHMX010000001.1, on the reverse strand, counting down.
TTATTGGGCTCAGGCGGAAAAATACGCAGTACCTGAGTGGGGGAGCCGTTCAGTCCGTAGTGCTTGTCATTCCTGTCTTTCAGATCATCGAACGTGATCTTCTTTACCGGACGGCCGGAAGTCTTAAGCTTTCGTTTAAAGGACGGTAGCCGCGGAGGATAGATATCTTTTTCCACGGTTATCAGACAGGGGAGAAGGACTTCCTGGATCTCCACCGATTCCGCCATATTCATCTCGACAACGATGCTTTTTTTATTGATCTCATGAATGCGCCGGACATTGGCAACATGCGGGATTCCGAGATACTCGGCGATCTCCGGTTCCCACCTGCGCGGTATCGCCGTCCGTGGTCATCTTTCCGCAGATAATGATATCGGAAACACCCATTGTGCCGGATACCCTGCGATAAGGCGTAAGCCGTTGCAAGCACATCCGCACCGGCGAATTTGCGGTCCGTGAGCAGATAACCGTTATCGGCCCCCATCATATAGGCTTCGCGGATCACCGCTTCCGCCTGCGGAGGACCCATGCTAATGACATTGACACTGTCCGTATTTTCTTTTTTGATCCGGATCGCGGTTTCAATGGCGTAGAGATCATAGGGATTCATTTTTGAATCAATGCCCTCACGCTTGAGCACACCGGTTTTCTCGTCTATTTCAACCTCTGCCGTTCCGGGAACTTGTTTGATGCAGACTGTTATTTGCATGCTTTTCCTTCAATTATTTCAATCTGAAGTATAATATAATTCACGGGTAATTACCATAAAAATTGGATCATTATCCGGACATGCACACCAGGCTGCAGAAAAAATAATAAAATAGAAAAAAGATACTAAACCTGTCTTGTCCTAAAATAGTTGACAGGTTAAGCTGCATAAAACACACTGTCGGGAGTATGATAATTTAGTGCCATATGCAGACGTTTTTGATTGTAAATCTTAACAGAGTCACGTACTAATTTATGCGCTATTGTTTTAGAGCGCAAGGTTTGTCCAAGATAAAACTCATCTTTGAGGATACCGTTCACACGCTCTGCCAATGCATTCTCATAAACATGATCCTCTTCTGTCATGCTGATACTTACACCATGATCTCGCAGCATATCCGTATATGCTTTGCTGCAGTATTGTATCCCCCGGTCTGAGTGATGGATCAGCATTTGCGTATTCTTCACATGCTTAAGGGACATTTTTAATGCCCTGAGACTTCCTTCCACACTCAGGCTTTCGCTCAGGTCATATCCTACGATCTTTCTGGAGTAGTGGTCAGTTACCAGAGATAAATACATAAAACCCTCAAGGGTATGGATATAGGTGATATCCGACACATATACCTGAGCCGGATACCATATTTCAAGATCTTTGATCAGATTGGGATGATAGCGTAATCCGTGCAGTGAGTTTGTTGTCTTATGATATGCCCGCCGCTTTTCTATCAGCATCTTGTTGTCTCTGAGAATATCAAACAAACGGTCCCGGCCGATGTCTATTCCTTCAGCGCATAGCATGTTCTTAAGCTTTCTGCTGCCAACCCGGGGTTGGGTTTTGCGGATCTCCCGCACTGCAGTAACGATCAGATCTACTTCTGTACCACGGACCTGCTCCAGTTGCTTGTGCTGATAGTAACCTTGACGGCTATAACCGAAATATCCGCATATCTGGCCGATGCTGAAGCGTCTCTTCTCTTTGCTCATGCGTTTTCTGCCTTCCTCGATGCTTTCAAACCAGAGTTTTTTTAATGTCTACCCCGTAGGCCTTCTCCGCTGCTTCAATCATCGATTCCAGGCAAAATACAGATAAATGCGACTTCGCTAATGCCGCCTCCAACTGCTCCTTCTCTAACTCTAATTTCTTGATCTTGTCCAACTCATTGCGCTTTTTCACATACACCACCTTTCCAATCAAATGATCTTTCCCAAGATTATGCAGCCACTTATATATACCGGCTACACTAATATCATACATTCGGGCGGCTTCTGCAATACGTAATGTGCCTTCCTCAATCTCTTTGACGACTTGCTGTTTAAAGGCCTCGCTGTAACGATACATCTTCATAGTTGACATCGCTTTCTTTCTCCTTTTTTGTGTCAACCTATTTCAGGACGGGTCAAACTCTAAACTCTAAACTTTAAACTCTAAACTCTAAACCATTTACTCCAAACGGTCCCGTGCTTTCGATCTTATCGCATATTCCGGGGTCATGATCTTTTTCAGGATACTTGCGGAAAGGCTTTCGTGAAATTCGGCCAGTTTATGTTCGGGGATCTCCCGCAGCAATATTTTATGGTCCTCGGAATAACGTATCAGTTTTCCCACAATATCGTGGGCTTTCCCGAAAGGGGCACCCTGATGTACCAGATATTCCGCGATCTCAACACCGTAGAGGTGTTCATCTTCAAGGGCCTTCGCGATCTTCTCCTCCTTCAGTGTGATCCCGGGAACAAAGCGGGCGAGCTGATCGATCTCACGGAGAACAAGATCAACGGTCCGGAACAGGGGTTCTTTATCCAGCTGCATATCCCGGTTGTAAGTAAGGGGAAGTCCCTTCATACTTACCAGCAGGGAGAGCAGATCGCCGTATACATTGCCGGTCGCCCCACGCAGCAGTTCCATAAGATCGGCGTTCTTTTTATGCGGCATGAGCGAAGAGCCCGTGCAGAATTCCTCCGGCAGGTCAATATAATCGTATTCCGCGGTGGAATAGAGGATCATATCTTCCGCAAAGCGGGACATATGCATTTGAATGATGGAACATATACTCAAAAGTTCGATGACAAAATCCCGGTCCGCCACATGATCAAGGCAATTATCCGCTGCGGATATCTTCAGAGTGTTTTCCGGATCATACTCCCCGATGGCCTCCGTATAGGCGGAACGCGGAATGGAAGTACCTGACAGCGCACCGGCGCCGATCCTGATCTTCACATGTTTGAGGTAATCGGCAAGCCGTTCTCCGTCGCGGCCGAACATTTCCGCATACGCGTAACAGTGGTCCGGAAAGCGAATGACCTGAGCGCGCTGCGTATGGGTATACCCGATGAAAGGGGCATGGGGATATTTTTTCGCAAGCTCCGCGTATGCCGCGGTCAGTTCATCGATCTTTCGTCGCATATGCAGCGCTTTCCGGTAACTGTAGAGCTTGACATCAAAAGCGATCTGATCGTTGCGTGAGCGGAGCGTATGGAGCTTTAGAGCGAGATCGCCGACCTTCTTCTGCAGGATATTCTGTACCGCAGAGTGGATATCCTCCTCATCGGGATCCGGAGAAAAATTATCTTCTTTTATATCCTGCATGAGTTCATTGAGGGCATCACGGAGTTCCCGGGATTCCGTATCATTGATCAGGCCGGCATTGTAAAGCGCTTTTACATGCAGGATCGAATGTATCACATCAAATTCCGCAAGGGCGTTATCGTAATGGATGGAGCGTGAAAAAGATTCAAAGCCGGCATCCATGGATTTGCTGAACCGACCGCCCCAGAGTTTTTTTGCCATGTTGTTCCTCCTTTTCTTATACGGGAATATACCGCTTTTTATTTTTCAAGAAAAGGCATTGCGTACAGGTCGATGAAGGCCTCGGCGTTTTCACGCACAAATTCATCCTCATCTCCGTAAGTGGCCAGGTTCATTTTATAGAGCGAATAAGAAGTATCGCGTGAAGCCACCGAAATATTCCCTTTGAACAATTTCAGTTTTATCGTTCCCGTTACATGTTCCTGGGTCTTGTCGATAAAAGCGTCCAGACTTTTCCGCAGGCGCGTAAACCACAGTCCCTGATAAACCAGCTGTGCATATTTTTGAGAAACGACCTCCTTGAAAGCGAGGGTTTCACGGTCGAGAACAGCCGCTTCAAGTTCTTTGTGAGCATGAAGCAGGGTCCATGCGGCCGGCGCCTCATAGATCTCCCGGGATTTAATGCCGACAATGCGGTCCTCGACCATATCGGTACGTCCCACACCGTGTCTGCCTGCAGTTTCGTTCAGTGCTTCCAGGATAGCGGAAAATCCCATCTTTTCATTGTTCAATGCCACGGGAACGCCTTTTTCAAAATCGATGCTGACGTACTCGGGAACATCCGGCGTATTCTCGATCTTGCGGGCGATCATATACGAATCTTCCGGAGCTTCGTTGCGCAGATCCTCGAGTGCGCCGCATTCGATGGCGATCCCCCAGATATTCTGATCTATACTGTAGATCTTTTCCTTTGTAAGCTTGATCGGTAAATTCTTTTGTTCCGCATATTCGATCTCGGATTCCCGTGAGCTCAGTTCCCAGTAGCGCAGGGGAGCGATGATCTTCAGGTCCGGCTGCAGCATTTTTACCGCAACGTCAAGCCGCACCTGGTCATTTCCCTTTGCGGAGCAGCCGTGGGCAACGTGGTCAATACCTTCTTTTCGGGCAAGTTCCACAAGATATTTGGCAATAAGGGGACGGCCGTAAGCGGTGGACAGTACATATTTGTCCTCATAAACCGCATTGGCTTTCAGGCCGCGGATAAGATAATCGTCCGCAAGTTCCTTTCGAAGATCCTTAACGTATACTTTTGAAGCTCCCGTTGCTTTTCCCCTTCGGATCAGATCTTCCGGAGTGAACTCACTCCCCAGATTCGCCGAAAAACATATCACTTCATCAAATCCGTTCTCTTTCAGCCAGGGAATTGCGCAGGTGGTGTCCAGACCTCCGCTGTACGCTAAAATGATCTTCTTTTTTCCCATTGTACATCTCCTCTGTTTTTAAGGACGTAAAATTATCATGAATAATGGATAATTCAAACCGAATTATGATAATAATTGAATAAATATTGCCGCGGAGGCAGAATATACAGCAAAAGATAAATGTTTAGGGAGAAATACCGGCGTTATGTAAAAAATGTCTAGTTGTCGAGTTGTCGAGTTGTCGAGTTGTCTAGTTGTCGAGACGAAAAAAGAAGATAAGAAGATAAGAAGATAAGAGGATGAGAGACAAAGAGACAAAGAGACAAAGAGACAAACCTTTTATCGTCATCCTGAATTTATTTCAGGATCCCAATAATTATACGACAGAGAGAAAAAAGCGCTGAAGACTAAGAGACGAAGAGACAATCCCCCCGCAGTCATCCTGAACTCGTTTCAGGATCCCTCATGGTAATACGACGGAGTAAAGAAGACGCTGAGAGGCTGAAAGACAAAGAGACGAAGAGACGGAGGGACTGAGAGACGGAGGGAGGAATTACGTTTTATCTTGCTGCCGTCCTGCAAGGAAACGCTTCCTGCCGATAAGGAAAACGATCATGCTGTACAGCAGTCCGGGGTAAAAGGGCTCGATATTGAGGGGATAGGTCCCGGATATCGCTCCGATGAGGAACCAGGTGCCGGAGAGCAGGACGGCGCCGCTCATCAGGGCCAGTACGAAATTCGGCGGGATGGGACGATCGAAAAGTACGGAGAGCACCGGAAGCAGAAGAGAAGGGATGACAAGGGTGCCGATAACGTACCATATTGAGATCACGGAGGGAAGGAGAATAAGGATGATCATTGCAATGATACCTGTGACGACATACCCGAAACGGATATTGGCGCGGATATTTCCCGGACGGTATTTGGATATGATATCGTAGCCGATGGTCTGGGCAGAAATAAATATATAGGAATCAAGTGTGGACATTACCGTTGCCAGCAGCCCGGCGATAAAGAGTCCGAGCAAGCCCGCCGGTAATACCTTTGCTGCGAGGAGGGGATAGGAGTAAAGTGACTGAATATCAGGGAGTAAAGCTCTTGCATATAAACCGGTAACAACGGTAAGTGCATCAAAAATAAGCCAGAAAGCGATGCTGAGAAGGATACCGTTACGGGCAGTACGGGGGGTTCTGGCGGCGGCACAGCGCTGATGGAATCCTGGATCGACGAGCGTCCAGAGTGCGATAAAGAACCAGGAAATAATATATGTTGCGGACAGTCCGCCGGTGAGACTGAGGTGTTGTGCGGGCAGGTGTTCCGTGCTCAAAAATTCTGCGGCCGGATAGTTGCGAAAGAGGATGACGCTCAGGATGATAAATCCCAAAAACATGCAGCCGAACTGCAGGACATCGGACTGAATGACGGTCGAAAACCCCTTGCGGTAAAGATAGACGGCGGAAGCAATAAAGATTAGCAGAGCGCAGATCAGGGGGGAAAGACCGATGATCAGTGATAGAATAATACCGGCTATCAGCAGATACGGAGCGGGTGAGGTCATCAGGAACACAAAGAGACCGCTGACAAAAGACGGGATCCGCCCGTACCGGCGGTCGATCAGTTCGGGTATCGTGGCAGCCATATTCCTGCGTATCCTGCCGGCAATAAAGAGTGCATAGATAAAAGCAAAGACATAATACGGGAATCCCATGACGAACCAGTTTGAAAGTCCGTGGAGATAAGTGAATTCCCCGACGCCGAGAATACCGCCGTACCATGTGGATACAAGGGTCATCACAAAAAGCGGCAGTGTGAGGCGCCGTCCGGATAAAAGAAAATCTTCCGTATCCGGATCTTTTTTCCTGCGGAGAAAACCAATGAGAAATAGCAGGAAAAAATAGACGGCAATGATAAGAATATCGGAAAATGTCAGGGAAATTCTCATATTTCCAGTTCGGTCATGAACAAAAGGAGTCCCCGCTCAAAGCGTATCAGCAGTTCGGCGCCGGTAAAGGCATTACTGAGTCCACGGGAACCGGTTCCCAGGGTATTGTTGTCCAGCGGATAAACGGCGCCGCGGAGTGTAAGTCCTTTTGTCCTTTTCAGTGCCAGCAGGGAAAAACTTTGTCCCTTTACGCCGGGAATATGATATTCGCCGGGAAGAAGGAAGTGCAGGTATTCTCTGGCCGTGAACATTTCGATATCAATTTCGCCCGCTGAACGCGCCATCAGGATGATATTGATCAGAAAATGGTCGATGCGTTCACCGTCGGCTCCGAAGATGCGCAGAAGACTTATGGCATTCTCTTTACAATAGCTAAGAGCCTTTTCAAAGTCGCAGGCGTTCACATCCGGAAGCCGGATGACCTCAAAAGGGGGTGAGAGGGAAGGGCGGACACGGAATCCATATCACCGAGAAGAATATCGGGCTCGATACCGTATTCATGCAGATAATCATACGCACCGTCGGTACAGATCTTCAGATAGCCGGGCGGACAGTATTTTCCGATCAGCGCTTTCCCGGGTTTCTTACCGTTCAGGAACAGGCAAGCTTTAGTAGACCTGTCCATGATCCCTCAGTTTCTTTTTGAGTTTGCGCATATTGACCGTGATCTTCATTTTTTTTCGTTGTTTGCGAACTTTTTTCCGGTAGTTGCGGGAATAGAAATAGCGTTTTGCGTCATTCGAGATCGGTGCTACCATGGTTGAAGGCCGCCACCTGACCTTTCGGTGATTCAGTGAATGCTGCAAAGCCCCGTATTCATCGGCCCAGCTCAATGTGTAATGACTGTAATGCGGCAGTAGCTTATATTTTACATACTGAATGAATGCTTCTTTTCTGGGATCAAGAAAATGGAATGCCCTTGAGAAAAAGAGCGCCGTATGAAGATAATTCGGAGAATTGAGCAGTCCGTGGGTATTTGTTTTCTTTGCCACCTGCATCAGGATCTGAAGCATATGCAGTCCAACCCCGAGTCCGGGAGCTTTTTGTCCGGGAAGCGGCGGTTTGTTCCTGCGGAATTTTTTATAGGGATTTTGCATCATCAGCCACTCGATATGCAGGAATTCCAGGTTCAGCTGCCGGTTCTCATCCAGCGGAAGCTTCAGGTTCTTCCGTTGCATGACGAGTTCGATGAGTTTATGCTTAATACCCTCATTCTCTGAGATCAGTATAAAACGGTGAACATAAGGATCATCCATATTTACATGCCAGTTCACATTCGGGATACCCTTTTCGGCAAAATATTCCCGGACCTTATATTTTTTAAACATGCTTTCAATAATAGAAGGAGGATAACAGCCGAGAAAGAGGTGAACCTTATGGTCAAAGACGCCGTTTTTTACGATATCATTTTCCGAAAGCGTAAAATCGCTTCCGTTACGGAAGGGCTGCGTATTCATACGCCGGAAGGCGAGATCATATTTTTTCCGGTAATGCGGCATTGTTATCCTTTTGGGCTGGAAGAACAGGCTTACTCCCTTTGCATCCGTGATCCTGCGCCGGATCAGTTCCTTCGCTTTATAGTTCTCACGCGGAAATATAACGATCTTATTGCAGGAGGTACGTCCTTTCATTTCGTCGGGACTGCGTTTACTTTCGGATTCAACCAGGATCTCCGCTTCTTTTCCGATCATTGCGCGATAGCGGTACAGCGTATGTTCTTTTTGTAAATTGATCAGTTCCGTCAGTCGCGCGGATTTTTCCGCCTCACTGACATCATCCTGCAATTTGGCGGCCTTTGTATGGGGACGTGGTGAATATTTGAACATGTAAGCCGAATCAAATTTCACTTTCTGCATGACGTTCAGGGTTTCGCAGAAATCCGCATCCGTTTCCCCGGGAAACCCACGATCATATCCGTAGTAATACCCATATCCGGAACATATTTTCGTATCATATCAACGATCCGGAGATAGTGTTCCTGTGAGTATGTACGGTTCATGCGCTGAAGTACATTGTCCGATCTCGCCTGAAGCGGAAGATGTATATGGTTGGCTATCAAAGGATTATGATCAGCATGCACCTTCAGGAGCGCTTCATTGATATCCTGCGGATGCGGCGAGGTATAACGGATGCGCCGGATCCCCTTCACGTCCGTAAGTGCCTTAAGAAGGTCATGAAAACGAAATTCCCCGTAGCGATAGGAGTTGACGTTCTGACCCAGAAGCGTGATCCTCGACAAAACCCTGTTCTGCTGAGCGTTCCGCTTCCCGGACAATGCTGTCGATACTTTTGCTGCGTTCCCGGCTGCGGGTATAGGGGACAATACAGTAGGAACAGAATTTGTCACAACCCCGCATGATCGGGATCCAGGCATTTACGGATTCCTTGCGTGAAGGAAAAAGTCCCTCATATACTTCATACCGGGAAAGATCCGTATCAACGACATGATTTTCGCTGCTTTCAAGATATTCGGGAATATGCCGGTAGGAATCGGGTCCCAGGATCATATCCACATAGGACTTGTTCTTTAAAGATATCCCGTTTCAAATTTTGCGCCATGCATCCGACAAGACCTATTTTCAGGTGGATTTTTTTCAGTTCTTTCAGTTCCCCCAGCCGGGAATGTATCTTTCTGTTCCGCATGCTCGCGGACACTACAGGTATTCAGTAGGATAATATCAGCATGATCGGGATCACCGCTGACCGCATAGTCCTGCCCGGTAAGGATTCCCGCCAGTATTTGACTGTCATATTCATTCATCTGGCAGCCGTAGGTCTCAATATAAAAACGTTTTATCATGCCATGAATATACGACATAAAGGCAGAAGTCAAAAGTGTAAATTAGCGAATACGCAGAGAGGCAGCGCTATTTTTCATCCCGGACTATTTTACGAGTGTAATGGTTTTCGTTTCACGGTATTTTTTCGAACTGCAGTCAAGAATGTAACGCCCGGAAGGAAGATCATGCAGGTCCAGCGTGATCTCAAGACTATTGTTCTCACACATGCCGCGGTATACGGTTTTGCGTTTTCTGCCTTTCAGGTCAAAGAGACTGATCTCCAGATTGGTGGATGAAAAGATATCAACACGGAAAGTGCTTTCGGGATTGAAAGGATTCGGAAAAGGCGAATGCAGCTGAAAGGGTTTTGTTTTCTCATGGATCCCGCCCGCCCGTATATGCAGACTGTCGAGAGCCTGCTCGCGTCCGCCGTAATTCATGGCGGAAAGTGTGTATTTATACATTCTTCCCGGCAGGATCTTTTCGTCGCGGCAGGAATAGGTCTGCGGCGCACTTTGGGTCCCTGCTGCAGGCACTGAACGGATGACCGATCCGTTGCGGTACAGCAGATAGCTGGCGTTTTCCGTTTCACTTTCACTTTTCCAGCTGAGCAGTATATGTCCTCCGGAAACGCTTGCTTTGAAATAAGCAAGTTCAACGGACGTGAGGATCTCGGAAAAATCCTGTCCGGGATTTTTATTTCCGGGTGTTGAGGCGGTCCCGTACAGCCAGTCGCTCCCGGGCAAGCCGCTGAGGTAAATACTGGCGGTGACAGGACTGCTCCCGGTCTCCGCCACTCCTACATCCGGGAAGACAAGTCCCTCTGCCGGAGGAAGCGTACCGGTAAAACTTCCCTCATAAGCTATGATATCAACCAGTGTGTCGTGATAGACAAGGATCATCCCTTCGGTGTCATTCTGTATACCGCGGTGATACCAGGTGTAAAACTGGTAGGGACCGATGCGTTCACCGGGCGTAAACTCGCTGATACAATCCAGACAATAATGTGTTCCGTCGTAGCCGTTGTACATATACAGGTGGAGATCGATAAGACTATAGTTCTCGGGAGATGCAACAACGACTTCGACAAATTCATCTTGGTCCGCCCCCGCATTATCATAATGGATCTCATTGATCCACGCATTCGGCAATGCATGAAGCATCGTGAACAGCAATAAGAATGAAAGGGAAATAATTACTCTCTTCATCATACGTCCTCCTCTTTTGAGGAAGTATACGAAGAAAAGAGAAATAGTTGTCAGCCCTTAATTTTCTGTTGTGATATTGATCACGATCCGGAAAGGACGTGGGTCAGCTTTTCCACACGCCTGCAGACCGTTTTTTTTCCGAGTATTTCACAAATGGTGAAGATATCGGGACTCACGGCAAATCCGGTGACTGCCAGGCGCAGGGGATGGATAAGCGTTGCGGCGGTAGTATGTTGTTCTTCTGCAGAGCGGCGCAGACAGCGTTCCGCATTATCGGCCGTAAACGGCGTGCAGTGCTGAAATCCATCAAGGAGCCCGTTCAGAAAAGTTTCCGTACCGGGAGTCCGTGAATATTTTTCGAGCGCTTTTTCGTCATAGTCATCCGGATCATGAAAGATAAGCACCATAGGTGATAAAGTCCGTTAACAGCCGCATCCGGGATTTCAGCAGATCCACATAACGCACACCTTCCGTATCCGGGAAGTCCGTTCTTATCCAGCCTTTTTCCTCCCAGTGCGGCCGCAACGAACTTCCAGACAGCGGACGCATCCGTACGTGAAAGATGCTGACCGTTGATCCAGGTGAGTTTATTGATATCGAATACCGCGGCTTTTTTATTGACCCGGTTTACGGAAAATTTTTCTATCAGTTCATCAAGTGTGAACACCGGTTTGGGCATATTATCGCCCCAGCCCAGCAACGCCAGACCGTTCAGGAGTCCCTCCGGCAAAAATCCCATTTCCCTGAATTCATTCACGGAACTTGCTCCGTGGCGTTTTGAAAGGCGTTTCCCGTCTTCGGCCAGTATCAGCGGAAGATGGGCAAAACGCGGCACTTTTTCTCCCAGTGCGAGATAAAGCAGGATCTGTTTGGGTGTATTGGAAAGATGATCCTCACCGCGGATAACATGGCTGATACCCATACGTATATCGTCCACAACGACCGAAAGCTGATATACCGGCGTTCCGTCTGAACGCAGGATAACGAAATCATCGATCTCCCGGTTATTGACCGAGATATCCTTATACACCATATCCTTGAAACGCGTTACACCCTCCGGAACCCGGAAACGCAGCGTGTGGCGGAGTTCTGCAGCGAGTTTTTTCCGGACCGCGGCTTCGGTGAGATCCCTGCAGCGGCCGCTGTAGCGATAGGGTTCGTGAGCGGATTTTGCACTTTCCTTATCCGCGTCCAGCTTTTCTTTTGTGCAGAAACAGCGGTATGCATGTCCGTTCTTCAGCAATTTTTCGGCTGCAACAAGATGCGTGCCTTTATGTTCGCTCTGAACGACGGGTTTCTCGTCCGGCGACAGTCCCAGCCAGTCCAGCGCATCCAGGATCTCCCGCATATTCTCATCAGTGGAACGTTCTTTGTCCGTATCCTCTATACGCAGGCAAAATTCGCCGTTCCGCTGACGGGCATAGAGATAATTGAACAAGGCGGTCCGTACCCCTCCGATATGTAGGTGTCCGGTCGGACTGGGTGCAAAACGTACGCGCACGGTTTTTTTGTTTTCATTCATAGGCGGAATATATTTAAATTCATGCAGAAAAGAAATAAAAACAAACGGCAATTCACAGCGTATACAATATGATATGTGAAATTTCAGCGCTTTCGGAGTATAAAAAAACATCCTACAGCGGATGTTTTGGAGTATAATATGAAACACCTTTTTTGGCTTTTCGGTTTGATATTCTTTTTTTCCTGCAGTAGTCAGCCGATACTTATTGACAGTTCAGAAGGATCCCTTGAAATGATCGGCGGAAAAGAGCGCTTCTGGAGAGTATTGTGTATCCCGTGAATGCCCTGAACAAGGGAATTGAAGGCGAGGTTCGGCTTCTGGCCTATATTGATACGGCGGGCACGGTACGTAAATGTGAAGTGGTCAACGGAAACGAATATTTGAACGATGCCGCAGTCAGCGCATTGAAAGAACAGCGTTTCCGGCCCTATATCGTCAACGGAGAAAAACGTCCCGTGCAGGTCGTTATTCCCATTGTATTCACTATTTCCACTGATCTTGACATCCGTGAATACGAACGTGCGTATGTAATGGAAAAAGCGAATGCGTATCTTGGAAGATCCCCGGATCCGGTAAGTAATTACCGCTGCGGACGATCCCCCGGGGATCTGCACAGCTATTATTCCGAAGGACTCTTTTGGTGGCCGCAGGAAGGAGATCCCCGGGCGCCCTATACCTATATTGATGAAAAACGTAATCCGGATTCCTTTCGCGAGCATGCCGGTGCACTGGCAGAACTGGGCAAGATCGTTCCGGCCCTGACCGCTGCGTACAGCATTTCCGGAGAGGTAAAATATGCAGAAGTCGCCGCCGAACATCTCCGGGCGTGGTTTATTGATGAAAAGACGCGCATGAAGCCGCATCTGCATATGCGGGAGCGATCCCGAACCGTACATCCGGACGGGACACCGGTATTTACGAGGGATTGCATTTCGTGGAGATCATTCGGAGTCTGCCGCTATTGGAAAATTTTCTCCGTGAAGACGAGGTAAGGAAATTAAGGGACTGGTTCCGAGAATACACCGGTTTTCTTCTTGATCACGAAAACGGTATTTCCGTCCGTGAACGTCTTGATGTTTACGGCAATGCCTGGCTGCTTCAGTTGGCTGCGGCCGCGGATTATCTTGACAACCCGGAGATCAAAGAAATTGCCCGGACCTATTACCGGGAAGTGTTATTACCGCGGCTTACCGGACCAAACTCTCCGTTATACCGTGAAGATCTCAACCGGAGCTTCCGCAATGATATCTTTCTGAATGCCGACCTGCTGGCAGTGAATGCACACGTACTCGGTAAAACAAAAATGAATTATGGAATTTGAAACTTTCCGGCGCTTACGGGACTCCGCTCGCTGATGCACTATTACTATCGGAGAATTATGGGACAGGGAACGGCAATCCCGGAACATTACCGCGGAAGATTCCTATCATTATTACTGGTGGTGAAGCCTATGAGAAGAATGAATTTCCGGAACTCTGGAAAATGCTTGAGGACCGGTATGAAGACAGGATGGACTTTCCTCTGCGTCAGCCGGTGTTATGGATGAAATAGACAGGATATTATGATATGCAAAATACTTTTTCGACGGGATAACAGGATCAATGAAATCCATTTTCACCGGAAGCATGACAGTCTGCGACCTTCTGTGTTGAGATGACTATGCTTAAGTAGCAGGTTCCTGGCATTATACTCATAAGCCATGAACTTTTAAACAATCAAGAAAAATGTTGAATATTGGCAATTTATAAATTACCTTAGGTAGCTTTTTTACAAGGGTGGTTAGCTCAGCTGGTTAGAGCGCCTGCTCGACACGCAGGAGGTCACAAGTTCAAATCTTGTACTACCCACCAGTGTCCGGTGTTGAATATGAATGAGAGAGTGTGTATAGATATTGTATTCAGCACCGGTACGCGGCCCCATAGCTCAGTTGGTTAGAGCAGCGGACTCATAATCCGAAGGTCCCAGGTTCAAATCCTGGAGGGGCTACACGCTTAAAGCCTGCATAACGCAGGCTTTTGCTTACCTAAACGGTTTTTCTATTCCCCTTGCCAATTCCCAAAACCATGTCATATAATGGCATTCCAAGCCAAAAAACAATGACAAAACAATGACAGTTTTCAGGATAATATTTCAATGATCTTGTCCGACAGGTCAGAGTAATTCTTTTTCACCAGGTCCGCGTAGCTTTTTTCGGTCACGGTAACTCGAAGAGTGCCGGAGAAACTTCGACACCTGGTATATCGGAACACCATTCTGCAAGAGCCATGCACCGGCAGATCGGCGGAGATCATGAAGAGAGCTTTTAATGCCAGCCTCTTGACAAGCTTTCGTATATCTCCATGCGACATAATCGTAAGAATAGGGCAGGGGGACTTCTTAACGGGCTTATGCTCCTCCCGGATTCTCGTCAATATCTCAATGCAACAATCGTTTAGATATAACGCCTCCATCCTTCGGCCTTTCACCAGCTTCGGATTCAATGCGATCACCTTTTCATCGAACTTTATCTTTTCCCAGGGACAATTCAGTAGTTCGTTGATCCGCGCCCCGGTTGATATGCACAATGTCATTATATCCCGAATCTCAGGCTGGGCCTTGTTGTAGATCTTCTCATATTCTTCCCGGGTGAGCCAACGGATTCCGTTCTCCTCAACCTTCAGCATGGAGATTCTTCGGAACCCGGTTAATATACTCCATATCATAACACCACCTCAGGAATGCCTTCAGGTGCCGCAGGGAAAGGTTTGTGCCGGGTTTAGTGTGATCCTGAAGGTAGAACAGGGTGAAGGACTGGATCGCGCCGCTATCGATAAATTTCAGGGGGTAGGTCTCTCCAAAGTGTTTATAAAGGTGGTCAAATATGTTTCGGTATCTTACAATTGTTTTGTGGGCCTTATCGCTCGCCTTAGCTTTGACAAAACCAGTCGTGGCAAATTTAATTGTGTAGTCGGCCGGGTTTATTCCGATTTCTTCCGGATGCATCTTCAGGTAATTGTGATCTGCGTCAAATTTCCTTTGATAAGCCTTGGCCTGCTCAGCGGTGCAATGAAGTACTCTCTGGGTCCACTTACCCGTTTGCAAATCTGTAATACTGCAGCAGCCAGGCGGGTTGTTTTTTTGAGCGAGGATATGGTTTTAATGAAGACATGAAAGAAGATAAAAAATTCTTCTTTCAATTTCTTGAGAATTTGATGATAAAATTATGATGAATTACTTTTTTTTGCAATTTGGGTCAAGACTATTGGAGCCTGTTGGATATACACTGTTCTTTTCTTCCATGAATATCATCAATAAAAACAATTTGGAACACTCTCATTTTGGCGTAGCCCATATAATCTCAATTTATTTGTTAAACGAAACGAGAAAAGTTTATCTGTACCATTGATAGGTAAAATTGATAATCTATCTTTGGCTACTTTTGAACAATAGGCAACAGAAACATCATGGTGACTGCTTTTACCTCCATCGTGAGTGTCTTGCTCTATCATTTTCCATTTGCGTTTTTCTTGTTTTATTAGAAAAGGGAGGATTTTGTTAAGCAAAAACACATTAGATAAATTTGAAACAACTTCAAGTAAAAAGATCACGATGGAAAATTGGTACATTTTATTTTATTGAAGAATTTTCTTAGATTTGCATTGTCTTTATTGTGTTGAGAATTTAGGCCACTAATAAAACTTTCATGGTTACATAATGTAAATTCATCTAGGTTATTCTTCTCGAAATCGAAAGAGATTATTTCATTATACTTTTTATATCCGAAAGGTCCACCTATATCTAGAAACCGAAACTGCCATGAAGGATATTTGTCCTTATATAAATCAGGATCTTTATCAATTTTTGTTTTTTTTTGGGAAGACATAAACAATTAGAGATTAGAGTAGTATTCTTTCATACTCTTTAATGTAACTCTTTTGTTACTGCGATTATGGGGTCTTAATCCAGTGCGAGCATTTTTCCATGGATCTTCTAGGTGTGTAAGATTGATTAACCATTGAGACGATTTTTTTCCATATGTGTTTAACACAATATCAATAGTTTCAATTTGATCTTCTGAGAGAATGTCTGGATTCCCCTTCCTGAATATCATTTTCATCAATCTTATATAGTCCCTGAAGATAATTGAACAAATTTCTAACGACCGGTCCATTGATCCATGCTTCTATGGGTTCTTTAAATAACTTTTTTTTATCCCAAACTAATGACCATGCTTGGCAATAATAGAGTAGTTTTTGGAGTTTCATTGTTGTTAACGCTTCGGGAGTAGATACTTTATCTTTTTGAGAAACAATGTATTTAGCGACATCAAAAACACTAACTTCAATTTTTTTTTCTTTTCTTCTTCTTCACATTTTCTGAATGGTACTCCTTCAATATGTACCTGTTTCTAATGGATTTTCATCTTTTATATCAGAAGGGTCACAAAAAATATTATCAAAATAATTTCTAAAAGGATCATTTGTTATTGATAAAAAGGGGTCATTGCTTTTTAGTAAGTCATCATAGTCAAACATCTTTTACCTCACACTTAAAAATGTCCTCAATGAGTAAATGGCTTTGATCTAAATACTTGATAAGTACATTAGGTATACCATCAACATTTAAAAAATCTAAACAGTCCTGAGTCGATTTAACATCAAAATGAAAATTAACATTGATTGTTAATCTGTTTTCATTTTTGGGATCTGTTACGATCATGATATTAACTGGTTTTTTGTTATAATAAAGTCTGTACACCAAATTTACTATATTATTATAACCGTGTTTATTTAAACGCGACGTCATTTCCGGATGTGAAAAAAGTTCTTTATATTTTGATACGGTAGTTTCATATCGATAATTTATTCCCATTATACCCACCATGGTATGGGGAAACTGTCTTAAAATAATTCTCGCGTTGTCCAGGATAGTGTCTAGTACATCTTTATCAAATTTAATCGGTTGAAAAATCAGAGTAGTAGGGTTTAGAATTATTCTATAATCACCAAGATTAAACTGTACTTCAGTTATTGGAACAATTCCATTAAAGTGGAGCTTAATTTTTTCGCCTACTTCTATATCAGGGAAATTGTTTTTTATCCATGTAGGATTTAAAGCAGCCATATCAAAAGTACCGTTAATCCTAATGAGATTTGTATTTTCTAGTATTTTCATTTATTTCCCCTTGTTTGTAAAATTTATCATTAAAATATTTATAATGCAACGTATAACTTTAAACGTGGGTTCAAGACAATTATTATATTAACGCCAACCAATAGCCATTTTACAATTGTCAAATATTTCAGTGATTACGTTTGTTAATATAATATTAATTTCTTTATCAGAAATTTCATCTATGTCTTTAAAAGTTTTTCTTACGCCCCCACTACCACTAGAAACAGCAGGTACAATTGTCAAAGATGAGACACGTATTTCTCCTTCTTTAAAATAGAAACCAATATGTGCATTTTTATCATCAGAGCCTAGCGAGTATGACTCCCTTTTAACTATATCTGGCAATATTTGCATCTCTATTGAATTACTTTTAACATCAATTTTATAATCATGTCCATGTTCTTTTAGCTTTTCCCCATATTGCTTCATAATTGGCTTAATGTTTTCATTCATAAATACTTTAAACCTTTCTAGTAATTTATTTTTGGTTCTTTTTCTCGATTTCTTTCTCTTGTGCTGTTTTTGCAGCATTGCCATAACTAACAAGTACTTTTTCTAAATCGTTAATTGACATTTTACTTCCTTTCTTCTTATTGGATTAATCTGTGACCTCCATCACACATTGAAATTACCCCCTTTTATTCTCTTTCAAAGTCCTTATATTCCACTAGATTTCGTTCCTCTTAAAGCCGCCTGGTCTATTTTCTTTCAGCCGGGCGGCTGTTTGATTGGTTTTATTCCGGATGCTGTTGGGTAGAAGTTGGGATTAATTATTATGTTATGACCTCTTAATTGTTTCAACTCCATTTTTTAGATTGATTTCTTCGATACTAATAGAAATTGATTTTTTATTAAAGTAATCACAAATGGAATCAATATATTTTTTATCAATAATTTGTTCTGTCAATTTCAATAATTGAGATCCTGGAGTAGTAAATTTTAAACATCTAATTTCTATGGTTCCCTTAAAATTTATTCTATTAAAAACAAGCCCCATCTTATTATATATTATTGCATTAACACTACCATCTACAGGCTCGGGAAAGTCAAATTTCAAATTTTGGTCAGATATTAGAATGCCCTGCCTCTTGCATTAATAAAATATCAGAAAAAGTTATTCCAAATTGTTCAAGAAATTTACCATTATCTGGATTAAAGATAAAACAATCATTATAAGTTTTTAATGCATATTCGGAAAATTTGTTAAATATAAGTGCTTCATCTTTTGATAGTGTCTTTAAACATTCAAGAGTTCTTAAAGAAAAAGACTTTGGCTGTTTAATTTCTCCGGCTAATAATTTCCCCAAATAATGATTAATTCTTCATTAGAAATATCCTCAATAATATTAAAAAACCTTGTTGCCCAATCAATATCTACTGGTTCATCAGATATGGTCTCTATATCTTTTAATTCATTAGAGGCTATTAAAACTGTTTTGTCTATATTTTCCTGCTTTTTTCTTTCTTTCCCCGCAGAGCCTTTTTTCAATCCTTTCTATTACCTCATATTCTTGGCAATTTTTTTCTTCCAATACTTGTGATTTTGCTCTTCCCATCACAATGAGTTCATATGCTTTAGCTTTAGCCTCTTTTCTGATCGCAACTGGTCTATATAAAGTTCCGATACCTTTACTTATCGTTTCAAAAAGCTTCTCTAAAGCTTTACCTTCAAATTTTATCAGTGAGAAATCTGTCATACATTTCTCCATATAATTATGGTTTATTACCGATCGTCCCCGGTGGGCGGTTTGTTAAATAACCTTAGTTTCTTCAGTGATGAAATTAAAAGCTGCTAATTTCGCCTCATCACTTGTTTTATAGCCAGAAAGGAATTTGTCAAATATTTCTCGGAGGGCATAAAAGATGAGCATTCCAATGAGCATACTTATTGAAAATAGTTATACGGAATCCTGAATCTGCGATCATTTCGTTACCGTTTGTTGATACTTTCCAATTTTGCGAAAGCCATTTTCCACGTTTCACAACCCTGTTTTTCATGCTGCGCTCACGTTCTTTCGGTCCAAAATAATCTTCAGACATATTTTCTGCGCAAACACACCCAACTCCGAGATCTCCTTGAGTATAATTGTCGTGCCTCATATAATGAACATATCTGATTGATTGTGTTTTGCACATTTCACAGGTTCCAGATAAGCTGCCAAGATCTTTATAATCTACGCAATACCATCCTTTATGGGGAACGCCAGGATCAGACCATTTGCCATGTGGTCTGCTCATACTAACCTAGTATTTCACCAGAGATCAATAAATATCCTATAATTCCCGCAATAATCAATCCAATGATCCATTTCCATCCTCGGCCACCATTTTTAATTATTCCGCCGATAACGATTACTAGAATAATAATGGCAACCACTCCAACAATAATTGCATTTGCTGACATTTTATTACTTCTCTTTTTCTTCTCCACCTTCACCGCGGTGCCGCTGGCACCGATGGGTGATTACCCCACCCCTTGTGGAGGGTTACTCAAACTTTATCTTATCAATCTCTTTCATCAGCCGATTGGTTTCTTTTAAGGCCACGATGATCCTTTGGTAGTGTCTGATATCATCGTAATCGAGTTTGCGCCCCTGGCGGTCCTTGAGCCATTTCTGGGCTGGTTGGTAGCCGCCGATGTAAAATTCCCAAGCGACCAGAGGAACGTTATCAAAATACTGCTGATCATTGATCCAAACTCTTCCCTTGGTTTTGCCGGTGGGCTCATACCCTGGGCTGGCTTTTGTGATCTTTCTGGTTATTTCATTATTTCCATCTATGGGGTAGATGGTAATAAACTGATCAACAACTGGACTTTCTAAGAGATGGATCTGCCTTAGTTGGCTGCCGAGATCAACAAACTTCCAAAATGTCTTTTTGTTTTTAGGGTAGGGGATCCTGGGGAAGTCGATCTTTAGGAATTCTTTGTACTTTTTGCGGTAGGTGGGCGAGTGGAGAATGGCGTAGATGTAGTCTAACATATCAGTTGGCGAAAAAATGTTATTATCAACTTTCTCTTCATTCGCGAAAACAAGATATGGCTCTCTTCTCAAATATCTTAAATTATATCCTTATTTATATTGGGTACTTTATTGCCTGTGATAATTTTCTCTTGAGTTGAATCATCTGGATATATATACAATGGAAATATTGACATTGAGTCAGATGCTGAATCTGAAAAAATGCCTATCTGAAATGTATTTTGTTATGCAAAAAATAACCTAGACTTAATTGTCTGTTTTTTGATGTAGCCAGTAGAACAAGATTATCACTTAATGTATGTTTATTTACTTTAAAGCCCGGTCTGCTTATTAAATTCTCATCATAATATATTTTTCTTAAATCAAAGGGTCTATAGTTATAATATCTAATATTGTTTTTGTCAAAAGAACAATTTCTCATTTTTGTTAAAATCTTATAGCCAGAAGAATCCTTAATACTAAAATTATTAATAAACTCTGTATGAACGTTTTCTGATAAAAGATATTGAATATTATTTTCCAAATTTTGTCGAGAGAATGAAACAAATAAATTATCTCTATCAGTTTCAATTCCTGTACATCATATAGCTTAAACAACGAATTAATTCTAAACCCTTTTATATATTCATCTTTTTGCCTTAAAATTTTTATCCGTAAAGAAGTAATAAGGCTCAGAATATTTAAGTTTCACCCATTTAATATTTCCAAGATTATTTTTGAATAAGAAGTTATATTTATAATCTCTTGTACCATATAGATCATAGTAGTTTACATTTGATTTATTTGTTGACCCTGTCTTAATAAAAATGTTTACACTAACACCCTGCATAATATCAAATACATTTTTATCAATTGAACCATCAGGACATGTTTCTTTTCTCTTTGCGCTTCCATGTAAATTGAGAATAAAAATATTATCAAAAGATTTTAATAGAGTTTTTCTCATTTGGCGGTGGGTGTTTCCATCAAGGAAACTATTATTAGAAATATATGCTAAAATCCCAATTCCATTTTTATCAACATAGTGTTGCCCATACCTAATAAACTTTATGTAAATCATCATCTAAGATTTAATTTCTTTTCATTTAATTCTTTTTTATAGTCTTTTATAAGATTTTGTATCCACGGGTCTTTATTAGTACTGCTTATTGAATAGGGAGGATTCCCAATAATACACATAACTGGTATATCGCGCTTAATATGATTTGCTTCATTAGCCTCTGAGCTTAACCAATTTGCCCACATAGTACCGGTGTCAGGATGATATTCTTCAAGAGAATTTGTCAAGTATATCCTTAAACGTTGGTCAAATGATGGTTTATATCCTGTTTCTTCTAATAGCATATCCAAGTTTTAGATGGGCCATAGCATAAGAAGCCATTAAAATTTCAAAACCATTTAATCGCGGAATAAGATCTTTTTCAATATATTTACTCCAGATCCCTTGTTGGCCCTCAAAATTCTTGTAAATTTGTTTTATAACTTCAGCCAGGAATGTACCGGTTCCAGCAGCAGGGTCAAGGATCTGAACCTTGTGTACTTCGTGATCGGCTTTTTTATAACCTGTTTTTGATCTGAAGATCTGGGACTGTTGAATCGACGGTTATTTTTGTTTTTGCAGTGTCTGCGAGACCATCTTTTAAACCAAATTCGGCTCTTAAGAATATCATCTACGGCTCGGACAATAAAGTTCACTACAGGCTCGGGAGTATACCAAACGCCTCGGGATTTCCGGAGCTTCGGGTCATACTCTCCAAGAAACGTTTCATAGAAATGGATCATTGGATCATTTTGCTGTGTCGCCTTGCCAAAATCCTTCAATAAGGCTGCTACGTCTGTAGCACGAAATATATCCGCTAAAGCATCCACAAGCCATTTAATGCGATCATCCAGATCATATCCAGCTATATACTGAAAAAGCTTTCGGAGGAAAGGATTTGTTTTGGGGATTAACGTACGCTGCTTCTTGCCTGGTAAAAGTATCTAAAGATGTGATCGTGTAATGCGGGCGGCGAACATACCATAAGCAATTGTTTGAGCGTATATACCAGCAAAACCTTTTGGTTTAATATCGTGTATTAGAACATCTATAAATGCATGTAATTGTTCGCGTAATGTGTTGTTTTCATTCAAGTGATCAGAATTATCGTCTTCAATAAGAGCGTTTTCGATTATTTTAGCAAGAAGTTTAGCTTTACCTGCCATCATTATTGGCCAGCTTTCTTGGAATTCTTGATTGTTTGGCCGGTATATGATGAAAAATCGTTAATAAGTGCAGACAAATTCGTCATATTTACTTGGACTGCCAATGATCTTTCCATTTTCAATATGGCCAATTGATATTGGGTATTTAAATTCACCATCAAGGTAAAGCCTAAAGTCAAGGTAGTTTGTAAAAATAAGGTTGGGTAGGGAGGCCTTATATCGATCGAATTGCTCTTTGTGTTTTTTATCGGTCAGATCCGCGCCAATGTCTTTTGCCTCAATATAACCGATTGGGATCCCGCGTCTTGTTAGAATGTAATCTGGGGCACCACAGTCGGACCTGGTAGGTTCATTTGTTACAAGAACATTATCACAGAGATCTGTCAATAAAGCTTGGAGATCTCCGCGATATGTGTGTTCGGTTGAGATACCGGTTCTGAAGCGAGTGTTTAACTGGTCAATATAAGATTGTACTGTCATTTTGATTATCAATCCTAGCCTTTTGTATTACGTGAATCCTTGCTTTTTGGGAATGTCCTTCTTCCTGAAATTGACCATTTATTTTATGAATAAGAACAGAGCCTTCTTTGTTTTTCATATATTCACGAGTTAGTTTTATGATCTCGTCCTTTGTGGCAGCGGTCTTTGAAGCTTTTTCGTTATCAACAGCTTTAAGCTTCCAAACTCCGTCTAGTTTTGGTTACATGAGAATATATTTTTCATTTAGCCCTCTACCTTCTTTATTCAGACTTTTCTTTTCATAACATAATTATCCTATGATTTAATAGCCCTGCTGTAATTACCAAAAGCAGCATCAAGCTCGTACATCGTATTTTGAGAAATAGTTTAAAGCTTCTATCATAGATGAAAATTTAATTTCAGCTCCAACTTGATCAATAATAATCAGGAACTTTTTACCAGGAATGTTTGCATTTATAGTAACTGTAACATCTGATCCTGTCTGCATACCCGTAAATACCGATATATTTTGCATCGATATCTTATGATTGAAATTTTGTTAGGTTTTTTCCCATGACATGGTTACTTCTCCTTTATTCAGTATGCAATTATCATAAAGAACATTATGAGAATCAATATTAATTAATTCCCCAATAAAATTAACTGAATCATTTTTATTAAACGTTGAAGCTGGACCATTTTCATCAAAGCATGCTATAAAACCATCTCCAGATATTGTTATTTTATCTACAGGGAATGCTGATGATATATTTTATTATACCGCTACATTTAAAATATTTACCATAATATATTTTTTTAGCAAGTTTTTGACTTGAATCATTGTCAATATTATTATACCACTCAATTAAATCATATTGATTAAGCTCTACAATATTAACTGTATCTTGGAAAGATATATTCTCATTTATTTGTCTGTATTTCTTTTCTGTTGACAACTATTAAAAATAATTGGGAGAAAAAACGCTAATATGGCACCTACGATAGCACCAATCACTGCGGCGATTATAGTTGTCCAATTAATATTATTTTTCATTATTTCCCCAAGCTCCCTACAACCTTATGCGCGGACACTACTTTATTTATTGTAAGCTCCATTAAGCTTTTTTCCTTATCACATAATTATTCTACCATCATACCTGTGGCAACTCCATAAGCATTTACTAGTTCGTAACCATAGTGACTGAAGAAGTTTCAATGTTTCAATCATTGTCGAAATGTTTTTTCATGTCCGTCATATTCAATTACTTGATTTCATTATCCAGGAGTTCCTGCATCAATTATTATAATATCTACCCCACCTGATCCTGATCCAATAATTTCCAGGTATTCAGAATTACAGAGAATTGATATCCAGTTTGTTTGGTTCTTTTCCCCATGCCATGGTTATCTCCTTTAATTAAAATAAATTGTCAGTATAGGGTAATCGTAATCGTTTTTTTGTCTTCATTTACTTTCCCCAGCTCCCCACAACCTTATGCGCAAACACCAAGTCGGTGGCCGGAATCACGATCGGTTTGTGGTGTGGGTTTGCACTTATTAGTTCTATTTTTTCTCCCTTGCAACGATAGATCTTGAACATAACCTGGCCGTCTTTCAGCTTGGCGATCACCTTGTCGTCATTGACAACAGTGGCCATGGGGGAGGCGATCACCACCTCCTCCGGCTTAAAGAAGGGGGCCATGCTGTCTCCGTTGATTGTTGAGATCCTTAATGCGTATGCCATTGGATCTTTTACATACCTGGGCCGTGGAACGAAATCATCTGCCTGCTTGATCATGGGTATGTTGTGTTCATCGTAGAATCCACCTGATCCGGCTCCTGTTTCACCGAGAACCGGTATGTCTGTTTCAACTTCGAGTTTGAATGCCCCTTCTGGGACGTAATCCTGCATTTTCATATTACCCTGGCCGGTAAGGAGCCAGTGTACGCTGTAGCCCATTTGGAAGAGCTTTATAAGCATCTCTTGGGGGATTTGTCGCGTATTTGATTCATAGTTAGTAACACTTTTATAATGAACTGATAATTTATCGGCAAAATTCTTTTGGTTTAGATTAAGGTCTTTTCTGATTGTTTTTAATCTACTTCCAACGTTTCCCATATATAATCCTTTCAGTAAAATATCATAATGGATACAAATATATCTTGACAAGGGATACAATTATATCTATTTTACGCTAACCCGACACGGAAACGGGATTGCTCATTGACAATAGGGTGTAGGTGAAAGAAAAGAAGGCTGTCCCTTACTAGCTCTCGGGGTTTTGCTTAACTACTAGGGGCGTTTTCTTTTTCCCTCACCCTCAATTTCAAAAAACAGGTGATAACATGAATATCACTATCAGCAATGTTTCAAGTAATCAGCTCTCTTTGATACTGGCCATTGAACAAAGCAAGGGTATTGTTGCAAGCCCAGAGGCTGTATTAAAGATAGCAGAAAAGTTCAACCGTTTTCTCAACAAAGCGAATAACGATCAATCAAATAACAACGGGTAGGAGATCATTATGCTTAATCGCTTAACAAACAAACAACATGCGCTCAAAATGGCAGTAAAGTTTTGCAAAGACAGTCTTAATAATCAAACAGATGTCGTTTCAGCAGCCAGAGAGTTTTTCAAATTTCTCAAAGAGAAGTAACATTCTAAAAAGGATGGTTTATTCAAATGATTTGTATCTATTATCACCGGGAGTCTTTACCACCCATAAGCATTTTCGATAAAGCAAGAGTAATGAATCTAGATCAGTATTATCATGTGGTTTTTCGGTTTTCGCGAGAGCTGATAAATGAATATTAAGCAAATCAAGCGCAATTTTTTCTTTTGAACTGCTTTCACAAGAATGATCAGACATAAAAACCTCCAAATAAAGGATTTACAATGTTAAACGTACTTCCAAAACCTACACCCAAGTCAAAGATCCTCACCGGGGATCACGAGGCGGATACACTCTACATGCGGAACCTGCTTCATGTCGCAGGGCTTTCCCAAGCAGAGGTGGGCCGTCAACTTGGTGCTCAAGGACCATGGTAAACAAGTTTGTTGCACGCCGGGACAATTCATTCAGGTGCTTATCCTATTTTGAGCAACTTGCTAACCAATACGATAAGAAATTAAAACGTTTACAAGTAAACGGCAAGCATTAAATGTCAACAATCGTGCTAATAATGAGAACAATTGTGCAGATTTTCAACATAAACAGGAAGGTAAAATTATGAAAACCAGTGAATTTCAATGTCTTTTATACGAAAAATTCATCGGGATCAACAGCAATTATGTTGTTAAGCAGGTGTCCCCGGAAGTGGACCGTGCAGTATCCACTTTTTACGCATACTGCCGGGGAGAGCAGGATTTCCCGATTGATCTTCTCGGGGAGCTGATCAGGGTCACTGATGATCCGCAATTCATCGAAGTCTTTCTTAAAGACACCAATTTTATCGTAAACCGTATTCCGGAAATCAAAGATATCAAGGATCACACTTCCTTGATGCTTACCAACATGAAGCGGTTCGGTGACCTGGCGGAGACCTATGAAAAGAGTATTGCCGACGAGGTGATCGACCGAAAAGAAAGAAGGGAGCTTAAGAAACGCTGCCGTGAGCTTATCACAGAGCTCGTAGGATTCATGGAGTCGATATGATAGGGATCAGATCACGCCACAACAAGCTTCCAAAGAGGGAGTTCGCCGCCAAGATAGGGAAGTCCACACGTACGGTCAACCGTTGGATCTCCACCGGCATCATTCCGAACAATAAGGTGTTCCGGGACGCGACAGGACACGTCTACATCCACGAGTCGGCCATAGATCTGTTGTTTGTCAATTACCGTAACATGGGAGGCAGAGATGTTTCATTCCAATGATCAGATTCAGAAAAATACGACAAGCCCGGCCGTATTGGCCGCTTGGAGCAAAAGGAATCATACGATGCGCGACCGCTGCATAAAAGTCATTGATTCCTGCAGCAGCATAGAGCAGTTGGAAGGGGCCATGGAATATGCAAGCCTGGCAAGGCCTTATTTGACAGAGGACGACATAGATGATATTCGATACCGGAGCTTTTGGAAAATGCTTTATTTGACAAAAACCGCATAAGCCACTTTTCTTATTCCCTTCGTTGGGGGTGGTTTTTGCAACCGTCCCCAAAAGAATAAAACAGCTCGTTGACAACATGGAACAGATTAGCATCTGTATATGGCGTAACTCGTGGGCAGTTTGAGCTGATCTGCCCATATAGCGGGATGGACTGGAGAGGATCCAGCCCGGTCTCATAAGCCGGTCAACGGGGGTTCGAATCCTCTTCCGCTACGATATTGATCATTGACACAACCTCCCTCCTGTGACAGAGGGACAACGCTGAAAGGCCGAGTCCCTCTGCATATAAACAAAGAGGCAATGAATGAGCCAAAAACAGGCAAAGAGAGCAAGAAAAGAATTTCAGAGACTATTTAACGGTATGCTTGAGCAAACAAGCCGGGAGCCTTTCCGGCAGAGGCTGAAGCTTGCCTGGTCCATTATAGCCAAGAAGAATTACTTCATTAACAAGGTAAAAGGAGAAACGCATGAATCAGAGAAAATTCCTCTACTTCGATGTGGAGACGACCGGATTAAACCCGGCGAAGCATGACATTACCCAGCTCAGCGGCCTGATCGAGATCGACGGGGAAGTGGTGGACGGCTTCAATTTTAACTTAAAACCGTATGACTTTACCGTAATCGATCCCCGGGCCTGGAGATCACCGGAAAGGTTATCGAAGATCTCGAAGGCTATCCGGATGGCGGAGAGGTGTACTTCAAACTCCTCAAGGTTTTTGAAGCGCATGTGAATCGCTATGACCGCAAAGACAAGTTCACACCGGTGGCTTATAACGGGAAATTCGACCTTGAGTTTCTGGCTCGGCTGTTTGCCCGGAACGAGGATCAGTATTTCGGATCCTGGGTGAACGGAGACCTTCTCGATCCGATGGCCGTCGCCCGGTTTTATTTCATCTTAAGCGGTATTGAGCTTGGTAATTTCAAGCTGGAAACAGTTTGCAGGTACTTCGGAATTCCCCTTAAGGCGCATGATTCGATGCATGATATCATTGCCACCCGGCGGGTGCTTTACAAACTCAGGGAGTTGACCGGTCTAGGCGGATTAGATGTATTTTCCGGAGATGATGAATTAATTTACTTAGAAAAAAACCGAAGCCGGGTTTAGAAAGAACCCGGCTTCTACGCTTTAAAATGCGACAAATCAAAGCGAGGTAAAAATTATGACAGATTCAAAAGAAAAACAAGTGGTAAAAAAGAGCGTCTGGGACGACAACATGGAGGCGATCCGCCAGACATTCGGCAAGGATCTTACGACTACCGAATTCACGATGTTCGTTGAGATGGGGAAATCACTTAAGCTGAACCCTTTTAACCGGGAGATCTGGTGTGTCAGATACGGCAATCAGCCTCCATCAATCTTTGTCGGCCGTGACGGCTACCGGAAGAACGCACAGGCACAGCCGGACTACAACGGCCACATCAAGGAAGCTATCTATGAAAACGATAAATTCGAGATCGAGAACGGCCGGGTCATACACAAGATAAACTTTAAAGATCGCGGCAGGCTGATCGGCGCATATTGCGAGGTATACCGCAAAGGCATCGATCACCCCTTCCGTGAATCGGTGAAGTTCTCCGAGTACAATACCGGTTTCTCGAACTGGAAGAAGATGCCGGAGACCATGATCAAAAAGGTTGCGGAAGCCCAGGCGCTCCGCATGGCGTATCAGTCCGTGTTCGCCGGGACCTATGACGAGTCCGAGCGATGGGAAGCAAACGGCCAGTCAGTTCCACAGGAGCCGCAGAGGCCGCGAACTCAAAAGAAGCCTGCACAGCCTACCATTGACACAAGCAAAGCCGTAGACGGCGAGATTACAGGGCCTGAGCCCAAGGAAAAAACAAAGGAACAGCCGAATAAGCCAACGAACACGAAACCTGTTATGGATAAGAAGACAAAGGATTTTCTTTCGGCCATGCAGATAATCAAGTCCGAAATAAAGGAAGTGACCGGTTCTGCAGAGCTTTACTACAGCATTCTCGGCCTTAACGGTTATGAACACGCCAACCAGATCCATGACAAGAAAACCATGGAAGAGGTTTACAAAGAGCTTCGCCAGGCCTTGAGGGACCGGATGCCGAAAAATCACAATAACCCGGGAGGTGACGACAATGCATAAGTACTCATTGAATCAAGTCGTATTGATCGGCCGCTTGGGAATGGCACCGGAGCAAAGGGAGACCACGTCCGGAACTGTCATTGCGAACATATCCCTGGCGACCACCACAACCCGGAAAGTGGAATTCGATCCGGATAAATGGGAAGAGAACACCGAATGGCACAAATGCGTAGCGTTCGGCAAGATCGCACAGTTCATCTGCAACTACGGAGACAAAGGCCGCTTATGCAATGTCATCGGCCGGTTGCAGACACGTAAATGGACAGACCAGGGAGGTGTGGACCATTACACGACCAGTATCGTTGTTGAGCAGTTCCAGTTCCTGGATAAACGGGACCAGTCATATCAGCCTCAATGCAGGCAACCGATCTACCCTGATCATCAATCGATACCCGACAGAGATAATGACAACATGGATATTCCGCAAGACACGGAAGATCTTCCGTTTTAACACAGAAAACCTCGCATCCCCGGCGGTCCCTCCTTTTTACCGAGTGACTGCCGGGGATTTAAAAGGAGAACGCTATGAATCAGAGAGAAACCGCAAAGAACAACGTACTCAATGCAATGGCCAGAGCAAGGCTGCAGGAATACCTTGTCATTGACGGTTACACGGTGCCGTGCAAGGAAGGCTGGGTGCCGGGTCAGATTCTTACCCATCCCTCGATCGGGGGAGAGGCTGGCAAACGCCGGAAAAGAGAGCTGGATGAAGAAGGCTGGATCATTGAAAGCAGAAGATCCGCAACAGCACCGGCTATGAGTACCGCCTCATTTGCACCAAACACGAAGGACGGCGTATTATCATGAATAACTCTGTAAACATTATCCCTCAAATGATATACGGGCAAAAAGCCCATCAATTGGGAGTATTTGAATAAGGAATAATTATGCCAAGACCGCCAAAAGAAGGATTAGACTACTTTTCTTTTGATTGCAACTCTCACTCAGACCGGAAAGTACGCCGGGTCATGAGATCCTGTGGTCCCCGCATCTGGGACTGTACTAACCTGCCTGCTGTGTAATATCTACCAAGAACAAGGGTATTACATCATGTGGGACGAGGATTTGCCTTTTGACATTGCCGACATGATCGGGGTGTCCTGAGGGACAGGTACAAGAAACAATTCACAAGGCACTCAAGGTAGGGTTTTTCAATCAGGGGAAATTCGATAAATACGGCATCCTCACATCTACAGGCATACAAAAGAGGTAGATCTTCAGGGTGTGGCCCGCAGGACCGGAGTCAACCCGAATCCGGACTACTGGCTCCTGGGAGAGGATGTGAACAACCCGAAAAACGATGTGGATAACTCATCTAACAACAGAAAGGAGGAAAAAGAGCCTCAACGAGTTAATGCGAACAATAATAAAATAAATGTATGCAATAACTCAAATAATGAACGCAATAACCCGATAAATGAGGACAGAAGTACACAAAGTAAAGTAAAGTATAGTAAAGTAAAGCAAAGTAAACTAAATAACACTTATCAATCTAAGAACACTAATCAACAGAAAAGAGATATTAAACAGGCTGATAAAGCTGAAGTCAACTATTCAACAGTATTCAATAAGTTTATCAAGGAATTTGAAAACCGGTTCTCAGCCTCTTTCAGCCAGGATAATATCTCAGCCTTAAAGAACTCAGCCCTTAAGTACCGGAGTCAGATCGAAAAAGATTACTACAACTACGAGATATTCCTGTGGACCATTCTCAAGCGAATGGAAGACATCCAACGGAAGAAGCCCATTAAAAACCCTATCCGGTTCTTTTTCTCCGGCGCCTTCGGCCAATACAAATATCTCTGGCAGCTTACGGAGCCCGAGGAAGAAGCCGGGTCCGGGTATCATAAGCCTTTTATCTATGCAAAAAATGAAAGATACAGGTAATGGTCCATCGGCCGGGTTAAAAACCATGGAGTAAGGAAATGTTATGGGAAAGTTAATAATTGATAATCGAAGTGATATAACTGATCTGCAGGCGCTGCAGTTTGTTATAGGCGTAATCCGGGGAGGCCGAGTGAGCAATGGCGGCAAGCAGTATTGCTATTTGGTGGCAGTCTCAAATAAGCGGAAAAAAATACGCTGCCAGCTCTTTCTTAAACAAGAAATCGGATAGGTTTGTAATAACTGAACACCCTGAGCCGAGTAAGGGAAGAACAGGGGCGCAAAAATGAAAATCATCAGCATTGATCCATCTATAGCGAACATAGGTTATGCAATTTACGTAAACGGAAGATCATAAGCTGATTCTGGGAACTATTCAACACTAAAACCAATCACAACATCGAAGAGCGAATCCAGTATATTTGCGAGGAGATATGCAAGCTGATATACGAACACCATCCTCGGCAAGCCGTGATTGAAAAGATCCTGAGTATTCCCGGAAACGCTATGGGGGAGTATCAGTCAATCACGGATCCCTCATGCGCCTTCACCGGGCCGTAGGCGCGATACAGGCGATTTTTATCAATTCAGCGATACCAATCTATATGTCACCGGCTTTACGGACCACAAAGCAAATACAAAGGCTTAATGCCATTTGATATATGTAAAGATTCGGCCGAAGGTATCAGAACATGCGAGAGCGGCACTAATACACCTTGAAAAATACCTAAAACAAAAAAGGATAGGGCATGGCATTTATTGATGATATTACCGAAAAGGGAGGCATTCGTCTGGTCAAAGACAATGATCTGCGAGATTTAGCGGTCCGGAATATGTGGAGGGGAATGATGTTGGCAGAGAAGCACACTAACACCAGGATAAAGTATTGCGAAAAGATAAAGCTTATTCAAGACACGTGTATTAGTAATGGAGTAGCCGGTAGGGGAGAAGATGATTGAGAGGATTGTGGTAGGGGTTAAAATATAAATGGAACAAACTGGGGTTGATAGACTTCATACAGTGTAGATTAAATTTTGATATGATTATTATTCTTGATTTTGATAGAGTAAAGTATTAAAATCAATTTAGGAGAAGTATATGGACGCACTACAAGCAGCAAAATATGTTTTATCTCATCCCATGAGTAAAGGTATTGATATTTCTCCTCTAAAACTTCAGAAGTTGGTTTGACTATATCAAGTATGGTGTTTGGTTGATAACAAACCAAATACAATAAAAGCAAAATTTAATAAATGGCCCTATGGCCCCGTAAATAAAAAAATCTATCACCATTATAAAAAATGTAAAAATAACCCAATTCCTAAATGATATTCAGAAACCAGATAATTTAACTAATGAAGAAAAATATACTGTTGATTTTGTATTAGAAAATTATTTGCCTGTTGAGGCAATCACTTTATCCTTAATGACACATAAAGAAATTCCATGGAAAGACACAAAAGATGATTGTATTATTGATGATAATATAATTATTTCTTATTATTCAGGGCTTCCTTTTGCAAAAAATTTTCCATTAAATTCAGTTAAAACTTTTTATCCATTATTAACAAACAGTAGTTATGCATTTTTTGCAGATATGGGTAAAAAAGAAATGAACAAACTCTTTCCTTATGAATCATATGATTATTTCAGAACCTTAAGAGAAGATAATCAATTCGAAGATATTCTTAATAAAATATTCGATACAGAATAATAGGGTTTCCACTCATTTCT
Source organism: Fidelibacterota bacterium (assembly GCA_034521145.1). Lineage (GTDB taxonomy): Bacteria > Fidelibacterota > Fidelibacteria > Fidelibacterales > Fidelibacteraceae > M50B103. The sequence continues at coordinate 19,406 of JAXHMX010000001.1, read as the reverse complement.
AGCGAACTAGAAATTTTAGATGGTTTATTAAGGGATTTCCCCTGTAGAACTAAGTATTCTCCACAAAAAGCCCATGATATTATAAAGACAAGATATATTACTTTTTGCAATAATATTGGTTATTTTGCACAAATTTTTAATTCAGAGCTTCTGGGTAAACGCATCTTTAATATGATTTTAGTAATTCATTCAATACTATACAATGACATTTTAAATAATGCTGGAAAATTTAGGGAAAAAGATGATATTAACAATGGGAAAATATATTTTGGGGGAGTAGAGCAAAGAGAATTCAAAGCCAAATATACTGGATCTCCTCCTCAGGAAATCGAGAAAAAAATTATTGAAGCAATACAACATTTAGTTAATGGTAATGAATCTTCAATTAATAATGCTATGCGTTTTTATCAGAAATTTGTTTATTGTCACCCATTTTATGATGCAAATGGAAGAATTGCACGACTAATAGTTAGCATCTATTTGTATAATAAAGATCTAATAATTGATTGGTAACCGTTTCTAGATAAAAGTCATTTTTATAAAAAGTTAAATCGTTGTCATGATAGAATGGGGAATATAGAACAATTTGAAGAATATTTTAAATATTTGATAAATTTTGTTTCGAAATATGCATTTGATAAAAAAGATTACGAACAAGTATAATTAATTGAGATAATTGTTCGTCGCGCAATAATCCTAAATTTTTAATTACAAATATTTTATATACCCTAACGCAAATTAGGGTGAATCTTTTTATATCCCACAATATTTTGTTGTAGAAATGAATTTGAGCAGCAATGTGGCAAAATGTAAATATGATCCAGAAACATTTCCGAAGCTTGCAGAAGGATATGCCCGGGACGGGCTGACTGAGCTGCAAATCGCTCATAATCTTGGTATTTCCAGTACTTTTTGAAACGTACAAGGTGAAATTCCCGGACTTTCTGGACGCCTTAAAAAGGGGGAAGGGACCGGTTGACTTTGAGGTTGAGAACGCTCTCTTGAAAAAGGCTCTCGGCCATACTTACGAGGAGACCCATACGGAAATACGGCAATATAAAGACGGATCGACAGCGAAAGTGAAGAAAGTCATTGAACATTACACGCCACCGGATGTGATTGCCTGCATCTTCTGGCTGAAAGAACCGGCGTCCGGAACAGTGGAGAGAGAAGGTGGAGGACTGACGGAACCCCGGAGAACATGGAAGACAAGATGAAAGAATTCAGTGATCTGATTAGGGAGGCCGACAGGAAGTGAAGCGATCAATAGAAGACATGGTGCCTGTCCGTTTGCACTGACTTACTCTCTGCAAATCTTAGGTTCTACAATGATCTGCATCGCTTTAGCGTTACAGCTGCCGGTCGCCGGTCCCGTAAAACATTGATCGGGGACCGGAAGATGCTCACGGATCCCGGAACGTGGCGCCTTTGTTACACCCGGCTTCGCATATACCTTCTGCTGCACCTACCCGGCGCCAGGCAAAGAGAGTATACTGGGAAAAGCTGAAGCGAGACACACGTCTATTCTGGGACCGAAAACCTTCGGAAACGGAGCTGATCATTTACCTGAAGAACGGATCCCAGCTCCAGGTAGACGGCCTTGAGGACCCGCAGAGAATCGAAGGCCAGACAAGCCCGCCGATCAAGGGGATCCATATTACCGAGATGGGGAACGTCAAGCCGGATATCTGGGACTATCACATCAGGCCGCTTTTGGCCGACAACAACGGATTTGCGATCATAGACGGCACGCCCGAAGGCAAGAACCATTATTACCGGCTGTCGCTTTATGCTTGCGGCGGCGTTATTCCGGAGACAAAACCTTTAGACGGCGGATATGCAGAGAACCCCGAGGATGACGAGTGGTCCTTCCATACATGGTTTTCATCGGACGTGTTGCCCGCAAAGGAAATTGAATCGGCACGCAGGCAAATGGACGAGAGATCCTTTGCCCAGGAATATGAAGGCACCTTCATCAGTTATGACGGGAGCCTGTATTACAACTACGATCCTGAAAGGAATACGGGGCGTCTGTGGGGCCGATCTATGGGAGCCCCTGTATCTGACATGCGACTTCAACAAATCGCCGATGGTATGGGAAGTAGGCCAGCGGAAAGGCAGGAATCTCAATATCATTGCGGAGATATCAATGCCGTTGAACGCCAAGACACCGGCCACAGCGCAGAAGTTCATCAATCGTTTTTCGCATCACGTCAAGAAGGTGGTTTATCTCACCGGGGACCCGGCGAACAAATACGAATCACACCGGGACCACAGCACCGATTATGTGATCATCAAAGAGGTCCTGGAAAAGGCCGGTTGGCATGTTGTGGTCCGGATGCTGCCGTATCATCCCTCGATCAACGGCCGGGTGAATATTACCTGTTCAATGTTAGGGCATGACCGTCTGTCAATTGACAATTCTTGCACGTATTTAATCCGGGACTATGAAGAATGCGAAGGGGACGGTAAGGGCGGTAAAGACAAATCGGATCCGGAACGCACGCACGCCAGCGATGCAGCCGATTATCTCATCTGGTTATTATACTCAAAGGAATTTTATAAGGAATAATATTATGAATTTAAAAGACGAACATGCAAAAAATGTCGGCAAAGTAATCTATGAGACAATGGAGCAAAGAACCGGAAAGGCCAACCTGCGCAGTGACTTCTTGGAAGAGGATAACGCTGTAATTACGGCAGTGCTCAAAAGAGACCTGCAAAAACACATGGCAACGGAAGATGTCGATAACTGTCTTCCGGTAACCTACGACAGTTTTGTGAACGCATTTCTCGAGAAAATCTGCAATGTTTACGATACGGCACCTGTTTTCAAATTCTCCAAGGAGGTAAAGGACGAGCAAAAAGAACGGTTTACCCGGCTCATGGAAGAGATAAAGATAAACCAGATCCTCCAGGGGAATAACCTCAAGGTTCGCTTGCACAACTGCATTCTCAATTTTGTACGGTATAACAGGGATCTGGACCGCATATTCATAGAAAACGATTACACTATTGGAACCAGCAAGGTATTTCCGTTTCCCGACCTGACCGTTACGAAGCAAGAGCGGTGGCCTACGAGACATATACGGCGAAAAATGACAAGTTATGGGTTATCTGGGATAGGATCACAAAAGAGCACTACTACAGCAAAGAGGAGCCGGAGATTGATCCGGATACAGGGAAATTGATCGCTGACCGTTTGCCGGTGGATAAAAACAAAGACACCACGTCTCCCGATTACTGGCCATGGGTTGTTTACCGTTATCGTGAACACAACGGCGATTTCTGGGGAAACGGAATGGATTGGCTTATAAATCTCTGCCGGGTGATCAATGTGATGCTTACGATCACCAACGATGATGCGTTTCAGCAGAACATCCGCCTTCTTATTATGAATTTTACACCGGAAGGAACGGAAACAGAGGACGAATATCCCGACGATACCGCGAATAAGAACAAGCGGTTCAAGGTCGGCATGAAGCATCCGATATTTCCGAAGGAAGGATCCGTTGTCGGATCCAAAGAAGGCGAACATGCTAATGCAAAGGTCATCCAGGCTGAATTATTCCTGGATAATATTGTCGGTTTTGTTCAGAAGCTTTCTGAAATGGCCGGGTCTTTGCACGGAGTTGATTCCGCGCTGAAGCACGAGATTGAGAGCAGCCTGTCCGGTATCGCCCTGGCGATCCGGAACCAGCCGATCCTAAACCAGTGGTCCAAGGACATCGACATATTTCGCCCGTACGACCGCCAATTGATAAAGACCGTTATAGAGGTCAATAACTACCATAAAGGCGTACAGAACAAGGGAGAGATGGCGCAGCGTACGGATATGGAGATTGATCCGGCTATACTGGATGAATTGACCATTGAATATCAACGTCCTCACGTGATCACCGATGAAAAAGCGGAGTATGAGCTGGAGAAAATGAAGTGGGAAGACGGTGTTTCTTCTCCGATTCAATATGTCATGAAGCGGAATCCGGATATGACTGAGGATGATGCGAAAAAGTTTGTTGAGAAAAATATTGATGACTGGAATGCTTTATCGGGCCGGTCAGTTAGTGTGATCAAGCCGGATAAAGAAGATGAAGAGGAGCCGGGAGAAGATGAAGATTGAGGATCTCATCAGCAGACAAGAGAAACAGACGGAACAAGCCCAGCTTTCATTCCAGGCGGCCCTTAAAAAGCACCTGAAGAAAAATGGATTGGATAGAAGCAAGGACAAAGGAACTCGAAAAAGGATCTGGAAAAACAGGCAAAGCAAATTACTAACGAAGCGTTGAAACTGGGGATCAAGTGGCTGGAAACCTAAGCAAATCACAGCTGTCGAAGATGAAGTTCGATTTTACAGACTTCTTCAAGTACTGGAGCGTGCAGATAATTAAAAGCTACAGGAATCTGATTACGCAAAAGAAAGGCGTGCAGTATGACCAGGCGCCGTCAAACGCCCCAAGCGTTCAGGACCGCAAAGGCAAGGACCACTGGATGATGGATACCAAGGAATTGTATGGAGAAGGGTTTAAATCACACTTCACTAAAGACAAACTGAGAGTATACGCAAGCAAAGAACGCCATTCCGGAAGGTATACTTATATGGGGGTGCCGGGTGGACATAAGGGTCAAAAGCCACATGTTCGACGAGCACGCACCGAAAGGAGGATCAAGCAGAGAAGGGGAGAGCAACCAACCTATGAACAGCTTTTTATGTGGCATAACAAGAAAGGCTATTCCGGAATATTCGGCAGGCTGGCGAAGGACAGCAAGTTTGTAAAAGAGTTCTCAAGAGAAGCCAACAAGCAGATTAAAACACAGTTACCAAAAGAGATGAGAAAAAGGATAAACGTGAAGTTATGATTGGCGCAACAATTACCGGCAGCAAAATCAATTTGGATATTTCTTACGCTGTCAAACAATTTGAGTCCGAAGCAAATCACCTGTTCGACATGGCCGAACTGCAGGTCCGCCGATTGATGATGCAAGGCTATTCACGGAATGCCGCTATAGATGTTGTTATGGGCCAGATTCAACGGCATGAAGGTTTCGCCAAAGCCTACTGGAACCGCCAGAACCGTTTGATCCGGCAGCTGGAGAATGAGCTTGTCGCACAACCTGTCAATGAATGGGCCAATCAAAATCCGAAAGAGAAATTGAAATGGGTTCTCGGAGAAGTAAAGACACACCATTGCAGCGATTGTCTGCGGCTATCGAAGATGGACCCCGGACCATTGATGAATGGCGTAAAATGAAGACCGGGCTGCCAAGAGAAGGAAAGACACATTGTTCATATGGTTGTAAATGCATGCTGGCACCGGTGGGCAATGCCAAAAACAAACATAAAACCACTAATGAAAGCGCCATTGGAACGACAAGGCTCCTTTTTTATTAAAAAGTTGACAGAACAATAAGTTTTATGATATAGTAAATACTGTCTTTGAAATTAGCTTACAATGAAATTACACTACAACGAAGAAACAGGATATACGGGTCAAAACACAAAAGATCAGCTTTCAACTCGATAGGCAGAGAGCTATTGAAGCTATTTTATATTTGATTGATACGGACGGCGGAAACAGCTATGATTTATATAAAATCATCACAATAATGCATGCGGCTGAGCTATCTCATATTGAGGATCATATAAGGCTCTGTTACAGGTGAATGTGATTATATCGGAGATATGGGCTAGTAGCCCCAGAATACATATGATTTATTAAAAAATGAAGATGACAAAGATCCTTTTATCGTAGAGGCAACAACCAACGCCAAGTAATTGCTGATAGACAAGCCGATCTATATTACCTTTCAAATCCAGATGCAAAAGCTCTTGATGATGCTTATAAATTAATTAGTACCCAACCTTTAGTGAAATCGTAAGAAGCATCATGAAGATCCAGCCTGGAAGAAACACTATCAAAAAAAATCTAGTGAAAGAGTGCCTTTTGAAGAACTCGTTACTGATGAAGAAATTAAAGCAGAGGTAAAGGAATATTCCTGCGTAATTATGATTTAGGCTATCTCCATGGAAGTTGAGGTCTGGATCAAGCATATTGCGTTTATATAGACAATCTTGGTAAAGATGGAATCAGTATATGTGATTGATACGCCAGATAGGATTTTTATATTGATACAAAGAATAAAAATATTGCGATTGTATTCCTATAGAAAAAGGAAATTACGGGTTTTTAAAATATGACAGTTACATTAGAGGTCATAATACGTACAGAAGAGAAAGACATAAGCTGACAGGGTGTACACTATAGAGGTGATTAAGAGAACAGGATGTTAGTTAGATATACTAACCATATAGTACGTTCGGACACCTTAACTCCTGGTCAGATAAATAAGATTAGAAAGAAGTATATCTAGCTGGAGATAAATATTCACCATTATAAAATAACCATTTATCTTAACATAAAGATTTACCCTAACGCAAATTAGGGTGATTTGCTATTGACAGCTCCATAATTTGGTGTCGCAATTGATTGATAACCAAATATGGAGCTTCTTTAATGGATATCCAAAAATTACTCGACCAGGTGCGGTCACAGATTGGCGACGAGGCAGTCGCAAAGGTGAACTCTGTTCTTAAGTCCATTGAGAGCGGAGTGACAGATCTCCAGGACGACATTAAGCGTGTCAATTCGGAATCCAAGGAACGGAAACTGAAGATCCGGGAATTGGAGTCATCCGTTCAAGACAAAGATGTCGAACTCGAAGATCTGAAAAAGAAAGCGGACACTTCCGAGATTGAGAAGGAAGTGGATGGCCTGAGAGAGTTCAAGAGCCGAACTCTGAAGGCGCAGCGTGATTCATTCGCATCTAAGCTGGAGAACGTCTCCAAACACCCCAAATTCGAAGACATCAAGGACTTTCTGCATCTTCCGGAACCCGGGAAAGACGGAAAATACGACCTTTCCAAGATGGAAGACGAAGATCTGGAGAAGAGCATGGACGAACTCAATAAGTTCGACAAGGCGGGCCTGTTTGGCAAGGTTGAAAGGCCGGGTGTGGATGGAACACCGAGGAAAGAACAGCCTGACGGCAGCAAGCCCCAGGAGCCGAAGAGCCCCGATGAAATGTTTGCGGCCATGGATGAGGCGTTCGAACAGTATTGACAATAACTAACTGAAAGAGAGGAAAGAAATGACTTTAAGTGACCTCCAGTATATCCTGAACACCTTCAGCCCCAAAGGCTATCAGAAGGCGTTCAACAACAAGGCTCCGTTTTTCGGACACCTTCGCATTAAACCCGGCAAAGGCAAGATCGGCGTAAAGTATCACCACTCCAAGAACACCAGCGGCGGTTCTTTTTCGGAAGGTGATGATCTTTCTACGGCCGGTAAGCAGCTGCGGCGTGAGCTGACCTTCCCTTGGAAGCAGGTTTACAAAACAATCAATGTATCCGGGCTGTCTGAAGCGGTTGCGCTCAATGGCGGTGTGAAAGACATCAAGGATATGGTCAAGCAGGAACTTATGGACGCAACCGAAGATCTGATCAAAGAGATCAATGACCAGCTTCTGGGTGACGGCACGGGCAATTCCGGTGCTGACATACAGGGTCTTAAATATCATATTGAGGACAGTGGCAACTACGCTGAACAAGCTCTTGACCGTGCTACATACACTTGGCTGAAGAGCTACATCAACGACAACGGCGGTGTCAATCGTGATCTTACCAAGGTGTTGATCGATAACGTGCACAATACGCTTGTTGATACCCGTGGCGTGAACTACAACCAGGTATGGACCAGCAGCACCGTAGCAGGTGCGTACGAAGCCCTTCTGGGCGACAAGGTGCGTTACACCAAGATCAACATCGGCGATCTCTTCTTTGACGCTCTTCTGATCCACGGCCGACCGGTCATTCCGTTCCCCGGCTATCCTGCAAACCGCATGGACTTTGTCGAAGCGGACGGATTTGAGGTCCAGTATCTTCCGGTTGAATCTCGTGATTCCCTTGGCCGTGTGGCCAAGAACGGCATGTTCAAGGTTAAAGAGCTGAGCACCGTGAAGGACGCTACTGTAGCTGCCGTTATTTCCTATATGAATCTGGTATGTAAGAATGTGTATCATGCCGGAAGTCTTCAGGACGTAGAATAACGATTTAACAATAATTAAAGGGTGATCCATAGCGGTCACCCTTTCAATCAAAACAAAGGTATTACGATGATACGAGAAATTTTATCATTACCAGAGCCCGAGCGCACACAGCGCCTGGAGCAATTATCGGAATCGAAGGCGTTCAAGGTGTATTCACCAAAATCTTTTCCGGTAAAGTTTTGCGGCGGTATCGACAAGGTGGAAAAAGGTGAGAATCTATGCTCAAAGAGCTTTGCCTTGTATCTGCTGGCCAAATATCCCGAGCTCTCGGAAGAACCCCTTGAGGGTCCGGCACCCGATCCGGAGTCTCTTCATTCGCCCTACTTTGACAAGCTGGTGGCGATAAAGGGAATCGGCGAGAAAGTGGCGGAGGATATTGAAAAGGAATATTCCACGCCAGAGGAATTAATTGAAGCCGTAAAAAGCGACAGGCTTCCGTCTACGCTCAGTCGGTTCAAGAATACCTTTCTGGAGGTGTTTAAATGAATTTGCGTAAACGTATAAATTCAGCGTGTCCTGTTCTGCGCGATATAATCCTGGGAGATTTTATCAAGTCAGTAAAAGACATATTATCCGGTGAAACCACCGGATTGCTTTCTTCTGTTACTTTGGCTCCTGGAACGACTGCTGCTACCGCCCTGAAAGTCGGTGCGAACGTATGTGCATTTGCCGGTGAGAACAAAAAGAAAGCAGAATCTGAGGTGGCGCTTACCACAACCGATCACGATGTGGCAGAGAGTAAATATGCTGGCTTCAGGGTTAGCATTAACAGTTCCGGGACTATCAGCATTTCCAAAGGTGACGATCAGGACAGCGAAGCATTGGCCTTGGAAAATATACCGGCGGTTCCGGAGGGTGAAGCAGATTTCGGTTATTTTGTTGTCTCCGGGTCTTTCACGGCCGGGACAGATGACCTGGCCGGTGATTTTTACCCGGCTGAGAGCGTGCTTACAAAGTTTGCGGAGATTGATGACTAATGTCTACGAATGTCGGAAATATTGCGATTTCTACTAATGACCTGAAAAAAGTACGGCCTGACATAGAGGTCTATCTCTTCGAAGGGCAAACGGACTTCAGTGACCAGGTGGAATCGGCCAACCGGGAAGAATACAGGAATATCAGCAAACAGCTCCGGCTGGAATATCCGGAATATACAGAAGCTGAGATAGGGGATCTGATCGCAAAGATCAAGGACCACAATGTGGAGAAGACACTGTACGATCGCCGGGTGTTACTTACTCTTGCTCACATTTTTAATGTAAACATGAAACTTGCAGAATCGGAGTACTACCGGCAACGGGCCTATGATATCCCCATGCGTTATTACATCGATCAGAACGAAGATGATGTACAGGCACCCGATGAGACAAGGGACCTTGAAACAAAAGAGATAACCTTCGGACGCTGATATGATTGACTTCAAGGCGATACACAAGACAATCAAGGACCACATTACCGGTAAAGGCTTCAAATACCTTACAGCGGCTAAATGGTTTAATTTCGAGCTTGGATCCTTCCCGGCATCATCTCATAACAACGCTTATACTATCCGTCCGGGTTCTGGCCAGAGGACTGGTGAGTATGAAGCCTTTGATTGGTGTGACTCGCCGTGGACGGTTGAGTTCTGTCTTGAGGGGATGCGGGACCACTATCTCACAAAAATGGGAGCCGCATACGATGCAATTCGCAGCCTTGAAGGTCTTACTGCTGCACATATTGCAGAGATTGAATTCGTAGACTGGAGCTGGCAGAATTACGAAGAACACGTCATTTTGACGTTTGAAATTAAAATAACCATCAACGAATAAGGAGCAAAAACATGTCTCTGGATAAAGCAAAAGTATTAAACGGGCCGTTTAACATTACAGCAACGGACGATACAACGGAAGTTTTCGGCTACACCGGCCTAAAGAAAGATACTCTTTCCCTTTCCACCGAAGATCATGCGGAGGAACTGGAAGACCGTAAAACAGACTTGATCGGCCGGACTCTTACTGCTGAGCTTACAATAAGCGAGCTCGATACCGTTGATCTCGGATCTATCAACGATGAAATCGATAATATCGAGATCACCTTTCCGAACAAGTCCAAGAAGATCACGATTGCGACTCCGGATGAAGTGCGGCCTTCCATTGAGGGCGGCAAGACCAAGATCACCGTTAAGAAGTTCTCTGCTGGAGATACGTGGCCGTTCGTAGTTGAAGATGTCGTTTAAGGTGTCAGCTATGAATGATCCTTTAGCTTTGACACCGAACTTGATCTTTTGGCTGTTGACAACACTTATCGGTGTGATCATGGTTATTATCGGAGCGGTTTATGGTAATATGCAGAAGAAATTGGATGGCGGTCGAAGATGAGCTTAACAACTTCAAGAGCTGCACCGACACCAGAATCGAGACTATAATGCTTGATCTCACAAAGGTAAGCGAAAAAGTTATCAGCAAAAACTGAATTGAAAACCGTCATAGAAGAGTCGGTGACTGAAACAGTTTCTTAAATGGGAAAATCGGCTATTGAATGACGGCAGATTAAAACCAAATAAGAAAGGAGAATAAATGCAAGCAGTATTGCAGTTCATCCAGGACTACTGGATATTCATAATAGCATTTCTCGGTCTTTCCGTGGGAGGCTATTACGTGCCGGTGGTCCGAGGTGCCTTAGTCCGTATCTGGGCTGCCTTTATGAGCGAAAAGATCATCATTAAGGTGATAATGTATCTTCTGGGCCTGCTGGTCAAATCCACCAAAAATCAGCTCGATGACCAGTTGTATGAAGACTTGTCAGAAGCCCTTGGCGTACATCAGAAGAAAGTCACGAAGGAAGCCGGTAAGTGAACTATTATGGACACGAATCACCCCTTGAGGTGAAAAAGGTTATCAACCGGGTATGTTATGTCTTCAATAACCCGGCGTTAGGCTATAAGATGGTAGCGGAGTCAATAGCAGCCGAAACGCAGATGGGGACATACCCGGATGACACCTTGATGACCGGCATGGGGATTGCCCAGCATGAAAAAGTGTGTTTTGAGGACACGAAAAAGCACAGCATGAAGCACCGGGATATGATCTATGAGAAGCTGGGTGTAGACATCAGGCTTGTAGAATATGAACACTTAAGGTATAACGTTTTCTTGAGTGTCTTGTTTTGCCGGTTGGCCTACAAACGCATATCGGCGGCGATTCCGGACACGTTAGAGGGGAGAGCAAAATACTGGAAACAAAATTACAATACATATAAAGGGGCCGGGACGGTTCAACACTACATTGAATCAGCCCATAAATGGGCAAAAGTAATAGGAGAGTAATATGTCAGCAGTAAAAGTACATTTATATGATGACAGTTCGCTAAAACACTCAATAGATGTGTCCAGCGGATCATGGTCGAAATCGGCGGTGTCGCTTGCCGCTGGTGATCACATCTTGAAAGCGAGAGCGGAAGATCAGGCCGGTAATATTTCCGGATATTCATCAGTTAAGAGAATTTTAACAGGATCGAGTGCGAAACCAACAGTTGACTTATTGACTGACACCGGACAAAGCAGTATAGATAATGTAACAAATGATGATACTTTTAGTCTTAAGGCGCATCTGAACATTCCAGTCCCGGCAGGAGCTTCGGCTGTTTCATCAAATTCGGTAAGTGCTATCAAACTATATAAAAAGACAGGGACCAGCACGTATGATTTGGCAGCCACCCTGTCTGCAAGTTTGGTAGATCCAGCCACCGGAGAATGGGAATCCGAAGTATGGGATGAACAAGGTCCAGCAGACGGCACCCATGAATATTGTGCATCTTGGGTAGATGCGCAAGGGAATGAATCTGACAAAGGTTCCCTGCTCAGTGTTGTTCTTGACACCCAGGCTCCTGATCTTCCCAGCATCGATAATATCAGTGATGGTCAGGTTTTCGTAGGTACTGCTATTGACGTATCCGGATCTGCCACTTAATGATAGAGGTAGAGCATGGCTAAACAGAATATAGATCTTGGAACACAAGGAACGCAGTCCGGCGATACAGTCCGGACTGCGTTTTCTAAGACCAAGAGCAATTTCGATGAGTTGTATGGTGATAATCTCGCCGCGAAACTGTATAGCGGTGATGATGGATCTAACTGGTATACAAACTCGTCAACTTCATCTTGGGTTTATTGTACTCCGTTTGGCGATACTTTGCCTGCTGGAACATATATACTAATGGGTAGAGGACATTATAGTTGTAATAATCTTGGCAGCCCTTCAGATTTGATTGCAAGAGTACACATATACACGCACGATGGGACGAATTTAGCAGCTATTAATTCCCATGTGATGTTAGGTGGGCTTCACACTTTTAATATTATTGACGTAGTGACTTTGACTGTGGGCAAAAGCATCAAATTTGGAATTCTTAAACGGTCGGGGACTGGAGAAGTTAAGGCTGGATATTTCAGATGGTATGCAATTAAGGTGAAGTAATGGCACTGCAATTTGACACATCGGTAGTTAAAGTATACAAAATGATCGGCGGCGTTCCACACCCGGAGTACGACACTTATCTGGGGCAGGACACCACTATTGATGAAGTCGCCGGGGAAGGATATTGGGACCTTGATATATCGCTCTCCGAAGGACGGCACAATATTTATTCCGTTGCTTATGATTTGGCCGGGAATGAAAGCATTAAGGATCAGAAAAGCATAATTGTATTGCCATCGCCATTTAAAGTAAGCAGCGGGATTGATTGGCAGATAGGGGAGATTGGAGCTGTTACAATAGGAGAATGCAATTGAGAACGTATAAAATCGAGTACTTCAGACAAACTGGAGTTAAACCTGATCCGAATGTCGATACGAAGCTCTATGAAATCACGAGAAATGAGGACAATGCCGAGTTGGACCATACGGTGACAATTGCTCTTCCGTATGGCCAGTCGATCATATACAGCCGGGTGACAGATCACGCCGGGAACGTATCCCGGATATCAAATGTGAGGAGCATAAACAGAAATGGCGAATGATTACAACATTACCGGCAATACCAGTAAGACCCTAACGGAAATATGGTGGCGGTGGGATTCCCCTTCTTCACAAGCGCACTTCACAGACGGATGTGTCGAACTGCGTTTCCTGGTGAAAAATCCCTATGACAATCCCGGGAAGCTGTATTCCCTTGAGTTTAGCTTAGACGGTGGGACCACCAGGTATCCTGCTACTGTGCTCCCCGACAAGGGCGTGGGCGCAACTGCCTTTGATCTCAATGCGAAAATCAAGCAGATCTCCGTATGGTGGTTTGCCGGGTATGATCTGAGGCTCATGCGGAAATTTAACGGGGTCAAGGTGTATGCAAGGTTCTGCGAGGATCTTACCGGGGACCAGACAGAAGAAAGAAGCGCACAGCTTGATGTAGATCTCAGACCGACCGGCCACTTTTCGGTTATAACTCCAAGATCCAACGATCGGTATTTCAATCTGAAGTTTGTATCAAAGGAAACCGTTATTCCGGGAGTACTGCATTTTACAGTGGAAATTGACAAGGTGGGTACTTTTGACAGTCCGGATCTGCAGGTACTTTCAACAAGGGATACGCCCCTGGAGTGGCTCTGTGACGGCGGCGCGTTCCCTGAAGAGGGCGTGGAAAGCAGCAGCAACCACATTATAGAGTTCAACAGCAGTTTACTCGGATCCCTGACCGAAGACGAATATTATTATCGAATAACGGCAGATTTTGATCAGTTCTATCCGGTGATCACTTACCCGGCAGACGGACAGGTTTTCATAGGTGAGACTATTGACGTAACAGGGCACGTAATAATAATTGATAATTAGGAGATGCGATGAAGGAGAAAAAATATACGATCCAGGGAAAGAAGTTTACTATGGGCGAGATGACCTTGGGTCAAGATAAAAAGCTTCTGCAACTGTTTAAAGGGAGAGAACTGAACTTTGAGGAACTGGACAGTTTCCGCAAAATAATCGACTATCTTTTTGAGGAAGAAATTGTTGATGATCTTCTTGGAGTGATTCTAAGAGGGGATATTGAATCCATTGATATTGAAGAAATTACAAACTCTCAATTAGAGGAGATTATCTCAGATTTTTTGTCATTAAACGGCGAATGGATCTCAAAGTTAAACAGCTTGTTGACCAGTTTCCTGAACGGGAATCTGACGGACCATTCGCCGAACTTGAAAAGGAAGCAGAGCCGGGTCAAATCTATGACAGGCTGATTGTGGGACTATCGGACGGAGATATTATCAAGGGTCTTGAGATCATGGACAAAGTGACAATTACCCAGGCATTGACCTGGTTGTTAATGAGGATGGAAAATGAGTAACAGCAGAGTACTGTTCGAATTTCGCGGTGATGCCAGCAACATCAAGAAATCATTGAATGAACTTGATGAACGCCTTGTTCACACAAGCGAAAAAGCCGAGAATATCGGACAGTCGTTTAACCAGGCAGGTAAAATGTCAAAGCAATCCGGAAAAATGATGGCCGCCGGATCCGCACAAGCTACAACTGCAGTCACTGGGTTAAACTGGATAATCTCTGACACACCCTATTTCTTCCAAAATGCCCGTATGGGTATCATGGCCGTATCAAATAACATTACTCCATTAGTCAATAATATGGCCTACCTGCAGAAAGAAACAGGTAATATGAAAAATGCTATGAAAGCATTAGGGAAACAGCTAGTGGGACCAATGGGGATAGTGTTTGCAATAACAACCGCAATTGCCGTTGTACAGGCCCTGTCATTTGTGATCGGCAAACACAAGCGCAAAACCGAAGGAGCGACAGAGTCGAATAAGGAATTCGCGAAATCTCTTGAAGAGATAAATAAATCAGTAAATATTGACGCCCTGGAATCACAACTTGATAAAAGCGCAGATCTGATAAAAATCACAGAACATCGCATTGCTTCAATTAGAGAAAGAAAATGAAAATACAAGCAGAACTGAAGAAAGAATAAAAGAACTTCATAAGAGCTTATATGGGAATCGGATTCGCTTATGATTAATGGACTTCATAATGTCAAATACGCAGAAACTGAGGGCCGAACTTAACAGGATTAAAAAAGACTTTAAGGAAATGAATCCTGACGCTAGAGATGAAAAAGTTAATCTTCCAAAAGCATTCAAAAATATTATGAAAAAGCCATTGATTCCAACAAAGACCTTATTGAGCAAGAAAAAGAGTAGAAAACAAAGAGCGCAGAGAATCAGATCAAGGCAATACTGAAGAAAGTTGGAATCCAATCTAAAAAAGAAGAACGCTTTAATAAACGCTTATTTGAGTATCAAACCGCACAACTATCAGTAGAAGAACAAATTGCGGCTTGGGAAAAAAGAAAAGCAGAATTTATCAAGAATGCAACTGAAGATGAGAAGGAAAGTGTTGAATATAAAGAGACAATCCTAGAGTATGATCAAAATATAAATAAGGCTATAAGAGGAAAAGACAAAACTGGAAAAAGAATTGTCAGAGCTCCGACAAAAGAACCTAAGCGATGATCAGAAGATTGCTGTAATGCAGGCCCACCTCAACGAAATTGACAGAAGCACCCTGGAGGGAAGAAAGAGGCAATCGCATTAGAAAAGGAGATTGCAGAAATTCGGGCGGACAATGAAATGGCAAGACAGGAGGCGGCAAAAAAATACAGGTTGCTTCAGGCGGACATTGACAGCGAGAGCAAAGAATACATCAAAAATCAAATACAGCGCATACAGGAAGAAGTGAATGCCGCCAAGGACGGTACGGAAGAGAAGAAAAAACTCGAACTGGAGTTATACAATTTCAGGATCAAACTATGGAACCTTGAGGAAGAAGAACGAAAATACCAACAGAAGCAGGAAGAGCTATACCGCGAGCGCCTGGCAGACAATATAGCCAGCGGCGGACTTGAAAGACTGTATGAAGACATGTTCACTAACATAAAAGAAAAGTTCATCCGATATTGGTTGGAGAGAATCGGGATTGATCGGGCAATGATGAACCTTGAGGAAAGCATTGTTCGGCTCAGTGCTGTAAAACTTGACATATTAAAAGAGGGGTCTCATCAAAAAGAGATGAACCGGCAGGTCAAGGAAGGAGCCGCCGCAGCCACGAATGCCGGTATGAAAGGTACTGAATCCGCATCGGGTTTGCCATTTCCGGCAAACATAGCTGCGATTGCATTGGTCCTGGCGTCAGTATTTTCAGCTATCAGGAAATCTAAAATTACCGGACAGAGGGTTATGGCCGCCGCAGAGGGAGCGATTATCAACAAGCCCACCCTTTTATTGGCCGGTGAGGCTTTAAGCCGTTCAGGGACGGAAATCGTTATGCCGGAGAAGAATTTCAACAAATATATGGAGCGCGATATCATACCCGGCATTATGGCAAAGGTGAACATTGATAATTCTGGGCTACGTGAGGAGCTGCGGCAGGTCAGGAGCGCAATCTTTGCAATAGGCGATCAAATACCCGGCGAGACCGGAAAGGCCGTTAAACGGGCTCTGAGAGGCAAGTTTTGAGCCTAAGAATATACATCAACAATCAGCTTGTGAACTGGCGGATCCCCCGGGATTCCTTTCCGGATATTGCAATGGCATTTAAAGGGGAGGGGTATTTTGATTTTGAAGTAGAGCCTGTCAGTTTTCGTATTAATAAAAGCGGGATCGGTGTCAGTGTTGATGATTCCGTTATGATTACGGATGATGCCGGTGATATTTTGCTCAATGGGTATATCGATGACATTGACAACGAGCTTGCTAATCCTGTGGAAGTCACTGTTTACCCATATTCATTGAAGCTTAAGGACATAAGTGCAGGAAGCGAAGTTGTAATAAACGAGGATACTAAAAACGAAGAGAAAGCCATTGATTATGACACCGCCGGGTATAAGTCTGTACGCAATATTGTGAAAGACCTGGCCACACAAGCAAGCCGGGAGACCGTGGCGACTTTCAGAACAGATGCGACCGCCATCCCTGACCCCTTGCAAACAGACAAGAAAAGATATTTTGGTAATATCCTTTCTGACATCGTACGCGGTCGATTGCGCCTGATGGAAGACTCAATGCATTTCAGGGGTGAAAACGGTATCCTTTACCTGGTTAAGATAAATTCAGGGTTTGTCATAAAAACCTTGGCCGAAAAAGGCAAATGGGGATCGCTGAAGTTCCAGGTGCCTGTCAAAGATGTAAATATAGGACTCACTACAATCAAGAGGGGTTCCTGGTTAAGCACAAATATCGATATTCCGCCATTTGATGTAAAAATACCCGGCCTCGGGGCTTATTATGATATCTATCGCTGCGAATATGGCGGCATTACTCATCTTGAGCGCATTACATGGTTCGGTGACAACAAAGACGAAATCATTCAACAATTGAACAATAAATATGGAGACAGTCTCAACCAAATTCAATATGGAAATGTAAGCAATGGGTTATTAACCTCTCTGCTAAAGGAAATGGGATATAATCTTCACAAGGTTTATGGAATTGTTGATACTGACATGTTCAACTCCTATGCTCTTGTAAAGGCCTATAAAACCTATAACGACATTTTCGGAAGGGACATGCTGCTTAGCATTGAAACGTCGGGGGATTTCTACTATAAGGCACATTACCGCAACCGCTCAATTATGGAGATACTGAAGGACTTGGCAGTAATCACTGACCGGTACTTGTATATCGATCCGGATAATACGATACATCTGCAATTCCGGAACGCACCATTTAAGACAGTCACAATAGACAGAAAGAAAGTGTTAAAACTCAGAAAGAGGACAAGCAACCAGGAAGAGCTTTCAGTCTCGGTACAACGATATGTCGAAAACGAGGATAAGAATCCAAGCAGTTACGGAATTATGCTCCGTGACAACGAATGGTCCAATATCGAAAGGGAGTTTAAGGAAAAGTTCAAAGGCCGGAAAACCGTTTATGAGTGGAAGGTGCTGAACCCGCCGGGTTCTTTGAGACTTATGAGGAATGTTCTCATGGATGGAACTGGGTACGGAACCGTTATTAAGACAAGCTTCAATCACGCTGAGAGCACAGCTGAATTCACAACGGAGGTGCCTAATGTATAGAGGATCCGGAGTACCGGCTATTGTTTATAACAAAACAGTCATTGAACTTCCCAGGCCGATCATGGACGGTCGTGAGAACCCGTTTACGCCCATAACGGAGGCGTATGAGAATATAGACGGTGAACTTGTTATGAGTGACAAACGGCAATGGCGATATGAACCGAAATTTGAGTTTGCAAAAGTGGGTAACGATATAATCAACTGGCTGATGGAAATATACAATAGAACGGCAGTCGTAAAGTTCGTGCCTCATATTGATGTCCCCCAAGTGGCGTTTATGGTCCTTCTGGAAGTGGTGGATCCTTCTGATGAAGTATATAAGGACGGCCTTATTCTGGAAATGCGTTCCGAGAAGCCTTTAGGGAAAATACCCACTATTGATAATATGCTCTCTTGCTTTCAATTTAACCGCGTAATATCTCACGGAGGATAATAATATGCGCAATTCAATATCAATTTTCGGCCAAACAAATAATGATCTTCTTCTGGGCGTAGCGGTCAAGATCAAAGATGCCTCAACCGATGTGTTTATTGCAAGCACTTCTCCGGAAGGCGATCAAATACAGATCCATGACAACAATGATGGAACGTATTACTTCGATGTGACAGAAAGCTTCAAAGGGACGGTCTACGTTGGGAGCAATCTCACAGCCCAGGATGAAATGACGAACATCATGTTCTACGGCGATGACGTGCTGGCCCATCTTTCTGAGGCCGGGGTACATCTTACTTCCACTGAAAAGTCAAAAGTAGGCAATCTGCCAGCAGATACAGTTGAAAACTTGACAGCGCTTGAGTCTGCCCTCCAAGACAAGGCAACAGTAGCAGCCTTAAACGCTCTTTCTTCCACGGTGGACGGTAAAGCGTCAGCGACACCGGGTACCGGTATGAAATCAGAAACCGGTAACAAGGTTGCTCCAAAACTTCATACTGATTTTCTTGAAGTCGATACAGAAGGGAAGCTTCGTATCAAACAGCAGTTTGCCGATGAGGCTATCCTTTCGAACAACAAGAGCCTTATTGAGAACCTTATGCTATTGCAGTCCGCTATTCAGAATATTGGCGGCATTGGTGAAGGTGGATCGGTATCTTTCCTTAATCTAACTGTGAGGGCTTCACATATTACAAGCGTTCCCTTGGGCCAGGCGCAACTCTATTTCTATTACTCCGATCCGGAGGCGGCCTCAGGGACTTATGGACTGTACATTGCCTATAATGTAAGCGGCACGACAGTTCGCTATACAA